>NZ_AWZU01000055.1 GCF_000472385.1 Bradyrhizobium sp. ARR65
AGAACAAGGCCCAGGAGATCTACATCGTCATGTCCGGCGAGATGATGGCGATGTATGCGGCCAACAACATCTCCAAGGGCATTCTGAAATACGCCAACTCGGGCGGCGTACGGCTCGGGGGCCTCGTCTGCAATGAGCGGCAGACCGACAAGGAGCTGGAGCTGGCGGAGGCGCTNGCCAAGAAGCTCGGTACGCANTTGATCTATTTTGTGCCGCGCGACAACGTTGTGCAGCATGCGGAGCTGCGTCGGATGACCGTACTGGAATACGCGCCGGATTCCAAGCAGGCCGACCACTATCGCAATCTNGCGACCAAGGTCCACAACAATGGCGGCAAGGGCGTCATCCCNACCCCCATCTCCATGGACGAGCTCGAAGACATGCTGATGGAGCACGGCATCATGAAGCCGGTTGACGAGACCATCATCGGCAAGACGGCCGCCGAACTCGCTGCCTAACAGTTGTCCGGATGGACGTCAGCCTCCCGGATGCCGGATGGGGGGCCGGCGTTCCCGCCAAAGATCTTATGGGCCGGCGCACGATGTGGCCGGCCGTGCCGGATTAGCTTGGAAGGGCCCTGGTTATGTTCGAAGCGCAATTCTTTCCGCTTATGGCCGTCAGGACCACTGATGGCGGCCCTAAGGTGCATAGGGGAATTGCGAGTTATTGCCTGCTTACCGGGGGCAATCCTGCAGACGCCGAGACAAGCAGCGACAGCGACTTCGATCGCCATGTGCTGGCGTCCATTCTCGCCGTCGGCACGATGGATGGTGGTCTGGTTTGCGAGAGGGTAGGCCTGTCCAACGAGGACCTGGCCCTTCTGCTCGAACGGTATTTTCCGTCCGTTCGGATTAGGGCGCAAGAGTTGCTTCTGCGCTTCGCGCCCAATGATAGCGAGGAGGTCGCAATGTTGCGTGATCTCTTGCTGGCGCAACGCTCGAGCGAGGGGGACACCGGCCGGTGGCTTGCCTCGATGATCGCGCGTCGTGCGATTGAGCCAAATCATTTGTGGGAAGAATTGGGATTGCGCGATCGTGGCGAATTATCTAGGGCCCTAAACCGCCATTTCGCGCCGCTCGCTGGGCGCAACACCAAGAATATGCGCTGGAAGCGCTTTTTCTATCGGACCCTCTGTGAGGATGAAGGGCTCGTCATTTGCACGACGCCCGTGTGCACCGAGTGCAAAGACTTCAATCTCTGCTTTGGAGATGAAAGCGGCGAAAGCCGAATGGCTGAGCGTCGGCGCGAGGCCCTTTTGCAGGCAGCTTCCTCGTGACCCGCCGGAGGCCGCTCGCTCTGAGCGGAGTCCATTGCCGGCGTTCCGATAGATGATCGCAGCTCTCCCGGAGCATGGACGCCGTGTATTGCGCAGACTTCATGAAGGTCTGACGGGCTCGCTCTTTCTGTTTAGGCGAGACACCAAGCTGTACATTTGTCGCTCAGTAGCCGGCGATGCCGGCAATGCTTTCCCCCTGTAGTGGTCATACATCACCTTGAATAATTCGACGTTCAAGAATGGTAAGACATGAGAGGCCTTCCGTTTTTCCGCAAGTCGCCAGGAGATCCGTCCAAGCTGAGTCAGCGTGGCTCGACGTTGGCCGCTCTCGATCAAGCCAAACAGCTTTATTGATCGCTTTGCGCCCAGTGCCACCGCACTTCCAAATCGGCATACGGGAACTCAATCGACGACTTAAGGCGCTCTTGCGTCTCTCACCAGGAGCTAAGATCCGGCCTGAGTTCATGAAGACGCAGCGTACGGCAAGTTGCCCGCGGCAGATGTCTCACCCTGTTGCGGCTGTGAGAGCCGAACTACGGCGCAAGCCCATACTTCCAATGAATTGGCGCTGGGTGAGGCGCCTGGCATGCTGCTTGCTCAGGCATTTTTTGAGCACGTACACATGGAGCTTTTCGTGACGCCGTCGTTGCTGCCGATGCCAGAAACTCCTGGTCCGAGACGCCCCTGTTGAGGCCGATCGTGCTCAATGACACGACGCTACGCGATGGAGAGCAGGCACCTGGTGTTGCCTTCACCAGTGGGGAGAAGGTGGCAATCGCGCGGGCCTTGGCGCGTGCCGGGGTTACGGAGATCGAGGCGGGAACGCCGGCCATGGGAGGTGAAGAGATGTCTGCCATCCGTGCCATTGTTGAAGCCCGTCTTCCTCTTACCGCTATTGGCTGGTGCCGGATGCGTGAAGCCGATGTGGATGCCGCGGTTGAGGCGAAGGTGTCTATGGTCAATGTGTCCGTTCCAGCGTCAGACGTGCAGATCACAGCCAAGCTTGGGGGGGACCGCGAACGGGCGTTAGAGCAGGTGAGGCGGGTGGTAGCTTACGCGCGCGAGCGGGGGCTTGAGGTCGCCGTTGGCGGCGAGGACGCCTCACGCGCCGACATCGAATTTCTCGTCAGGCTGATCGCAACCGCGAAAGCCGCGGGTGCGCGGCGCTTTCGGATTGCCGACACCCTCAGCGTGCTCGACCCTGAGGCGGCCCATGCGCTGGTTTCGCGCTTGAGAGCGACCACCGATCTGGAGCTCGAATTCCACGGCCATGACGATCTCGGGCTCGCAACCGCCAATACGCTCGCCGCCATCAAGGGCGGGGCGAGCCACGCCTCGGTGACCGTCATCGGCCTCGGCGAGCGTGCTGGCAATGCCCCCCTTGAAGAAGTCGCGGTCGCACTCCAACAGCTCTATGGGCGCGACGCCGGCATCCAGCTGGCGGAGCTTGAGAATGTCGCAGTGGTGGTCGCAGCAGCAGCGAGACGTACGATACCACTGAACAAGGCGATCGTCGGAGAAGACGTCTTCACCCATGAATCCGGCATTCATGTCGACGGCTTGCTGAAGGATCAACGGACCTATCAGTCGCTGGATCCCCGTTTGCTCGGTCGCTCCCACCGTATTGTGATCGGCAAGCATTCCGGGCTCTCGGCGATCATCAGGCTGCTCGACGAAATGCAACTGGCCGCTAGCGCCGATCAAGCAAGGCAGATTCTGTCGCGGGTGCAAAAACATGCGCTGGAACACAAGAGGCCGGTTGCGCGCGAGACGGTCGTGGCCATCTGGCGCGAAACCCGTTGCGTGTGAGGCGCCCTTATCCGGCATCACGCTGCAACGGCGCTATCACAGAGCGCACACGAAGTGGCTGCCCGGGAGCTTAAAGGTTTGGGTCGACGGTATGAAGACCTTGCAAGGTGTCGTTGCGAGACAACCAGCCTGTGGCGGGTCCGCATGACGAGTCAGGCTTAATCTTAGGGGAGATGTTTCGATGAGCAACACGCAGACGGCGCCCGGTATCCTGGACCGGCTCAACAAGGCTTCCTCGGCAGAGGAGTTTTTTGAGCTGCTTGGGGTCGACTACGACCCAAAGATCGTCAATGTCGCACGATTGCATATTTTAAAGCGAATGGGGCAGTATCTCGGTAAGGAACAACTCGCCGGCGCCGCAGAGAGTGATATTGCGGCCCGGTGCAAAGCTGTGCTCGCGCAAGCCTATGCGGATTTCGTTGCATCCTCGCCGATCGAGCAACGGGTGTTCAAGGTCTTAAAGGATGCGGTCGCCGAGCCCAAGAAATCAGCGGTGTTCGTGCCGCTCGCTGCGCTGAAATAGCCTGCTGTATCAAGAGCAGGTCTGACTGACGGCAGGACGTGCGGCGAGCAATGCCTTCCTCTCAATAACTCTTCAACCGACGCTCGAAGCGGCGCTGTCGTATTCCCGACTATGTCGTAATTGGGCTTGGGCGCCGATCGTAAATGACCTTAATAATCTCTTTTGTGGAGCTGATTTTGATCGCGCGGCATGTGGTACAGCACTTGCTGTTGTCCAGCCAAGTCTCTCACGGAGCAAGATGAGATTTGGAGTACGACGATGATGCTGCCATTACTGCTGACCGCGCGCACCGGGATGATCTTCTGGGTCACGCTTGCCTTAATTCCGTTCGAAATCGCCTTTGAGGCCGTAGAGGCCGGCATTGAGCGGGAGATGGCTCGCGATGGTGACTAACTCGCCTGTCCACTTCAGCTCTGGTGAACGCACCAACTCCATCACGTGCATCAAGCAACAGCGCGGCTATCTGGCACTCTATGCCCACATCGGGATCGTCACCGATCCGATGGAGCTGCTGCCGAGGCTGAGCACCGCCCTTCGCGCTCGGCTTTCGCATTCGCGTACCTGGTTCGCCAGCTAAAGGAGCTTATGATGATTGAGGAACGGTTCGACGCCATCGTCGTCGGCGCCGGTATGGCCGGAAATGCCGCGGCGTTGACCATGGCCAACCGCGGTATGAAGGTGCTGCAACTCGAACGCGGCGAATACTCGGGATCGAAAAATGTGCAGGGTGCGATCCTCTATGCAGACATGCTAGAAAAGCTGATCCCGGATTTCCGGCAGGACGCGCCGCTTGAACGCCATCTTGTAGAGCAGCGGTTCTGGTTGATGGACGATCGCTCCCATGTCGGTCTCCACTATCGCTCCGAGGACTTCAATGAAGAGCGTCCGAACCGCTACACCATCATCCGCGCGCAGTTCGACAAATGGCTATCCTCAAAGGTGCGCGAGGCCGGCGTCACTGTTTTGTTCGAGACTACCGCGACGGAACTGGCGCGGGACAGCTATGGCCGAGTTGTCGGGGTTCACACTGACCGCCTGGATGGTGAAATCCGTGCCGATGTCGTCGTCCTGGCTGAGGGCGTCAACGGCGTACTCGGCACCCGCGCCGGATTGCGCGAACGTCCTAAGCCGGACAAGGTGGCACTTGCGGTCAAGGAAATGCACTTCCTCCCGCGTGAGACCATTGAGGCGCGTTTCAACATAAAAGGCGACGAAGGCGTCGTCATCGAGGCAGCCGGCACCATTTCGCGTGGCATGACCGGGATGGGCTTCATTTATGCCAACAAGGAATGCGTCTCGCTTGGCATCGGCTGTCTGGTTGCAGACTTTCGCCGTACCGCACATACGCCATATGGGCTGCTCGATCGTTTCAAGCAGCACCCGTCGGTCGCACCGCTGATCGAGGGTTCGGAGGTGAAAGAATACGCGGCGCACCTCATCCCAGAAGGTGGCTACAAAGCGATCCCGAAACTATACGGGGAAGGCTGGGTGGTGGTGGGCGACGCGGCACAGCTCAATAACGCCATTCATCGCGAGGGCTCCAATCTGGCGATGACCTCGGGCCGCATCGCGGCCGAAGCAATCTGCGAGCTGAAATCACGCGGCCTTCCGATGACTGCGGAACATCTTGCGCTCTACAAGAGGTTGCTGGATCGCTCCTTTGTAGTCAAGGATCTAAAGAAATATAGAGACATGCCGACGCTGTTGCATACCAATTCGCACAATTTCTTCCTCACGTATCCGCAGCTCATCTCCAGAGCAATGCAGAATTACGTGCGTGTCGATGGCACACCAAAAGCCGAGAAACAGAAGATAACCGTGAAATCCTTTGTCAATGCGCGATCCCGGATAGGCCTGTTCAGTGATGCAGTCCGCTTCGCCCGCGCTTGGCGTTGAGCACCCAGTCGAAACCCTAGCAAGGAGTCTGAAACATGAGTACCGAGCCGTCAGTGCGCGTTGAGGACAAGCTGTTCTACAATCGCTATCTCGTCGACGTGGGCCGTCCGCACATCAGGGTGCGGGCGCACAAAAAGCCGTCGCGCGAGCTGCTTGCGCTTTTGAAGATCTGTCCGGCGCGCTGCTACGAGCTAAACGATAGCGGCCAGGTCGAGGTCACCGTCGACGGCTGCGTCGAGTGCGGTACCTGTCGTGTGATTGCCGAACCCACTGGCGACATCGAATGGAGCTATCCGCGTGGCGGATATGGGGTTCTTTTCAAGTTCGGGTAGGTGCTCAATGGCAGGTACGACGATCGTCAATTGCGACGAATAGCAAGGCCCCGTCTTCGCACAGAGAGCCCGTGCACTGCACCACGAGCACTGTCACTCGCGCGGAAGCATCACGAGACTGGCGCGGCATTTGCTCGGTTGGCTCGCGTGGCGTGCAGCTCCCATGCTCTTTTGGAGTGTGCGCTACAAGAACGGACTGTGTGCGACAGGGGTAATGCCATGAAGAGTACGACTTCAACTATCACCAAAGCGGGGTGCACATCGGCCTTTTCCATGGCCGCAATGACGGGCAGTAAGGTAGCCATCGGATGTAGCTCAGATAGCAGCGGCAATCCCAATCTCCGGGATGCCCCTGAAAGCAGCATCCTTGCCGAGAGCACAATCAGCCCAGAACGAGTAGCAAGCTTCATCCTTCAGAACGGGCTCCAGGTACTGCTGATCTCGTGTCCCCGCAAGGCGCTTGTCACGCAGATGATTTGGTACAAAGTCGGCTCCGCCGATGAACCGCCGGGAAAATCCGGGCTCGCGCATTTCCTCGAGCACTTGATGTTCAAGGGTACCGCCAAGCATCCCGCCGGGGAATTTTTCCAGACCGTTCGGCGGGTTGGAGGCGATCAGAACGCGTTCACTTCGACCGATTACACTTGCTATTTCCAGCGCGTGCCGCGTGAACACCTTGGCACCATAATGGCATTTGAGGCCGACCGGATGACTGGTCTCGCTCTCGAAGACGAGAGCGTACTGTCCGAGCGTGACGTCGTTCTGGAGGAATATGTGCGCCATGCCAACGGTCCAGAGAGGCGGCTCCACGATCAGATCATGGCGACGCTTTACGTCAACCACCCCTACGGGCATCCGGTGCTTGGCTGGCCGCACGAGATCGGAAAGTTCGCTCGGGAGGACGCGCTTGCCTTTTACAAGCGCTTCTATGCGCCGAACAACGCGATCTTGGTCATCGCCGGCGACGTTGAATCCAAGGACATCCGCCCGATTGTGGAGCAAAGCTTTGGTGACATCCCCGCGCAGCTTTCGATACCCGCAAAACGCATCCGACCGCAGGAGCCAACGCCTGAGGTACTCCGGGCTGTAACCCTGGCCGATCCGCGGGTCGAGCCGCCGCAGTTGCACCGCTATCATCGCGTGCCGTCGGCTCTTACCGCAGGCGTTGGCGAGAGCGCGGCGCTTTCCGTGCTCGCGCAGCTGATGGGCGGCGGGAATAATTCCCGCCTCTATCGAAACCTGGTAATCGACAAAAAGCTCGCGATCAGCACGGCCGCGTACTACGGGACAGAATCGCTTGATGACTCGCAATTTGTGATCTCTGCCATTCCGAAAACCGGCCTCGAGTTCGCCCAGATCGAGGAAGCCATCGACAAAGTTATAGCCGATCTCACCAAAAATCCCGCGCCTACGGAGGAGATTGATCGCGTTAAGACCAAGCTAGTTGCGAACCTACTGTACGCGCAGGATAGTACTTTCGCGCTTGCGCGATCGTATGGCGCGGCGCTCGCCACAGGCCTCAGCATCGACGATGTCCGAAGGTGGCCGGAACGCATCCGTGCCGTCACCGCCGGACAGGTGCGCGAGGCGGCCCAGAAATGGCTCGACGGAAAGGGCTGCGTGACAGGCTATCTCATCAAACATTCGGGGCCCGGAAGACAAGGAGACTCGTCAACGGCGTGTTCGTCGGCGGAGAGTGGCGAGCTCATCACTGTGGCCCCGGTCGCGCCCGCGATAGTCGGCTCTCCATCATCGCATGGCGCGCCCAAAGTCCAGCGGCTGGTATCGCGGGGCGGGATCGAGGCCTGGTTCGTGCAAGATGCAACCGTGCCGCTGATCGCGATGCAATATGCCTTCGCGGGCGGATCAACTCAGGACCCTTCCGAAAGCTCGGGTCTCGGCTCCATGGTAGCCCGGCTTCTCCGAGAAGGATCCGGCGATCTCGACTCCAAGAGTTTTCACGAGCGGCTCGACGAAGGCGGGATCGAGCTGAACTTTGCCTCGACGCGGGACTATCTCCACGGGTCCTTGCGCATACTCAAGCATACCAAGCATAAGGCCTTCGAGCTCCTCGGGATGGCGCTGACCTCGCCCCGTTTCGACGCTCCCGATGTGGAACGTATCCAGGCCGAGGTGCTCGCGAACTTGCGGCACCGTTCCACGGACCCGGTATCGATCGCCTATTGCCAGTTCTTCGAACTTGCCTTCACGTCGCATCCCTATGGCCGGCAGCCTGAGGGGACGTTGAAGAGCGTGCAAAAGATCGAGAGCGCCGAGCTCAAGGTCTATGTCCGCCGCGTGATCGCCAAGGACACGCTGAAGATCGCGGTGGTAGGTGACATTGATGCGGAGACGCTCGACAGCCTGCTCGATAGTACATTTGGCAACTTGCCCGAGCGGGCGGATTTGACGGAGGTAGCCGATGTGGCGCCGGCGAAGCCGCCCCAGCGAATTTTCGTTCCGCTCGACGTGCCGCAGACGGTTTTGATCTTTGGTGGTGCCGCGGTCCGCCGCAGCGAGCCGGATTATATGGCAACCCGTGTCGTAAACCAGATCTTTGGCGGCAGTGGTCTATCCTCCCGGCTCTTCCGCGAAATCCGCGACAAGCGGGGGCTCGCCTATTCTGTCCACCAGAATTTGATGCCCATGGACCATTCCGCCTTGTTCGTAGGCAGTGTCGGCACCCGCCCCGATCGGATCGGCGAGACGATTGAAGAGCTGGAAAGGCAGGTTCGTCGCATAGCTGAGGAAGGCCCTACGCGGGAGGAGCTGGATGAGACCAAATCTTACCTGAAGGGCTTGCAGATGAGAGAGTTGGAAACATCGTCAGCCTTGGCCTATGCGCTACTAGAGCACCAGCTCGACAAGCTGCCGATCGAGTATATCGAGGAGCACAACGCTCTCATCGATGCGGTGAGGCTTGAGGACGCCAAGAGAGCCGCGCAGCGGCTGTGGGGCCAGGGCCTGCTCACGACTATCGTCGGCCGCGCTCCGTTACCGGCAGCGCGGTGTGAGTGACGACCTCGCGCCCTGCGCCGATGATCGCCAGCGAGCGCGTCAGTCCGCACGCTTACGGCACACCTGCGTGATGCAAGCAAATGCTCGCAAGTGCGATAAGCGCCTTTTGGCCGTTCTGATCATAGCTACTGAACGACGTTCCCGCTGGCGCTGGTCAGGCGCGGAAAGTGTTGAAGGCCGCTTCCGCGCAGAACAAAGAATTGTGGGAGATGGCTCAGAGCATCTTCAGCGGTGTCGGCAAATCCTGGCCCTGATGCAAAATTGCAATGACGCTGCCTTTGGACAGATCGCGGCTCAAACAGGGGGAGTATGCATCCGCGCGATCAGACCTAGACCCTATGTTCGCGCCCTGAGGTGACGGGCAGCCCGCTCCGCGGCAAGCTCCTATCGAGGGTTGCGCCGGATGAGCCGGTGCCGAGCCTCAAGCATGGGGAGCGGGCCTGATGAATGATAGCATTTTCGTGGGACTGGATGTGCATAAGGCGACGATTTCGGTCGCGGTGGCCGAAGGGATGCGCGGCGGGGAAGTTGGTAATACTTGGGGATCATCCCCAATCGCGCCGGTCAGGTCGTCAAGCTGGCGAAGAAACTTGGCAAGGGCGACCGGCAGGTAAGCTTTTGCTACGAAGCCGGTCCGTGTGGATATGACCTGTATCGACAGCTGCAGGCTGTTGAAGAACTCAGCCGCGTTCGCAAACGAAGCCTGAATCGTCGCCATTGTGGATGTAGAAGTGGCCGACGAGCCTGCCCGCAGTGCCGATCATAGCCCATCCGCGACCGCAGGACGGATCATTCTCGTCGTGCCCTTCCCATGAGAATTCGGCGCAGGCCGATCCGTCGCGGGTGCCGTAGCGCACGTCCAGGAAGCCCTTGAGAGCCCCAAAGGCGATCTCGCCATCGGACTTGCCCTGGAAGGTGAGATGCGCCTCTTCGACAAGATCGAGGAAGTCGCTGTCCCAGACGTCCATCTCGACGATGCGCCAGCGGCCGACAAAGGCCTTGGCGAAGCCGGGCACCTTGGCCATCAGCCGGTCTCCGCGATCAGTTTTGTCAATGCCGCTTCAAATATCCGAAGATGTGCCGAAGTAAAATTCCCCAGGTGGGCGGTATGTCGGTGATCAGCCGGCTGGGTGGTGATCGTTGGCTCCGTTTTTGGATGGTCGACCGCGGCGGCGCGGCGGCTGTGCCGGGATTGGCGAGTTGATGGAGGCTTTGGAGCGGACGTGCTCGGGCGTGAGATCCGCGTGTTGTCGCAGCGGGTAGCTTGATCCTTCGATCTGGATGACGACGGCGTGGTGAAGGAGCCGATCGAGCAGCGCTGTGGCCACCACTAGGTCACCGAACACGGCAAGGTACCCCTATTGTTGATCGGGTCGTATCTCACGTCACGATTACCGACCCGCATCACTTTCTGTTTGGACAGCGGCTTGCCATCTTGAAGGAACGATCTGGGCGCGGTCCCGCCTACATCGTTGTCGCACTGCCGGATGGACGGCGGCGGGGGGTTCGGATCGCGTCGACAGATCTCGCTGAGCCGCCAAACTGCGCCAGCATTGCCGATCTGCCGCGCATCAGCGCGCGCACGCTCATCCCATTGATGCAACATTTGAGCGCGAATCTGAGGCTTCTCGACGAGAAGGTGATTCGCGATGACCCACCGACCGCTTCCAGGTCGCGTTGCGTATCGACCCCTGCCAACGTTGGCAAATCCACCCGGCCACCCGGCGGCTGGCATTCCCCGCCTGTGGCCGAATCTGTCGACCGCGACGCAAACCCAGATTGCTCAAACGGTCGCCGCGCTGCTGCGGCGAATGCAAGCGGTCCCCGGCACGCCCGGAAGGGGACTGGGTCGTGCTGATCAGCTCGAACGTCGCTGACGAGCGGCTCACGACCGCACACCGAGCCAAGTTGGCCTATGTCTACGTGCGGCAAGGCCGGCCCACAAACCCTGGATGAAAGCGCAAGCGCCGGCCACAATCTGGCAGATAACCAGACGGGCCCGAAGATGATGAGGAAGATTAGGAACGTCGCCATATGGCGTCCTAACGGTTGCCCCTGAGGCGCGGCATGGCGAAGGCCAGTGGGATATCGGTGACCTCGAACGCTACCGTGAACGAAACGAGAACAGTCAAAGCAGGAAGGTCAGCTGGAGTCAAGGGCTTAGCGCCTCCTTCTTATATAAGAGGCGATCTCCTTGTTATATAAGAAGATCTCGACTGAGGCTGGCGGCGTGGTTAACGAAAGCTTCTCGCGCAGCGGACTGACGGATGGTCGGGAAAAGGAAGGCGCCGAAACGGGGGAAGCGAACCCCCATCGGGGACAGGGTTCAGTTTCTGACGATGATGCACCCGGACGTGATCGCGGACATCAAGCAGGTTGCCATCGATGAGCATCGGGCCGCCTGGGACATCATGGAGCAGGCCGCGAAGGAATTTTTGAAGCGGAGGAAATCAAGGAGAACACCCTGAAACTCCTCTGTTTATTCTTGCGGTTGCGCGGGCGGGACGGTTCAATCGGCCGGCTGAGGGACCGAATACATGAAGCTGTTTGGTTATCTTCCGGAGACGCTTTTCAAGCCCCTGTCGGGGCCGAAGAAGCACGTCTATGCCCGGCTCCTGATGCGCCTCTACGAACGGGTCTACTCGGCCCGCATCCTCGAGACGCCGCTCAGGGAAGAGGTCGTGAAGCAGATCGAGATCGGGCTCTCGGATTTTGGCATCGGGTCGATGGGCGACCTTTCGGAGGGCGATCCGGATGAGGACCAGACCACAAGCCAGGCTCACTACCTTGCTTACTATCGGCTGCGCGATACCGGGTGGCTCACGGAAGAAACCGAGAAATGGCGCACCTATGTCGACATGAACCCCGACGCGTTCATGGTGCTGGGCGCGATCACCGACTTCGGCAATAGCCGCGTGCGAGTCGCCGGCGCCGTGGTCGATGTCAAAAACAACCTCGAAGCCGCCTTCCGCGAGCCCGAGACGATGGCCCAAGGTCTCGCCAACGCGCACGACACGGCCTTGCGGTTCGCTCGCAGCATGCGCCGCATCCTAGCCGGCATGCGCGAGATCGAGGACCGCATTCTCGGCAATCCGAACGCGGCAGCCATCCTTCGCACGTTCTTTCAAGACTTCGTCGACGGGCTGCTTATCGCCGACTACAAGCAGCTCAAGACGTCCAACAATCCATATCGTCATCGTCGCACGATCGCGTCGCTGGCCGGCGACATGCTCGCGGACGCGGATCGCCTCGGCAAGATCGCGCGCGCCTACATCGAGCAGGGTGTCATGGCTGCAGGCGCCACGATCGCCACGGCCGAGGAACGCATCATCGCGGAGCTAGAGAAGATCAAGAGCGTGTTCGAGGATGTCGGACCGTTCATGGACAAGATCGAGGACTTCCGGGATCGCCTCGAACGCCGCATCCGCACCACGGTCCACTACATGGACGTTATGGGAGAAGGCTCAGCCGAGCGGATCGTCCGGTTGATCGACCAACTCTCGAACATCGGCACTGACGAGGTGGAGATCCGTCTGAGGTCGCCCGATGTCGGTCTGCCGATCACGTCGCTCGCGCTTTACACTCCGCCGCCGCCGAAGGCACCGCCCGAAAGGACGCGCTTCAAAGTGCCGAAGCAGGATCCCTATCTGCGCGCCTACGTCCAGGCCACGACGGAATTCGACCGGATGGTGCGCGTGACAGACCAGAAACTACTCGAGTTCGTTCGGCGGCAGATGCAGGGACGTGACCGCGTTTCATCCGAAGATATCGAGATCGGAAGCATTCCGGACCTCTTCGCCTACCGGGCTATCCCGAACCTGGCTGCGGTCGGTCGCTCTGTACGGTTGGGCGAATTCACGATCACGCTCGAGGAGGGGTCACCGCCAACGACTGGATCGACGTGACTGCCTTCCGGATCGAGAGAACGAGGACCACGGCCGATGCTGCGTGATCTTTCCAAAATCATCGACGACGCGGACTCCGAAGGGCAAGACGGCGACCAGTTGCATAAGGAACTGCGTCAGGCCGCGCAGACGCTCTGGCGCGCGCAGTTCATCTACGAGAACGACTGGGGCGTGAAGACCTCCTACGAGCTGCTCCGCCGTTACACAGGCTACTTCGAGAACCTTTTCGACGCCCTGGGTTATCGGGTCGTGGGCAGGCCGAACGACGGCTATGTCGGCCTAGTGGCGAACGAATTGCCTCCCCGTCAGAGCATGAAGCTCGACGAGAGTCTGCTCCTGCTGGTGCTGCGGCTCCATTACGAAGAGGCGTTCGAGCGGTTCGAGGTCAAGGAATTCGGCGAGGTGGAGGTCGAGAGCGAGCAGATCCTGCAGATCTACGAGGACCGGACCCATCGGGAGCGGCCGAATTTCGGACGGGTGAAGGAAATCCTGGCCGGCTTCAGGCAGCGCGGGCTCGTCCGGATCGAGGATCTTGACGACAGGAACTTTACCCTGTTCCTGCGGCCCGCCCTGCCGATCGTGGTCTCCAAGGACACGCTCGGCTCTCTGGAGGAGTTCGTGTCGCGCGCCACCGCGGCGACGGCAAAGGCCGACGCCGAGAACGAGGTGCAGGCGTGATCGAACTGCGTCGCATCATCCTGGTCGACTGGTATCTGTTCCGGGCGCAGCAGGTCGATATGCGTGGCATGACCGCCATCATCGGTCCGAACGGCGCTGGGAAATCGGCGATCATCGACGCCGTGCAGACTGTGCTCTCTGGGGCGAGCATGGCCAGCATCCGGTTCAATCCAAGCGCCCAGAGCAACGTCAGGAGCAAGCGGACGCTGCGCGACTACTGCCTCGGCGTGGTCTCCCTCGACGAGAAGGGTGAGCGGTCGGAGCCGACGCGCCAGCATGCCTACACCTACATCATCCTGGTCTTCGAGGACCTCGACGACGGCTCGGCGGTGAGCTTGGGCGTGGCCTTTTCGGCATCGGCATCGAGAAGCGACGAGTCCTGCGAGGCGCGCTTCATCGCCAAGGATGCGCTTAACAAGGACGATATCCTCGCTTCGGTCGGCGATGATGAGGTCGAGACGCTGCAGTGGCATGCCGTGCGCAACGCCTTGCGCGCCCGGAACATCGAGGTCGACGACGCCTTCTCGAGCGCGACCGACTTCGTGGCGGAATCGCTTAGGGCCTTGTCGCCTGCCGGCTTCCCGCTCGACCCGAGGCGCTTCCAGAGGGCGTTTCGGAACGCCCTGCTGCTGAAGCCGGTGGACAATCCCACCGAGTTCGTCCGGAACTATGTTCTCGACGTCCAGCCGATCCAGGTCGACAGGCTCCGGCGTGGTATCGAGCATTGGCGTTCGCTGACCCGACGCATCGAGGAGCTGAAGGCTCAGAGCGCAAGCCTCGCCGGTATCCTCCGCATTGTAGCCCGCGCCGTTGAAAACGAACGGGTCATCGCGGTCGCCAACTGGCAGATCGCCCGCCTGGAATGGGAGAAGTTCCTGCGAGATGCGCGACGGCAGGAAGAGAATATCGCGCAGCTCAAGAGCGCCGCCGCCAAGGCGGAAGTGGAGGCCGTCGCCGCGTCGACCCGGCACTCGACGATCGAGACGGAGCTGAAGGCCGTCGAGTTGTCGATCAACACCAGCGACGGCGAACAACTCGCCCTGATGTATGAATCGGACAAGAACCTCACCGTGGGCCAGCGTGCCAATGCGATGGCTCCGGTCAAGGAGATCGATGGACTGATCGCTTCGATCAGGAAGGCAGTCGACCGCAATCTGCTGGTCCGCCGGGACGATCTGTTGCATGCGCTGCTGAGCGCGGTCGTCGTTGCTCGGGGAAGGGCGCCGCTTTCCGAGTGGGACAAGACGCTCCCAGAGGACTGGAAGGACAGCGCCTCCCATCTCGATGCGGCTCTTGTCGCCGTCGACCAGGAGCGACTTGCGGCGGTCCGGAAGACGTTCTCGGATGTCCATTTCAATGCCCGCATGGCGGCCAAGGAGCTTCAGGATCGTATCGATCAGATCGACAGCAACCTGAAGCGCATGGACCAGGGGCTGAGCCCGATCGAGCGCGGCACCCGCGATCTGATGGATCAGCTTCGCTCGCATGGTATCGAGGCCGAACCTTTGTGCGATCTGGTCGAGATCCGCGACGATAAGTGGCGAATGGCGGCCGAGGCTGTCCTGGGTCGCTCCCGCGAGGCGTTGATCGTCGAGCCCGGCCGAGCGGTCCGTGCCCTGGAAATCTACCGGGAGGGCGGGGAGTACTCGTTCCAACACGCCGAGGTCATCAATACGACCAAGACCGACACCACGCGGCCGGCCGAAAAGGGGTCGCTGGCGCAGATCATCAGCACGGAAAACAGGCATGCTCGGGCATTCCTAAACTATCGGCTTGGCCGGTTGATGATGGTGGAGACCATGGACAGGATGGTGGCCGCCGAGAACGCCATCACGCCCGACCGCATGATGCAGGGCGGGCGGACGGTCCGACGACTTCCGAAGCCTGAGCACCTCAAGCTCGGACGCGCCACACAGGGCCAAATGCGTCAGCAGCTCGAGCGCGAGCGCGCCGAGCTTGCGCAGAAACTCGCCGAGCAGGCCAACGAGGTTTTGCGACTGGAAGAAGATGCCAGTCTCTTCGGGGACATGTTCGCGCAATTCCAAAAGGTGCAAGCTGCAGGGTTGAGCTGCCTGGCGTGCGGCGCCGCGCTGGTCGAATTCGATCGCAGGATCTCGGATGTCGAAAAGAATATCGAGGATGCTAGGCGCAATCGCGATCCTAAGCTCATCGCGGAGCGGGACCGGTTGAGAACTGAAGTCGTGGCCACCGCCAGCCTCAAAAACACGACACAAGAGACCTTCAAGGGGGCGCAAAGAGCTCGCGACCGCGCCGAGGGCGCGTACGAAATCTACGTGCGCGAGAACCGCGACACCTTGTCATCGGCCCGGCGCGGCCGCGCGCGACAGCTGCGGGAAGGCTTTCCGCAATCGACGGCCATGCGGGATTACCGAGTCCAGGTCGGCGCTATCGCTACCGAATCCATCCAGAACCTCGTATCGGGCTTTGCCGCGGATCGGGACCGCCGTTCGACCGAGCGGCGCTCTAGCCTCATGCGCGAAATGACAGGGGCGATGAACAAGCATGGCCAGGAATTCCATGTCGTGCCGCCTTTCACGGCCGAAGAAGCGACGCCGGCAGCGGTCGAGCAGTGGGCCGCGGCTGAAAAGCAACGTCTCGATACGCATGAACTCGTCCAGTACGAAGAGCAGTGCCGGAACGCCGCGACCGAGATGACATCGGCATTCCGCAACGACCTCCTGCACCGCCTGGACGACGCCTTCACCGGCATCAAGGCCACCCTGAACGAGCTCAACCGTCACCTGAAGGATCGCCAGTTCCACGGGCGCGACTACTACTCGTTCAAGGCGCTGGAGGCCCCGACCCATGTCGACATGATTGACCTTGTGGAGGAATCAAGGAAGCCGGATTTCAATCTGCCTCTCTTTGAGGATCGCAGCGGAGACGCGGGTTCGCCGATGATGCGCGCGGTGCGCCAGATCGAGGAGATTCTGTCGAATCCGGAGGCGCGGACCGAGGACATCGAAGACCCGCGCAAGTATTTCAATTTCGAGCTCTATATCCAGGATGCTGCCGGCGTGATCCGATCGTCGCTGACGAGCCGTGCGGGCACGGGATCCGGCGGTGAAGGCCAACTGCCCTTTTACATTGCCATCGGCGCCTCGCTGGCCGCGACCTATCAGAACCGTCGCACCGGCGAGAGTGGACTGTCGCTTGCAATCTTCGACGAGGCCTTCAACCGCCTGGACACCAAGGCCATCGGTCAGTGCTCGGAATTCATGCGGGATCTGGGGCTTCAGGTCATGCTGGCGACCCCCGACGAAAAACGCCATGTGTTCATGGAAGTGGTCGACACCGTCGTGAACGTGAACCGCTTGGGCAACCAGGTGATGATCGACACTGAATTCCTGACCGATAAGGCCCGCGACGCGATCGTTGCGATCGACCCATACCGCAAGGGCTTCGACGTGTTCAAATCTGAGCTGATCGCGGCCGAAAAGGCCGAGGCTGTCCCGCGGGATCAGGCCGCTGAATGACCGACATTCGTACAACGGATGCCGGCGTCGAATTCCTCGATCGGCTGCTGGAGCGGAGCGAGCGCAATCCCGATCGCTCGCGGCCGGCTTCCGCGGCTCCGGAGTACGACAGACTCTCGACCGCGCAGCAGGTCAGCCGCTTTCACGCATTGATGGCTGCGGCGGAGAGGTTCGGTGCCGTCGAGGTGCAGTGGGGCAAGAGGGACCGCAGCCACCTGATCGAGCGGGTCCGCGTTCGCGACGCTGAACTTCTTGCCAGACACCTCGGTCGCCCTACCGCGCCGGCGATGGCGCAGCGCGTCAGAGCAGAATTGCTTCCGGTCACGGCGACCGCAGAACCGTGGGTCGCCGTCCTGTTGGACGAGATGACGGCAAGGTGGGCGCGCGGCGAGGCCGCTTATCGCCTGACGGCGGACCAGGCCGATGCCGCCAAGGAGTTCTTCACGCTGTTGGCGTCCATCTCGCGAGGAGAGGCGCGCGGGCTGGACGCGCGGACCTTCTCCTCCAAGGCGACGGACGACACGAAGGCGTTCGACCGCCACGGTTCGCGGCTTGCTGCCGTCATCGCCGTCCAGATCGGTCAGCCTGGCGCTGCGGCCGACGTGGTCTGGACGCACATCGGACTGGAGCGTTTCGGTCATCCTGTTCACCTGAAGGGCCCCATTAGCGTGGAGGGGGCAGGCGGTCGCCTGGTCGATGGCCGCGCCAAGCCGTTTGCGTCCATTCATCCGGAGATGCTTTCGCAATTGAGAATCTTGGAACAGCCCACGGCCATCCTGACAATCGAGAACTACGCGAGCTTCAATCGTCAGGTTCGCGAGATCGAGGACGGCAGCCTTGTCGTGTACACCGGCGGCTTCCCCGCGGCCGGGGTCATCGAACTTCTGTCGAAGGTTCTGACGATCGTGCCGGCCGAGGTCCCGTTCCTTCACTGGGGGGACGTCGATGTCGGTGGTGTGCGCATTTTCAGGTACCTGGAGGAAAACCTGCCTCGCAGGCCGCGACCGCACCTAATGACGAGGGAGCTGGCCTTGAAATCAGGTCAGCCGGCAGATGTAGATCCGAGCTTGGCGTCGATCGCGAAGTCCGACAGCGCCGTCCGTGATCTCGCCGAATGGTTGGCATTCGGTTCGGACGTGCGCCACTTGGAGCAGGAGGCGCTGGATCCGGCGACGCCCTCGCTCGCAGTTGGCCCATTGATTGGCGCTGATTCCTGGTGACGCAAGCTCCCTGTTGATGCACCCGGACGATGGAAGTATCGATCATCTGAACAGTGGCATCATGGGCAGCGGCAAGTGCGTCTATGATGCGGCCCCAGACACCAGCTCGCCGCCAGCGAACAAAGCGGTTGTAGCAAGTGGTGTACGGCCCAAACTCCGCCGGCAGATCACGCCAGGGGGCTCCAAATCGCAAGACCCAGAAGATACCATCGAGGACACGGCGGTCGTTAACCCGAGGAACGCCACGCGGCTTCTTCGGCAGCATAGGCTTGATGGCAGTCCATTCATGTTCGGCGAGTTCGTAGCGCATGATTCGAGCCCCAGTTGGGGGGTTGAATCACGGGCGGCCGGCCGAGCACAATGCTTCTACCATGCGTGCATTTAGGCCGACTTGTCCTGGCTGCTCTCAAGCTTGTCTCGCAAGGCCGTGATTACGCGATGGACCGTGCGTATTTCCTTGACCGACAATCCTTCTGAAAGATCGTTGATCCAGGGAGCTTGCAATTCCATTGCGGCTTCGAAGGTGCGTCGTCCAATTTCAGTCAGCACGACGAGCTGCGCCCGTCGGTGATGCGGATTGATCTCAAAAGACACGAGGTCATCTCTGTGCAGATCGTTGATAATTCGCTGCACATTTTGACGATTGCCGCCGAGGTCGCGCGCAAGCCACGCGACCGGTTGGGGACGTTCGGCGGACACAATGGCGCCAAGCACCTGCCAGCGTGCGCTTGTCAGGCCAAGCGAGGCGACCAGCCGGTCGCCGGCCGTCAAAAGCAGGCTGTCGAGCCTGAATAGATCGAGAACAAGGTCGGTCAGGGCGTCACCTTCGGGGGTTCGCTTGGCTCTTTTCATATGTCACCATTATTTTATCTTGACATCATGTTGTCAATTGGTTATGTAATCATAATACCAATTAGGCACCACATATCAAATAGCGATGGAGCTTCTCATGTCCCTGCTACGCCCACTTGACCCTTCCTTTCCGATCGACCGCCAGATCGCGATCGAGGCAAATTCGGTCGTTCTGGTGAACCCCTTCACTCTCGACAAAGCCGATGAGACGGCGTTTCTCAAGACTTGGCAGGATGACGCGGAATTCATGAAGCAACAGCCCGGCTTCATTTCCACTCAGCTCCACAGAGCTCTGGGCGAGAGCCCGACCTATCTGAACTACGCCATCTGGGAATCCACCGCGCACTTTCGAGCGGCGTTCACCCATCCTGACTTCCTGGCAAAAATCGCCCGCTATCCGGCCTCAGCGATCGCTTCACCTCATCTGTTCCAGAAAGTTGCTGTGCCCGGCATCTGCGTTACCTAGCTCTGCTGTTTTCGGAAGGGAAGACACTCATGATCAGGTTGATCCATCCCGTCGCGGGCGCACTGGCTATCGCAACGATCGGCACATTTCGGCTATCGACGGTACTTAGCGAGCTGTTCGCGTCCCATGCTACTGTCGCAGCGGCTAAGGGCACGATTCCGTGGGGCTTCCTGTTGTTGATTCCAGCACTCGCCGCCGCCGGTGGTACAGCTATCAGCATGGCGAAAGACCGCCGGGCCGGCTTGATCGGGACCAAATTCAAGCGCATGCCATTCATTGCTGGAAACGGCATACTGATTCTTATCCCGTCTGCGCTCTTCCTTGCGTCCAAGGCTCAGGCGGCGGAATTTGATGTCACGTTCTACGCTGTGCAGGTGCTCGAACTGGTCGCGGGCGCAACAAACATCACACTTCTCGCCCTCAACATGCGGGACGGCCTTAAAATGAGAGGACGGTTGCGCCGCGCACCCGTTTGATCAACTAGACCGGAACAGCGCGAACAACTCACCTAACGGCCATTTACAGTCATGACTTTATGAGTACGCGCCCTAGCAATCGGGAGCTGCCGATTGCAGGTGCCAAATGCTTCTGCGATCCGGCCAAATGGATTGAATTCCATAGCACTCAGATCATGCCGAAGATGCAGGCGAAGTCCTGCTCATATGACGATGCTGCGCACGCGGTCACAAGTGGAACAGCACGGCTGCCGATATTTTTTTAACGGATAAAGGGAGTCTCGGGCGGGCGCTCGCTTGTCCAGGCATAATGGGGTGGAATCATGAGTCGAGATGCCAACGATTTGCCTGCAGTCTGCTTTCTTCTCGGCCTTCCCCGGTCGGGGACGACCCTGCTGTCGCATTTGCTCCAGCAGCACCCAGATATTGTGGCGCCGCCTGAGCCCTGGTTAATGCTGGCAGTTGAGGCATTTGGCAGGGTGGACCACCGTCACCCAGCGGGCGCATCACTGATTCAGGACGCCACCTCCGAGTTTTTGGGCCGAATAGATCGTAATATTGTCAGTCGCGCTTTTGCCGATGCGGCTTACGGCCAATATCTGGCAGCAGCGGGCAAGCGTACCTTCATAGATAAGACGCCGCGTTATTGGATGGTGCTCGACTTTTTGGATTCTCTTTATCCAGAAGCGCCACACATCCTTCTGTTACGTAATCCCTACGCTGTTGCCGCTTCACTGAAATCGACATGGGGCATCCCGCTCGTGCCAGAAAGCTGGCCGCCCGCCAGCCTATCTTGTCTCTACGATCTCGTGCTCAGGCTGCCTCCCGACATCGCATCTTCTCTCGCCGATCTCGTTCTGGGCCTGCCTACGCTCGCCGCGTACCGCGATCGGCGGCAAACGCAGGTGGTGAGATACGAACTTTTGGTGGCGCGCCCCGACGAGGAAATCCGGCGCGTGATCGCGGGCCTCGGCTACGATCCAACCTGCATTGCATCGGCGACAATGGAGCAGGCGGAATATCTTCGGTCGAGTCGCTTCGGGGATCGAAAAATCCTGGAGAGAACGGCGGTCGATGACCGCTCAGTCCATACTTGGCAAACCGAACTGAGCATCCAAGAGATGCAAGCAATAACGGACGCAGTCGGCGCCGAGCTTTTGATAGAGCTCGGTTATGAGCAGGAACTTCGGCACGTTAAGCAAGCCGGGATCGTGGATAGAGGTCGGGCCGTAACCGAAGAGTATCGTCAGGTATTTCGAACCTGGTGGGATTCGCGCCGCCCCTAGCGAGGACCTCGTGCTGTATCTCCGGTAGCGGGTGCGCCAAACAGTATTGTTTGGCAAGCTGAAGAGAACTCCTCCTCGGCTTTCGCCCCTCCATCAGGAGGGAGGCGCACCGTCTCCCCGAGTCAAATGCCGGCAGCGCGGTGTGAGTGAAGACCTCCCGTCCTGCGCCGATGATCGCCAGCGAGGGCGTCAGTCCGCACGCCTTACGGCACACCTGCGTGATGCATATCGTGCAGGCTCTAGACCCTATGTTCGCCCCCTGAGGTGACGGGCGGCCCGCCCCGCGGCAAGCTCCTNNNGNGGGTNGNGCNGGNNGGNNNGGNGNCGAGCCTCAAGCATGGGGAGCGGGCCTGATGAACGATAGCATTTTCGTGGAACTGGATGTGCACAAGGCGACGATTTCGGTTGCAGTGGCCGAAGGGATCCGCGGCGGGGAAGTTCGTAACTTGGGGATCATCCCCAATCGCGCCGATCAGGTCGTCAAGCTGGCGAAGAAACTTGGCAAGGGCGACCGGCAGGTAAGCTTTTGCTACGAAGCCGGTCCGTGTGGATATGGCCTGCATCGACAACTGACGGGACTGGGGCACAACTGCATCGTGGTGGCACCCTCGCTGATTCCGGTGAAGGCCGGCAATCGAGTTAATAACCGACCGGCGCGACGCGGCGATGCTGGCCAAGCTGCACCGGAGCGGCGAGCTGACAACGGTGTGGGTTCCGGATGCGCCGCATGAGGCCATGCGCGAGTTAGTGAGAGCCCGCGCCACGGCAATGCGTGTGCTCGGCAAGGCGCGGCAACATCTCCAAGGCTTCCTGCTGCGACATGGGCGGATCTATGCCGGCAAGAAGGGCTGGACCCTGGCTTACCATCGCTGGCTCACCACGGTGCGCTTCGATCACCCGGCGAGCCAAATCGTTCTGCAGGACTACATTTATGCCGTGACCGACGCTGAGGCCCGTGTGAACTGCTTGACCAAGCGGATCGAAGAGCTGGCGCCACAATGGTCGATGACGCCATTCGTAGAGGCCGTGCAGGCCATGCGCGGCGTCGCCTTCATCGTTGCCGTGACTGTGGTTGCTGAGGTCGGCGACTTCTCCCGTTTCGACAATCCCCGCCAACTGATGGCCGATCTCGGCCTCGTGCCGTCGGAGCATTCGAGCGGCGCCACCATCCGACCTGGCGGCGTCACCAAGGCCGGCAACGCTCTGGCCAGGCGGGCTCTGATCGAGGGGGCATGGACCTAGCGCATGCAAGCCCGCGTCAGTCGCAAACTCCATGACCGTAACGAGCGCTTGCCTCAAACTAGCCGCGATATCGCCTGGAAGGCGCAGGTCAGGCTGTGCGCCCGCTATCGCCGCTTGTCGGCCGCCGGCAAACCCAAGGTGATCGTCACTACCGCCATTGCACGCGAGATGGTCGGCTTCCTGTGGGCGATCACTCGTCAAGTACAACTCGGGTCGGGCGCCTGAAAGAAGGCTGCACCACCATATCAATATCGGTGCCCAGGGCAGGAGGCAGGGCGCGGTGGGGAATCCTCGCGGCCTGTTATGAGCCGGCATTGCCGACGCTCGCCCCCTAGACCGAGGCAGCCCCAAGACGAAACCACGGTCATGCGGTAGCCAACCCGCGCATGAGAGCTTGATCAACCGTCGTCTTTGGCCCTGCCTCCTACCGTGGACACCTTCAAAGTCCAGCGCCCGGGCGCTGAGCCGGGAGCCCGCTTGGTCAAGTTACTTGACGTGGACCGGTGGTGTCCAACGAGCGCCAGACTTCGCCGCGACAAGACGCGGCTCTGCTTATACTTCCAGACCAATAAGCGGGTTTTCGTTTCGCGACACCGTCGTGACGCCCTATTTTGGCCTGCAGCCAGGAACAGCATCTCCCTCATGCTGCTGCTTGATTGTGATCCCGCCATCGCCATCGATGCGCAGTGTTTTGATCACCAACCTTAGCGGCCGCGGCATGTCCTGCCGGATCGCGAGCGCCGCCGCATGATGTGCTGTCGGAGCCAGCTCCCAGAAAGTCCAGCGGGCCGCTTCTTCGACATCAGCCGGGCGGAACGTCACCGCGACCGGGTCGAGCTCAAACGAGAAGCTGTCGAGCGCGCGTTGCAGGCCTTCGCCGGTGGTCTTAATCAGCGTCTCCTTCAGGGTCCATAGCCGAAAAAAGGTCCGCATCCGTCGCTCGGCTGGTGCGGCGCGCAACAGCTTATTCTCAGCGGCGCTGAAGAAGTGCTCCGCAATTTCGGGGCTGGAGCGGCGCGGATCCATCAGCTCGACGTCAATCCCGATCTCAGCTCCAAGCGTGACCGCGCAGGCGACGAGACCCTTCGTGTGCGAGAGGTTGAAACTGAGGGCATCACGACGAAGCGCAGGATCAATGCGTGGCTTGCCATGCGGGCCCGTTGCGAATCTCCAAGCGGCCGCCGGCAAGTCGCCAGCCTCAGCAAGCGCATTGCGTAACAACCAGTGCGCCGCAGTGTAGATGATGCTGTCTGGCTCGAAATAGAAGCGGCCGGCGCGGGCGAGTTCGTCGGCATCAAGACATCTCCGGCAATTATCCATTAGGGCAGGCGGAGGTGCATTCACCTCCATCAGCCAGACTTGAATGGTGCGGGCGAGCAGTCGGAATACAACATCTCCGCCAGAACTGAGGGCGCCGTATCTGCTTCAAGGGGTTGGCTTGATTGACGCACCTCTCCGGAAGCTGCGAACGTCAGACCGTTCGGGCTGAAAGGCCTCAACTAGAACTGGCACGGCGCTCGCAGGATTGCTGTCGCCACATACGAAAACATCAGCGGCCGCGTAGGACCTCTCAGGCCAAGTATGTAAGGTAATGTGCGATTCAGCCAACAAGGCTATTGCGGAGACGCCGTGACCCGGACAAAACTTATGAACATGAAGGTGGAGTAATGTCGCACTCGCCGCACGGATGGCTTTTCGGATTGCGCCTTCCGCAATGGCCGGATCGTCAAGGTTTTTCGCTCCCCATAGCTCGATGAGCACATGCATCGCACCCGTGGACAGAGCCGGCGGGGCTGCCTTCTCGTTATCAATAATCATTAAGCAATCTCCATTGAATTATCGGCCCAACAAGATGAGCTATTCGGGATTTAGGGTGACGAGGTGATCAGGCGGCTTGGTTTGCCGGCAACTTGCATGACGTCAATGCCGCCGTTGAATCCGAAAACTGCGGCGACTTTGGGCAACTGATTTGTGCCCTTGATCCGCCGCCAGGGTCCTTGATGCGGCGATCAGCAGCTTGAACACCCTCGGCCTGGTGGTGATTGGCGACCAGGAGCCCTTCGTCCGCACGGTCCTGCGACGCCCGGTGGCGAACACGCTCTCGATGGGATCCGTGGTGCGCAGGTGATCCAATGTTCGGCAAGAAAATCGTAGAAGGCCAACAGTGCGTGGCGATCCTTGACCAGGCATTCGACGGCCCGGCCGAACTTGAAGCAATACTTCTCGGAAGACGTCGATCGCCCCTTCTGCTGATGCTCGGTTCGCGCCCAATAGACTTCGCGCAAATCCATGGTGACCTGCACCGAGAGTGGGACCTTGTCCAGGACGTTCACGGTTTTGTGCACCAGCATCGCCGGTGGCGCGCGCCGGGAAAGACCTCGTCGAACGCTTTGTAGAAGTCGAGCGCGCCGCCGCCCACATTGGCCAAACACGTTGTTGTTGATGACGTCGCCTCGATTGTTTTGCCAAACCACGCCTCCCTTGACGTAGGCCACCGTGTGGCCCTGCGCCAAAAGCGTAACCGAGGCGACCGGCCCCGTTTGCGCTCAGTACTATGCCGCAGGCGGCCGGGTAGGTATTTGCGCTGTTGGAGACAACACCGAGTGTGAGGCCAAACAACCAGCTATTTTTCTGCCAGTTGTTGCCGATCTGGCCGCTTGCCGGGAACACAGGACTATCGATGCCGCCGCTGTAGACTGACGGACCGTAGGGACTACTGAAGGATTGTCGCACGTAACCACCGCCGACGTGCCCGCCTATATATCCTCCGGACCAGCTCCACAGGGCGGGTGGCAATTGTACTGCTGGCTCAAGGTCTGCCGAATTGGCTGCACCGCTTGCGACCAGCGCAATCGTTGTCGCTCCCCAAGATCGCATCAAACACTCCGCAGCGCTTTCCAGATCCACAACCGAGCGTCTTCGAGCTGGCATCGGTGATCGCACTGCGCATGAAGCAAGCAGCGTGCCGCTTGGAAATTGAGGGCGTCTCCCGTTACTTTGTACCCGGTGCATGCGTCAAGTTGTCGACAGTTGTCTTGAAGCTGACAATCACGCTGTAGCGTCCGACAGTATGCTGCGCAGCAGAAAGCCGCCTTTCCGGCTGCAGCAGTAAAGAGACTTTTGTTGGTCTGGACAGAATTTTGATCTAACCTATCGATGGTCATGCGAAATGGTGAAAGCCAATGGATATTACCGACGAGCGGAGCCGGGCCCGATGCTGGGCCCGTCTACCCGCACAGGGATCGCACCGGCTACGCCGCCGTTATCGAAGTCCGGTTCATTGGAAAATCGTCACGAGCGATCAGTCACGCAACCCAGCACCCGCAGGAAAAGCTCGTCATCAGCGTCTTCCAGCTAACGATAGTAATAGTCCGGCTCCGGCTTCTTCATAGTGCTAAGCGGCTTTGCCGCAACATTATTCGTACCGGTTCTGCTCTAGGCGGTGAGACGAAAGCCTCCTTGACGCGCGAAAAGGAGTTGCCGAGCAAGCATCTCGTGGAGGCTAAGCGAAAGCGCTACTCACAACTCAATTCCGGCTTGGAAAGTCGCATAGGTACGCCCTTTCGGGTGGACTGGACGTCGTCTGCGCGTCCACACCAAACGTTTCTGAGCGCGTTTTCGTGTGCACCAAGGCGGACGACTGCGAATGGTTCTGCGTGCCCACGACTCGTTACGCCGCCCATAGCGATCTCGTTATAGCCAAAAGCGTCAAAACGTTTGAACACTTAACGACTGCCCTTCAGCGCCTGTGCAAACACTGCCGGGCTCGTGGAAACGGTAACACGCGTCTGTGTTGCTTCTCGCACAGTCGATGTCACCGCTTCGGCGCCGTAGGCATCTGCAGCCCGAGCGCCAACTGCGCTTTCATGAGGAGAGCACCAAACCATAGTCCAGACGCCCACAAATGCAGGAAATCACAAGCCGGAACGAGTCTCTGGGCGCGTTGGTTGTGGGTGCCATGCAGACTTTCGCGTGTCTACTACAAGATCCGGTAGGTGCCAACGCCGACTTGAGGCCCTAGCGTCCGGCCACGTTCCCATACCGATCTTCGAGGAAGCAGCAGTGAACCCAAAAGACGGGAAGCTGACAGCCGGCAAAACGGCACACTATGACTGGCAGACACCAGGGTGGCTACGCAATGCATACCCTCAATCAGGATCATCAGTGTTCTGATTTGAGGGCCCCAGAAGGCGGTGAATGGGGGCGCGTGTGCCTACGGGACATCTATCCGGCAAAAACCAGTTTGTGGAACATCAACCGATCGACGCGATCACGGCGATCGATAGCCTTGCAAGATCGGATCCGGAGAGAATTGCGCTGAGGTGCGGCGCAGCCGAACTCACCTACAAGGCGCTGAGATTAAGATCGGATGCCCTCGCAAGGAGGTTACGAGCGCATGGCGCTCACGGCGTGGTCGTCGGCTATTGGGGTGAGCGGGACCTCGACTGGGCGACGGCGGTCGTTGCCATTTTGAAGGCCGGATCAACGTACCTACCACTCGATCCATCGTTACCGGCTTCGCGTATATCCTTCATGATTGAGCAGAGTCGCAGTGCTCTGATTATTGGCCCAGGCCAGCAGGATTCGCTCAGCCTGTTCCAGGCGAGCGGCAAAGGCAGCACGCAATTTGTGCCGATAGCGGCGGCGCCTCGTGAGAGCCGGACTTCGTCTTTCGTGCCATCATCGAGCGCGGATGCACTCGCCTACATTCTGTTTACGTCTGGTTCGACGGGCCAGCCTAAGGGCGCAATGATCGCGCGCGCAGCCCTCAACAATCATTTGGCGGCAAAGATTGATGCCCTAACCCTCACTCGGACGGATTGCATCGCGCAGACGGCATCACACGGCTTTGACATCTCGCTGTGGCAGCTTCTGGCAGGGCTTTGCGTCGGAGGCCGTATCGCGATCATTGATGATGCGACACTAAAATCGCCAGTATCCCTTCTCAAAGCAATTCAAGAATACGGCGTGACGGTTGTCCAATTCGTTCCGTCGATGCTTGCGATATTTGTTGAATGCCTGCAGCCGCTTGCGGCGGCTGAGCGAGCTCTGGACAGTTTGCGAATTATTTCTACGGTTGGAGAACCTCTAACACCCGGACTGGCGCGCGCGTGGCTTGCCTTATATCCGCGGGTCCCCATTCTCAACCACTACGGGCCGACCGAGTGCGCGGACGGCGTTACGCATAATCTGGTTTCCGTACCGCCCGCGGTGGCTGACACTTATGTGCCGATCGGCAAGCCGATTGCTAACCTTGAGGTTTATATCGCCGACGGATCGCGGCTGTGCAACACGGGAGAGGTTGGCGAAATCTGTGTTAGCGGCGTCGGTGTCGCTGCTGGTTACGTCAATGACGATGTCCGCACCAAGGATGCCTTTGGGCCAAACCCGTTCTCGAACGACCCGTCGTTCCGGCGCCTATACAGGACAGGTGATCTCGGGCGCGTTCGTTCCGATGGCCTTTTGGAATGTCTCGGTCGACAGGACCGTCAGGTCAAAATCCGCGGGCACAGAATTGAGCTGGGGGAAATCGAGGCCCGCCTCTCCGCTCATCATTCGGTACATGGCGCCGTCGCAGTCGCCTCCGTCGGCGCAGGCGTCAAGCTTACGGCGCGAGACATAACCAGTGCCGAGGGGGAAACTGGATCAGGGCGCCTCATCGCCTATGTGTCAGCTCCGGCTGAAGTGACGGAAGGCGAGCTTCAGAGCTTTCTTGCCGAAGCGCTTCCCACCTACATGCTCCCAGAAAGGATCATCCACGTCGGCGGTATTCCACGGACCAGAAACGGAAAGGTCGATTTTGGCGCATTGCCAGACCCGACCAGTGTTCGCCCTCCATTGCCGACGCCATTCGAGGGGCCGCAAACAGAGCTCGAAGCCCAGCTGTGTCAAATTTGGTCCGGCGTTCTGCGTATTGAGAACATCGGCGTGGACGACCAGTTCATAAGCCTCGGCGGAGACTCGCTCCGGGCAATGCTCATATTGGGCCAACTGCAGACCCAGCTCGGAGTGAGAACGGATTTCAGGCTGGTTCTGAATGGAACGATACGATCGCTTGCGGCTTCGATCTCGGCCCGAGCCGAATTGAAACCGTGCACGGCCCCGACGTACGGAAAGCTCACGCGATCGCCGCTGACGCGAGTTCAGGAGCACCTGTGGTTTCTCTCCCAGCTCGATCCGTCTGCAAGGAACTATATCATTCAAGGCGGCCTGCGAATAAGAGGCATCCTCGATCTGGCCGCGTTCAATCGCGCCTGGTCCGATGTCGTTCATTTCCATCAGGCACTTTCGGCACGCTTTATCGACGAGGACGGTCCGGTTCAGCTTTTTGATGCCCCGCCATGCGCAACTCTTGAATTGACTGATGCATCTCATCTGACGCCGCAGGAAGCTGAGGAACTGATCGCGGAGTTACGGCGAACCGAGCTGAACGGCAGCTTTGATCTCAGTCAAGGCCATCTGTTTCGCGCGCGCATGATCCGTTTTGGCCCTGACAACCATCTCATACTGATCACAGCTCATGAAATTATTATCGATGCCTGGTCGATCTCTGTTCTGCTCAGGGACCTTCGACAAGCGTACGGAGATGCTGCGGCGTTTCTGCCAGAGAGCCGCGCGTCGCTCTCGACCTACGCGGTCTGGGAAACGCAACACGCGACTCCAGAGGCGCTGGCCAACCAACGTAGCTATTGGCGCCGCCAGATCGGTGATGATCCGCCGGTGCTTTCGCTGGTAATGGGACGAGCGCGGCCGCAGGCAAATTCCTACCGCGGCGCCTCGCATGCGATGCTGCTTGGCGGCGAGCTCTCCGATCAAGTACGGGAGTTTGCGCGCCGACATAGGTGCACCACGTCGACAACCCTTCTGGCATGTTTCAAGCTGCTGCTGCGGATGTATAGCGGTCAGGACGATATTATCGTTGGCATACCGCACGTCGTACGGGATCAACCTGGCAGCGCCGACATTGTTGGCTTCTTCCTGAATATGCTGCCAATCCGCACGGCGATCGATGTCGACCAGTCCTTTGCTGTTCATGCCTTGCGCATCCAGGGCCTGGTCAGCGATGCCATCGCAAATTCGGCATATCCGTTCGGCTGGATGGTAAGGGATACCCGGCTTTATCGCGACGCGGGACGATCGCCGATCTTTCAGGTCATGTTCAACATGTACTCCGAGGCCGCGGAGCCGCTTGGCCAACATGAGTTGGATCTGACATTCCGCGAATACGATACCGGCTATGTAAAATTCGATCTGACCTTGTACGCGCAAGATCAGGGCGATGAAATTGCCCTCCAGCTAGCGTATGCGGAAGACATATTTTCCAGCGATCTGATTGTCCGCATGGCCGACAATCTGCGCTGTCTGATTGCAGCCTGCGTTGAGAAGCCGCTTGGGCCCATCAAAGATCTGAGCTGCCTCAGCGCGACGGACGTCGCTATCCTGGACTCGCTGGATGGCTGGGCGCCGCGATATGAGACTGAGTGTCCGCTTCTCGAGGCGTTCGAGCAAATCAGCGCCTCTCATCGCAACCAGGTGGCATATTTTGGTGATTTCGGCGAGATCACATTTGGCCACCTGCGTGAGCGCGTAACGGCAATTAAGTCGTTACTGCGAGCTTCTGACATGGGGGCTGGCGATATGGTCGCCATGCTGGTCGATCGGTCGCCTGACGTGGCCGCTGTTATTCTTGCGGCGCGAGCCTTGCAGTCCATCATTGTCCCCATATCGCCGGATTATCCGCGTGATCGGATCGAACATATCCTGCGAGATAGTCAGGCAAAGCTTTTGGTTCACGCAAGTACCGCTGACCTTGGTTTTGACATTCCATCGATTTGCCTATTGACCCTAGAATTGCGCGGCGCGCCCGCGCACGAGCTTGCGTGCAGCGACAAACCATCAGATCAGGAAATTGCAAGCCTTATATACACCTCGTCCTCAACCGGGAAGGCGAAGGGGGTTCTTATACCGGAATCGGCAATTCTCAATCGACTGAACTGGATGTGGCGAAGCGCTCCCTTCGACCGTGCCGATGTGATGGTTGTCCAGAAGTCCGCATCACTTGTTGCGTCCGCTTGGGAGTACTTTGGGGGGCTTCTGAGAGGCGTGTCCACGCTGATCCTGACCCGAAAGGAGTTGCTGGATCCAGATCTGTTGTTGAGCACGTTGGCGAGACATCGCGTGACACACTTGTTTGCCTCGCCGTCACTCCTCTCCGGCCTCATTGCTGCCCAAGAACGGCAGCCGCGATCGACTGCCTTGCGTTTGGTCACAAGCAGCGCCGAACCGATGCCTTCCTCGCTCCCCGTTCGCTGGCGTGCGCATTTCCCGAACGTGCCGTTGTGGAACTTCTATGGGGCTACGGAATGTGCATCCAACGCCGCAGCCTACAAAACGTCGGATGCCGACAACGGCTCGTCGCTCGTCCCCGTTGGGCGTCCAATCGATAACGTCAAACTCTACGTGCTCGATGCCCGGTTGAAGAGAGTTCCCGTCGGAGCCGCCGGCGAACTCTGCATCGCGGGCCGCTGCGTGAGCGCTGGGTACTGGCGGGATCAGGAGCGGACAAATCGGTGTTTCGTACCGAATCCTTATGGTGACGGCCAATACAGCGTTCTTTATCGAAGTGGCGATATCGCACGCATCTCAACCAGCGGACTTCTCGAGATTTGCGGTCGATCGGACAACCAGATCAAGGTACGGGGCTATCGTATTGAGCTGGAGGAGGTCGAAAAGGCCCTTGAATCTCATCCGGCAATCGCAAAGGCCGCGGTCGTCGCAGAAGACATGGATGACAATCGTCGCTTGACCGCCAGCGTGATTCCCGCTCGCGACGGTCTAAGCTCTGGAGATATTGTCGCCCACCTGCGCCACACATTGCCGTCCTACATGATTCCCGCCGTCTTCCGTTTTGTTGATAGTATCCCCCTTACGACGAACGGGAAGATAGATCGTGCTCGCCTGTCGTCCATTTCTTACCGCGAGGTCGGGCCTGCGCCGTCTGCTGAGCCCCGCACGAGGAAGGAGCGCGTTCTTGCTGGGATCTGGCAGGATCTGTTAGGCGTCAAATGGGTCGGAATTGATCAGAGCTTCTTTGATATCGGTGGACACTCGCTTCTGAGCGTGCGCTGCGTCACGCTGGCGCGCAACGCGGGGCTGAATTTTACGGTTGACCAACTCTACCGAACGCCGACCATTAGGGAATTGGCGGCAGACGGAGCGGCGGTTACACTCGATACCGTCCCTTCTGCGGATGGCTCATTGCCAGTTACCCCCGCTATCGCATCTTGGAATCCTCTTGTCGGCTCCGATGAACACTACAACATAGGCGATCTGTTCTTCTTGCCAGGCGGGGTCCTGAATATCCAGATTCTGGAGCGCGCCCTTGCCCATGTCATGGATAGGCACGAAGGCCTCAGGCTCCGTGTTGCCCGAGCCGACGATGGTCTACGTCTGACGATCGGAGCTTCCGTGGCCGAACGTCTGGTAGAGGAGATCAATCTTATCGGAATGACCAGCCTGCGGCAGCGTAGGGCCATCGAGAGCATCTCAGCAAAACGTCAACATATGTTTCGGTTTGACGGCCGGACGCCTCTTGTTAACGTCACGGTATTCCGTACGTCAGAGAGCGGCGATTACTATCTGCTGGTCCTGATGCATCATTTCGTAGCGGACGGGATAGGCTATCGACTGTTCTTGGAAGCATTGGATGCGGCGTACAACGCCCTTGCCTCAGGCCACGCCGCGAGTAGTCCCGAGAGCATACAAATGCTCTCTCCATGGCTGAAGCGCCTTGAGCACTACGCGAACAGCGAAGCGCCAGCCGAGCTCGACTACTGGGAGAGCATTGACTACCATCAGTTCAATTTGCACCTCAGCGACCCATCACCGGGCGCCGCGAGCTTTTCGAAAGTGACCGCGAGGGAGCTTCACTACGCGCGACTTGAAGGTCGCATGGATGAAGCGAATTGCCGATCCCTTTGGGAAGATCAGGCCAGGTACCACCTTGAGATTGACAAAGAAGCGACAGCTGATCTCTTCAATATTGTAGCCGGATCGGCGCGTTGTCAGGACATTGACGTGTTTCTTGCTGCCATATCTGGCGCCTGCGGACGCGTTTTCGGCAACTATTCGCTCTGGATCGATAGCCTTACCTCGACCCGAGGTCGGCTGTTTGGCGATGTCGATCCATCGCAGATCATCGGTCATATCAGCGAACTCGTTCCGCTTCCCTTGAGTCTCACCGGAACGGAGCCGCGCCTCGATCGTGCTCGTTTAATCTACCGCCAGCGCAATGCCATGCCGCGCAGGGGAATCGGCTTTCGGGCCATGAAGTTCCTGAACCGAGATCCATCGGTGCGGAGCCGGATCGATTGTCTGCCCTTACCCAAAATAGGATTGAATTATCGAGCGGGTTTGCAGCGCCATTTTCCACGCCGTCTCTTAGCCAAGGATCCTTCTCCACTCTGGATCGGCGAAGACATGGATGAGGCGGCCGTGAGTCACCTATTCTGGTTCGATGTCGGATATCAAGCCGGCCATCTACAGATCGAGACGAGGTACGATCCAACCCAGGTCGGTTATGAGGCGACCCGTAAGCTTTGCACGGTGTTGCAACAGGAGCTTTTGCAGACGATCAGCGAATTCGGAAGCGCTGGCGACACTGTCATCCATGAATGAGCCGGATGCGGAATTCGCCGTCGAGAGCGATCGCGATGTGATGGCAAAGGAGAAACAGCAGATCGATCTATCGGATCCCAATCTGACGAGCCTTATCCTGCGGCTCGCCATTCCGTCAATTGTTGGCTTATCGATCAACTCGTTCCAGCAGGTTGTCAACGCGATCTTTGTTGGCGCACTTGGCTCCCAGGCGATCGCAGCTGTTAGCATGACCTTGCCTGTCGTGATCCTGCTTACGGCAGTCGGTCAGGGGATCGGTGTTGGAACAGCGTCGTTCATATCTCGTCATCTTGGTGCAGGTGAGTACCTGGAGGCGAGTCGAGGCGCGAGTACTGCACTCGCGCTCGCCGCTCCGATCGGTGTCATGTCTACGGCTGCTCTGCTTCCAAACCTGCGAGGGATCTTCGTAACGCTCGGGGCGACTCCAACCATCATGCCCGTGGCGCTCGACTATGCGTCGACGCTTTTGTTCGGGTACACCCTGATGCTTCTAAACATCGTCAATGGCTTCATCGTCAGAGCCGAGGGCAATACACGATTCAGCATGTGGACGATGATTACCGCCTTCATGCTGAACGCTGTGCTCGATCCGGCCTTCATCTTCTTACTGAACCTCGGTGTGCGAGGCGCAGCCCTCGCAACGCTGGTATCTCAGATCACCGCTATTAGCCTCTATATAGCGTATTTTTCGAGGCTGCGCGGGATAGTCCTCGTCAATATATCTCACGTCTCATTGCGAGCAGATCGCATCAGACAGATCGCGTCCATAGGAGCGCCAGCGACCATGACCAGTATTTTATCTGCCATTGCCTTTATGCTCTTGTACGGTGCTGCTGCTCCGTTCGGCGACGATTCCATCGCGGCCGTGGGAATAGCTGTGCGATTGCTGACGATCGGCGCACTGCCTGTCATTGGCTTTTGTATAGGCTCTCAAGCTGTCCTGGGTTTCGGTTGGGGCGCACGCGCCTTTGCTCGCGTAGTGAAGGCCGCGAAGTTCATGCTCTCCATGACTGTCGCCCTTGCAGTTGCGTATTCTGCGGCCGTTGTGATTTTTGCCAAACCTTTGGTCAGGCTGTTCAGCGATAGCGAAAAGGTCACGGAAATCGCCGTATCGACCTGCATCGTCTTCCATCTCTTTTTTGGCCTTTTTGGCGTTGAGAGTTTCGTGGCGGCGATGCTTCAGTCGTTCGGGAGAGCACGCCTTAGTGTGATTGTGTGCTGGGCGAGGCAGGGCTATCTCTTCATACCGGCCGTACTGTTGTTTCCGGTCGTATGGGGTTTCAACGGACTGTTGGCAAGTCAAGCAATCGCTGAGCTGGGCGCCGGAATGATCGCGCTGTTTGTGATGTTCCACCAGTTCGCAGAGCTCAGACGAGCGCTCCGGCACCCTCAGGGGAGTATGCATCCGCACGATCAGACCTAGACCCGCGGCGCTCACAAATGCTCCCGCTGCAGCAAGGAACGCCACCGCACGAACTTGTCGTTGGTAAAGAACGCGGCAGGCGGTCACGGCCCCTCTAATTCGACCGGAGCCGCCATTATGGTCCATCATAGGGCCCCTTTTTGAAATTTTCTGTACGAAACGATCAAATCTGAAGTCAAAGGGGCACAGTGGGGCAAGAAACAAGAGTTTTCGTTCGTTACGTACCGTATCTGTCGGAGCAAAGCCCTCCATCTTGCCATAATGTCTGCCCGGGCGCGCGCGCCCAACTCAGGCCTCCTCTGTTGGACAAAGGTCCTACATGAACAATGACGGCAAGTAGGAAACTGCATGAAGCATTTCTGGTGACAGACGAATAGCGAGAGCAGGAGCGCCCGTAAGCAAGAGAGTGCGCGCCTGAACAGCTGCTTATGTGCCTTTCTGTTGTCCTACGCACCGTCATAGAGAGCGTCGAGAATTAAAATCGGAACGCCCGTGGGTCTCTAAGCGACCCGGCGAATCACAAATCCGCGGAAAACGAACGTTGCATAGTCACGCGTGCCTATCGGCAGCGTGGCTTCCCGTTTCCAGCGCGGGCTGACCACGTCTCCTCTGTATGGGCGTTCCTGATTTCTAGTCAGAACTCTTAAGTGTTTACTCATCGCCGCAGGCAGGCGTGTCTTCTAATCTCAGGCCTGAGGAGTTTGGGTTTTCTTCGTTGCGGCAGAGGGCTCGGAAAATTCCGAGAGAACGATGGTAGACGATTCTTCTCTTACACTAACAGATGATATCAGGATTTATGTAATCGGCGACATCCACGGTCGCTCGGATTTGCTCGATAAAATTGCCGATCTCATCAAACAGGATCTTGCCGACCGCCCTGCCGCGGAGGCACTCACGGTGACGTTGGGAGATTACGTTGACCGGGGCCCGGATTCGCGGGGCGTCCTCGACCGGCTTACGCGAAACGCGTTCCCCACGCCGTATGTCCCGCTCAAAGGCAACCACGAGGAGATGCTCCAGCTGTTCCTGATGGACCCGGAAATCGGCGCCGACTGGAGACGCTGGGGTGGGCTCGAGACTATTCAGTCCTATGGCGTAGCAGTCAGCACGCTCATGGTCGGAAGAGGGATCGAGGAGGCGTCTAGAGCCTTTCGCGCCGCAGTCCCCGACGAGCATGTTGCGTTTCTCTCATCGCTGAAGCTCTCGATTTCCGCTGGCAGATACTTTCTATGCCACGCCGGTGTGCGGCCTGGTATCCCGCTCGACCAGCAGCGGCCAACCGATCTGCTCTGGATTCGAGACGAGTTCCTTAGCAGTAAAATCAACTTTGGTAAGATCATCATTCACGGGCACTCACCTGTCGAGGAGCCCGAGATACTTCCCAACCGAATTAACTTGGATACGGGTGCATTTGCGAGCGGTCGCTTGAGCTGCCTTGTGTTGGAGGGGGACGCTCGGAGGTGTCTGCAGGCGAGCTAGGGCAAAAACGGTATTGCCTATGGCCACGCCAACCATGGCCCTGCCGTCGTGCAATCCCCACTGCGCCGAATTTGCCTGTCCAAAACGAACAATTCAACCTCCTAGACCAGTGCGGCGTGACCTGGCCGGCCGAAATTGCGCGACGTTCTTGAACGCGATCGCGAACTGCGGGAACAGTGTGGAAGGTGTGAGAGGGAAAGGGATTGTATCGCGAAGCGATCAAATACAATAGACGAGCGCCATTCATGCGCAAGGAAACGCGCAATGCTTGGCTTTGATTCATTTTGGAGTGATGCGACCGACATAAGGCTGGTGCACTGTATATGTATATGAACTTCGCGCTCGAGCCCTACAAGACGAGGAATCAGGATGTCACGTTTGACGGACAGCGAACTGGAGCAAATCTCGGATTTGCTGGCGAGCGGTAGTGTGGGAAACGCACGCAAGATCGGTCGCTTACTGAGCCGAGAGCCGATGGAAAGAGCTCGAGAAGGCCGAGATCACCTGCCAATGGCCATCAGCCGATTACTTCGGAGGGCGATTCCAGATTCGTAGGGGAGGCGTATGCTCAAGAACACACTATCCTTCCCCTCGACTCTTATGAACCCATGCCGCGCATCGCGCGCTCTATCCGAGATCGGCCTCGTTTGCTCGTGGTGCGGGGCGCTGACCCGAATGTAACGCTTTCTGATGGCTCATAGCCTCGTCAAATATGTGGAGTCATTTCGTCGTGGGACCGGTACAAGAGAGTACGCGTGTCATGACCATCGCGATAAGCTGGACGCAAGCGGTCCGGGAGATCACAAGAGTGCACCCCTGCCAAGCTCCCTAGATACAAGGGGCTGCCAAGGACGGCTCAGGCGAGAATTACTGGAATTCCTCGACAACGATAGAAGAAGTCAGATCAGTTGGGCAGCTGATGATGGCCGACTGCCCGTCGCCTCGATCGTGACCACGACCGACTGCACGATCGCTGCAAGCGTACCGCGTCTGGATCGCGGTCGAACTGACGCCTGCTTTTCGCAGCGTCTTGTCATAGGCCTCCACGCAGGCGCTGCACCCGTTAATGGCACTTCCTGGCAGCGACTACAGCTCGAAATCGGCCTTGTCCACGGCCGGATTTCCGATCACGTTCATGCGCAGCCGCGCCGGCGTCATCTTGTATTCCGGATTAGAAATGACGTGAACGAAGCGTTAAGAGACATTATTCATTGCCATCACTGACGCTGCCGATTTGCGCCGCTGGATAGCCGCCGGGGTCATCACGACGGCAGCAGCTGATCTATTGCGGCAATCACCTGTTGGTTGCGGGTCGGATCGGGGCGGCCGGCAATAACCTATATTTGCTCTGGGTCGAGAGCGTCTCATCCGCGAGCAAAGACGTCAGATTTAATGTGACGCCTTTTGCAAACGCGGGAGTCCGATCGTGCAACTGCTCGATCGACATCATACGTCAGGCAACTTTCAGCGTTTCGCCGCCGATCTCGCGGTTGCAGGCGCAGAGCTCGCCCGTTTGCAATGCATCCAGAACGCGTAAAGTGTCCGCAGGGCTGCGGCCGACATTCAGATTTGTGGCATAGACGTGTTGGATCACGTTATCGGGATCGACGATGAACGTGTAGCGGTAGGCGACGCCATCAGGCGAGCGGACCTCAAGACCATCGACCAGCGCGCCGTTCGTATCTGCAAACTGCCAGATCGGCAGACGGTGCAGGTCCTTGTGTTCGCGCCGCCAGGCGAGTTTGCAGAACTCGTTGTCGGTCGATCCGCCCAGCACGACCGCATCACGGTCGGCAAAATCCTTCGATAGGCGGGCGAACTCGGCAATCTCGGTCGGGCAGACGAACGTGAAATCCTTCGGGTAGAAGAAGATGATTTTCCATTTCCCGGGGAAGCTGTCCTCCGTGAGCGTCTCGAAGGCGCTTTGCCCCTCTTCCTCCTGCACGTGAAAGCCGGGCTTCACGCCCGTGATTTCGAACGAAGGCAATCTAGTTCCAATTCCAACCATAGTATCCTCACAAGGCCGCTTGGCGCGCTGGTGATTTCGCGAATCTGAGCAGGCAAGCGATGTGCCACTAGGCCCCGTTCTTGCATTGGCGGAAACGCAACAATCGGACGCTTATTGAAGGCATCCGAACGAAAGGTTCCGATTAGTTCGTCGTACGTTGCCCATCTTTGAATGGTTGGCCGAAGCGGATTGAGGCCGATCAACCATTGGCACGGGTGTGCTCAACGGTACGTCGGGCCCGCATAACGCGTTCGTAGATGCCGCAGGGTGAGAGTCGCTCCTGCTGACACGGCGACGCCTTTGGGGCGATCTCGGTAATGTTTTGCAATCAGCGGCGTAGCTGAATTCTCGTTTCAGGCGGCGGCGCTTGCCTCTGCAGAATCTGCAGCTGGCGTGCAAGCGTGCGTCGGCGGCAGTATCGGTTCAGCCGAGACGAGCGAAACGTGTTTGAGCTGCGCGAATACGTCCATTCCTTCCTTGAGCCCTAGTGAATCAAAGGAGAAGCGCGTGATGCGCGCCAAAATCTCCGCACCCGAGCCCCCGGTACCGAGCGCAAGTACTAACGTGACCTCTGACGTCGCGAGCGACAAACAAGCTTTAATGCGCGCTGGGAAGACGTTGAGGACTGAGCTTGCACGCGGTGCATCACGTGAGACGCTAACGTCGAGGGCCGCGATACGCAGCCGTTGCCGAAAGCCGGGGGCAAGGGGAGGCGCCGGCACCAATAGCCTTGCACCTTTCACGCGCAGGATGAGCAAGCCATAGCGGCCGTCATAGCCCCCGACAGCCGCATCAAGGCTGACGGCGGCTTCGCGGCTCACGACGAGCGGCGAGGCTGGATCAGTCTGCAACGAATACAGAGGTCCGGCCGCGGTCACGACCCCTCGCTCCATCAGCACGAGATGGTCGGCAAAGCGGTCTATATCGGCCATGTCATGGCTGATGTAGATCATTGGTAGAGCGAGCCTCTCACGCAGGCGCTCTATGGCCGCCACCATGTCCTGCTTGGCCCACCGGTCAAGCAAAGCTAGTGGCTCATCCAACACAAGCAGCCTGGGTTGCGACAACAGCGCGCGGCCAATGGCCACTCGCTGCCGTTCGCCGCTCGAGATATACGAAGGAGAGTGATCGAGCAGCGGCGCTAAACTAAGGCATTCCACGACTTGTTCAAACGAGATGGGTGTCGGTTCGGGTTTGGGCGCTCCGTAAAGCAAGTTGCGCTTGACCGACAAATGCGGAAAAAGGCTCGCCTCGTGCGACACATAGCCAATAGCGCGCAAATGCGGTCGGCGGAACGTGGTCTCATCCTGCCACACCTCGCCATCGATGGCGCAGAAACCCGTCGGCAAATGCTCGAGGCCTGCGATGCAGCGCGCAATTGTCGACTTGCCACACTCGGGCGGCCCAAAAATCGCGGTCACGCCTTTCGTGGGCACGCTGAACTGCGTATCGAGCGCAAGGCAGCCGAGCTGGCCCTTAAAGGCGATTTCAATGCGGCCTGGCATCGCGAGCCTCACCTGCTGCTCCTTCGGCTGCATGTGTTGATTGTGGTCACGGTGAGGATGACAGCAAGAGAAAATACCAGCATGCCACCAGCAAGCCAGCTTGCTTCGCGCCAGCGCGAGGCCTGCACATAATCGATGAGAAATGCCGACACCACCTTGGTGCGTCCAGGAATGTTGCCGCCGATTATCAGAACGGCTCCGAAGGTGCCGATCGTATTCGCAAAGCCAAGCAGGCCAGCAGTGATAAAGTTGGGACGCGCCAAGGGCAGGGCGACTGTGAAGAAGGCACGCAAGGGAGAGGCGCGCAGAGTGGCCGCAACCTCCAGCGGACGGTCGCCCATCGCAATAAAGGCGTTCTGGATCTGTTGGACCACGAGGGGCAGCCCGGAAAGGACCGATCCGACCACGATGCCCGCAAAGGTGAAGGCGAGGCTTCGCGCGCCCCAGAAAGATGCGAGGGCGCCGCCAGGCCCGTGAGGCCCAAGCAACATGAGTAGGCAGAAGCCGAGTGCAGTCTGCGGTAGCACCAGCGGCAGCATGACAACGGTGCCAACCACCTGGGCCAACATTGTCTTCGAGCGTGCCAGCCACCACGCAAGCGGCGTGCCTACGATCAAGAGAATCGTGGTCGTCAAGATCGCGAGCTCGATAGTGAGTCTGATGGACTCACACAGCTCGGCGGAAAAACCATCCATGCACATCAACTCTAGCTCTTGTGCGCCCGCTCACAAAGCGCAGTGATCACTGGCTTCCCGTTCTGCGAAAGTCGGGGGCCTTGCCTTTTGGTCGGGGCCAATGTTCGACCGAACGGCGGATTGCTGGATGGCCTCGTACGGCCGATGTCGCACCGGCCGGCGCGAAAGCTATCGGGTGAACGATGCTAGGTCCTGGTTCGTCGCCGAGCGGAGGGTGGTAGGGACCGTGAGCTTGACGCTCTCCGATTGCAGCTCGTCCTAGCAAAAGCCGGATCAAAATCTTTGAAATCGGTTGCGCGGATATCATGGGGTACTCCTGGGCTACGAGGCTAGCGAGCGCTTGGGCTGCACGGGGCTTTCCACCACCTCATCAGAGCAATCGGCGTGCCGCTCACTGAACGTCGACTGATGGCGCCTTAAGGACACAGATCATGCCAGTGAGCGGGGGTCCTTTGTCAGGTTTCCCACAGTGACGCGTCCGAAACGACACGCGAATGGCACGCCAAGATGGCGACTTTGAAATCAGGTCAGGTTGAGAGCTACCAATAAAGACTTGAACGGACGTCTCAAGGAAGCCGGCAAAGAGGAAGCCAAGAACGAGTATCCGACCCCATGGAAAGCGACCTCCAATGCGTCCGCTTGATGAGCTTGCATCAGCGCGCCACCGCCAGAACCCAATCTGGCTCGCCTCGCACCAATCGTGCCGCATTTTAGGGACTGAGCGGCCTTGAGCCGCTCTTGGCGGCCGCGCCGTTCGATTCTCGATTCGCACTCGCTCCGCGAGCCTTGACCAGGACTGATTCCCGGGACAGCCGCCGGTTCGTCAGGTTCTCGACAGCTAGCCCAGCTAGCAAACACGTATATCCATGGTGCGGGATGGCCGCTGATCGCACCAGAAGAACATGGCTAAGTCGGTCATCGCCTTGTGGGAGGGCGGGGCGGCCTATTGGGGACGTAGAGTGGTTTGTGCTGTGACGCCGGAGACCTCGAGAAGGGCGATGCTGAGCTGAACTCCGAATCTCCGTCGGTCTGCCGCCTTTTCGTAGGCAGATCCGAGCCAAACTTGAGATTGGCCTATAACTTGAGTCCAGCTCATGCTTTGAGTGGAAAACAATCCTTCTATCCGGCGCCTGACCTTCAGCCATTTGTCGAGCCGGAAGCGAGGGATTACCAGGCCTTCGCTACTCAATATCGGGGAGTTCATCGGAAGACGTCTGGACCGACCGTCTTCAAGAGGCCTTCTCGTGTGTGATCGACATACTCCAGAACCTCTCCTGAAACGAGGAGGTCCCAATGATCTATTTGATTCGGGGGGAGCGCTACACGACCGAAAACTTACACCGAGGTGAAGGGCTCCTCCATTGCACGCAAGCTGGTTGAACCAGACGCCCTGGCGCAAATTCAACGATCAGGTTGAACGCTGATTACTTGAACCAAGCATCGGGCGCTACTGCTCATGGTCATTCAAGGGACAGTTATGCCGGCCGCGATGAAGCATATGGCGCAGTCTCTGCTGATCAGGGCAATCGACGGACTGGGGAATGATGGTGCATTCCTTGCTTTAGGAGAAAAACAAGCACCAACTCTGCGGATAGCTTTCAAGGAGGCTGCTGATTGTCGGACTTCCGACATCCAGCCGGACAAAGCTGCCAAGAGGACAATGAGATAGGTGTGTGAGGGCGGTCCCGTTCATCCGGTGACCGTCGCAATTCAATTCATATGGGCGAGGAAGCGTCATGAGAGCCATTACAACTGCGAGCCCCGGGCGGGCGTATCAACCCTGGTACAATATCTTGTACGTCCAGGTTCTGTTCGCGATCGTGCTCGGTGTAGTGGTCGGCTGGGTCTGGCCCCATCTTGCGACCAATGACTGGATCAAGGCGCTCGGCGACGGCTTCATCAAGCTGATCAAGATGGTGATCGCGCCGATCATCTTCTGCACGGTGGTCTCGGGCATTGCGCACATCCAGGATGCGCGCAAGGTTGGCCGTGTCGGCATCAAGGCCCTGGTCTATTTCGAGATCGTCTCGACCTTTGCGCTGGTCATCGGCCTGATCATGGGCAACCTGTTCCAGATCGGCCATGGCCTCGCCGCCAAGCCGGACGCCGCCGCGGTCCAGACCTATGTCGATCAGGCCAAGGCGACGAAGTCCGTCGATTTCGTCCTCAACATCATTCCCGATAGCGTGGTCGGCGCGCTCGCGCGGGGCGACATTCTGCAGGTGCTCTTGTTCGCGATCCTGTTTGGCTTCGCGTTGATGGCAATGGGCGAGAAAGCCGATCGGCTGCGCTCGCTTATCGACGATACCGCGCACGCGGTGTTCGGCGTGATCGGCATCGTCATGAAAGCGGCGCCTCTCGGCGCCTTCGGCGCGATGGCCTTCACGATCGGCAAATACGGTCCCGCCGCGCTCGGCAACCTGATCGGGCTCATTGCCCTGTTCTATGCGACCGCCGGGCTGTTCGTGGTGATCGTGCTCGGCCTGATCGCGCGCTTTGTCGGGTTTTCCATCTTCAAGTTCATCGCCTATCTCAAGGACGAGCTCCTGATCGTGGTCGGCACGAGCTCGTCGGAAAGCGCACTGCCGCAGCTGATGGAGAAGCTGGAGCGGCTCGGCTGCTCCAAATCGGTGGTCGGCCTTGTGGTGCCCACGGGCTATTCCTTCAATCTCGATGGCACCAACATCTATATGACTTTGGCGACCCTGTTCATCGCACAGGCGCTCGGCATCGATCTCACCTTCAGCCAGCAGCTGACCATCCTCGTGGTGGCGATGCTGACCTCGAAGGGTGCGAGCGGCGTCACGGGCGCGGGGTTCATCACGCTCGCGGCGACGCTCTCGGTCGTCAATCCGGCGCTGGTGGCGGGCATGGCCATCGTGTTCTCGATCGACAAGTTCATGAGCGAAGTGCGCGCGCTCACCAACATCACCGGCAATGGCGTCGCCGCGGTGTTCGTGTCGTGGTGGGAGGGCGAACTCGACCACGCCACGCTGCAGACGGCGCTGAAGCGGCGAATCGATCCGAGCGACTTCGAGACGCCAAGAAGAGAAAATAGGATTCCGCGTTCTGTTGCTCAGGGCGAATAGAAAATGGGTGCGGCGCAAACTCGACGGTCACGGTGAGTCAAGCAGGCTGGCAGCAACGTCGACGGTCAATTGGAATTGCCCCGCGATCGGGCAGCGGACTCGCTCGGGGAAGCGCCGGAAACGGGGCCTTGATCCCGCTGCCAGCAAAGCTGCCCTCGGTCTTGGGGCGGTTGGCTGATGTTCAGGGCGTGTGACTGCGAACAACAGATTTCAGCTTAAAAATCTTTCCAACCCGCGCGGAAATCAGCAAATGCAGCGCGCATGTGCCCCTCGTCATCTATTCACTCTTCAATTCAGGTTTTCAACTTGATCATGCGGCCGCAGCGTCTCTCAAATACGAATAGCCTCGGGCGGGGTAAGGCATTTTGTTTGTCGCCGCTGATGCATTGGGCGAGCGCGCGTCGGTACTGGCGAAGGCAGGGGTAGTGACAGACTGCGCATAACGATCGCAGTGCAGGCTCCTCCACTGCGCGAAGCGCCCAGTTGTGTGCTGTCTCGGACACCAACGCAACATCGGTACCTTTAGCGAGCTTGTTTAAGCGTGCTCATGCCCTTAACGCTCGAACACGTTCTTGGCATGGCGCTTGCTATTGATGAAAAGAACACCGAGCGCAGTTTGCGGGCAACCTGCCAGATCCCGTGTCTCAACACTTCGGGACACTCGCGTAGCTCGAGCGCTTCGACGATCGATTGGGAGAACGAACAGATGGTGCTGCGCATGGACTCCCCAGCTCCGCCCATAAAGGTGGAGAACTGGCTGCGTGGGCAGCCCCTGACGACTTTTGAGTCGGGTAAAATCTATATCGTCGAATTTTGGGCAACCTGGTGCCGACCATGCGTCGCGGCAATGCCTCATCTGATCCGGCTACAAGAGACCTACAAAGACAGCGGAGTGGAGGTTATCGGAATTGCGGCGGCTGAGCGAGCTGAAACGGTGCAAGAGGCCCGAACCAAGTTGGAGACGTGGTTAAACGAGAAGTTCTCGAATCTGAATTATAGAATCGGATTCGACTCGACTGGCGAGATGAACAGGCTTTGGATGGAGGCCAGCTTTTCTGTCGGGATTCCTACCTCATTTGTGCTCGATCGTGACGGTCGTATCGCCTTCATCGGTCATCCGGAACAACTCAATGACGTTTTGCCGAAAGTATTAGACGGTAGCTGGCGAACCAGCGATGAAGGGAAAACCGCTGATAGTGAGCGGATTGCGGAAAGTGAACGCAAGACGGGTGAACTGAAGCGTAAGCGAGCATTGATTGAACCGATCTTGGCCAAACTGCGGCCGGCCATGAAGGCCGAGGACTGGGCGGCGGCTCTTTCGGCGGTCAAGGAGCTCGTCGCCGTCATGCCGGGAGAAATCAATTTCCGTGTAGTCCAGGCGGATCTTCTGCTTCACAAGATAGGTGATATCCAGAACGGCGTGCCGGTGATGCGACAACTCGTTCGGGACGCAATCGAGCGAAACTCCGAGGTGTGGATGGCCGGAGCTATGCGTCAACTCTTCGATCCGGCGAATGACAATTCCCAGTTCCCGCAGGCCGAGCGGTTTGCGATCGGCAAAGAATTGTCCGAACACATTCTGAAACTGGATCCTCCAGAACGCTGCGACGGCCCCAAGTTCCTGTCATATGGTGCGGTTGCTCAGTATCACCACGAGATCGGACAGAAGGGGCGTGCGATCGCCTTGGTCGAGGTGGCGCTGAAGTCGCTGGATGGCGCGCAACCTATTCCCGACGAATTGAAACATCACGCGCGGTCGGGATTGCTCCAGGCTCTTGCCGACTACAAGGGGCAGAAGGCGTGCCATGGCATGCAGTGTGCGCTTTCGGAAACAAAGAATCAGACGGTCTCAAACCCGATTGGCCGCAAGAGGAAACAGAAGACGCACTGAGGTTTTCCTCGGGCCCGTCCGAGCATCTATGGATGCGACTGGCGAATAAGCGACACCAACCGGATTGTTGGTTCGAACGCAAAATTGCTGCGTTCAGGAGCCATTGATGTTGGGCGTTTCGCGCGAGTGTCGCCGTTTGCCTCTGACACAAACAGAGACCGTTGGCATGAGTATTGGCGATACTGATATATGAGCCACTGACGAGGGCATGATCAGCTACTCGGCGATTGCCCTTTGTGGAGCCATTTCCATCGTGACACGTCGACCGAGTCAACTAGCCGAATGTTTGCGGCACTTGTATCTCATGGGATTCATGTTGCTCGCGGCCTCGTCTGTATTGGTGGTCGGCATACCTGGAGCCACGGCAGACGATTCGAATGATCGGCCTGATTATTTGGACGGTTTAATTGCTCATCCTAAGATTCGTGCCGATGATTTTCGAGTGAAGTTCCGTGCGCTCTATCTTTTGGGTGTCGAACAGTCGCAACGAGGTCCTGTGCTGACCGAACGGGTTGTGGACTTGTTCTGTGTCAATCGGGCCAAGGCTGATGGAACGGCCAATCCTCATCTGGCCACCGCGACCTTTCCAGCTCTGTCGCGTCTCCGCTGTCGAACGGGGCGGAGCAGCGATGAGCAGCCAAGTTACGTCAAGCACATCTCGCAAAAGGGGGCGGACAACCGAGCAGATCAAGTTGCCGCGTTCACTGCGGCTGGAGCTTTCAGGCAGGGTCGTCCGGAGCTCCATATGGATGGGCTTGTCAACTCGGTCCTGATCCCCAAACTACTTTCTGTGGGCCTCCGTAGTTTTACATCATCGAAGCGCAGGACAATTACATACACGCTAATCATGGCGCCAAATGCCAGCGGCAAGGCCTTTGGTCCTCGCGTGTATATGGACGTGCACAACCAAGGAATGGTGTGCGCGATTTCGCAGACGGACACCGAAACAATCTCCGCATTCCGGAACTCATTAGCTGACGCTTTCATTCAAGAGGCTGCGGATCCCGGTCGAGGACTTCCTAGCGTGAACGTCGACCAATCGATCGCGGACGACTGGGCCGTTAGCGCAATGAATAGCATTATGGCCCGTTGTATGGTTGTGAACAATGATAGGAGGGATCCAGCAGTATAGTAACGATCGACCTCACCACCCGAACGAGAAGGTCTCAATATTCATCGGCTCGGGCCGCCATCCGGAACAGCCAGTTCCAGCGAGAGTCTTCAAGCAATGTCGCCCACCGACCTGGATATCCACCCGCGCCCACGGCTTTGAAGCGTCAACTATATCGTCAACCATATGCGCGAGCCGTACTGTATGTCACGGCTCGTATCTTGCCGGTCAGCTCGCATCCGACAAGGTCGGACAGAGAACCGCCTACACCCCACTGGTGAAACAAGCCGGATGCCGATTGTCCTAGCTACGACACCCAGCGGCTTGGCTGCAGATCCATCGTTCGATTGAATCTCCTGTCCAATCAGGCTGCGTGTATGGGAGCGATGCTCGCGCGCTTGGGGCAGTCGATCACGCCAAGTTCTGGAAGATCTGCAGCCAGGGCCTCCCTCCGGAGCTTGAATGGTGGACAGCCTTATGCGGACTCCGCTTGCCGTTGGGTTCCTACGCTGGTCCTCTATGGGGAAACAGAACCTGACGAAGCCGCGGAGTTTTGAGGAATCTGGCGCAATCCAGAGCGGCCGTTGCCGTGACGATCTTGATCGCGCTGGAATAAGGCCACAGATCGTCGCCACTGCCAAATACATCGTTGGTAATGATGGGCGGTGGCGCCTCGCGCATTAATACCCTTGGAGCGGCGCTAGATCCCAAACTGCGAGGATTTGCCGTACCTGAAACGGGGTGTGTGGAAGCCAACCAGGCCCGACGCGACGGTCATGGGGGCTTGAACTCTACGTAGCGTCAGGTTGTACGGTCTGAGTCATACATGCGGCCATCGCTCTGAAGCTCATGATCATAAGGAGAGGCGTCAATCTCTGAAGACCTCAGTTGCGTTGGCGTATGTGGCTGTGCAGGCACGTCGCGTTGCGGTCGGGCATCTGCACGAGAGCATGCGGGCCAGCAACGCTGATTTCTCGGTTGCTGTTTGGGGGATCGTCGCCATTGGCCGTCCATGTTGTTGCGTTGAGCCGTGTCCGGTCTGAGACGTCAATGTCCCAGACCGGACAGTACGACGGCTGTATTCCAGCGCGAGAGCCACAGTGTTTCTTAAGGAAAGCAGGTAAACGCCATTGGCACGTCGGCTGCTTGAGATGCTGGCCTTTCGTTATGTCGATGACGGGTCTCGCAGCCCCGTCTAAGAGTTTAGATGAAACTTGCTCGATCAACTCCAATCAGTGCCATACTGGTGCTGTCGCGTAGGTCGTGCGTGGCCGTCGTTAGGTCTCATAGTTGCGATGTTGCTGCCGGCATTGGTGGGCGGTCTCGCCGGCTTTTGGCCTTGCTGTATCAGGAGAACGGCTAGTGGCCGTTGTTGCCGCCCGCCAGTTGAGGTCGCCTGCGCTCAGGCGGCGCAGTCGCGTGCTCCGTCATCCGGTCCGCATGGCCCGCTGCAGCCTCCTCGCCAGACTGATCTTGGGGTTCATTCTCACCGGAGCGATCGGGCTCGGCCTCACCACGGCTGCCGCCGCGCAAAGCTTCACCTACAATCCGCGCCCGGCGCGGCCCGTGCCGCCGCGCATTGCCAACGACAACCAGATGCTGGTCCAGGCCAACGAGGTGGACTACGACTACAACAATTCGCGGGTGTCGGCGGTCGGCAACGTGCAGTTGTTCTACAACGGCACCAGCGTCGAGGCCGACAAGGTCATCTACGATCAGAAGACCAAGCGGCTGCATGCCGAAGGCAACATCCGCATGACGGATGCCGACGGCAAGATCACCTATGCCAACATCATGGATCTGAGCGACGACTATCGCGACGGCTTTGTCGATTCGCTGCGCGTCGACACCGCGGACCAGACCCGGATGGCGGCGACCCGCGCCGATC
>NZ_AWZU01000056.1 GCF_000472385.1 Bradyrhizobium sp. ARR65
CGCGTCAGCTTGCGCAAGGTGAATGGCCCTGAGCGAATGCGCTTGCGCAGCCAGTCGGCATTGGCGCCGGACAGGACCGGCTTCTTGTGACCGCCGATCTTGCCGGGTGAAAGGCTTCCGGTCTCCCGTCTCAGATTCTTCCACTTCGTCACACAGGAAGNACTGATCTGAAGCGCTTCGGCAATCGAGCGAACCGTCTCGCCCGCGTCAGCCCGAGCAAGAGCGCGCTCGCGAATGTCTTCCGAAAAGGGTCGTGTCATCCATGCTGGCCCCCGTTCCCCAGCATGGAGCTTGAATCAGAAATCCCTCCAAAGGGGAATCTTGATTCCGGTAAAAAACAACATGCTCTAAATCTTTTCGCCGCGACGGCAGCACCGAGTCGCGAATTCTCGGTTTTGGCGGGTCCAAAAATTCGATCACGGCTTGTTCCGCGAACGCGCTAGGCGTCGGCCCAGGCCGGCTTACCGAACTTCAGACCGGATTAAGCGCGCGGGGCACGATCAAAAATGTCGCTCGCCGACAGAATGTCCATGGGGAATGCTATCTCATGCGCCAGCATGGTCGACGGATTGAGCGCAGCAACGGACGCATCACCCCTGACACACAATCTCATGAGATGAAGTGCCGTTTTGTCTGGATAAACGGAATGACAGTTTCAGCAAAGCTCGACGCCGGCAGCCGTTTCGACATCTCGATGCTCGCGTTCGGAACGCTCTCAAGAAAATCTTCGGATTCGGAAAAGATCCTCATGGCGCCTGCTAGCGCATCGACATTACCGGTCGGCACGATGAATCCGTTGATGTTTTGCTGCACGAACACGTCTCCGGCTCCGCATTCATCGGTACAGATTACTCCGAGGCCGGCCGCGACGGCCTCCTGGATCACGACGCCCCACGGTTCCAGAATGCTGGGCAGGACAAGGCACGCCGCTTCCGCCAGCACCTCAGGCAGCTGTTTCGTCTGGACGAATCCGATGTCTCGGATTCCAGGCACTCCGGAAAAAAGATGCTTGAGGGGCCCGTCACCAGCAACGATCAGGGGCCAGGGTTCAGGGCTCTGGCGCCTGTATGACCGATATGCCTTCACCAGGATCGCAATGCCTTTCGCGGTCGCATAACGGCCCAGGAACAGGAATCTCTTTCGTTCGCGAGCGCTGGCGGGATGCCGTTCGGGCGTCAGCATATGCCAATCACAAACAGCAAAGCCCTCACAAATGTCGTTCGGACGAAAGCCCATTTTGAGCGCGAAGTTCATTTGTCTCGTCCGCTGCGCAGTAGGACCTCTTTGACCGTCGACATACTTGGGACCAGCGAGCAGGGCGCCATCAAACAACGAGTGGAAGAAGTATCGCCGTAGAGCTAACCCTCCCCACTGTTTTAGGAGAAGCGGCAACTCCCTCCTGCTCAGGAGAGCTCCCAGATGGCCGCGCCATTGGCTGTCGAGACATACGATGCGCACGGCCCTCCCGGCCCACCGCTTCATCAACTGGCGGTACGCATCCCTGCGCCACGACAGAACGATGATTCCGTCCGGCTCGAATTTACGGAGAGCACGATCGAGGGCATCGACATCGATTTCAGCGCCGTAGCTCAATTCAGCCTCGACCGGCCCGAAGCTGTCGTCGGCAAACCTGTACTGATCATTTAAAATGCCGACGTGTCCCTGCTGACGCGCACGAAAAACCATTACGTGATGCTCGGACCGAAGATATTGCACGGTCGCGTCGATATACCCGGTCCAGTATGCCCAAAGGAATGCGAGCCGGAGGGGTCGGCAAGAACCAGCTTGCGCGGATCGCCCGCTCATTTCCGCAGCGGCAGTTCTGCCCATGTCGCGCTCCAAATTGTCGCGTCCGAAATTACCGGCTAGTTTGCAAGCGCTCACCTAATTGCAAGCCTTGGGAAGCGCTGCGGGTCGACCTGCTGGCTAGCGGATAGCGAGCCTTCGTCCAACGAAACGTAAAAGCCGCAATGACAAACATAGGCGTCCACGCCGGAGCGATCACGACGGCTCCCATGGTTTGCCCCATAAGTGTCGCCCCGAGCAGCACAAAACCAATTTCGCGGACGCCCAGTTTCGCCAGCGCAAACGCCACGACGGCAGCCACGATGGCGCCGCCGAGAATGCCAAAGGAAATCCAAAACTGCCAAAACGAGTTTGTGAGCAGGTGACTTGTTTTTCCCTCCCTGAAATTGATGGCCATGCCCGGAACGCTGTCCACGTCTAAAGCGTTCACGCCCGCCAGCATGTTTTCGATGGCGGGCCCGAACGCGTCCATCGCGTAAGGCGTCATCTCTGCGTCACCTCCCAATCCGAAACCAAAGAAAGGACTGGTATCAGCCATGCTGGACGCAAGGCGGTACGGGCCAATCTGGCGAGAGTAGAAACTATCTCCTTTGACTATATCCCCGATCACTCCTCCGAACTCGTCGGCGGCTTGCATAAGCAGTGAAGTTGACGTGATGACCAGGATGAAGCAGGCAAACAGCAATGCCGATTTGGCCAATCGCGCGCCGGGATTCGGGCTTCTTCTCAATCGGTGAACGATCAGCCCGATCACGCAAATAGCGACGGCGTAGAATATGGTGGGCGAGCGAATCACAAAGATCGCAGAGGCGGTCAGCAATGAAGTGACAATAAGCCGTCCGACCCCCCACCTATCCGCATCGGCAAGTAGCCATCCGCATAGAGCCAGGCCCCAGAAGATGCCCACGAGCGATGGTTCCGAAGCAAAGACGGTCGGCCGCACAGCGCCGTACAGTTCCAAGTCCCGTGCTGTATCATCGTAATTCTCCTGATGAATCACCGACCGGATTTCGTCGACAAACGGTCTTAATCCGAAATGCACCTCCAATGTCGCAAGTACCAGAACGATGACAGCAACGGATAGGAACAGGCGGGAAGCCGTACGTGATTTCAACGAAGATAGTCCGAGAAAAAGGCCGTAGTTCGTGATGAGGGCCGCGTACAGCTGGACCAACGAGAGCAGCCGGCGTGATGGTTCGATCGCGTAGGGAATCGACAAAGCGAATAATGCCACGGTCGCCACCAATAGGAGACACGCCGCGATGACCACTCCCTTTGAGATTCGTCGCCACTCGAGACAGATTAGGGCGAGAGATGTTGCGAACGCCGCAGCATAGGGGAACAAGAGCCGTCCTGAGACCCAAAGATGGATGGATAGGAAGATCGAGAGTAGGGTGCTAACGGATAGCAGTATGCGAAGATGCGCCCCGCCGAAAAGGCCCGCGGTTGTTGCGCTTGATTGCGCTGCAGCGTGCATGTGCTTTTCCGGGGTACACCGATTGGGTCATCTGGCGGCCGAGCTGGTCCGATGGAGCCACGCGCCACCGACGGGACAGACCTCAGCCGGAACCGGCTGCATATAAACGGAGGCGGGAGTCTAGAAAAGCGTCCCATCCCCCGAACCGTATTATAGCATAGCCGCCAGCAAGTGCGATGGCCGTCTGGCGCGGTCATTCAAGCCACGAGTTACGATGGCATGTGCAAGGTAAGTCTGGAGCGGCTGGCACAATGAGGATGTCGAGCGCTACGGAGACGTTGGCGACCGGCCCTGACACTCGCGTTCGGCAAGAACGTTCGGCAGAAAAAGTCGCCGACCTGGAGATCGGCGGCGAGGCTGCATTGCGTGTGCGCCCAACATAGGGAGGTTGTCATGAACTATGCAAACCCGCTGTTGATCCGAATTCGAGGACTCGCGCAGCAACTGCATATTCTTCGTCCAATCGTCAGGATTTACAGAATGATTCTCAGCGAGGCCTACGAACGGAAGTTTCGCGATTTACTTCTGACCAAAATAAGCGAAGGCGATCTTGTCTGGGACGTAGGTGCGAACGTCGGCCTATATACCAGGCTATTTGCCGATCGCGTGGGTCGCGACGGGAGGGTCATTGCGTTCGAACCGTCGCCTCGAGCTTTTGCGCAATTGCAGTCGTCGTTTGCAACGGAACCGAATGTCATTTTGCAGCAAATTGCATTATCTGACTTCGACGGAGAGGCCGACTTCTATGTGGCTGAGAGAGGCCCAACCGTTACAGACAGCTTAGTTGTTCATTCCGGGAGCAGCGCATCCATTCGAACGCCGGTGAAACGTGGCGACTCAATGTATTCCATCAAGGCACCTGCGATTATAAAAATTGATGTCGAAGGAGCCGAGCTCGAGGTGCTGAAGGGCATGACAAAAGTCTTGGGGAATCCCGGATTACGCGGGGTCTTTGTAGAAGTTCATTTTCTTGCTCTCGCGCGGCGCGGAATGCGAACTGCTCCAGCTGAAATTCAGAAAATTCTGCAGCAGGCCGGTTTTCAGGTAGCCTGGACTGATGCGTCCCATATTGCGGGCTTGAGAAAATCGACGCTTGAGCATCAGCGATGAAGATCAGACTTAAAACGATGAACCGCATCGTTTGGTGGTGGTCAGATATATCTGTTCTTTAGCAGTGAATAGACCTTAGCTGCGAGATCCGCTGTCGGGCGTTTCGCTGCAAGTGAGCAATTGTGATCAATGTGCCACGCGTTAAACATCGATGTTATGACCACACCATCTGGATTGTTAGAAAACGCAAAATGCAACAACAGATCCGCTACAAGTTCCGTTGCATGTGGGTCGTACTCTTGAAGCCAAAACTTCAGAGTTTCTGATGCTCGGGACGAGAGCATGGATATTTCGTTAGAGTTCTCTGTCCCGAATACGCCATGCGTGACGAACTGAGGTCGATAATCGCGCGGCAGCTCGGAACGCAATCTGATGGCGACGCCATTATGCGGCGCATCGCGAAACTGCGCATAGTCAACGTGGAGGCGTCTTGATACCGACGCGATAATGCTATCGGGTGGTCCGGCAACGCAAATTGCTCGGATAAGTCCGCGGTCCAGTAACCGCTCGAGTACATCAAAAATGCGCTTATCTGCTGCCTCTTCCGGCGTTGGCTCGTGAAGTGCCAAGACGTCAACATGATCAGTCCGCAATGATCGTAGGCTCTGCAGAAGGGATGATTCGATGAGGTCTGGATGAATGGTTGTACGGGCAGGAAGCATATGAGCGCGCCTCACAACCGAACGCGCGGCCGGAACGCGAGATACGACAGTTCGGGCCAAAGGCCGTAACAGGCGCTTTGACACCGAAAGGCGAGGACGCGGAATGCCAACTTTGGTGCAAATGACAACTCGATCGCGCCGGCCTCGCAGGCAGCTGCCAAGTAGCTCCTCAGCCTGTCCATCTCCGTATGAAGGCGCAACGTCAAACCACGTCACACCATATTCGAGAGCCATATCTACGGCACGGCGACCACCGCTTGGCGAGATGCGAGAGCCGAGAGATGCACAGCCGAAGCCTATTGCCGACACATTGCGCCCAAGCGCTTTGGAATAAACCTCTCTCATGGCGCAAGACGACGTTTGTGGCTGGCCGCAAACCTTTCTCTGGCTATTTGGCTTGCGAGGTGAGCCGACAATCTGAATCCCAGAGCCACGGTAGGAAATGTTGGACTGGCTTGGCCGGGTGAAGAAAACACCGAACTCGATGCGATGTACAGGTTTTCAAGATCGTGCGTGCGACAATCGGCATTCACGATGCTTTGCTGAGGATCAAAGCCCATGCGGGTGGTTCCGATTTGATGAAAGCCATCCTTTGCGTGGCGAAGCACATACTGAACGCGAGACTCCGCTTCGGTTTCACCGAATTCGAGATAGCCCAATCCTGATTGCCTCAACGCCGTGTCAAGAATTGAATGAGCTCTCACCACGCTTCGCGCATCCGCTTCACTAAACCTGAGCCGGACGTTCAAGTACGGCAACCCAAACGCGTCGAACTTGGAGCTCAAGGTGACTCGCGACTGCGGACTTGGCGATTGCTCGGCATGGTAGTGAAGAGCGTATCGCCCGCGTGCGTTGTACAACAGAAAACCTGGCTTCTTCGGAACGCTGAAGTACCTTTGATTCAGAATGCTTAAAATGCTTACGCACGTTGCCAAAGGCTGCGACACGACATTTCTAAGATGTTGAGACCACCGATAGGGTAGTGGACCTAAATGACTGATCCGTATCCCTTCAGGTGCAAGAAAGCGTCCTAAGATCGGAGTTGCTAGCGCAAGCCAAGCAAGTGATAGTATGCCGATGCGATGGTCGGCAGAATGGAACGGTGGGTTGTCGGCGTAAAGCGCGATGTTGAGAAGCTCCTCGCGTCGTTGGACCTCCGGAGGAAATGTGAACCGCCGGCGCACGAAAACGCCTGAATCGAGGAAATAGTCGTGGGCCGGAAAATGCGCGGGGTCAACCAGGACAAGATTGGCAATTTTCCCGGAAAGATGGCCCGAATAATACCGGCCTAACGGTCCGTCGACTCCTCCAAAGAGTTTTGGGAGCCTGCTTTGCGTCCACAGTAGTAGGCGTGTTGTTTCCAGACCGCCGCAAGCGAGAACGATGTATTTGGGCGAGATGGTGGTCGATTTTTCCTGACTGCGAACGGTCAAGCGGCTGACGTGTCGAGCATCCTCTGAGACGTGAATTTCAGTCAAGGTCGTTTCGGCAATTAATGCAATGCCTTTTGACTTGGCGAGACGGTCCCGATGGCGCTTGCTTACATCCCTCTCTGGCGTCCATCGCTCCAAATCCTCAAACCGCACACTCTCCAATCGTCCCCATGGCTGAACCGGGGAAATAAAATCTGCGGGCGCAATACCAAAGAACTCGGCGGCTTTATCGTAGCAAATTGCCAGTTCTGTGTGGGAGATAGGCCAGTTCGAGTCTACGAAAGCTCGTTTCGCAAAGTCGATTTCGTCGAGGGGCGTGCACCTGCCTCCCCACCATTTCGAGGCTCCACCAAGAGCACGGCAGATGGCTACATGCGGAGCCGCATGCGTCTCTAAGTCAATGTCATGTCCGGTGCTAAGGCCAGCATAAAAACCGTCGACTCTATCTTTTCCTGATTCCAGAAGCAGAACCGAGAGCCCACGCTCCTCGCAAGCAAGCGCAACCGCGATCCCCGCCGGTCCACCGCCCACAATGCAGGCGTCACAGTTTGCAAGTGAAGCAAGATCGGCGAAAGATCTAAACATCAGCCCTGCCTTTGTTGCGCAAGACAGCTAAGCCGCAATTTTCGCATTTTCAAGCGACGTGCAGAAGTCTCACCTGGCGTTCGGCGGAGAGGACCTGCACTCAAAGAGCCTAGTTCGCGATCAGGGCCACGTACAACTCAGCTGGCGCGAGCATGGCGAAGAATGCGCCCCTCATCATTATTAGTAGACAGACCGCAGTGATCGTTGCGCAGCGTATGGAAACAAAAGAGTTCCGGAGATCGAGCATTGGTAATGCATAATATTATGTGTATTGTGTGGAACTGTGTTCTGCCGAAGAAGACCGGCAGTCGTCGCGTTGAGCGTGCATGTTTTCCAGCATACCGATGGACACCGCATCACCGCGCGATCCGAGATGGCCACGCGACTGCGGTCCGGTCGGATCTCAGTCAGGACGTGCCGCAGGTAATGACGCGGATGAATCCCTCTGACCAGGGACTCCACAGGCGGCTGGACGAGCTCTTAACGTCGGGCATCGACCACAGCCGATGCGCCGGCTTCGCGGAGTGCTTCTAATGGAACTCTGACAAAGTAACTCCGGCGGGGCCGCGTTGTAGCAGGTGGCATCCCCGGAACACGGTGGAGGACAGGATGAACGCAATGCGCTTCTTCAGGCCTCTGTTTGGGTCGGCCGCACAGCTCTGGGCACTCCCAATGATTATGGTGGTCCTGCTCGCCCCTGTGACGGCTCGCGGCGAGTACCTCCTGGCACCCGGCGATGTGCTTGAGATCGACGCGGTCGGAATTCCGGATTTGCGGCATCGGGCCATGATCGATCTGAATGGTCAAATCTCATTTCCGTTGATCGGAGACATTAATGCGGCCGGCCTCAGCGTGCCCGAATTGCGCAAACAGGTGAAGTCGATACTTTCAACCAAGGCTTTTCGTCCCCGCGAGCTAGATCGGCCGGGACGCTCGAATTCGCAGGAGGAGGTGGTCACGATAGCTCCTGATGAGGTTACTTTGACCGTGGCAGAATACCGGCCGATATACCTCAATGGCGATGTCGCCAATCCAGGGACTCAGTCGTACCGCCCTGGAATGACCGTGCGCCAGGCCATCGCGCTTGCAGGCGGCTATGACACAATGCGGTTCCGGGGACGGGACCCTTTTCTGGACTCGTCGGATTTTCGCGGTGATTATTACGAACTGTGGACGGAATTTGCCAAGGTGCGGGCCCAGGCTGCACGTTTTCAAGCCGAACTGGACGCTAAGAGCACGCTTGGACAACTAAAACTGAACGATCTGCCGCTCCCAGCGGGGGTGACCTCGACAATCGCGGACGTCGAAGCGCAACGGCTCAGCGTCGACAACTCTGATCATGAGAAGGAGAAGCAGTATCTCGAGAACGCCGTCCGGGAGGAGGAGGGGCGGATCGCGACGCTTCGGAATCAACGAGAGACGGAACAGGCGGACGCGGACGCTGATGCTGCCGAGCTCAAGCAACTCCAGGCCACTTTTACCAAAGGGCTGGTGCCCATGACACGGCTCTCTGACTCGCGCCGAATGATGCTGTTTTCAGCCACTCGGGTGCTTCAGACGACCGCGCTGATGGACCAGGTGCAGCGCGAGCGGAGCGAGTTCGCCAGACGACTGCAGCGCGTGCAGGATCAGAGGCGGGACAATCTGCTAGCAAAATTGCAGGACGCCAACGTGCGACTAGCCACGATTCGGGCCCGACTGCAGGCGGTCGGTGACAAATTGTTGTATGCGGGTGTGGTGCGATCTCAACTCGCCCGCGGATCCGGTGGCGACCCGGTTATCAAAGTGTACAGAGATAACAACGACACGTTGGGCAATATCACTGCCGACGAAGAGACAAAACTGATGCCCGGCGACGTTGTCGAGGTACGGCTGCGACTGGAAGGCCTACCCAAATTTACCGATTCTGGATCGCCCGCATCGGCGCGCGACGAAGATCAAAAGGAAGCCGCCGGAGCACGGAAATAGCACTCATTTTGGTGGTGCGGTCTATAATGTTGCATTAAACGAAGGTCAGTCTTGTTTAAAACCGCACCGAGCAACTTGTGCTGCACGCCCTGGGCTGACGCCAAAGCGCATTGCACCGTCTCGGTCGAGGTCTTGCCCCATTCCACTACCAGGACATAGGCATCGATCGTCACGGTTGAAGCCCGAACATCGATAGTTGACGCAAGCGAGGGCAAATCAACAACGATATAGTCGTACTGGCGTCGAAGCCCTTCAAACATCGTGCGGACGCTCTCAGATGCCAGAAATTCGATCGACTCGAACGGCTCGGGCATTTCCAAGAGGGGGAAGAAATGCATTTTACTCGCGCCACCGGTCCGGAGGACTTCCCCGTCGGTGGCGCGCCCCAGGGCCAAGTCGCACCAGCCCTTCAGGGCACGCGGTGTCATCGAGCGTGACAGCGTCCTCTTGCGGAAGTCCGCATCAACGAGCAGGACTCTGCATCCTGCACGCGATAGGAGCTGCGTGAAATTCGCAGCCAGGGTCGACTTGCCTTCCCCCTCAAGCGCGGACGTAAATCCGACAATCCTCGATGGGTGTTCCGGGAGAAGATCGCACGAGAGCTTTATCGCGCGGATTGTTTCAGCGAAATGCGACGTCGGATTCTTTAGCACATACGAGAACAGGCCGTCCGATCGTATGAGTTTGGGATGCGCTGCTTTGTTCCAAAGCGGCGCGCGCAAGCCCAGAGGTCGCCAATACGGCTTTTGAATCCATTCGAGTGCGCCGAGACAGTCGGTCTTGAGGTAATCTGCAACCTGCTCGGGCGTGCGAAACGTCCGATCCGACAATTCCACCCAGGCCGCGACCCCAAGACCGATGCAAAGGCCGCCGAATACAGCGATCGGCAACACGAAAAGCGCATTCGGCTTGCTCTTGAACGCCGGCGGCAAAGCTGGGCTGACGACTTGACCCTCGGCAAATTGGAACGACTGCTGCTGCCCGGCTTCGGCATACCGTTGGAGAAAGCTATCGTAGAGCGTTCGGTAGATCCTTGCCGTTGCCCGAAGCTCGCTCAGCTTTGCCTGCTCCTCAACTTCATTCTTTGCTTGAAATTCCTGGACTTGCTTCTCTGCATCGGCCGCCCTCTTCTGAAGGTCATGAAGACGACCTTCCAACCAGTTGGCCGCGGTCTCTGCGGCATGGTTTGTGGCATTGATCCGGTTTTCGATGTACGCGCTGGCAACGGCATTCGCAATTCGGGCGGCTTGCCCGGGATCAGAATCAGTAAAGTTGATCTTGATGACCGCCGAAAGGCCGACACGCGCCACGGAGAGATTTCGTCGCAGGACGCGCATGGCGTCCTGTTCGGCAGTCAAACCCGCGGTCCTCGCGCCAATAAAAGCCGCATTTTTCGCCAGTTGGAGGGCTTTGACAACTGACATTGCAATTGCATCTGCTTTCAAAATCTCGACCTGGCTGTCGACCGTTTTAGAATCGACAGAATTGTCGCTACCCGCAGGCTCGAGCTGAACAGGGCGGATTTGCGGTTTCTCGATGTATAAAATGGCTTCCGCGGTGAAGCGGGGGGTAGCGAACAAGAGGTAGAGGACTGATAATCCGATAGTAAGGGCGAGAAATGCCAGGATTAGTCGGAGGTTGCGGCGGACGAATGCGGTGCCGGATGTGACGATCTCGGCCGCCGAAACAGCAGGCGATTGTTCCACCTCGTCGAGCACAGCTGCCGACTTTCGCGTCGCAACATCTGGAGCCGAAACGGTACTAGCGCCCTTATGTTCCGATGTCCTGCAATCGAGCGCCTGGAACAGGGGGCTTGCTCAGCTGGCCATAATCGAACTTTATCCAGATGAGGATGTCAAATCCGCCCTCCTTATTCAAGGGGAGGCATCTTTCCCGTCCGAGGGACAGTTCGAGCGGGCGCAGATGTAAGTAGCAGATGTAAGTAAAGGTGTTGTGGACGGCGATCTGCGAATGTTTGGAGTGCCCAATCTTAGCGTCGTTTCGATCGCAACACTTCGAACTGGCGGTGGATCGAATCCGACTGTGATGTTCGTGATGGCAGCTCTTCGCCCATCTATCCAACGATGCGGGCAAGCGCCGTGTTAAGATAGTTTGCTGGAAAAAAGCTTCGCCTCGGAGACTGATCACTGCAGCTGTTGGATTGGAATCAACGCAAAGCGGATTGCACGAGGTCAAGACAGCAATGATACCGCATCAAATCATTTATCAAATTGGATATATCTCTTGCTGGTATCGGTCTGACCACGACGCTGATCAAGACTTTCGATCTAAGCTGAACGATCTACTTGGCCGAGCAAGCGTCGTAGTGCCGTTAGGACGAGCCCGCTCCGGAATCTTCTTGTTGGTGAAACAGGTCGTTACGGAAGCGCGGCGCAAGGTAATTATGTGCCCGTACACTATCCCTGACGTCATTAACATGGTGAGGTTTGGTGGGGGCGAGCCAGTTTTCGTAGATTTTCGTCCCAATTCGACGAACGTTGATTTGGGCCACCTCAGATCGCTCGTTGATGAGCAGACAGCGTGTGTTCTGGTCACTCACTATCACGTGCCCCAGGCAGACACGAAGGCGATAGCCGACTTCTGTCGCTCCAAAGGCGTGAAGTTCTTCGATGATTGCGCCATATCTTTGGGCGCCAGTATCGAAGGCCAACCAATCGGTACCGTCAGCGATGCAAGCGTATTCAGCTTTTCGGGATTTAAGATACTGAACTTTTTTTGGGGCGGAGCGATAGCCATGCCTCCTGGAGCAATTGCAACAGCTATTGAAGCTGAAGTTGGAACCTGGCCACGGCTAAGCTTCCGGCAGTATCAATACCAAGCAAAAAGAGTTCTAACATACAGGTTGTTGACGAGTCGGTTGGTGTTTCCGTTGCTTTTTCCGCTGCGGCGCAGAAATATTGCTTCGGGTAAAATTGTCGACATCCCTCCGTTGTCGCGCGTTGAGACAGCTAGCCTGGACGACACCATTATTAGCCGGCCCGCCCTCGCTGCCTTAGGTGAGTGGAGGCGAAAATTCAGCGTTGTCGCTGAAATAGTTGCTCACCGCCGCTCGATCGCCGCCGTTTATGATCGTCATTTTCGCAAGATTAGTGTATCGCCCGAGACCGCTGAAGAACGTCGCGCGGAAGCTGGTTTCGTCAACTACCCGATCATCGTCGGTCGCGACATGCGAGATAAGGTCTACAGGGCTTTGATAGCCAGCAACTATGACGTAGCCCTATCGCTTTATCCGAATGTCCATGAAATGGAAGGCTTCACTGATCTACCAGGACGTACCGGTCATGTTTCGGAGCTGGTGCGGTCTATCATCACCCTGCCAACGCACACGCGTGTGACGCCCGCATATGCTGAAAGACTCAGTCAGTTTCTGCTGACGTTGATCCCGAGCCAGTGAACCCGTATCTTGTGATTGTGGGTCTGAACGTGCAGTCAGCGACGCCCGTATATAGCTCATACGCCGCCTAGATGTTTGCAACCACAAGATTAAAAAGCGCGTTTTTCGGGCCCGAAAACGATTGGTCCGTCGAGATCTCGAAATGGACCCGATCTCCGGGGATTACATAATAGTCCGGATGGCTAATGTTCTTGATGAAAGCTGCAGTCTTCACGCCACTGGCGCCCCTCGTGATAGCAAGCTTCAAAGCGCCGGGGTCGACCGGCAGTCCATTCTTGCAGAGCACCAGCTCGATCTCTCCGGCCGTCACATCCGCGTCCAAGCTGAGCTCGATCGCCCATATCCAACCCGCAGCCGCCACGGCTTGGCCCTTGACGGCGCTTGGTGCGTCGTTCGCCATGCGATCCATGCGAGGCGCCAGATCGTTTTTGTAAAAGCGCAGCACTTCCGTGGCCGCGAAAGTGACGTCTGCCAGACGCGGGTTGTCCACCAGCAAGATATGTGGAGAAACAATGTCGGCAACACCGCGGAATAGGATTCGTGCGTCCTGTGTGGTGGCAATCGTTAGCGCACCCGATTTGTGTCTGGTCGCAACCTCCTGATAGCCGTCGATGATCACTTGCGCGCCGGCGCTCGCGTGAAACACGGAGTGCGGTTGCGTGCTGTCTATGGTCACAAATCGCATCTCGACGCCTTGGAAGCGGTAAGTGCCTTGTTGAATCGGCCCGTTGCCGCTCAGATCAAAAATGACGTTCCGCGCGGTGTCCGCTATCGTGCATTCCTCCATTCGCCAGGCGCGAACGTTGACTTCCGTTGTTCCACCCCAGCAGACGAGCTGAGGTCCGCGGCCGAAGTTGATCTCGACATTGTCGATGTTGACGCTTGAGCAACCCGCCAAGTGGATGAGCTCCTCTTCCGCCCTATGCCGAAGCGCGTAGAGGTGCGAAATCAAGATATTCGGCATCCCCTCGACCGGGTTGGTCCTCAGACGGACGGCCGCGCCACTCGCCTCGTAACCGCTGAACAGATGCGACATAATGCATCCCCATACGTTCAGTTGGCGACCGGGCGCCTGCACTTCTCGAGTTGAGACAAGTCGACAGCCATTGTGGTTTTCGCAGTTTTCGATCTGAAAATCCGCGTACCCACCATCGTCGAACAGGAACATATTGGACTCTTTGTTCGTGATGCCCTGATTGCGCGTCCACGCGGCTCGCATGTTCTTTAGACTGAAAGCACGGTTGGTCATTTCGCGATAATCGTGACCTTGGCTGGAAAACAGGAAAATTGGCTTGTTGTCGGCACTTTGCGTAATGGTGACTCGCCCTGCCTCTCCCGTGATCGCCCAATCGTGCGTGCCAGGTGGAATTGATAGAGAGTTGGAAATCAAATACGATTGGAATGTACCGGGGATCGCTAGTCGCATCTTGTTGGTGCAGGCGTAATCGATCGCCCGTTGAAGAGCATTTGTGTCATCGTGCAAACCATCACCGACTGCACCGAATTTCCGAAGATCTAGTCGGCCTTCAATGCTTTCCGACTTGTTTGACCGCGCACTGGCGGCACCGAAGACGCCGCCTGAAGTACCCAGGATGAGCAAGTCCCGGCGGTTCATGTCGTCTCCCCTCGCGTTTCCATTTACTCCGGCCACGCTGGCACGTAGGCGCGCAATTTGAATTGCACCGCCGAGTCGTTCTTCCGAAGTTCCGAGCGATCCATTCCTCTACGGGAATGGCACGGCAACCGGGGCGCGCAACGCGTGCTACGCGCTCCGACTGGATTCGTTTTCCAAATGAAGAGGTCCGAGTTCGAGCCCGTGCGCGTCGTGTAAATGTTTGATGAACGACTCAACCCCCATCGCCGCGATCATCCGCCGGGCCTCATAGAGCTTAGCGTCCACGAGAAACAGATTCCACAACGCCTGCAGGAAACAGAAGACGAGACCCTGCTGCCCGTCGAGAAACCCAAGTCGAAACACGTAGCGATACAGGTAGTACGCGAAAGCTCGAAGGTAGGGCGGGAGAGCGGGATATATCTTCGTTTTGATCTTGTGGTAGATGACTTGGCGCCGGGACATCTTGCCGACCAATTTATGCTGCGACAGCCCCAGCTGCAATTCGCGGTCGAGCAGGTCGATCATCCTGCGGCTCGAATATTTGTTGTGTTTGTCCGTCCACCACGTCAGGTCGCGCAAATTCTCGTCGATCAGGTCACCCGGGCAGTAATCCACCACGCCCCGCTCGACGACGCAGTACTCGTCGATCCACCGCTGTTCCACCCGGCCTAATCCCGTCCGCCAGATTTTCAGGACTCTCATCGGGTAGAAACCACCGTGACGAATTGGCCGTCCGAGAAATACGACAAGACGGTCGACGTAAAAGCCGGAGACGGAGGCGGGCGCACGCGGGATGAGCTTGGTCATCGATGTGGCGAGCTCTGTCGAGATGTACTCATCTGCGTCAACACGCATGACCCAATCGGTGTCGATCGGCAGGTTGTCGAGCGCCCATTGAAATTGATCGGCTTGGTTTTTGAATTTTCGCTGGATCACCTCGGCGCCCTCGCGCCGGGCAATCTCAACCGTCGCGTCTGTCGAAAAGGAATCGACGACATAGAGTCGCGATGCGACGGGCTTGAGGCTGCGAATGCAGCGTTCTATGTGCAGTTCTTCGTTGTAGGTCAGGATAATTGCCGTGAGCGACAGGCGAAGGGACCGGCTCGCATCTTCTGCAAGCGCGATCACGCCTTCGCGCGCGCCAGCATCGGCCAAGTTCTTCTCCTGCAACACCCGGGAACCGAAGCGGTAAACGCTGTTGACGGCGCTAGGTTCCGTAAGGAGTGGCATTTTGTTCCGCCTTGATGCAACATGGTCTCGCCCCGATGCGTTCCGCATCTGGGTTAGGAACGGATGATTCCTCACATGTGCGGTATTGCGGGCTTTCTCGGTCCTTGGAACGACCGGCTGCTTGATGCGATGCTCGATCAAATCGCTCATCGTGGCCCAGATGGCCGCGGCATCTGGCGGGATCGGGAGGCGAATTTCGCGGTCGGCCACGCGCGTCTGTCGATAATCGATTTGAGCCTAGCCGCCAACCAGCCAATGCATACGGCCGATGGTCGTTACGTCATCTCATTCAATGGCGAGATTTACAATTTTAAAGAGTTGCGCCGCGAACTCGAGAGCGCAGGGCTCGTATTTCGCACCAAGAGTGATACGGAGGTGCTTCTTCGTTTGTTCGAATGCGAAGGCCAGTCCTGCCTTCGTCGGCTGAACGGCATTTTCGCTTTTGCGGTCTGGGATCGCGCGTTGCGGCACCTCTTTATTGCTCGCGACCAGCTCGGCGTCAAACCGTTGTACTATGCCGCGATACCCCACGGGTTTCTGTTTGCATCAGAGCTGAAGGCGTTGACAGTTTGCCCGGATGTATCCCGTGACATCGACGTGGGATCTGTCGCGAATCATGTCGCATTCGTTTGGTCATCCTCTGCTTCCACCATGCTCAAGGCTGTTCGGAAGCTGCGGCCCGGACATTGCGCTTGGATCGACGCAAATGCCCGGCTGACAATCGAGCAATACTATGAAATTCCCCTCCCGCCCCCCAGCTGCGAGCGAGTTGAACCAGCGGCTTTGCTGACTCTGTTCGATAGCGTTGTCGCAGATCAGATGGTCGCGGACGTGCCCATCGGCGCTTGTTTGTCTGGAGGCGTTGATTCCAGCGCCGTTGTGGCCTCGATGTGCAGAACGACTGATCCTGCTCGCGTGGTCACATTCTGTGCAAGCGTGCCGAAGGACCGTACCCATGCCGACAATTTCGGGGATGATATTATCCATGCTCGTGGGATGGCAAGAAGGCTAGAGATCCCGCTGGTCGAAGTGCCGACCACGGCGCAGCTTGTCGACCAGCTTCCCCAAATGCTTTGGGAGCTGGACGAGCCGACCGGCGATTTTGCCGCCCTGCAGACCCGGATGATTGCTGCAGAAGCGAGGCGACACGGCATCAAGGTGTTGCTGACGGGCACGGGAGGGGATGATCTGTTCACGGGATACGGCAGGCACGTCGCGGCATTCATCTGGGCGGCGCTCGATCAGATCCCTTACGCACGTCGGCTGACCTCGCGCCTGATCAGCAGGTTTCGCAGCGATTTCGTTCTTGGTCGTCGGCTTGGCCGCCTTGGTCAGCTGTTGGCCTTGAGCGAGGAGGAGATGCTGACAGAAGCCATGAGCTTCTCCAGCTGGCCGGCGGGAGAGCGAAGCTCGCTGGTGGCGAAAGCGGCGGGCCAGTGGCAGGCGAGTCACAGCGCCCCGTTTAGCTGGTTATTGGGCAAGACACGTGAATTGCATCCAGTGGAACGACTGCTGCAACTGGATCTTCATGGATTCTTACCGGACCTCAATCTCAACTATACGGACAAGATGGGCATGCAGGAAGGGGTCGAGTTCCGCGTGCCCTTGCTTGACCTGCGGCTGGTCGCGTTTGCGATGCGCACTCCGGTCTCGCAAAAAATCGGGCTCTGGCAAACGAAGCGCATTTTGCGGGAGGCGATGGCGGCCCGGGTGAATGGTGCTATTCTGCGTCGCGCGAAGCAAGGCTTTGGCGTCCCACTCAGGGCTTGGATGGCCGGTCCTGCACGCAGCTTGGTTGCGGAAATGACATCGCCGCGCGTCCTGGCAGCACGGGGCCTTTTCGATCCTGCCGCAGTCGCTCGGTTGCGCAACGCGTTCGACCAGAATCGGAGCGACGTGGCGTTCATGCTCTTCACACTCGTGTGCATTGAGATCTGGTGCCGTCAGCTGAGCTGCCGACCGTCACTCGCGAGCACGGATGCGAGAGATGCTGCTTAGTCGCAAGACTGGGCGCCCAGCTTGCTGCTCATAAGCAGCCGGCCGTACACATTCGATTTTTAGCGCGCCGCAGCTGCGGTACTGTCGGCGGTCAGGAATGCACCGACCCGCTCGACGTACTCCGGCGTGTCGCCGCGCGCAATCGACCAATTGACCTGCGCGAGGCAGCGCCTTATCCGCAACGGATGGCGGGACGAAACGAGAAGCACCGAACGCGGGTCGGCTGCCAAGGCCAGCGTTGCCAAAATGGCCGGATGGGCATCGGGATCAAAGAAGTCGAATCCATAACGGCTGGACATAGCACTCGCCGTTGCGGACCGAGCGGCAATTGCAGCCCGCAACAGCGGGAGGCCATGACGCACCACCCCGTGAACCACGCGCAATCCCAACTTATTGGCAGGCAGGGCGTCACCCGGCGCGTACCGATGCTGCCACACATCCCCATAGCGAATCGAGTGTTCGGCAGGTCCCTGGGTGCCGGTACCTAAGAGACGGACCCGTCCCGAGGATACAAATTGGTCTAGCTCTCTGAGCAGCTCCGGCGTGATGTCCCTGGTCCTTGGCTCGTGTAACAGCAGGATGTCGACCCATTCGGTCTTCAGCCTTCGCAGGCTGTCCTCGAGTGAGGAGCGGACTTGGTCGGGATGGAACAGTCCGGTCGCTACGAGACCCTGCGTTTGACGCAAGGCGAACTGCTTGACGGTCGGAAGCCGCACCGCGATGGGACGCAAGGTCTTGCGCAGCAATGAAAGCAGACCGGGGAGCCGCGGCCGGGCAATTCCGACCTTGGTGGCCACGATGAAGTCGCCACGATGTGACCGGACAAGATTGCCAACGACGTCCTCGGCGAGCCCGTAAAGGGGCGCGACATCGACGTATCTGATTCCTGCCTCGTAGGCTGCTTCGAACACGGCAACGCTCTCCCGCAGGCTCGCGCCGCCGATCAAGCCTCCGCCGCCCAATCCTATGCGGCACACTTCAGCCGCCGAACCGGGTATCTGGACCTTATGCATTGCAATGGCTCGTCAGCCGGTCACACAAGCGAAGTGCGAGCGCCAGGGCGGTGTAAGTGCAATTTGCATATCCCGACGTGGGAAAGGTGGCCGCGCCCGCTACATGAAGATTGGTCGTACCGTGAACCCGAAGATATGGGTCCACGACTCCTCCATCGAAGGTTGCTGCCATCCGCAGCCCGCCGCATTGGTGATAGCTATCGACGCATTCGTCCAGGATGGAGATGTCGCGCGCAGCGATCTTCGGATGAAGCTGCATGTCCGCAATGCCCGTTTTCGTCAAGGCATCCCGAACGATCTCGCAGAAACGGGCTATGGTATGGAGTTCCCGGCCATCAATCCTCCAATCGAGGCGCACCACGGGCATGCCTAGGAAATCACGCCGCTCGCTATCTAGCCTGATCGCACTCGTACGGAGGGGGACCTGCTCGCAATTTATAAGCAGTCGAATGCCCATGTCGGAATGATTGAAGATCCTGTGCTCTCGAAAATAGCGGCGGATCAGCGGGCCCCAGATCCTCAGCAACGTCAGACTATGACTTGGGATCGTTGTCAGGTTTGGCGGGACCGCTCCGCGTAGTATGGACGAGACGAATAACTTTAAGTTGTCGATATGGTGCTGCAGCGAAGAGTCAAACTGAAGAACACCGCTGATATTGAGTAGCCGTTCCGCCTTCTGCACGCGCTCTGGCAAGCGCAGTTTGGGTTGATACTTGTGGCCGCCGAACAGGATGGAGTCAAAGACGTTATCAAAAGTATCGGTGCTCTTGCGAAGTAGCCGGGCTGCACTGATTTCCAGATGATCTTGGAAACAGCATCCGAGCCATCTGTTGCGGGCCCACGGAGCATCTCGATCATTCTGCGCGGATATCAGCAAGAGCCGGTTGGCCTCGATCGTGCCACAGGCGATCACGAAATGCCTGGCCGATAACCGAGCTTGCCGCCCATTGATCGATTTCACTACGACCGCCTTGACGCGATTTGTCGCCTTATCAAAAATGAGATCGGTGACGATTGCATGAAGCAGCAGCTTCAGCGTCGAACGCGTCGTGAGATCCTTCCGAAACAGTCGCGCCAGATTTCTTTCGCGCAGGGATCGCGTAAGCACGACCTCGATGGCCTCATCAAGCACTGGAGCGGCAAAGCCAGTCCGCTCCCAGATCTCCTCGTCACAGCCGATTCCGGGCTTAACCCCGAGGAACTCGGCCGCACGGTCGTAGTAAGGCGCGAGATCCTGGAACTGCAGCGGCCATCCGCTGTTCTCGACCCATTCGCGGTGCACAAAATCGATGGGGGTATAAGGCAGCAGCGTCCCGCCCCAGACGATACTGTTTCCGCCGAGCACGCGAATGCGCGCTTTCGAGAGCCCCTGGTGAGAATGCCCCTCATTGATTGCCGCGTTCAGCTTTTGCGCGGCTGGCTCGACCGATCTTCCGCCGGCTTCCAGTACAACTACCTCGTGTCCGGATCGCGCAAGCTGAACGGCGACAACAATTCCGATCGGGCCGCCGCCGACAACAACGATATCACAGGCGGGCAACTCCGGGGTCGGTATCTGGTCAAGCTCAAGGATCACTCCGGCGGCAAACTCCTCAGGTCTGAGCGCTGGCGTCTTCGATCAGGTGCGAAGGACGCGGGCACTCGAATGATTTGGATTCCACCAGTGCTCCTAGGGCCGGTCGATCATGCGAATGCGGGAAGAAAGCATCCGGCGCTTACCGATCATCGGAGTTGACCTGGCGACGCTAGTGAATCCGGGGCAATAGAGCTCAGGTGCAAGCAACCACGGCAAGACTGCACCTCGGAGAACACTTGATCAAGAGCATCTAAGGCCGACATGCGGCAGCCCCACAATAGTTCCATCTCGAGGCGAATGAGAATCTAACTGCCATTCAGGGCTTGATTTGTCGTGACCGCAGTCCAAGACCTTATTACCACTCGACTGGTGGCCGGTAAGCGTTATCATTCCACAGAAGTGCATAGGAGCTTACGGTCAAATTCCGACCGTGCGCGTCCTCGCAGCCCCGGCCGGAACGTAGCGATGGATATCTATGCTTATTTCACGCTAAAGGCCTCGAATACCGCCTTCCAACTCGTGTTTGGAATTCTCACCACGTACGTCTTCTTGCGGATTCTCTCACCAGATGTTTTTGCCACCTACATCTTGATTTCGGCCATAGGCAGCTACGCGAGTTTGGCCGATCTTGGCTGTTCGAATCTGATCTACGTTAACATGCGTAAGGCGTATTTGGACGGCAATCATCTTGGGACGGCTTTGGAAGAGGCGTTGGCGGCGCTGCTTACATATGGCGTCGTGGTCCTGCTCGTGCTTTTTGTCGTCGGCGCATTGATTGTAGCTGACGTCATGCATAACCATGGTGTGCCGCTGAATCTGATCCTGTACTTGCTGTTCTGGCTGCTGCTGTTGCCATGGAACGTTGTGAGGACAACCGCGAACGCGGTCGATCTTTACGTTCCTTTCGAAGTCATCGAGTTGATGCGGCGGTCCCTGGTGACCGGATTGCTGATAGCGCTTCTGGTAGGAGCTGAGGTCCGAGAATATCTGATTGCGATAAACGTCATTTGGGGGGCCTGCTTTTTGGTCGCGGCATTTTACGGCCGTCGCGTCTTTGACGAATTCAACGCCGGGAAAAGCGCGATCGCCGCGGCCGTGGTTCGTTTGTATCGTGATCGACTGGCCAGCATGAAAGCCGTCGCTGCTTTCAACGTGAGTGCATTCACGATCTACGTCTTTCCATATTTCATAATTCCTGCCATGTCGTTTCCCAGGGATGCTCTCGTAGTATTTGATACGTTTTATAAGGTCGGCCGCTTTGGCGCGACGGCATACCGAGTGGCCGGAGATGCTTTCCTGCCCATGCAGACAAGGGCAGTTCATGAGGGCAGGACTCGAGATCTGATGTCATCGGTCGGCACGGTCTTGGCTTTTCAATTCGCGATCTTCCTGATTGGCGCAATTTGCTTGTTAGGCGGGTCGAACTGGATCTTTCCGATACTCCTCAATGGAAAAGTGGAGATCAGCCAGGCGATCGTTTTGATGATGGTCGCAATGCTCTTCCTAGAACTCATCCAGCTTACGCTCGAGGTGATACTTATCAATTCGGGTTTGTTCGAACCCATGGCAAAATTGTACGTCGCCGTGGTGACCGCGCTGGGCACGGTTGCTCTTGTGAGTTACGTGTGGGAAGTCTCATTCCCGGTGTTTCTTGGCGCGTACGTTCTGGTGTACGGGATCGGCGCGATACTGCACGTTCCGCTTTTCTTGCGCTATCTCGGCCCAAGTCGGGCAAAGCCGCGCCGGCTAGGCTGACTGCAGGTCCGAAATCTGCGGAGATACCCAGCCCAACGCGGTGGCCAGCCAAAAGCTCGCTATCGTCGTGATTGGAGCGAAGATCCGGTCTGCCGCCGCGTCCGGAGCGCCCAGGGATGCAACTGGACTGCCCGCTGCGAGGATTTTCGGTCTACGGACAGTCAGGTCGGCGAGCCGCAATGGCGGTATCCTGGCCTCAACCGCGTCAAGCACCACAGTCCCAGTGGCCGGGCGGCGGCAAGCTCGCGCTTGCGTTTCTGTGCGTGCGGTCCGAAACTACCTTGCGTCCGGCGTGTTCCGCACATGGCGAGTCCCTATGCTGGGAATATGCGTTGGCGCGCGACCCTTTCAACGAACGGTCACCACTTGCGGCCGTTTTCGGTCCTGATGACCCAGGGCCAACTATTTGGGCCGAGGGGCTCAGCACGGTGATGACCGGCCGGCCGATACAGCTGCGAATTCGCCATGAGTATCACCCATGAAAGTTTCGCGCGTGGCCGCGCTCTTCCTGTTGACGTGATATTCGAACCCAACAGAGGTGGCACTGTTCATGCTAAGGAAGATGCGCAAGCTGACGGAAGTGCTATCAAACCCGAGATATTGGAGCGGACTGCGACGCGGGATAGCTCCGACCATCGAGCACAAACTGGCGCTGCAGGGTTTGAACGTAAGGACGGTGCTCGACGTCGGCGCCAACAGTGGCCAATTTTCCCTGCTTGCCCGAACTCTCTACCCCGGGGCGACCATTTATGCATTCGAGCCTCTCCAGCGTCCCGCTGAACGCTTCCGTGCGCTGTTTGCTCATCAGGCGAATGTGCATCTCTTCCAGGTAGGGATTGGCGAGGCTCTGGGCGACACCAAAATGTTCGTTGCCAACGATCATCATGCCTCGTCGTCGATCCTGAAAGCGCACAAACAATCACAGATATTCGGCTCGCGGGAAACAGGAGAGGAGACGGTTCGTATCGGCCGACTCAACGACTTTTTGCCGCTTGATCGCATTTGTCCGCCCTGCCTGCTCAAGATCGATGTCCAAGGCTACGAGCTACAGGCCGTCAACGGCTGTCGTGAGGCGCTGCCCCTCGTTGATTATCTGTACGTCGAATGCTGCTATGTCGAGTTGTATGCGCGCCAGGCGCTCGCTCACGAAATCATAGCTCGGCTAAGGCAGTTTGGCTTCGCTCTCCGGGGCACCTTCAACCAATACTACGATCCGGAGGAGGGCCCTGTAGTAGCCGATTTCCTTTTTCAATCCTTGAGATCGATGACCTCGGTCCACAAAATGTAGTTGAAGCGGCGGCCTTCCTCAATAGCGCCAGGAGTGTCCCCCGACATGCTCAAGAACGATGTTCGCAGCTTCTGGGACCAGGGCTCCGCCGGCGAATTCTGGGCTGTGGGATCGGACCCGAAGTCGCGCTTCCTCGCCGAGGAAAGGTCGCGGTACCGGTTTGAGCCTTTCATACCCGGCTTTGCTGACTTCGCCGCCGCGGCGGATCGCGATGTGCTCGAGATCGGCATTGGCATGGGGTGCGACCATCAGCAGTGGGCGCGCGCGCGCCCGAGACGTCTGCTCGGCACCGACCTGAGCTGGCGTTCCGTCGCTTACGCGCGCGAGCGGTTCGATTTATTTAGCTTGAAATCGGACCTCGTCCTGGCCGATTGTGAGCGCCTGCCGTTGGCTTCTGAGTGCATTGACATCGTCTATTCGTGGGGGGTCATGCACCACACCCCAAACACCCCACTGGCAATTCAAGAGGCGTACCGCGTGCTGCGCCCTGGCGGAATCGCCAAAATCATGATTTATCACAAATGGTCGCTGACCGGCTACATGCTCTGGATGCGCTACGGCTTGATGCGAGGGCGACCTAAATCGGGGCTGGACCATATCTACGCAAATTTCCTGGAGAGTCCCGGAACCAAAGCTTACACCGTCGACGAGGCGCGCCAACTCTTTAGGCAATTTTCGGACGTTCGCATCGCGATACAACTGAACTATGGCGATCTGCTCCAGAGTGAGGTCGGCCGACGGCATCGCGGCCCGCTTCTCAGGGCTGCAAAAAAGCTATGGCCTCGCTGGCTGATTCGCAGATTGTTGAAGCGGCATGGCTTGTACCTGCTGATCACCGCAGTGAAATAAAGCCGCGCTGCGTCCACGCGTTCTGCAACCCGCTCGGCCGATCGAACGATCCGACAACACGGAAGCACGTTCGGCGTTCACGGATCTACTGCGCTATCACTGCCTGTATTCCTGTTTTGTGGTGCTGTTCCGGTACGGATACAGCTTCGCGAACACGCGAACACGATCGCCCTGCCGCGCACAATGGGCGAGCGTTTCAGTAACGGACATTGTAATGCGCAGCTTGGCGGCCGCCAAGCTGGTCCTTGTAGGGGAGCCAGTGATTACAGATGCTCCGCTGCGATCTTCTCGCTCGGAATCGCAATCGTATTCCAAGCGGGGCGTTGCAACGGAGACCAGACCTCGGCTTCACCGTCCAACAACACATAGCGGTGCTTTTGGAAAAACGCCGCGATTGGCCCCTGGAGCTCGTTTGCGCACTCGATGAGAATATTGGGACGAACCGTCCCAATTGTCTGCTCGCCCCCATGGAGAACCTCCGTTTCCGCGCCTCCAACATCTATCTTGAGAACGGTCGGCGCGGCCAGGCTCCTGGCGAGCGTGTCGATCCGCATTGTCGGTACCGATCTCGTTTCCTCCGGAACGATGAAGGTCTCCCGCCACTTGCCGACTGACTGAAGCTTGTTGAGTGCCCGACTGAACTTGGATATCTGAAAGGGAGCCGCACCATCCTTGTTCGAAATCGCCACACTCATTACCGACAATTTCAGGTTTCGGTTCTGGCTCAGCCTGAGGCTCCGGATCAGGTTGCTGGCGAGTTCCAAATCTGGTTCAAAAGCATAGACGCGGCCAGAGCGGACCTTGAGTGCGGCGGGAAATGCAAACAGCCCGAGATTCGCGCCTATGTCCCACACGACGGCGTCTGTATCGACCCATTCGCGAATGAATCGTTCATGGACGGGATCGACGAGCGATTTCCGCAGGTCGAGAACGCTTAAGATGCTGCCCGGCGAAACGTAGGCCTGGAAAACACCATCGCCTGTTCTGGCCGTTCGGCGAAAATACCTCGACCGGAAAAATCTGTACAAGGCGCGCCGGTAAAAGGAGGATTGTGCTCCAATTCCCATCATTGATCTCCACCGGCCCTGCGAAAAGACCGCTCCCAGATAACGGTCTCTTTAAACAGCAAAGGTTAGGTCAGACGAGTTCGCCAAGTGCAGTTGTGCAAGTGTTGCCAGCATGCTCCCGTTTTTACCCAACTGGCAAGGTGGACAAAACTCTGCGCTTAGTCGTGCCGAGTTTTCGGCGATACCCATAGCTCTGCTTCTAGTAGCATCTGTACTTCGTTATTCGGGGCGGCGAGAGCGACTTAGAATGGCTCGCGTCAGCAACGATGTTGAACTTTCCACCTCGCTCGGAGGGAGAACACAGCTGGAGGCGGATCTGATGCTGCGAAGCAGCTTCATAGTTCCGCCATTCTCCAGCACCAGCCACACAACCCTGCCGACCGGTAAAGACCGCTGCCTCATCAGTTTGAATCGTTCGGCTGTCTCTTGAATTCAAAGTGCCTATAAGTCGAATAATACCGTCGAACCTGGCGCCGAGCTGTACACGGAACCGATAGATCGAAAATCGTGGTGGCCGAAATTAAATCCTAGCGCGTTCAGGTACTCGCTCGTAAGGACTAGTCCATCTGGATGAGGCGACCCTTTGGAACGGTCTTGTTGCCAAAAGCCTCATTTCGGACTTGAAACAATTGTTTTCATCCTAAGTTGTTGTGCTTTTCTGAGTAGCTGGGGAATGTCATCGGGGTTCGCGACCGAGCTGGACAAACACAAAAGAATAAGCAGGAGAGAAAAAGGAGGTCGACTAGTTCGCAAGCGAAACGGCTGATAGTCGTAATCCAACAGGCTACCAAAGTATGTCGAGTGAGCCGATTGTACCGACTTTTATTCTCGAGATCGACGGGCTCTTTAGAGAAGGCCTTCGCCTCATCCTGTCAAGAACCCGCTTCCGCCCGCAGGCTTGCGGAATTGAATTAGACGATCTGACGGAAGTACCCAGCGACGGGCCTGTGTTGTTCATCGTCGGGGTCGGACCGAAGCGTTTTTCGATCTGCAGGAGGATTCGGACCCAGTACCCGTTCGCTCTCATCGTGGCCATTGGCGACGACAACAACTCGAAGTACTTGGCGAACGCGCTGGATGATGGAGCGAACGCAGTTCTCCTTAGTTCAGTGAGGCCAAACGCTCTCGTCAATTCGCTTCATGCCGTCGTGAGCGGGTCTCTCCTCGTTATAGATGCTCGCCTCTGGTCATTAGAAATCCAGCCGAGAGCCGAAGGAGTGGTCTCAGCTCCCATCTCACAAGTGTCGCCTCCGATCCAAAGTGAAACGACGTGGGAAGTCGAGGACGGACCGCAAGCAGTAAGGCAGTTGTCGGCGCGGGAAATCGCAATCCTTGCGCGGATCGTCCTGGGCGAATCCAACAAGCATGTTGCGCGATTTTTCAAAATCGCTGAGCCAACCGTAAAGGCTCATGTTAAAACAATCCTTCGGAAGATAGGGGCGAGCAATCGTACTCAGGCAGCGATCTGGGCTCTTAGCCATGGGCTTTTCGATAGCCGGGGCCATGAGCTTGCCGAGTTGCTTCAGACTGAAGTGAGCCACGAAGCCATAACAGGCCGTGGCGATTGAATAGGCAGCCATCGGATTTATTGCACAAGAGATCGAGACTCGCATCACCCAAAAATCTTTCGAGATCTCCCCTCCGCTTCAAGCGCGTCGCCTCGCATCTATGCAGTACCAGGCAGCATTAGTGGCATTGGCGAGCACTAGTATCCTCTTTTCTTTCTGAGCGGGATGGATCGATGCTGCAGCCGCGCTCCGCAGTTGCAGTTCGTCGCCGATTTAGGATTCAAAAGTCGCGCCGATATACAGATAAATAGCCTTCCCCAATAATCGGATTGAAAAAGCGCGCATATTTATATGTCTATAATGGGGTGTCGTCACGATCAGTACGCATTGCTAGCTCGTACCAATTCGTTCACGGTCTTAGCCATGATGAGGAGATCGAACCGAAGCGACCAATGCCGAATGTACTCAAGATCGCGCTCGACACGTCGTTCCATAGCCGCTATGTCTCGCGTCTCACCCCTGCATCCATTGACCTGCGCCCACCCGGTCATCCCCGGCCTCACCAATTGTCGGTCTTCATATCCTTTTATCAGCCTTGAGTAGATCGCGTCGTGGATCAGTGCATGTGGCCGTGGACCAACGAGTGACATGTCGCCACGGACCACATTGAAGAGCTGCGGCAGCTCATCGATGCTGGTTTTCCGGAGGAACCGTCCAACCCGCGTAACACGGGCATCGCCCGGGCAAGCCTGGCAAACGTCGGCGCCGTCCTCCAAACATGTCATTGTTCGGAACTTCCAGATTTGAAAGCGTTGACCATTCTGCCCGCCGCGCCACTGGCGAAAGAAAATCGGGCCCCGTGTATCGAGAGTCAGGGCTATTGCCACAGCTACGAACAGCGGTGACAGAGCAACGATCCCGATCAGAGCAACCACAAAATCGAAGACTCGTTTAAATGTGCCATTTGGGTCATGTTGAATCGGTCGCGATGCAAATGGCCTTGCGAGGCTCGACACAGTGTCTACAAGTTCTAGTCCGTTGTCTGGCTCCTGGTTGGGTCCGACCAGCGCCTCGACCACCGCTGCCGAATCCAATTTGCCGGCACCCGACCGACCGGTTGCACCAGCGCGTTCGAAAATACCGAGACGAGCCGCGCAATCGCCGGAGGATTGCCGCGCAATGTAGGTAGCCTGCGAGCCATAGATGTCGCGGATATCGCGCCAAAGCATCGTGACCCTCACTTGAGAGGGCGCCAGCCTGCCCTGCCCCCGGGAAGCTGTCCCGCCCGGGCGGCGCCTTAAATCGTCTTGCTTATCTCGCCGTGCCGTTCTGCGGTCTCGGACCGCATCTTATGCAGCCACTGCAGGGGCGCAGCACAATCATGGGCTGCGATAATACATGCGGTACCGGCGCCAAGTGAGAATTCAATGGTTCTAATTCCGATGCGCCTCATTGATACCTTCGGAAATTTGCCGACTGATCCTAAAGCGGCACTAATAGCGGTGCGACCCGAGTATCACTAAGCTATCGACCAGTCGCAGGCGATCAACCGTTTAGGCGAAGAGTCATGGCACCCAACACGACGTTGCCCTCATCCATGAATGTATCGCCAGCGGCCCATCGGCTAAGAATTGCACTTGTGTGCAGCCGGCTGCCATTACCGATGACCCGCGCAGATCAGTTGGCCGTCGCGCATCTCATTTCGTTCTTGGCCGCGCGTGGTCATGCGTTGGACCTTTTCACGCTCGACACAGGAGAGAAGCCGACGCCTGAGCAGTGGGTTTGGCTAGATCAGCGCTGCCGTGGACTCTTTGTGTTCCGACAATCCCCGGCGCGCAGCATTCTGGGACTGATCGGGGCTGTCGCAGTCGGCAAACCGATGCAGGTCGGCTGGTTTACGAACCGCGCTCATATCCATGCCGTCCGGCAAGCCCTCTCGGTCAGGCAATACGACGTCGCTTACGCCTACTACATCCGTAGCGCCGAGGCGCTCCGCGCGGTCTGCCCCGCCGAGGCTGGACCGGACGTAGGCCGCCCTTCCACGATTCTCGGCATGCAGCTGTCGCAGTCGCTGAATACGCGGCGGCTAGCGCAAAGCTCCGGCAGGCTACCGGATAAAATCATCTATGCCCTGGAGCAGGGCCTAGTACGTCGATACGAGGCTAACATCTGGCGCGACTTCTTCAGGACGGTACTCATCAGCGAGAGAGACGCGGAGGAAATTCGTCTGGCCTGTCGCGAAAGGTCGATGCCAGAGATAAGCAACTACGTTCTTTACCCGCACGGTGTTGATACGAGCCGATTCCGGCCTCGTCCAGACATTGATCCCGATCCAGCCACGCTGATCTTCTCAGGCGTGATGGGGACGAACACCAACGTTCACGCGATCACCTGGTTCGTCAAAAACTGCTGGCCCCGCATAAGAGCGGATGTCCCGGGCGCGCATCTGCTCGTTGTGGGTCGCCGGCCGGCGCGCGAGGTCGTCCGTCTTGCTGCTCTGGACCACGCAATTACGGTAACCGGCGAGGTTCCCGATCCTGCTGAATACATTGCGCGCGCGACGGTGTGCATAGATCCTGTACAGATTGGGGCCGGCATGCAGAACAAGCTGATCGAGTACATGGCCTGCGGCAAGGCCATCGTGACAACGCCGGTGGCCAACGAGGGGATTAATGCAATTTCCGGAACGCACCTCCTCGAAGCCGCCGGTCCCGAGGCATTTGCGGATGCCGTCGTCGCGCTTCTGCGTAATCCGGAGAGGAGAGCAGCGTTAGGAAAGAGCGCACGCGAGTATATCCAGCGCTACTGGACGTGGGAAAAGCTGTTTTCGGCGCTCGAAGCTGAGATGTTGGCGATGGCTGGTTTTCAGAGAAATGCTGCTTAGCCGAAGACTTGACGCACACGTCGGCGCAACAGTGTTTGCCGGAGCGCGAGGATGAAGCAGATCGTCCAAAGTGCAAGTACTGGCGTCCTGTCGGTTCGGGCCGTACCAGCGCCGCGCGTGAAGCCGGGGCATCTCCTGGTTCGCACGGTAGCCAGTCTAATTTCCGCTGGCACAGAGCGGATGGTTGTCGAATTTGCAAAAAGGAGCTTGCTCGGGAAGGCAACGAGTCGGCCCGATTTGGTCAAGCAAGTAATGGCCAAAATTCATCGTGATGGGCTTGTGGCCACCCTGGACACCGTGCGAGCGCGCCTCGACCAGCCACTGCCGCTCGGTTATTCTGCCTCAGGCGTCGTTGTAGAAGTGGGGCATGGGCTCGAAGGCAAATTTCAGGTTGGCGATAACGTCGCGATTGCGGGAGCGGGAATCGCCAACCACGCTGAGTACAATGTTGCTCCAGGCAACCTGGCGGCAGCTGTCCCAGAGGACGTGTCCCACTTCGAGGCGTGCTTCGGGACCCTGGCATCCATAGCGCTCAACGGCATCCGCCTGTTAGAACCGAAGCTGGGTGATGTGGTCGGTGTCATCGGGGTGGGTCTGGTTGGTCAATTGGCCGCTCAGCTGCTTGCGATCCACGGATGCCGCGTGCTCTGCCTAGATTACAGCGCCCAAAGGCTCGCTCTTGCCCGCTCACTCGGCGCCGAATTTACCTGGAATCTTGCTGACGGTAGTCCCTCTGCGTTCGTCGGATCTCAGACCAACGGCGTTGGCTGCGATGGCGTCGTGATCACCGCCGCTACATGTTCAAGCGAGCCGTTTGACACGGCGGCGGACATTGCGCGCGACCGCGCAAAGATCAGTCTGGTCGGCGTCACAGGGACAGAATTTCCGTATCGCGAGTTTATGAAGAAGGAGCTTTCGGTGGTCGTCTCGCGTTCCTACGGGCCCGGAAGATACGACAATGACTTCGAGAAACGTAACATCAAGTACCCCGTCGGCTGGGTACGCTGGACTGAAGCAGACAATCTGGCTGAGTGCGTTCGTCTGATGAGTCCGAACCGTACACTTCGCCTCACCCCAACAGCACTCACGACGCATCGGTTTCCGATAAACGATGCCGAAAAGGCCTATGAACTGGTTACGGAAGGAATGGAACCGCATTTGGGTGTCGTAATAGAGTATCCAACCGATCAGCAAGGAAGTGTCGAACCGATCCCGGCAATCGAAATACGGCCTTATGTGATTCCGCATCGCGGCCGGTGCACCTTGGGGGTGATCGGCGCCGGGTCTTTCGCGCGATCAAAATTGTTGCCCATACTGGCCCGCCATCCGCAGGTGGTGCTACACACAGTTGTGACGCAGCGCGGCGTTTCGGCTGACGACACCCAACGCAGATTTGGTTTTCGCCACTGTGGGACCGACGAATCATCAGTTTTCGACGATCCCCAGATCAATGCAGTTGTCATCACCACGCCGCATAGTACCCATGCGACCTTCACCGCTCGCGCGCTGTCGGCAGGCAAAGCCGTCCTGGTCGAGAAGCCATTGGCCTTGACGCGCGACGAACTGAATTCAGTCGTGCGAGCTCGCAACACGTCTTCTGCTTTTTTTCAAGTCGGATTCAATAGACGATTTGCGCCAATGATCGTTTCCTTGTGTCGGCATTTGGCGCCGTTGCCTGCTCCGAAAAACGTTCTCATGCGCATCAATGCGGGGCAACTCGCAGCGGACAGCTGGCAGCGAGAACCGGACGAGGGGAACGGTCGCATCATTGGCGAGCTCTGTCATTTCGTCGACTTGGCCCGGTGCCTGATCGCGGTACCGATTGTAGCGGTCCGAGCTGATGCCGCGCGCCTTGTTAATAGTCTGTGTGAAGACGTTACGGTCGCCATCCGGTTCAGCGATGGTAGCCTTTGTACCCTGGTCTATACGGCACTCGGCGATCCAGCCTACAGCAAGGAAAGAATTGAATGCTACGCTGGCGGCACAGTGGCCACCATCGACAATTTCCGGACGCTGGAGATCGTCGTAAACGGCAGCGTTCGACGCCAATCGAGCAGATTGAAGCAGGACAAGGGCCATCACGGTGAGCTCGACGCGTTCGTTGCGGCGGTCGTGGAAGATACCGGCGCTCCTATTCCGGAACCCGAGATTGTGGAGACGAGCGTGGCCACTATTGCCATTCTCGAAGCCCTTCGAACCGGATCGGTGGTGCTTCTATGAAACCCGGTCGCATGCTCCGAACCGTGCGCCACCTGGGTGCAGAGCAATTGTATTGTCGCGCATGGTCGCGGGGGCAATGGGCCATAGCTGAGAAGTGTCCCAGTCTGTTCCATCGATGGATCGAAAGAACAGCGCGGGACCTTCCGGATCCGGAATTCCGCGATCCGCTGCGCCACGTAGCAAAACATGTACTGCACCTGCAGAATTGCGTTCACGGGGCGCACCTCGCGGAGATCGCGGAAGGGAGATTCGAGTTTCTCGGCAGGACGATGGATTTCGGCGGCATCGATCGCATCGCGTGGCGCGTCGAAATGGGCGAGGGCAACAATCGCCTTTGGCGGATGACGTTGTCGTATCTGGGTTGGACCGTACCACTCCTCGCCCGAGGCACTGCCAGCGACGTAGCCATGATACATCGGACAATTGAGAGCCTCGTGGCCCAAAACCAGTGGAACGTGCCGGGCGTCTTTCGAGACGTTTGGCATCCGTATTCTGCAAGTCACCGCCTGATAAACCTGATCGCGGGATACGCACTCTTGCGTGCCGCGGGCGGGAGCCACTCCGATGACCTCGCGGCTTTGCTCAAACATGCAAAGTTCTGCGCTGCATTTGTCCTACGCAATCTGGAGCACGACCTCCGGTTCAATCATCTATTGAAGAACTACGTGGCGTTATCGATATATCGCGCGGCCCTCGGGCAGAACACGCCTCGCTTGGGATTCTTGGACCGCGCGATACGACAGACCCTCGATCAGGTCGTGCTAAGCGACGGCGGCCATGCGGAAAGGTCGCCGATGTATCACGCGCTGTGTTTGGTCGACCTGCAGACTTTGCTGGCCGCCAACTCGCTGTCCCATACGCCTTGGCTGGAGGCAACGATTTCAGCGATGCAGTCGGCCCTTGGCGTCATGTGCCATCCAGACGGCGACATAGGACTGTTCAACGACTCGTGGTTGGGCGAGGCTCCATCGGCGACCGAGCTCGCACCACCGCCAGCGGACGGCCGGATTGCGCTGCCGGAAACAGGATACATTCGACTCTCCCGCCAGAACGATGCCGTCATTTTCGATTGCGGCCCCTGCGGTCCTGATTCCAATCCAGGGCACGCTCATGCGGATTTCCTTAGTGTTGAACTCTCGGTCGCCAGCAAGCGGTTCATCGTGGACCCCGGTGTGCCAACATATTCCCAAGGTCCTGCGCGGGATGATTGCCGATCCGCTTCCCGTCACAACGGACCGCACGTCATCGGCGCCGAGCCCATCGAATTTTGGAGCTCGTTCCGTGTCGGACGTCGCGGTTCGGCACTTCCTCTAGAGGATCCGACCCTCGGGAGGATAGCGCCGCTGTGGGCGGCGGGATATCAAAACGGCTTTCGCAGGCTGGGGACTGATGTGGCCCGCTGGGTCGGACTATGGCCCGGGTGCGCCTTGCTCATTGTAGACGTTTGGCGCGGTCTTGAATCCGCTCGTGCAGGCGTTCGATTCCTCGTGCCGGGAACGTGGTCCGTGTCGCCTTCCCGCACATTTGCAGCAGGCGGGTTGCAGGTAAGCCTCGACGTACTTTTGGGAAAAGGACCTCATATCGAAAGCGCCAGATGGTGGCCGAAATTCGGTGAGTCGCATTCTGCACACAGCATATTCATACATCCGTTACCGGACCGCGATGGATCGGTCGCAGCGACTTTGTGGAGTTGGGGGGAAGAAGCTCCTGCAGGGATTGTTGAAGCTCGCAGCATAGCACGGACGTTGCTTGCACACTGCCCCGGACATTTGCCATGAGAATCGTCGTCTGCGGACTCGGATACGTCGGCGTGACAGTGGCAGCCTGCATGTTGCGCAAGGGCGCAACGGTCATTGGGGTTGACGTAAACCCGCAAAAGGTGGAGATCGCCAACGAGGGTCATTCTCCCGTGAAAGAATCCGGGGTAGACGAAACCTTTTCAAGGGCTCGAGCCGAAAATCGCCTCACGGCTGCGACGACGCTAGGGAGCGCGCTCGCAGATGCGGACGTAGTGGTCGCGTGCGTCGGAACGCCGAGTCGTGAGGACGGCTCGCTCGAACTGTCGTACGTCTCCTCGGTTTCGGAGGAAATCGGTACGGCGGTTCGGCAACGATCGGCCAAGTGCCGGCCGCTGCTCTGCGTATTCCGATCGACAATGCTGCCTGGCACCATGGAAACGGTGGTCATGCCTAAGTTGAGCGCGGCGGCAGGAGAGCCCGCGGGTCAGCGTTACGAGCCGGTGTACAATCCAGAATTCATGCGCGAATCGACTGCCATCACGGACTATTTCAACCCTCCAAAAATCGTCGTTGGCGAGCGATTTCCTGGCGCAGCGCAGGATCTGCACGGCATGTACGATGGGATCGATGCGCCCGTATTCAAAGTCCCGTTTGCCGTGGCGGAGATGGCCAAGTACGTGGACAACTATTTCCACGCTCTCAAGGTCTCGTTTGCTAATGAGATCGCAAGATTGGCGCTCACCTCCGCCATCAACCCGCGAGACGTCATACGTATCTTCTTGTCGGACACCAAACTGAACGTCTCTCCTTACTACCTGCGACCGGGAAATGCGTTCGGGGGATCCTGCCTTCCCAAGGATGTTCGCGCTCTCAGCGCATTTGGGAAAAAACATGGATTGGAGGTGCCGCTCCTGCAGAACGTGATCGCCAGCAACACGGCCCACAAGTCCTTTATCGCGCGCTTGGTTCTAGCGCACGCGCCGAGAGGGGCACGCATCCTGCAGATGGGGCTTACGTTCAAACCAGATACGGACGACTTGCGCGAAAGTCCGCTGGTTGAACTCGCCGCAACGCTGCTCGAGCGAGGATACGACCTGTGTTTGTTCGAACCGGACCTGAAGCCGGAGCAGCTCATCGGCGCCAACCTGGCGTTTGCAAACGCGCATTTGGCGCGACTGCCGGAACTTCTGGTCGCCGATTTCGCGCGCGCAGCGGCGAGGGCGGATCTCATCGTACTCGGAAAGGCCATGCCCGGCGTCAGGCTGCCATCTGGCAAGCAGTTTCTCAACCTCTATCGCTTGTAGGCGATTAAATTGGGCGACTGGGTTGCTGATTGTGACGAGGATATTCCCAAGTACGCAGCATTCGCGGCGCAAGCAGTCACGACGTCGAGGGTCACAGACGAGGCGCCGAAATTGGGACAGAGCCACCATTGATCGGGAACGGCACCGAGAAACATCCAAGCTATATCTTGTGCGGTGGCGGCGAACAATCTGCATACACTGTCGGCGGCAAGGATGGCGCTGTGAACGTGCGCCTAGGCACCTTCTCATGGCCCCTCCAGCCCAGCGCTTACACCTTCGTCGCTACTGCCACGGCCGCGCATCCAAGCGCCGATCCATGTGCGGCCGTAAGGTCTATCTCACGTACTCCAAACAATCGGTCGATCCCGGGCCGCGGCGGCGGACCGACGAAGTGGCGAAGCAGCGGGGTAATCCGAAAGGGTCGCACCTAGGGCGAATCTTACAGTAGGACAGGTGCGTGTGACCAAGTTATCTTGGACCTTCCGCATATGGTTTGCTGGGGCGCTGCGGCCCTCTGTCCTGAAGGCGCATGTTGCGGCGGAGATCATGATTTGGGGCATGAGAATGCCTGGTCTGTCGGGTTTGCCTATAGCAATCGTTGGGGCAGGGGCGCTCGGTCTCTCCGTCGCCGCACATTTGCGGTCCTGTGGCGTGCCGTTTCGAATCTTTGTTACGCTGATGCACCGGTGGCTGGCCCAAATGCTGACGAGTACGCGTCTGAAGTCAGAATGGGCCCCCTCTAGCCCTGCCGATCCGGCCAGGCGCTACACGCTCCAGCAATTCTGCGCAGACGTAAGGCCATCCTACGGAAATGCTTCGATTGCGTATGACACATTCGCCAGATGCGCCTTGTCATTTCAGCGGCATCTGGTTCCCATGCTGGGAGACGTATTGGTGACGTAGGCCAGACGGCTTTGCCCTCAAGCTTGCGAACGGGGAAGGCATCAGGGCGAAGAGCTGTGTGATCGCGATGGGTTTGTTGCTCGGCTTCGACGGAGCAAGCCATGCCTCTTGATGGAGTCATCGATGTCAGGCTGGAAGCCTTGGAGAGCATTGCGAGGCTTGAGACGTCCTGGAAGGAGCTCCAAGCGCGCGCAAATCACTCATTCTATTTGTCTTGGCTCTGGATCGGCACTTGGCTACGGCATCTGCCGAAGGGCGCACAACCACACGTCCTCGTCGCTCGGTCTTCAAGAAATATCGTCGGCTTGGCGATTATTTGCCGGCGGGGAGCGTGGAGTCTCGGCCTGCATGCGCGGGCGCGTTGGCTGCTCAATGAAACCGGAGATACTCGTTTCGACAGATTGTCCATCGAGTACAATAACATTCTTGCAGAGCAATCTTTGGAGGATGCCATTAGAGTGGCATGTCTCGAGGCTTTGACGTCCCGCTTGCGGCACTCGGACGAGCTAGTGCTTTCCGGAATTGACCCAGACCTTGAGATGGCAGCTTGTCGCACCGCGAGCCGAGTTGGGCTTGTTACCGAGGTGAAACGGGCAGATACGGCACCGTGGAGCGATTTTGCCAAAGTCCGCCAGCAAGGCGGTAATTACCGCGCCACATTGGGCCGCAATACTCGGCAGGCCGTGAGCCGTGCGATGCGGTTATATGCAGAGCGCGGCTCCGTCGAGCTCCGGACTATGGAAACGACAACAGAGGCCCTCGCTGCGTTCGATTTGCTGGAAGACCTTCATCAGGCGCGATGGGGACGCAAGGGATCCTTCGCTAATCCGGGCTTCCGTCCGTTTCACGAGGAGCTAATTGCGCGCGGCGTGCCCTTGGGGGCCGTCCGCATCTCACGGACGTTGGCTGGGGACCAGACGATCGGGGTCTTGTACAATTTCGTGCATGACGGCTGTGTCCTTAACTACCAAAACGGCTTTCTCTATGAGCGCGATAACCGGCTCAAACCCGGGCTCATCAGCCATGTGCTGTCTATTGAGGACAGCATCGCACGCGGGGAGCGCGGCTACGACTTCCTCGCTGGCGCCGCCGGGCATAAGTCCCATCTGGCTAATGCGGGGTATGGCATGAACTGGATCGCAATAGGCAGAGACAGTGCAGAGGGCCGCATCGAGGCGAAGCTCCGCCGAGCCAAGCGGAGGCTAAAGACCATTGCTACGGACCTTCCAAAAAAGAAGCTGCGGCTCTGTATTCCGCATTCGGGGGCAGGTTCTTAGACGATTGGTAGGTGGGTTGGGACCTTCACGATGGCGCAGGCTCACGACGCGTGGCCAGACGCAAGAACTTCGGAGCGAAAGCAGTGGCCGGCATGCTCGAGGTGAGTTATCGGCATCTCACGATGGACCGGCCGCCGGTTCTGCTCGCGGCAGGCCCCGTCTTACTTCGGCCATTGGGAATGGCGGGTATTCCGGCGATCGTCGCCTCGACCGAGGACGATGCTCCGGCATTCGCTTCACGCTATTGCGCGGGCCGCTGCATTCTTCCGCCGCGCAGCGAGCCCAGTGCGCTGGTCGATGCGTTGATTGACGCCGGCGAACGGCTTTCGAGCCAGTTCGGCCGCCGCGTTCCTCTGATGTATGGCGAGGATTACTTTCTCGAACTCATCTACATGCATCGCGAGCGCTTGCAGCAGAAGTTTCTGTTGCTTCTGTGTGATCCGGCCGTCGCGACCGGGCTACTGACGAAGGATCGTTTTGACGAACTCGCGCGCGCGAGAGGGATTCCGGTGCCACGCAGTCTTGACTGGGATATGCTTTCCGAGATCGATGGGCCGGTGCTCGCGAAGCCGCGCTCCAAGTGCAATTGGCACCATTCGCCGCTGCAGGTTCGACTGTTCGGACGCAGCAAGGCCCTTGCCTTCGAGAATGGCAGCGCAGTGATGGCGCAGCCTTTCGTTGCCTCCTTTCGGGAGCAACTCGTATTCCAGGAATACATCCGGGGAGATGATCGCCAGCTTTGGTCATTTCATGGCGTCTCCGACGAGCGGGGTAAGATTCTCGCTTCCTTCCTTGGCAGGAAGTTGCGGGCCTCGCCGCCGTTCACGGGCGAAAGTTCATTCATCGAGATGATCGAGAACGAAGAACTCGCGGCGTTCGGACGGCGGCTGGCCGAGCGACTGCCTCTGAAAGGTCCGTTCAAAATTGATCTCAAGACCGACGTCGAATCCGGTCAGCACTTCGTTCTTGAGGTGAATGCGCGATTCAACCTCTGGCATTGCCTCGGCGCGGCGAACGGGCTCAACCTCATGGAGATCGCTTACGACTACGTGGTAGCCGGGAAACGGCCACCCCCTCTTTCCTATCGCACAGACACGCGCTGGCTCTGCCTGCCGCTCGATTGGCGCGCCTATCGCGCGCTTTCGCGGCAACGGCAGTTGACCCTTGTGGACTGGGTTTCCTCGATCCTCTTCACGCGAACCGTCTACAACGTGTTCGCGTGGAGTGATCCCGCGCCACTTGCGATGACGTTCGTGCGGAAGGTTCGCAAGTTGTTCAGATTGATGGATGTATGGTGGCGCCAATGGCTCTCTACGGCGTCATAGGCGACATCCACGGCAATCGCGAGGCCCTGATCGCGGCTCTTGCAGCGCTCGAGGCTTACGGTCCCGAACGGCTCCTGTGTATCGGCGACATCATCGGCTACAACGCGGACTCCAACGAATGCGCGGCCATCTTGCGCGAGCGCGGAGTGGTCTCGATCGTTGGCAATCACGATCTCATCGGCATCGGCCTCCTTGGTTTTGAACGCTGCTCGAACAAGGCAATGCATGCTCTCAAGCGCACGCGCTGCTCGCTCCTGCCTGGCACCGTCGAGTACCTGCGTTCGCTGCCGAGGAGCGTTCCCGTCGAGGATCGTGCGGTATTGATTCATGGCGGCGTGCGGGACGTGCAGCAGTATATGACCGGTTCCCATCATATCGCGGAGAACGTCGCTTACCTGCGCGCGGACCTCCCGGGCCGCAAGATCTGCTTTTACGGCCATGTGCATGAGCAAAGAGTGTTCGAGATCGGGCAGGGCGGAGACATTCGCGAGCTTCCCGCGAACGGGATTGTGAGACTGGACCCCGATCGCGAATATTTCATCAACGCGGGATCGCTGGATGCCTCCCGCAAGCCTCAACCGAGATTTGCGGAGTTTGCACTATTCGACAGCAGCCCGCTGACCGTCGAGTTCTTGCGTGTGTCATATGATGACGCCCTGACGGAAGCGAAGGCTGTCATGGCCGGATACCGTATTGGACGTTGGCGTGATAGATACTATAGCTTGCGTCGCAAGCTCCTCGGCCGTTCGTAAGTGAACCCCAGGATCAGTCCGCGCCCAACCAGCGACGGCGAGCGTGACTACCGCGAACGCGCAGATCCAGAGCCCTCGTCTCTGCAGGGGCCTTGCAGCGGTGGAGGTCGCGAGGCGGGCGCACCCGTGCTACCGCCAGTTCCATGTTCGCCGCCACTCGACGATGGACCCGCGGATATTGGGCTAGGTACCACGATAGCCGCAAGGATTCTTCAACTGCCAACGCCAATGGTCCGCACACATTTGTGCTAACGACCGCCTCGATTGCCAGCCCAAGGTTTCTCCCGCAAGCGTCGGATCGGCATAACAGATGGCGACATCACCAGCCCGGCGTTCTCGGATTTCATACGGAATCGGCCTCCCGCTCACGGTTTCAAAGGTCCGAATGACTTCCAGAACGCTGCTGCCGTTACCTGTTCCAAAATTGAGCGTGAGCACTCCGGGCTGTTTCAGATGGTTCAGGACACTTAGATGGCCGGAAGCAAGATCGACGACATGAACGAAGTCGCGGATTCCAGTGCCATCCGGAGTGTCATAGTCGTTTCCAAAAATCGTCAGCTTCTCTTGCTTTCCAATTGCCACCTGCGCCACAAACGGCAACAGATTGTTCGGAACGCCAACGGGGTCTTCTCCGATGAGCCCGCTTTCATGCGCGCCAACGGGATTGAAGTAGCGCAGAATACCAATCCGCCAATCATCGTCGGACCGATACAGATCCTTCAGCATTTCCTCGATGAAAAACTTTGTTCGACCGTACGGATTTGTCGGCCCGAGGGGATGCTTCTCGTCGAGCGGCAGATACGTCGGTCTCCCGTAAACGGTCGCGGACGAACTGAAGACGAGCGTCTTTACGTTTGCCTTCTTCATGGCCGATACGAGCCGCATTGTTCCCACGATGTTGTTTTCGTAATAGGTCATGGGCCGAACGTTCGAATCGCCTACGGCCTTCAGTCCCGCAAGGTGAATAACCGCACTGACTGCGCAATCACGAAGTATTGCGTAGATTGCCTCTTCATTCCGGATGTCGGCGTGCCGAAAGACGAGCGACCGTCCGCACAAAGATTGTACCCGTTGGAGAGAGGCTTTGTTACTGTTGGAGAGATTGTCGAGTGCGACGACACCGAGGCCGGCGTCCAGCAATGCCATGCAGACATGGGACCCAATGTAGCCGGCGCCTCCGGTCAACAAGATCATGTCGAACACTTTCCGTATTCGTCCGAATGCCTTCCGTGCGATGCCCGTGCCGGTGCCGGCTATGCTTTCCGGAGTCGAACTTGCGATCAGAGATGCCGCGACAGCTTTCGGCGGTTCGCCGAGGCTTGTACTTGCGTAGGTGAATGCCGTAAGGGCAAAGCGCGCTCGGCGGCATCGACCTTGCCGCGTATGGCCGCCCTAACGTCGCTCGCCACAGCGCGCGAGGGTGGCTTCCGGATATAAACTGCCCTTTCGCTCCGAGACCCATTTTCGGAGCGAGCGAGATTCGCCACCACGGCTTTCGCGGTGCTCTTGATGAGGCCGCGGTAAACGAACTCAGATAGTGGTCCTTGACGCCCCTCACGAAAGACGGCCCGCCGTCAACCGTGAAATCCGCTTCCGAAGTCTTGATCAAGGACGTACCCGACAAATCCTCCGCGGTGCTTCCGGCGGCGGCGCGAGAACATCACCTGCAGTCCGGCGTTCTGCTGCTCGTTTTTCGCGCCAGTCAGCCGATATTCATGTCCCCAGCTCACTCTCGCCGAAGATCAAGTGCAACGTCGCCGAAGGATTACCCCTTCTGGATTCGCACGGCCCGGCGCCGATCGCGCGTGGTGTCGATTGGCCAACGCTGGTCGCTTCAGCATGGCCCATTTCGTAAATCGGTCTCAACTAAGTGCGTGCCTCTTGGATTGGCGGGCCGGCACCGTAGTCATCGGTGGGAGCTCAACGCGCTCGGAGCATGCCGCAGCCCCGAGTATGGGCGGGATGCTCGTTCGTGTGTTTGACTGAAAAGCGCTCGAACCCGCTCGCTACGCTCAGTTTAAAGGTGCGGCACCCGAATCTTCCGAACGAATCTATTGGCTGCTTGCACCGGGCGCGCGGAACGCTTGGACGGCATCCTCCTAACCGATGGCGCGTCAAGATCACGTATTCATGCGGCACGTTGGTCGAGCTCGTGGCCGCCTGAGTTCGAATGTCGATGAAACCGAGACACCTTCATAGCGAACGGCGACAATCGCATTGCACCTTATGGCCGCTTAGAACGAGCCTAGCCTCAGGTCGCTTCCTGATGTTCGGGGGCGCGCGACTCCCGCTGAGCTTGGCACTTTGGTGCAGAGCCAACAAAGCGGTTCCTACCGTTCACGCAGGACGTCATGCTCGTACCTGGCGAGCGGCGAGAGCAGATAGCCGATAATCCGGCGGGATCCGGTCTTTACCTCCACCGTGACCGCCATGCCCGGGCCGAGATCGACGACGCGTTCCCCGGCCTTCAACTGCCGCTGATCGAGCGATATCCGGGCGGCATAGACGAGATCGTCCTGCCCCTGTTGCTGGCGGCCTTCCGACGTGTTCTCGGCGCGAGATCTGGGCTCGGCGACGTCGCGACCGTCGCGGGCGATGGTGTCGGGCGAGACGCTCAGCACCTTGCCATGGAGCACTCCGTAGCGTGTGAAATTGAAGGTGTGGACCTTGATCTCGGCGTCCTGTCCCGCATGAACGAACCCGACGTCTTCGTTCGACAGCGTGGCTTCGATCTCGAGGTGGCTCTCCTGTGGGACGACCACGGCGAGCACCTGGGCCGGCGTAACGACGCCCCCCACGGTATGCACGGCAAGCTGCTGGACGACGCCGTCCACAGGGGCGACGAGATCCTGGAGCTTGGTCCGCCGCTCGGCCTTGATCACGTCCTGGGCGATACCGGCGGCCTTCTGCTCGGCTTTCGCCAGCTCGTCGTACAGCGTGCGTCGGAACTCTGCCGCGGTCCTGTCGCGGGTCTCTTTGAACGCGGCAAGCGCCGCCTCGGCCTCTTTCAGCTTGCTTCGCTGAATGAGGAGATCCTGCTGCTGGCTGACCAAGTCCTGGTATTCGGTCAAGTAATTCAATTTCGATCCAAGCTGCTTGTCGAACAGGTATTTGCGTGTGTCGACGCGCTCCTGGAGCGGCGGGATGGTAGCCTCGAGCTTGGCGATGCTCGCCTCCACTGTCGAACGCTCGGCCTCCTTCTGCGACGACTGGCGGTCGAGTTCGGCGAGCTTGGCGCGCTGTTCGGAGGTTTGGCTGACCAGGAATTGCCGGTGCATCTCGATCTGGGCCGGCGTCGCGCCCTCTGGCGGATGGAAATTCGCGAGCGGATCGTCGCCATCCGAGAGCGCCGCCTGCAGTCTCGCGACGTCGAGCTGGGCGGCGACGAGATCGGCCTTGACGTGGCCCTGCTCGGCCGCCGTCATGGTCGGGTCTAGCTGGATCAGGCTTTCGCCGGCGTGGACCTGTTGGCCGTCATGGACATTGATGGCGCGTACGACACCGGTCTCCAGTGGCTGGATCAGCTTGGTCCTGCCGCTGGGTATGATCTTGCCGGTGGCCGTGGCGACGATATCGACCTTACCAAAGGTAGCCCATGCGAGCGCGACGCAGAAGATGGCGATTATGGTCGCGCCGATGGCGCGGCCGACGGGCGAGGGCGGCGTCTCGGCGATCTCAAGCGCTGCCGGTAGAAAGGCGAGCTCGTAGTCGTTGCGGCGAATCGGGCGCCTGGGAAAGTGAACGACGGAGTTGTTAGCGGACGCCATGGATGCCTGCCTGCAGGAAGTGGAGCTTCGCGTAGCGGCCGTTCGAGTGAAGCAGCTGCTCATGGGTGCCGTCCTCGACAAGGCGGCCGGCCTCGAGGGTGATGATGCGGTCGGCAGTCCGAACCGTCGACAGGCGGTGCGCAATGATGAAGACGGTCCGGCCCGCTGCGATCTGTTTCATGTTCTGTTGAATCGCCCGCTCGCTCTCGTAGTCGAGCGCGCTCGTCGCTTCGTCGAAGATGAGAATCCGCGGGTCGGCGACGAGGGCGCGGGCTACCGCGATGCGCTGCCGCTGGCCGCCGGAGAGGCTCGATCCGCGCTCGCCGACAACGGTGTCGTAGCCTTCGGGCAGGGCGAGGATGAAATCATGCGCGCCGGCGAGCATCGCAGCGGCGAAGACGCGCTCCATCGGCATCATCGGATCGGCAAGTGCGATGTTCTCGCGGATCGTCCGATTGAAGAGTACGTTCTCCTGCAGCACTACGCCGATCTGCCGCCGCAGCCAGGCGGGATCGACCACCGTCAGGTCGATGCCGTCGACGAGCACGCGTCCGCGCTCCGGAACGTAGAGCCGCTGGACCAGCTTGGTGAGCGTGCTCTTGCCCGATCCTGACGAGCCGACGATGCCTACCACCTGACCGGGCTCGACCTCGAAGGTGAGGTCGTGCAGGGTCTCGGGTCCGTCGGCGCGGTAGCGGAACGTGACGTGGTCGAACGTGATCCGGCCGCGGATGGGGGGGAGCGCCGCGCGGCTCGGGCTTTGGGCCGGCTCGGGCATGGTGTTGAGGACATCGCCCAGTCGTTCGACCGAAAGCCGGGCCTGGTGGAAGTCCTGCCAGATCTGCGCTAGCCGTAGTACCGGCGTGCTCACGCGTGCGGAGAGCATGTTGAACGCGACGAGCTCGCCGACGCTCAGGCTGCCGCCGATGACGAGCTTGGCGCCGAGATAGAGCGTCGCCGCGGCGACCAGCTTGTTGATGAGCTGTACGGCCTCGCTCGCCACGTTGTTGAGGCTCACGACGCGGAAGCTCGAGGCGACGTAGCCGGCGAGCTGCTCCTCCCATCGCCGCTGCATCTGCGGCTCAACCGCCATTGCCTTCAGCGTCTCGATCCCGGTGACGCTCTCGACGAGGAACGATTGGTTCTCCGCGCCGCGCCGGAATTTCTCGTCGAGCCGTCGGCGGAACAGCGGCGTCAATCCGGCCGAGATGCCGATGTAGAGCGGGAATGCCGCAACAGCGACGAGCGTCAGCAAGGGCGAGTAGTACGTCATCACCGCGAGGAATACAAAGGTGAACAGCAGGTCGAGGACGAGCGTGAGGGCTGAGCCAGTGATGAACTGACGGATGTTCTCGAGCTCCCGCACGCGGGCGACCGAATCGCCGACCCGGCGCGCCTGGAAATAAGCGATCGGCAGCGAGATCAGATGACGGAACAGGCGGGCGCCGAGTTCTACGTCGATGCGGTTGGTCGTGTGCGCGAAGAGGTAGGTGCGCAGGGCTCCGAGGATAGCCTCGAACATGCCGATAGCCACGAGGCCGAAGATCAGGACGTCGAGCGTGCTCAGGCTGCGATGCACCAGCACTTTATCAATGACCACCTGGAAGAACAGCGGCGAAATCAGCGCGAAGAGCTGGAGGAAGAGGGATGCGGTCAGCACTTCGGTGAGCATCCGCCGGTACTTGCCGATAGCGCCCATGAACCAGGTGATATCGAAGCGGCGCGCAAGGTCCGTCAGGCCTGCGCGGCGCGCCATCAGGATCAGGCCGCCGCTCCAGATCGCCTCGAACTGCTCCCGCGTCATCGTCTCGGGCCGCTGCTCCGTCGGGCGCTGCACCAGCACCTTGTCGGGAGCGGCTCTGCCGAGGATGAGAAAGCTGCCGTCGCGGAGGATGGCGATGCCCGGTAGAGGCGTGGTCGCCAGCCGCTCCCAGCGCGTCGAGAGCGCGCGCGCCTTCAGATCCATTTCTTTGGCGCAGCGGAGCATCTCAGGGACGCCGATCCTTGCGGTGCCGATGCGATGGCGGATCTGTTCCGGTTCTGCACCTATTCCATGACAGCGCAGCAGTATCACCAGCGCTAGCAGCGCCGATTCGGTTTCGTCCGGGTCTGGAGCGGTCGCCTCGTCGTTCGGCTCGAACTCATGATGCGCGGCATCCTCTGAGGTGGGCCGCAACCATTGCCACAGCCGCTCGGCGAAGATTCGGACGTGTCCGACGGCGGCGATCGTCGAACCGGCGACCCCGATGTCAACGCGTGGTAGGTAGCCGACGAGGTTGCGCAGGCGGGGGCGCCCAAGCGGGAAATCCTTCCAGCTCTTCCGCGCGGCCAGCGCGACGATGCGGCCGTCCCAAAGACGTTCCAATTCCTCCTGCGAGATGTACTTCGGGCGTCGTGACTTCAGATCGGCCGCCACCACGCGGTCTTCGATGATCTGGCCGAGAAGCAGGAACCCACCGCTTCGAAGCACGGCGATAGCGGGCAGAGACAGGCGAGAAAGGCCCGCCCAGTCGCTATTGTGCGCCCGCAGCTTCATCCCCAGCGCGCGGCCGCAATTCAGCATCTGAGTGACGTCGAAGACGTCTCCTTTGCAGTGCCGGCCGACTTCCTCCCGCGCGATGCTGCGCCCATGGAGGCGCGACAGAACCGTCAGCGCCGTGACGCCCTGCTCGAATGCGTCGTCGTGGTGCTCGGCCTGCGGCCGCTTTGTGCTTCTCGTCGTCATGTCCCGAAACTCCGGCAGCGCGGCACCGCGACCGCCCCGCAGGGGCGGCCGGATGCCGCGTGGCCTTGGTTGGCTGGTTAGTGCAGAGGCCTGGTCAGGAGGTTGGCCTGCTGCTGGGACGGCGCGGACAATGCCGTCGCCGCCTGCGCGAAATGCGACTCGCCACCGAAATCGCCCGCCATCATTTGATTGAAGAGGGCGTAGGCTTTCGCGCCGGCGCTAGCAACCGCATCGGTCGTCGTCCCAAGGTTAAGTACGTCGCCCGACTTCGATGCTCCGGCCTCGCTGAGCGTCGTCGCCGCCCGGGCGAAGTCGGGATGAGTATTGAACCACTGACCGACATCGATGTGGGTGCTAGGCGACCGACCCGATAACGTGCTGTTGTCCGTCGTCGTCGGCGTTGACGTTCCGGAGTTGGCTGCGGCCGACATTGTCGTTGACGTGCTCGAGCTCGTCGTGGTCGCCGGAGGATCCTTCACCGTGATGGTCTGGGCCGCGCTCGTGACCGGGGTGCCGGTGGCATCGGTCGTAGTGACCGTCAGCGTCGCAGTCGGATGCCCGTGACCGCGGTAGGAGGAGTTCAGCGTGAGACCGCTGTTGACCTCCCCCGCAGTCAGCGTGACCGACCTTCCGCTGAAGGTTTTGCCGTCCAGATTGTCGGTGATGGTTTCGTAGTTCGGCAATCCGGAGATGTTGACGGTCACGTTATCGCCCGCATGCGGCACGCTCACGCCGATGCCGAGCGATACCTGGCTGCCGGGGCTGACTGATAGCGCGTGATCGGCCACGGTGAGGGTCGGTGCAATCGGAGTCGTCGGCGTGGTCGTGTCGGATCCGCTCGTGCTGCCCGAGGTAGTGGTGCCGGTCGGATCGGTTACGGTGGTGCCGCCCGACGACGTGGTGCCGGTCGGCGTGGTCACGCTAGTCCCGCCCGATGTCGTGTCGGACGAGGAGGTGCCCGACGATGTCGCGGCGGAGCCGGTGGT
>NZ_AWZU01000057.1 GCF_000472385.1 Bradyrhizobium sp. ARR65
GATGCCTAATGCAAAATCTGGCGAATGAGCTCCCCGCGCTCGACGCTGAGCTGACCAAACGGGTAGCGCGCGGATTTTTTGATTCGACCGAGATTGTTGCGGAGCATTTTAGGGGGTGTGGTTTCGCTCCCGCGCGCGCATCCTCGACCGCAGCCGCATTGGTAGCCGCTCTTGAAGGTGCGCGAACGATTGCCCGCTTGGAGCGCACGCCGGCTATATTTAAGGCGTTGGCGGATGTTACTTGCCAAAGGTGCCCACCACCAAAAAGACGGGGAGGNTCGCCGTCACGATAAACTCATGTCGGCCCTTGGCCCTTCTGCGACGTGTCCGCACGCCTCGTCGAGGTCTGGACGTTGGGGCATAGCGGACTTGATTTGCTCACGTTGAGTTCTTCGCATTTTGACCCTGAGCAGACACAACCGTCGCCGACATAGCAAGACGGGCGGAGGGATGGATCGGAATCGGTGGCGCAGTGCCGGGTTTGATCCTCAACAGACATTCGATCGCGATCGCTGAAACTCTCCGTCGTGTCCTTTTTGAACTGGACCAATTCGCCCTGCGATGTACCTTGTTCCCGCAGGGGGACTGTCCATGAAGGATATGCAAGGCCATTTAAAGACGCTTCGCATGAATGTAGCCGAATGCAAGCGGCTTTACGGGGAGGCAAGAAGTCAGATCAAGCGCGACGTCTTCGGGCGGCTGATCGCTCATTACGAAGTGCTTGCAGGCGAGCTCGAGAGAGCGATAGCAGAAGAGCAGTCCAAAAAAGAGTGCGGCCGCCTGCGTTAGCGGCTTCCTTCCTTGGGTTGTTCGCGACTGTCGCGGTTTTGTCGTGACCTGTTCATGCCGCGTAAGAGGTAGCCCGCGCGGAACCACATGAACGGCCATTAAGAATTTGAGTAGGTGACGGAACGAGCGTCCAGTTTGTAGCTTAGGTGAAGCATTGGGGGGGCCGACGATCTCGCGAATGGAGCGAGACAATGCCGCAGGCCCAAACGGATACGCCGATACCTGACCAACCCCCATTGCAAGCTCTGCAGTGCCCTCTCTGCCAAATCCCTCTTAGGTTAGTGGAGAGGGTTTGGAACATGCGCACTAATGGTTACGTGCGGGTGCTTGAATGCCGTAACTGCCGTAAGTTGATTTGGGACGAATGAAAAAGGCTCATCTGTTCCTTGGGGCGGCTAGTATTGTCCGCATTTTAAGCGGCGGTGTCCGGCATTGAAGTGAGAGTACCTTAGTTTGTAGAGACGCCTGGAACAGACCACCAGATCGCCGCGTTGCCTTGCATCACCGACTACAGGCTTTTGTCCGTGGGCGTCGGTGGCTGAGAGACCAAGAGCGCTCCCGCCTGCACAGCAAAGGGAGCGCGGTCATGGACCACAATCCATCACATTTTAAACCGCCGGAGTGGATCAGGGAACTCGCCGACCGAGCGCGCGAGCTCTCAGTGCGGTCCTGCGAACTTCTCAAGGTGACGACGCCGGACACATTCTTGGGCCGCAAGACCCAGGAGCCATTCCCGACAGAGGACCCGATAGAGCGAACGGACATCCAGAAGCTGATCCACAGCGAACTACAGCCACCAAGAACCTGATGAGTAAAGGCCGACCCACTTGGCGGCCCTCATACATATCAGGCCAAAGGCTGCGATGTCGCTTATTGGCCCTTCCGCGGACGTGCCGGACGCCTCGTCGAGGTCTGGACAGTGGGGTATAGCGGACTTGATTTGCTCACGTTGAGTTCTTCGCATTTTGACCCGTGGCTGACCTTATAGATCGATCTCGATAGATCGATCTCGGTCCGGCTCGCGCCAAACTCGAACATTGCTCACCATGGCGCTGCGGATAGGTGTGGCTGATCCAACGCACGCCCCCCTAGTAGCGCTGCTGTTGTCGGCAAGCACGAGAAGGAGCAGAGTTCCTGGTCGGCAAGGTGAGATATGGTTGCGCCTCTGCCGCCCGAAAAGCTGAGTGGATCATTCCCGTTCCAGAGGCAAAGTGAACTGAAACACGGCGCCCCGTGGTTCATTCGCGCCGGCCCAAAATCGTCCTCCGTGCGCCTCGATAATTGAGCTGCAGATGGGCAGGCCCATGCCTATACCCTCCGGCTTGGTGGTGTAGAATGGCTCGAACAGGCGGTTGACTATTGCCGGATCAAGCCCTGGACCGCTGTCACGCACGGCGACAAGAATCCCGCCTGAGTCATTACGCGTCGTGCTGATTCGAAGCTCCCGCGGCGGCTCGTCAACGCAGCTCATCGCTTCGACCGCATTGAGGATCAGGTTGAGAACGACCTGTTGCAGCTGGACACGATAGCCTTCGATGAGTGGCAAGCCCGTGGCGAGATCCGTCTGCAGCGAAACACCATGTTTGAGCAGTTCGCTTCGGGCCAAAGTGACGACGTCCAGGATGGCGTTATTGACGTCAATACTCTCTTTCCGCGCCGGCGTCTTCCTAATCAGAGCACGGATCCAATTCATGACCTCGCCGGCTCGATTGGCGTCCGTGACAATGGTTGCGAGCGCCTGCCGCACCTCTGCGACATTCGGAGGTTGAGAGTCTAACCAGCTCAGTGCCGCCTCTGCGTTGCACAGCATCGCGGTGATCGGCTGGCTTACTTCGTGGGCGATCGAAGCGGTGATCTGTCCCATTGCTGCCGCGCGATTGGCGTGCGTCAGTTCCGCTTGCATCTCGCGGAAAGTCTCAGCGGCTCTCTTACGTTCGGTGATGTCGCGGCTCAGAGAAATGATCTTTCGCTGCCCGCCTTGACAGAACTCTCGCATGCGGACCTCAACCGGAAACACTGTGCCGTCCTTTCTGCGATAACGACTCTCCAGCGTTGAAACACCCCCCGCCTTGAGCTGCTCGCGGTTACGCTGCCAAGTCGCTGCATTCAACTCCAGATCAAAGAAGAACGGAGTCATCCCAATCATTTCGTCTCGGCCGTAGCCCAAGGTTTCGCAAGCATTTCGGTTCACGTCGAGAACTTCACCGTCTTCATTGTGGAGCATGAACATGTCCGTCGCGTGGTCTACGAAGGTGCGGAAACGGGCCTCGCTCTCCCGCAGCGCCTCTTCGACGCGCTTCCGTTCCGTGATGTGGCGCCCGACTCCGCGGTAGCCTAGGAAGCGCCCCGTCTGGTCAAAAACAGGCAGCCCCGAGACGGACACGTAGCGCTTACCGCCGCCGGGCGTAGGCCGCGCGAGCTCGAAATCGCGGAACGGCAGGTGGGCATCGAGCGTCTCCCGGTGCTTACGCCAGCCCTCTGAATCAGGCTCCAGGTAGGGTACCTCCCACCGTGTCTTGCCGATCTCAGAGACCGGAGGGTCGGCCAGCGTGTTAGCGAACTCCTGCCGGATGAAGCGATGCTGAGCGTCAGTTTCCCAGTAGACGTCGAAGGAGAATTGCACCAGAGTTCGAAAGCGCTCCTCGCTCTCGCGTAACGCCTCTACGATCTCGGAGGGAATTTGAGCCGGATATCGCATGGTCGACCCTTGTTGCTAACGAGCAATGGACACAATCGACTCATTTCTTGCGGCAGGCTCCGGGCTGTGGCGCCACGAAGCGGCAAATAGTCCCAGCGGTAGTGATAGGGGACGGCGGGTCGACCAGCCTCACTGCGCATCATCGATCAGGCGCATATTGTGAACGACCTATACATACGTATGGAAGAGCTTCTGGACTTGAGAGGTGGCGTCCGGAACCCGTCACACGAGGTTACCTGCGGAATTGATGTGCAGCTAGGCTGAGGCTTACTCGCAGCAGCCTTCGAGCACCACGTCCGCATTGCGCCAAAACCGACGAGGCGTTGAGATCGGCTCCTGGCCCTTCTGCGAGGTGTCCGCACGCCTCGTCGAGGTCTGGACAGTGGGGTATAGCGGACTTGATTTGCTCACGTTGAGTTCTTCGCATTTTGACCCGAAGCCGACCTCACCGGTTTGGCAACTTTGACTTATGCCATTCACTCGACCGGAAGCGACTTTTTTGCGTCACTGCATTTGCCGCTCTGCGCCTTCGCCTCATCAACGATGAGGCGATACGTCAAGAGCTTGGAGTCTTACGGCGAGAGCGGGCCGCGCTGACGACCGGCCCAACGTCAATGACGGGTGGGAAGAAGACCTCGTCTAACCGTTACCGATTACTACCGAGCGGTTCTGCCAGTCCGATGAGAAGTCCTTCGGGGCCGCGGATGTAGCAGAGCCGATACGAGTCCTCGTACTGAACCACTTCGCCGACGAGCTGCGCACCGTGCTTGCGGAGTCTGGCGAGTGTTTCGTCGATGTCGCTCACTGTGAACATAGCACGCAGGTAGCCGAAGGCGTTCACCGGGGCGTTCCGGTGATCGGCGACTACAGACGGAGTGAGAAAACGCGAGAGCTCGAGGCGGCTGTGGCCGTCGGGAGTGATCATCATGGCGATCTCGACGCGCTGATTACCCAGTCCAGTGACGCGTCCGGCCCATTCTCCTTCAACCGTGGCTCGCCCCTCAAGCGTCAGGCCAAGCTCGGTGAAAAAAGAGATGGCATCATCGAGAGATTCCACCACGATGCCGACATTGTCCATTCGTAGCAATTTACTGTTAGTCATGATTTCGGTCTTTTCCCTGTTGATGGTGTAGCTGGGCGGTAGCGGAGCCGCTCGCGACGCGCGCCCTCTATCGCCCAATAGGCTTTGCGGCCGACGCGAAGGTCCCTCCCGGTGCCGTCATGCTCAACGCGCGTCTCCACGGGTCGAGAATGTGGCTCGGCTTGACAGGTGGCAACGCCCGCAATCCACCCCTCGCGGAACTTCACTGGGTCCCTCCACGCTGATCTATCTGAGGGTCTGCTTTCCGGCGACAGGCCTAGCGTCGTAACTCAACGTCGGCGTGATCGCGCGCCCGAAACTCCTCCTGCATGCTTCCGTCCGAGGATGCACAACAACTCGCTCGCGGCTGCGAGTTGCATCAAAGCAACACTGCTTGAAAAAATCGATGACCTGCAGTTTTCCGCCCTTGGACGGTCATATCGTGATCGCAGGGTTCAGCGGCGCCGCATGCTTGGCGGTTCAATCCGGCTCAGGTGGAGCGCTGGGAGGCTACGATCATGGACCCGCGGCGATTGGCGATAGTGCCAGCGCTCACCGTAGTTCTCGCGGGTTGCGTTGTCGCCTGGGCTGCTGGCTTCGGTTCGGCCGGCATCGATGACACCGCTGCAGCGCCAACAGTCGACCGCGCCCCACCCTCTCTCACTACCGATGCCGAGGTCACGGCCTTCCCGCAGACAACCGTGTTGGCCGACGCCGCTGTCGATAGCGCCGATACGGCGGCGCCCGCCATAATTGTGACGGCAACCGACACGAGGGCGGTGTCAGAGCCGGAACCAATCGCCGAGGCCGCCGCGACTCCGTCTGCCGCGATCCATCGAATCGCGGTATCGCGCCCGAGCATCGCAACGCCGAATGCGAGGGTTGCTGATGCATTCAGCGCCATCCCGCCGAACGTGACGACGGCCCTGACGAACGTCCGCGCAGCGGTGCCGGATCCGGTCATCGAGGCGAAATTCGATACAAGATCGTCGGCTAATGCGATTGTTGCGGCGGAATTCAGCGACGCGGCGCCGGACGCGGTGATGCCGTCCGATGTGACCCGTTCGCTGCAACAAGGGCGAATGTTGCAGGGCCCTGGCAGCGCTGACGCTGCGCCACCCGAGAACGAGGCAAGCTCGCAGCAGGACGGTCCGCCCGCTGCTTCGCCCAATCCGGACGAAGGCGAACTGCGATATCTGAAATACTACGTCTACTCGGAAACTCCGCCGCCGGAGAAACCCGCGAAGATCGCCTTGGCGGCATTGAGCGACGTTCCGCTCGGAACGCCCGTCCAGGAGATCGAGCGCGCGGCCAAAGCGTTCGGTGTCGATGCCAATTTCATGAAGGCGGTCGCCAAAATCGAATCCGATTTTAATCCCAGGGACCGCACCGGCTCCTATATCGGTCTGTTCCAGCTAAGCAAGTCTGAGTTCAGCCAATACGGGTCGGGCGACATCCTCAATCCCCGCGACAACGCTATGGCTGCCGCCTACAAGTTCATCAGCGAGGCTGCGCTATTCGAGGCAATAACCCACATGGAGCTGACGTTCGCCAATCTCTATCTGATCCACCAGCAGGGCTGGGAAGGAGCCGCTGAACACCTCAGCCATCCGCAGCAGATTGCCTGGAAGTCGATGTGCGCGACCCGCGAGGGCATGGCGAAGGGCGAGCGATGGTGCAAGCGCGCCATCTGGGGCAACACGCTGCCGGCGGTCAAACGCGAATGGAAGTCGGTCGATCGCCTCACCTCGGGCGCGTTCGTGGCAATGTGGCGGGACCGCGTCGACACACTCTATGCCCGCTATCCAGTACCAACGCTGCGGCGGCCGGAGGCTTGAGATCGAACAGTTTGCAACTGCGCACACGCACACGTCTGTCCCACACGTCGTTTGGTCGGGAAGGTATGTCGGCAATCTTGGAGTCCAGTTTCCGACGCCGGGCAGGTTTGCGTTCCGCTTACTGACCGGCTGGTTGCTCGGCCCGGCGGCCGGCGTCCGAAACCTTGCACAAAAGTAGACTTTGGCCGGCCCGATCGAGTGCCAGAGCCGAAGGGCTACGCGACGGCGAAGACGATCGTGCACGGGCTGCTGGTCTTGATGACCTGACCAGTCGGCGTCAGCATTCCGTTCGCCTGATTGATCCTGAACGCCACGATCGTGTCGGTGTTCTGCTCAACGCTGAAGCCCTCGTCAGCGTTGGCCGCATAGAGGATTTCGGCTGCCGGATCGAGGCAAAAAAAGCGGGGGGATTTCGCGTGGGTCGGCGCCCAGTCCAATGGTGTCAGGGTCCCCTCGCGCCGATCGATCGCAAAAATCGCGATGCTGTCGTGCCCGCGGTTCGACGCATACACGACACGGCCGGCTGGCGCGACGACGATCTCGGCGCCGGTGTTGTTGCCGGTGTAGCTCGCCGGGAGCGAGGGCAGGATCTCGATCGGCTGCAGGGCGCCCCGCTGCGGATCGAAGCGATAGGTGGTGACGCTCGAACTGAGTTCGTTGATGACATACGCAAACGGCATCTGCGGATGAAACGCAATGTGCCTGGGCCCGGCGCCGGCGCGCGTGGCGACGAAGGGTGGGTCGGCCGGCATGAGCTTTCCACTCGAAGCGTCGAGGCGAAAGACAAAGATCCGGTCAAGCCCCTTGTCGGGCACGGCGATGAACTGGCCGCTCGGGTCGAAAACCACGTCGTGGGGATGCGAGCTGGCCTGCTGTTTGCGATCCGGACCTGGTTCGCCGGGCAGGTTCACCAGATCGCTGCGCGGCCCCAGACTTCCGTCCTTCTCAATCGGCACCACGCCGACCGTGCCGGCGCCGTAATTGGCGGTGACGATCCAGCGTCCCGTTGGATCAATCGACAGGTGCACCGGGTTCTTTCCGCCACAGGACTGCCGGTTGAGCGCCGTTATGCGTCCGCTTTGCTTGTCGATTGCGTACGCGCTGACCTCTTCGAGGTCGGCGTGCACCGCATAGAGAAAGCGCTGCGCCCGGTCGAGCGTCAGGAAGGAGGGATTGACGGTCTCAAGGATCTGTTCGTGGGTCCAGGCGCCCGAGGTCGGGTCCACCCGATAGACGTTGATGCCGCCACCATGCCCTTTGCGTTCCGCCGTGGTGAAGGCGCCGACATAGGCGAACAGCGCCGTCGCGCGGTCGGCTCGCGGGTGCGCTTCGGCATGTCCTCCACGCAATAGCGCCGGGCCTGCCGCGGCAAGCGCCGTCCCAGCCTTCAATATGCTACGCCTGTTGATGCGCTTGTCTGCAGCAGGTGATGCTTTGGCCATTTCCCACCCTATCTCGCTTTGAGATCGCGCTTGTCGGTTTTGGGCCCAATGTCGGGTTTCGCGCAGTCGCACCGAAGCATCAAAAAGGGCCTATCTCGGGCGACCAACCAAATATGCCAGCAAAATAGTATGCGCGGAAGGCGCGCCACAAGCCCGCTAGGATGACAACCATTGCGGGCGATCGAGACTGGAAGCATGGGTAGCGGCCGATCGTACCGCGTGGCGCCGCAGGTGTTGATTTGCGCTCGCAGTTTGCCATGAGATGGGAACATCCTCCCTCCGGGTACGTTGGAGGGGGCGCGACGATTTTCATTCCGCCCGGTCGTGCCTCCGGCTACGGCGGATCACGACCAGTCGGCTCAAGCATTTCCCTGACGGTGAGAGCATGTCACGCCAGGAGAGGGCCGGTTGCCGGAGCAGCTTTGAAACGGGAACATGCGGACCGGCTCGGGTCGGCTTCTTCGCTGTATTCGTCGCCGCAGCCTTCCTTGGCGTAGAAATCGGGGCGCTCGCGCAATCGGGGCCATCCGTCTCGGTGAGCGAACAGGCGAATGTGCGCACGCCTTTGCGCGACCCAGGCGCTCCGAGTAAGCAGGCGTCCGAGAATCGGTATACGGCCGGTTTCGTCACCGGAGCGCCCTACAGTACCGAATTCACCATGGTGCAGGAGATCGCAACCGTGCTGGCCAGTGGGCAGGAGACTGGTCCTCACGGCGAGATGGCGTTGCGGGTGCTGCCCATGGTGGGGACCGGAGGGACCCGCAACATTTCGGACGTACTCTCCCTGGCGGGTGCGGACATGGCAATCGTGCCAGTGGTTCTGGTTGAACGGCTCCGTGACGCAAAGACCTTTGGGGACATCCGCCGCAGACTTGTCTACATCACCCTCCTCCACACCCAGGAGTTCCACCTTCTCGTTCGGCCGGAGATCGGAAGTCCCGCGGATCTCGCGGGAAAGACGGTCAGTCTAGGCGAGGAGGGCAGCGCCGCAGACGTGCTGGGGCGCGAGGTGCTCGACGCTCTGGGCGTGAAGATCAACGCCGTGAATCTGGGCCTGAACACCGCACTGGACGGCATGAAGCGCGGGCAGATATCGGCCGCGCTGCTGTTGTCGGGCAAGCCAGTCAAGCTCCTGCTGGACCTCAACGCGCGGCTCGAGGGCATCCGTTTTCTGTCGATCCCCTATTCGCAGGCGCTCCAGCGCGATTACCTGCCGTCGACCCTCCGTTATGCAGACTATCCGAACATAATCGCGGACAGCGAAAGCGTCGACACGGTCGCGCTCCAATCCGCTCTTTTCGCCTACAACTGGCAGGCGCGCAGCGAGCGCTTCGAACTGCTGGAGTCCTTCACCCAGAGCTTGTTTTCGCGCTTTTCCGAATTTCTCGGAGACGCCCATCATCCGAAATGGCGCGAGGTGAACCTGGCGGCCAGGCTGCCGGGCTGGCAGCGATTCCGTCCCGCGGAGCGCTGGCTCGACCGCCGAGCGACCGGAGAGGCCACCGCCGACAATGGGACCGGCAACCAGCGGAATCCGACCCGCGTTTCGCCCGATCGGGAAGAGAAGCTCTTCAAGGAGTTCCTCAGATGGCGAGAACGGCAGCAGGGCAAGTGAGCGCAAACGGAGGGATCTTCGCGCGCGCCCGGATGCTGGGCGCAGCGTTGATGGTCGCGCTGGGGCCGGTCGCCGACGTGCTTCCGGCTGCTGCGCAATCCGCTCCTGCGGGAGGCGCGCAGCAGGCGCCGTTCTCCCCTTTCACGCCGTTTCCATCCCCCACGCCGTCTCCGGCCCAGGTCGGGAGGCCCGCGACCCGGCCGGTGGAGCGCGCCCACGTGAAGCCTCACGTTGTTCGGCCGCATCCGGGTCCACGGAAGGTCGTCGAGAGAAAGGAGACCCGGAAGAAGCTCGCCGAGAGCAAGCAGAGCCGGCGGAAGCTCGCCGAGAGCAAAGAGAGCCGGAAGAAGCCCGCCGAGAGCAAGGAAAACCAGCGGGAGATCGCCGAGAGCAAGGGGTACAAGCGGGTCAGCGACCTGGTCAACTTTCCCAAGTTCTTTCCCGGACTGGGTATCATCTTCGTCAGGCCGGACACCTTGCCCACGGGGCCGTTCCTGTGTTTCGACCGGAAGGACCACCTGGTCGCGACGGTGTACATGATCCCGACGAAGGACATTGACGACCACAGGACGCTCGAAGCCGCGGGGGCTAGCGGACGGGTCGATCACGTCAGCTTCTACTTCAACCCGGGCCATCCCGGCGTAGACATGCCGCACTACCATTTCGTGATCTGGCATGTGCCCAAGAAGGAGGAGGCGCGCGTCGCCCAATGACGCGCGACGATGCCGCCGGAGTCGTAAAGTGCAGGTGCTCGCCGGGCTTCCTGCAAGTGGTGGCGAGCTCGGCGAGCAGGTTTTGGAAACCGTGCACCGGCAGACCGTCTCGGCATATATTTGGTGCACAAGGAGGTGCGATATGGCGGCAACAGCTTCACAAGTCGTTCTCGATACGCAGGCGCCGGAATTTCGGCTTCCGGCCACCGACGGCAAGACTTACGCACTGGACGACGTTGCGGGCGAAAGGGGCACGGTCGTCGTCTTCATCTGCAACCATTGCCCCTATGTCAAAGCGGTGATCGACCGCATGGTTGCGGACGCCCGCGTGCTGATGTCAGAGGGCGTAGGGTTTGCGGCGATTTGCTCGAACGATGCTGCGAGCTATCCCGAAGACTCGTTTGAGAACATGAAGCGTTTCGCGAAGGCTCACGATTTCCCGTTTCCCTATCTTCACGATGAGACGCAGACAGTCGCACGGGCGTATGGGGCGGTCTGTACGCCTGATTTCTTCGGTTACAATGCCGACCGCAGGCTCAAGTATCGCGGCTGGCTCGACGAAGGCCGCACAAGCCCGCCTCGCGCCGGGGCGCCCCGCGAGCTTGTCGAGGCTATGCGTGCGATTGCGAGCACCGGTGTGGCGCCGGCTGACCAAAAGGCGTCTATCGGCTGCTCGATCAAATGGAAAGACGCATAAGACCAAGCCGTTGTGCAATTCGTTCAGCGGCGAGGTTCAAGGAGGACAATAACATGAGGACGCAGGGCAAGACGCTAGTCACCTCCATGTTGGTTGCAGTGATGCTCACGGCAACAGCCAGCGCTCAACAGGCGCCATCCCCACCTCCGGCAATCCCCTATGGAGCGCCACTGGGGCTCGAGGCAGCCAAAAAAATCATGGCTGCCGCGGAAGCGGAGGCCGTAAAGAACAACTGGGCCATGGCCATCGTCATCCTCGACAGCACGGGCCACATGGTGATGCTGCACAAGCTCGACAACACCCAATACGGCTCTCTTATGGCTGCCGAGGACAAGGCACAAAGCGCGATCAACTACAGGCGCCCTAGCAAGGTGTTCGAGGACCTGGTGGCGCAGGGCGGCATCGGTTTGCGTTCATTGGCGCTCCGTGGGGCATCACCGCTGGAAGGCGGCATTCCCATCAATGTGGATGGCAAGATTGTCGGGGCGATCGGCGTCTCTGGCGGGACGTCAGTTCAGGATGGCCAAGTCGCAAAGGCAGGTGCCGACGCAGCGAAGTGAAACCCGGCGGGAGGTGTAGAAAAGCCAAGACGTAAGCACTACGAGTCGAAGCGGGCTCCCGATCATCACCGTGCCCCTGAGGTGCTCGCGCAAGCGAGCCCCGAAGGGCAACGGCGCCGCTGCAGCACCCGGGCTGTTCATCCTTCTAGGCCGCCGCTTCGCGTCGGCACCTCAGGATGACGGTCGAAGGCCCCTGCTCGCTTCAATCCCAAACCATAGCCTCAGCCCGCCGCGCTGCTCATGACCGCAGCCCCTCCCGCGCTCTTGCCGCGGATCAGGTCGCTCGCCTTGTCGGCGATCATCATCGTTGAAGCGTTGAGATTGGCCGAGATCATGCGCGGCATGATCGAGGCGTCGATCACGCGCAGGCCCTGCAGGCCGTGAACACGGAGCTGGTCGTCGACCACAGCCCAGGTGCTGTCGGCCGGTCCCATGCGGCAGGTGCAGCCGGGATGAAAGGTCGTGGTGCCGCGCGCGACGGCCGCCGCCAGGAACTCGTCGTCGCTCTGCACTTGCGGTCCCGGGTAATCCTCATAAGCGTAATAGGGCGCGAGCGGCTCTGATTTGAGCAGGCGGCGCGCCAGCTTCATGCCGGCGACGATGACCCGCCGATCGAGCTCGGCTGCGAGATAGTTGGTCTGGATAATCGGCGGATCGAAGGGATCGGCCGAACGCGCACGGACATAGCCGCGGCTCTCCGGGCGCTGCTGCCAGGAGGCGACCGTCATGCCGGGCTCATCTTCGAGCTGGCCCTGCACGCCTTCCTTGTAACTCGCCGGCGTGAAGGTGAGCTGCAGGTCGGAGCTTTCGGTAGTCTCGCCGGAGTGCCAGAAGCAATAGACCATGGTCGGCGACAGCGAGAGGAGGCCCTTCCTCGTAGTCGCCCATCTCAGCGCCTCGACCCAGAGATGCCAGCCGCGGCGCAGTTCATTGATGGTTCTGATGTTCTTCACCCGCGCGACGGAGCGCGGCGCGTAGTGGTCCTGCAAGCCCTCACCCACGGCAGGCAGCGCGTGGCGCACGGGAATGCCGAGCGACTGCAGGAGTTCGGGCGCGCCGACGCCGGACAATTGCAGGAGCTGCGGCGAGTTGTAGGCGCCGCCCGCGAGGATCACCTCTTTGTTAGCGCGCACCTCGCAGGGTACGCCGCCTCGGCCGCCCTTCATGTAGCGCACGCCGACCGCGCGCTTGCCCTCGAAGATGATCTCCGTCGCATGCGCATGGGTGCGCACATGGACGTTCGGCCGCTTGCGTGCGGGATGCAGAAACGCCGTCGCCGCGCTGACGCGGCGTCCTCTGAAAATAGTGCGTTGCGCGTAGGAGACGCCTTCCTGAATCGCGCCGTTGTAATCGACATTGCGCGGGATGCCGAGGCTGATCGCGCCCGCCATGAAGGCCTCGCATAGCGTGTCCTTCCAGTCCATGGTGGTGACGGTGAGATTGCCTTCGCGTCCGCGATATTCGTCCTCGCCCTCGCCGACCCGTTTCTCCAGCCGCTTGAAATAAGGCAGGACGTCCGAATAGCTCCAGCCGCGGTTGCCCATCTGCGCCCAGGTGTCGAAGTCCTGGCGCTGGCCGCGATTGTAGATATGGCCGTTGATGGAGGACGAGCCGCCCAACGTCTTGCCGCGCGGGGCGTAGATGCTGCGGCCGCCGGTATAGGGCCCGGGCTCCTGCTGATAGGCCCAATTGACGCTTCGCATGTGAAACGTCTTGATGAAGCCGGCCGGCAGATGGATGTAGGGATGCCAGTCGCGCGGACCTGCTTCCAGCACGCAGACGGATGTGTTTGGATCTTCGCTGAGCCGGTAAGCGAGCACGCAGCCGGCGGAGCCCGCGCCCACGATCACATAATCGAACGTTTCCATCGCCTTGCTTTCACCGCGTTAACGCGGCTTGTCGTTGAGTTGATAGATCAGATGCGCCTTCACCGTCGGCCATTCGGACGCGATGATGCTGAAGACCACAGTGTCGCGCAGCGTGCCGTTCGGCGCAACCTGGTGGCTGCGCAAAATACCGTCTTGCTTGGCGCCCAATCGTTCGATCGCGCGGCGGCTCTGATGATTGAAGAAGTGCGTCCGGAACTCTACCGCAATGCAATCAAGCGTCTCGAACGCGTGCGTCAACAACAGCAATTTGCATTGGGTATTGAGGGGTGTGCGCTGCACACGATTGGCGTACCAGGTGGAACCGATCTCGACTCGGCGGTTGGCGGCATCGACATTCATGTAGGTGGTCATGCCGGCGATGCGGCCGTCGGCGTCGAACACCGTGAACGGGAGCATCGAGCCGGCAACCTGCAGGCCAAGACGGCGATCGATCTCCTTTGCCATGTCCTCCGGCTTCGGCACTGAAGTGTACCAGAGCTTCCAGAGTTCGCCATCTCTCACGGCCTCGACAAGCCCCTCGCGGTGCGCCGGCGACAACGGTTCAAGGCGAGCATGCTCGCCATGTAAGGTGACCGGTTCAAGCCAGGGCATTCGTCGTTCCTTTCACTCTGCTTGGCAGCGAGGCAATTGCGTAATCCGGACTCGGTCATTCCGGGGCGCGCTAAGAGCGCGAACCCGGAATCTCGAGATTCCGGGTTCGATGCTTCGCATCGCCCCGGAATGACGGCGGCAAACGATCTGACGCGTCGTCGCTTTCGAAGATGTGCTTCACTTATTCAAAAAATTGAGCGGCAGTCCGGGACGCGGCCAGTCCATCGCGATCAGCTCGCCCTTGCCTGAGAGCGTGATGTAGGCGGTCTTCAGCTCCGGCCCACCGAAGCAGATATTCGTCGTCACGCGATCACCGGTCGGCACCTGCTCGACCAATGTCCCGTCGGGCGCGATCACTGAAATGCAGCCCGACACCAGGGTGGCGACGCAGACATTGCCGCTCGCTTCCACCGCGAGCGAGTCGAACATCTGGTAGCCGCCGAGTCCCGCGATCGGTTTGCCCCGCTCACCACGATAAATGACATCGCGCGGGCGAACCGTGCCCGGTTCCGACAGATCATAGGCCCACAGCCGCGCCGTCGGCGTCTCCGCGATGTAGACGGTGTTCTCATCCGGCGACAGGCCGATGCCGTTGGCCGGCAGCATGCCGAACACGCCTTCGACGATCTCTTTCATGCCGGGCCTGATGTAATAGAACGCCCCGACATCCATCTCGCGCGCGCGTCGCTTGCCGAGATCGGAGAACCACAGGCCGCCATGCCTGTCGAACACCAGGTCGTTCGGCCCTCGCAATGGATGCTCGCCGCATTTGTCGACGACTGTCTCGACCGTGCCGCTCTGCAGGTCCACGCGCTGGATCGAACCGCCGATATAATCGTTCGGCTGCGGCCCCGGCATGATGGTGTTGCGGGTCGGAATCCAGGAGAAGCCGCCATTGTTGCAGATGTAGCACTTGCCGTCGGGCCCGATCGCCGCGCCATTGGGGCCGCCGGGAATCTTCGCAACTATCTCCTTGCGCCCGTCCGGCCAGACCCTAGTCAACCTTTGGCCGCGGATTTCAACGAGCAGCACGCTGCCGTCCGGCATCGCCACCGGCCCTTCCGGAAATTCGAGATCGGTGGCGAGGACACGGATATTCGACATCGGAAACCTCCCGCTTGATGTTTGAGCTGCAGGCGGATTCCAAAGCTTGATCCCGCACGCGCAACATTTGTTGCGCAACGTTATGGCAAAGTCATCGGCGCTTGCCAAGCAAGCGCGGCCCACGATCGGCGCACGGCAGTGCTGCAGCGCGGCTTGAGGTCTGGGACGTTTTCTTGACGCGAACCGCTGCTCGCCCCGGATCAAGTCCGCGTCAGAGTTCACGCAAAAGCGCCCTGTTAGGCCTCGATCGGAAGCCAGATCTCGAAGCCGCCATTTCCGGTCGATGGATCGAATTTCTCGTCATAGCGCTCGAAGACAGGCGCATCCGCAATCTTGAAGCCCGACTGTGGCAGCCATTGATTCCAGATGGTGTTGAACGTGCGGCGGACCGAGGCGACATGGTCGCAGTGGGTGAACACGGCGTATTTATGCTCGGGGATCCGTACGCGGCTGAACGCGCGCGGCAGGTCGGAAAAGTCGGCCACTTCGGCGCCGGCGATATAATCGAAATTCCCGGCATCGTCGCCATTACAGCAGACGCCGTAGGCGACCTGCCCTATCCGGTTGGGGATGTCCTCGACCTCGGCGTGATAGCGTTGCCACAACAGCGGAATGCCGGCGCCATTTTCGTGGGTGAAGCGGCCGCCGACACCGGCAACGAGAAAGGCCTTGGCTGTTTCAAAGCGCGGCGGGGCGAGCGTGTCGAGCGCGGTGGAATCCATGAGGATCGGCTCCTGAAGGTTGAGATGATCGAGGCACGTCGCCGCTCTGACCGCTTCCGGCGTCACACCGAAATGGTCGCGGAACGCGCGGGTGAACGCTTCGTGAGAGCCGTAGTCCGCGTCCAGCGCGAGCGTGAGAATGTCAGGCGCGCCGCGGGCGAGCGCACGCGCCGCCTCGCTGAGGCGTCTGGCACGCACATAACGCATCACCGAAAAGCCGGTCGCCGCGGCAAACGCCCGCACCATGTGGAAGCGCGAGACCCCCGCCACGGAAGCAATCTCCTCCAGCGTCAGCGGCGCTGAGAGGTGGCTTTCGATATACCAAAGCGCCTTTTGCGCGGGATTCATGGATTAACGACCCTCATTCGAAGCACCTCCACGATGCGCAGGGTGCAAGCGGCGCGCTTGATCGTGGTTGCGCTTTCCCATCGTCGAACGTCATTCCGGGGCGGCGTATCGGCCGCGAACCCGGAACGACGGCGGATGCGATTACTTCGTGCCATCCTTCACAGGCGCCGTCTCCTTCGTCGCCGGCGCATCAACCTTCTTCTTGACGTCCTCGGCCATCTGCTTTTGCGCAGTCTGCAGGTCAGCCACGATCTTCTCGAGGCCCGCAACCGTTGCCTTCAAACTTTCAATCTGACGATTAGCCGCATCCAGCTTCCGTTGGTGATCGGCGGAAAGCTTTGTGATCGTCTTCTGCAGGAAATCGATATTGCTCTGCAGGCAGCTCGTTCGCCGCTCCATAGCCTTTTCGACCGTGCAGATCTCGATGCCCGGAATATCCTGGGCGCGAAGTTCCACCGAAACCGGCAGCAACATGGCGGCCGCCATGCATGTGGCAATGACAAAATTTACCTTCATCGAACCCTCACCTGGCATCACGTCAAATTGCTTTGAGAGCTCGGCCACGCATACCACACTGATACCTCATTCCGGCGCTCTTGATTTGCGGAGGCTGGGTGCATCAAGCGGGCGGGGATCCACGAACGGCGCGTCCGCGCCGCTGAAAGCGGGGAAGATGACATGGCAACACGCGAGCGACGACTGGCTGAATTCGATGGCGCGGGCGAACCGCCACCGGGCTTGCCGGTCCAGGTGCTGTGCGAAGACCAAAGCGGGACCTATCAGCTACCGTTTCCCTGTTATTATCTCGACGGCCAGTGGCGTAACCACGAATCCGGCGGTGCACTCGAAGCAACCGTAATCGGGTGGCGCCTGCCGAAATTCGCCAATGGCCATAAGTCGTTTCGTTAAGCGTCGTCCTGCCGCAAATGCGGCTTGGATCGAAGATTGAGCATCGTGATAGGGCCAGCAAGAACCTACGGATGCCGATCGCAGGAATCGCCATAGGCCAACTCGACCGCGCCGTCTCGGACGGCGCGGTAAGTCCTTGGTGCGCCCCATCTGTCTCAAAATGCGACGTAAGGCAGAGGCCTTCTTAACGTCTTGAACGCGGGGCGAACGAACAGCGTCCGAATCAGCGCTTGCGCCGGGTCAGCAGTTTGTTCACGGCTAGATATCGGCACCGCCTCGACGCGGCGCACCATATCCAGACACCTCACCACGCGACAATGAGGGCCAGCGACTGACAAAGGTTAATCGGGGCGGCCGATGCGCCGGCCGACGGAATGCGCTGATATGAAATTGTGCAACCTGCCTACTACCTGAGCCTTTAGGCGGCCACGACGGGCGGTTGACTAATATTCGACCTCTAGTTCTTCGATCTCGGCGGGCTCGGCTTTCGCCGCCGCGATCCATTCGACCATCTCCGGCATGGACATGATCACCTCGGCATAGGCCTCAAGCGGCGGCGGCAGCTTGACGTCATAGGTTCGAAAGCGCGTCACCACCGGCGCATACATGGCGTCCGCCATGGTCCGTTGCGCGCCGAACAGATACGGTCCGCCGGACTTCTCCAGACACTCATTCCAGATGATGCAGACCCGGTCGATGTCGGCTTGCGCGCGAGTCCAGATCTTAAAGCCCGGGAAATGACCTTTCAGATTGACGGGCAGCGATGCGCGCAGCGTAGCGAAGCCGGAATGAATCTCGCCGCAGATCGAGCGACAATGCGCGCGCTCGATCCGGTCGGCGGGCAAGAGCTGCGCCTGCGGCATGATCTCGTTGAGGTATTCGCCGATCGCAAGCGTATCCCATATGGTCGCCCCCTCATGGCGCAGGCACGGCACCAGGATGGTCGGCGACAACAACAGGATTTCAGCCCGCGCCGACGGATCCTCCGGCGCGACGACGATTTCCTCGAACTGCAGCCCGGAGAACTTGGCGAGCAGCCAGCCGCGCAGCGACCAGGAGGAGTAATTCTTGCTGCTGATGGTCAGTGTCGCCTTCGCCATATGGCCTACCTCACGCCTCTCGGCACCCTGCAAGCGCAGAGCCCGGTCGCGCCCCCAATTGCCCATGCTTTTCCGCGAATTACGCAGCAAGCGACGTGCCAATTCCTGAGCTATCTGACCCCCGCCTTGGCTTCGATATTGCATGTCGATACGGGCAAGGGCGGATGTAATGATGTCGATGCTGTATCAGGCCTTCCAGAACCAGATGGACCTGACTGAGCCATGGCGGGCGGGAGCTGCGTCCGCGCTCAAATTTCTCAACCTCGTTCCGCAGACAATGTCAGACAAAGTGGCCGGTCGCTTGGCTGCTGCACTCGAGCTGATCACACGAGCCAAGCTGACCTATACACGCCCACCTTACGGCATCCACAGCGTTCAGGTGGGAAACCGCGAATTCAAGATCACCGAAGAGGTCATTTACGCGACGCCCTTCGGCTCGCTGCTGCACTTCAAGAAGGACGATGGGCCCGAACAGCCGCGCATGCTGCTGGTCGCGCCCATGTCGGGCCATTTCGCCACGCTGCTGCGCGGCACGGTGAAAACGCTGCTGCAGGATCACGACGTCTACATCACCGACTGGCATAACCCGCGCGACATCCCGCTTCAGCACGGCCGCTTCGGCCTTGACGATTACACCGACCACCTGATCCGCTTCCTCGGTCAATTGGGGCCACGCCCGCACATGGTCGCGATCTGCCAGCCCTCGGTGTCGGCGCTCGCCGCCGCGGCCATCATGTGCGAGGACAACCACCCGTCCCGCCCCGCGACGCTGACCTTGATGGCAGGGCCGATCGACACGCGAATCCAGCCGACCAAAGTCAATGAATTCGCGAAAAGCCGGCCGCTGAAGTGGTTCGAGACCCATCTGATCAACTACGTTCCGGTTCAATGCAAAGGCGCATTCCGGAAAGTTTATCCCGGATTCGTGCAGCTCGCGGCTTTCGTCTCCATGAATCTCGAACGCCACATCAAGCAGCACATGGACCTGCACAACCACCTCATGAAGGGCGAGAAGGAAAAGGCCGACCTCATCAAGACTTTCTACGATGAATATTTCGCGGTGATGGATTTGACCGCGGAGTTCTACATCGAGACTGTGCGCGACGTGTTTCAGGACCATTTGTTGCCGCTGGGCAAGATGAAATTTCGCGGCCGCACCGTGGACCCGGCGGCGATCCGGCGGATGGGGCTGATGACGGTCGAAGGCGAGCGCGACGACATCTGCTCCATCGGCCAGACGCTGGCGGCGCAGGAGCTCTGCACCAATGTGCGTGCCTATCGCCGCGTGCATCACATGCAGGCCGGTGTCGGTCATTATGGCGTCTTCAGCGGCAAGAAGTGGAACAATGAGATCTATCCGCTCTTGCGCGATTTCGTGCACGTCAATTCGTGACTTCCGTCGCTCCGGGGCGCCCGCGAGAGCGAGCGACCCCGGAATCTGGAGGAACGAGTCCCACTCCGTTTCGAGATTGCGGATCGGTCCGCGTTGCTACTGAAACCCCCCGCCGAGCCGCTAGGATTTCGATTTCATTGCGTCTTGACCCACCCCTCCCGTTTGCTTTGTACGCTCGTACAAGATAAGAGGAGCGCACAATACGTATGCTCGGGAGAAACGACCATGAGACCGCGATCCGCCGAATTCCGCAGCTTGTTTGCCGGCTTGGCGGTCCTGCTGCTGTTCACGGGCGCGGCGACCGCGGCCGAGGTTCGGGTCATGATTTCCGGCGGACTGACGGCCGCCTTTAACGCCCTGGTGCCCGAGTTCGAGCGGCAGACGGGCAACAAGGTTCTGGTGGCCTATGGTCCGTCGATGGGGACCACCATCAATGCCATTCCCGTGCGGCTCGAGCGCGGCGAGCCGGCGGACGTGTTGATCATGGTCGGCTATGCGCTCGGCGACCTCATCAAGAAGGGCAAGGTGATCGAGGCCAGCCGCGTCGATCTGGTCAAATCCCCGATCGGGATCGCGGTGAAGGCGGGCGCATCGAAACCGGACATCAGTTCGGCCGATGCGGTGAAGCGCGCGTTGCTTGCGGCCAAATCGGTTGCTTATTCCGATAGCGCCAGCGGCGTCTACATCTCGACCGAGATGTTCGGCAAGCTCGGCATCGCCGACCAGATGAAGGACAAGGCCCGAATGATCCCCGCCACGCCGGTCGGCGAGATCGTCGCCAAAGGCGAGGCCGAACTCGGCTTTCAGCAGATCAGCGAGCTGAAGCCGGTGAAGGGCATCGACATCGTCGGCCCGCTGCCGGCGGAATTGCAGAAGATCACCGTGTTCTCGGCTGGCATCGCCACGGGTGCGAAGGAGCCCGAGGCCGGCAAGGCGCTGATCAAGTTCCTGACGACATCGCCGGTCGCAAAGGAAGAGATCGTCGAGAGCGGCCTGGACCCGATCCCGACGGGGACGACGAATTGAGCGTGAGGTCATCCCGGCGCGCACCCGCAACTATCACCGCCACCCTGAAGTGCTCGCGAAAGCGAGCCTCGGAGGGCGGCGGCCCCGCTGCTCCACCCGGGCCGTTCATCCTTCGAGGCTCGCGGAGCCTGTCATCGGGCCGCGCTTCGCGCGGGCCCCGTGGCTCGCNCCTCCAGCGACAAACGGCGAAGCCGTTGGCGCGGGGATGGCGATTGAGAGCAGAGCTAGCCGCTTTACTCAGTCCGGATCGGGGTATTCTTCAGGCCATTATTGTCATACGCCCGCCGCAGCACGCCATTCGTTCTCGCGTCCGTCATGAACTTCGTCACGAAAGCAAGCGACTGCGGATGGCCGAGCGGCACCGCGACCGCGGTCACGGTCTTCTTGAATGTCTCGTCCAGCACCTTGCTGCCCGGAATCTTTTTTGCCATGGCATTGAGCTGGTCGCGGGAGAGCGCGAAGGCGTCAACCTCACCGTTCTTCAGCAGATTGAAGATCTCGTCATAGGTCTGATAGCCGATGACCTCGGCGTTCTTCAGATGCGCCTGCGCGCCGCGCATGGTCGTGGTGTTGTTGACGGCGGCGACCCTGACGCCGGGCCGATCGAGCGTCGCAAAATTGGTGACGGCCGAACCGGGCTTGACGATGTAGGTCGCGTCCGCAACCTCATAGATCGGCCCAAACGACATCTTGCGCTCGCGCTCCGCATCCTTCGGAAGGAAAGCGACATCCCAGGTGCCTTTGCCGGCCGCATCCGTAATTTGTCCGGAATTCTGGTGCACGACATATTCCACGGGCAGGCCTAGCTGCGCCGCCATCGCCTTGCCGAGATCGACGGGGACCCCCGCATAGCCCGTCGCGGTCTTTGTGCTCCAGAACGCACCCCCCGCCGGGCTGATCGCGATCGCCACCCGCAGCTTCCCGGTCGGCGCAATCTCGTCCTCAAGCCCTGCGGCAAGTGTAGGCATCGTCATGATGATCACTCCCAAGGCAATCGCCAGGCGCGGCAAGAAACGATTGAGCATGGATGTCCTTCCCTACCAAGGCGGGTCCGGCTCCAAGCATCCTGGTACATTGCCGAAGGTCTCGACAAATGGATTTTCTCGAGCGGATTCTGAAATGTCATCACTATATCGTGGCATTTTGCGCCGCAACGCGAGAGCGTAACAGTGTCGTCCGGTTTCGGGTTTTACTCAATACGGAATGTTGCTATTGAAGTGTAACGAGAGGTCTGCTCGCAGGGCGTTCAACGGATGGTGACTGCCATGAAGCCTGCGCGTCCGCTTCACCCCACGCTCGTTCACCGCAAGCAGCTTACCCACGCGGCGGCCGTCTTCCTGGCGTTGATCGCACTTGCGGGCTGTGAGCAGAACACGTTCGTGCCGCCTCCGCCGCCCAAGGTGGATGTCGCCCTTCCCGTGCAGCGCCCGATCACCCGCTATCTCGAGGCTACCGGTAATACCGCGCCGGTCAAGCAGGTCGACCTGGTGGCACGGGTGCAGGGCTTCCTGCAATCGATCGACTACACCGACGGCGCCTTCGTCAAGGAAGGTACGACGCTTTTCACCATCGAGCCGGAGACCTACAAGCTCAAGCTCGATCAGGCGCAGGCGGCGCAAGCCGGCGCGCAGGCCACGCTGAAGCAGGCGGAGCTCGATTTTCAGCGGCAGAGCGATCTGGTCGCGCGCCAGGCGGTGTCGCAGGCCACCCTCGACACTTCCACCGCCAACCGCGACAACGCGCGGGCCAATCTGCAGCAGGCGCAAGCCAATACCAGGATCGCCGAGGTCAATTACGGCTATACCAAGGTCGCAGCTCCCTTTGACGGCGTCGTCAGCGCGCATCTCGTCTCGGTCGGCGAGCTCGTGGGCGTCTCTTCCCCGACACAGCTTGCGACCATCGTCGCGCAGGATCCAATCTATGTGAATTTCACGGTCAACGAGCAGGACGTGCTGCGCATCCGCGCGGAAGCCAGGCGCAGGGGGCTGACGTCGGCCGATATCAAGCAAACGCCGGTCGAGGTCGGCTTGCAGACCGAGCAAGGCTATCCGCACGCCGGCAAGCTCGACTACGTGGCGCCAACCGTCAATCAATCGACCGGAACGCTCGCCGTTCGCGGCATCATACCCAATGGGGATCGCGTGCTGCTGCCCGGCCTCTTCGTCCGCGTCCGCGTTCCCGTCGAGAAGCAGGACAATGCCCTGCTCGTTCCCGACACCGCGCTCGGCAGCGACCAGAGCGGCCGCTATCTGCTCGTGGTGACCGGCGACAACACGATCGAGCAGCGCAAGGTGACGACAGGGCCGCTCGACAACGGGCTGCGCGTGATCGAAACCGGCCTGAAGCCAGAGGACCGTATCGTGATCGCGGGCCTGCTCAGGGTCATTCCTGGACAGAAGGTCGATCCGCAGCCGCAGAAGATCATCGAGCCTCAAGCAGCGGCCAAATAAGCGTCCCTCAACTGGAGCGGGCCATGATCTCCAAATTCTTCATCGAGCGGCCGGTCCTTTCCAACGTCATCGCATTGTTGATGATCCTGGTCGGCGCGGTGGCCCTGCTCAATCTTCCGATTGCGCAATATCCGGACGTGGTGCCGCCGACCGTGCAGGTCACGACGCGCTATCCCGGCGCCAGCGCCAAGACCGTCGTCGATACGGTGGCGCTGCCAATCGAGCAGCAGGTCAATGGCGTCGAGGACATGCTCTATATGCAGTCCTATAATGGCGCCGACGGCACCTATACGCTCACGGTCACTTTCAAGATCGGCACCGATCTGAACTTCGCGCAGGTGCTGGTTCAGAACCGCGTCTCGAGCGCCTTGTCGCAATTGCCGCAGGCGGTGCAGAATCAGGGCGTCACGGTGCAGAAACGATCGACCTCGATCCTTCTGTTCGTCACGCTGACCTCGCCCGACAAGACATACGACAGCCTGTTCCTCAGCAACTACGCGACCATCAATCTGCGGGACGAGCTGTCGCGCCTGCCCGGCGTCGGCAATGTCACGGTGTTCGGCGCCGGCCAGTATTCCATGCGGGTCTGGCTCGATCCCAACAAGCTGCAGGCGCGCGATCTGGTGCCGCAGGACGTGATCCAGGCGATCCAGCAGCAGAGCCAGCAGGTCTCCGCCGGCCAGATCGGCAGCCCGCCGACGCCGCCGGGCCAGGCCTTTCAATACACCCTCAACGTCAACGGCAGGCTCGATGACGCCAGCCAGTTCGAGAACATCATCGTCAAGACCGGCAGCAATGGCGACGTGACGCGGGTGCGCGATGTCGGCTGGGTCGAGCTCGGTGCGCAGACCTACAGCCAGATCTTCTCGCTCAATAACCAGCCCGCTACCGGCATCGGCGTGTTCCAGTCGCCCGGCGCCAATGCGCTGCAGGTCGAGCAGGCGGTCGAGAAGAAGATGGCTGAACTTGCGCGCGCCTTCCCGCCGGGGATCAAATACGACACGCCCTTCGATACCACCAAATTCGTCTCCGCGTCGGTTCACGAGGTCTACAAGACGCTCATTGAAGCCGGCCTGCTGGTGTTGGTCGTGATCCTGCTGTTCCTGCAGGACTGGCGCGCCATGCTGGTACCTGCGACTACGGTGCCGGTCACCATCATCGGCGCCTTTGCCGCGATGGCAGCACTCGGCTTCACCATCAATCTCTCGACGCTGTTTGCCATCGTGCTCGCCATCGGCATCGTGGTCGACGACGCCATCGTCGTAGTCGAGGGCGCCGCCCACAATATTGAGCAGGGCATGAACGGCCACGACGCCGCGATCAGGGCGATGGACCAGCTCTTCGCACCGATCGTCGGCATCACGCTGGTGCTGATTTCCGTGTTCCTGCCCGCGTCATTTCTGCCGGGCCTCACGGGGCGCATCTACGCGCAATTCGCGCTGGTGATCGCGGCCACCGCGCTGCTCAGTGCGATCAATGCCGCGACGCTGAAGCCGACGCAATGTGCGCTGTGGCTGCGACCCGCCGTCCCGATGGAACGCCGCAACTGGTTCTATCGCGGCTTCAACAATGTCTATGGCCGGCTGGAGAGGCGCTATGCCGCGCTGATCGGCGGTATCGCCCGGCATGCCGGCCTCTCCGTCATCATCGCGCTGATCCTCATCGGCATCGGCTTCTATGGTCTCGCCCGCGTGCCGACAGGCTTCTTGCCCATCGAAGATCAGGGCTATCTGATCGCCGCGGTCCAATTGCCTGATGGGGCTGCGCTCGACCGGACCCAGAATGTTCTGGAGAAGGTTGCCGATATCGCCGGCAAGACGCCGGGCGTCGCGCAGGTCACCACGATCGCCGGCATCTCGGCGCTCGACAACAGCGCGAGCCTTGCCAATGCGGGCGTCGCCTACATCGTCCTGAAGGACTGGGCCTCCCGTGGCCCGGGCGAGGATCTGCGCTCGCTGGTCTACGGGCTGAACGACAAGCTTGCGACGATCATGGAGGCGCGCACGCTGGTGTTGCCGCCGCCGCCCATTCAGGGCATCGGCAATGCCGCCGGCTTTGCCATGCAGGTCGAACTGCGCGACGGCAACAACGATTACGCCAAGCTGCAGGCGATCACCAATGCCATGGTGGAGAACGCGCAGAGCCAAAGCGCATTGCAGCGCGTTCAATCACCCTTCCGTGCCAACGTGCCGCAGTTCGACGTCGAGATCGATCGCATCAAGACTCAGACGCTGCATGTCACCACCGACCAGGTGTTCTCCGCGCTCTCGACCTATCTCGGCTCCTCCTTCGTCAACCAGTTCAATAAATTCGGCCGCGTGTTCCAGGTCTATACGCAAGCGGAGGCGCAATCCCGCCTGACCCAACGCGATATCGAGAACATGATGGTGCGCAACCAAAACGGCGACATGGTCCCGATCGGCACGGTCGCCAAGATCACGCCGTCCGTCGGCCCTTCCCTGATCAGCCTGTACAATCTCTATCCCTCCTCGACGATCGTGGGCATCCCGGCGCAGGGCTACAGCTCCGGCCAGTCGTTGAGCTTGATGGAGCAGATCGCGGCCAAGACCTTGCCGCCCGGCACCGGCTATGACTGGACGGCGATGTCCTACCAGGAGAAGGCCGTCAGCAACCAGATCTACTACACCTTCGGCCTTGCGATGCTGCTCGTCTATCTCGTGCTCGCCGGACAATATGAGAGCTGGTACACGCCGCTCTCGGTGATCCTGGCCGTGCCGCTGTCGCTGCTCGGGCCGATGATCGTCCTTCAAGCCGTGAAGATCGACAATAATCTCTACGTCCAGATCGGCCTGATCCTCTTGATCGCGCTCTCGGCCAAGAATGCGATCCTGATCGTCGAGGTCGCGGTCGAGCTGCACCGCGAAGGCAGGTCGCTGATCGAATCCGCCATTGGCGCGGCGCGCGCGCGATTCCGCCCGATCCTGATGACCTCGTTCGCCTTCATCCTCGGCGTCGTACCGCTCGTGCTGGCGACCGGCGCCGGCGCCAGTGCGCGCAAGTCAATCGGCATCACCGTGTTCTCGGGCATGCTGGCCTCGACCTGCCTTGCCGTGCTGTTCGTTCCGGCCTTCTTCGTCGTGGTGCAACGGTTCGAGAATTGGCGCGGTGCGCGAAAGAAGGTGGTGCCGGCGGCGACAAGCGCGCCACAGGCCGAAGTCTGAAATGCTGCGGCCTCACGCGGCATCGGCCGCCTTTGTCCTGATCTCGTGCGGCAGGATGAGCGCGGCCGCGATCACCAGCAGGCACAGGCCGGCAAAGGCATGCAGCATGGTCGCAAAGCCGCCCTGCTGGTAGAGCCAGGCGACGAGGCCGACGGACGCGCCGGCCGCGGTGAAGCCGACGAAATAACGCACCGCATAGGCGCGCGAGCGCCATTCCTCGGCGGTGTATTTGCCCACCATGGCATCGTTCACCGTGACCTGGCCAAACGCGCCCATCACCATGCCGATCGAGACCAGGATCAACGGCAGGTTGGACAGATTGGCCGCGAGATAGAGGAACGGCGCCAGCATGAAGGACAGCGGCAGGGCCACCGTTTTCAGCGAATGGCGGTCCAGCAATTGGCCGATGGTATATTGCGTCATGGCGCCGAACACATAGACGCCGGCCGCGATCACGCCGAGCAGCGCCGGGCTGCTGGTGAGGCCGGCGAGCCGCTCGGCGAACAGTTTTGGCAGCGCGACGGTCACCGCATTGAATGTCGTCGAGATCGCAATCACGACGATCAGGAGCGCGACGATCACCCGCCACATGTCCTCTTTCGCGACACGCGCCTGCGCCGCCGCCTGCTTCGTGCCTTTCCGGTCCTCGTGCACCACAGTCAATGCGAAGGCCGCGCCGAGCAGCATGGTGGCGATGCCGGGGATGATAAAGGCAAAGCGCCAGCCGAGATATTGCGCGATCACGCCGGTGACCAGCGCCGACGATGCGACCCCGAGATTGCCCCAGACGCCGTTCAGCCCCATCTCGCGGCCGAGCCTGTCGGCGTAGGACACGATCATCGCGGTGCCCACCGGATGGTAAATCGAGGCGAACACGCCGATCGCGAGCAGCGCCGCCGCTAGCTGCAATGGCGTCTGCACGAAGCCGACGGCGATCATCGAGGCACCGATGCCGATAAAGAAGATCACTATCATATGACGGCGGCTCCAGCGGTCCCCCAACCAGCCGGTCAACAGCGAGCCCGCGCCGAATGCGACGAAACCCGGCGTCGCATAGGGCAACAGTTCCGAATAGGCCATGCCCAGTGCCGGCCCCATGACGATGACCGCGGCGGCGAAGATCAGCATGGAATAGTGGTCGATGAAATGAGCGGCATTCACGAAGCCGATCACCCGTCCTGGATTATTCATCCGTCGCATCCTCTTCCTCCCCGAAAATGCGTTATAGGTTGTTGCCGTGACGGGATGCCGCCAATGACTATCGTCGAAACGCCAATCCACACCATCCCCGACGATCGCCGCGCTGCGGAAGAGGGCGTGCATCTGGTCGCGCGCCACTACGAGAAAGGCGTGCGGCTGCACCCTCACATGCACCGCGAGGCGCAGCTTGTTTATGCCGCCAAAGGAACGATGCAGGTCACGACCCCCAAGGGTCGCTGGCTGGTGCCGCCCGATCGCGCGGTCTGGGTCCCTGCCCGGCTGGAGCACGCGATCGACGTGCTCGCCGACATCCAGATGCGCACGCTGTATTTCGACGTGGCCTGGCTGCAGCGCGAATCGCGCGGCAAGAGCCTGCAGCGGGAATTCGTGGTGCGGGTCTCGCCCTTGCTGCACCAGGCGATTCTGGCGCTATTCGACGGCGGCGACCGCGAGCGCACCGCGCTCTTGGTCAGGCTCGCCATTCTCGAACTGCGGCGGGCCGATGACTCCGCGACCTACATCCCGCTGCCCCAGGAGCCGCGCTGCCGGCGCGCGGCCGAACTCGTGCTCGGCGATCCCGCCGGCTCCCACGAGATCGAAACGCTGGCCGAGAGGGTCGGGACCTCTGCCCGAACGCTGTCGCGGCTGTTTTCGGCGCAGACGCAGCTCAGCTTCAAGAGCTGGTGCCAGCGTGCGCGAATTGCCGCAGCCATCGAACGACTCTCGACCGAGGCCAATGTGTCGATCAAGCAGCTCGCGGCCGAACTCGGCTATGCCAGCATGCCTGCATTTTCGCATGCCTTCCGGCAGGTTACGGGAAAGACGCCGACCGAGTTTGCAGAAAAGGAGTAACTGCCGACGCAAATCGGCGATCGGCGTGACAAATTGTTGTGCTTGATTGTGGCTCACTTCGGCTTAAATCCATGTAAGATTCCGACGACCCACACGGATTCGACCCGGTACAGATGGCCAACGCGTTCTTTAGGGACCTGCTTTTCACCATTTCCGAGCGCGGGCGCACCTTGCTGCGGCGCGCCAAACCGGCGGACGGCAAGGAAGACGCCGCCGGCCTGATCGAACTGTGCGAAGCGCTGTTGTCCGGGCGCGGCGAGGCCTCCGGTACCGCCATGGCGCGCGAGGTGCTAGACCGGTATCACGACCTTGACCCCGCTGAGCGGCGCGCCTTCTTCGAGGCTTTGGCGCGCAATTTCGGCCCCGATCGGGAGAGGGTCGCCAAGGCTATCGAGGCCTGGCAGAAGGAGCCGGGCGACGGCAATGGAGGCCTGCTCCATTTCGCCTCCGAGCCGCGACGCCAGGAACTGATTCGCCGCCTGAACCGTGCGCCTGGCGGAACTGAAGATCTGGTGGCCATGCGCGCGGACCTGCTTTCGCTTTTGAACGGCCACAAGGATCTGGCGTCGCTCGACCGCGACATCGTCCATCTCTTGGGTTCGTGGTTCAACAGGGGGTTTCTCGTGCTGCGCAGGATCGACTGGTCGACGCCGGCCAATATCCTGGAACAGATCATCCGCTACGAAGCAGTGCATGAGATACATGATTGGGATGATCTGCGCCGCCGCATCGATCCTGTCGACCGCCGCTGCTACGCGTTCTTCCATCCCGCCATGGCGGACGCGCCCTTGATCTTCGTCGAGGTGGCGCTGACGGAAAACATTCCGCCCGCGATCGCTCCGCTCCTGGCGGTGAACCGCCAGCCGGCGCCGATCGAGCGCGCGCGTACCGCGGTGTTCTATTCGATCTCCAACACTCAGCGCGGGCTGGGCGGCATTTCCTTCGGCAACTTCCTGATCAAGCAGGTGGTCGAGGAATTGCGCCGCGAATTGCCCAAGCTTGACACCTTCGTTACGCTGTCGCCGGTGCCCGGCTTCATGTCGTGGCTGAAGCAGGGCAAGGACCTGCCGCTGTCCGATGAGGACCGCGCGCTGCTCAAGCATCTCGACGAGCCCAACTGGTTCGAGGACACCGAGCTGGCCTCGCAGCTCCGCGCGGTGCTAGAGCCGCTCTCGGCCTATTATTTCCTCAAGGCGCGCACGCCCAAGGGCAAGCTGATCGATTCGGTCGCGCGCTTCCACCTCGGTAACGGCGCGCGGCTGGAGCGGATCAACTGGCTCGGCGATCTCTCGCCGAAGGGCATGCGCGAATCCGCGGGCGTCATGGTCAACTATCTCTATCGCCTCGACGACATCGAGAAGAACCATGAGGCCTATGCCAATGAAGGCGAGGTCGTCGCCTCGAGCGCGGTGAAGAAGCTGTTGAAGAACAACGAAGGCCGCAGGCTTTTGGACATGCGGCTGTCGTAGATCGACAGCTCTCGTAAGCACCATATCATCCTGGCAAAAAGCCACATCCCATACCGCAGCGTCGGCTGGCTGTCGGCTGAGAGGTTGCTGAGTCAGCGCCTTTCCTAAGCCTTCACCGCGAGCTGCGGAGCAGAAGCGCACTCCTTAGCAAGCTACCAGCAAAGAAAGTTCCATGCATTGTTGCATGCCCCAAACGGGCAGCTAGGAGGAACGCTGCCCCGAATAGGGTCGTTTGTACCCGGCAAACGAGAGAAGACCATGAAAACATTGTCGGGGGCCTTCATGTTGGACGCCGCAACTCTGCGCCAAGACCTTGCCGCCCTGGAAAAGCAAATTCAGCTCAATCCCAACGACAACGATCTTATCAACAGATGCCTGATGCCTGCGCGCAAGGCTCGTGAAATTGAATAGTCGCGAGAACGGCTATGTCACAGCACGGGATTAGTCACACAAGAACGCAAGCTTGGAAAGCCGCCTGCCTAGACGAGTGCTGGAGGATTCGCCATGCTGCTAGCTTATTTGCCCGCACTGACATTCGAAGCGCGCTTGGAGATGCTGAATGAGCCTGCACGACGTGCAGAATCTGAGAGCGAACATGATCATGCAGAAGGCGGCCGTACCCGACGGCGGCAGAACATAGCCCGAATCAACATCGCTGGCGCGGCGGCTCGCGATAGTGGTCCTGTCAGGCTTCACCGTCGCCGTGCTGTTCGCGACTTCGACTTTGGCTCGGAATCCAGCGTTCATCCGAACGAGTCGACGTGCAGCGAAATCAGCGTTTTTGACCCCGTAGCAGCAGCGCTAGACACAAGCGGACCGATATGACTTGCGCGGCTCCGCAGCGGCGGCCGCTGGCCATCCGTTCATGATGTTCTCGTCGGGTGCCGGAAAAATTTGATGTTCAGGCTCTTGGGAGTGGGAGAATGGTAGGTCCGCTATGCGCCGCCTTAGCCGTCGCTTGTTTAGCTGCTCCTGCGTTCGCTGAAACCTGTATCGCTTCCCGCTACGGTTACAGCGGCGGCCGAACCTCATCTGGCGAACGGATGAACCCAAGCGCGATGACCGCAGCGCACCGTTCCAGACCATTCGGCTCTCACGTCACGGTCACCTCACAATCAACCGGGAGAAGCGTTACGGTTCGGATAAATGACCGCGGCCCATTCGTGAAGGGACGGTGCATAGACCTATCGGATGGAGCGGCCCGTGTGCTCGGCATGGACGGGACTGCAACGGTCTCTCTCCGCTGACGCGGGAAATGAGCATAGGCGCGCGAAGTCATTGTGCGCTGTACCCGCCTCGGATGTGCTAACGCAGGCCGTGAGCGTGACGCTCGGTTGCGACCCGATGAAGGGCGTGCGCGAACATCGGAGCGTGAGCGGCGCCGGCGCGTGCTTGTTTCCGCCTCAAGGCCCGCTCGATCACAGCGAGGTGCTTCTGATACCTCTTTCCCCTGTCCTCATGACCGAAGCCTCGCCGACGAGCACCCGCATGCGCCCTCGAGAAGAAGCGATCGAGCACCCGGTCCGTGTGTTGCCTGCGTTGCTCGATCGGCTTCTCAAAGGGAACGCGCATCAGCGCATCGACCGTCGTGTCGACGAGCCACTCGGTGAGCGCGTTATCCGCATCGAATTCGGCTTCGAGAAACAGCTTGGCCGACGCCTTGACGAGGTCGCCCGCGCGTGAGCGCAGTGAAGGGACGAAATATGGGACGAGAATCGCGGCCAGGCCGAAGCCCGCTAATGGGAGCGCGCCAGTTTCGCCGATTTCAAGGAGGTCTTTCACGCGCATCGCAGAACTCCGGCAACAGACCTAGATTGATCGTGATCGCCGGCGGGGGCAAACGATGCGCCTCCGCCGTATCTTGCGCCCAAGCCCCCAGACTTCCCCTGCTACTCCGAAGCCATCTCGCCCGAGCCGCCGAATTCCTTCGGGAAGTCCTTGAATTTTGGCAAGCCGTCCTTGATGGGAAGAACGGTCTCGCCGTAGTTCACATGCACGCCCGGCTTGAAATCGAGGGTCGGAATGGTCGCGGCAAAGACATCGATCAGCCCCAAAGGCGGATGGTTGGTCATGACGTGGCCGCCGCATGTCTTGCAGTATTGGCGCTGACTGACCGGTGTTTTCTGGTACATCGCGAGTTGGTCGGAGCCCGCCGTCACACGGACGGCGTCCGGCTTCCAGAGCGAAAAGGCGTTCACCGGACCGCCCGACCACGACCGGCATGACCGGCAATGGCAATAGCCCATGCCTTCCGGATCGCCTGATACCTCGATCTTCACGGCGCCGCAGAAGCATTCTCCATGATGTGTTGCCATCCGAACCTCCCTGTTTTCGTTGATATCGTTCACGCCGTGCCCGCATTGTGGCGAGCGCGGTCCACCAAGTGTCGCCGAAGCAGCACCCAATTAAACTGACTTCCACGTCCGGAGTCGAGGGCGAGTGACCTGCATGAACAAAGCGACACAGGGGGTGAGGATGCGATCAAGTCCTGGGTTTCGCTACGCCCATCCACGCTGCGCTTGCCGATGGCCAACTCCAGCAGGAACAGCTTCTCGCTTGACAGAGTGACACTCTGGAGCAATGCTCTGTTGATGAGCAGCCGCGATCCCAAACAGGTGATCCTGGACGCCGCGCTGGCGGTGTTTGCGAAGGTCGGCTTCGATCGCGCGACGACGGCGCAAATCCAGGCGCGGGCCGGCATCAGCAATGGGGCCCTGTTCCATCACTTCCCGAGCAAGGAGACGATTGCGGAAGCGCTCTATCTGCGCGGGCTCGCCGCGTATCAGAGCGGGCTGGTCAAGGCGCTGGAGCAGCACTCCGGAGCCAAGGCGGCGCGCGCCACCATCCGCGCGGCGGTGCAGCATCACCTCGCCTGGGTCGAAGCGAACCGGGATCTCGCCTGGTTCATGTACGAGCGCGGCCGACCGGACTGGCAGCCGGCACACGGGAGCGAAGTGCGAAAGCTCAATCGCGCTACCGCGGGTCATATTCGCGACTGGATGGCGCCGCTGGTTAAGACCGGCATCGTGCGCGACCTGCCGCTCACGGCGTTGGCGGCACTGGTCAACGGCCCGGCCCATTTCGTCGCAAGACGCTGGCTGTCGGGACTGACCACACAGCGGCCGACATCCTTCACCGATATTCTCGCCGACGCGGCCTGGGTTGCCATTGCGCCGCATAGAAAACGTCCGTCGCCGACGCCGCTGCCGCAGCTTTCTCTATCGGGTTTGATCGAAACCGCGGCGCTCGATGCCGCCAGCTCGATTTCGCCGCCTTTGCCGCGCGGCGCCTGGTCGGTCGTTCAGCTAGCGATGAACGGCAGCGCGCAGACGGTGCCGGTCCGCGCCAAAGCGGCCTCGGTGCGATCGATCCGAAACGACGGCGATGGGCGCCTCGTCACCATCGAGATCGATGTCGTTGACGCCGACGGAAGCGTGACCGCGTACGGAAGCGTGATCTGCCTGTGGCGCGACAGCGAGACCAGCACGGAGTGAGCCGCTTGGCGGAGGGAATATCAGGAAATGGGAGAAGAATCGTGATCGCACGCATTTGGCGCGGAGAGACGACAGCGGAGAACGCACCTCGCTATCAGGACCATGCGACCCACCGCGTGTTCCCCTCGCTTGCCTCGCTGCCCGGCCATCGCGGCGCCTACCTCTTGAAGCGAACGGCACGCGATGACGTCGAATTCCTGGCAGTGACGTTGTGGGACAGCATCGAGGCGCTCAAGGCATTTGCCGGGGCAGCCCCCGAGGCCGCCGTGGTCGAGCCCGAGGCACGAGCGATGTTGTCGCGTTTCGACGAGTTCGTGCGCCACTACGACGTGCTCGCCCCGTCGTGGCCGGCGCGCTGAGCCCCGCTGGGGAGAAGTGCGGTGACCAGTACAAGGGAAACTCCTATCCGCCAGGCCGCGGCCGAGCCGCTCGATCGGAAAAGGATTAGCGAGGTCGAGCGAGTGATCCGGCCCTATGTCCGGATGACGCCGGTATTGACGGCCGATCTCGCCGATTTCGAGCTTGGCTCCGGACCGCTGCATTTCAAGCTGGAGTTCCTGCAGCATGCGGGCTCGTTCAAAACGCGCGGTGCCTTTGCCAATCTGCTGTCGCGCAACGTGCCTTCCACAGGCGTGGTCGCCGCTTCCGGCGGAAATCACGGCGCCGCGGTCGCCTATGCCGCGCGCAGCTTGCGCGTGCGTGCGAAAATCTTCGTACCGAGCGTCGCCTCGCCAGCAAAGCTCGCGCGCATCCGTGCCTACGGCGCGGATCTGAGCGTCGTCGGCGAGCGCTATGCCGACGCTTTGGCGGCGAGCCAGGCCTGGGCGGCGCAGTCAAGCGCGATGGCGATCCATGCCTTCGACCAGGCGGAAACCATGCTGGGCCAGGGGACCATCGGTCTCGAGCTGGAGGCGCAGGTGCCGCAACTCGACATCCTCCTGGTGTCGGTCGGAGGCGGCGGGCTGATCGGCGGAATCGCTGCCTGGTACGCGGGGCGGGCCGCCGTGATCGGCGTCGAGCCGGAGTCGGCGCCGACCCTGACATACGCGCTGCGCGCAGGCGCGCCGGTGGATGCGCCGGCGGGCGGGATCGCTGCGGACTCGCTGGCGCCGCGGCGGGTCGGCGAGCGGGTATTCCCAATTGCGCGCCGCCATGTCCGGTCGGTCATATTGGTCAGCGACGAGGCGATCCGCGAAGCGCAGCGGCGGCTCTGGGAGATTTTACGCGTTGCCATCGAGCCGGGCGGAGCCGCTGCGGCCGCGGCAGTCCTTTGCGGCGCATATCGGCCGCGTCCCGGCGAACAGCTTGGCGTCGTCTTGAGCGGCGCGAATACGGATGCTGTCGCGTTCGCAGCATAGGAGCCGCGATAATGTTCGACCAATTCTCCCGTGAGCAAGTGTTCGTCGGCGAGGTCGCGATCGATTGCGTGATCGGCGGCAACGGTCCGCCGGTGCTTTTGCTGCACGGCTTTCCGCAAAACAAAGCCATGTGGGCGCGGGTCGCCCCGCAGCTTGCCGAGCACTTTACGGTCGTCTGTGCCGATCTGCGCGGCTATGGCTATTCCGACAAGCCGCGCTGTCTGCCTGATCGCTCGAACTATGCGTTCCGGACAATGGCGGAGGACCAGCTCCGCCTGATGCGACATTTCGGATACGAGCGCTTCCACCTGGTCGGACATGATCGCGGCGGCCGCACCGCGCATCGCATGGCGCTCGACCATCCCGAGGACGTTCTCTCACTGACGGTGATGGATATCGTGCCGACCTACGCCATGTTCATGGATACCAACCGCAAGGTCGCCGGCAGCTACTGGCACTGGTATTTCCTCTCGCAACCGGAGCCCTTTCCGGAGCGCCTGATCGGCAACGATCCCGATTTCTTCTACGAGACCTGCCTTGTCGGCTGGGGAGCCACCAAGACGTCGGACTTCGATCCTGACATGCTCGCGGCGTATCGCCGCTCCTGGCGTGAGCCCGCCATGATTCACGGCTCGTGCTCCGACTATCGGGCGGCTGCCAGCATCGACCTCGAGCACGATGCAGCCGACATCGACCGCAAGGTCAGTTGCCCGACGCTGGTCTTCTACGGCGCCTCCGGTGTGATGGCGAAACTGTTCGATATTCCGGCGGAGTGGCGCAAACGGTGCGAGATGGTGACCGAGGCCTCCTTGCCAGGCGGCCATTTCTTCGTCGATCAGTTTCCGGACGAAACGGCGCGCATTCTGATGGCGTTCTTGCGGAATGGCCGGTTGCCGGGTGGATAAGCATCGGTGCCTTACAGGATTTGATGCCGCCGACAGCGGCCGGTCGCACGTGCGCTACCGCTTCTGCGACTGCCCTTCCGCTGCCGCGCCAGCCGGCACCGTCTCGATCAGCCTGCCGGAGTACACGGGGTCCGAATGCGGCGTGCCGTCGGGCGAGCCGCCGGCCTGCTCCACCGTCACCGCGTAGGTCGCGCTGTTGATGACGTCGGCATCATAGGATGACGGCAGCGGACGTGTGGTGAACTCGTCGCTACCGATGACGCCGAGCGAGCGTGGCCGGTCGAGCTTGTCCGAGATCAGCCACAGTTCGTAAGACTTGCCGGCTTCGACGTCGCCGGCGCCGACTTTACGCACGGTGAAATTCCTGGTCGCACCATCAACCGTCAAAATGAAAGCGGGGCCACCCCCCTGCCCTTGCAGCAGCGCGACATATTGCGCAGCCGCTCGAGGCGCGGCGGCGGGAAGCTTCGCCTCGACGACTTTCGTTTGCGGCGGCGGGCGCAGCGCGTCAGGCAACAGGCTCGGCGCAAAGAGTTGCAGACAGAGAAGCGCAACCAGCGCGGCCGCAATCGCCGCGACCGCGCTCGCGATGCCGCGCCAACGCCGTGCCTGGCGGGCGAGGCGGATGACATTGGAATCGTCGGCGGCCGGCGCGACGGTTGCCGCTGGCGGTGTGCCACTCGCTTGAGGTGCCAAAGCACCGGCCTCAGCCGCCGGCTCGGCCGGCGCAGGCTGAACCTGCGGCGCTTCGGGCAGGATCAGCGGGGCTTGGGGCTCGGCATGGCGGATGGCGTTTCTGATATTCTCCCAGACCACCGGGCGCGGCTCGACCAGGCCGACCATCTGGTTCAGCGCGCCAAGCCGCAACCGCCAGGCCTCGACCAGCGCCGCGAAATCCTTGTCCACGGCCATCATGGTCTCGACCTGCACGCGTTCGTCGGGCTCGAGCGTCCCGAGCGCATATTCCGCGGCGAGCGCAATATGGTCCTCGCTATAGGGCATCAGCGCTGTTATTCGCGTTCGGTTGAATGGGCTTCCGCAGATCACCTCTCCCCGCTCGGGAGAGGTCGACCTCCGATCCCGTGAGAACTGGGGCTAATTTCATCGTACTCAAAGTCCAAGGCACTCGCGGATGTCCAGCAGGCTGCGGCGCAGCCAGGTTTTGATCGTGTTCACAGGAGCTTCGAATTTCGCCGCCAACTGCTCCCGGCTCCAGCCGTTGTAATAGGCGAGCAGGACGAGCCGCTGACGGTCCGGCTCCAGGCGGCCAATGCATTCCAGGAGACGCTTCAGCTCCTCGGTCATGTCCCGGCGGGCCAGCGGATCCGGGGTCTCCGCCGTGGCCTCCAGCGCCCCCTGCTCCTCCTCGATCGCGCTTTCGCCCTTTCTTCGAACGATGTCGATGGCGCGGTTGCGGGCGATCGAGGCCATCCACGTGATCGGCGAAGCGCGCGCCGGATCGAATTGGCCGGCGCCGTTCCAGATCCTGACGTAAGTGTCCTGAATGACCTCCTCCGCGAGATCCTGCCGTCGCAAGATACGCAGCACAACGCCGTAAAGTTTCGCCCGCGTCGCTGCATAGAGGCGCTCGAACGCCTCCTCATCGCCCTTCGCCACCGCGGCGATCAGCCAGACCAGTTCAGGCGGCGTCAGCATCGAGCATCCCCCAAACCGCGGCCCCCTTGCGCTTAGCGATGCGCTCTCCTTGCAACCCCGTCACCCCTCCGCAAACGGCTTTGCCGTTTGTCGCTGGGGGTGCCGACACGAAGCGGCGGCCTCGAAAGGCGACGACCTCGTTGGTGCAGCGCGGCCGTTCATCCTTCGAGGCTCGCTCCGCTCGCGCCTCAGGATGACGGTGCGAGAGCGCGCCCTAATCAAAAAACAATAGTAACACGGTCCCCGACCACGCTGTCCACCAACTGCTTGGCTCGCCGCCGTGGCCAGCAAAAGCAGAACGCCCGGCGTCGCGCGGTCCGGGCTCTCCTGGGTCGGCGCCGAAACGCCTGAGCGCCGATCAGGCGATGACGCCGAGGCGCGCGCGCATCAATCCGATGCTATCGAGATCGGCCTGTTCGCGCGCGTTTTCCTCGGCGCGCTCGCGCGCCTGGTCGCGCTCGTCCAAGAGCTCGACCTTCTTCAATTCTTCGAAGGCCTCCGCCAGATGTCCCTTGGCGTCTTCGAGCTGGCCCTTCAATTCTTCGGCCGAGCGCAGCAGGTTCTCGCGGCGCTGGATCGCGGCTTTGGCGTAGGTCGGATAGGCGAAATGCGAGGGATCGTTGATCCCGGCGCGCTCCTGCTCGCTTTGAATTTCGCGCTCGAGCTCGGCCGACATACGCTGGAAATCGGCAATCATGCCTTCGATCTGGGCAACTCTCCGGCGCTTCTCGTCGACCTGAAATTTCTTCAGGCGGATCAGCGTTTCGCGTGACTTCATCGACTCATACTCCCCAGAAGTCCCGTTTCAGATGCGGGACCGAGCGGGTATGCCTTTGGGGGACCCGCCGGTGTCGTTAATAGCTGGCGCGGATGATGGCCCGACAAAGTTAGCTTTCCGTTGCCAAATCCTTTAGGATTTGTTCAAGCGCCCGGTACCCGTCGGCGAGGCTCGATGCCTCGTCCTTGCGCTGGCGCAGAAATGCCTCCAGCGGCTCATGCAGCCGGATCGCGAGGTCAACCTCGGCGCTCGAGCCCGGCCGGTAGGCCCCAAGGCGGATGAGTTCCTCCATGTCGGCGTAGGTCGCCATCACCTGGCGCGCCCTGGTGATGACAGGCAGAAAGGCCGGATCGGCCGATTTCGGCATGGTGCGCGAGACCGATTTGAGAATGTTGATCGCGGGATAGCGGCCGCGCTCGGCGATCGACCGCTCCATCACGATGTGGCCATCGAGGATGCCACGGACCGCGTCCGCGATCGGCTCGTTGTGATCGTCGCCGTCGACCAGCACGGTGAAAATCGCGGTAATGCTGCCGTCGCCGGTGCCGGGCCCCGCACGCTCCAGGAGCTTCGGCAGCTCCGTAAATACGGTCGGCGTGTAGCCCTTGGCGGTCGGCGGCTCGCCGGCGGACAGCCCGATCTCGCGCTGCGCCATGGCAAAGCGCGTCACCGAGTCCATCAGGCAGAGCACGTCCTTGTTCTCGTCGCGGAAATATTCGGCGATCGCGAGCGTAAGATAAGCGGCCTGGCGCCGCATCAAGGCCGGCTCGTCCGAGGTCGCCACCACCACCACCGACCGTGCCAGGCCCTCCTCGCCCAGATCGTCCTGCAGGAATTCCTGCACCTCGCGGCCGCGCTCGCCGACGAGGCCGATGACAGAAATGTCCGCATCGACATTGCGGGCCAGCATCGACAGCAGCACCGACTTGCCGACGCCGGAGCCGGCGAAAATGCCGAGCCGCTGGCCGCGGCAGCACGTGAGAAAGGTATTGAGCGCGCGCACGCCGAGATCGAGCGGGGCGCCCACGCGCTTGCGCGAATGCGCCGGCGGCGGGTTGTTGCGAAATGGCATCGGGGACGTGCCCTGCGGCAGCGGCCCCTTGCCGTCGATCGGCTCGCCCATGGCGTTGATGACCCGGCCAAGCCAGGCGGCCGTGGGCCGCACCTGGTTGCCCGCATTGGCAATGACGGCGCGACAGCCGCGCCGCACGCCCTCCAGCCCTGCGAACGGCATCACCACCGCATTGTTGCCGGAAAAGCCGATTACCTCGCAGGGGATGAAACGATTGCCGCCGGTCTCGACCACGATGCGGGCGCCGACCGACATCGCGTGAATGGGCCCGGCGATCTCGACCATCAGGCCGCGGACGCCCACAACTCGGCCATAAATATTGACGCCGTCGATGTCGCCGATCTGTTCGGCCAATGCTTTCATCGGCGAAACCTTAAGTTTCGGCGAAGGGAGCTGCAGAGCTTAACTTCGTGTTTACCCGCATCATTAATCATTGCGTCACTGTCTTTGGTGACTGGAGACGCTCGCCTGCTCAGAAGAACAGCGAGTCGAGAGAGTCGGTTAACCCCGACTCTTAAACTGGAACTTGAACGAGGACGGATACGAAAAGCTGCTTCGACGCAATATCTTAGGGCGATTCGACAAAAATTGCACCGTGGGACCTTGCGGATCAGAATCAGTTTTTGTTAACCATGAGTCGTCAGGATCCGAATCAGTTGTTCAAAGGCGTTTTGTGTGCCGCAAGTGCGGCCGACCTGACGCCCGGAGGGGCGACTATGGGGAACTGGCATGCGCGTTTTGCTGATTGAAGATGACAGCGCCGTCGCGCAGTCGATCGAATTGATGCTCAAGTCCGAGAGCTTCAACGTCTATACGACGGATCTCGGGGAGGAGGGCGTCGATCTCGGCAAACTTTACGACTACGACATCATCCTGCTCGACCTCAACCTGCCCGACATGTCCGGTTACGACGTGCTCAAGCAGCTCAGGGTCTCCAAGATCAAGACTCCGATCCTGATCCTGTCGGGGCTGGCCGGCATCGAGGACAAGGTCAAGGGTCTCGGCGTCGGCGCCGACGACTATATGACCAAGCCCTTCCACAAGGACGAGCTGGTCGCCCGCATTCACGCCATCGTGCGCCGCTCCAAGGGCCACGCCCAGTCGGTGATCCAGACCGGCGATCTCGTCGTCAATCTCGACACCAAGACCGTCGAAGTCGGCGGCCAGCGCGTGCATCTGACCGGCAAGGAATATCAGATGCTGGAGCTGCTTTCCTTGCGCAAGGGCACCACGCTGACCAAGGAAATGTTCCTGAATCATCTCTACGGCGGCATGGATGAACCGGAGCTGAAGATCATCGACGTCTTCATCTGCAAGCTGCGCAAGAAGCTCGCCAATGCCTCCGAGGGGCGCAACTTCATCGAAACCGTCTGGGGCCGCGGCTATGTGCTGCGCGAGCCGCACGATCTCGATGAGCGCATCCCCGCCTGATCGCTTCTTCCGTGAGCCGGGACTTCCGGCTCGTCCTCCCGGACTGGACCCCGCCGCCAATGGCGGGTTTTTTTATTGGGGATTGATCCGGTGACGAAAACCCCCGATCACCGGCAACGGTTCACGCCTCCTGCCGCGCGCGATTGTACAGCAAGAGCAATATCGTCCAGGACCGAGGTGGCTTCGAACTCTCACCGTCTCAGGAAGACGGAAAGAGAATATCACGCGCTTTGACAGCAGCTCAGCGTGCGGCTGCGAGCTTCATCACCTGCGGCATCGCGCCGAATGCCGGCGGCATGCCGCGGAGCGGGTTCGGCTGGTAGAGGCCGCGGCGGTCGGGATAGGGCCTGAACGTGTCGGTGATGCCGACCACGGATTCGGCCGCGCCGAGCATCAGCATGCCGTCGGGCTCGATCACCTTGAGCAGCCGCTCGAAGATCGAAGCCTTGGTCTCCTGGTCGAAATAGATCAGGACGTTGCGGCAGAAGATCGCGTCGAACTTGCCGAGATGGGAAAAGTCCTGCAGCAGGTTCAATTGCCGGTGCTGCACCATGCTGCGGATCTCGGGATTGAGCTGCCACATCTCGCCGATTTGCGTGAAATACTTGACCAGGAGCTGGATGGGCAAGCCGCGTTGCACTTCAAACTGGCTGTAGATGCCTGATCTCGCCTTTTCGAGCACCTCCTGCGACAGGTCGGTCGCGACGATCTCGATACGCCAGTTCGAAAGGAGGTGCGTCATCTCCTTCAGGCACATCGCGATCGAATAGGGCTCCTGCCCGGTCGAGCAGGCGGCGGACCAGATGCGGATCGACTTGCGGGCGGCGCGCGACTGCAGCAAGGCGGGCACAACGGTTTCGCGCAAATGGTCGAAGGGAATTCTGTCGCGGAAGAAGAAGGTCTCGTTGGTGGTCATCGCCTCGACCACGTTCACGATCAGCGCCTCGGCTCCGCCTTTCATCTTCACGACCAGATCGGGAATGCCGGAAAGTCCCGCGCGTCGCGCCAGTGGAATCAACCGGCTCTCCACCAGGTATTGCTTGTCGGCGGAAAGGTCGAGACCGGAGCGCTCCTTCAGGAGCTTGCGCAGGAACTCGTAGTCTGCCGGCGTCACGATCGATCCCCCGCAAACAAGCGAACCAGCTTCGGTGCGATCTGGTTGAGCGGGAGCACGGCGGCGCAGATTCCGGCATTGGCCGCGGCGCCCGGCATGCCCCAAACCACGCTGCTCGCCTCATCCTGCGCGATCACGCTGCCGCCGGCCGCAACGACGTCCTTGCCGCCGCGCATCCCGTCCGAGCCCATGCCGGTCAGGACCACGGCAAGCGTGCCGCCCTGCCAGAAATCGGTCGCGGAAGTGAACAGCGGATCGACGGCGGGCTTGCAGAAATTCACCGGCGGGCCATCGTCGAGCGCGATCACGGCATCCACTCCCTGACGCACCACGCGCATATGGCGGCCGCCCGGCGCGAGATAAATCCGGCCGGCCCTGATGACTTCGCCGTCGATCGCTTCATGCGCCGGCCTTTTGCTCGAACGCGCCAGATGTTCGGCCAGGATCGTGGTGAAGGTCGGCGGCATGTGCTGGGTGATCAGCACCGGAAAACGGTCGATCACTGGAGTGAGATCGGTGACGACTGACATCAGCGCCTGCGGGCCGCCGGTGGACGAGCCGATCAGCAGCACGCGCGGCTGATGCAGGCTGAAAGCGCGGGTCTTCAACTGCGGATGCACCACTGCCGGCCTCGCCGTCGCGTCGTGGAGCTTGTCGAGCACCGGCGCCAGCGGCGCAGGGTGAACGAGCGGGCGCGCCGGCGAGGCCGCCGCACGGCGAACCTTGGCCCCAAAAGTGCGGATCTTCTGAATCAGGTCGTGATGAAAGATCTCGGCGGCGGCCGGCTCCCGGGTCGTCTCGGGCTTTGGAATGTAATCGGACGCACCGAGCGAGAGCGCCTTGAAGCTGATCTCCGCGTTGCGACGGGTCAGCGTCGAGGCCATGATGATAATGAGATCGCGCTTCTTCGCGAGCAACTGCGGCAGCGCGGAAATTCCGTCGAGCTCCGGCATTTCAATGTCGAGCACGGCAACGTCAGGCTTAACCTTGTCTAGCTGGTTGACCGCTTCGAGCCCGGTGCGCAGCGACGCGGCGACCACCATGTCGGGCTCGGCGCCGATCCAGCGGGAAATCAGACCTCTGATAACGACGGAATCATCAACCACCATGACCCGCAACGGCTCTTGCTTGGCCGAACTCAGGGTCGAAACACTCGCTAACGCAACACTCATTGATCACCAGCTATGACTGACGGCACAACACGAACGCGACGCCGAAGGCCGTACAGCCGCCGGATCGAAAGCAAAATCAGATGAGGCCGACTTCCTGGAACTTCGCCGTGACGATGTCCTTGTCGAAGGGCTTCATAATGTATTCATTGGCGCCCGCGTGCAGGGCGCGCGCAATGTGGGCAACATCGTTCTCGGTGGTGCAGAACACCACCTTGGGCGCATCGCCACCCGGCATGCGGCGCAGATTGCCGAGGAACTCGTAGCCGTCCATGATCGGCATGTTCCAATCGAGCAGCACCGCGTCCGGCATGCTGCGCTTGCAGGCCTCTAGCGCCTTCTCGCCGTCCTCGGCTTCGATGATCTGGAAGTCCAGGCCTTCCAGGATGCGGCGCGCGACCTTTCGGATGACGCTCGAGTCATCGACGACCAGGCATGTTCTCATGTGAGTCTCCTACTCCCGGTGCCCTCAAAGCATGTTTGTTTCGCAATGATATGCGATGCCATCTTCGCCTACGCCGCCTTGGCGTCGGGCGCCATTTCGAGGACGCGATCGACGTCGAGGACGACCATGAGCTGGCCGTCGAGGCGATGGACGCCGCCGGCGAGCTTGGCGAGGCGNGGNTCGAGATTGACGGGGTTGTCCTCGCGGCTGTCCTCGGGCAGGCGCAGCACCTCGCCGATCTGGTCGATCAGGAGCCCGTAGGACTCGCCGCGCAGGTCGACGCCGACCGCCATCGGCGGCTTGCCGTCGGAGGCCCTGGGCAGCCCGAGCCGGGCGCGCATGTCGATCACGGTGACGATGCGGCCGCGCAGGTTCAAGACGCCGGCGATCTCGACCGCCGCGAGCGGCACCCGCGTCAGCCGCTCCGGCATGAACACGTCCTGCACGCGGGAAATCGGCAGCCCGAACAGCTGGCCGCCGATCACGGCGGTGACA
>NZ_AWZU01000058.1 GCF_000472385.1 Bradyrhizobium sp. ARR65
CTGCACAATAAGAAGCCGAAACCCTTCAGATGGACCAAGTCCGCGGACCAGATTTTGGCTTCCGTCAAACGCTTCTGCCACAAAGCCCAGCAGACATTATGTGGCGAACTTTAGATTCACGTGACTAGTCGCGAGGCAAAAGGGCCAGTCCACGACCATCCCGATCCGGTAGCTAGTGGATCGAATCTAACAGTTGGTGCCCTCGTTTGACGGCGGCGATGATTTTCTCAGGGTCTGCGGCCCAGGTGAAGGGCTTTGGATTGTTGTTGGTCTCGTCGAGGAAGCGGTTGATAGCGACCTTGAGCTCGCGGACGGATCTGAAGACGCCGCGCTTGAGGCGGCGCCGTGAGAGTTTGGCGAAGAAGCCCTCGACGGCGTTGAGCCACGAGGACGAGGTGGGCGTGAAATGGAAGGTGAAGCGCGAATGGCGATCGAGCCATTTGCGGACCTTCGGATGTTTGTGGGTCGCATAGTTGTCGAGGATGACGTGGACGGCCTTGTTGGCGGGAACTTGAGCCTCGATCTGGTTGAGGAAGCGGATGAACTCCTGATGCCGATGCTTCTGCATGCAGCGCCCGATGACCTTGCCTTCGAGGACGTCGAAGGCGGCGAACAGCGTGGTGGTGCCGTTGCGCTTGTAATCGTGCGTCATCGTCGCGGCGCGTCCCTTCCTCAGCGGCAGACCCGGCTGGGTACGGTCAAGCGCCTGGATTTGGCTCTTCTCGTCGACCGAGAGCACGATGGCATGCTCGGGCGGGTTGACATAAAGCCCCACCACGTCATGCAGCTTGTCGACGAAGTTGGGATCATTCGAGAGCTTGAACTGCCGGATGCGATGCGGTTGCAGTCCGTGCGCGCGCCAGATGCGTTGCACCGAGCTTGCGCTGATGCCGGCCACATTCGCCATCATGTTTGCGGTCCAGTGAGTGGCCTCGGCTGGCGGATCGTTTTGGGTGAGAGCCACCACGCGTGCCGCGACGGCCGCTCCGAGCGGCGGAATGCGCGAGCGGCGCGTCTTGTCGTGCAGAAGACCCTCGAAGCCTTGCTGCATGAAGCGCTCCTGCCAGCGCCAAACGCAGGTCTTGGACTTGCCGGTCCGCCGCCTGATCTCATTGGTGCCGAACCCGTCCGCGCTCAACAACACGATCTCGGCCCGCCAGACGTGTTTCTGCGGGGCATTACGATCCCGCACGAGTGCCTCCAGCCGGAGGCGATCGGACGGACTAACAGTGATGGAAATACCGGTTCGCATGCGCCAGACTCGCATGCAATCGGCTCTGGGGGAATCCCTTCCGGGATTCAAATGTCAGATTTGATCCACTAGCGAGGCCGCTATCGACAGCAAGGGATAATGGGGGCGCCGACTCTCCAAGACCCAATAGCCATTATTCCATGAAAGCGGTGTCGGTCTTGCCTTCTTGGATCGCGGCGCGAGCGGCTCCGATACGTCTCTAGCACGTTCGCTTTGTTCAACGCGACCTTAGCGATCGTTCGAAATGTCGCAGAACGGAAGTCAATGCGTTGCGCGTGTCATAGAAGCGGCGAGCAAGCTGTGCATGCACATCAGGAGTTGGTCGCTGCGATGGTGAACGACCCGCGCCAGGCTGACGACGCTACCATTGCTAGGCGATCTGCGACCGCAATTGATGATGACTGCGCTATGCCATCAAGCGCAATGCTTCGAGCGCGCTCGGGATCTATTCAAGATTCCGCTCTGTCAAGATGGCGAGCGCCGCTAGCACTGTCCGGTTGCTGACATCAAGCTTCTGAAACACGTGATGAAGATGGACTTTGATAGTCCCGTCAGTAATGTTCAATTTGCGCCCAATTTCCTTGTTCGACAATCCTTCGGACACTAGGCGCATGATCTGACGCTCCCGGTCTGTCAACACTGTCAGCACATTCTCCGAAATCGCGACCTTTCCTTGCTCACGGGATACCACCTGCTTGGAGGGCCGTAGCGGTAGCAGCCTCTGACCATCCGCGACCTGGCGCAAGGACCGCACGAGACTCTCGGGCGTCACATCCTTGGAAATGACACCAAAGGCGCCAGCAGCGGCGGCCGTGGCAACTTCGCGGTCGCCGGCCGATGCGGTGAAAAGAACAAGCCGAGTGGGTAGGCTCTCGGAGTTCGCGGTGGCGAGAACTTCCCATCCCGTCAGACCAGGCATCGAGATGTCGAAAATTGCGATGTCGGGGATCAAACGCCGAATGTTTTCTATACAGCTTGCCCCGTCACTCGAACGCGCAACAATTTTGAAACCGCTCCCTGCGCCGAGTGCGTAGGTCAAACCGAGCAGAACCACAGGATGACGGTCCGCAATTACCACGCTGACACAATGCATGAGCGGTCCTTAACCCATGCCCCCTAGTGAAACACCGCTCGTTCGCGCAGGTTTCTTACACCCGAAACTTAAAAATACGCAAATAGCATGCAATCTTGACCCAATACGGATTGGCGCGCCACGAATGGTCTGGGCGGATGCTGATGAATGTCCTTCTATTACCGATCACCGCTTGTTCCGCAGTCGGACTGGGCATCAAAAAGCGAGTCTCGTATCTCTTTACTGAGAACGCTACTACCAATGGTCGCATATACCTTAAGATATATAGGGAGATCGGGAATTCGAATTTAACATCCACCAAAAACGTTCGCAAACGGCCGGGAGACGCTTTGGCGGTCTGACCGTTTCATGAAAAAATCTAGAGAAAGAGATCCCGGACTGAACATTCTGAATATCTCGACATCAAGATTTTAGGCCGTCGACAAATCATTACGCCAAATCGGAAGAGCCGTACACCTAAACGGTCCGGAGAGATTTTAATTGCTTGCAGGCTGGGAGGATTATCATGCGTAGGAGGCAGTCTTTTGCGACTATACTAATCGGAAAAAGTGTTTTGCTTCGAGAAGGGCTTTCAAAAATTTTGCGCACCGAAAACTTCCGTATCCAAGGCTCCGTGTCCTGCGCATCTGATCTGATCCCGATCTCGTTCCAACAACAACACCAGCCGCTGTTTCTTATTATCCATACTGGCGACGACTTTGAATTCACTCTTGAACAGATTGAACTTGTCCGCGAACAGTATCCGAACGGGCGTATCGCGGTCGTGGCCGATCACTATGGGCTGGACGAATTACTCTCAGCATTCCGGGCAGGCGCACACGGTTGTCTCGTCGACATCGCGACGTGCGATGCATTTATAAAATCCATCGAGCTTGTGATGATGGGCCAAACAATTCTCCCACCGGCCTTGCTCTCATTCGTTCGCGACATCGAAACCGCTCCTCCCAACGAGACTGAGCCGCACCGCGAAATCGACCGCGCGGTTCCCTTCAGGAGAGAGTACACCTCTGCACAGGATGCGACTGCGCCACAGCTATCACCGAGGGAACAATTGATATTGCGGTGCTTGATAAAGGGTGACACCAATAAATGCATCGCGCGCAAAATCGATATCGCCGAAGCGACCGTGAAGGTTCACGTCAAGGCAATCCTTCGCAAGATCCGGGTTCAGAACCGGACTCAGGCGGCTATTTGGGCGATGAACAACGATTCTGTGACACCGTCAACGGACAAGGGCCTTCCGCCCACAATCGCCAAGGTGGGCACGTCCCTTCCGAAATCCAGCGGCGCGATCGCCGAGGTACCGGCACCGTTACGCGTCGTCAGGCATGAAATAGATCAGCTCGAGATAGTTCGCATCAACGACCATTCGCTTCGCAATGCCATCAATGGAAAGACTGCCGGCACGTCACGGTTTGGCAAGTAGTCGACAATCGTTACATTTGATCTTGCCCGCAACTTTTATCCAGTCCTGAGTTCGCCCTGGTCGTTGGATTTGCCCGGTCGGGCGCTGGAGAGACGGGCGTTGGCGCGGAGCCTTCGGCATAGCGCAGCGCCAGATCCCAGCGCGGTTGGTAGGCCATGGCGAACTCGGAGGGCGTTTTCCATCCGAGCTGTGAGTGTGGTCCGCCAATATCCGAATGCGACGCCGGCCTGGGCCGGCGACGTGAAAAGCGCCTCGTTCAACAATTTCATCCCGCAGCCGCCCCTCTCGATGAAGGCGTTCTGTATGGGCTTGCCCGGCGCGATGTAATGCCATGCGACGCGGCTCTGATCGGCCCAGGGTCAGGATGGGATTGCTGGTGAACTCGCTGCCGTTGCCGCTGACTGACCACCATCTTCGGCTTGCCGCGCTCAGTCACCAGTCGCTCCAGTTCCCGCGCCACCCGGATGCCCTCGAGCGAGGTGACGGCCACCAGCGCCAGGCACTCGCGCCTGCAATCATCGACCACGGTCAGGATGCGGAAGCGGCGGCCATCGGTGAGCTGATCCGAGACGAAGTCGACCGACCAGCGATCGTTCGGCACCATCGGCGCCGTCTCGGCGCCCGGGTCCCGATCGCCCGCTTGCGGCCGCCTCGGCGAGGAACTGCGAGCCTCTCTTCCCGGTAGAGTCGGAAGAGCTTCTTGCGCTTGATCAGATAACCCTCCCGCTTAAGCAGAACATGCTGGCGCCGATAGCCGAAGCGACGGCGCTCCTGCGCGATCGCCCTCATGCGCTGGCGCAGGGCGGCATCACCCCCGGGTCGTCTGCTATCCGATGGCCAAGCGGCAACTGCCGATGGCTTTACACGGCCGCCGTTCGCTCCCGTGGGCATCCATGAGATGCGCGACAGCTTTCCGCTTGGCGGCGGGCGTCACCACGACTTTCCAAACAGGTCCTTCAGCGCCGCGTTGTCCAGCATGGCATCGGCCAAAAGCCGCTTCAGCCGCGTGTTCTCGTCCTCCAGCGCCTTCAGCCGCTTGGCTTCCGAGACCTCGATCCCGCCGAACTTCGCTTTCCGCTTGTAAATGCTGACGTCGCTGAGGCCGTGCTTGCGGCATAGATCGGTGGCTGAGACGCCCGCCACGTGCTCCTTCAAAATCCCGATGATCTGTTCTTCCGAAAAGCGCTGCGCTTCATGCTCTGGTCCTTGTCTTGGGCCCGAGCGAACTTCAACATGGATTAGTCCGGGGCAAGTTCACTTTCCTTTATTCGCCGGAATGATGGGCGGCCTTTTTCGGGCGGCATTGAATGGCTTGGACTGCGCAATGGCAAAGTCCATTGTACATGAGGTGGGCCAAAGTCGTGCGGGCTGGCTACCCCGTTTGGTGGGGGCGCGACATCCGAGTGGTCGGCTGCATCCGCGATCGCCTCAGGGTAATTTGCGGGATGTTAGAAGAAGATCCAGGCGGGCTGAACCGAATTGATAGCAGCCTCTCCGCTCTACGAGGCGTTCCACTTTCGGCGTAGCAAACGCCATCCTACCAGATCGCTCGGCAGTGATGGCAATGAACTGCCGTCGCTGGCCTTCGAGATTGGAAACGAAGTCGGCGTCTCCTCTACATCAGTAGGTTTCCTTATCGTTCATCCCAGCCCAACGCCGATAGAGAAGAAGCGGCCACGGGCTGGACAGCGAGAGGTCGAGAGTGGGTATCGATACGCGTCATAAGCTCGCTTCAATGACCGCATGGGCGTGTCTGCTGTTTGTCGCGTCGGTTACACTTTCACCCGCTTATCTGAGGCCACGGTTGCTGGAAAACGAACCAGCCTGGATCATCATTTTGGAACATGTTGGCGCGTTCGCGTTGATGGGCTTTCTATTTTCTGTGGTCTATTCCCGAACTACGCTTGTTTGCCTTCTCGTCCTCGGGAGTGCCGTCATCCTGGAATTTCTGCAGCTAATCGCTCCAGATCGCGATCCGCGCGTCATAGACGCGGTTCAGAAGCTGATAGGGGGAGGAGCCGGCATAATTGCCGCCAGGATTACGTGCGCTCTTATCTTCGCGGATTCCGGGCCCGCACCTGCACCCGCGATGGAGAAGGAGATAAATTAGTGTCTGGTAGAATGATGAACAGTTAGGAGTTTCGATCGCGAATTGCTGCAGATATTCGTATTAGCCTCACTCCGTCCGGAATCCTAGCCGTGCTTGACGTTGCCAGCCGCGGTACCGCTAAAGGGATGGTCCGGCCGTGCTCCCGCCCCGCCAGTGACAGAAGCTGGCCCGGGGCAGCGAAGACAAGGAGCACGCCATGTCTCAGCAATCCAACAGCTGCGCAATCGCCGTGATCGGCATCGATATTGGCAAGAACTCATTCCACGTCGTAGGGCACGATCAGCGTGGTGCGATCGTGCTGCGACAGAAATGGTCGCGCGGCCAAGTCGAGGCGCGACTTGCCAACCAGCCACCGTGCCTGATTGGCATGGAGGCTTGCGTCGGCGCGCATCATCTCAGCCGTAAGCTGCAGCTACTCGGCCACAATGCCCGGCTGATGCCAGCCAAATACGCGCGGCCGTATAGCAAAGGACGGAAGAACGACTTCCGCGATGCGGAGGCGATTGCCGACGCGGTGCAACGCCCGACCATGAAGTTCGTTGCCACCAAGACCGCGGACCAGCTTGACCTGCAGGCCCTGCACCGTGTCCGCGAGCGCCTGGTCAGTCAGCGTACCGGCATCATCAATCAGATCCGCGCCTTCCTGCTGGAGCGGGGCGTTGCGGTGCGGCAAGGGTTGCGTTTCCTGCGCGCCGAGCTGCCCGGCATCCTGGCAACGCAAACCGATGTGCTCTCGCCCCGCATGTTGCGCATCCTTGAAGATCTGTCAGCAGACTGGCGCCACCTGGATGCGCGGATCGAGGGCCTCTCGGGCGAGATTGAAACGCTCGCCTATCAGGATCAGCACTGCGAGCGGCTGTCCCCGGGATTGGTCTGATCATCTCGAGCGCGATGGTGGCCGCGATCGGCACCGGCGAGGTGTTCTCAAAAGGCCGCGACTTCGGCGCCTGGCTCGGGCTGGTACCGAAACAAATCTCGACGGGAGACCGGACTATCCTCGGCAGCATATCAAAGCGCGGCAATCGCTATCTGCGCGCTCTCTTCGTTCAGGCCGCTTGGGTCGTCCTGGTCAAGCTCGGGCCAAAGCAGTGGGAGCGCTATCGGCTCAAATCATGGATCGAGGCGGCCAAGAAGCGACTGCACTACAACGTGCTTGCCATTGCGCTGGCCAATAAGCTTGCGCGCACCGCGTGGGCGGTTCTCAACAAGGGGCACGCCTTCACGTGCGTCAAGACCGATGCGATAGCATCCCGTCCAGCGTAATCCTTGCGCCGTGCTCGGGGCCGTCAAGGCGTGGCCTGGCAGCATGGACGCGAGAGGCGAGGCCTGCGCGACGGCCAGCCTTGACCGCCCCTGCGCGCGGCGCGTCCGTGGCTCGCAGGTCGGGACGAAGGAACGGCCGCCAGGCACGAACAAAGGAACAGCGCAAGCAAGATGAGGAGAGCTATCGATGAGGTAGCCTAGTTTGCCCGCCGAGGTCTGCGAGAGGATGAGGCGACGATGGAGGATCGGTCTTCCCGGCGCATGCCAACACTGGTGACCCAAATGGCCCGGTCGAGGCCTGTCCGCTAATCCGATCGCATGCGCGCTGATATCCATGATGGCCCGGAGCACACGCTCCAATCAGAGGCCGGATACATTGATGCAAGACCGTTATTTGCCGGGATCGACGAAGCCTCTTGCAACGCGCGGCCGGACCATACATTGGGTCAAGGTGGAGTTTGACACAACACGATCGGGAGATCATGTGTCCTCGAATCGCGCTCAGTATTCGCTGGCATGAAGTGGGCGGATCCGCTGGCGACAGCGGGAATACCAAGGCCGCTTCTCGGATCGCTACGCTGAAGCAACGCCTTTTCCTACTGACAATCGCTTGGTCTCTCCCGTTGGGATGGGGACCTTGAGCTGATTCCTGTTCGGCATTTCTAATGCCGCACTGCCACGGCTGAACGACCGATGTAGCTAACCCTCATGCTCTACCCACTTATAGCAATTCCCACTCCGGGACCCGAATGGTACCGAAAAAGCTGCCTGCTTTGGCTTGGACGGACAGAGGGCGAGTCGTTAAGTGACATGAGCTATGCGTCCTTTACCAACTTGCCGGCCTCCACCAAGTTTCCGACGCGTCCGGTCGCTGTCGGCACGGAACTCTCAGCTTCCCTCGGCAAGCGCCGGTTGACTGTCGTGCTAATATCAGCGGCAGCTATCGAATTCTTGTTCGTCGCGATCGCTGCCTATTTCGCAGCCGTGCTGTATCATCGGGTGATCCTGCTGTACTGGCCGGAATCGGCCAAGTACATTCCCGAAGCCCTCCTGATTGCCACCCTGAATCTGCTTGTTTCCATCGGGCACCGGCAATATTCCCGAATCCAGACGCAGCCCCGCCATGTTTTCTTGTGGAACGGCGTTAGCGGCGTGTTCCTCGTATTCTTCTTCTTCCTCTCAATAGTGTTCGTCCTGAAACACTCGGAAGAGTACTCGCGCGCTACGGTCATGGTCCAAGCCGCGACTGTCTGCCTAGCGGTACTCTGCACACGAACAATATGGTTCTCGTTACTGCAGCGTGCTATTGCATCGGGCGTGGTCGATGCCAGGCGCGTCATTCTTATAGGAGAGCCGAGTCACTGCTCGCATTTTGCTGCTCGCGCGATGGCTACTGGAATCCGCACCATCCGCTCGTTCAACTTTCCAGAGACCCCCACGCACTGCTCAATTCGTGCGCGCGCCGGCGCGATCCGAGCACTATCTGATTCCCGCCAACTCGTCGCGGATTGCCGGCCCCTTCGAGCGGATGACATCATCATTTTGATTTCGCAGCAGGATGTCTCCTCTGCCCTCGCGCTTGCCGGCGCCCTGTCGGATCTGCCAGTTGATGTTCACGTCGTCCCTGTGGGATCTCTTGAACTGATGGCCATGTCGCGGATAACCCAGTTCGGCAACATGGTGACGATGCGCATCCTGCAGTGCCCGCTTACACCTTTCAACCGAGCAGTCAAGCGAGCATTCGACGTCGCCGGTGCAATCATCGGCCTTATTTTTTTGAGCCCTCTCTTCGTTATCGTTTCACTCGCAATAAAGCTCGATTCCCGTGGACCCGTGCTATTCCGCCAGACGCGGCACGGCTACAACAACGAGCCCATTCGCGTGCTGAAGTTCCGAACGATGACCGTGATGGAGGATGGCGACAATTTCAAACCAGTCACCAGACACGATCCACGTGTGACCCGTCTGGGACGCTTGCTACGCCGCACAAATATCGATGAGCTTCCGCAGTTGGTCAATGTCCTGGCCGGCGACATGTCGATCGTCGGCCCCCGTCCACATGCAACCTCGCAAAACGAGACGTTCGCCGAACTGATTTCGTCATTTTCTCGTCGCCACAACGTCAAGCCCGGCATTACGGGCTGGGCTCAGGTCAAGGGGTATCGCGGCGACACCGATACCCTCGAGAAAATGCAGCGACGCGTGGAACACGATCTATACTATATTGACCACTGGTCTTTTCTATTCGATCTCCGGATCATCCTCCTCACGGCTTTCTCCCGGGATGTATATGTGAACGCCTATTGAGAATTTTGAAAGGCAAGTACTTCGTCGGCCGACAAACCACAACGTGATTAACACGATCCGCAAGTACTCCTTATCCTTCGCAGGTCCAACCCGAACGGTTATCCCGGATTAAGATGTACGGCAGACCAAGAAATTTCGCTTGAGTCTGAAACGTGCCTCCATTGACGGTCAACTCACCCCCAAACATCGCTTATGCTTTCTCTCTCGCCGACTGCTGCGATAATCGTCGGGAGTTGGCGCTTGTTTGCTGTGTGATCTAACGTGGCATTTCGTACGCGCGATAAGGTGTGCTGGCCGGGCTGCACACAGATTCATCGGAGTCATCCCAGCGGCTATGGCTGACAGCCGGGCGAGAGGTCCATGCGGAGCTTACAAACACTATACTTGTCGATGAGGCGTTTCGTGCTTAGAATATTGCTCTTGCTTGGAGCTCCGAAAACGATTTGAGCCTGCCAATCAGGATCACAGCTGCACGCCGAACGATATGTTCTCTTTGAGTGTCCATCCCCATTGGACGACACGGTGGTGGAGTCGGGATCACGGGGCCGGCTGGTCCTCCCGCGACAGGCCTCCGGGTAGCGCAGAGAACTGCGCCTGCATTGCTTCATTCATCGAGACCTGCAAGCTAACGGGCGTCGATCCGCAGGCCTATCTCACTGACGTGCTCACGAAGCTCGTCAACCTCTGGCCTGCAGCTCGCATCTACGATCTCACGCCGTGGGCTTGCCCGGCCGCCGCCTCGCGCACGATGAGCGGAAGACATTCGGTCCACCCGTTGCGACATCCACCATTGTTAGCGTCTGAATGAACGCGCCGGATACGGACATTCCACCGTGCGCAACCAGATCCGCTTCGCAGTAGCCCGGCGGCGGTGATCCCAATCATTTGAACGTGCGCACGGGAAGTTCGCGCCGTACGGCAGTGGAGATCCCGCCCGTCGCCTCCGTCCGGCCGCTGCGATCTTTATGTCTGTCAGCAGGCGATCATGGTAGCCGCACTCACTCTCAAAACTAGCGCCCGCTCATCGGCAGAAAGCTTCAACCTGCCGTGCCGTTCGAGAGCCGGGGGCAAGAACGGGATCATCGCGAGCAGCCGGCTTGCTGCAGAGCCGGTCGAACGGCTGAGAGCGCCCGGATGCGTGCTTGTGATGCCATCCCGTGACGGTGCAAAGCTCGTCAAGGATCCCTCCCTTCTCGAGCCGACCGCTCGCTCGATAACGCTCGGCAACCGCTGATGTGATCTCGCGCTTTCCGCATGCTGATCTTCGCTGCCATACCCGCCACGACTGATGCAGCGGCGCCGCCCTAGACACGACAGGGAGGTTATGCGGTAACATTTTCAGTGAGGTTGCGGGGGCCAATTTTCCATGTCGCCCGACATTACGTCACCGCCGACGCGCCGTCCGCTCGGACGAGAAGCAGGGAGGCCGCCGTGGGTAATCCGAAAGGGTCCACACCTCGGGCGAATTCTAGATATAGTTCTCTCATCCGCATGAGCGACGGTCAGAGATGCCCAAGAAGGCGTGTCTGCAGGGACCATGCGATCCGGACCTTTCGGGTTGCCCAGGTCACTGCGGCGGTTTTGTCCCGACAAGGCGCATTCTGCACCGAAGACAGTAATTTGGGATGAGAATGACCGCTCTGTCGGATCTGCCGGTAGCGATCATTGGGGCAGGGCCCTTCGGTCTCTCCATCGCAGCGCATTTGCGGTCCCGCGGCATGCCATTCCGAATCTTTGGTAGGCCTATGCACCGGTGGCGGACGCAAATGCCGGCAGGCATGTTTCTGAAGTCAGAATGGGACGCCTCAAGCCTTTCCGATCCGGCCGGACGCTACACTCTCCAGAAATTTTGCGCAGAGGCCGGGCTACCCTGCGAAAATGGGCCAATTCCTCTCGACACGTTCACCCGATACGCAACGTCATTTCAGCGGCGTCTGGTTCCCATCGTCGAGGATGTCATGGTGACATCGCTCGACAGGAGACCAGACGGATTTGAACTGAGACTTGCGAACGGCGAGCGCGTCAGGGCCAAAAGAGTTGTGATCGCGACCGGGTTGTCACACGCCCAATATATTCTGCAGGAGTTGCCGGCGGAGTTGCGATCACACAGCAGTGCTCGCCACGACCTGAGCCAGTTCAAACATCGTAGGGGCGCAACGAGTTCGGTTGGATGGATCAGGTCCAGGAACGTGGGGCGCCGGCGCGCTGGCGCGGGTCAAGTGCGCAAATCGGATTAGGCAATATGGCTTGTGGCACTTTGGCAGGGATCAAATGAGGCAAGTCCTGACAACTGGGATTTTGTACGGCATGCATTGGACGGGGCTGATGGCGGTATTCCGTCAGCTATTTTCCGGACAAGCGGTCATTGTAATGTTTCATGAGATTCAGCGGGATTTCCGGCACGAGCTGATGACCGGCACATCGGTTGAACTCTTCCAGCAATGTCTGTCGTCGCTCCGACGGCAAGGATGGAAGATCGTCACACTTGATGAGTGTTTGCACGCGTTGTCCCTAGGCGACCCGAAGGCGCCCAGGTATGCGGTGATAACGTTTGATGACGGGTATCGAGACGTCCTCTCTGTGGCGCTTCCGATCCTAGAGCAGGATAACGCGCCATTCACAGTCTATGTGCCAACCGCTGCCCCAACCCGCGCCTTGAAATCATGGTGGCTCGGAATGCGGGAAATATTTCGCCGAGCGGACCACGTCACGATTGATCCGATGGGCGTCAGGTTCGATTGTTCGGACTTTCTGAGCAAGAAGAAAGGATTGAAGGCGGTAGTTAAATGGGTCCACGAGGATTATCGTCGCGCTGCTTTGCTCGACCGTACTTTCGAGACCCACCGTATCTCGCTATCGGCCTTGAACGCCGCATATTTTATGGACGAGCGAGAACTGCAAGCGCTGTCTCGTCATCCTCTCGCATCTATTGGAGGTCACTCCACCTCGCATGCGGCGCTTGCGACCCTTGACCCGTCCTCGGCCCGAGCCGAACTTGAGGACAATCGCATGTATCTAGAAACCCTCCTTGGATTGCCCGTTCGGCACCTGGCCTTTCCCTATGGTACCCCCGGCGCATGCGGTCCGCGCGAAGCGCACATTGCCGAGCAGGTTGGCTTTTCAACTGCGGTAACGACACGGAAGGGTCACTTGGATGGCGCAAGTGTTAATCGTTTCTGGCTGCCCCGCATCGGGCTCGGCTGCCATCCACGAATCTCGTTTGAGGCCAACTTGAGCGGCGTCCACGTGGCGGCGCAGGCGGTTAGCAACGCCGTGTCAGTGGACCTGCCACTAAGGAGCCGTGCCAAATGAATCCTGTTCTGAAAAGTTGCCTATTCTACGGCGCCGGCCGTGTTGGACAACTGCCCGGCTTTCGCACACTCTTCGCCGGTAGAGCAGTCATCATCGTGCATCATGAAATTCAGCGTGACTGTCCGTCCGAGTTGATGACAGGCGCTTCGGTCTCGCTATTTGAATATTCAATCAAGTGGCTGCAGCGCGAGGGATGGTCCATCGTCAGCTTGGATAAATGTCTTCAGAAACTGGCAACGAATGATAGATCGCGCCGGTACGCGGTTCTGACTTTCGACGACGGTTACCGCGATAATGTCTCGGTAGCACTTCCGGTCCTAGAGCGGAATAACGCGCCGTTCATGATGTACGTGCCGACGGGCGCCCCCACGCGATCCATGCAGTCGTGGTGGTTGGGCCTGCGCAAACTGTTTCTCTCGAGAGACAAGATTACAATCGATGCGCTAGGTCGCCAGTTCCACTGTTCCACTATCCGAAGCAAGATATCGGCGTTTGACGAGGTGCGCCGCTGGGTTCATCAGGATTATCGGCGCAGCGCGATGCTCGCGCCGACGTTCAAACAGAACGGGATTTCTCTGTCGGCATTGAACGACGAATATTTTTTGGACGAGCGCGAGCTTCGCAAGCTTGCGTGTCATCCGCTCGCGTCGATCGGCGGCCACACTACGTCGCATCCGGCGCTTGCGACCCTGGATAACTCCTCAGCGCGGGCCGAATTGGCCGATAACCGCAGTTATCTTGAGAATCTGCTCCAATTGCCCATTCGGCACGTTGCATATCCGTTTGGTACCGAGAGAGCGTGCGGTCGTCGTGAGGAGCGTTTGGCGAACGAAGTAGGCTTTCAAAGTGCGGTAACAACCCGCCAGGAGCAATTGCACGACAAGGTGAACTACTTTGCTCTCCCTAGAATCGGCGTTAACAGTCGGTCGGACTTCCGGGCTCGAATGAGCGGCATTGTTGAGGCGGCGCAGGCGCTCCGTAAGCCGAAGCAGGGTACGACTTCAGGAGTGCTGACGTGATGATCACTCTTGGGGCAGCTCCGATGGCACGGCGGTTACCCGCAGATCTTTGTAGTTAACCGCGATCGGTTCGGCGGAGCCTCGCCCGCGATAGATACCTTGCTTCCAATAGTACGTCTCATCGGCTCCGTATCCTATCGCTCCACGATAGCTGACAATTTTGACTCCATCCCGCCAAACATTGAGGGCCCCATTCGTCATGTCGCCGAACTTGACTTGAATGCTCATAGAATAATATTGCCCTCGCTTAATAGAGCTGGGATCTGCGTAGATGTCCTTCTCCTTGCCGGGGCGATCCCGTATGATGATGTACATATGCTCGCCGTACATTGCGACGGCGAATGGAGGCGAACCCCTCGCCTTCGTTTGGTGAAATTGCCCGATGACCAGCCATGGTGAAGTATTTTTCGGTCCGGCTTCTATCATAAATCGGTAAGACACGTTTATAACTGCCCCGGATTTATAAAGTGATTGGAGGTCGATTTCGGAACGCTCAGCCCCATCGCCATTCAAGAGATCGCTCCAAGCGGCGTTGCTCCAATGATCGCCGCTTCGTACTTCAAATCGGAGCGTGCGGGTATCCGGCGAGGTCAGGCTCCAACTTTGGTTTGCGTTCTGCACATGGGCGCGGAGTCCACCGATCATTATGGTCGAGTCATTGGCGCTTGAGAACGAGCTGATCGCCCCATCCGTTACAGTTCCGGCGGTGGCAGCGGGCTCGGCTTGTGTAAGCTCGGCCGCAGTAAAGTTGTGAGCGCCTGCGGATGACGTGCCAATAGGCGTGCTGCCTCCGCTGTTTGCGAACACGAGACCTGGGAAAGCGATGAACTCCAACGAGGCTAGCGTTATCAGTGACGACAACCTGCGTTGTCCGAACAACCTGATTGATCGGGGTAATGGGCGAGCACATTCCGTTGTCCCGCATACCCATCCACGCCTCGTTGACATATCTCTATCCTGCGATGCATGCTCGACGTTTCGAGCCGGATTAGCAATCGCGATTGCATCGGTCTTACTATCCTTGAGCAAGTCGTTGCACCGCGTTATCGTGACGCCCGGATCCGAATAGAGGGTGGCAACTTCGCCTGAGCTGAATCCGTCGAGTTCGGTTCGAGCCTGCATCATGTCCGCCGCGGCATGTCCTGCCATATGCCGCGAGTGTCGATGACGTCCAGGTGACGTCGTTCGGCCAGCGGGACCATTTTGAATTCATCATGGTCGACGAGGAGAATCGCGATCTCGCAGCTGCGCAGTGCCTCGTCGATGTTCATGAATCCGACCTGATGGTCGGCCAGCTCAGGTGGCAGGCGGCGCAGGTTTGGCTCGACAATCTTGATGCGCGCTCCGTACTTGACCGCTAGATGCAGTGCGATCTCCATCGACGGGCTCTCGCGGAGATCGTCGACGTTCGCTTTGAAGGTCAACCCGCAGCAGGCGACATTCGCATAGGGGTGGTCTTCGATGAGAGCGCAAGCCCACTCGACCACCTTCTGCGTCTTGCTAAGGTTGACTTCCCGACTCGTGCGCATCACGCGCGTGAGCTCCGGCGCCGAATCGATGATGAACCAGGGGTCGACCGCGATGCAGTGCCCACCCACGCCCGGACCCGGCCGCAGCACATTCACGCGGGGATGACGGTTCGCGATATCGATCACTTCCCAGACGTTGATGTCAAACCTGTCGCAGATCAGGGAGAGTTCATTCGCAAAGGCAATGTTGGTATCGCGGAACGCATTTTCGGTCAGCTTGACCAATTCAGCGGCGCGAGCCGTCGTGGCGACGCAGGCGCCACGGACGAACGACTTATAGAAGCGCTGCGCGCGTCGCGTGCATGCAGGCGTAACGCCGCCGATGCATCGGTCGTTGTTGACGAGTTCAGTCAAAATCCGACCCGGCAAGACGCGTTCGGGACAATAAGCGACGTAGATCGCCCCATTCTCCGTGCCGTTCGTGCCTATATGGAGATCCGGCCTGCGCTCACTTATCCGCCTCGCGATCCCCTCGGTGGTGCCGATCGGCGAAGTGGATTCTAGGATCACGAGATTACCCGGCGCGAGCAGGTCCAAAATGCTCTCCAGAGCGGCATTCACGCTCGACAGGTTCGGCCGGTGTTCGCAATCGACCGGGGTCGGTACGGCTATGATGAACACGTCGGCTGGTTGCGGCTTAGCCGATGTCGTTAGCGCACCGCCCGAAACGACCTTGGAAACGAGACCGTCAAGATCGGGCTCGGAAATGTGAATGGCCGCGGAGGCCACAGTTCTAACGACGTCTTCCTTGGTATCGACGCCCAGAACCTGCATGCCGCGGCTGGCGATCAGGGCCGCGGTCGGCAGCCCGATATACCCAATTCCAATCACTGCAACCTTCTGAAACTCAGGCATCGAGCAGCACCTTCAGGATCCGTTCACTTGCGTGGCCGTCGCCAAATGGATTGTGGGAGCGCGACATGGACGCGTAGGTCTCGTCGTCGTCGAGCAAGCGGAACGTTTCCTCTACTATGCGGTCGTAATTGGCGCCAACGAGGCGCGCCGTGCCGGCTTCAATCCCCTCAGGACGTTCGGTGGTCTCGCGCATCACAAGGACAGGCTTGCCAAACGTGGGCGCTTCCTCTTGGACCCCGCCGGAATCGGTCAACACCAAATGGGACAATGAGAGCAAACTGACAAAATCGGTGTATTCCTGTGGCGAGATAAGGACAACGCGCGGATGGTTTGAGAGCTCGCCCGCGAAAACGTCGTGGACGTTGGGGTTTGGGTGGACCGGAAGTACGACGGCGACGTCCTCTCTCCTCAATATAGTCTGCAGGGCATTGACGATGTTCAGAACACCGCCGCCGAAATTCTCGCGACGATGGCAGGTGACCAGGATGATCCGGCGGTTGCCGTGGTGCGCTTTGATGCCGTCCCACCGCGACGAAAGGCCGGGATCTGCCTCAACCATGGCCTTGGCCAGGATCAGCGCGTCGACCACGGTATTGCCGGTGACGTGAATGCGCTCAGTTGATACATTTTCCGACCGCAGGGCCCGTGCCGCGCGCTCCGTCGGCGCGAAGTGTTGATCGGCGATCGAGCCTACGATCTTTCGGTTCACCTCCTCCGGCCACGGGGCATAGATGTCGCCGCTCCGCAGCCCCGCCTCCACGTGCGAGACCGGAATGCGATGATAGTACGACGCCAATGCGCCGGCCATCGCCGTCGCTGTGTCCCCCTGCACGATAACCCTGGTCGGCCGGACGCGATCCAGCACCTCTCCGATATTGCCGAGCAGCCGCGCGGTGAGATGATCCAGCGTCTGGTTGGTCGTCATCAGATTCAAATCGAAATCGGGCACCACGTTCGCCAGCTTGAGGACCTGGTCGAGCAGTTGCCGATGCTGTGCGGTGGCGCAGACGGTGATCGCGATATCCCTTTCACCTTTGAGACGGTTAATCACCGGAAATAGCTTGATGGCTTCCGGACGGGTACCCAACAGAACGAGAAAGTGCTTCTGCACGTCTCAGCCTCCGATCCGGCCCGTCTCGGGCGGCGGCGAGCTGCTCGCCCGCGGTGCGATGCCCAGGCTTTGGCGGACAATGGCCTGGGCCAGAACGCCGGCGAACAATGTATTGGTCTTGGCGTAACGCCACCACATGCGTCCCGGCTCTTGATAGACGCGGTACAGCCATTCGAGCCCAAGGTGCTGGAGCCGGACCGGTGCACGCCGTACCGCGCCGGCAAGAATATCGAAAGAACCGCCGACACCCATGATGAAAGGGACGCTAAGCGCATCGCGGTGCGACCCAAGAAAGCGCTCTTTGCGCGGCGTCGGCATGCCGATAAAGAGACAGTCGGCGCAGCTGGACCGAATTTCACGGACCACATCAGCTTCCTGTTCGCGTGTGAAGTAGCCGTCCCTGAGGCCGGCGAAGGTGATCGAGGGATGCTTGTCCCGAACGTGCCGTGCCGCCTGTTGCAACACGTCAGGCTTTGCTCCGAGAAAGTATGGCTTGAAGCCTTCCTTTGCGCAGACTGTGAGAAGCTCGTTGAGCAGATCGATACCGGTCACCCGCGTCTTCACCGGCAGCCCTAAGGCCCGCGCGCCCCACACAATGCCCATGCCATCAATGCTGATAACATCGCTATTGGCCACATCGGCAGCGAGAACCGGATCAAAGCGCATGTTGACGAACTTGGCGACGTTGAGTGCAACATGTTGCACGCGCTGTTGGCTATGCATCGCCTGGCGCGCGAGTTCGATGGTGTCGGCCATGGTCAGGATATCAATGGGACATCCTAGAAATGACGCACGCATTCTGCCGCCTGCCACACCGTCAATTCTCCCTCACCGACGCCGTCTCCGACAGACCGAAACAGGCGCAAGTCGATGATCGACAGTATAGCCCAAGTCCCCACGCGTGGGCTTTCCAATTGGAGTTACCCAATTCGGTACTGAGCATGTTTTCCGCTTACTGGACGCCCCGTCCTCAAGACGCGGCATGAAGCAGATTCAGGACATGGAGCCAGGAGATGTGCCGGAAGACTGCTTGGCCGTTTGCTCAAGCGTAGACACAAGCCGATCCGTTCCAAAAAGTTCGTGAACCAGGAGGGTTACCGTGTGGCGCGATGCTCACGCCGACGTTCAACAGAATGGGATTTCTCCTGCTGTGTGAAATGATGAACATTTCCTGAACGAGCGCGCGCTTTGCAACTTAGCGCGGATCCGTTCGCGTCGATCGGCGGCCACACAACGTCGCACCCGACGCTGGCAAAGCTCGATGTGTCGCAGAAGTACTTTCGGTTGCTTAATCCAGATGATGAGCAAACGCGCCGAGTGGGAGTTGCTCGAGGCCATTAGTGTCTATTTCCACCACGCCATACCGAGGCTTGGACCCGACGTCGAGGTTTATCAGAACGCCGAGTGGCGGTTGCGTCAGCGCGACAAAGCCCTTAGGTGGATGCGCTACTTCGATGCTGTTCTAAGGACGCAGCCGTTCGTGGCCGGTGAGGCGTTCTCGATGGCCCATATCACGGCGATAGGCGGTCTGATCTTTGCGGCGATTCGTGAAACTGTCAGTGCCCGCGAAGTGCAATGCTCTTTAAGCCTGGTACGCAAGGATGCAGGAGCGTCCCAGCGTAAAGAACCAGCCATCGATATCGGCACCGAGCAAGACACGTGTCAGCTTTTCAAAGCTCGCGCGAAAACGTCCGTAAAGAACATCTTCCTGGTTTTAATTTCCGGGGGGGCACTTAAGTATTTCCACGAAGGAGTATAGACTCCAAATTTGAAATAGGGAGCCAATAGGTTGTCGTAGCAGTTCGCGCCGCGCCTTTGGAAGATTAGATCACCGTCCTTTTCGACTTCCACAATCCCGTCCCCATCCAGCGACCACCTGGTACGAAAACTCCAACTACTCCACTTTCCACGTTCAAACGGCTGCGACCATGGAACATCAGTTCGAATGCCCCCTCTTTGATCGACCCACGTTGGCACCCGCCCCCGAGCTGTCCGGAGAACCCAGGTATCGTTGAGTAAGCTCAATTCTAGTGGGGGAGCGAGGCCCCACTCACCTTTCCAAATATCCGGGACGTTGTGCATTTGCATCACCACGACTTCATTTTGGTCTGACTGCCAATCCGGTGGCACGAAAATCTTGAACCCATACTCATAAAGTTGGTGAAACTCTGTTGCCTTCAATCGGAATTCGGATCGATGACTCCCTTTAACGAGCGGGTCATGAAAGTTTATCTCGAATCTCACAGCGCTCTTAGAATTCCAGTTTGGCGCGTCAACAACTACTGCCGCCGCATTACAGCAAACTTGCTTTGCCAAGCCATTCCATCGTGAAAAGTCGCGAGTTGCGAATTCATCGTACATGGGGATTCGCCCCATCATGAAGGTGGTCGAAAACAAGAAAGCGACCTCAGCTGCACATGCGATTAGTAGGGCAAGGGCTACGCTCGCGGCTGCCAACTTGACGGACGACACTTTGTGCACGCCACACCTCAAAGGGCCGACGACGAGTACTTTGTTCGACACGATGGCGCTCCAAACATCTAAGACCCGCCGCTTAAGGGATCGAAGATCTCATTACAATAATGGCAAGGCTTCCCACGTTCGCCTGCGAGTTGGGGTTACCCCATTCTGCCACACCAATGTTCTCTGTTTGCTGGATGCGCGTCGTAAACGCTGGTCACGAACCAGGGTTGGGACATGGTACCAGTAGCGAGACTCCGATCGCGCAATCGAAGCGATAGACCGAGTACCGCAACCACGCAATGTATTCAGCTCAGAGGCCTGTTGAATCGTGCGCAGGCTGTGAACGGTGCCAAAAAGAGCGCCTGGACAACGTCCGTTCAGCGCCCGACCACGCTTCCGCCGTGAAATACCATCACGGCAGCAAGACTGCTGCTTCAAGATCCTGCCGCCTTTCGCCAAGTCGAAATCAGTCGGGTAATATAAGTGTTGATCTCAAATCGCTCGGCATAGTCACGGCGTGCCGCCTCGCCTAGCCTTCGCCGCAACTCGCCATCCTCCAGCAACCGATGTAGGGCACCGGCGAGCGCCTCGACATCTCCAACCGGCACGAGTAGGCCGTTGCGTCCGTGATCGATGACTTCAGGCACCGCGCCAACCGGCGTTGCAACCACGGCCAGGCCATAGGCAAAGCCTTCTATCACAACCATCGGAAGATTTTCCACGAAGGACGGCAGCACTAGGATATCTGTGCGACCCAGCAGCGCTCTGGTTTCGTCAGGGCCAAGCCACCCCGGTATTTCCACGCGATCGGCAATTGCGACCCGTTGAGCATGCGAGCGACTTTGAGCCAACTCACCACGTCCAGCTATTGTCGCCGACCAGGCGGCGCGCGTTGATAGCTTTCCGAGTGCATCGATGAGTTGCGGAACGCCCTTGCCTGGTCCAACATAGCCCAGGAAGGTAATCTGGATCGGCTCGCCATACGCCCGGCATCGATTTGGCGCGCTCGGAAAGGTGGTCGTGTTCGGAAGAATCGTGATCTTTTCCTTTACACCTGGCAGCCGATCCACAATGAGGCGCGCCCAACACTGACCCAGAACAATGATCGCGGCGCTGTCCATGAACAGTCGGTCGATCCTTCGAGCCAAGTATGTTCTGGCGCCCTCCCAAGATTGGCCGAAACGGCCGCCGTGAAGATGCACGACGTAGGGAATCCCGAAATAACGCGCGAGCGCCGCGATCATGAGCTTGCGATATATGCTACCTCCCCACGCCAGTTGAATGTGTAGCAGGTCAACGTCATGTCGTGCCATCGCAATCCCAACCTCAATCAGCGCGCGCACATAAACAACTGGCCACCACCTCTTTTCGCCCCTGGTCACCAGACGTTCTACCTCAACATCGAGATCCTTGCGTTGGCCAATGGTCTCAACGATGAGATCCGTCAAGCGATCAATTCCCCCTCGGCCAAACCGGCCGAACGGTGTGGCCACCATTACGCGAAGTACATGCTTGTCAGTTCTCTCATCGGCGGGAATCCGCGCCTCTTCAGTGGGAGCATCCGCGGTTTTAGGAGTCCACGCGGCGATCGTGACATTGAGGCACCCGACGTCTCGGCTTATACGTTCAGCTTTACCTCGACTATTTCGGACATCGTGGACCGAGTCAGCCATCTCATCCTCCCCGATCAACGTGTTAGCCAGATCGTCATTTTGCGAGCACCAGACCACGATTTGGGTATCACGCTCAATGCTACTTCTCGCTCTGCTGGCCGTATCGGACGCAGCAGGAGAATGGCCCCGATCATCGCGGCCACGCATCCAGCGGCGACGGCCAATGCTGCGCGATCCGATGCAACTCCGATCAATTCTTTGATGGCTAGACCCGCCAGGATGATGAGAAGACTTATCAAGACGAATTCAGACATTCGTACGAGGTCGATGGCACGACCTACGACATCACGTCGATAAACAACTAGAAAGATGCAAAATCGAACAGCGCTCTCTATCAAGGGGAACGCAAGTACGCTCCAAATGCCGTACCTTCCTATGGTCACATAGATCGCACCGGCCGACGCCAATCCCAATGGCGACAGGAGCATGAAGACCCTCTGATTGAAGTTCAGATTTCCTACAATTTCAAAGATCCTATAGGCTGTGTTGATGGCCATCATCCCCGCAAGCACCGGCAACACGAAGAAATATTCAGCATATGCTGGCCTTGCGAGAATCCGGACGATCGCTCCGCCGGCGACCGAAGTGGCTGTTACGAGTGCAAAACTGCAAACGAGATCGAGCTTGTAAACAAGGGACAGCGGGGCGAACAGCTTTTCGCGCGATACTCCCCGCGCCATATTGGCCATGACCACCGGTTCCAATGCCGGCAGCACCAGGGTCCCTGGAAGACCACGCTGCAGCGCTCCCAGCAGGCTTTGTGCAAAGGAAAACCCGGCAAGAGCCAGTACGTCCAGGCCGGTGGCCGCTACTAGCCGCACCACGGAAGGGTTCGACACTACCCAGGCAAAGAGGGCCAGGTAAATCTTCGCCGCAAAGCGTGGCGCCTGCTTGACGTCGACAGGCATATTGGTGTCGGCGGCGACCTGGCTTCGCCACAATGCGGTAACTGTCGGCACGAGAAGGACGACAATGGTCGCCAACGCCAGCACGGCAGTCGCGGCGCTGATCACAACAACCAACTCGGCGGTCGCCGTGTGGCCCGTCGCAAGAAGCAGCACGACCGTGCCAAAGCGGCTGACGACTTCCACGGTCGTCGCGATTGCCAACCGGGTATGAGCAACCCACGTCTGCGCCAGCGCATCGGCATCACCGAACATGCTTGTCGCAATGTACCAAATGGTGAATGCGACGCGAGTGGTAGTGCTAAGCCTTTCAGACGTGAACCAGTCGAGGACGCCGTATTGGATAGCGATAAGGAACAGCGCAATCCCGGCAACACGCGCTACACCGATCCCAAGGCCAAGCGCGATCAAACCGTCGCGCTCCCTGCGCATCGTCAGATCGGGGACAAACCGGTACACCGTCCTGTCGACGCCGAACGATAGCAGGTTCTGCCCGAGCATCAGTGCGGCAAGAAGGACGGCATAGGTCGCGTAATCCCCGACCGGCAGCCTCTTAACGACGAGGACCTGAAATCCGAATGCGAGGATCAAATTCAGGGTTCTGGCGCTGATATGAATGCAAAGCGCACGCCTGAGTCGAGGCCAGACGTAAATCCCATCTTGTCGCCCGGAGACCGGGCTCCCGCGCGCGCTTACGTGCGTTTGGCTATACATGATCAAGGCCCCGGCCGAAACTCGGGGTCCATGCGCTGAGCTCTCGAACTTCAAGTCTTGCTCTTGTTGCGAGGCCCGCCGCCAGCGCAAGCAGTACGACTGCGTAATTGCTCTCGGTTATCAGGAACGATTCGATGCAGTTTGCGCCAAGCACGTACATGACGATAGTAAAGGGAAACCCGCTCAGATGGCTGAGGTGAGCGGGCGGAGCGACAACAAGCCGCCCGGTTGCCTTCAAGAGCCATATTATAACAGCCAAGCAGATCCCAAGCCCGAAAAAGCCAAAGGCTATCAGTACCTCGAGATATCCATTGTGGCAGTGCGCATATATGGTTCCCGTCGCGGCCAAAACTTGGGGTTGGACCACGTAGTCAAAGCCGGCCCGGTATCCGTATCCGAGGAGGGGCTGCTGCTGTGCCAAGCCGAGCAAGGCGTCCCACAAGGGGATACGACCTGTTAGATCCGGTTGCTTATGGAGAATGGCAAGCCCTGCGGAAAACAGTTTGGGCGCAAGCACCATCAGAGGCAGGACGGTGACGAGCATCAAGACGAGGACGGAGCTGCGGTGAGCGGGCTTCAATCTGGTCAATGCTTGCGCGACCAGCAGGGCCAAGGGAACGAAGGCTGCAGTCAGGAAGCCGCCACCGGAGTCGGCCCCGATAAGGCACGCAACCGAAAGAGCTACAATCCCGTAACGAAAGAGACGGTACGACCATATGAGCCTCCCATAGCAGAGCAACAAAGCCATGGTAAGGCCCGCAACGTGCCCCAAACCAGTCCGATGGGTAAAAACCCCGCGCCAATCCCCCTCTAGCGTGTTCCCGGCATAATCTGATGGATTATGTATTGCATAGTACGGGAAAAGGTACACCCAAGCGACGCTGAACAAGATTGCGAGCGATAGGACACGGCCTAACAGGCGAATGGCGTCTCTCGTACTCATCACAGTCGCAATCGAAAAGCCGAACAGCACCGTTCCGAACAAGGGGACGCTCTTTCGAAACGTGAACTCGGCATCCGGAGACCACAACATCGACGCAAACGCCAAGGCCGGCATCAAGAAGATAGGCCAGGTGCCGAGTGCCATATCGCTCGCCCGACGTGAGCAAAGGAGAACTGCGCCAGCAGCAACAATGGCGGATGCAGTCAGGATCTGGACAGCTACGGATGGTGATCCGTCGATCGCGAGACCGGGATTCTCTCCAGACAATTGCATTCGAAACGCGCCGAATTCGAACAGCAGACCGACCGTGAGAAAGACGATGAGAAATTTATTGGCAGGCGTACTCGCTGAACGGCGGGACACGTCCACGGCGCGGGTTGGGCGGGCGCCCTTGCGGACGTCAACGGCCAAGGGTGGAGCTGCCAGCGTCACGGTGGTGTCACCCGAGTTAGCTTCGAATAGACCGAGCTGACCAGCTCGGCATGAACGGAGTATGATCGGTATGCCGCAATCCAGGGCGGCCCGCGCGCAGCCATGGATTCTGCAGCGGCTTTATCCGAAAGCAGGATGGCGATTGCTTCGGCGAAACCCTGGGAAGAAAGGTCAGTAATCAATCCTGCCCCACTTGCCTCCAAGATTTCGCGCTGGTCGGGATGATCGTTCGCGACCACCGGCCGGCCCATCGCGAGATACTCTACCAACTTGGTCGGAGTCCCAACGACTAACAGCGGGTGGGGGGCGCAAGGGGACAGACAGACATCGGCACGCCGGACATAGCTGAGCGCCTGTGCCAGGGGAAGATGGCCGGTGAAGATCAGGCGGTCGGAAACTCCTTCCTCGATGGCAACCTCACACAGCGCGTCACGATCTGCCGGGCGCGTGTCGCCGAGCAGCACGAGAACGGCGTCATGTCCGTTCCGCACGACCGCGCCAAGCGCTCGAATGATGATGTCGACCCGGCGAACCGGCGCGCACGTTCCCATGTAGAGGAGTACATCCCTCCCGTCCAAGCGCCGGTCATCGGTCGTTGGTATGGTCGAGGGATTGTATCGATCAACGGAAACTGCCATTGGAACGGGCGTTATCTTTTGCGCCGCAATTCCCCGCTGAACGAGGGCGGCCTTCATTCGCGCGCTCTGGGCGAAAATGTGATCGGCTGCTGGCAGAACGAAGCGGTAGAGGAGAGGCTTTCCTACAATCACATAGGCCCGCATCATTACGCGACGCCATGTCGGAATGTACTCCCTCGCGTCGCGCGCTCGTTCGAGCGTCGCCTCGAGCATTGGAAATGACATCCAGTACACGAACGGCCGACCGGCCAATTTGGCCAGCAGCAGAAAGAGAACGGATGATGTCGAGCGGTCGCGAGCCTGCACAATGTCGTACTCACCGCGCAGAATGGCGACAGCAATCCTCAGGATGAGATGCAGACCTGCGAGGCGGGCCCGGATCGATCCGCTTCCGAGCACAAAAGTGCGCTCCTCGGGCGAAGCAATCACGATCTCCGACGGACCGGGGGCACCTCTCGCCATCAACCAGTCGATGCGATATCCCGCACTTACGAGCCACCGTGAAAAAAGCTCAGTTAGGTCCACTCGAAATGTGGGATAACGGTCCTTGGCAGCACAGATCAATCGGCGGTTCGCCCCAGAAGCTCCGCCATTGCGAACTGCACGATTACTCAACACGGCAATGGGATCCGGCACGCCGAGCTCGTGGGCGGCCCATTTTGGCACCGCTTCGACCTTGATCCCGAGTTCGGCAAACTGGCCTTCACCGAGATGATGCTCGCCATATTCCTTCATGTTACCTGGGCTCATCGAGCACCGCTTGCATTTGCTGAATTGCAGTATTGCACGAAGGACCGGATCAAGCAGGAAGCTTCGTACCCACTCAGATGCGTTTTACGCCCCAAGAGAGCCTATACGACACTGAATTTTGCCTTGTTGAGCACGATCCCGACGACGTTTTCATGTCGAGTTACGTCGAGGCCACGCTTTACGGCATCGATATTCGTCCGGCTCGCTTCAATCACAAAGATAAGCGAATCCAATGCACACGCTCTGGCCTGCGCACCCGCAAACGGTGCCACCGCGGGCAGATCGACAATCACATAATCGTAGGGTTCGCGAAGAGTTTGAAATAACTTGTCAAGAGCGCCCGACACCAGCACTTCACTCGGATAGATTCGTTTATTATTACTCAATGGCAGCAAGGCCAGTTGCGTTGTTGGCTCGATCCACGTTGTCTCACGCAGGGAAGCTGCTCCTGACATGACATCCAGAAGGTCACATTCAGCACCCGGAGCCAATTCGGCCGAAAGTGAGTGCTTTTGCAAGTCGCAATCCAACAAAATGACTCTCGCTCCACTATGCGCCATCAGCAATGCCAAGGCCGCCGCAACAGTGGACTTTCCTTCCTCCGGGTAGGTTGAGGTGATCCCAATCACTTTGCTTCGCTTGCCGTTACGATCCGTGGAATCGAGGGCTAGCTTGATCTCAAGAAACGCATCGGTAAATCGGGATCGTTTTGCATCCGTGACAATCCAGATTGGACTGTCGGTGCGCCCGATGTTCCTTGAACTGCCGTCGGAGGACGGCGGTGCAGGCTGTTGGCGTCGCGTACCATGCGCGATCAGCGCGCCAAGCTTCCCGCCGAGGGACTTCACGGTTGGGACAACCGCGATGCAGGGCATTTGAAGCTCCTTGCATACCTGCTCGCAGGTGCGAACGCCTCGATCTGACCGATCGCGCAGCATTGCGATCGCAATTCCAAGAAGCACCCCGCCTATGCTCGAGATTCCAAGCACGATTCTGAGTTTCGGCGAACTGGCCCTCATAGGAGGGAGCGCCCTGGAAAGCACGTGCGCCTCTAACACCGGCAACGATTGTTGTTGCGCATCCATGTAACGCAGCACACGAAGGAAATTGTCATACGTGGCGGCCGCGGATTGTGCGGCGTCTTCCAGCTCGCGGAGCTCCGTTTGGGTCCTCGGCGTCGATTGCGAGGCGGGTGTGCTTGAATTGTCGGTACCGGCGGACTCCGCGATATCTTTCCTGTTCTTGTAATCCGCCAATGCTTTCTGGGCAGCTGATGCTCGACTTCTTAGCTCGTTCAGCCGATCCTTAACCCATTCCTCACCCCGCAAAGACGACGCGTATTTCGCGTTCAGCTCAGCCGCAACGTATGTCTCCGCGACCGTGTTTAAGATCTGTGCCGCTCGCTCTGGGTCAATAGATTCGAAGGAAATCTTGATGATGTATGTAACGCCGGCGCGCTCAACCGAGAATTTGCGTTCGAAAGATTCCATGGCGCGGTGGATCGCGCCAGATTCGCCTTCTGGTCTGCTCCAACCGAGCAGCCGGGATGTCGACCTGATCGCGCCGCGCACGACGCTATCTTTCTGGGCAAATTCCGGATCCTCTGCCAGACCCAATCTTTGTACCACTGCGCGAGCGATATTTTCCGACTTTAGGACTGCGATCTGACTGTCCACGATCGTCGATACGGACACAGCGTCTCCTGGAGCCGCCTTCGAATCCACGATGAGTTCCGCGCTGGCCGTAAACGTCGGTACTGCAGAAATGAGGTAGAGTATGCCAATGCCAAGCGTGATCAAACACGTCAGCAATATGGTCGAGAGCCGCCGTCGTATGAATGCCACCACTTCGGTCAGGGATTCGATCGGCAAACGAAATTCAGGTGGCATACCTTCCGGACTGTCCGGATTTACCAAGTCGTCCGCTCTAGTGATCTGCAGCATTTCAAATTCCAACCGCTTGCAGTTGCGCTACCGTACAGTTGATCAGATCAAACCAAGCGCGTGATGAATCACGACCGACGCTCGATTCCAATGCGCTACAGGATTTATCAAGTAGAGGAAGATGCAGCGGAGGTCCTTGACGGCGGACGGCTGCGAAATAGGCCGCAACGTCGACCAGGAATTCGGTAGCTGCCACCAAAACAAACAGGGTGGCCAATCGTCCTTTTGCGCCGCTTGCAGGGACTGCCCAGGCGCCACCGATCGAATTTGCCGGACACTGGTCAACGCCGGCAAATTGCTAACGAACGCATAGTTCATGGTATCGGCCAACCCACAACTGGTCTCTCCGGCCAAATCGGTAACATTCAGGCAGCACGGTGGGAATTGGCAATAAATGGGTAGGGTAGTAACTACGATGGGCCATTGAGCCGCCGCAGTACACGGTTAGATTTGCAACCAAGGCGTTTCAATTGCCCATGCAATGGGCTGACGGGAGGTGCATCAATCGAAGCCCGATCAATCGCATATAGCGGAAGGAAGAAGAAGAAACTGACTGGCCCGGCGCCAACCGAGGGAAGACCATAGCGAGTATCCCTGTCTCGACGGTTGCTCCGACGGCCGCGAGTCTAGGGGCTGTGTGAGACCGTCAGATTTGAGGGTTTTCGTGCCGCGTCCATATAGGGAATTGCAACAATGCTGAATTCGAGACTGCGCAATTGCTTCCATATCGATGCCCTCTGTAAGCTTGGACTTTTCCTCAAACGGAGCGCGCTGGCGGTTGGCCTGATAGTTTGGGCCACCCAAGCCCAAGCAGAATATCGGGTAAATGTCGGGGACGTGCTGGAGGTCGCTGTGGCGGGCGTGCCAGAGCTGCAGCATCGTGCATCCGTGCAGATTGATGGGACCATTTGCTTGCCACTGGTCGGCACGCTTCCAGTAGTCGGAGTCCCCTTGCCGCAACTCCAAACCCAAATCGGGGCTGCAATGGCAAGCAAGGTGTTTCGACAGCGGACATCAGGCGGTGAGAAAGTCATCGTGATAGGCGCAGATGAGGTCACGGTGACCGTGGCGGAATACAGGCCGATATACGCAAATGGAGATGTGTCGAAGCCAGGAGAGTATCCTTATCGTCCGGCCGCTACCGTCCGCCAACTCGTTGCCGTGGCAGGCGGTTACGACATCATGCGCATCAAGATGAGCAACCCGTATCTCGAGGCAGCAGACCTGAGAAGCGATTCTGGCACGCTTTGGACTGAGTTCGCAAAACAACAGGCTCGTATATGGCGCATCAAAAATGAACTCGGAGACCGCTCGCAGATAGACCCAGTCGCTATGAAGGACGTGCCCATAGCCTTTTCGGCGATTTCGGCGATTGTCAATTCAGAAACGGAATATTTGAAGACGAAGCAGAGCGATTATCAGCGAGAAAAGGCGTTTCTCCAGCGAGGCATCCGAGAAGGAGACGACCAGGTAAACGTGCTATCAGCGCAGCAGAAGACAGAGGAAGCGGGATATCAGTCAGACCTCGAAGAACTGCAGAAAGTGAATGATCTTTTCAGCAAGGGTTCCTTGGTCAGCCCTCGCGTCACCGATGCGCGTCGCGCGGTGCTGCTATCAGCAACTCGTAAGCTGCAGACGGCAGCAGAACTAATGGATTTGAAGAAGAAGCAGGACTTGCTTAGGAGACAGCTGGAAAAGCTGGATGACCAGCGGAGGCTCGACTTGCTGCGTGAACTGCAAGATGCCAGCGTAAGCTTCAACGAAATTCGTGGAAAGCTTCAGAGCGTCGGCGAGAAGCTTCAGTACACCGCAATGGTTCGATCACAACTTGTGGCCGGAGCCGGTAATAAGCCGCAGATCATCATCATCAGAAAAGGCGAGAAGGGACAGGAGCGGATTGTCGCGGACGAAGATGCCGAGTTGCAGCCAGGTGATACCGTGGAGGTCACGCTGCAATACCAGGACGGTCCTGAAAAACCCCTCCAAAAGCTAAGCAGTTCAAGTATCCCCTAATTGGCTAAATTCCGTGGGGTGGCAAGCACGCGTTCGACAGGTTGCAAATTTGAACGCGGGATGTATCTCACGATGCGGCCTTGCTTAGACCGCACAAGACGATGACTATGACGACATCGTTGTTCAATCAGGCGCGCCGCCTCGATCAGCATCATCGAAGCAGACCCGCACGCCGTTTCGGGCGCGAGATGGCAGCGGGACGCCCGCTTAAGCTGCAAGAGATAAAAGCAGTGCTCGACCAACTCGGGCTCGGCTGCGGCGATCGACTGAGCATCCACTCGCATAGCGCGGTGATCGCACAGCTCCAAGGAGGCATAACTGCGCTGCTTGACACCTCAAGGAACGAGTGACGCCGAGGGGCTGCTCTGGGCAACCACATCGCCGTTCCGCGGCTCAATTTCGGAGTACGAATAGATGGATCCTATCTTCGACGTGCGCCGCACGCCTTCGCAGATGGGATTGATCACCGAGGTGTTCCGGCGCAGCCGAGCAGGACCCGCAGCGTGCACCCCCACACGCCCAGTGGCATTGTGGGGGAGCGATGCACGAGCATGACCCCGTGCCGTTCACCTCGACGGTCCCTACGGCTGGCTCTATCGCCACGGCGGAAAGGTGCTGTTCATGGAGTTGGACGGCTGGCACCTGACCGAAATTCACATCGTAGAAGGCATTTTGCGCGACCCGTTCCGAGCCAAGGCCTATCTCGAACAGCCTGTCGACATGCGCGTCGTAGACCGGCGCGTCAGCAGCGCAGGATTGCCGTCTTCTTACACAACGCTGTTCAGCCCACAGATTGACGCGCGCCAGTACTATCCCGAGATGGAACGCCTGGGGTTCGTGAAACGTGTCTATTTGCCGGAATATATCCCGTTTGTCCTCGTCGAAGTCACGCCCATGATCGACTATTTCCTCCCGCGTGCTTCGCGCGGCAGCGACTACTGTCATTGCACGAGTGGAACGACGGCTCGAAAGCAAGGCGCCACGGCCGAGATGAACTAAGCGCCACGCATACCCTGGACGATGCACTCATCCAACACGCCTTGTGAACAGACGATCACATGGTCGGCCGTGAAAACTCTCCCGAGCTTTTGGGCGGAGTTGATTTTCCACTTGAGAGGGCGTTTGAGATGCAAGCTTTTGCGCCTCGAAAGCTTGCAACTTGATTTTTGGTTCCTTCGAATTACGAGGCGTGATTCCGTGCTTGCATCGGAGGGGACGATGCGACCGAAGGAACGACGCGACAACGGATAGACCGATCTTTTGCGCTCGCGGCTGGATGCGATCATCGACATGGGCCACCCACTGGTGAAACTGGCACGGCCGATCGACTGGTGGTTCGTCGAGCAGAAATTCGGTGTCGTCTACGAGGACAAGCCGGGGCGGCTGCCGCTGCCGACGCGGCTAATGGCAGGACTTGCCATCCTCAAGCACACCTACGACCTCTCCGACAGGTTCTGTGCGAGCGCTGACCTACCAGTTCTTCTGCGGCGAGGAGTTCTTCCAGCATCGCCTGGTGTTCGACCGCTCTTCGCTGACGCGCTCGCGCTAGCGCGGCGAGGAGAAGCTGCACGAGTTGCTGCAGGAGAGCCTTGCGGTTGCCACCGAGACCGAAGCGATCAAGCCGTCCGATCTCAACCGCGTGATCGTCGACACCACGGTGCAGCCCAAGAAGGTGAAGTTCCCGACCGATGCCAGGCTTTCTGAACCGGGGGTGCGAGATCCTGGTCCAGTTGGCGCAGCGGCACGGCGTCAAGCTGCGCCAATCCTATGCGCGGGTGGGTAAGTTCGCGCTGATCCAGCATCAGCGCTATGCCCATGCCAAGCAGTTCACGCGCGCCAACCGAGCCTTCAAGACGCTCTGAATCTATCTCGGTCGGGTCATCCGCGACATCACCGCAAAATCGAGGACAACCCCACAGTCGCTGGCGCCTCACCATGCGACTTATAAACAGGGCTTCCAACCTCGAGCGCGCGCAATAATCATACAGACCGGAGCAGCCTCGATAAAGAGAGCCTCAACGAGTAGCGGGACGACTGCATCGGCGCATTCGGGCTACCACTCTCGGGGGAGCCTGCTCTTTTGGACTCGGTGGCGCGTTGCACGGCATCGGTCCAGGTAAATGGCCGTTGAGCTGGACAAAGGTGGTTTTTGTTCCGCAGATTGCATCAGGATATGCACACCGCCAGCATCTGTGCGGCGCCCGCATGTTGCCGTCAGGCGTTCAAAATTCCTCGGTCCCTACGCGGCTGCAACCGCTCACACAGCTGATCGATCACTGGGCCCGTTCTCACATGGGCCGGTTGCAGGTGTCGCCGCGACCTGGTAGTTTAAGGCAATTAAATCAGGTATAGCTTTTTGACTATTGCACAAGCTTAGGATTATTAGCTTGCGCACGCTGCCTAAAGTGGTCGAGGCAACGAAATCCGATGCTGGCTCATTTTGCCGTCGAGAGCGTTCGCGACTTCTTTCGCGTCACGCTCCCAATCCAAAAGACCTCAGAGCAATCGACGGATGATCAAGTTCGCGTCGAAGCGGCGCTCACGTTCATCATGCGATCCATAGCGCAGTGCAAAGGGCGCGCGTCCTCGAAGGGTTACAAGGTTGGCAAAGGATGGCTGCCTCCGTCTCGAGAGACAAGCGGATACATCATCCCGACGCTCCTTGATCTGGCCGAGCGCCTCAATCGACCTGAGTTGGCCTCAACCGCGGAAGGTATGGGCGAGTGGCTCTCGGAAGTGCAGGAACCGAGCGGCGGCTTTATTGAGCACGAGCTCCGTCGAGATGGCAAACCGGTGGTCTTCAACACTGGTCAAATCCTCCACGGATTCAACGCGCTGATCTTGCGACGAGGACGGCAGGATCTCGTGCCCTACGCGCGGCGGGCAGCTGATTTCATGGTCTCGTCAACGGACGGAAACGGATCGTTTGTGCGTAACGATCGCTTCGAGATCGCCCATGCGTACAACGTCAGAAGCGCCTGGGCGCTCCTGACCTTGGGCCGGCTGTTGGGTGATAAGACGTATGAGGACGTTGCGCTGGCCAACGCCGAATGGACAGTGGCGCAACAGACCGCCAACGGCTTCTTCCTCAACAACATCTTCCAACCGGGCTGCAATGCCAACACACATGGCATCGCTTACGTGCTGCAGGGACTGATCGAGATCCATTGCATCTCGGGACGGCAATTGTACGTCGCGGCGGTTCGTCGCACCGCCGACCGCATGATCTCGCTCTACTGCGCCAGTCGCCATCTGGTGTCGGAGATCGGCGAGAACTGGGAGCTCCTATCTAGCCATGTGTGCCTGACGGGTTACGCGCAGCTGGCAATCGTGTTCTTCAGGCTGTACCGCCTTACCGGCGATAAGCGATATCTTAATGCAGGTCTGGATCTGCTCGATGACGTAGCGGCGACGCAGGACGTGACGTCGCCGAAGACACCCCACTACGGCGGCATCAAAGGTTCACTCCCCATCTACGGGCGCTATGCGCCGCTACAATATCCAAATTGGGCGACGAAATTCTTCATCGATGCGCTGCTCGCGAAGCAGGCGGCGCTGAAGGCTCCGACGGATCGCCTTCCTCTTCAGCTGTCCGCGGGCTAACGGCGAAAATCAGGCGCTAGCGGATCTCTTTTTGCGACCGGCTTGGCGGATAGTGGGAAGGAATTGGGTTAGCGGCGGGGAAGATAATGTTTTTTCGAGAGATTACGGAGGCGCGGCGCGACGAGTTCGTTAGCAAGGGAGTTAAGGCGCGATATTTTTTCCCGCATCGCCTGTACTATCTCCCCAAATGCGGACCCGATGGTTTCGTATCAGCCGAACGACTGTTTCCGGACGCTGTCCCCAATCAGCTTTGGCAAGTCGTTCTCTACGCCGCACCAACTGCCATCGCGGACTTGCCGCCCGAGTTGTTCTTTGATGATGATGTTATCTGGCATCAGCAGCACTTGGGCAGAGCTGGGCTTGTTGCAACTGCAAACCTTGTGCTCCGCGGCGACACGCTCTACACCAACAATCACCTTTCGGATTTAGTACAGCGTATCTCACGGCGGCGCGAACTCAAAACCCGGATCGAGAATCGGTTCAAGGGATGGAACCACATGCTGCTCAACGGCATTCTGAATTTTGCCGTCGAGCGCAATTTGAAGCGTATCTTGACGCCGACGGCGGAGCTCGTCATCTCGATGACGGACCCCAAGCGGCGACAAGCCATCAATCGTGAGCTCTTCGACCGCATCTATGACCATCATGTATGCGCGTATTTTGGAGCAGCGCGCGCGGGTCTATGGTGGGTTGTTGATGTATCTCAACATCGAGATCGGCTGGTTGAGCCTGTAAAAAACCAAGCGGGCAGCACAATCAAGGCAAGGACGATCTGCATCTATCATGACGTGGAAAGAGGGATCGGTCATGCGGGCATTGACCAGAAACTCGAAGCGTACGCAAACACAAACGCGGCGCAGGCGCTCGAGGAGATGCTTTCTGTCGAACGCCGAGTCGGTATTCGTACCACGTATAATGTCGTTGGTTTATTTCTGCCGGATGTCCGGGCAAGCATAGCCCGGGATGGTCATTGCATTGCTTTTCACTCGTTTGACCATCGCGCCGGAGCGGGCGCTGCACATCGGTTTGAACAGTTCTTGGCGACTCGCGTGCTCGGTGGGAGGCGCCGGTACGCGCGCGTGATGCGAAAGGCAATGCGTCGGCTTCTGCCTGCACCCCTGCGAGGGGCAGTACCACAACTCGAAGCATGCCGACGCATAGATTACCGCATCAAAGGATATCACCCTTGCCAATCCGCACTCACCCCTGAATTGATAGACGCCAATTTGTGCTATTACAATTTTGAATGGCTGGCGATTCCGGCGGAGCGGATCGGCAGCCAAACGCCTCATGTAGAAAACCGCGTTGTAAAAATGCCGGTACAGTTTGATGATTTTGGCTTGTACTATTATGGAGTTAAATACCAAAATTGGGAACAGCGTGCGCTAAAGACGATTGAGGAAAATGAATTGGTTATCTTTGGCTTGCAGGACTGTTATTCCCAATACTGGCTGCCCGGGTATTCCAGGATGCTCGAACGCATCTGCCAATGGGGAACCTTCAAGACATTGGACCAACTTGCGGCAGAGACGTTCTTGGCGAGCGCGGAATAGATAGCCAGTATCGCACCTAGTATCCTGCCCGCCTACCAAACACCTCAGCTGTGCTTTTTTTCGTACGTAAAAGACGCTTTGAATACCGATAAAAATCAAAGTGAGCAAGCGGACGCCGATGCGCGTCTACCAGGAGCTGAGCGTGCCGGCATCGATTTTGTCGGTCTTTACGTGAGCCTGGGCGATCGTCTTCACCGGCAAAGGATTGGCGATAATCTCCCGCGCCACGAATGGCGCCAGAACTCGCGACACCGGCATGCTGTTGGCGGTCGCTTCGAACACCACCTCATCGCTGGCCGGCAGGGTCTTGCCAAACCCCTCCAGCGCAGTCCGCGTCATATCGATGCGGCCCGCATGTCGAACCGGCGAACTCGGTGCCGTTCTGCCGCAGGCCTTGTGGCAAGGCGGCGAACAGCCACGACATGCCGGGCGACCCCGCGGGTAACCTTGCTGGCGAGACGGATGCGAAGCAGCAGACGCGAGGTGCGCTCATGTACGGTCGGGACCGCTGGCCGTATTTGAAGAACATCATCAGGTCGGCTTCCCAATGGCCCGGGATGCTGCGATCGGCGACCTCGATCGGCCGATTTTCCAGCGAAACACGGCCTTCGATGAAGCTTGCTGGGTCGGCCGCCTGTCTTGGGGCGGAGGCCACGCTTGCTCTTGCCGCGTGGCAGGTGGTGCCGCCAGCTGAACTCGCCGGTGCGCCTGATCTGGGCATAGATGAAGCTGTAGATGGTTTCATAGGAGATCACTTTACGACCGTGCTCGCCGGCGAGCCGGCCTGCGACCTGTTCGGGAGACCAGCCGCGGCTAGGCGCTCCATCACCGCGCGACCAGGTCGTGCTCCCGTGTGAGGCGTACGCCCGACCAGCGCCGCGCTCGCATCTTTTGCTGGGCATCGCTCGGCCTATAACCGACCGTCGCGCACCGGTTGCGCTTCAACTCTCGAGAGATCGGTGATGACGGATGGCAACACCTCCACCTGGAGGTGTTGCACTTCGTTTGTGAACTCAGGCCTCCCGAAAGTTCGGTGCACGCCGATGCCAATCACTCATCGCATTCGCACCTCCTGCCAGAGACATGACAGGAGCTGCGGGCGACACGACAACTACCGATTCGCGCCCTCAGCGCAACCGGGCGAGTCGAAGCCCCAACGACCGCGCGTCAAACGAAGACGATCATGCGCTCTGCCCGGGACATTCTGCGCCGTACGTGCGGCGCGCCTTGCCTCCATAAGCATGCGCAGAAGTCACATTTTGAAATTTTTTTTGCCATACTTCCTAACTAACCAACCGACCAGCAGTTGGGGGGCAAAGTTTCCACATACCCACTGCTTTGAAATGTGCGTGCCGGCGCCAGGCCGCGCGCATGCAGTATGTCGTGCGTCTTTATGATGCGCGACAGCGTCTTCAACTTTCAAAAGGATGACTGAATGGCTACTACACAGCCGAACATCACCTCGTTCTCGAGTGCAAATGGCGCAACGGTAACAGTTGATGGGATGAACGCGCAGGTCGAAAACGCAAGCCGAAGCTATAGCCTAACAGAACCTGATAGCAACACGCTGAGGTTCGAGGTTCAGTCGGGGGACGCGTGGCCCAATGACGTCCGGAACGGCAACACGTCCGAACGGTCTGAGATCGACATGATTCCAACCTATTCACCAAATACTCAGATCAACGTGTCCTACGGTTTTACCCTGGAGCCCGGAGCGGCAAATACCGCGTCGTGGATGGTGCTCGGTCAGATTCACAACACTATCCTCGGCGGTTCACCTCCAGTCGCCGTCGCCATGTACGGCGAGCATATGGTCGTCATCGCGCGTGGCCCCTCCGGTGCGGAGAACGACGTCTATACGGACCCGAACCCCATTCAGCGGGGTCATCAATACCAAATGAATATGCAGGTTGACTTTGGCAGTAACGGAAACGGAACTCTCAAGGTCTGGCGCGATGGGGTTGAGATCGTGAATTACTCCGGTCCGCTCGGAAGTGGGACGAGCAACGAGAGTTATTATTGGAAGGAAGGCGTCTACCGTGCGCCGGCCACCGAAACGGTTGCGGCGGACTATAGCAACCTGCAAATCACGACCGGGCCGGCAGCGGCGCCCATAAGCGGCACGACGACGTCCTCTTCGGGCGGCACATCGTCGGGTGGCACCTCCTCGTCCGACCCGACATCGGGCGGGGCCAGCGTGACCACGCCGACCGGCACCACCTCGTCGGGGACCACCACCGGCTCCGCCGCGACATCGTCGGGCA
>NZ_AWZU01000059.1 GCF_000472385.1 Bradyrhizobium sp. ARR65
CATGGCTCTCAAGAGAGGCTTCGATGGCGCGCAGGCTCTGTGCATCCGAAAGCTGTGCATAGAGCATCGCCACAAACTGATTTTGCGTGCTGAGCCGCCGCACCCGCTTGTTGGCCTGAAATCTCTCCACAAGTCGGTCCAGCACGCGCCACGGCACAAGGTTCAGAATGCCGTGAAATACTGTATTGTGGTGGCGCATGGCGGGACTTNCTCTCCGTGTCTCGAACATTTGGCGATGCTCAAGACCGCAGAAGAATCCACGCCATGCGCCCTGTCCACCAAATTTAAACCGGACAGCCGTGGGCCAAGCCCGGGCATGACGATCGAATTTACGGCTGACTGCGTAAGCGGCGAAGGCCTTGCCGCGCCATACCGCGCGCGGTCTGCCGCAGCACCAGCGCCGCATGGATCGTCGCGACCAGCGGATCGTTTCGCCGCAGCGGAATCAAGATATCGCCAATGGCAAACCGGCCGCGCCAGATCGGGTTGATCATGGGATGATCGGGGCTCGCGGTAGAATCCGCGCTCGCGATGTCCGGATCCTCGCAGAGATGGCGCGTCAGCTCGAGCGTGAGCTGCACGCCCGGGGAAAATTTCGCGAAGCGCTCGTCGACACCAATCTTGAAAAAGAACGCGCGGCCTTGATGCCGCAGCACGATGCCGGCGGCCACCGGCATCTCGCCCGCGCGAAGAGCGACGATCTCGCATTGACGCTTATCCGCAAGCGCCAGCGTGGCGCGGCGGATGAAGGCGGCGTCGCCCGGAACCTGTATCAGTGCGGTCCCGCGCTGGCCCTTCCAGCCGCTCGCTTCCAGTCTCAGGAAAACCTCGATCGTCGCAGCGATGTTTTCGCGGGAGCGGGCGACTTCGAAACGCACGGGGCCGTGCTGCTCCAGCCGATGCCGCTGCCGTCGCAACTCCTTGAGTTTCTTGCCGCCGAGTGCCTCGCGCAGCAGGGCATTCGCATCGCGCGTCGCGTCAAGGCAAGCACGCCGATGCGATTGCAGCACGTGCGGACGCAGACCGTCGCGCAGGCAGGTTTCGGTGAGCACGTTCATCGCGGCGCCCTCGAGCGAGACTTCGCGCAGGATCAGCGCGCGGGCGCCGGCCTGCCGCGCGGCCTGCAGCAGGGCGGCCGCCCCTTGTGCGGCGGCATCGCGATCGAGCAAGGGCGTGCACAGTGTTCCGTAGGGATGCGCGCTGACGAGGGCAGGCAGTGGGATCTTGAAAGCGCGCCACAGCGAAACCACCGGCATCAGACCGATCAACCGCGGCGGTGAGCCATTTCCCCAAGCGGCGAGTGCCGAGACGCCGGTCCGGCCGGGCGCAGAGGCGTTCACCGCAAGCTCCCAGTCGGGCAGGTAGTAGCCGTTCGGCTCGATCGCCTGGTGGCTCAACTCGCTCCAACGCTCTGCGTCGATCGCGGTGAGCGAAGTAAGGGCGGTAGCGACAGTGGGGGCGGCTTCGGCGAGCGCGCGCGACGTCGCGGCATCCCTCGTCGATGCGCGGCGGACCATCGCTGTATCGGTCATCTCGGCCACATCCCGTTTCCGCTTTGCAGGGGGGTAGCGATGCCGTTTCCCAAACGGCAGCCGCGCCAAGAATTAGCGGAAAGACTGGAAAATAGGGTTGGTGTGCGCGCGCAATTTGAACGGTAATGTTAACGGGTTACCTACGCTGCAGCCGGCCGCCATGGACCTTGGGCCCATCCGCGCCGGAAGCTGGCCTTGGCGCTAGCGCAATGCAGGCGGCCCAACGACAATTTGAAACAACACCACGTGACCGAGGTGTCTGGACTATCGGGGTTCGCAATACAATCGGTAAAGCGTCTGCAGGAGCTCGCGGACCTCAGGGCTCGCGAGCTGATAGTAGATGGTTTGGCCGTCGCGCCGGGTCGCGACCAGCCTTTGCGCCCGCATCTTGGAGAGGTGCTGGGAAAGCGCCGCTGACGAGAGGTCCACGATTTCGGCGAGTTCGCCGACGGATTTTTCGGTGTCGAGCAGGTTGCAGAGGACCAGCAATCGCTTGGCATTGGCCATGGCGGTGAGGAGCTGCGAGACCTCTTCGGCCTTTGCCTCCAGCCCGCCAAATCGGCCAGAATGTCTTTTCGGGACTTGCGCTTCGTGATGGAGATACATCAGTACATTCGAAAATACGAAACAAGTAGCAGGGACGAGGTCTTCTATGGCTCATACCGGTGCCGTTACCGCCTTCACGCCCGTCGCCTCGCTCATTGGAGGCGTCTTGATCGGCCTTTCAGCAGTCATGCTGATGGCGCTCACCGGACGTATTGCCGGCGTCAGCGGCATCGCGGCGCGGCTGTTGCCGCCATATGAGGACAAGGAATTTGCCGGACGGTTCGCCTTCGTCGCCGGACTCGTCGCAGCGCCCCTGCTGGTGCTGTTCGCGCGCGGAGAACTACCCGAGCAGACCATCGCGGCCGGCCTTCCGCTGCTGGTGATCGCGGGCTTCCTCGTGGGCTTTGGCTCGGTGTGGGGAAGCGGCTGCACCTCGGGTCATGGCGTCTGCGGTGTTGCGCGGCTCTCCATCCGCTCGATGGTCGCGACCATGACTTTCATGGTGACAGGCGCGGCGACGGTGTTCGTCATGCGGCATTGGAGCTGATGATGATGGCTGCCTTCCTGCAGTTTGGAATCGGTCTGGTCTTTGGACTGGGCCTGGTCGCATCCGGCATGTCAAATCCCGCCAAGGTGCTCAATTTTCTTGATTTCGGCGCCATCCCCGCAGGCACCTGGGATCCGAGCCTGGCCTTTGTGATGGCCGGTGCAGTGGTCGTTACCTATGTCGGCTTTCGCGCGGTGCTCTCGAGGTCGCGGCCGATTTTCGCCGAACGATTCTTCCTGCCGACCAAACGCGAACTCGATCTGCGCATCGTCGTTGGTCCAGCCATCTTTGGTATCGGCTGGGGACTTGTGGGCTTCTGTCCGGGCCCGGCCTTCACGGCGCTCGGCTTCGGTTCGCGCGCAGCGTTCATTTTCGTGGCGGCGATGCTGCTCGGGATGGGGCTCGCACGGCTGCTCAGCATCCTGCCTCGGCTGTCACGCCTTGTCGCGCCCGCAGATCCTCTTGAGACCTGACCATCAAGATCAAACCGGAAGGCTCATATGGATGATATGGAAAAGACCTACGCCGAGGCGACCCGACGCATTTCTGGCGATCTGAAGAGGCCGCGCAAGGACATCCCTGATACCATGCAGGCTTTTTCGGCGTTGCCGCAGGCGGCGACGGCGGTATTGGCTTTCATAGCGAGGCGCTGGTCCGGCTCGGCGCGACGCGCTGGGAGGTGGAAGAGGTGCTCGGCATGAGCCTCTAGATGGCGGCGGCCCATCGCTCATGTATGCCGCGAACGCGATCGCGGCCTTTGAAAAATGCGAGGAGAAGGCGCTTGTTGGCGCCTGAAACGCATCGCGCCTGCACGACCAAAAGAAACCCGCTGACCGGGATCAGCGGGTCCTCTCGCGTGCGGCCGAACTTACGTCTAATAGGGACTAACGCCCACGCCGACGCCCACTCCGCCGGGTCCATAGACGCCGATGCCAGCGCGCGGTTCTTCGCGGTAGTAACGGCGTTCGTAGCGGTAACGCGGCCCATAGTCATACGACGAATAGGCGTGGCCGCGGGTGCGATAGCAGCGTCCCATGTCGTCACAGACCAGCCGAACCTGCTGCACGGGGTCGGGATTGCTGTAGCCGCTGCTTCCAAACAGGTCCGTCGCCTTCGCGCTGCCGGCGGAAAGAGCACCGACGCCCGCCAGCAATGCAACTGCAAATGCCTTCATAGTTGTCTCCTCCTTGACGCTGCCCTCGCGTGACAAAATCGCGGCTCGCATTTCGTTCCGAAAACGTGCAGTTCCCGCGTGCTTTTCGTGCACCGGTTCCGCACGTGAGGGAGCTAGATCGGCTGGTAGTCCTCGGAGACGCAATTGTCGTTGTCGTCGACGCGACGCCGGTCGACGATTTCACCATCCCTGATGGTGATGCGGTAGGTCTCGGTGCCGATCGGCTTGCCGGTCGCCGAATTGACGTCGGCTCTGACGCAGGCGGTCCAGCCGGGTCCGCGCGGACCATGCAGCGGCGCCGAAACTCGCACGTTCTGCGGATAGGAAGTGCTGACGAACACCGAATCCAGTTTGTCGTGGACGAGCTGTTTGACATTCGGCGGCGGTTCGGGGGGCGGCGGGTCCGCCTCCTTCGCACGCATGAATGCCGGGACCGGCGAGCGGCTGTCGGCAATGCCGCAGCCTGCGAGCGCAAGCACCGCGCCGCCGATTATCCCCAGTTGAATAAACCTGTACCACCCCATCGCCTGGAGTTATGCCGAGAAAACGTGGCATTGGAACTCCACTGGTCTGGTCGTCCCCGATCAACAATTGCTGATCACCGTGCGGATAGAAGGCCTCGAATTAAGTTCGTGCGGCACTTTGTCGCCGCGATCCCACGCTGTAGCTTGCCTGCGGGCGACGACAGGGGAGAACATGTGATGAAATGCATGATGGCGGTGGCCGCAATCCTGGCGATGCTCGCGCTGCCGGCCCAGGCGCAGATGGGCGGAGGCGGCGGCAGGCGGCATCAAGGCAATGACAGCGGGTCCGAACCGAAGAAACCCCAAGTCGATGAGAAAGCCTACAAGGCCGCGCTTGATCGAATTCCCGACCCCAAGGGGAAGTACGATCCGTGGGGCATGACGCGTCCTGCGAGCTCCGATAAGAAATAGCGGGTCGGGTTGGGGCATGCTGACGCTATTTCGCGTCTTGCGGGCGGGAGCATTGCGCAAGTTTTCCCGCATCGCGCGAAACGGCCAGGTTCGGATATTGCTGGCACTCGTCCTGCTTGCCTGTTCGAGGCCCGCACCTGCACCGGCTTGGGAGTATTGGGGCGGCGATGCCGGCGGATCGCGGTTCTCGAAACTTGCGCAGATCACGCCGGCCAATGTGAATAATCTGGTGCGCGCGTGGGAATTCCACACCGCTGATCTTGTGAGCCGGTTGCCTGCGGTGATGGCGCGCAGCAAGTTCGAGGCAACGCCGCTGTTCGTCGAAGATAGCCTGATCTTCTGCACCCCCTTCAACGAGGTGATCGCGCTTGATCCCGGCACCGGTGCGCAGAAATGGCGCTACGATCCGAAGATCTCGACCGCGCAGCGGCCGGCCAATCGCTACGCCTGCCGCGGTGTCGCTTACTGGGTGGATCAACTTGCCGAAGAAGGCCTAGCCTGCCGCAGCCGGGTTTTCATGGGCACCAATGACGCCCGCCTTGTCGCATTGGATGCCAAAACGGGCACCGCTTGCGCCGGCTTCGGCGAGAACGGCGAGATCAGGATCGACGCCGGCATCAAGTTGCAATGGCCGGGCGAATTCCAGATAACCTCGGCGCCAGTGGTGAGCCGCGGCGTGGTCGTGGTCGGCTCCTCGATTGCGGACAATGTCCGCGTCGATGGGCCACCTGGTACGGTGCGCGCCTTCGATGCACGTACGGGGCGACCGCGCTGGAGCTGGGACCCGTTAGTGCATGACGGCATCGAAGCCGGACACGCCAATGTCTGGGCGCCGATGTCTGCGGATGATGAGCGCGGCCTGGTGTTCCTGCCGACGGGCTCGGCGAGTCCGGATTTCTGGGGCGGCAAGCGGCCCGGCAACAACGCGCACGCAAATTCGGTGGTCGCGCTTAAAAGCGAGACCGGCGAACTGGTGTGGTCGTTCCAGACCGTGCATCACGATGTCTGGGACTACGACGTGCCGGCGCAGCCGACCCTTGCGCGCATCGACACCGGCGCGGGTCTGCGCGACGTCGTGATCCAGCCGACCAAGCAGGGCTTTGTGTTCGTGCTCGACCGCGACACCGGTCAACCGGTCTGGCCAGTCGAGGAGCGCGCCGTGCCGCAGGGCGGCGCGGAGGGCGAGGTGCTGTCGCCGACGCAGCCGTTTCCGACCCACGTCCCGCCGCTGATGCCACAGCGCTTCGCACCCGACGACATCTTGAATTTTCCACCGGTCGGCAGCCCGTCCTGCAATGCGCAGCTCGCGAGCTTGCGCAATGATGGGCTCTATACGCCGCCCTCAACGCAAGGCACGCTGGAGTTTCCAATGACCGGTGGGGGCGTGAATTGGGGCGGGGCGGCCTTCGATCCGGTCAACCAGATCCTCTATGCCAACACCAGCTACGCCGTGCACATCATCAAGCTGATCCCGCGCGCGCAAGCGGAAGGCTACCACCCGCCGCCTGGGCAGGATTTCGGACCGCAGCGTGGCGCGCCGTTTGCTCTGACGCGCATGCTGGCAACCTCTCGGCTCGGACTGCTCTGCAATCGGCCGCCCTGGGGCGCGCTGGTCGCCGTCGATCTGAACGGCGGCAGCATCCTCTGGCGCTCGCGCGTCGGCACCACCGAAGACCGTGCGCCGCTTGGGCTTGCCTTCAACTGGGGGACGCCGCTGTTGAGCGGCGTTGCGATCACCGCCGGTGGGCTTGTCTTCACTGGCGCGGCGGACGCTTATCTGCGCGCGTTCGATGCCCAATCCGGCAGCGAGCTATGGCAAGGACGGCTGCCGGTGCCCGGCGTCGCCAACCCCATGACCTATCTCTGGAAGGGCGAGCAATATGTCGTGATCGCGGCCGGTGGGCATTCGGAGGCCGGCACCACGATCGGCGACAGCGTCGTCGCGTTTCGGCTTGCGCGAGCAGGCGAGACCCCTTCGCTGTGGTCGCGCACCATCGACCGTCCGGGCGGACGGCTGTTTGCGAGCGTCATCGCCGCGCTGCTGCTCGTCGGGCTGATCGCGGCGGCGACGTGGCGCAAGCTGCGAAGGCGGGGTTTAGTCGAACGCGACGCCGATCTGCCTGTCGTGACTCCAGACCGAGTGGCAATGGCGCTTGAACTGGTCGACCTCGATCAGAAGCGTGAACTGCTCAGGCAGGCCAATCGGACTTGCGACATCCAGGCGTGCGCCGGTCGGTGAGATGTTGCGCACCATGCAGTCGATGCCGCCGCCGCCGTCAAACGCAAGCCGTCCGCCCTTGAGCACGCGGTGCCTCGCATGCGTGCGTTTCTCGATAAAGCTCTCGCTCATGGCCTTTGCTCATGGCTCGTCAATTCTGAAGTGCGGGACTTTAGTTTGAACAAATTGCAGACAGCTAAAGATTGAGCATTTGGCGATGGCGTATCGATTCAAGATTGATTAACCACGACGGCGCGGCTTTCGCTTCACAGCATCGCAAAAGCGCTCGAGACCATCGCTACCTGCTTGTTGTCGGCGGCGCTGAGAAGCGTTACGCGGCCGAAGCTCATGGTGCGGCCGAGCCGCACGACACGTGCGTCCGCAAGGACGTCGGAGGAGGCGACCGCGCGCATGAAATGCGTGGTCTGGTCTACCGTGGTCATCGGCCGATAGCCGCGATTGGCCGCAAGGATTGCGATCACCATCGCGGTGTCGGCAAGCGCCATCAGCGCCTGGCCGCAGACCACGCCGCCATGCCGACACAGCCGCTCGGAAAAGGCCATGCGCAGGATCGCACCGGGCTGCCAGTCGCTGGCTGCGTCCTTCGGCGGCTCATGATCGAGCGCTTCGACCGACAGGCCGAGGTCCTGTACCCAGGGCGCAAATACGTCGGTGAGAACGCGCCTTGCTTCGTCGACGCCGAAGCTGGCGCTCGTCTGTTGTTGCTGCATGGACGAAAGATCCTCCCCGATGAGCCGCCTTTTTCATTACATGACTTTAAGGTTGGCCGTGTGGAAGGGAACCCCGGGCGGCTTGAAAATGCCCGAGTTGGAACCCTATGATGGATCAATGGGGAGTGGTCTTCGATGCTGCGGCGGTGGATCCTGGTTCTTGGCGTGATCACGGTCGGCCTCATGCTGAGCGGTTGCACCAAATGCGGTCCGATCTGGGACGATTGGATCCAGGGACCGAAATCCTGCAGATCAGACCACCTTTGACGCGCTTGGCTGCGCCGCGCCTGCGATGATATAGGGCAGCAAAAACAGGGGAGCCTTCGATGAAACTTGCTCGCGTCGCCGCGGCGCTCGCTCTGCTCGGAGCGCCGGTCACTGTGTTCCTCGCGCGGCCGGTCCATGCGCAGATGCCCAATATCAACTTGATTCCGGAGACCCAAAGCAAGACGCCGGAGGAGAGGGAAGCCGAGCAGGAGCGGGACAAGGCTTATAAGGAATCGTTAAAGAAGATCCCTGACGCCAAGACCTCGAACGATCCCTGGGGCACTGTGCGCAGCGACACGCCCAAGAGCACGGCGGCCGCGCCGTCCACCAAGACGACGGCGAAGAGGGCCAGAACCGGCAGCAGCGCCAACTGACGGCGTGCGGCCAACCGAGCGTTTTCCAACCTTCCGCGGACTCCACCTGGCGCGGACCAGGACCTATATTAATCCGGTCGTATCTGTACCGGAGTTGCGGCATGGCCACTTCGCCGCGCGATCTCGCCACTCGGATGGCCGGCCGGCGGAAGCCGGATGACGGCTACGTGCGCGAAACCTTCACGCTACCGCGTGAGAAGGCGAGGGTGAAGGCGCGCGACTTTCTCACCCGGTACCCCAAGGCAGGCTATATGAGCGCGGTGGAAAGCTGGCGTGAGCTGCCGGGCGGCGATATCGAATTCACCATGCGGCGGCTGCGCAGCGCGGACTAGACTAGAGGAAAGGCCGCACCAGTTCGGCACCGCGGCGCTTGCTCGGGCTACGCCCCGTCGAGCGTTTCGGCCACGATGCGAATGCGGAAGATCGGCTGCTTCTGCTCGTCCAGCATCTCCATCTGCCACTCCGAGTTTTCCTGGAGCTTGCGGGAGAGGCCGCTGGCGATATCGGCGCAGACATTCGTCAGCTCTTTCCAGGCCGCGTCGCGATCGGCGCATTCGCTGCCGATTTCCGAGGCGCCGGAATAGCGACCGTTACGGATGCGAAAAAAATAGAGCGGCATGCTAGAACCAACGAACAAAATACCGCTCCACCCCTTCAAAGGGTGAGCGCAGACGCATGCCGCTAATGGAGGCGCAAAAGGCGGGAGGTTCAATTCCGGAAGACTACGGCTCGCGGTAATTCGATCCTTATTCAGGTGCGCGGTTGTGTCGCTACTCGCTTTCGGTGATGCGAATCAGTCCGTCGCCGGTGACGAGAGGACCTTTGGCGGTCAGTGCAACATAGCCGAGCGCGACGAGTTTGCTCAGATGCGCCGCTGGAACGTTGATGTCGGGCGCGCTCACCGCGACCTCGAGGAGCGAGGCAAATTCCTCTGACGTCAGAAGCTTGGGCGTGTGCACGGTCATTACTTGACTTGGGATGGTGGAAGTTTTCGCCGATTTTAGGCGGACGGTGCGGTCGCGTAAATGAGCCTTGGATCATGATGGATTGGACGCAATGAGATCATGATCTCATCTCGCGCTTTTGAGCATGATCCTCGCAAATGCTTCGCGCTTGTCGCGAGCGAAACCGGCTTCCAGTTTGCGCTTTGCAGCCCTCCTGATGAGCGCGATTTGTTGCGAGCGGACGACGACATCCGCTATTCAAAAAGCTTTTCCGGCGCGACCGTCAGGCGGTAGGCGATTTCCGTAGAGCCGTCGGAGATTTCCAGCAAGCAATTGCACAGCGGACAGCGGAATTCGCCCGCGTGTCCCTTGCGCGAATTGAGTTCGATCCGGCGGATGCCGGCCTTGCACTCCGGGCAGATGATATCGCCTTTTTTCATGCGTTGATTATGCCCGGGCCGTATCACCGTTCCAAGACAGCGACGGCCTGCTTCCCATGAAGTTGAAACCGCCATCAGTGGGGGCCGCGATTCGTTCGCGATGAGGAACTTTGTTCTTGCGCGGAGAACTACGGACGAAATGCGAAGAACGTGTTGAAAACACGGGACTTCGCGCAACCCGTGCGGAAGTCGCGCGTTGGTCCGGCCGCGAGCGAAGAATTCACATGCGTAATCGTCGGAACTGACGTCAGCCATCAAGCTTGGCTTGCGAGTGTCGGTGATTCGCTCTCCGTTGGCCCACACGGCAAAAAGCAAAAGATGAAGCTAATCGACCTGTTTTCGCGCCCCAGGAAGCGGGCCCCCCATCCTGACGAGATGGCGCCGCATGTTGCGGATCACCGCACCGACCGATCGAGCATGGCCGAACTGGTTCGGCTGCTGCGGGAGCATGACGGCACACAGGATGGCAATGAGGCGAGTGAACGCTCAGATCGCCCAGGGAGCCCGACCCCGAAATTACGGTCATACGATCAGGGCCGGCGCTCGCGGTGAAGGGGAGGGAGGCGCGGGAACGATTGCCGGTCGGCGCCGTTAGCTTGCCGTATCGTCCCTTAGATACACCCCCGCAAGAGCGGCCCCGGCTTCTCCCCTGAGCTGGGGCCGTCGCGTTCAGGGTTTTCTCATCTCCGCCGCATCATAGGTTAGAGACGGAACCGGCGAGGCGTCGCACGATATCGATGTTGCTACTGTGCGGTTTGCCCCCGCTTTGGCAACAACCCCTCACGGCCCCGGCTGCAAACACTGGGGCCGCTTTTTTGGGCGCCGCATCGCTGTTGGGGTATCAAGCTGCAGGTTTCGATCGATGGCGCGGGACTTAAGTCGGACCTGTCCCTGCATTGAGGAGTTGGGACACCGCCGTGACGAGCTGCGCCGGAGCGAACGGTTTGCTCAGCATGATGCTGTTGGGAACGCCCTTCGAGGTCCAGCCGTCGGCATCCTTGCCGCTCATATAGACGACAGGAAAATCCGCGCGGAGCTCCCGCGCGTGGCGCGCGATCTCCCAGCCATCCATTTGGCCCGATAAGTTGATGTCGGTTACCAGCGCCCGGTACTTGTGTTGATCGCCGGCAATGAGCTTCACCGCCTCTTCGCCGGAGGCGGCAATGGCGACCTCATAGCCTCCTTCGGCCAGTGTCTCCTCGATCATCCCTTGGATCACCTGCTCGTCTTCCACGACCAGGATGACGGGCACCTCTCTCGCTTCCAATGGCCGCTCCCCCGTCCAGGTTTCGTGCGTCAAGCGGCGACCGAGAAATTGGTTCCCGTGTTACGAATTGAACTTTTTGCAAGGGCGATGAGCGGCCGCGCACCATAGTTAGCGACGGAACCGCAGCAGCGAGCCGCAGAGTGTCGGTGTTGTCGTATGAGCGCCCGGTAACCCCACAAGAGCCTCGGCGACTGGCCTCCCGACGCCGAGGCCGTTTACTTGCTGGGGACGTACGAGCGCGGGCGCGGTGCGGCGCGCTACGCGCCGCTACGCAGCGCACTGGATCCTCGGCGCCGAGAGCTTGCGTGGCGGAGGCGTGGAGTCCTCGCTCACGACCGAGTTGATTTGCGCGATCCGCTCGCAATTGGGACAGGCGAACGAATGGGTGATGGTGACCGGGTCAGTCGCGATCAGTGTGGACCGATACCACTTCATCTGGATGCGGCAGCTTGGACAGGTCGGCGCTTCCACCTGCTCCAGCGAACGCTTCAGACTGTCCACCATCTTTGCCCAAGCTTCCGTCGCGCGGCTCGCTTCCTTTCCATAGACCAGGAATCGCGGGCTTTGCAAATTCCGGCCTCAAGGGTGGAACTGCGATGCGTCCACACTTCAAGCGGAACCCTTCGGCGCTTAACCGGGAGACGCAGCGGACATGAAAGCTGAGCGCACGAACGAAAGCGGGGATGGCTATTCCATTGCCTCGACGTCCGGCGGGTGAGGGCTGGGGTCAGGAGCCTCCGAGGCTCTCTCGTCGACCTGCGACTTGTAGGCGGCAGCCCTTTCCACCAGAGCTGCGGCCAGCTCCGGGTTTGACGTGGATTTGGCAAACCTGAGCAGCGCCGCGGCCTGACGCGCGAAGTAGAGTCTTCCAGGCACAATCCAACTCTCCCCGACAAGAACCCCCGTCGAAAGACATCACGCGCGAACCGCGATTCCGTTCCGCAGCGAATGTTCACAATTGGTCGTAGAGAACTGGGTTCCCGGGAACCGGCTAAGCCCGTCCAGCTTCGACCGAGGGCATTTCGGTCGGTCCGCCGCCTAGCGCACGGAGAGGGCTGCGATGGCGAGGAGCACCATCCATCCGACGATGATCAGGGAGGCAAGGGCGCCAGCGGTTATCCTGGCCTTCTCCCTGGCGGTATAGGGCCTGTCCATGTCCCCAGCTTAAGCGGAACAGGGCGCAACCGCTCATCAAATCGGGGAGACGAAGGCCGCCATATCGCCAGGAGCGAAAGCGCCGCAAGGCAAACCTGGCCTGCTGTGAAGGCCGCCCGGCACACCCTTTGCCGGGTAACAGGGTGCACCGGGCCGGCCTCGCTGCACCAGTGCTTCCGTGGTGCTGGCCGTTTCTGCAAAGCAAGAGCCGTGCCGATTTGGGTAGCCCTCACCCACGTTGGGGTTTCGGCATCGGCCCTTGCTCCTCCCTGGGGAAAGGTTCTTGGGTTTTTCGGCCGAGAAACGGCGGCAGACGGTTGCAGCGAAAGAGGCCGCCAACCAGGGCAGCCTCTGCCTATTCACCGCATGAAAGGATCAGCTTACTTGAGGCCTAGATTGCTGCACCACCACCACGCATCGGAGGACCTCCACCCGATCTCCGTCGTCTTCTTCGTACATTCGACGTAGCTCGTGTAGCTTGTGCGGTCGTGACATTGATGCGTCGAGAGCATGGGCCAATTCGTGCCGGAGCATCTGCTATTTTCGACGGCGTTGTTCCAGGTCTTTCCTGCATTCGCGGGGGCTATTGACGAGACTGCGACAGCTAGGCCCGCAACGATCAGTAACGAGGCTTTCATGGCTATCTTTCTCCCAATTCCCGGGACAGCAAATGCTGTCCCAGAACGTATCATAGCACGCGTTCAACCCGCCGACTTGGGATGGGATCGGAGTTGCGAACTGCCGTTAGCACCACCGGTTGCCCAGCACATAAAGCACGAGCGGTCCCAGCGGCAGCGGACGCACGCGCGAAAATCCGGTGGCCTGGAGGTCCACCGGATGATTCGCCAATACGATTTGGTGAAATGAAACGGGGACAGCTAAGCGGAGATGTCGCAGCTAGTCTGTCCAAAAGCTCACACTCGGCCGGGAAAGCTGGCGACCTCGGGTCGCTCATAGCCGCCGCGACGGCAACGGGCGGAGGAACTCCGCTCCACCATAAGGAAATGCAGGCGGAGGCCGCCGCCGACCCGACAAAAAACCCCGCCGATCGGGCGGGGAGTTTGCGAGTACTGGGGGCGTCTGAGCCCCAGTGCGGCGCTGCTAGCAGGGCAATGCGACAGTTGTGTAAAGCAGGCCGCCCACCGAGGTGGCCTTCGACGCCCACGGCCGTTCAGCACAAAAGAACATATTGCGAACATGGAACAAATGGTGTACATTGTTTTTAACCGTCGGCCGCCTCTTTCAACCGTTTGTCCCGCTCGCGAATCCCCGCCATAAGGAGTTAACAGATGACCGTCCCGGCCCTGCGTATCGTCGAAGGTTCTTCCATGGATAAGTCCAAAGCGCTATCAGCCGCGCTTTCCCAGATCGAGCGGCAATTCGGCAAGGGCTCGGTGATGAAGCTCGGCAAGAACGACCGCTCGATGGATGTCGAGACGGTCTCTTCCGGCTCGCTCGGGCTCGACATTGCACTTGGCGTCGGCGGCCTGCCAAAGGGGCGGATCGTGGAGATCTACGGGCCGGAGTCTTCGGGCAAGACGACACTCGCGCTGCATACGGTGGCCGAAGCGCAGAAGAAGGGCGGCATTTGCGCCTTCATCGATGCCGAGCATGCGCTCGATCCGGTCTATGCGCGCAAGCTGGGCGTCAATATCGACGAACTCCTGATTTCGCAGCCCGACACCGGCGAACAGGCGCTGGAGATCTGCGACACCTTGGTGCGCTCCGGCGCGGTCGATGTGCTGGTGGTCGATTCGGTGGCCGCGCTGGTGCCGCGGGCCGAGCTTGAAGGCGAGATGGGCGAGGCGTTGCCAGGCCTGCAGGCACGCCTGATGAGCCAGGCGCTGCGCAAGCTCACTGCCTCGATCAACAAGTCCAACACCATGGTGATCTTCATCAACCAGATCCGGATGAAGATCGGCGTGATGTACGGCTCGCCCGAGACCACCACCGGCGGCAACGCGCTGAAATTCTATGCCTCCGTCCGCCTCGACATCCGCCGCATCGGCTCGATCAAGGAGCGCGATGAGGTGGTCGGCAACACCACGCGCGTGAAGGTGGTGAAGAACAAGCTGGCGCCGCCGTTCAAGCAGGTCGAATTCGACATCATGTATGGCGAGGGTGTCTCCAAGATGGGCGAGATTTTGGATCTCGGGGTCAAGGCCGGCATTGTCGAAAAATCCGGCGCTTGGTTCTCCTATGACAGCCAGCGGCTTGGCCAAGGACGGGAGAATGCCAAATCGTTCTTGAAATCCAATCCAGACATCACCACCAAAATCGAAACCGCCATCCGGCAAAACTCCGGCCTGATCGCCGAGCAGATTCTCGCCGGCACGCCTGAGCGCGACGCCGACGGCGAAGAGCCGGCGGAGGAGTAGAGCCTTAGACCTTCGTGAGCCGCATCAGCGAAGGTTAGCGTCATGCCCGGCCGCCCCCCGTGCCGGGCATGTACGTTTGGGACGGCCGCCGCCGGGATTGACTGAAACGCTCTCACGCGATCCGCGCTGAAGCGCAAACCGGCTGCCGATCTTTCAAAAGAAAGCGGACGCGAAGATCGTGCGACGAGCAGTGGGTAGCAAGACCAAAGCGTCCCGGCTAATCCTGACCAGCTCTTCCCGTTTGATGGATGCGCGGGTCATCCTCGATCAGGCCGTGGACGGGCGCCCGCACATCACGAGTTGAGTCAAAGAACTTGGAGGTTCCGGGTTCGCCTCTTTCGAGGCGCCCCGGAAATGACGATGCAGGGCGATCACTCCGCGGCTTGCGCGTAATCGCTCACCGGCGGGCACGAGCACACCAGGTTGCGATCGCCATAGACGTTGTCGACGCGCCCGACCGGCGACCAATATTTGTCCATCCGCGAGACGCCATCCGGGAAACAGCCCTCGGCGCGGCTGTAGGCGCGCTTCCACTCGTCGTCGGCGATGTCGTGCACCGTGTGCGGCGCGTGCCGCAGCGGCGAGGCCTCGATCTTGAAGCGGCCGCTCTCGACCTCCGCGATCTCCTGCCGTATCGCGATCATGGCATCACAAAAACGATCCAGCTCCGCCTTCGATTCCGATTCGGTCGGCTCGATCATCAGCGTACCCGGCACCGGGAAGCTCATGGTCGGGGCGTGGAAACCGTAATCGATCAGGCGCTTTGCGATGTCATCGACGGTGACGCCGCAAGAGGTCTTCAGCGGCCTCGGATCGACGATGCACTCATGCGCGACGCGGCCTTTCGCATTTCGATAGAGGACCGGGAAATGCGCATTCAACCGCGCCGCCACGTAATTCGCGTTGAGGATCGCGACTTCCGTGGCGCGCGTCAGCCCTTCGCCGCCCATCAGCAAAATGTAGATGTAGGAGATGGTCAGGATCGACGCCGAGCCGAAGGGCGCGGCCGAGACCGGCCCGACTGCGTAGGGCTGCTCGCCATCGCGTTCCGAATGAAGGGGCGCCGGATCACCCGGCAGGAACGGCGCCAGATGCGCCTTCACGCCGATCGGGCCCATGCCGGGGCCGCCGCCGCCATGGGGAATGCAGAAGGTCTTGTGCAGGTTGAGATGGCTGACATCGGCACCATAGTCGCCGGGCCGCGACAGGCCGACCTGCGCATTCAGATTCGCGCCATCCAGGTAGACCTGGCCGCCATGGGCATGCACGATCTCGCAGATGTCGCGAATGTGCTCCTCGAACACGCCATGCGTCGAGGGGTAGGTGATCATCACCGCCGCAAGGTTCTCGCCGTGCGCCTCCGCCTTGGCGCGCAGATCGTCGACATCGACATCGCCGCGCGCGTCGCAGGCAACCACCACCACCTCCATGCCCGCCATCGCGGCGGACGCCGGATTGGTGCCGTGGGCGGAGGAGGGGATCAGGCAAATCTTGCGATGACCTTCGCCACGGGCGGCATGATAGCCGCGGATCGCGAGCAGCCCCGCATATTCGCCCTGCGCGCCGGAGTTCGGCTGGAGCGAAATCGCGTCATAGCCGGTGATGTCGCAGAGCCATTTTTCGAGCCGCGCAAACAGCGCGTGATAGCCTGCCGCCTGCTCGCGCGGTGCGAAGGGATGCAACGTCGCGAATTCCGGCCAGGTCAGCGGCACCATCTCGGTGGTCGCGTTCAGCTTCATGGTGCAGGAGCCGAGCGGGATCATGGCGCGGTCCAGCGCGAGGTCCCGGTCGGCGAGCTTGCGCATGTAGCGCAGCATCTCGGTCTCCGAGCGATGCGCATGGAACACCGGATGGGTGAGGAAATGCGTCGTGCGCTTCAGCTCCAGCGGCAACGCGTCGCGCGCGCTGCCCTCGACCTCCGCATAAGACAGGCTGCCGCCGAACGCGCGCCACACCGCCTCGACGATGTCGGGCGTCGTGGTCTCGTCCAGCGCGACGCGCAAGGTCTCGCTGCCGATGCCGAGATTGATTTTTTCGGCCAGCGCCCGCGCCACGATCTGGTCGCGTTGCGCGCCGACCTCGAGGGTCAGAGTATCGAAGAACGCCTCGCTTCTCGACGCGAATCCGAGCTTGCGCAGGCCGGCCGCCAGCACCGAAGCGCGGCGATGCACGTTGCGTGCAATCGCGGCGAGCCCTTCCGGGCCGTGATAGACCGCATACATTGAAGCGATCACCGCGAGCAGCACCTGCGCGGTGCAGATGTTGGAGGTCGCCTTCTCGCGGCGAATGTGCTGCTCGCGGGTCTGTAGCGCCAGCCGATAGGCCGGCGCACCGCGCGAATCCACGCTCAAGCCGACGATGCGGCCGGGCAGCGAACGCTTCAGCGCATCGCGCACCGCCATATAGGCCGCGTGCGGCCCGCCATATCCCACCGGGACGCCGAAGCGCTGCGCCGAGCCGACCGCGATGTCGGCGCCGAGCTCGCCGGGGGAGGCGAGCAGGGTCAACGCGAGCAGGTCGGCCGAAACGATCGCCAGCGCGCCCTTGACGCGCAGCGCCGCGATCGCGGGGCGCAGATCGCGCACTGCGCCTGACGTACCCGGATATTGCAGCACGCCGCCGAATACATCGGCGCCTGCGAGATCGGTCGCGGGATCGCCGACGATCAGATTCCACCCCAACGGCTCGGCCCGGGTACGGAGCACCGCCAGCGTCTGCGGGTGCACTTCATGATCAACGAAGAATGCCTTTGTCTTCGCCTGCGATGCCCGCTCGGCGAGCGCCATCGCCTCGGCGACAGCGGTCGCCTCATCCAGCAGCGAGGCATTGGCGACATCGAGCCCGGTGAGGTCAGAGATCATGGTCTGGAAATTGAACAGCGCCTCCAGCCGGCCCTGGCTGATCTCGGGCTGATAGGGCGTGTAGGCCGTGTACCAGGCCGGGTTCTCCAGGATGTTGCGCTGGATCACCGCGGGCAAAATGGTGCCGGAATAGCCCTGGCCGATCAGCGAGTTGAACACCTGGTTCTGCGTGGCGAGCTCGCGCATATGCGAAAGCGCCTCGGTTTCGCTCAAGGCGCGACCGAGATCGAGCGGCGCCTTCTGCCGAATCGAGCCGGGCAGCGTCTCCGCCATCAGCGCGGACAGGCTGCTTGCGCCGACGGTCTGAAGCATCGCCTCGATATCGCGCGGCGACGGGCCGATGTGCCGGCGCACGAAAGTGACTGCGGCTTCGCTGGTCGGTTTAAAGGGCGCGTTCATGGGGTGCCTCGTTCGATCTCCAAATTCGGTGTCGTCGTCCGCGAATGCCGACGATCCAGTACGCCGAGACGTCTCGGTTCGACCGCTGCTGTCTGTGGTTACTGGATGCCCCGCATGCGCGGGGCATGACGGGCTTTTTCATGCTCTCACGCCGTGTGCGCCTTGTAGGCGGCCTCATCCATCAGGCCGCCGAGTTCGTTTCTGTCGGCAATCTTGATCTTGAAGAACCAGGCCTTTCCTTCCGCATCGGAATTGACCAGCGCGGGTTCGGAACTGAGCTCCTCGTTCACTTCAAGCACCTCGCCCGAGATTGGCGCGTAGACATCGGAGGCGGCTTTCACGGACTCGACGACTGCGGCGGCCTCCGCCTTCTTCAGCGTGCGGCCAGCCTTGGGCAGGTCGACGAAGACGACATCGCCGAGCTGCTGTTGCGCGTAATCGGTGATCCCTACCGTTGCGACATCGCCCTCGATGCGGAGCCATTCGTGGTCGGAGGTGAACAGCGTGGTCATGTGATGTCCTTCAGCGCTTGTAGGTGTTGGGAACGAAGGGTGTGGCGGCGACGCGCACGGGCAGGCGCTGCCCACGCACTTCCGCAAAAAGCTGGGTCCCGTTGGGCGAAAGCTGCGTGGGTACGTAGCCCATTGCGACCGGCGCATTGAGGGTGGGGCCAAAGCCGCCCGAAGTGACCGTGCCGATCGGTTCGGATGCGGTTTGATTGGCAAACAGCAGCGCACCCTCGCGCACCGGCGCTCGACCCTCCGGCTTCAAGCCGATGCGGCGCCGTGGGGCGCCAATGGCCAATTGGCTGAGGATCGTGTCCGCGCCGAAAAAGCCGCCGGCGCGTGCGCCGCCTTGGCGGCGGCTCTTCTGCATCGACCATTCCAGCGCCGCCTCGATCGGCGTGGTCGTGGTGTCGATGTCGTGACCGTAGAGGCAAAGCCCGGCCTCGAGCCGCAAGCTGTCGCGCGCCCCTAACCCTATCGGCAGAACGTCAGGATCTTGCAGCAGCGCCTTGGCGAGCTGTTCCGCCTGTTGCGCCGGGACCGAAATCTCAAAACCGTCCTCGCCGGTATAGCCCGAGCGGGACACGAAGCAGTCAAGGCCCGCAACCTTGCGCGGCCCGGCATCCATGAATCGTAGGCCCGGTGCCTCCGCACAGAATTTCGCCAATATGGATTCGGCCCTCGGTCCTTGCAGGGCCAGCAGTGCGCGGTCGGCGAGCGGCTCGACCAGGCACGAACCCGACACATGCGCGCGCAGATGCGCTTCATCGGCGCCCTTGCAGGCGGCGTTCACCACCACGAAGAGGTGGTCGCCGAAATTGGCAACCATGAGATCATCGAGAATGCCGCCTTGCTCGTTGGTGAATTGCGCATAGCGCTGGCGGCCGGCGGCGAGCGCCAAAAGATCCTGCGGCACCAGCCGCTCGAGCGCCAGCGCCGCATCTTCAACCCGGCCCGATTTCGCGCGCAGCGCGATCTGGCCCATATGGGACACGTCGAACAGCCCGGCCTTTTGCCTTGTATGGAGGTGTTCCTTCAAAACCCCGGCTGCATATTGCACGGGCATCTCGTAGCCCGCGAACGGCACCATCTTGGCGCCGAGCGACACATGAAGGGCATGGAGGCGAGTGCGTTTTAGGGGGATGTCATCACGCGCAAGCATCAGGAGGCCCTCCGTGGTTCCCGGGGACCATCCCCGACAACCCTTTGAGCCCCATCTGTCGCTTTGCCTGAGAGTATTATCCCGTCGGCGGACGCTTCAGGCCAAGAGCCCTCGGCGTCTCTTTCCAGATGCTGTCAAAGCCACACGGTCCTTTTGCCTGAGAGTTTCCGGGGCGGTTGCTCCTTCGGCGCCGGCATCAAAGCCGGTCTCTCCCGACATGGCTGTCTTGAATAGATAGGAGGGAAACACGACCTGTACCAGGCTGTCAACGCGGCGCAGCATCTATCAACGAACTTTACGCTTTCGCGGCAAGTCCATGATCCGCCTGCACAGTTTCTGGACAGCGCGGCTGCCCTTGTCTAAAAGCGTTGCGCCGGAAAACCATTAATTTTGTGGGTACGGCCAGCTTTCCGATTGGATGAATATGACAGGCGTCAACGACATCAGGTCGACTTTTCTGAACTTCTTTGCCCAAAACGGCCATGAGATCGTGCCGTCGTCGCCGCTCGTGCCGCGCAACGACCCGACCCTGATGTTCACGAACGCCGGCATGGTGCAGTTCAAGAACGTCTTCACGGGCGTCGAGAAGCGGCCCTACTCGCGCGCCACCACCTCGCAGAAATGCGTGCGCGCCGGCGGCAAGCACAACGACCTCGACAACGTCGGCTATACCGCGCGGCATCACACCTTTTTCGAGATGCTCGGCAATTTCTCGTTCGGCGATTACTTCAAGGATCGCGCGATCGAGCTTGCCTGGAAGCTGGTGACGACGGAGTTCGGTCTGCCGAAGGACAAGCTGTGGGCGACCGTCTATATCGAGGACGATGAGGCGTTCGGCCTCTGGAAGAAGATCTCGGGCCTGCCGGAGTCGCGCATCATCCGCATCGCGGGTTCCGACAATTTCTGGCAGATGGGCGATACTGGCCCGTGCGGGCCCTGCTCGGAAATCTTCTATGACCACGGCGACAAGGTCTGGGGCGGCCCGCCCGGCTCGCCGGAGGCCGATGGCGACCGCTACATCGAGATCTGGAATCTCGTGTTCATGCAGTTCGAGCAGTTCGAGGACGGCAAGCGCGTGCCGCTGCCCAAGCCCTCGATCGACACCGGGGCTGGGCTCGAGCGCGTCGCAGCGGTGCTCCAGGGCAAGCACGACAATTACGACATCGATCTCTTCGTCTCGCTGATCCGCGCCATCTCCGATCTGACCGGCGCCAACCCGAACGGCCCGCACAAGGCGTCCCTGCGCGTGATCGCCGATCACCTGCGCGCGTCCTCCTTCCTGATCGCCGACGGCGTGCTGCCGTCCAACGAAGGCCGCGGCTATGTATTGCGCCGGATCATGCGCCGCGCCATGCGCCACGCGCAGCTTTTGGGCGTGCAGGAGCCCTTGATGCATCGCCTGGTCTGGGCGCTGGTGCGCGAGATGGGCCAGGCCTACCCCGAGCTGGTGCGTGCGGAGAATTTGATCGAGGAGACCCTGCGGCTGGAAGAGACCCGTTTCCGCAAAACCTTGGAGCGCGGCCTTGCCATCCTGGATGAGAAGAGCGCGGCCCTGAAGAAGGGCGACATGTTCGACGGCGACACCGCGTTCACGCTGTACGACACCTACGGCTTCCCGCTCGATCTGACGCAGGACGCGCTGAAGTCGCGCGGCATCGGCGTCGATGTGGCGGCCTTCACGGACGCCATGGATCGCCAGCGCGAGAAGGCGCGTGCGGCCTGGGCTGGCTCGGGCGAGGCCGCGACCGAGAGCGTGTGGTTTCCGCTGCGTGAGAAGCTGGGCGCGACCGAGTTCCTGGGCTATGAAACCGAGGCTGCGGAAGGCGTGGTCGCGGCGCTGGTCAAGGACGGCCAGGAGGTCGAAAGCCTGAAAGCCGGCGAGAGCGGTGCGATCGTTTTGAACCAGACGCCGTTTTATGCGGAATCCGGCGGCCAGGTTGGCGATACTGGCGTGATGCTCGGTGAAGGCGCGAAATTCCGCGTCACCGACACGCAGAAGAAGGCCGGCGACCTCTTCGTGCATCTGGGCACGGTGGAGCAGGGCACGCTGAAGCTCGGCACCGCGCTGCAGCTGGATGTCGACCATGCGCGACGTACGGCGATCCGACGCAACCATTCGGCGACGCATCTGTTGCACGAGGCGCTCCGGCAGGTGCTCGGCGATCACATCGCCCAGCGCGGTTCGCTGGTCGCGCCCGACCGCCTGCGCTTCGATTTCGCGCATCCCAAGCCGATCACTCCGGAAGAGCTGGCGCGTGTCGAAGACATCGCCAACGAGGTGGTGCTGGAGAACGACGAGGTCACCACGCGCCTGATGGCGCTGGACGAGGCCCGTGAGGCCGGCGCCCGCGCGCTGTTCGGCGAGAAGTATGGTGATGAGGTGCGCGTGGTGTCGATGGGTAAGGGATCGCGCGAGCACGGCGAGAACGCGCTTGGGTGGTCGGTCGAGCTCTGCGGCGGCACTCATGTCCGCCGCACCGGCGATATCGGCCTGATCTCAGTGACGAGCGAAAGCGCGGTGTCCTCCGGCGTCCGCCGCATCGAGGCGCTGACCGGGCGCGGCGCGCGCAAGCACGCCAACGACGTGATGGGCCTCGCCAAGACCGCGGCCGCCGAGTTGCGTACGACGGTCGAGGACGTGCCGGCGCGCATTGCCGCGCTCCTCGATGAGCGCAAGAAGCTCGAGCGCGACTTGTCGGATGCGCGCAAGAAGCTCGCCATGGGCGGCGGCGCTTCCGGCAATGGTGCTGCGGGAGCCGTGCGCGAGGTCGGCAACGTCAAGCTCATGGCGCGCGCGGTCGAAGGGATTGAGATGAAGGATCTCAAGAGCCTCGCGGACGACGGCAAGAAGCAGCTCGGCTCCGGCGTGGTCGCCATCGTCGGTGTCACCGGCGACGGCAAGGCCGGCGTCGTGGTCGGCGTCACGCCCGATCTCACCGCGCGCTACAACGCGGTCGACCTGGTGCGCATCGCTTCCGAAGCGCTCGGCGGCAAGGGCGGCGGCGGCCGCCCGGACATGGCACAGGCCGGCGGCCCGGATGGGGCCAAGGCGAGCGCGGCGCTTGAGGCGATCGAGAGGGCGATGGCGGGGGTGTGAACCGACGCTCGCAGCTATCTGAACCGTCATCCTCGGAGGCGCCTCAGGGGTGACGGTGATAGTTTGGAACGCGCGATAACCACCCTAATCCTTCACCACCCGCACTGCGCCGCGCGCGGCGCTGGTCGCGAGCGCGGCATACGCCTTGAGAGCAGTCGACACCCTGCGAGTCCGCTTCGCAGGTTTCCAGGCCTTGTCGCCCCTGGCCTCCATCGCCACGCGGCGCTGCACCAGCTCTGCTTCATCCACGGCGAGATGGATGGAGCGCGCGGGGATGTCGATCTCGATCCGGTCGCCGTCCTGCACCAGGCCGATGAGGCCGCCTTCGGCGGCTTCCGGCGAAACGTGGCCGATCGACAGGCCCGAGGTGCCGCCCGAGAAGCGGCCATCGGTGATCAGCGCGCAGGCTTTGCCGAGCCCCTTCGATTTCAGGTAGCTGGTCGGATAAAGCATTTCCTGCATGCCGGGACCGCCGCGCGGTCCCTCATAGGTGATCACCACGACATCGCCAGGCTTGATCTTGTTGGTCAGGATCGCCTCGACCGCGGCATCCTGGCTTTCCAGCACACGGGCGGGTCCTGAGAACTTCAGGATGCTGGCATCGACGCCGGCGGTCTTTACGATGCAGCCATCGATCGCCAAGTTGCCGTACAACACCGCAAGGCCGCCATCGCGAGAATAGGCGTGCTCGATATCGCGGATGCAACCCGTGCTGCGATCGAGGTCGAGCTCGTCGAACCGGCGGTCCTGGCTGAAGGCCGTTTGCGTCGGCACGCCGCCGGGTGCTGCCTTATAGAAATTCCGCACGCTGTCGCTCTTGGTGCGGCGAATGTCCCAGCGCTCGAGCGCGGACGCGAGCGTCGCTGAGTGAACGCTTGGAAGGTCGGAGTGAATGAGGCCGGCGCGGTCGAGCTCGCCCAGGATCGCCATCACGCCGCCGGCGCGGTGCACGTCTTCCAGGTGCACGTCTGCCACCGAGGGGGCGACCTTGCAGAGCACCGGCACTTTCCGCGAGAGGCGGTCGATATCCTTCATGGTGAAGGGTACCTCGCCCTCATAAGCTGCGGCCAAAAGATGCAGCACGGTGTTGGTCGAGCCACCCATGGCGATGTCGAGGCTCATGGCGTTCTCGAAGGCCCTAGCGTTCGCGATGCTGCGCGGCAGGACGCTTTCATCGTCCTGCTCGTAATAGCGCCGCGCGAGGTCGACGATGAGATGACCGGCCTCGATGAACAGGCCCTTGCGGTCGGCATGGGTTGCGAGCACCGAGCCGTTGCCCGGCAGCGAGAGGCCCAGCGCCTCGGTGAGGCAGTTCATCGAATTGGCGGTGAACATGCCCGAACAGGAGCCGCAGGTCGGGCATGCCGAGCGCTCCATCACCTCGACCTCACTGTCGCTGACATGCTCGTCGGCGGCCGCCACCATCGCATCGATCAGGTCGACCGATTTGATCTTGCCCTTGAGGTTGACCTTGCCCGACTCCATTGGTCCCCCGGAGACGAACACGGTGGGGATGTTGAGGCGGAGCGCCGCCATCAGCATGCCGGGCGTGATCTTGTCGCAATTGGAGATGCAGACCAGCGCGTCCGCGCAATGCGCATTGACCATGTATTCGACGCTGTCGGCGATCAGCTCGCGCGAGGGCAGGCTGTAGAGCATGCCATCATGGCCCATGGCGATGCCGTCGTCGACCGCGATGGTGTTGAACTCTTTTGCTACCCCGCCGGCCTTCTCGATCTCGCGCGCCACGAGCTGGCCGAGGTCCTTCAGATGGACATGCCCGGGCACGAACTGGGTGAAGGAGTTGGCGACCGCGATGATCGGTTTGCCGAAATCCTCGTTCGTCATCCCGGTGGCGCGCCACAGGCCGCGAGCCCCGGCCATGTTGCGGCCATGGGTGGTGGTCCGGGAGCGATAGGTCGGCATGGCGTTTCTCCGATATTGTTGGCCGGGCGATCTGAAGACCGGCGGCAATCCAACAGTCAAGCGAGCCTTTACAAGGAAGCCGCCGGGGATGCGACCGGCAATTTCGCGGTCCAGCGATGCCATGCTTGGCGGTTCATCGGCCGGGTCCGGAGGCGGTGCGCAGCGGCTACAGCGTCCCCCTGAGGGGCCTCGAAGCTCGATGGCGTATTAGAGCATCCGCTCCGGCGGCGGCAAGGGCGGACCCGGCTGGCATCGTGGCAGGCATCAGCGGCTTGAGGGCGCGATGCAGGAGGACCGGTCTTGCATCCGGTCAACTGTAACGCTCAATCCTTGCGCAGGAAAATGTAATCCGCTGTATAGGGCATGGCGCGGGTTGCGGTCGGCCGGTCGCATGAACCTGCCATGGCACCGCCAATGGTGTTGATCCGCTGCACGGTATCGACGTCGGCGAGCAAGCCGTTGCCGCGATGGGAGACCACTTCGAGCTTCAGCCAGGAAACGTCGGCGGCGGTCTTGCCAGGCACGCTGGCTTGCATCTTGCCGACCACGGCGCTGCCGTCGTTGAGCTGCCATGTCGGGCCGGCGAAGTGACGGCCGGCGATCTTGCCATCCGTGATCAACGTCGCGGCCGGCTCGCGGAGCGTCCAGACCTGCTTGCCGTCGGAGCCCGCCTTGCATTCATAGATCTGCTGGCCGTCCGCATGGACAGTGAGCACCGCTCTTTCGCCGGGAGCGGCCAGCGCTTCGGGAAGCGGGGACTCGGCGGCGTGAGCGCTTAGAGGCAGGAGCAGCAGAAGGAGGGCAGGGACGAGTTTCTCGATTAGCCGCATGGTCGTGCCCCCTTTTTCTCCGTCATTCCGGGGCGGTGCGAAAGCACCGAGCCCGGAATCTCGAGATTCCGGGTTCGCGTCTTCGACGCGCCCCGGAATGACACTGTGTGGCTTCGTTCGCTAAGAGGTCAAACGAACGTGGCGCCCTACGCTGCCGCCATCGCTTTTTCGAGATTGGCCGCAACCTTGTCCAGGAAGCCAGTCGTCGATAGCCAGCGCTGGTCGGCGCCGACCAGGAGCGCGAGGTCCTTGGTCATGTAGCCATCCTCGACGGTCTGCACGCAGACCTTCTCCAGCGTGTCGGCAAATTTCGCCAGCTCCGGATTGTCGTCGAGCTTGGCGCGATGTCCGAGTCCGCGCGTCCAGGCAAAGATGGAGGCGATGGAATTGGTCGAGGTCTCCTTGCCCTTCTGGTGCTCGCGATAGTGGCGCGTCACGGTGCCATGGGCGGCTTCCGCCTCCATGGTCTTGCCGTCCGGCGTCATCAGCACCGAGGTCATCAGGCCGAGCGAGCCATAGCCCTGCGCCACGGTGTCCGACTGCACGTCGCCGTCATAGTTCTTGCAGGCCCAGACATAGCCGCCCGACCACTTCAGTGCCGCCGCCACCATGTCGTCGATCAGGCGGTGCTCGTAGGTGATCTTCTTGGCCTCGAACTGCGCCTTGAACTCCTTGTCGAAGATCTCCTGGAAAATGTCCTTGAAGCGGCCGTCATAGACCTTGAGGATGGTGTTCTTGGTCGAGAGATAGACCGAGTAATTGCGCGCGAGCCCCATGTTGAAGGACGCGCGGGCAAAATCGGCGATGGAATCGTCGAGATTGTACATCTCCATCGCAACACCCGCTCCCGGCGCCTTGAACACTTCGCGCTCGATCACCGTGCCGTCCTCGCCGACGAATTTCAGCGACAGCGTGCCCTTGCCGGGGAACCTGATGTCGGTCGCGCGGTACTGGTCGCCGTAAGCGTGGCGGCCGATGATGATCGGCTTGGTCCAGCCCGGCACCAGGCGTGGCACGTTCTTGCAGATGATCGGCTCACGGAACACGACGCCGCCTAGGATGTTGCGGATGGTGCCGTTCGGCGACTTCCACATCTCCTTCAGGTTGAACTCCTTCACCCGGGCCTCGTCGGGGGTGATGGTGGCGCATTTCACGCCGACGCCGACCTTCTTGATGGCATTGGCGGCATCGATAGTGACCTGATCGTTGGTTTTGTCGCGGTACTCGATCCCGAGGTCGAAATACATCAGGTTGATGTCAAGGAAGGGGTGGATCAGCTTGTCCTTGATGTACTTCCAGATGATCCGGGTCATCTCGTCGCCATCGAGGTCGACGACGGGGTTGGTCACCTTGATTTTTGCCATAAGCTTAAGGCCTTTCGGGAACAGCGTTTTGAAGGCGGGTTAATTGTCCGCGCGCGTCATAGCACTGCCAAACGGCGCACGGAAGGTGAGGGGTTATGCAGTTTCCGCGCATCTTTTGGCCGATCGAAGCCCGGTCCGCGCCGCTGCCGGCGGCAGATCGCAGAGGGGGCTTGACGGGAGCTCCATCCCCGATTCAAAAGCCGAATCTAACATCATAATTTTCCTTGAGAAATCGCGCCGGACAGGCCAACGGGAATGGCTCGGGCATTTTGAAACAGCGCCTTCAAAGCCCGATTCAACTTCAACGTCCTCAGATTTGATCGGAAAGCTAAAGCGTGACCGGTTCGGGCACCGACAAGACCAAGGCTGGCTATGAGCTCGCCGGCCCCGTGATCATCCTGGTCGAGCCGCAGCTCGGCGAGAACATCGGCATGGCTGCGCGCGCCATGGGCAATTTTGCGCTGTCGCGGCTACGCCTGGTCAATCCGCGCGACGGCTGGCCGAATGTCAGCGCCCAGCGCGCCGCGGCCGGAGCCGATCATATTCTCGATCATGTCGAGCTGTTCGACTCGGTCGCTGACGCCGTAGCCGACCTCGACCTGTTGTTTGCCACCACCGCGCGTGCCCATGACCAGGCCAAGCCGGTGGTGGGGCCGGAAGCCGCGGCGCGGGAGATCGTGAGCCGTGTCGGCTCCGGAGGGAAGGCCGGCATCCTGTTCGGGCGCGAGCGCTGGGGGCTGACGAATGAGGAGGTGGCGCGCGCCAACCGCATCATCACCTTTCCGGTCAATCCCGGCTTTGCCTCACTGAACCTCGCCCAGGCCGTGCTCTTGATGGGCTATGAGTGGTTCAAGCTATCGACGGGCGGGGGACTTCCCTTCGACAAGCCCGAGCGCTCGCCGCCGGCCACGCAGCACCAGATCGACGCGTTCTTTGAAAACCTGGTGCGGGAGCTCGACAAGGTCGAGTTCCTGCGGCCCGCCGAAAAGCGCGAGACCATGCTGGTGAACCTGCGCAACATCTTCACCCGCATGGACCCGTCCAAGCAGGACATGCACACGCTGCACGGCGTGGTGATGGCGATCGCGGAAGGACGCAAGGGCCCGGCCAAGGGCGGAGTGCTCGACAGCGAACAGGCGACCCGGCTTCGGGCGCTGCTCGCCGAGCACGGGCGCGGCGTGCCGCCGCATGAAAGCGGCACGGTGCGCGGCCTGGCACGGCTGCTCCGGCGCAACCCGACCGATGCCGAGCGCATGCTCTGGCAGGCCTTGACCCGCGACCGCCGCTTTGCCGGCAAGTTCAAGCGCCAGACGCCGATCGGGCGGCATATCCCGGACTTCGTCTCCTTCGTGCACCGGATCGCGATCGAGCTGGTTAACGAAAGCGAGAGCGAAACCATTGTGCATGACCGGCAGGTGCGGCGTGCCTGGCTCGAGCAGCGCGGCTACCGCGTGATCGAAATGAAGGCGGCCGACGTGGAGCGTGAACTGGAGAGCGAGCTCGCGCGGCTGCAGGACATCATTTCAGGTCCAGAGTAGCGTGGTATCGGTCACCGCCCGGCCCAGTGCACGAACCGGTTCTCGATCAGCAAAAACAGCAGATTCAGCGAATAACCGAGCGCGCCGGCGGCGAAGATCGCGGCATACATGCCGGGCATGTCGAATAGCTGTTGCGCCTCGAACACGCGCTGCCCGAGCCCGTCGGTCGATCCGATGAACATCTCGGCCACCACGATGATCACCAGCGCCAGCGATACCCCGTTGCGCAGGCCCACAAAGGTCTGCGGCAGCGATTCGAGCAGCATCACGTCGAACAGCACCCGCGTGGGCGAGGCTCCCATCACCTTGGCCGCCAGCAGGCGTGTCTTGCGGGCATTCATGACGCCATAGGCGACGTTGAATAGAATCACCAGCGCCGCGCCGAAGGCGGCGACCGAAACCTTGGTGCGATCGCCGACGCCGAACAGCACCAGGAACAGCGGAAACATCGCGGAAGCCGGCGTGGAGCGGAAGAAATCGATCAGGAATTCCACCGAACGATAGACCCTCTCGGACGCGCCGAGCAGAATGCCGAGCGGGATCGCGATCCCTGCGGCAATCGCTGTGGAGGCGATGGTGCGCACCACCGTCTTGAGAAAATCGGCGCCGAGCTTGCCACTGGTCATGCCTTCCCACAGGGTGCGGAAAGTTGCGAAGGGCGAGGGCAGCAGCACTGGATCGACCAGCTTGAGCGCACTCACCAGCTCCCACGCGGTGAGCAGGATGGCGACGCCGATCAGCGGCAGCAATGCTTTAGCCTTCTTCATCCGCGCTGCACCTCCTGCTGAAACAACCTGAGGCAATGCGCCTTGGTCGCGACGAAGTCCGGCTCCGATATGGTCTTGTCGGAGCGGGGCCGCGGAGCTGCGTAAGGCACGAATTCGACCACGCGTGCCGGGGCGCGCGAGAGCAGCAGCACGTAATCTGAGAGATAGACAGCTTCTTCAAGATCGTGCGACACCAGCACCATGGTGGTCGCGGTCTCCATGAACACGCGCTGGAGCTGGTCGCGCATGAACAGCGTCATCTCGTAGTCCAGTGCAGAGAACGGCTCGTCGAGAAAGAGAATTTCCGGCTCGACGATCAACGCGCGCATGATGGACACGAGCTGCTGCTGGCCACCGGAAAGCTGGTAGGGGTAGAGCGCAAGATCGATCTTGACGCCGAGATGGGTGGAGAGGCGCTCGACGCGAGCGTCACGCTCGCCCTTCGCCAGTCCCATCAGCTTCAAAGGATAGGCGATGTTGTCGAAGGCGCGCAGCCAGGGGAATAGCGCCTCACGATAATTCTGGAACACATAGCCGAACTTCACCTGCTTCAAGGGTCGGCCATCGAACAGCACTTCGCCGTCGTCCATCGGAACCAGCCCTGCGATCATGTTGATCAGCGTGCTCTTGCCGCAGCCGTTCGGGCCGAACACCGAGATCAGTTTGCCGCGCGGGATATCGAAATCGAAGCGATCGTAGATCGCGGTGTCTTCATAGTGCTTGGTCAACCCACGGATCGTGACATGCGGGGCGGTGCGGCGAGAGTCATCGAACACCGCGGCAGGCCGCGTCGCGATGGTCGGGTGAGGGTTGTTCACGTTCAAAACTTCTGCAGGAATTTCGTGGCGTCCACTTTTTCTGGTACGACACCGATCGAGGTACCGAAGTCCGCAAGCGCCTGCAGATCGGCGAGCTGCTCCTTGCTCATGTCGCTCACCATCACATAACCGAGCATCGGCACCACATCGACGATACTGTCCGGCGTGAACGTATTCTTGGCGAGATGTTTTCGCGCCTCATCCGGATTGGCGCTGATGAAGGAGATGGCCTTGGCCCAGGCTGCGGCAAAGCGCTTTGCCACATCCGGGCGTCTCTCGATGAAGTCGCCGGTCATGGCGCAGCCGGCGGCATAGGCGTTGGCCTGTTCGCTGCCTAGGATGTATTTCGAGATCACGCCGGCCTCGAGCGTGCGCGCCACGCCCGCTTTCACCATCATCGAGGCGTTGGGCTCGAGCGTATAGCCGCCGTCGAAGGCGCCTGAGATCATCGCGTTTACGTGCTGGCCCATGTCGAGCTGATCGATGGTGTAGTTGCCCTCCTTCAAGCCGTTCTTGGCCAGGATCGCTTTTGCGGTGTTGAGATTGGCGGGGCCGGGCGCCGACATCAATTTGGCGCCCCTGAGTTCGGCGATCGAATGTGCGGGAAAGCCGGTGCGCACCACGAACTGTTCCATCTTCCAGACCTTGGTTTGGCTGTTGAGCGCGATGTATTTTGCCACTCCCGGCTTCTTGACGTTGGCGTTCAGCCCCTCGAGCGTGACCAGCACGGCCGAGACGTCGATCTGATTGGTCATCATGGCCGCGACATTGGGCGGGCCGCCCATCAGCTTGATCATTTCCGGCTCGATGTTCTCTTCCTTGAAGAAGCCGCGCTCCAGCGCAACGAAGTAGGGCAGCGATGATGAAACCGGGAACACGCCAACCGTCACCTTGTCGCCTGCCCGCGATGGGGCGGGCTGGGCGGCAAAAACCGCAAGCAGGACAAGCATTAGCGCGGCTCTGATCGCAAATCTCATGCGCAAATCCTAGAAGCGAGAGTTCTCGAAGGAAGAGCAAGAAATGTGCCGTCCCGGCCAAAAAACGAGCCGCGATCCGCAACACCGTCGCTGCCAGGGGACGAAGCTTGGCTAATGTCGGCCGGTTCAACCGGGACTAATCCGCCGGCGCGGGGGTTCTACTCCTCGCGCGAACCATAAGCTTCAAACAAGCTAGGGCGGACAGGTCACTTGTCCGGGGCGACGTGAGTTCAGCTATGATCAAACCGCAAGCAATCGCGCAGGCGCCGTCGCGCGCTTCTGCTTCCTCTTCGCCGGCTCGAACAGCGAGCAGGCGGCAAGGCCAGCAGTGTCGGCCACATCGGGATCGCGCGACACCATCGCGGCGACGATCGCACCGTCGATGAGTAGCGCCAGTTGATGCGCCAGAACGTCGGGCTCGGCCGCGCCCATCTCGCGCGCGAGCTTTTCGATGTGAGCGAGCACGACCTTCTTGTGCCGGATAGCAATCGCGCGAAACTGCTTCTGGTCCTTATCGTGCTCGCCGACCGCGTTGATGAAGGGGCAGCCGTAGAAGCGCTCCTCGCCGAACCAGCTCTTCAGCGCCGGAAAGATCCGCGTCAGCTTGGTCTGCGCGTCGCCGCCACCCGATTCGATGGCGCCGATGAACCATTCGCGCCATTGCCGGCCTTCATTCTCCAGCACCGCGTGCACGAGATTGGTCTTCGAGCCGAACAATTTGTAGAGCGTGGTCTTCGCCGTGCCGGCCTGCTCGATGATCGCATCGATGCCGGTGGCATTGATGCCGTTCTTGCAGAACAGATGCGTCGCCGCGCTCAACAGCCGTCCGCGCGCCGATTCCTCATCGATCGCAGCCGCGCCGGCAACGGCTTTCTTCCTTGCAAGTGGTTTGCCCGCTTTGGCCATGCGCCTCACTTAATCGAACCGCGGCGAAATCATCAAGCCGCATCTTGCCTGCGTCCAAAGTAATCGCGCTGCAGCAGCATTTGCATCACCTTTGGGCAAGCGGCGACTGAGCAATCCCTTCGCGGCAACCGCTAACCATCGACAACGCTTCGGCTTTTGTTTTGGCCGGAGTCTGGCACGCTTCGTGCAGGAAACAGACCGTTCGGTATCCCTATGGAGAAACGTGATGACCGCGGTCGTCCAGAAAACTGCACTCACCGGCTGCCTTGCGCCGATCGACAAACAAGGGCTCGAGCAGCTCATCGCGAGCGGCAAGGCCAACCCCAAGGTCATCAAGACCTTGAAATGCAAGACGGTCGCCGAAGGCAAATTTCGCCACGCCAACTATATCCGCAACCTGCCGCCCTACATCGTCGACGAGCCGCCGGGCCTTCTGGGTGACGACACCGCGCCCAATCCTTCCGAGGCCTCGCTGGCCGCGCTCGGCTCCTGTCTTGCCGTCGGGCTGCATGCCAATGCGGTGCACCGCGGCTGGACCGTCAACAAGCTGGAGCTCGAACTCGAGGGCGATCTCAACATCACCGCGGTGTGGGGCACCGGCGACGTCAGCGAGAAGCCGGTCGGCTTCACCGATGTTCGCGTCAAAGTCGACATGGAGTGCGAGGGCGTCCCGCAAGCCGAGATCGCCGCGCTGGTCGAGCACGTGAAGAAGTGGTCGCCGGTCGCCAACACCTTCATGCGGCCGGTCAATCTGGACGTCGGCATCTGACGGCGTGCAGGTGAAATCGGCGGAGGGTTCCATGAGTTCAAAGGCTGCATCGGTTCTCGCTCCCGTCCAGGATGATGGGACCTCCGCGACATCGATCACCGAGGAAGTTGCCGCGATCTCGCGCAAGGTGCTGGCGCCGCTGGCCGGTGCGATCGATGACGGCTCCATCTATCCGGAGGAATTGCTCCGGCGTTTCGGCTGCGCCGGCGCCTGGAGCAGCCACCTTCCGAAGAATGGCGCCGCCGATCTGCGCTGCGCCATTCAGTCGATGGCGGCGATCGGCGAGGTCTGCGGCGCGACGGCCTTCATGGCCTGGTGCCAGAACACGCTGGTCTGGTACGCCGCCAACTCCGACAATCCCAAGCTGCTCGCGAAATTCGCCGGCGATTTTGCCAGCGGCAAGCTGCTCGGCGGCACCGGCCTCTCCAATCCGATGAAGAGTTTCTTCGGCATCGAGAAGCTCAAGCTCAGGGGATACAAAGTGGATGGCGGCTATGTCGTGCGCGGCGCGCTGCCCTGGGTCTCCAATCTCGGTCCCAACCATTTCTTCGGCACGATCTTCGAGCGCGAGGATCAGCCGGGCGAGATCGTGATGTTTCTCGCCGATTGTTCCAATCCGGCGATCACGCTGCAGCCCTGCAATCCGTTCCTCGCCATGGACGGCACCGGCACTTACGGCGTTCAATTCCGTGACGCATTCGCGCCCGACGAGCTGATCCTGGCCGATCCCGCTGGACCATTCGTGAAGAAGATCCGCGCCGGATTCATCCTGCTCCAGGCCGGCATGGCGCTCGGCCTGATCAAGGACTGCATCAATATCATGGACGAAGTGGAGCCGCCGCTTGGCCACATCAACCGCTATTTGCCGCAGCAGCCGGTGCAGTTCAGGGATCTGTTTTCCGAGCTCGAACACGAAACCATGGCGCTAGCGCGCGAGCCCTACAATCCGGATGAGACCTATTGGCGCAAGGTCGTCGCGCTGCGCCTGCGCGCGGGTGATGCTTCGGTCGCGGCCGCGCATGCGGCGATGCTCCATTGCGGCGCGCGGGGCTACCTGAAGAGCCACCGCGCTCAGCGTCGCCTGCGCGAGGCCTATTTCGTCGCGATCGTGACGCCCGCTACCAAGCAGCTTCGCAAGATGCTGGCCGAGGCCTGAGCTTCACGAGCGACTTCGTTTCGATCCCCACCTGCCAACCGCAACTAGGAGAGGCTTGCCATGTCGGATGTACTGATTTCTGCCAGCGAACTCGCCGATCTCTTGAAGACGGAGCCGTGTGTGCTCATCGACACCCGCAATCCCGACGCCTATGGCGCGGGCCATCTCCCCGATGCCGTCAATGTGCATGACATCTTCACCTATCTTGCGACATCGACCCCGGAAGGCATTGCCGAACTGAAGTCAAAGTTCGCCGAGGCCTTCGGCGCGGCCGGGCTGTCGGGCAGCGAAACCGCCGTCGTCTATGAGCAATCGATGAACTCCGGCTTCGGCCAGTCCTGCCGCGGCTACTATCTCCTTACCATGCTCGGCTATCCCAAGGTGAAGGTGCTGCACGGCGGCTACGACGCCTGGGCCGCCGCCGGCTTGCCGACCACGACGGACGCGCCGTCGCCGGTGAAGGCTTCGTTCTCGATTGTGCCGGAAGCCGGCGAGATCCTGATCGACGCCAAGACCATGCTGGCGGCGGTCGGCGATCACGGTATCGCCATTCTCGATGTCCGCGATGTCGACGAGTGGATCGGCGAAAGTTCGTCTCCGTACGGCAAGGATTTCTGCCCGCGCAAGGGTCGCATCCCCGGCGCGGTATGGCTGGAATGGTATCGCATGATGAAGCCGACGGCGGAGGGGCCGCGCTTCAAGTCGAAAGACAAGATCCTCGCCGAATGCGCGACCGTCGGCATCAGCCAGACCACACCGGTCTATCTCTACTGCTTCAAGGGTGCGCGCGCCTCCAACACCTTCCTGGCGCTGAAGAACGCCGGTGTGAAGGATGTGCGCATGTATTTCGGCTCATGGAACGAATGGTCGCGCGATCCCTCGCTGCCGATCGAAGAAGGCCTGCCTACTGCGAAATCTGTGACCAGCCAGGCGGCATAGATTCTGCATGGCTTTTTCCGTCCGGCCGCGCGGATGACGGCCGGACGGGAAACAGGGGCCAAGTGGGGACTATGGCGATTTTTGATGATCCTTTTGATGCGGAGCGTGACTTGCCGGGTTGTGTTTGCGGGCAGCATCGGTCGGCGAGCGAGCATGAGCAGGCAGCGCTGGCGCTGCGCTGCGAGCCGGCGGATAGCGACGAAAGGCGCTACGAACGCGTTGTTGCCTCCGCCGTCATGCGCGCCGTGTTTCCACATGATGCGACGCGCCGGGCCTTCTTGAAATCGGTCGGTGCGTCGACCGCGCTCGCAGCGCTCTCGCAATTCTTCCCGCTGAAAACGGCGACCGAACTGTTTGCCGATACTGGGGCGCCTGAGAAGAAGGATCTCAAGGTCGGATTTATTCCGATCACCTGCGCAACGCCGATCATCATGGCCGCACCGCTCGGCTTCTATGCCAAGCACGAGCTCAATGTTGAGGTCGTCAAGACCGCCGGCTGGGCCGTGATCCGCGACAAAACCATCAACAAGGAATACGACGCCTCGCATATGCTGGCGCCGATGCCGATCGCGATTACGCTCGGGCTCGGCGCGCAGCCGATCCCGTTCGCCGTGCCCGCGATCGAAAACATCAACGGGCAGGGGATCACGCTCGCGCTCAAGCATAAGGACAGGCGCAATCCGAAAGACTGGAAAGGCATGAAGTTCGCCATTCCGTTCGACTACTCCATGCACAATTACCTGCTACGCTACTATCTCGCCGAGCACGGGCTCGATCCTGACACCGATGTGCAGTTGCGCGCAGTGCCGCCACCGGAAATGGTCGCCAATCTGCGCGCCGATAACATCGACGGCTTCCTGGCGCCCGATAATGTCTGCCAGCGCGCGATTTATGACGGCGTCGGCTTCCTGCACACCCTGTCCAAGGAAATCTGGGACGGCCATCCGTGCTGCAGTTTTTCGGCGAGCCGCGAGTTCATCGCAGGCGCTCCGAACAGTTTTGCCGCGCTGACGCGTGCGATCGTGGATGCCACGGCTTTTGCGTCGAAAGCCGAGAACCGCAAGCAGATCGCGGAGGCGATCGCGCCCGCCAATTACATCAATGCGCCGGTCACGGTACTCGAGCAGGTGTTGACCGGTACCTATGCCGACGGCCTGGGCGGCATCAAGACCGATCCCAAGCGCGTCGATTTCGATCCGTTCCCCTGGCAGTCCTTCGCGGTCTGGATGCTCACGCAGATGAAGCGCTGGGGCCAGATCAAGGGCGATATCGACTATAAGACGGTGGCCGAGCAGGTGTATCTTGCGACCGACACCAACAAGCTGATGGCCGAGATGGGCCTGACCCCGCCTGCGAGCGCCTACAAATCGTTCTCGGTGATGGGCAAGACGTTCGATCCCGACAAGCCGGACGATTATCTCGCAAGCTTCAAGATCAGGAGGGCGTCGTGACAAGCATTGAAATCGCTCTGTCTTCACCTCGCCCCGCTCGCGGGGAGAGGTCGCAATGCATCGGCGATGCATTGCGGGCGAGGGGGACCCCCCGCGAACTCGGTGCGCGGCGACTCCCGCTCACCCCAGCCCCGACAGAGCAAGCTTCGCTCGCCTCAGCGCCGCATCCGCCTTCACTAGAGCTTCGGCGGACAGGCGCGGGGAGAGGGAGATGAGCGCCTCACTTCGTCCTCGCGCGGCGATCGTGTCGGTGCTGCTGTTTATCGTTTTCATCGGCGTCTGGCACCTCGCCACGCGCAGCTCGGCATCGGTCGCGACCATGAGCCCGGAATACGCCAAGCTGATGGGAGCACAAGCGACCGAAGGCAAATCGGCGATGCCGGGGCCACTCGATGTCGGCGCAAAACTCTGGGAGCATTTGCGGCGGCCGTTCTATGACAATGGGCCGAACGACAAGGGTCTCGGCATCCAGCTCGGCTATTCCATCGCGCGCGTCGGCTTAGGCTATCTGCTCGCCGTGATCATTGCCATTCCGCTCGGCTTCCTGGTCGGCATGTCACCCCTAATCAGCCGCGCGCTCGATCCGTTCATCCAGATCCTCAAGCCCATCTCGCCGCTCGCCTGGATGCCGCTCGCGCTCTACACCATCAAGGATTCCGGCCTGTCGGCCATCTTCGTGATCTTCATCTGCTCGGTGTGGCCTATGCTGATCAATACCGCCTTCGGCGTTGCGAGTGTCCGCAAGGAATGGATCAATGTGGCGCGCACGCTGGAGGTCGGCACCATCAGGCGTGCCTTCACTGTGATCCTCCCGGCCGCAGCGCCCACGATCCTGACCGGCATGCGCATCTCCATCGGCATCGCCTGGCTTGTGATCGTCGCGGCCGAAATGCTCGTGGGCGGCACCGGTATCGGCTATTTCGTCTGGAACGAGTGGAATAATCTTTCCATCACCAATGTCATCATTGCTATCTTCCTGATCGGTCTGGTTGGCATGTTGCTGGACCAGATCCTCGCGCGCTTCGCGCACCTCGTGACTTTCCCGGAGTGAGCGATGAACGATGGTCCGGACGCGGCGCTGATTTCACCTCGCCCCGCTTGCGGGGAGAGGTCGACGCGCGAAGCGCGTCGGG
>NZ_AWZU01000060.1 GCF_000472385.1 Bradyrhizobium sp. ARR65
GCTTGTTGCCACCGTCGCCGGCGCGAGCATTAAGCATCGTCGCCAACTTGGCGCCTGCATGGGCGCGCCAGGACCACACGACTTCGCCGTCCGCAACAAGTGCTGCTCGTCCATCAACACCATCACGTCCACCGCACCCTGCCCCACGTTTCGTGACGATCGGCCGTAACGCCCCTCTTGCCGGGACAGGGTGCGCGAGACGATGGCGGTGATTTGCCCGACGGTGCAAGCCGACGGCCTGCGGCAGATTAACGCGACGGGCGAATCGATTCTTTTGGACTCCCTTCATTTGCATTTGCGCGTCGGTCGTTCGGCATGCATCTGATATCGATGCCCAACGCTGGTGGACGCGCTTCCGCCTTCGCTCTTCGAGCTATGGCGGACAAGTCGCTTTGCCCCTACAAAACCGCAAGGGGCCTTGCCTCACAACCCCGTATACCCAGCCTTCACTGGATCGCTAGAGCCGTCGAGCTGGCGCAAGTAGGTCAGCCCGCACACCGTGAGCCGGTGTGCATCCGTTTCGCCGCCCTCGATCAGCATGTTGACATACTCGGTCACCTTGGCTCGCGCTTCCGCGCTGGCTGCGGCGGAGCTGTTCACCAGGAGATCATAGGTTTGCATGATGCGGTCGATCGCCGCCTGCGCTGAATCCTCGGCCATGTCGTTACGCAAGGTCGACCTCGCGCTCGGACTCGAATTTGGCGATCGCCTTGTTGGCGAGCTTCAGCCTGTTGGCTTCGCCCCAGTGGAACAACTGCACAACGATGCCGAGCAGCCGATCATCGGTCGCGAAATCGTCGGCGATAGCGCCGCTCCGGCGCAGATAGTTCGCGGCGATGGCGTAGGCTTCGCCGACCACCTCCGTATTCATCACGCGCATTCCGCGTTCGACCAGCATACCTCTCGGTCCTCCGTTGGGAGGGAAATAAGCCGCAGGCCTCGGACAAGTTCCACCTGGACGGTATGTTTTTTGCGCGCGCGAAGAAAGGAAAGAGCGCGCCGGGTCCCAGGGGATCCAGCGCGCTTGAAAGGGGAAGTCTGAAGGGGATGGCTCGCCGGTCTTCTTGACGGCCGGCTTGGCCGAGAGATCCTCAGAGCCGGTAAAGAATCTGGTCGGTCCAGAACCGCTCGAGACGATGCAGCGACTTGTTCAGCGTCGCGAACTCCTCGTTCGAGATGCCGCCGACCTGTTCCACCGTCTTGACGTGCTTCTGATAGAGCGCTTCGACGATGCGTCGGATCTCCTGGCCTTGCGGGGTCAAGCGAATGCGCACCGAGCGACGATCAACGCGCGAGCGTTGGTGATCGAGGAAGCCGAGCTCGACCAGCTTCTTCAGATTGTAGGAGACGTTGGAGCCAAGATAATAACCGCGCGTGCGCAGCTCGCCCGCGGTCAGTTCCTTGTCGCCGATATTGTAGAGCAGCAGCGCCTGCACCGAATTGATGTCGGAGCGGCCGCGACGATCGAACTCATCCTTGATGACGTCGAGCAGGCGGCGATGCAGCCGCTCCACCAAGGTCAACGCTTCGAGATAGAGAGGCTGCACAGCCGGCTGCCCGGCCGTGCGCTCGACGGCTTCCGCCGCCGTTGCAACGGCTTTCATCATGACACTTCCCCTGTTGTCGTTTTATCGACTTATTCGACGAAACTTGTGTCCCGTCCGATAGCCGCAACTTAAGAGGGCGGTTTGAACATCCGCTTAAATAAGACAATAAAGAGAGAATGAATTTCACACAGTGAATCGCGGATTAAGCCGATGAACCAAGGACTTTTAGCAACTTTCCATTGAGGGTGGAGGCCTAATGTTCACGCTTCGTCTCGCCTCGCCTGTCGCATTCCAAAACAGGTGCAGGATGACGGAAAGGTTCGCGTAACGGCTGTGGCGAATTGCGGACTGTCGTCTTAAGGAGCAATTAGCGACAAGTTTTATCGGCGCCGCACTCCTTGCTTGTCGTCTTCTGGTCTTGTCGTCTTCTGGAGAAGGTGTCGCGGACGAAGCTCGCGACCGGGCCGATCCGGAGCTTACCTGAACACGCCTAAATCACGCCTTGATCGATCTGCCGGATGGTCTGAACGATCAGCCTTCGATGCTCCCTCAGCGCTTCGAGGCTGCCACAAACGCCCGCAAGCTGCGCTCAGCGAGCGCCGTGTCATGGCCGTCGACACATTGCTTGTCGAGCTCGGCAATTTGGAAGGATTTTTAACTCGCGGCCGCAGGCGAGCGTTTGCCGGCGGCGGATGCATGGATTCGCAAGTTCGTCCGGAGCATTCTCAGACGCACACTCGCGGCTTGGGCGCGACTGACTTGCCCGCATCATTTCCTGCGCTATGGCGGCCGCTCGCGCGCGGCCATCCAGGCCAGCGCCAGATAGGCGGCAAGCATCAGGGCCTCCACAGCAACGACCAAGAGGCTACCGCCGTAGATTCCGGGGAACATCAACTCGATCACCGCCATCGACACCACTGTGGTCAGCCACACCACGGCACCCCACGGCGTCGCCAGCCATAGGCCGACGGCGGCGACCAGTTCGATCACAGCGAAATAGACCGTCGCGGCCTGCCAGGCGGTCGGCTGGTTCTCGAACGCTTCGTCCTCGCTGCCGATGAAACCGGTCACCTGTGCCCAGTGATAGAGGCCCTTTAATATCGCGAGCACGGCCATGATGCGCAAAAACAGCACCAGGCGGCGGGTCCAGACATTGTCGTCGGGTTGGATCCGCTCCGACGAAATCGCCGCGATCGATATTGCACCGTCCCTTGCATTGTCCCGCGCCGGGTCACGCGGCGAAGTGTCAGACATACCGGCAGTCGCTCACGAGGGGGGAGATGGTGTTCATGGGCCAGGCATTCATGGAAAGACGTTCGTGCATAGGTCATGGCCGCTTGCCGCGGCAAAATCAACGATCAATGCCGGGATCAATCCCGAGTGAATACCGGCCCCGAGCATTGGAGCCTTGCGGCAGGTCAAGTGACGCGGCTAAGTCAGGATGCTAGAATTAGAACAAATCAATGGCGTCCGCCGGGAGAAAATGAGCATGGCAATCAAGTTCGGCCGTCCGATCGAAGTCCGCGAAGTGTCGCGGCGAGAGGCTCCCCCGGCCCCTGCCCTCGATTTGACGTTTCGCCCGCGCCGCAACCGCAAGGCGGAATGGGCGCGCCGCCTGGTGCGGGAGAACGTGCTCACGACGGATGATCTGATCTGGCCGCTGTTTGTCATCGAGGGCCACAACGTCCGGGCCAATGTCACCTCGATGCCGGGCGTGGACCGGCTTTCCGTTGACCAGGCGGTGCGCGACGCCGAGCGCGCGATGAAACTCAACATCCCCTGCATCGCCCTGTTTCCCTACACCGAGCCGTCCTTGCGCGATTCCCAAGGTTCGGAAGCGGTCAACCCGGACAATCTCGTCTGCAAGACGGTGCGCGCGGTGAAGAAGGAATTTCCCGATCTCGGCGTGCTCTGCGACGTCGCGCTGGACCCCTTCACCAGCCACGGCCATGACGGCCTGATCGAGGATGGCAGGATCCTTAACGACGAGACGGTGGCCGTGCTGGTGCGGCAGGCCTTGGTGCAGGCCGAAGCCGGCTGCGACATCATCGCGCCATCCGACATGATGGACGGTCGCGTCGGTGCAATCAGGCAGGCGCTGGACCGGGCTGGATTCCTTGACGTGCAGATCATGGCCTATGCGGCCAAATACGCCTCGGCCTTCTACGGACCGTTCCGTGATGCGATCGGCTCGGCCAAGACGCTGACCGGCGATAAGCGCACCTACCAGATGGACAGCGCCAATTCGGATGAAGCGCTCCGCGAGGTCGAGCTCGACATCGCGGAAGGGGCCGACATGGTCATGGTCAAGCCCGGCATGCCTTATCTCGACGTGCTGCGGCGGGTCAAAGATACCTTTGCGATGCCGACCTTCGCCTACCAGGTCTCAGGCGAATACGCGATGATCGCTGCGGCCGCGAACAATGGCTGGATCGACGGCGAACGCGCGATGATGGAGAGCCTCCTGGCGTTCAAGCGCGCCGGCGCCGATGGCATCCTGACCTATTTTGCACCGCAAGCGGCGGAACGGATCCAAAGGCACGCCTAGAGCGCACATCGCAGCTCTAGCTTTTTGATTGAGCATGATCTTTTCGGAAAACCGGCTGCGACTTTTCCGGATCATGCTCCGACGGGCGCCACAATTGTTGCGAATATTCCGATTCCGCCATCGGAGTCGGACCTTGCAAGTGATCAGCCGGTTCCCATGTGGTTGCGTGGAAAGCGCAGTCGGAGGGACTGACCATGTCATATTCCGGTTCAACCAATGCGGGTGGCGGTGGCGGCTGGCACGATGATGGCCCGCCGGATGTTCGCCCGCATGCGTTCGATCCTTATTTGCAGCCGGAGCTGTTTCGCGGCGTGCTGACGCGTCGAGTGTTTGCCTTCCTCATCGACGTGATCGTGCTTGCGATCCCCGTGGTGCTTGCCGTGGTGTTCATCGCCGTGTTCGGCCTGGTCACGCTCGGGCTGGGCTGGGCGCTGTTCTGGCTGGTCTCGCCAGCCTCCGTGATCTGGGCGCTCGTCTATTACGGCGCCACGCTGGGTGGTCCACATTCCGCTACCATCGGCATGCGCGTGATGGATCTGGAGTTGCGCACCTGGTACGGCGCACCCGGCTATTTCCTGCTCGGCGCCATGCATGCGGTGCTGTTCTGGATTTCGATCTCGTTCCTCTCGCCGTTTGTTCTGTTGCTGGGCCTGTTCAATGCCCGCCGGCGGCTGTTGCACGATTTCGTGCTGGGAACCGTTGTCATCAACAACTCGGTCCGCTCCCCGATCGGACAAACGGCGCGCAGCTATTGAACCCTCGCAAAACAATTGACCACCGGCCCGGGCAGCGCGATGCTGTGCACGTTCTAAAGACCTGACGCCCGTGACCCAGCACTCGCGTGACACCCCGCAATTCTACCTGACGGCGCCCTCGCCCTGCCCTTATCTGCCAGGCCGGCACGAGCGGAAGGTGTTCACGCATCTGGTGGGCGACAAGGCCGCCGACCTCAACGACCTGCTCACCCATGGCGGCTTCCGCCGCAGCCAGTCGATCGCTTATCGTCCGGCCTGCGACCAGTGCCGCGCCTGCGTCTCCGTGCGCGTCATCGCCAACGAATTCCGTCCCTCGCGCAGCTTCCGCAAGGTCCTGGCGCGCAATTCCGATGTCATCGGCGAGCAGCGCAGCGCCGTACCGACCTCCGAGCAATATTCGATTTTCCGCGCCTATCTCGACCAGCGGCATCGCCATGGCGGCATGGCCGACATGACCGTGCTCGACTACGCGATGATGGTGGAGGACAGCCATGTCGAAACCCGCATCATCGAATACCGCCGCCGTGGCGTCGACAGTGGTATCACGGGACGGGGCGACGAGCTGATTGCGGTGGCCCTCACCGATGTGCTGAGCGACGGGCTGTCGATGGTGTACTCCTTCTTCGATCCCGCGCTGCACGAGCGCTCGCTCGGCACCTTCATGATCCTCGACCATATCGCGCGGGCACGGCGGCAAGGCCTGCCTTACGTCTATCTCGGCTACTGGATCGAGGGCTCCAAGAAGATGGATTACAAGGCCCGCTTCCTGCCGCAGCAACGGCTCGCGCCTTCGGGCTGGCTGCGGGTCGATGCGTCAGGCGATGTGGCGAGCGAGCCGCAGGATTAGCTCTTCCACCATCTTGACGGAAAAGCCGATGCGACACGGCATGACCTTGGATCAAGGTCTCCGAATCATCAATCGGTTTCGGAACACGGATTGAACGCGGCTCACCCGCTCACATAATCGAACACAAGCTTCGCATTCAGCCCGATGATCAGCGCAGCAACTGCTGTCGCGAGAACCGTCAACCAGCGCGGCGCAACGAATGGCCCCATTTTCGCGCGACTGGCGGTGAACATCACCAGCGGCACCACCGCGAACGGCAATTGCAGGCTGAGCACGACCTGGCTCAGGATCAGGAGCTTGCCGGTGGCCTTCTCACCGGCCAGGACGGTGACAATCACCGCGGGCAGGATCGCGATCATTCGCGTCAGCAGGCGACGCAGCCAGGGCGCGACGCGGAAATTCAAAAAACCTTCCATCACGATCTGGCCCGACAGGGTCGCGGTGATGGTCGAATTCAGCCCGCAGCAGAGCAGCGCGACGGCAAACAGCGTCGGCGCCAATGTCGAGCCGAGCAGCGGCGCCAGAAAGGAATGCGCCTGGTCCAGTTCGGCCACCTCGGTCTGGCCGGAGCCATGGAACGTCGCCGCCGCCAGGATCAGGATGGAGGCGTTGATGACGAAGGCAAAGCAGAGCGCGATGGTGGAATCGATGGTCGCAAGCGTGATTGCTTCGTGCTTCTCGGTGGGCGTCTGGCCGTAGCCGCGCGTCTGCACCAGGCCCGAATGCAGATAGAGATTATGCGGCATCACGGTGGCACCGAGAATGCCGAGCGCGAGATAGAGCATGTCGTGGTTGGCGAGAAGATCACCAGTCGGCAGGAAGCCACGGATCACCGCGCCCCAATCGGGATCGGCGAGCGCGATCTGCACGGCAAAGCAGGCAGCGATCACGCCCAGCATCGTCACTACGAAGGCCTCGATCCAGCGAAAGCCAAAGGCCTGCAGCGCCAGAATGAGAAAGACGTCGAGCGCGGTGATCACGACGCCGATGGCGAGCGGAATCTGGAACAAGAGGTTGAGGCCGATCGCGGTACCGATCACTTCGGCAAGATCAGTCGCGGTGATCGCGACCTCAGCCGACAGCCACAATGGCCAGGCCACCCAGCGCGGATAGGAATCGCGGCACGCCTGTGCCAGATCACGCCCGGCACCGACGCCGAGCCGCGTGCACAGCGACTGCAGCACGATCGCCATGACATTGGACAACAGCGCGACGGTCAGCAGCGAGTAGCCGAATTTCGAGCCGCCGGCGAGCGAGGTCGCCCAATTGCCGGGGTCCATATAGCCGACGGCGACGAGATAGCCGGGGCCGAGAAAAGCGAGCAGCTTGCGCCAGAACGATCCTTCCCGCGCGGTCCGCACCGAGGCGAACATGTCCGAAAGTGAGGGTTCGCCGCGCGCGCCGCGCCAGCCCGGGGCCGACGACGTGTCCCGGACGTCCACCTCGGATTCAGAGACAAAACCGCCGGGCCTAGCGTCCATAGCCACAGGATGACCGAATTCCGTTTTTATTGCAACTCATTTGCAAGAGCATATAGACACATCCTGGTGTTCCAATGGCTTACGCCCGCCCGGTTCCCTCGCTCCTATCGGTAAGCGGGTGGGTTTGCCGGCTCCCGCACCGGATAATGCAGTCAATCAGCAATCCGGGAACCGCGCTATGTCCGAGATCAAAGATAACCTTCACCTTCCCTCGACCTTCAACCGCCTGGCCTGGTCCAACCTCGCCGCGCAGTCAGCCGAGCAGATTGCGCTTGCGGCCGCTCCCATCGTCGCCGTGCTGTCCCTCGGCGTCGCGGAAGGAGCAACCGGGCTGTTGCAAACGGCCCTGACCGCCCCCTTCGTGCTGTTCGCAATCCCTGCAGGCCTCCTCACCGACCGCATCTCGCGACGCGTGTTGATGGCGGGTGCGGAGGCGCTACGCGCGGCGGCACTGGCCGCGATCCTGCTCTTGATCTGGTCCGGCTGGCTGAAGCTGTCGTGGCTTGCGCTCCTCGGTTTCGTCGCAGTGTGCGGCACAGTCGCCTATAGCGTCGCGGCACCGGCGCTGGTGCCTTCCCTGGTCGCACCGCAGCTCTTGCCGGCGGCCAATGCGCGGATCGAGCTTGCGCGCACCGTGGCCTTTGCCAGCGGACCCGCGCTCGGCGGCGTGCTGGTCGGCTGGGTCGGCGCCGGACCGGCGTTCGGATTTGCCGCGGCGCTGTCCGCGATTGCCGTGGTGCTGCTTGCGGGGATTTATGAGCCGGCACGGCACGCAGCGCCGCGCCGCCATCCGCTGCAGGAGATCCGGGAGGGCGCAAGTTTCGTCATGCATCATGCGCTGCTGCGGCCGGTCTTCATCACCCAGTTCATCTTCAACACCGGCTGGTTCGTCATATCCGCCGTATTCGTGCCCTACGCGGTGCGCCATCTCGCGCTGTCGGCGACCGGCGTCGGCACCACGCTCGCGATGTACGGCATCGGCATGGTGGTCGGTGCGCTCGCGGCAACACGGGTGATGGAGCGCCTGCCCTTCGGCACCGTGATCGGGCTTGGGCCGGTGTGCGGCTTCGCGGCGGCCGGGATCATGGCGCTGACGACCGTCGTGCCGACCCCATTGCTCGCGGGCTTGAGCTTTTTCCTGCTCGGCGTCGGCCCGATCCTGTGGGTGATCTCGACCACGACCTTGCGGCAATCGGTGACACCGCCGCGACTGCTCGGCCGTGTCTCGGCGATCAACATCTTGAGCTATGGCGCGCGCCCGCTGGGCTCTGCGCTCGGCGCCATCGTCGGCGGGCTCTACGGCGCCGAAGCCTGCCTCTATCTCGCCTTCGCCATCTTCGGCGTCCAGGCCGTGGTGATCCTGCTCTCGCCCGCGGTTACGCTGGCACGGCAGCCGGAAATGGTCAGCGAGGCAACTCCGGTGCGGGCGTGCTGAGGATCGCGCTCGTGATGACGGTCGTCCGCGCCATCGGGGCGCGGACCGAATGCATCAAACGAGCATAGCCGCCCATTTGGCAGGCGTCAGGCCGTAAGCCCGCTTGAACTGTCGCGACATGTGGCTTTGATCTGCAAAGCCAGACTCGATCGCCGCCTCGGCCAGACTGCTGCCGCTCCTGATCGAACGGCGCGCCTGGTCGAGTCGTCGCATGATGCGAAATCGACTGGGACTGGTTCCGAAAGCAGCACGAAATTGCCGGGCAAGCGTCCAGCGGTCGAGATCAGCGATCCGCTCAAGCTCGTCCATCGAATGCTCCTCCGCTGACGAAGCACTGAGTAGTTCACGCACTCGCGACAGGCGGCCGAGATCGAGCTTTGGTGGTCTTGGTGCGACATTCGCCGACGCCGCACGAAGTAAACTCACCGCCGCCAGGACCAACTCGGTCTGCCGGATTTCATCCAGGGTCTCGTCGAAATTCCAAATGTCGAACGCGCGTTCCCATGGGATGCGAGCGCCATCGACAACAGGACGCGCGACGAAAGGCAGCGCAGTTTCGCCATGCGCCGCCCGAACGAGTGACGGGTCGACGTAAACAATCCGGTAGCGGAAGCCGCCCTGGGCTTCGGTACCGCCGTCGTGAGGTTCATCTGGGTGCAGGATATGACATTGCCCAGGCAGGCAGTGCCACTGTTCGCCCCTGAAGTGGAATGTCTGGACGCCCGAAAACGTCAGCCCGATCGCATAGGTGTCATGGCGATGCAGCGCGAAGGCCTGCCCGTGAAGGTGAGCTTCGAGGCGCTCGATCCCATCCGCTCCCGACGCATTCATGATGCGGTCGCGGCGGCGATAGTCCCCGGTTGAACGTCGTCCGCACAAGCGTTCAAGACCAGCCCGAGTATCGGGCGGTAGGGTGGCCTCTCCATCGTCCGCTATCTCACCCGCTCGATGCTCTCGCAAACCATCCTTGATCCGGATCTCTGGAGACCCGCCCTCACGCTGATCTTGGCCTCCTTGATCATCATGGGCAGCCCGGGACCATCCACGATCAGCGCCACGGCTGTTGGAGCCGCCTACGGTTTCCGCCGCTCGCTGGCTTACGTGTGTGGTCTTATGCTGGGCACGACGGTGGTGCTGTTCGCTGTCGCGGTCGGCGTTGTCGCGCTTCTCCTGTCGATACCGCATAGCGCATCCGCCCTCGTTGCCGTCTCCACAATCTATATCGCCTATTTGGCGCTACGGATCGCGACCGCTCCGCCGCTGGCCAGCCGGAGCGATCAGGTCGCCACGCCCGCGTTTGCCGGCGGCTTCCTCCTCGCGATCGCGAACCCCAAGGCCTATCTCGCGATAGCCGGCGTTTTCGCAGGCACGACCATCCTGAAAGAAAATCATGCGTTCGACGCCGCGGTCAAGGTGATGCTGCTCAGTGTGATGATCATCATCATTCATTTGTTCTGGCTTTTGGCCGGAGCCTCGTTGTCGCGCTCGATGCGCAATCCGGTGAGCTCACGCATCATAAATATCGGCCTGGCGTCAATATTGATCGCGACGGCCGCGCTCGCGCTATGGCGGTGAAAGCTCGCCGCCGGCTGAACTAGCCTTTCAAATAGCGCTCGTAACCTCCCGCCATGGCCTCGTTGCCGGCCATGTCGGGGTCGAGCGTGTAGAGATCCTGCGCGCGCCCGATGCCGCGCAGCGCGTAGCGGCCGGTCGAAACCAGATAGCGGCGTCCCGTTGCATCGAGGCCGCTACGAAACTCCGATGACGCCAGGAATTGGCGATCCACCGAATTGCACATGGAGGCGATGCGGCTGACCTCATTGACCGCGGGCCCCACCACCGTGAAGTCAAGCCGGTCCTCGCTGCCGATATTGCCGTAAAAGACCTCGCCGACATGCAGGCCGACATAGGCTGACGTGACCGGCTTCCCGGCCGCTGAACGCTCCCCATTCACCGCGCTCATGTTGAGCCGGAAGCGATGCTCGGCCCGCAGCGCCGCCCGCCTTGCAAGGGCCATGTCCTCGCCGGTGAAGATCGCGAGCACGCCGTCGCCGATCAGCTTGAGCACGTCGCCGCCGGCGTCATGGATCGCCTCGATCGAGGCCTGCGCATAATCGTTGAGGAACGGGATGATCTCGTCCGGCCCGATGCTCTCCGAAATCGCCGTCGAGCCCCGCAGATCGGAGAACCACAAGACCGCATTGATGCGCTCGGTCACGCCGCGCGAGATGCGCCCGCGCAGCACCTGTTCCGATGCATCGCGTCCGAGATAGACGCGCCCCAGCGTACGCGCGATGTCGACGTGCTGCGCCGACTTGATCGCAAGCCCGAGCACGGGCACGAGGTCGCGCAGCGCGGCAAGCTGCCCATCGGTAAAGCCCTCCTGGCGACGGGTCGTCCAGTAGGAATAAAAGCAGTCCATCTGACCGAGAGTGCCGGCGTCGCCGAAACGGTGCACGAAGGCGAGGAAGTGCCGGTGGCCTTTCTCGGCCAGATCGCCGATCATGGAAAAATCGAGGCCTGCGCAGTCGGAGAGATCAATGATGAACTCGTCATGCCCATTCTCGAGCATGTAATGGAAGACGGAGCGGCGCCAGTTTTTGGCCGCATCGCCCTCCGCGCTCGATGTGTATTCGAAGGTGTCGCTTTCATTGCTTTCGCGGTCGTTCCAGCGAAAGCCGCGCCCTTCATAGATCGGATGCAGCGTATCGATGAACGCGAGCCCGCGCGACAAGGCCAGTCCGGCCGCCCTGCAGCGCTCGCAGAAGCCGCGAATCAGGTCGGTTTCGGGAAGACCCGTGAGGCCCTGGCTGACGAGCCAGTTCATCAGGTCCAGACGGGAGGCAAGTTCCATGCAAGCGATTATGCCGTGCAATCATGTCGGACGAAAGGTGGCCTTGCGGCCGGTGCGCTTGACGAGTGCGCTGGTGGCGTCGCAAATGCCACACAAGATGCATAACCGGCAAGCAAGACGGCGCCCTACGTCATGAACGAGCGCCGCTATCCCCTGATCCTGGCACTCGGCACCACCCAGACGCTGGCCTGGGCTTCCAGCTATTATCTGCCGGCGATCCTCGCCGATCCGATCGCACGCGATCTCTCCATGTCCTCTAACTGGGTCTTTGGCGCCTTTTCGGCAGCGCTGGTGATTTCCGCCGTGCTTGGACCGCGGGTCGGCCGCCAGATCGATCTGATCGGCGGCCGCCCGGTGCTGACGATCTCGAACCTGACGCTGGCGGGCGGACTGGCGCTACTTGGCCTCACCCATTCGATTCCCATGCTGGTTGCGGCCTGGCTGTTGCTCGGCATCGGCATGGGCTATGGGCTCTATGACGCCGCCTTTGGCGCATTGGGCCGCATCTATGGCGAGGCCGCGCGCGGGCCGATCACCGGCATCACGCTGATGGCGGGCTTTGCCTCCACCATCGGCTGGCCACTGACGGCGCTGGGGCTGGAACATATCGGCTGGCGCGAGACCTGCTTTGCCTGGGCGGCAGCGCACATTGTGATCGGGCTTCCGCTCAATTTCTTCGTGCTTCCACCTGTCCCCGGCGCGAAGCGCGCCGCCGCAAGTTCGGTCAAGCCGCACATCCCGATCGACCGGACCATGGTGCTGATCGCTTTTGCTTTCGCCGCCGCATGGACCGTGACCGGCGCGATGGCCGCCCACTTCCCGCGCATCATGGAGGCGGCGGGCGCAACACCGGTGCAGGCGGTGGCGGCGGGCGCGCTGATCGGGCCCGCGCAAGTCGGGGCGCGTATCGTCGAAGCCGCTGTGCTGAAGCGCTATCATCCGATTGTCTCGACGCGCCTCGCCTGCCTCACGCACCCGCTCGGTGCGGCGATCCTCGCGCTGACGGGCGGCGCGACACCCGGCTTGTTTGCGCTCTTTCACGGTTCCGGCAACGGCATTCTGACCATTGCGCGCGGCACCCTGCCGCTCGCGATTTTCGGTCCGCAGAATTACGCGTATCGGCTGGGCCTGATCGGCGCGCCGTCGCGCATGGCACAAGCGGCGGCGCCCTTGTTGTTCGGTCTTCTGATCGACGTGATGGGAAGCGGCATTCTGATCGTCTCGTCCGCGCTCAGCCTCGCCGCCCTGGCGGCGCTGATGATGCTGAGACAAAGGCCGGAGCCGTCCTGAGGGCTCACAGGCGAAATTGTTCTTCCCATTGCCGGGCGTTTGCCGCACAACCTTTGGCATGGACAACCAAACAGATCCGGAGAGCGGCTTCAGAAGACGATGGCGCTGGCTCACCACGCCACCGCAGGTCTACGTGCTTTACCTGGTGGGCCTGATCGTGGTGTGGATGGTTTCGTTCTACGCGGGAACGCTGAACCCGAGAAAGACGGTCACGCCCATCGCACCACCTGTTTCCGCTCCAGTCAGATAGCGGCTCGCATCCGCTAGATCAGCGGTTCGACAGCACGCCGGCCGCGGTGCCCTCATCCGGCACTGCAGCTCACCGCGCTGATCACGGCTTTATTGAATGCGATCTCCAATAATCCGCGAGACGATCCGCCCACATCCGCGCGTGCATGTCCGTGCCGGCATGCCGCATGTGGCAGCCATCATATCGCAAAGCAAGGCCGATCCTGTCGGTATCAGGACCGGCATACACGCCGAGGGCTGGATTGGGCACGGCGCCTTGCGCCGAGCGGATGATCTCGTCGGGAACGCTGCCGCACAACGTCGCCGTGGCGACGAAAACGGGCGCGGTCACGTCGGCGGCGCGCAGGCCTGCGATGATCTCCAGGTAGTTGCGCAGATATGACAGCCGGCCGGCCTCTTTCATCCGCGTGGTGACGTGCAGGATCGTGCCATCCTCCGCCCCGTTCGTGGAGAAGGCGAACGCATTGAACTCGCCCTGGTGCCAGAGGACGGCACTTGGCTCGAGCTTCGTGTCGCGCAGCGCCGCGATGGTTGCCAGGAGCACCTCGAAATATTTGCCGCCGCGCGCGCGCCACTCTTCCAGATAGGTGCCGCTGATCGCCACCGGCGCGATCACCAGGTTCTTCACAAGCCCGCGATCCATCAACTCATCGCCAAGCTGGGCCGCGACGTTCTCGCCCTCGCCCGCTGTTCCCAGCAGCGGATTGCGCGCGATGTAGCATTGTCCGTCAAAGCGATCGAAATTGTAGAAGACGTTGTGTGGCTGGTAGAGCCTGCCTTGGTCCGGCGCGCCGGTGTTCGAGAAATTCGATTGCCCCGCGGTCAGCAGGACCGCCAAACCCTCCCGCGGAATCTGGTCGCACGGGATCGGGGTGGCCTTGGCCCGCACGGCCTCATTGTCCTGCAGCAGGCAGCGCGAAGCGTTGCCGCCCGCAATGAAATCCCCATCCGAGCCATAAAGCGCCCGTGCGAGATTGCGACCCTGGAGCAAGCGCTTCACCTCGGGGTCGCCGCTGGCATCATCGATCCGGCGATCGATGTCGTCGAAGCCGGCGCGGCGCGCGCGGACGCGTTCGACCAGCGCCAGGAAGCTCGGGCGGGTCGAGATCGGCCCGGTAGCGCAAGGGACGCAATTGCCGTCACGCGATTTGGCCGACGTGGTCGGCTGGCATGCGTCGCGCTCGGGCAGCACCTCGGCGGCGGCACTCGGAACGATCAGCGCCAGGCACATGGCGATCGCCGCGGCGATGGACGAGAGGAATGGCATCATGCTGGACTCTGGAAGCGACGGGCGCGGCGATCTCGTTGCATCGGGAGTGGGTTATAGTCCGCGTTTATGAATCAGGACCGAATCAAATCGGAGGCTTTCGCGTTCCTTGCCGCGGGCTGGTGGCCGACCGCACTTCTGTTGGCGGGCACCGCGGCGGCCGGCCCGGTGCTGGGCGGCCTCGTCAGGCCGATTTTTGTGCTCGGATGCGCCGTTGCAGGGTGGTTCGCCTGGCGCAGGAGCGCCGAGGCGCACGTTCAGTCGGCGATCCTGCTGTTCGCTTTCGCGCCCTTCGTGCGCCGCCTGGTCGATGTGGTCGCGGGCTTCGACCCCTCAAGCATCATGCTCAGCGGCCCACTGCTGTTCATTGTGGCACCCTTCCCAAGCTTCTGGTCCCTGCTGGCGAGCAAGGACCGGCCGAGCAATCCGTGGCTGGTGCTGCCTGTCATCATTCTGGCCTGCGTCGTCTATGGCGCTGCGCTGTCGATCTTTCAGAATGACTGGTTCAACGCCGCCAATGGCGGCATGAAATGGGCCGCACCCGTGCTCTACGCGATGGCCCTGCAGCAGCAGGCCGACTCCCGCTTCGCGCTCGCGCACGCGATGGCGCGCATGTTCCTGATCGTCCTGCCGATCACCGGGCTTTACGGCATTTGGCAATATGTCGATCCGCAGAGCTGGGATCAGTTCTGGATGGTGAATGCGAGCATCACCTCGGTCGGCTATCCACTGCCTTACATGGTCCGTGTATTCAGTACCATGAACGCGCCGGCGAGCTACGCGACCTTTACCGCGACCGGGCTTCTGCTGGTCGGCTTCCTGCGGCCAGGCTGGCAAGCGCTGGCGGCGAGCGTGCCCGCGGCGATTGGCCTCTTACTATCGCTGTACCGCACAAGCTGGATCGCGCTAGCGGTATGCGTGCTATTTTGCATGCTCTTCCAGCAGACCCGGAAACGGGCACTGGCGACAACCATCGGCATTGCCTGCGCCGTGATTGCCGCGATCGCGTTTGCGCCATTCAGCGACGTCATCACATCGCGATTTGAATCGCTCGGCAGCGTTTCGAATGACAGCAGCGGCACCGAGCGGTTGGATGAGTTCGTGACATTGTGGAACGCGCCGGACAGCACAGTCATAGGCAGAGGGTTCACGGTTACGGACGTCGGCGTCGCCGGCGCCATGCCGATCGACGGACAAATTATTGCGAGCTGGGTGACCATGGGCATTCCGGTCGGACTGGTGTGCCTGGCGGCCTACATCTGGACTGGCCTTTGGGCCGCGTCGGCGGCCTGGCGCATGCCGCTGCGCGAGGGCGTCGTTCTCGGCGCGCTGGCCGTTGGGGCGCTGCTGGTCCAGATGCCGCTGACCAGCGTCTCGTCGGGCGAGGTGTCCGCGCTGTTCTGGATGTGCGTCGCGATGGCCTGCCCGATCGATCAGGGCGCCGGCGCGGTGGAGACGAGCGCGCTGCCGACACCGAACAATCAGACCGGCGCCTGATCAGGCATGCCGGGCCATAGACAGACGACGCATTGACAACCGGCGCCGGCCTCGGTGTAATGGGCATATGGGGACATCGCGATCTCCCCACGAGGCGACATGCCCAAGTATCGCGTCCCGTCATCTTTTGCGAGGACGCCATCCATGTCAGCTTACACCACGATATCTCCCGAAAAATTGGCGCGGCTGATCGGCACGCCGAACAGTCCTGCCGTGATCGATGTCCGCACCGAGGACGACTTCGCTGCCGACCCGCGGCTGATACCCGGCGCGCTTCGGCGCAAGGCGGAAGCCGTTCGCGACTGGGGCAAAGAGTTTGCCGGTCGCCCCGTGATCGTCACGTGCCTGCGGGGCGAGAAGCTCGCGCAGGGCACGGCCGCCTGGCTGAGACACCTGGAGGTGCGCGCCGAAACGCTCGACGGCGGCTTTCAAGGCTGGAAAGCGGCAAAGCTTCCCCTCGTCCCGCTGGCCAAACTACCGCCACGCGACGCGGAAGGACGCACCGTCTGGGTCACGCGCGCGCGGCCGAAGATCGACCGCATCGCCTGCCCCTGGCTGATCCGCAGGTTCGTCGATCCGCGGGCGGTGTTCCTGTTCGTCGCCCCCGCTGAGGTCGTCGGCGTCGGCGAGCGATACGATGCCGCACCGTTCGACATCGAAAACGTGTTCTGGAGCCATCGCGGCGAGCGCTGCACCTTCGATGTGATGGTCGAGGAATTCGGCCTCACCAGCCCGCCCCTTCTGCGCCTCGCGACCATGGTGCGCGGCGCAGATACCGCAAGGCTCGATCTCTGCCCCGAAGCGCCGGGCCTGCTCGCGGCCTCACTCGGACTGTCGCGCATGTACGACGACGATCTCAAGCAGCTCGAGGCCGGGATCGTGCTTTACGATGCATTCTATCGCTGGTGCCGCGATGCGACCGACGAGACGCATAATTGGCCCACCAACAAGGTGAAGCCGTAGCGGGCGTGAACCTGGAGTAAGGCAGAGAGGCTGACGCCGATCACGGCGTCGGCCTCGAACCGTTGCTCGCACGCATCACGGTCGTGATCAAAAATCGCGTCATGCGGCTGTTAGTTTTTGATGGCAATCAATCGCGGACTATTGTCCAGTCATCGCTCGTATCGGTGCTAGTGTTCGCCAAAGACCTCAGGCTCCGGCCGGAGAGAGACAACTAAGCCTGTCGACCTTGCTCGGCAGACCCAAGCGGTCATACCCTATTCCGCAGGTTCCCCGCGAATTGGTCGCGTAAGTACCCAGCGTTGGTCGCATTGCTGCCGTAACCCACTGGAATGATGATCGGAAATACAGGGGTACCAAGATGCCATACACTGTTGTTTTCAGCGCGATGGACAACGGCGATGCGTCGGCCACCGATGCGACCACAGCAAAGGAGGCGCTCGCGATCATCGATGCGCTCCAACGAAGTCACGAGGAGATCATCTTCATAAGGTCACCTCACGAAGGCGAGATCGGAGTCGAGATGCTTCGGGTCCTGGCGAAGGAAGAAGAAGAGGAACTGCCCATGGCCATGGGCCAATAATCGACGCAATCGCAGAAATTGGGCGTATGAAGTATGGCGGATGTACCCAGCTTCATGCGTTCTGAATAAGCCCCCGGAAGAGAGGTTCGGGGGCTTATTCATTTGGCCGGGTTGCATGTGGCCGAGGCGACCGCGCGAACACGCCGAATTGGCCTGAGCCGGTCTCGTCCTCTCGCCAGACGAGCCGCGCGAAGGCGTGATCGGGGTCGCAATCGCGCGCTCCAATCGCGCTGAGGCAATCGAGGTGCGGCGAGAGACGATCACCTAGTGCACCGTCCCCCAGTCCGGTGGAGGAAGGTTCGTCAGATCGTAAAGATATTGCAGCTCGGCTTCGAGGCGCTCGTTGAGCAATAGCAGCGCCTTCAACGCGCCGTGAACATCGCCGCTGCATTCCTCAATGAGATGGTTGATCAAGTCGTTGATTGACATCGTTGCCCCCATGCGCGCGGTCACACTCATCGCTGCCGTCTGAGGCGAAACTGAGCCTAGTCCCCAGAATCCACAGTGGGATCCACCGTGAGCGGCTTAAGGCTCGCAAACTGAGATCATGATCCGATTAGACGGAATCGGATCATGATCTCATCTCTCCGTTTGAGCATGATCTTTTCGGAAAACCGGTTTCCACTTTTCCCGGATCATGCTCTAGAGGCATCGTCAGCAGCCGCTCGGATGTCCCGACCTGGGCTTCGAGCATGATGCCGCGCTGCCGCAAGAGCGACAAAAAACCTCCGCCTGTTGTAGATTGGTGACGCCTCTCCCGCGGCTCGCAAGGTTATGCTGCATTCCGGCTGGGGGGCCGTAACGATGTTCGATGTCTATCTAAACCACAGGCGTGATCTGCTCGTCGTGCGCAAGGGTTTCCCAATACCGCGTAGCGACGCGGCAAGCAGATGGCGCAAGAAGAAAAGAGTCGTCAGCGTCAGCGAGGAGATTAGTCGAGCCGTCCAAAGGCAAGGCTATTACTTACGCAAGTTGAGTACCAAGCACATGCGTTAGGCTGCTTGCGGATCGTTCCCTGCGGCTGCGCCGACATCCGATCCCGATCGACGATCGTGGATGCTGCACAACTCGGCTTGCCTCCGTCACGCCCTACACCGCGTCCGCCGACGCCAGCCGGCAGGCCTCGCGGCTGGTCTCGACCTGCAAGGTGGCGTGGTGAATGTTGAAGCGACGCGACAGCCCGTCGCAGACCTTGTGCAGGAACGTATCGTCGGAGCCGCAGGGGCGGACGAGGTGCGCGGTCAGCGCGGTCTCGTTGGTGCTCATGGCCCAGATGTGCAGGTCGTGCACGTCGGCAACCCCATCCAATCCGGCGAGATAATCTCTGACGTCGGCATATTCGATGCTCCTCGGCACAGCGTCGAGCGCAAGATTGACGCTGTCCCGCGCCAGCCCCCAACCGGTCGCAAGCACCACCGCCGCAACGATGAGGCTGGTGGCGGGATCAACCCATAGCCAGCCCGTCAGCGTGATCACCAGGGCTGCAACCACGACGCCGAAGGACACGAGGGCGTCCGCCGCCATGTGCAGAAAGGCGCCGCGGATGTTGAGGTCGCTGGCGCGGCCGCGCACGAACAAGAGCGCGGTAGCCCCATTGACGAGAATGCCGAGGGCTGCGACCCAAATCACGGTCGGGCCGGCAACGGCCGCGGGGAAACGAAAACGGTCGATGGCTTCCACCACGATGCCGCCGACCGCGAACAACAGCAGGGCCGCGTTGACCAACGCGGCGAGAATTGATGCCCGCCGGTAGCCATAGGTATGCAGCTCGGTGGGCCGCTGGCTCGAGAGCCAGGCCGCGCCCCACGCCAAGAGCAGCGCGACGACGTCGGACAGATTGTGCAGAGCATCCGAAATCAGCGCCAGCGAATTGGCGAGATAGCCAAAGACCAGCTCCGCGATCACGAAGGCCGAATTGAGCGTCACGCCGACGGCGAAAGCGAAGCCAAAGCTTCGCGGCGCGTCGCTATGGCGCACATGGCCGTGAGAGTGGTCGTGGACGTGATCGTGAACATGCATTGGGCTATAACCCTCGTCCGCTCGAAGCGATCGCAGCAAGGGTTATAGCCCGCGCAGAATCGAATACTATTACAGCCAGATCATGATCCGATTGGACGGAATCGGATCATGATTTCATCTCGCTATTTGAGCAGGATCTCCGCGCAAACGCTTCGCGTTTGTTGGACAAGGAAAAACCGGCTTCCGCTTTTGCGCTGACGCGGCCCCCCGAGTCCGGACCATGCTCTATTCGATGCTTTTGCCGAACCGGTTCGACTTCGGCAGCCCATGCGCAAGGCGGCCGGCATCGGCGCGGTTTCCGCGCCAATCGGCCAGTTCCTTCATGCCCATGCCCTGGTCGCGACCGGCGGAATCCTTCCAGGTCAGCCCGGTCTTGGAATCGAACACGGTCACGTCCGACAGCGAGGCGCTGGTGTATTTCTGCAGGCGCACGCCGCGACCGCGCGCCATTTCCGGCACCTGATCGATCGGGAAGATCACCATCTTGTGGTTGGTGCCGATCACCGCGACCATGTCGCCGGCCACGGTCGCGATCGCCCGGGCCTCGTTCGGCATCTCGACATTGAGCACCTGCTTGCCCTTGCGGGTGGTGCCGACACAGTCTTCCTCCTTGACGATGAAGCCCTGCCCTTCCGAGCTTGCGACCAGGAACTTGCGCTCGCCCTTGTGGACGAACAGGGAGACGATCGCCGCATCCTGTTCCATGTCGACGAACATCCGGATCGGCTCGCCATGGCCGCGGCCGCCTGGCAATTTTGCGACATCGAGCGAATAGAATTTTCCGTTGGTGGCGAACAGCAAAAGCTTCGACGTCGTTTCGGCAAAGAAGGCATGATCGAGCTTGTCGTCGGTCTTGAAAGCAAGGCCGGAGAGATCCTCGATATGGCCCTTCAGCGTACGCACCCAGCCCTTCTCGGAAACCACCACCGTCACCGGCTCGCGTTCGACGAAGGCTTCCTCGATCGCGGCGAGATCGTGCTCGGGCGCGTCGGCGAACTGGGTGCGGCGCTTGCCGAGCGGCGTCTTCGGCCCGAACATCTCGCGCACCTTCTTCACTTGCTCGCCGACCTTGGACCATTGCGCCGCTTCCGAGCCGAGCAGCGCCTCGATCTCCTTCAGCTCCTTGCGGAGGTTCTTGTCCTCGGTGCGGATCTCCATTTCCTCGAGCTTGCGCAAGGACCGCAGGCGCATGTTGAGGATGGCATCGGCCTGGACTTCGGTGAGCTTGAAGGTCTTCATCAACACCGGCTTCGGCTCGTCCTCGGTGCGGATGATCTTGATCACCTTGTCGATGTTCAGATAGGCGATCAGATAGCCGGCGAGAATCTCCAACCGGTTCTCGATCTGCCCTTTGCGGTAGTTGGTACGACGGACCAGCACGTCGCGCAGATGGTCGAGCCATTCGCGCAGGGCTTCCGCGAGCCCCAGCACCTTCGGCACCCGGCCACCCTTCACCAGCACGTTGAGGTTCAACGGAATGCGGCTTTCCAGCTCGGTGAGCCGGAACAGCGATTCCATGAGAAGCTCCGGATCGACCGTGCGCGACTTCGGCTCTATCACGAGCCGAACTTCCGCGGCCGATTCATCGCGGACGTCGCCGACCAGCGGCAGTTTCTTGTCGTTCAGGAGCTCGGCGATCTTCTCGACCAGCCGCGACTTCTGCACCAGCCAGGGGATCTCGGTGATAACGATCTGCCAGGTGCCGCGGGCGCCCTCCTCCTGCACCCATTTGGCGCGGGTGCGGAACGAGCCGCGGCCGGTCGTATAGGCCTCAGCGATCGCCTCCTTGGAATCGACGATGATGCCGCCGGTCGGGAAATCCGGCCCCTTCACCCAGCGCAGCAGCGCGCGCGATTTGGCGGTCGGTTTTTCGATCAGGTGCAAGGCGGCGTCGCACAGCTCGGCGGCATTGTGCGGCGGAATCGCCGTCGCCATGCCCACCGCGATGCCTTGCGCGCCGTTCGCGAGCAGGTTGGGAAAGCCGCCCGGCAGAACCACGGGCTCTTTGGACTGGCCGTCGTAGTTGGGGCGGAAATCGACAGCCTCTTCATCGATGCCGTCGAGGAGAAGCTGCGCGACTTCCGTCATGCGCGCTTCGGTATAACGATAGGCGGCGGCGTTGTCGCCGTCGATGTTGCCGAAATTGCCCTGGCCGTCGACCAGCGGATAGCGCGCGGCGAAATCCTGGGCGAGGCGGACCATCGCATCGTAGATCGCCTGATCGCCGTGCGGATGGAACGAGCCCATCACGTCGCCGACGATCTTGGCCGATTTCTTAAACGCGGCATTCGGATCGAGCCGCAACAGCCGCATGCCGTAGAGGATGCGGCGATGCACCGGCTTCAGCCCGTCGCGGGCGTCCGGCAGCGCGCGGTGCATGATGGTGGACAATGCGTAGGAGAGATAGCGCTCTTCCAGCGCCTCACGCAGCGCGATCTCGTCGACCCTGGAGGGCTCGGGCGGAGTCAGTGGTTTGCCCATAAATCCTTTACTCTCAATCGTTTCGTACCGCTTTTAGGGATCCTGAACGGCGGTGCAAGAGGTGATTCGGCGCAATATAGCAGCCGGCCGCGACCACCCCAATGCGAAGGCCGGGGACCCGCAGGAGATCGATGGAACCGGCGCGTGTGGTGGCCGGAGCGCCATGCGCGGATGGCCCACGCATGGCCACGGGCTATTTCGGAAACAGCTTGTCGCGGATGTAGCGCGAGGTCGCCGTCAGTCTTATGCCGCGCGGTTTGCGCCATACCGCCTTGTCGATCTCGCGCTTGTCACCGATCTTCAGTTCGCCCGATGCCTTCCGCGCGATGAAGATCGCATCGCTCATGCGCCCGGAGCTGCGCTTCTTCTTTTTCACTTCCTTCCAAAGCTTGAGCCGCCCAAGCTTGAGCTTGGGCAGTTCCTCCTTGATCTCACGGCGAAGGCATTGCTTGTCGCTCTCGCTGGCACGCTTGCGGCCGCCGGGAAACATCCATCGCCTATCGCGCCGTCGTCTGACGAGAAGGACGCGACCGCGCTTGGAGGCCACCAGCTTTGAGGACTTCGCCATCTCTGATCGAGAGTAACGCCCCTAAAAAACACCAAGAAATCACGACAGTTAAGCACGATTGCGGCGATTCGCAATTTACCCGCTCTGATCTGTGGACGGTTGTGGGATTGAGCGGTCCTCGCCGAGAAGCGGCTGTCCGACGCAAAAAACGGCCCCGGACGCGCGGGGTGCGCCGGGGCCATTTAACTGTACTTCCGGAGCGGCGGCGTGCTCCGGAGAGAGCCAAGCGAATTTTAGGCCGTCGCTAGTCCGAGGTAACCACCCGCGGCGATCAGCACGAAGGAGCTGGTGACGGCCGTTACGAAAAAACGCTCTACAAAATCATGCTCCTACCCGCAACGAAGCCTGCGCCGCCGCCGTGGCCGGGTCTGCATCATATGTTATCCCGCAACATTAAATCTTTCGTGGGTTGTGGGAGACGGAATACCAGTCCCCGCGTATATCGCAGCGATGGTGAAGATCGCAGATTAACCAGATCCAAGGGGCGCGCATTCTCAGGCAGGGAACTCCGCCTCCTCGCACGGCGTTTAACCTGTGCTGAGGGTTTGTGCGGGGATGAAGGACTTTTCGGGCGCCGTTTTTTCTCCTGACGTCATCGAACTCATGACGGCTGCACTGCGGGCATCCGTTGCGAGCTTGCCGGAACCGGTGAGCTCGACGCATGTGACCTTGCTCGCCGAATCCATTTTGCGCGCGGCCAAGGCTGGCGAGCGCGATGTTGCCGTGCTGCAGAGACTAGCGCTTCTGGAGTTGCAGCTCGCGCCGCGGTCGTAGCGTTGCGGCCTCGGGAATGGCCTCTCAAACCGCGGCCATGGTCGCTGGATCCGGCGCGGCGTGCCCGTTTGTGACGAGGAATTGCGGGATGTGGCCGAGGCTCGTCACGAGCGCAGCATCCACCCCCAGCACCTTGCGCCAGTCGTGGCCCTCGGTGAGGATCACGCCGATGCCGACCACATCGGCGCCGGCCTGCCGGACAAGCCGCAGCGTCGCCGCGAGACTCGACCCGGTCGCCACGACGTCATCGACCACCACGACCCGCCGTCCCTTCAGCAGTGGAACAGCCCGCCGATCGAGCAACAGCCGCTGCGAGCCCGCCGAGGTCACCGACGTGACGTGTTCGACCAGCGCATCGCCGAGATGAATCTTGGGCGACTTCTGGACGATGACGTACTGATCAAGCCCAAGGTGGCGCGAGACCTCGATGGCGACGGGAATCCCCAGCGTCGCGGCACCGACGATGATATCCGGCTTGGTCGCCGCGAGCCGCGCCGCGAGCACCTTGCCGATCCGCTCGCCGAAAGAGACGCCCATGTCGATCACCATCAGAAGCGAAATGGCGAGCTTGTCGTTGATCGCGACGATCGGAAGCTCGGTCGGCTCGCCCGCGATGTCGACCGTATAGCTCGACGGCGTGAGTTTGTTCGCGCTCATGTCATCTCATCGGAAGGGTTGGAGGAAAGGTAGTCTGGATGGTGAGCCAGCCGATGTCGCGCCAGCTCGTGCGCGCGACTTTGGGATCAAAGCCGTAGATCGACAGCGCCAGCGCAATCATCTCGGCCATGCGATAGGTCTGCACCATCAGCGGCACGCCGCGGCCGAGCGCGTAGACGATCCGTTTCGCGAGCGGTCCCCGATCGAGCTCTAGACCGCGCGCCCGCTGGGTCTCGCCGATATTGCGGAACTCCTCCCGCATCAGCGGGATCATGCCGACGACGAGAACAAGCACGAGCGTGACGAATCCCGGCAGGCGGAGACGGCTGCAGGCAGCCAGCAACGAGCCCGCCGACGTGGTCTCGATGGCGATGAAGAAACTGCCGGTGGTCGCGATCAGGCGAAAGGCCATCCCCAGCGCGTCATTAATGGCGGTCGCGATCGGCACACCGTTCCAGACAAAGCTCAAGGTCCAGCTCAGCGTGACCAGGCCGCCGACCAGCGCCATCAGCTTCAGATAGCCCGAGGTCTGCGGCAGGCGGCAGATGATCACGCCGAAAAGCGCGATCGCCGCGGCGAGCGCTGATGCGAGGGCGCTGCCGGCGAACCAGCCAAGCGATGACAGTAAGAGCGCCGCCAAAAGCTTGATGAACGGATTGATGCGATCAAGCGGATGCACGGTGGGCTCCTTCGATCGCGGAGATTTCGCCACCCGCCGGTTGCCGCCAGCCGCGGTGGGCGAACACATCCGATGACCATGCCGCCTGTGTCGGTCCGTCGAAGGCAAGCCGTCCCCCGTCCAGGATCAGCACGCGATCGCTGGCGCGGTCGACGAGCTGCAGATCGTGCGAGACCAGAAGCACCGCGCATCCGCGGCTGCGGCAACGCCCGAGAAAAGCGAGCACGCCGGCACGGGAGTCCCGATCACAGGCGATCAGCGGCTCGTCGAGGATGACGACCGAGGGCAATGTTGCCTCGATACAGACCAGTGCCAGCATAAGCTGCTCGCGCGCCGACAGGGTGAACGGCGACGCCTCGGCCCTGTCGGCGAGGCCGACGCCGCGGAGCAACTCGATTGCCCGGTCGCGATGCGCCGCCACGGCCTTGGCGCCCGTCTCGCCTCCGGACAGCGAGAAGACCACCTCCTCCACCAGCGACAGAAGAAAGAACATGCGCCGCAGGTTCTGCGAGACATAGCCGATCTGACGAGCCCGCTGCGCGACGGTGCAGCCGGCGCTGTCCTTGCCCCCGATCTCGATCGATCCACTCGCGGCCGTCTCAAGCCCGAGCAGCGTGCGCATCAACGTGGTCTTGCCGGCGCCATTGCTGCCGATCAGCCCGGCGACCTCGCCTCTTGCAAGCGTCAGGTCGACCGAGCAAAGCACGGGCGCCCCATCCGGGCGGCGCAGTGTGCTCGATAATTGCTTGACCGCCAGCGCAGCGCCGGCGTCCTCCCGTTGCTGCATCGGGCGGGGCTCCTGCGGCGCGAAAGGCGGCTCGATGCCGGCCGCCACGTAGGGCATCGACGCTTGGACCGCCGATGACCATGACAGGTCGTCGATGATGCGGCCGTCCTTGAGGAACACCACGCGCTCGGCGAGGCCATCGAACCAGCCGAGATCCTGCTCGGCGATCAGCATCGTGAGCCGCTGCTTTCGCAGCTCGCGCAGGATAGCGACCATGCGCGCCCGCGCCTCGGGATCGAGGCCGCTGGTCGGCTCGTCTAGGATCAGGACCTGCGGCTGCCACACCAGCGCCGAGGCGAGCGCCGCGATCCTGCGTTCTCCCCCGGACAAGGTTCGCACCTGGCGGCCGATGAGACGTCCAATGTTCATCTGCGCGATCACGGCAGCCGCGCGGATGCGGATCTCCGCCTTTGGCACGCCGCGGTTCTCGAGCGGAAAGGCGATCAGGTCCTCGACCGAGAGATCCCACACCTGGTCTTCGACCGATTGCAGGACGAGGCCGATACGGCGAAACAGATCGGCAGTCCCGATCGTCGCGATATCGGTGCCGCCGAGCGATACCCTGCCCTGCATGCGCTGCGGCCGGATCAACTTGGGAACGACGCCCGCCGCCACCGCAAGCAGGCTCGACTTGCCCGAGCCGCCCGCCCCCGTCACGATCGTGACGCTGCCTTGCTCCAGACCGAGATCGATATTGGACAGCACGTGAGCGTCGGCGCGAAAGCCGACGCTCACCGCCTGTAAATTGAGCATTCCGATGGCTCCCGGCGTGGTCAGAACCGGTGCAGGCTTCCGCGGCTGAGGCCGGCGAGAAGCTTGGCCCCGGGGCGCACCAGGAGCGGCGTTCCGATCACCATCGGAACGATGTCCGACAGGCCGATGTAGAGCATCGCATACCAGAACGGAAAAATGCCCAGGAAGGCGAGGCTCGCCGACACCGCCGCGACCATGATGACGCCGATCACCGCGCAGACCACGGCGATCTTCGCCAGCACGGGTATCGAGAGATCGAAACTGGTCTTGCGCAGATTGACCAGCAGCGGCGGCACGGCACCGGTGAGCCCGACCATGATGCCATCCACGATCAGCGAGTGCGCTGGAATGAACGTGCCCGCCAGCAGCGACCATACGATGGTGCCGATATAGCCGCAGATGAAGCCGCTCTTCGGCCCGAGCAAGAGCCCGATCAAGGGCGGCAGGAACGCGAAGATGCGCCACTGGATGACGCCGGGCACGAGTTGAATTGGATTGGCGTAGGCCCACAATACGCCGGTCGCGACGCCGCACACGACGGCCAGGACGATGGGAAAGAACCCGACCGAGTCGGAATCGGTGTAAGTCATTTGCGAACTCATCTCATGCTCCGTCTGGCAGGAAATTTGACCATCTCGACATTGTTCGGCGACTCGCGCTGCGACCTCTGCGCGAGAATACCTCGCTCAATCGCAGAAATCGCGCTTCACCACAGATTTGCAGGCAAGTTCCGGGCCACGGACTGCGCAGATCGCCGGCACGCGGATTCACGTGGCCGCGCAAGTGCTGCGCATGGAGCAGAGGGTGATGTGATCGCTTTCCTGGTCGAGGTGTTGCTTTAGCGCGAACGCCCTGGCGCGTCCGCAATCGCGATGCAGTTGCCGATCAGCTCAAGGCGGCTCCGTTCGGCATGACGGAAGCGCGGCAGTTCAGGAGGCGACCGTCGCCTTCGACCGCTGCCTCGTCACGGCGCTGATGAAGCCGTCGCGGGCATCCGAGTGGCCCTGGCCGCGCGGCTCCAGCACATGGCGCAACAGGAATAGACCGGTGAGCTGGAAGCCGTCGAGCAGATCCTGATCGGACCAGGCATTTTGCCGGCGTCCATCCTCGCGCAGGAATGGCGGCAAGCGCAGCAGGCGGTCGCGCCAGGGCTCGCCGGCCGTGCGCGATACCGCACTGCCCGATTTCGGCGAGACGTAGATCAGGTCGGTTGTCTCGCCGGTCGCGGCGCAAGTCTGCAGATCAAGTCCGAAGCCGAGCTCGGCGAGCATTGCGAGCTCAAAGCGCACGAGATGCACCGCCGCTTCGCCTGCGTCGTCGAAATCGTCGAGCGTCCGCTCAAGCATCTCGTAGATATCTTCGTGCGGATCGCGTTCCGGCAACAGCCGCGCCAGCGACGCCAGATGGGTGACGCCATAGACCGCATGGGACGACGCGAGCAGGCCGGCGGCGCGCAGCCGCGTGCCCTCTATCGCGTAGGTGCCGAGATGCTCATCGAGCCGCGCCCGCCATACCGCACGCACGCTGTTGCCCGGCTGAAGCCAGGGCCGCATTCGCGCGCTAGCGGCCCCTCGCACCAGGCCGAGGTGCCGGCCATGGGCGCGGGTCAAAAGCTCGACAATGGCCGACGCCTCGCCATGCCGGCGCACCCCGAGCACGATGCCTTCGTCGGTCCATTCCATGATCAAAAGTGTATCACGTGGGGTGGGCTCAGCGAAGCAAGCGCCTGTCATTCCGGGGCGGTCCGAAGGACCGAACCCGGGATCTCGAGATTCCGGGTTCGCCCTTCGGCGCGCCGGAATGACGGCGGGAGGTCAGGCGTTGAACCAGCCCTTGGCGTCACCGGTGAAGGAGAAATAGAGCCCGAACGCGGTCAGGACGCAGGACACGATCTCGATGCCGCTGTCCAGTTCCAGGCCGTTATCCCCGATGACCTGCACCAGTGACAGCACCGACAGCACAAGCGCCGCGGCCAGCACCCAGCGCGGCCAGTTCTTGCGGTGCCGAGCGGCCAGGTGGACGAAATAGAGCAAGAGCAGGATCATGCCGCCGCCAAGGATCGCAGCGGCCAGGATCATGGAATCCGTCATCTCCGCGGTCGGTGTGCGGTCCTCAAAAGCGAGCGACAACGCGTCCAGCATCAGGGACGAATAGAGCAGCGCTTCGAACCACAGGACGTTATTCGGGACGTTCATCGGGATCGGCAAATCATTCCTTTGGGAACTCAAGTCCCATTTCCCGGTAACGGTCGGGATCGTCACCCCAGTTTTCGCGCACTTTGACGAACAAGAACAGGTGCACCGGCACGCCGAGGATCTCGGCGATCTCCTTGCGCGCTTCGGCGCCGATCGACCTGATGGTGGCGCCGCCCTTGCCCAGCACGATCTTGCGCTGCCCTTCCCGCTCCACAAAGATGGTCTGCTCGATGCGCACTGACTTGTCCTTGCGCTCTTTCCAACTTTCGGTCTCGACGGTGGATTGATACGGCAACTCCTGATGGAGCTGCTGAAAGATCTTCTCCCGGGTGATTTCGGCCGCCAGATGCCGCAGCGGCGCGTCCGACATCTGATCCTCGGGATAAAGGAACGGGCCCGCCGGCACCATTTCGGCGAGCGCGCGCCGCAGGTCCGCGACGCCGCTGCCCGACAGCGCCGAGATCATGAAGGTCCTGGCAAAGGCCAGGCGGTCATTGGCCGCTTTCGCCAGCGCCAGCAGTTTTTCGCGCGGCACGAGGTCGATCTTGTTCAGCACCAGAATCTTGTCATGCTCGACACCGGCGAGCCTGTTCAGGATGCCGTCGGCTTCCGCATCGATGCCGAGCTTGGCATCAAGCAGGACGCAGACGAGGTCGGCATCATGGGCGCCGCTCCATGCCGTCGACACCATGGCGCGATCGAGCCGACGCTTCGGCGAGAAGATGCCGGGTGTATCGACCAGAATGATCTGCGACTGGCCCTCGATCACGATGCCGCGGATCAGAGCGCGCGTGGTCTGCACCTTGCGCGAGACGATGGTGACCTTGGAGCCGACCAGCGCGTTGACGAGAGTGGATTTGCCGACATTGGGCGCGCCGATCAGCGCGACAAAGCCGCAGCGCGTTGGCGCAGGCGGCGCGTCGGCGCGCGCCTCATCCGTCATTGCCGCCGCCGCTGACGCCTTCGCGCTCGATCATCACCGAGGCGGCGACCTTTTCCGCCGCGCGCTTGCTGCCGCCGACCCCTTCGGCCGGCGCGAGTCCCGGCAGGTCCACTGCGACGCGGAACTGCGGATCGTGATGGGGGCCGGTGCGCTCGACCTCACGATAAACCGGTGTCGGCAGGCCTTTGCCTTGTGCCCACTCCTGCAGCACCGTCTTGGGATCGCGCAGCGGACGCCGCGGCTTGTGCATCCGCTCGGTCCAGTTGCGCGTGACGAATTCGGCTGCGGCCGTGTAGCCGCCATCGAGATAGATCGCGCCGATCACGGCTTCGCAGACGTCGCCCAGCACCGATTTGCGCAAGCGCGCGCCGACGCTGGCGCCGACGGCGCCGAGCTTGATGTCTTCGGCCAGTCCAAGCGACTTTGCGACGTCGGCGCAGCTCTCCTTGCGAACGAGCTCGGCGAGGCGCTTGGACAATTCGCCCTCATCCGCGTTGGGAAAGGCGCGATAAAGCATGTCGGAGACGATCAGCCCGAGCACGTGGTCACCCAAGAACTCGAGCCGCTGATAGCTCTCGGTGCGCTTGCGCTGGGATTTCAGCGCGGAAACATGGGTGAAGGCGGTCATCAGCAGGTTGGGATCGGCAAAATTGTGCCCGATCCGCGCCTCGATTTCCGCATGCGCAGGCTTGGCAGCCGCCGCGGCCTTGGAACTGGCCTTGCTGCGCTTCTTCTTCGCTGGTCTAGCCTCGCGCCCGGGCTCAGGCTCCTGGCTCTGCTGGCCGGCAAGCGAACTGGTCTGGATGTCCGGTGTGTCGTCGTTCATCGCACGATATTGAACAGGCGATTCCAACGCACCGTCCAGGGCCAGCGCCAGAACATCCAGGCGTGCTCGCCTTCCGCAATGGAGAAGAAGATCATCTGGGCGCGTCCGACGATGTTTTCGAACGGCACGTAGCCGACGGCGGACAGCACACGGCTGTCGGTCGAATTATCGCGGTTGTCGCCCATCATGAAGAAATGGCCGGGCGGGACGGTGTAGACGTTGGTGTTGTCGTAAAAGCCGTTGTCGACGCAGTCGAGCGTCTCATAGCTCACCCCATTGGGCAGCGTCTCTTTCCAGCGCTTCACGCGCGCGGTCGCCTCCGAGCCGCACGGATCTTCGCCGATGAAATCACTCAGCCGCTCACGCTCGACCGGCTTGTCATTGATATAGAGCAGGCCCTCCTTCATCTGGATCCGGTCACCAGGAAGACCGATCACGCGCTTGATGTAGTCGGTGGAGTCATCCTTGGGCAGGCGAAACACCACGACGTCGCCCCGTTGAGGCTCCGAGCCGAAGATGCGCCCCGAGAACAAGGGGGGCGAGAGCGGCAGCGAATAATGGCTGTAGCCGTAGGAAAATTTCGAGACGAACAGATAGTCGCCGACCAGGAGCGTCGCCTTCATCGATCCCGAGGGGATGTTGAAGGGTTGAAACAGGAAGGTGCGGATCACGAGTGCAATCAGGAGCGCGTGGATGACGACGCGGATCGTCTCGCCAAGGCCGCTTTCAGTTTTGGTCGGAGATGTCACGCTCATCGTTTCCTGCTTCCTATTCCGCCGACCGCCCCGCGCGGTGGCAGAACATCCCCACGCGAGCGGCGTTTTGCCTCGCGCTTATCGAGGGAATTGGTCCTGATTCTGATAGTGAGAGCCAATTCCGGCGCAAACCCGAATTCGCCCGTATGGAGTATCGCGCGGCTGTTTTAGACCGTTGCGCCCGGGCGCGCAACAAACGGCCGCATCAAAACTTTCCAACCATCTGAATTCACTGATATTTTTAGTTTTTGCCCGCGATGGCCGGCACCTACCCGGAGTCGGCTAGGATTCGTCCGAGCGCACGGCTGAAATGATGACGAAGGCCTGGGCCAAGGGCCAGTCATCGGTGATGGAGACGTCGATTCGCGCCTCAAAGCCCTCCGGCGTCATGGCCTGCAGGCGCGCCAGTGCCCCGCCGGTCAATCGCATGGTCGGACGCCCGCCCGGCAGGTTGATGACACCCATGTCGCGCCACCAGACGCCCCGCCTGATTCCCGTTCCCAATGCCTTGGAGCAGGCCTCCTTGGCGGCGAATCGCTTAGCATAGGTTGCAACCACCATCTTCTCGCTTTTAGCGCGTCGGGCCGCCTTGGCGCGCTCCTCTTCCGTGAAGATCCGGTCCAGGAAGCGGTCGCCATGCCGCTCGATCACTTTGGCGACGCGGCGGATATCGATCAGGTCGGAGCCGATACCGATGATCATATCCTGCTCCGGCCCCGGTCCATGGCCGCGCGCATGGTCCGCACGGTCGCGGCCAGTCCGACGAAAAGCGCCTCGCCGATCATGAAGTAGCCGATATTGAGCTCGGCGATTTCAGGGAGCGCCGAGATTTTCTCGGCGGTCTCATAATCCAGTCCATGGCCGGCATGGACCTCAAGGCCGGCCGAGCGGGCGAGCGCTGCGCCGGCGACGATGCGCTGCCATTCCGCCTCGGCCTTGTCGCTGTGCCCATCGACCACGGCGTCGCACCAGGCGCCCGTGTGGAGCTCGATCACGGGCGCGCGCAGCTTCGCCGCCGTCTCGATCTGCCGTGGATCCGCGGCGATGAACAGCGACACCCGGATGCCGGCATCGTTCAGGCGTGCGATGAAGGGCGCAAGCACGTTATGCTGGCCGACGACATCGAGGCCGCCTTCGGTCGTGAGTTCCTGCCGTCGTTCCGGAACCAGGCAGACGGCATGCGGCTTGGTCGCAAGCGAGATCCGCATCATGTCGTCGGTCGCCGCCATCTCGAAATTCAGCGGCTTTGAGATCTCGGCCTTCAGCCGCGCCATGTCGGAATCGCGGATATGGCGGCGATCCTCGCGCAAATGCGCGGTGATGCCGTCGGCGCCTGCTTCGATCGCCAGCAGCGCCGCCCGCACCGGATCAGGCCGCTCGCCGCCGCGCGCATTCCGCAAGGTCGCGACGTGATCGACATTGACGCCTAGGCGCAGCGGGGGAGCAGGCATGACCGGACTCGCTAAAATGAGAGCAATTTAACCATTCACGCGCTCGACCCGTGCGACCACGGCCTTGGCGCGCAACTGCGCGATGATAGCGCTGAGGTGCTTGAGGTCATAGACCTCGAGATCGATGGTCAGTTCGGTGAAATCGGGCGAACGGCGATACATGCTGATGTTGTCGATATTGCCGTCGTGTTCGGCAATCACGGTTGCGACCTGGGCAAGGCTGCCAGGCTCGTTGACGTTCTCGACCAGGATGCGTGCCGGAAAGCGCTGCGGCGTCGTTTCATCGACGTCCCAGCGCACGTCCAGCCAGCGCTCCGGTTCTTCCTCGAAATCCTTCAAAGCCGGCGACTGGATCGGATAAATCGTGATTCCCTCGCCCGGGGTCACGATGCCGACGATACGATCGCCCGGCACCGCGCCGCCGTTCGGCGCGAACTTCACAGGCAGATCGGAATTGATGCCGCGGATCGGGATCGCGTTGGGACTGCGGGCGGGCTCAGGCGGCGACTTGGCCGCAGGGCTCTTCTTCGCGCCGTAGCGCGCAACCCTCTCCTCCTTGTAGTCCGGATACATGGCCCGCGCGACGTTGGAGGCCTTCATCTCGCCGCGGCCGACAGCGGCCATCACATCCTCGATCGAATTGCGAGCGAGCCTCGGCAATGCCCCCTTCAGCTTGTCGTCGGCGTATTCCAGCTTGGCGCGCTCGAACAGGCGCTCGACGATACGGCGGCCGAGCCCGGCGTACTGATCGCGCACCGCGGCGCGGGTGGCGCGCCGGATGGCCGCACGTGCCTTGCCGGTCACGGCAAGCGACTCCCAGGCCGACGGCGGCGCCGATTGCGCTTCCGACGTCAGCACCTCCACTTCGTCGCCGTTCTGCAGTTCGGAGGACAGAGCCGAGAACTTGCCATTAATCTTGCAGCCCACCGCGCTGTTGCCGACGTCGGTGTGCACCGCATAGGCGAAGTCGATCACATTGGCATGCCGCGGCAACGCAATCAGCTTGCCCTTCGGCGTGAAGCAGAACACCTGGTCATGGAAAAGCTCCAGCTTGGTGTGCTCCAGGAACTCTTCCGGGTTGGCGCCTTCGGAGAGGATCGCAATGGTACTGCGCAGCCAGGCAAAGGCATTGGATTCGCGCTTCAACAGCTCGGTCGGCGAGCCAACACCTTCCTTATAGAATACGTGCGCGGCGATGCCGAACTCCGCTACGCGGTGCATTTCCTCGGTCCGGATCTGCAATTCGACGCGCTGGTTGCCGGGGCCGATCACCGTGGTGTGGATCGAACGGTAATCGTTCTGCTTCGGTGTCGAGATGTAATCCTTGAAGCGACCCGGTACCACCGGCCAGGTGGTGTGCACGATACCGAGCGCGCGGTAGCAGGATTCGATGTCGCCGACGATGACGCGGAAAGCGAAGATGTCGGACAATTGCTCGAAGCCAACCGACTTGCGCTCCATCTTGGTCCAGATCGAAAACGGCTTCTTGCGCCGGCCATAGACCTGCGCGGTGAGTCCGTTCTTGCGCAAATTGGTGGTGAGCTGGGTTTCGATCTCGCCGATCAGGTTGCGGTTGCGCTCCGCCAGGGAGTCGAGCCGTTGCTTGACCACCGCATGGGCTTCCGGATCGAGCGTGCGGAACGAGAGGTCTTCCAGCTCCTCCCGCATCTCCTGCATGCCCATGCGGCCCGCGAGCGGCGCGTAGATGTCGAGCGTCTCCTCGGCGATGCGCTGGCGCGATTCCGGCCGCACGAATTCCAGCGTGCGCATGTTGTGCAGGCGATCGGCGAGCTTGATCAGGAGCACGCGCACGTCGTCGGAGATCGCGAGCAAGAGCTTGCGCAGATTTTCCGCCTGCTTGGCCTCGCGCGACACGAGTTCCAGCCGCTTCAGCTTGGTCAGCCCCTCGACCAGCGCGCCTATCTCCGGGCCGAAGATCTGGTCGATCTCCGCCCGCGTCGCCTCGGTATCCTCGATGGTGTCGTGCAGCAGCGCCGCCACGATCGTGGCGTCGTCGAGCTTGAGGTCGGTGAGAATCGCCGCGACTTCCAGCGGGTGAGAGAAATAGGGGTCGCCCGAAGCGCGGGTTTGCGACCCATGCGCCTTCATGGCGTAGACATAGGCACGGTTGAGCAGGTCCTCATTCGTATCGGGGTTGTAGGAGCGGACGCGCTCGACTAGGTCATATTGCCGCATCATGCGGACGCGTGACTTTGGCGGCTTCGCCGGCGCAGAAGGGGCCATCGCGACCTGCTCGGTCGCCGCCTGCATCTGGGGTGGGCCTTGGCGCCAATACGCCATCGAAAACCGCCTCTCACGCTTTCGCGGCCGCAATATGCGGCGCTGCTCGACTGCGACCCAGTGTAACGCCAATCAGGCAGTCCGCCGATTAAATCGGGGGCAGCCTAAGCGGACGTTTGTGGGCCGCGGGAGAACCTAAGGTAACCACGAAAACGCCAACAAAAGCAAAGGCCCGGATAAGAATCCGGGCCTGTTAGATGTGGCGGCTGGAAAGGTCGGAAGCAAGCCTTGGCTTGATCGGCTTACTCGTCCTCTTCAGGCTGCTCCTCGGGCGGAGCCAAGCCCTCAAGCCCCTTCAAGAGCTCCTCTTCGGTCATGCGCTCGACCGCCACTTCGGTGTCGTCGGCATCGACGCTGGCGCCGGCCGAACCGATCAAGGGCACGGTATCGGGCTCGGGCTCGTCCACCTCGACGAACTTCTGCAGCGAGTGCACGAGCTCTTCCCGCAGGTCCTCCGGCGAGATGGTCGAATCAGCGATCTCCCGCAGCGAAACGACAGGGTTCTTGTCGTTGTCGCGATCAACCGTGAGTTGTGAACCGGAGGAAATCATACGGGCGCGATGTGCGGCCAGCAGGACGAGGTCGAACCGGTTGTCCACCTTGTCAATGCAGTCTTCTACGGTGACGCGCGCCATGGCCTGTCGCTCCGTTGGTTGGGGTCATAGATGTCGATTTGCTCGCTAGTTATAGAGCCGGGCGGCCTTTCGCAAGACTAATTTGTGATTTGGCCTCACCTGAACGCTCTGATAACCGATATGAGGGTGCGGGATCGAAAGCGGCACGTGGCGGTTTTGGACAAGAAAACGCTTTATTGCTTCGTCACAGTTATACCTTTATTGCCCCGCCCCTACCCGATTTGCGGTAATGTCCGAAAGACGATCCGGCCGGCGTCGGCAGTGCTTGAAATGCGCGGTCCCTGCCGCCGCGCCAAGAACGGATACCAAACAACGCGAGTAAGCAACGAATGTCCTCTTCCTCAAACAAGATCGCGCTCTTTATCGACGGCGCCAATCTTTACGCGACGGCCAAGACGCTCGGTTTCGATATCGACTACAAGCGCCTCCTCAAGGAATTCCAAAGCCGCGGCAATCTCGTCCGCGCGTTCTACTACACGGCGATCATCGAAGATCAGGAGTATTCCTCGATCCGCCCCCTGATCGACTGGCTGGACTACAACGGTTACACGGTCGTGACCAAGGCGACCAAGGAGTTCATCGACGCCAGTGGCCGTCGCAAGGTCAAAGGCAACATGGACATCGAGCTCGCCGTCGACGCGATGGAACTTGCCGAGCACATCGATCAGATGGTGCTGTTCTCCGGCGATGGTGACTTTCGCTCCCTGGTCGAGGCCGTGCAGCGCCGCGGCGTGCGCGTGACGGTGATCTCGACCATATCGAGCCAGCCGCCGATGATCGCCGATGAGCTGCGCCGCCAGGCCGACGTCTTCACCGATCTCGTGGAGTTGCAATCGAAACTCGGCCGCGACCCGTCCGAACGCCCCGCGCCGCGCGAGCCGCGTCATCATGCGCCGCAATTCCTGCAGCGCGCGACGACGATGGCGCCACGGGGCGGCGATGACGATTTCGACGATTGAGAAGCATGCGGCGGAGGCACCGACATCCTCTGCGCCGCTCGGCATCGAACCCGACCGCAACTGTCCGCTCTGCCCGAGACTAGCCGCATTCCGCGCCGAGGCGCGGGCGAAGCAGCCCGGCTGGTTCAATGCGCCGGTGCCCTCGTTCGGTGATCCCGCGGCCCGCCTGTTGGTGGTCGGACTTGCACCGGGGTTGCAGGGCGCCAATCGCACCGGCCGCCCCTTCACCGGCGACTTTGCGGGCAACCTGCTCTATGCGACGCTGCTCGAGTACGGCTTTGCGCGCGGCCGCTACGAGGCGCGGCCCGACGACGGGCTCGCGTTGGTCGATTGCCTCATCAGCAACGCGGTGCGCTGCGTGCCGCCGCAGAACAAGCCGCTGCCGGCGGAAATCAACACCTGCCGGTCCTTTCTCGCCGCCACCATCGATCATCTGCCGCGGCTGCGCGCGATCATCGCGCTCGGCCGCATCGCGCATGATTCTGTGGTGAAAGCACTGAAGCTGCGCAGTTCAGCGGCGCCATTCGGGCATGGCGCGATCCATCAGGCCGGGCGGCTGAAACTTTACGACAGCTATCATTGCTCCCGCTACAACACCAACACAGGCGTGTTGACGGCGGAGATGTTTCGCAGCGTGTTTGCGAAGGTGAAGGCGGATATGGATTAGTCGACAGTGAAGTACCTCCCAAGCCGTTGAGCGGGAGTCGATTTTGGGAGCGGAGCGAGGTTTGAGATTGCAAGCTTTTTGGGTTTGAAGGCCCGAAATCTTGCAATTTCATTTTTGCGATTGAACGAAGCCGCTGTGCGGCATTGAATTTGGCGCAGCAGTGGGAGTACCAACAAGCTTGCTGCCGTGGGCAGGTAATGCTTCGAACCAATAGGCTGGTGTACGGTCGGACCAACAATGATAGCGACCAACAACATCTCGACAGATCCAAGGGACCATACCGGGGCAGTTTTCTGCA
>NZ_AWZU01000061.1 GCF_000472385.1 Bradyrhizobium sp. ARR65
CATCAGCAGTTGAAGGAGGAGCTTGGACTTGATCACTTCGAAGGGCGATCATGGCAGGGCCTCCATCGCCACGCCTTGATGACAATGATTGCCTACGCCTTCCTGCAGCATCGTCGCCTCGCATACGCGAGGCGGAAAAAAAAGAATCAACGGGCCTCCGCCTCAGCCAACCATGCCCGCCGTACGTCACGCCATCGTCGATCTCATGCTTCGGCCGCCGCCTCAACGGTGCCCGTACTGCCGAAAACAAATCCTTGAAAGACAGTGGCGCAAACACATTCTGCCAAAGTAGTGCTAATTAGCTACGCGGTGATCCGCAGGGAAAAGCTCTCGGACGTCCTGAGCGGCATCTTCACCAAGAAGGAATAGCGCCGCCCTATGGACATCGATTTCGAATACGATTCAGATCGAGGCGCTGTTAGCCCGGTGCCGAGAGGCGCCGGAGGCAGCCAATCCTCCGGGCCACCGCGAAGCAGATGAACACGACTTCAAGTAGCCGCGGCGCTCTCCTCTTGCGCTCGCTTGTTGGGTTGCTGAAATGTCGCTCTTGATGAGGAGATTTGGGGTTAGCGCTTAGGCGCTTGGGGAATGATGGCTGGTGTAGTCAACTTCTTACATGGATGATTCCGGAACACGGCATCCAGATCACAATCCGGGTAAGCGTGCCGGGCACAATTTTGACTGGTTCGCACTCGGCGGCGTGTTGGTCAACGATACGGACGAGCACGCAGCGCGTGAGTTACATGCGGCCTTTTGCAGAAAATGGGGCCTGACTTGTCCGATCCATTCTGTTGAAGTGCGAGCGAGGACCAGAAATTTCCTATGGCTCGAAAGGCGACCAAAGCGCAACCAAGACATCTTCTATGAGGATCTCTATCAGCTGAAGAAAGCCATGCCGGTCGTCGGACTCGCCTGTGTCATTGACCGACCAGGCTACAATGCCAGATACCGAGAAAAGTACGGACGTCAACGTTGGTCTCTCTGCAAGAGCGCTTTCACGATCAGTGTTGAGCGAGCTGCGAAATATGCCCGCTCGCTAGACTGCCGGCTTCGTGTCTTACCCGAAAGGTGCAACAAGACCGAAGATCGGATCCTCAAAGGCTACTACAACGACTTGAAAACGGCTGGCCCGCCATTTGATCCCACAACCTCGGAAAAATACCGGCCCCTTTCGGCGGAGGAGTTTCGGAAAACCCTGCTCGAGTTCGATCCCAAAATGAAGACCTCGCCTATGGCGCAATTGGCCGACCTTTACCTTTGGCCGATATGCATGGGCGGCTACAACGCCGACAATCGCCCATACAGGAGACGAAGGAGGATGGCAAATTGATCGAATGTCGACTGCCGCAAGAGGACTGGCCGAACCTTGCGAGCAAGTACTATTGCTTTGACGCCATAGATGAGCCGACCACGGAAAGCAAAAACCCCGCCGGTTAGGGCGGGGTCGGCCACGCACGGTGACCTCGGGGCAGAGCCCGCGCGGAGAATGGCGATTCGGGCTTAAAGTTTCAAAGGCGTGCGGGGCGTTCTGGTCTATTGGTCCGACTACCCGCTGCAGCCGGACGCGCCTGGAGGCCAGCCGGTGGGCTGATGATGTCGGTTAGATTATCGAGCCGAGGTTCGTCCGCGCCGTCTGCGGCCGCCATGGAGCCCAACGTGAGGCCAGATTGACGGACGGCTCAGCCCACGCCGTTTCCGGCTGGTACCTAAAAAAGCCCCGCCGCGGTAGTGGGCGCGCAGGCGGGGTCAAAGTTGCGTCGCTCTGGGATATCACCAGTCCCAGGGCGGCTCTTTTGTAGCAGCAGAATCGCAGACCATTCTGTCCGAAACCCGACACAAGGCCTGGATCATCCGACGCGAATTTTTCGCGCCGAACGCCTCGTATCTTTGGTGTTTCGAATCTCGCCCCGATGTCCTGGTCCCTGACATTCGACGAGCCGATTGAGGTCGCCAAAGGTAAACTGTTGCGCACGCTACGGGACGCGGCCGAGCACGTCACTGGTCTGGCCACAGCCGTTGCAGAGCTTGAGCTGGCAGACCGCAAGTAAGCGGCAAGGTGAGGCCGTCAGGCGGCGTGGTTCCATGGCACAAGCACGTCGATTTCGCTGCTTGGCCAGCGGTTGGCGATGCGCTCAAGTGTTAGGGTGAGCCAGGCGAACGCATCGACGTCGTTCATCTTCGCTGTCTGCAGCAGTGTTGCGATGGTCGCCCGCCGCCGTCGCTGCCCGCAAAGAGGCTGTTCTTCTGGCGCGTTCGACGACGTTGGAGTCGAGCTCTGCGGCCATCAGTTAGAAGCCGTTCGAAGATAGCACGGCGCGAGATGGCGTAGCGGATCGCCTCGGCCAGTTTTGATTTGCCGGAGATCCGCCGCAAGGTCTGCTGCCAGAGATCGAAGAGATCTGCGACGACCGTCGCGGAGACTTGCTGGCGCGCGGCAACGCGGGCGTCGGGGCTTTGACCGCGCACGGTCTGCTCGCCTGCCAGAGCTTCGCCATCCGCTCGAGCGTCGTCGTTGCCACGCGCGAGCTCCCTGCAACATGCAGCTCGTAGAACTTGCGCCGGCTGTGTGACCAGCAGCTAGCCAAGGTGAGGCCATCATTATTGGCTTGGGCTGCACAAGGGACCAGCAACACTCAGGAAAGTTCACATTTGAACGTTTCTACGGGAACCTAGGATCATGCCCTTACGTTAAGCACCGACTGCGTGACGGGGACACTAATTGGAAGAGCTGCCAACCATTCTCGTCGTGGAGGATGACCCTGATATTCAGGGCGTGGTGGAAGACGCGCTGACGGAAGGCGGCTTTCAATGCGTTCTGGTCGCTTCAGCCGAAGAGGCTGTTACCTTGCTTCAGGGTGGCCAGGAGTGTCAGGGCCTCGTCGTGGACATCAGCCTCCGAGGCCGCATGAACGGGTGGGTCGCAACTCGGAGGGCGAGGGAAATGGACCCCACTCTTGCGATCGTCTACATGACTGCTGGCGCAGGCGACCAATGGCCGTCCCAAGGCGTTCCCAACAGCATCCTGCTGCAGAAGCCCTTCGCGCCCGCTCAACTGGTAACGGCTGTGGCCCAGCTCCTCAACACCTCTGGTTTGCCACCTGCATGACCAGATTTGAATGTCCCGGAAGCCAAAGTAGAAAGCTGACGTAACGCGTAGCGCGCCTGTTTCTAGCCGCTGCGGCCGTGCCCCTTCTGTGGTAGCGCGGACCTTTGGGTCAACAGCGACCTCGAACCGAAATTCGTCGCCTGCAAGAAATGCTCCGCGTTCGGTCCCGCCGCGCCGACCGCTGCGGAGGCCACTGAGCGCTGGAACAAACGCCCGCCTTCTCATCTGAGAACTTGTAAATCCATTCCGCCGCCTATGTTAAGAGGGGCATCCTTCCCATGTTCGGACGATCCCTGCCCAATTTCCGCGAGTTGCGCACGCTGCGTGATGCCGTCAATTACATCACCAAACTGCCAAGGCGCGGACGCGCCGGAATGGCGCCCGGCGATCGAGGCGCTGATGCTGGCGGCTGAACACGGCGGCGACACCATGTTCCCGAGGACCCGGATCATGCGGGCGCTGTATCCTGCCGGTGACGTGCCGGGGCCGCGCAAGAAACGGACGAAGAAATATCGGATCGTAAGATGAGCATGAGACGCGCCGGTCGAGGCCATGGTCGGCTGTTGACGAGGGCGGACGATTCCGGTCTTGGAGATTTCCGAGCATGAGCCCGAAGCGCAAACATCAGCCGTCGTCGAGCTAGGCGCAGCGGGAATTGGATCAATCGATCTGGAAGATCGCCAGAAAGGCGCCACGGCGAAGAGGCGGAACATGAAAGCTGTCAGGTGCGGCTTTCAGAGATTGATGATGTACCTCGCAAAGCAGACGACCCCGACGAGAATGAGGACGAGCGCGCCCGAGGCCAAGAGGTCTATGGTGCTCATTGCACAAGCCCGTTTCGATGGCGCCTCGCCGGCAAGCCTTTCCCGAGCCATCGGGCAGGTCGATCCGCGCGCGGGGCGGAACGTCAGCAGTTCACCGTTGGGGCACGCTCCAGCGACCTACTCGTGTTGGAGCTTGGATCAACAACAGCACCGACTGTTGCGGTCATCGGCGCGAGAAGTGGCTTCGTCTAGCGGCGCAGAAAGGACCTGACGTCTTTCCTCAAAGTCAGCCTTATCGATCTCGCCATGGGCAAAACGCTCCTCCAGAATGCTTAGCGTCGAAGACGCCTTGTGCTTTGCCGCTCCTGTAGACCTGCCGCCGCAGCAATAGTTTACATCTACCATGGGCCGAAATTACACAATATCGTGTAGTAGCTGATAAGTTAGCCATCGATACAGGTCAACGACATGACGAAACAGACCACCTTCCGGTAACCCGTGCTGGCCCAGGCTTGCCGCTCGGCCGCTGATCTCATCGGTGCAGACCAGTGGGCTCGAACGGACCCTCAAGGTGCTGGCGAACGCCACCCGCTTGCGGCTGTTGCACGCCTTGTGAGGCAGCCCGGCCTGTCGGTGACGGCGCTGGCCCAGGCGGTGGCGATCGAGCCCCAAGGCCGTATCCAATCAACTACAACGGCTGGTCGACAAGGGAATCCTCAGCAATGTCCGCGATGGCACGAATATCCATTACCGGATCGTCGATCCCTGCGTGATGAGCCTACTTGATCAAGGTCTTTGCCTGACGGAGGACACATGGGAACGTCGGTCCAGAACGTCGCGGACACGAACCGCGGCGACGGCTTGAGCGAAGCCGCAAGGCAGCTTTAGGAGGCAGCCAACTCGACGGACCCGGAATAGCCAGGCTCACCGAACTGCGCGGCTATTGCGATCAGTACCAGTGGGAACGGCACTCGCCGGTTCATACTATCTGGCTCGGGCTGGCGCGTGGGTGGAAGTGAGGTCGTTCGAGGAGAACGTCTGACCTCAAAGCACTCAGTTCTTTGTTTCGATTGTCGACGATCACCGCGCTCCAGCATTCGAACCGCGAAGCACTCGACTTGCCCTGCTCGGCCGGCCATCGGCGGAAATGATCTAATCGCGTCAGGCCTTTGCACTATCTCAATCGGCCATTGCTATATCCCATAATTTGTGGGAATCTGTCCGGGAGCGCCGGCTCGGAGCCACGGGTTTCTGATTTTCACGCGGAGCATTGGATGAGTATTGACTGGCAAGAACCGATCGCACGCATGTTGGGGCGCATGGAAGATACGGCTCGGCAAGTAGGCCATGCCTATCCACATTGGGCAAATCCGGAGAGTGGCCGTTGGACGACGACTTCAAACGGGGATTGGACCGGCGGATATTGGTTGGGGATGCTTTGGCTCGCCTCTCGCGGTCATGGTGGCGAACGCTTCAGGACTCTTGCAGAGCAGGGTTGCGCCCGTCTCGAGCCGCGAGTGAGCGCCGACACCGCGTTCAAAGCGGCGACCTTCTATTACGGGGCTGCGCTGGGCTCTCTGCTCGCCGGCAGTGAGCGCGCCCGCATGCTGGGCCTTGCAGCGGCGCGAGACCTCAAGCAGCGCTATAATCCGAAGCTTGGTCTGGTGCCGCTCGGCACGAATGCAGAGGAAGGTTCGGACGTGGGAGCGACCGCAAGCAGCGTCGACAGCTTGGTGGTCTCACTGCTGTTATTTTGGGCAGCTCGAACCGCCAATGATCGAGAGATGCGTGAGGTCGCTGCCAATCATATGGACAAGGTAGTGGGAGTCCATCAGCGCGAGGACGGCTCTTTTATCCAGTCGTCCTCGCTCGATCCTGCGACTGGCGAAACTTTACGGCGCTACACACACAAAGGCTACAGCGCGAACAGCGTATGGGCGAGAGCACAAGCGTGGGGGGTCGTTTGCTCGACAATTAGTTACTTCTCGGGCGGCGGCGAAGCGCGATGGCTTCAAGCCGCCATGAAGGGGGCCGACTGGTGGATCGCCCACGTTCCAGGTGATTGCGTGTCGTACTGGGATTTTGACGACCCGAAAGCGCCCAGCGTCGAGCGGGACACTGCCGCCACGGCCTTCATGGCATCGGCGTTCCTAAAGTTGAGCTCGATTGCACCGTGTGAGAGCAAGCGGCAACAATACCGCTGCGCCGGTGAACGTACCGCTTTGGCGCTTGTCGAACGTTATCTCACTCCAGTCGACAAGAACGATAAACGTCCGCCGGGTATGCTGGTCGAGGGATGTTTCAATAAGCGCGAGGATTCTCGAGCTGAGGACTACGTCAGCAATGCCGAACTAATCTTTGGTAGCTATTACCTGTTCGAGGCGCTTCATTTGCTAAGTGGTAGATTGCTGCCTGCCGAGATCTAGAATAGTTCTCGCTCTCGCCGGAGGTCGCGATTGATTGAGTGAGGTGTCGGACTTTTTTGGCGAACTCCGCCGGGGAAGTCCCCAGTCTGGCTGGTTTGGCCCGATTAGCAAGGAGCGATGTTAAGGAGAGTGAGTGTCTTGACCTGCGACTTGTGAGATGAGAGTTCGCACGGCGCGAAAACCTCGGGCCGAGGCAGGATTTCGAGCGGTCGATCTGGAACTTGTCCCCGGTGCCCCACATAAACTCGGCGTCGTCGTAGGTCGTGTCGATTGCGCCAGGTCCTCAGCATACGCGATTGACTCCGGACGATTGGGCTGATTGAGCTACCTAATCAAAAATTGAAAGGTGTTGTACCGCAGTGAGGCGGAGAGCGCCGAAATCGGCAATCGCCTTACTCTGGGGCGCCGTGTGCCGCTCTCCCCAGAACGGAGTGAGCGGACACCGGCAGGCGCTCCTTCTGGAGAAGGCACGCAGTTTGCGCTAGTTACCCACGTAGACGCAACCTCGTTTCTTGGCGATTTGATAGACCGCTACGCTCGATAGCGCGACTAACGATCCGTAGATAGGAAACATCCAAGACAGGTTCTCGCGTTGCAACCATACGAGCAAATACGGTGTGGTGCCGCCGAAAAGGGTCGCGCCGATCGCATAGCCGAGCGCGACGCCGGTAGTCCGCACCGTGCGCGGCATCAATGTCGTGGCGATGAAGTTGTAGAGCGCCATGTTGCAGCCCACCATAGCTCCCCCGAGCAACATAACGATGGAGTAGGTCAAAAGACTCTGTTGCGAATAGAGCAGCGTCAGGAAAAAAGATGGGATGAGTAGCAGGCGCATCATTATGAATGCGCGCGATGGCCGCACTTTATCTGCAAAGGCACCTATGGATGGTGAGAACACCATCCAGGAAAATCCCATCAGAGTAAGGATCCCGTACACCCAGGTGCTATTCTCTTTGAACACCCCATTGGCGATGTTTGGCAAACCAAAATTATACGTATAGTTCGCAAGCTGCACGGAGCCGACCACCAGAATAGCAGCGAGAAGCGAGAGCCGCACGCGCCAGAGCGTCTTCCACACGCCACCGGTTGTTTCCTGAATGCGCGACATCTCATCTGCGCGATGCATCGCGCGAGCGATCAAAGTCTCTGGGATGGCTTGGCGAAGAAATATAATGACCAAGCCAAGCCCGCCCCCAACCGCAAACGGCACCCGCCAAGCCCAGTCGCGCATGACCTCGGGAGCGACAGAGGCACTCACCAGAAAGGCGACCAGGCTGGCTCCGATTGAGCCCGCCATGACGAATGTACCATTGATCAAGCCAAGGTACCGGCCCTCCTGACCTGGCGGTGCCAACTCAATCGCGATCGCGTTAGCGACCCCCGCCTCAGCGCCGGTCGCAAGCCCTTGCGCTAGTCGAAGAAGAACCAGCACCACAGTAGCTACGGTGCCGATGTCCTTATATGCGGGCAACACCGAGATCAGAAAGGAGGATAACGCCATTACCGTAACCGCGATCATCATGACGCGTTTGTGGCTGATGCGGTCTGCGATCGGACCGAGCAAGGCCGCTCCTACGGGTCGTGCGACAAATCCCGCTCCGAACACTGCCAACGCTCCGAGCAGTGAGACGATCGGATCATTGGAAGGGAAGAAGTGCGGCGATAGAAACGCCGCCATGAAGCCGTAGACCTGCCAGTCATACCACTCCAGTGCGACGCCTCCGCCGAGGCCAATTGTCATGGACTTCGTTGTAACTTGCTTTTCGGGCTGAATGAGTGCGACGGACGGTTGTGCAATAGTTTGCATGTGTCTGCTTCCGCTCTGATGCAAATTGTTGAGTTAGAAGGCAATCGATAGCGCGCGGCCGTCACTCCTTGGCCTTACCGAGCCTGAGCGACACGTGAAAATCCACAGTAGCCATCACTTTGAGGAAGCCCACGCAGATCGCGAACGGCATGGGCGAAAACGGATGCAGACGTGATCGGAGGCGGTGACTTCGCCTTTCCCTGGCGGATATTTCACATGGCGGCCCACACATGCGAGCTTGTGTCCCATTCCCATGGTCCCTCCTGTTGCAAAGCGTCCTTCTGCGGGACGGTTAGGTTGTTCTGCATTCAAGGCAGGACTCAGAATCCTCTTTTCGGACCGAGACCTCCGTCCGGCTCGCTGGACCGAACACCCCTGCTCGCTTAAGCGGTCGCGCGAACCGACATCGTCGCTGCGATCGTCGCGATCAAAAGGGGCCAGAAAAGTTGAATGCGAAACTTGCGCTCAGTCCGCCCCTGGTCGGCCGCAAAGGATTCCGGGACAGACCAAAGCGCTTCGAGCGCGTGGCTGGAGGATTGACGCGGACTGCGGGTGCGGCCACCGCACCGGTCGCATAGCCTGCATCCATTCATGTTCCCTCTCCCGATCGGCCGGCATCTCTGTGCACCAGCTCAACATCGATCAGCAGATCAGCATGATGCCGAGCCAATGTCAACCTATTGCACATAGCAATTTAGCTTTGGGATATATCAATACCCCGATGCGGGTCACGGCGCGCATGCGCCCAGGTGTCGACCATTGAAGAACCTGCGTAAAAACCCCTAGCCGAGCTACAGATTGCCCGCCCGATTGACCTATCTCAATTCAGGTGCCAATCTGGAGCTGCCGCAATCGGCGGCGGCTTTGATCTGGAACTCCAACCCGTGCGATTACTGCAATTTGTATCCGCCGACGGCTCCCGCCACGTTGCAGCTGTGCTAGCTGGCAGGTCGGCCCCTGCTTTGGTGAAGAACGCCACTAGCGTGCGCGAGTTGGCGCTGGAGGCCAGCCGCTCGGGGCTGTCCCTCCTCCAGTGCGTCGAGGGCCATGGCTTCGGCGACCAGGTCGATTACGATGCGATCGTCACAGAGAAGCGGCTACTGGTCCCTCTCGACCACCCGGACCCGTCCCGGTGCATGATTGCCGTCACCGGCCTTACACATCTAGGTAGCGCTGAGTCGCGAGAGGCCATGCACGCGAAGTTGGCAGCGACCGACTTGTCGGATTCTATGCGGATGTTCAAGCTTGGTCTGGACGGCGGAAGGCCTTCACCGGGATCGATCGGCGTGCAGCCGGAATGGGCCTATAAGGGCGATGGCTCCTGGGCAGTTGCACCCGAGCAACCGCTAGCCCTGCCCTCCTATGCCGAAGATGGTGGCGATGAGGCCGAAATTGTCGGGCTCTATGTCATCGGCGATCAGGGCGAGGTTCTCCGTGTGGGCTTCAGCCTTGGCAACGAATACTCAGATCATGTGATGGAGCAGAGAAATTACCTTTATCTCGCTCATTCAAAACTGCGGCAATGCTCGTACGGCCCTGAGCTGTTAGTGGGCAATCTTCCGGATCAGGTTTGCGGAACGATTCGCGTGTTGCGATCCGGCTCACCCATTTGGTCGGGGAAGTTCGTCTCAGGCGAGAGCAACATGTGCCACTCGATCGCGAATCTTGAGCACCATCACTTCAAATACGACGCCTTTCGACGTCCAGGCGACGTCCACGTCTATTTTTTTGGCGCGAGCAGTTTAAGCTTTTCGGATGGCGTCAAGCTCCGCGGCGGCGACACTTTCGAGATCGAGTCCCCGACATTCGGCCGGGCCCTGCGCAATACCATCGTTGAGGATGCGCGAGAGCGAATTGTGAAGGCGCGACCATTGTAGTCGACCTGGCCGAAGTTTGGGATAGCGCAGATATAATCTTCTAAGATAAGCAATTGAAATGCAGCAATGGCAACCTCAATTACGTTCTGGCAATGCCCCGGTCTTTCTCCGCTTGCTCGAGGCTGTCGAGCGGGACATAGCGGCAGGAGTCCTCGCCGCTGGAACGAGGCTACCGACCCAGCGTGATTTGGCGGAGAAAATAGGCCTCAGTGTCGGCACTGTGATCAAGGCCTATGCGGAAGGTCAACGCCGAGGTCTACTTGTTGGACAGGTCGGTCGAGGAACGTTCGTCGCACCACAGCGATCGAGCTCCGCGGCGCTCGGGAAGGTCGTCGATCTCAGTCTCAATATTCCGGGTCCATCGCTGCTCCCGAAGGTGCTTGCCGAAAGCTCATCAACGTTCCCGACGGCCGATATTTCGGATTACGTGGGGTATCTCTCCCACTCGGGTATTTCAGAGCACCGGGTGCAACTGGCGAACCTGTTTCGCGAGGCAGGTTTCGAGGCCAATCCGGACAACCTCGTCATTACAAATGGAGCGCAGCATGGGATTGCGCTGACGCTCAGTTCGATCTGTCAGCCGGGAGACAAAGTCTTCGTCGAAGCGGCCACCTACCATGGCATGAAGTCGTATGCGCATTTCGCAAAGCTCGAGCTGGTCGGGCTGCCGATGGACGGGGAAGGACTGCTTCCGGGACCGTTCGACAAGGCGGCCGCGGCGGGCACCGCGCGGGTGCTTTTCGCAATTCCGACCATACAGAGCCCCACGGCGAGGATTATGAGCGCGACGCGCCGTCGCGAGATTGTACGAATCGCACGCAAGCGGGACATCCTGATCATCGAGGATGACGCCTATGGGTTTCTTCACGAAGCGAGCGAGCCGCTTGCCTCGCTCGCGCCGGAGAGAACCTTCTACGTCAACACCCTGTCGAAGTGCTTGGCTCCAGGCCTACGGATTGGAATGCTCGTCGTGCCCGAGCAGTATCTCGCCCAGATTCATCAAGCCATGCGGGCCACATGCTGGATGGCCTCGCCGATCTCGTCTTTCATTTTATCGGAGTGGATCCGGACGGGAACGGCCGCCGGCGTAAAGCAATCTCTGATCCAGGAGGCCAAAAAACGAGTGAAGCTCGCCTCCCAAATACTGCGCCCGTATATACGTTCAGATCATCCGGCGAGCTTCCATGTCTGGCTGGACCTGCCAAGCGAGACTGCGCAGCAGGTGGCAGCCCGGTCCTTGCAACGGGGGGTCATCACTACCCCTCCCTCGGCTCTCTTGGTCGAACCTTCCCTGATCTCGGGGCTGAGGATCTCGATCGGCGTTCCGGAAAACATCGAAGACCTCGAATGGGCTCTCCGTCAGGTCGCGACCGCTTTAGAGGTCGGCAATGAAGCCAACATGTCGATCATCTAAGTTGCACGGCAGAGACTGAACTCTGCCGCCCCCTCGAAACTAAGCAGCTGCACGGGCGATCGCGACTGCCCATCGGCTCCAGATGCTAAGCGAGGCAGGCGAGCTCGTTCTGCTCGCCCACCGGCCCAAGCAGCAGCTGTCTCGCCAAGGGCTGTGCGCCCATCGCGCGGGGCTTCAACGCAAACTTCTCGGTGTGGCGCTTATGGAGCGTGTCCGTCGAACGTGTAGGCGGTCTTTACAGTCGTGTAGAACTCTGCCGCATAGCGCCCTTGCTCGCGCGGCCCATAGGATGAGCCTTTGCGCCCCCCGAACGGCACGTGGTAATCGACCCCCGCCGTCGGCAGGTTTACCATCACCATGCCGGCCTCGGCGTTGCGTTTGAAGTGGCTGGCATACTTTAGGCTCGTGGTGCAGATTCCGGAAGACAGCCCAAATGGCGTGTCGTTGGCGATTTCCAGCGCCTCATCATAATTACGCGCCCGGATCACCGTTGCCACGGGCCCAAAAATTTCCTCGCGTGCTACTCGCATCCGGTTGTCCACTTCTGAAAACAGCGCTGGCGATAAGTAAAAGCCCGGCGTATCCCGTTTCAGTAACTCACCGCCCGCCACAAGCTTGGCCCCTTCGTCTTGGCCAAGGCGGATGTACTTCAGGTCTTGCTCCAGCTGGCGTTCGTCGACGACCGGGCCAATGTGCGTGCCGCCCTTGCAGGCATCATCCACAACCAGCGCACTCATCCGCTCCCTCATAGCCGCCAGGAAGGCGTCATGAATACCGCCTGTCACAATAAGGCGAGAGGAAGCCGTGCAACGCTGGCCGGTCGAGAAGAACGAGCTGTTCACAGCGCATTCAACGGCGAGCTTCAGATCGGCGTCGTCGAGCACCACCATTGGATTTTTGCCGCCCATCTCCAACTGCATCTTCTTCATCGGATCTGCAGAGATGCAAGACTGGGCCACTCGCCGGCCTGTAGGAACGGAGCCTGTGAAGGAGATCGCCGCCACCTTCGCTGCTGAGCATTGCTTCGCCGACGACTCCGCCACTGCCCATCACGAGGTTGAACACGCCCGACGGTAGGCCGGCACGCACGATGATATCGCACAGTGCATGTGCCGAGGCGGGCACTAATTCGGCAGGCTTGAACACAACCGTGTTGCCATAGGCAATTGCGGGCGCGATCTTCCAGGCGGGAATCGCGATGGGGAAGTTCCACGGGGTAATTAGGCCGACAACGCCGACCGGCTCGCGGGTAATCTCGATGTCTACACCAGCGCGCACGGAGCCCAGCTTGTCACCGGAAAGTCTTAAGCACTCGCCAGCGAAGTAATGGAAGATCTGGCCAGCGCGAGTGACCTCGCCGACACCCTCTGGCAGGATCTTGCCTTCCTCGCGCGAGAGCAGGCGCCCGAGTTCGTCCTTGCGGGCAAGAAGCTCGTCACCCACCGACTTTAGGATGTCGTGGCGAGCCTGGATCGTCGAGCGAGACCAGGCCGCAAAGGCACCGTGAGCTGCGTCGATCGCCAGCTTGGCATCCGCAGCCGAGGCTTGGGCGTACTCGCCTATGACGTCGCGTGTGTCTGACGGATTGACGTTCGCTGCTACCTTCCTGGCGTAAAGCCATTCGCCCGCAATGTAATTGTTCGGCATCTTTAACATCCGAGATTCGATGAAATTTCGCCTAGCGCAGTGAGCTCATCTCGCTCTGACAGGGCCCTGGCTTAGATCGCACGGAATATTGGGATATAGCAATTGGAACGATTGGTGCAGTATATTATTGACCGAAAACGGGCGTTGAGATAGCGTCTTCGGGCCCGTGCAAAGCGGGCTTACAGCTCCGCTCAACTCCAAGAGGCCTGACGTGATCGATGAAGCAAATGGCTCGGATAGCGCGGGCGCCCTTCGCGGCCTAGTCGTCTTGGAAGTCGGCATGGTCATGCAGGTGCCACTAGCCGGGCAGGTATTGGGGGATCTGGGCGCAGACGTCATCAAGATCGAGCGACCGCAGGGTGACATCACGCGCGGCCTTGACTTTGAGGCCACCCGTGTTGGCGGGATGAGCGCGTACTACGCTGCGATGGGCAGGAACAAAAGAACGCTTGCTTTGGATTTGAAGAACGCCGCGGCTTTAGAGATCCTGCTCAGTCTAGTCGATCGCGCAGATGTATTGATGCACAACTTTCGGCCCGGCGTCATGGAGCGATTGGGTCTTGGTTATCGCGAGCTTAGCGCGCGCAATCCGCGTCTTATCTATGCTGCCGGCTTTGGCTTCGGGGAAGCTGGTCCTCTTGCAGATCGTCCAGGCCAGGACATGCTAGCGCAGGCGTTCAGCGGCTTGGCGCGGGGCGGACTTCAGAAGCACCAGCCTCCCCAGCTCACGAACTCTCCTATTGTCGACTATGGAGCGGCCATGTCGCTCGTCCAAGGCATTCTCGCGGCCGTGATTGAGCGTCAGAAATCAGGTCTCGGCCAAATGGTGTCGACGTCACTGTTCGACGTTTCACTTGCGATGCAGCTTTGCGAAATCGCCAGCGAGAGCATTTATGGCGTGAAAACCAACTGGATACGTCAGGCCATGCTCGCCAGGACTGCTGATGGGTGGGTCGCCGTCGTGATGCTATTTCGGGACAATCCGCTTGGCTTACTATGCCAGGCGCTTAACCTCCCGGACATAAGCACCCGTCCCGAACTCGCCACCCGCGAAAAGCAGATCGAAAATCTGGCCACTATCCAACGGCATTGTGAGCCCGCCTTTGCGGCTTTGGCGACCGCCGAAGTGCTTGAGCGCTTGGCGGCCGTGGATCTTCTTTGTTCAGCTGTGAATGAAATTCCGGAGGCGATCAGCCATCCGCAGGCAAATCAGAACGGCATTATGTGGCAGGTTGAGGTGCCCGGACGCGGACGGGTTCCACTCGCCGGGCTCCCAGTCCGTCTCTCCCGAACCCCTCCGGGTGTTCGGATTCAGCCGGCCTCTATTGGTGCCGCAACCGATGAGGTTCTGTCTTCCTTTGGCTTGTCCGAGCAAGCGATCCAGGAGGCACGAAGCAGAAAGGCTTTCGGCTAGCGCCAAGAGCCAAGGTGTTGTCGGCTGTGTTGCCCGTGCTCAAAAGGCGCCGCCCACGCCTATCGTGACTGCTCGAGGCATGGACGACGAAATACAACAGGCAACTTTGAATACTGCTTCAGTCTCATAGAGGGTGTCAAAGCTAGGCTCTCAATGGTTCTCATCGCGATCCGAGCTGAGTCGAAAATCCAACCTTTTTACCCAGCTATTCGGGAGACTCCTTGCGTGCTTCCAAATTCCGAACTTGTACTTTCGACCTCCCCGCTCCCGCACGTCCGCCTCTTGGCCATGAATAGGCCGACAAAGCGAAACGCCCTCAACAATGAGCTTATCGCTGCGCTTTCCTCCGCCTGCCGCGATGCCGTGTCGGATGAGGCCGTCCGCTGCATAGTGCTTTGTGGCACTGATACCTTCTTTTCTGCCGGAGCGGACATTAAGGAAATGCAGCAGCGCGGCTTCGAAGCTATCAACAACCCAGCCCGGCGCAACGATTGGCGGGACATCACGAACTGCCCGAAGCCGATTATTGCTGCCGTAGAAGGGGTATGCTTTGGAGGCGGCCACGAGCTTGCCATGCTGGCCGATATCGTCATCGCAGGCGAAGGCGCGCTCTTTGGGCAGCCCGAGATCAACATCGGAATTCTGCCGGGCGATGGCGCGACTCAACGCGTGACCCGCGTGGCGGGAAAATCCCTTGCAATGCTGATGATCCTTGGTGGCGAGCCTATTTCGGCCCATACTGCCATGCAGGCGGGCTTGGTTGCCGAAGTCGTCCAAGCAGGCAAAGCGCGAACGCGAGCGCTCGAGATCGCGGATCTGATCGCGCATAAGCCACCGCGCTCGGTAGAACTTGCCAAAGCTTCGGTTCTCGCCGCCTACCAAACGACCCTAGATGCTGGTGTAGAATTTGAGCGGCAAGCGATCCGGGTTGCCTTCACCACCTCTGACCAGAAGGAGGGAATGAACGCTTTCTTTGAGAAGCGGTCACCAAAGTACGAAGGAAAGTAAGACTCATCTCTTAGCGTTACGGCAATACTGGAGGAGAGCAGTTCGCCGGCTCAATATGGGTGACGAGCATAGAAAAATGCGAGGACTGAGACGCCTCCCGTACATTTGCTATAGCCCGTCAGGGGAATGCTATTTGCAGCCGAGGGAAACGGCTTTTCCTGATACTCACCGTCAGATGATTGAGGCTTCGCTAAACCCAAGATGATGGCCCCCTACCCGAGACCAGGCGCGGCGTCGCAAATAAAAAGGTCTCACGCTGGGGCCGCCTGGTTATCGTCGGTCAGACGGGATGGGCGCTTGGTGAGGCCCCTCCTCAGATGGCACGAATGGCATCGGAGCCCGAAAAAAAGCCGCTGCTGGACTTCTCCAACAGCGGCTCAGGTGCAGGGAGAAAGCAGACGAGGCCGGTCTGCCAGCGGATGGCTTCTCGGGGCTCACTTCTCGCCAAACAGCAAAAGTTCAGCGCTCACGCCTATCTAGACCGGGCTGAAACGACGCATAAGATCCGTGAAGGATAGAGATGGGTAAAATCGGGTAGAATGGGGTGAAAGCGACAGCTGTCGGCACACTTACCACGCGTCTGCCGCCCGCCGGTAAGGGCGCGTCATTGAAAATCTACGCACCATCTTTGCGCAGCCTTCCGAAAGGCTCCATGCTTGTCATGGCCACCTTACCCATATTGGACTGGAATGACTCTCTGTTGCGGGACTTGCAACACGCTCCCAAGGGAAAGCGCGCCCACATATACGCGGCAATCATGATGATCGACCCGTTCGCGTGCTGGGAGGATATTGCCGAATCTCTGAAGAATGCCGGGATTACCGGAGTAATAAACTTCCCACCAGCCTCTATGATTGAGCGGTCGGTGACTGGCGAGCCGGTCGATACCGGACAGGAGCTAGAGCTTCGGCGCATGGAATGGTTTGCGAGTCTGGGATTCAAGACCTTGTTCGCCGTCGCCAAGGATTGTGGAATCACATCGGCAGAGCGCCGTCTTGGTTCGCATCTCCAAGGTATCGTCTATTTACCGGAAGAGACCCTTGCGCTGAGCATTTCCGACGAGATGGAGCTGGTCAGGCTCGGCCAACATGGATCGTCGATACCCAAGCTCACGCTCTTGGGCGGGACGGCTTTGAGACGGCCCGTGCGCAAAAGGTGAGGAAGGCCTACTCCAAGATCCTCAGTTTCTTGATCTTGTTGTAAAGTGTTTTTCTTGAAAGCCCTAGAGAACGGGCAGTGTTTCCTCGGTGAAGCCTGTTTCGTTTTAATGCTTCGATGATCCATTCGCGCTCGGAGAATGCCGAATTGGGCTTTGCGGGTAAGACCCCATTCAACAACGGCTTGAGAACCTCGGCGACTATATGTGCGTTTTTCAGCGCTACAAGCTGGTTGACGATCTGACGCAACTCCCTCAAGTTTCCGGGCCAATGATGGCCCGCTAGCGCCAAGAACGCGGACTTTTCTATAGCCAGCGTTTGCGCGTTCGCATCTCCTTTGGCCTCGACTGTAAAATGCTGAATGAGCTGCGGAAGGTCCTCCAGCCGGTTTGGCAAAGCGGGGACTTCTATGTCGAGTCCAACAAAGAAGGCAAGAAGGCGGGGACATAGAACGCTTTCCAGGCCTGCTCCGCGAGCCACTGTCGCCGTTGCGATGACCCTAGCACTTGACCTTACAACGGATACGCCATTCAACGGCATGAAACTGCCGGTCTCGAAGTAATCGGCAAGACGCTCCTGCCCGTCCCGCGATAGCTGATCGATATGCATCAGCAAGACCGTAGTCTCGCTTGCGCTTTCCAAGAGCGAGAGTTGACGTCTCCTGTTCTCACTGCGTTCGACGCCGAACAGCGCACCAACCGTATCGATTGCCCCGCCCGGGCGGCAATGAAACAGCGCCGGCTTTGTCTGTTTCCGATCGCTGAAGGCATGAACGAGGCTGGCTATTCGCCGCTTCCCGGACCCCGCCTCGCCCCAAACGAGCACGGGATTGGGATTGCTTGCCAAGCGCCTTGCGGTCTCCAGCACGCGCTTCATGGTTGAGGACTGCGCGATGACGCCGTGCCTGAACCCGCTCATTTGGAGTTGGCGCTCGAGCAGATCGACCTTCTCGCGGAGCAAGTGAATGGTCTTGAAGCCTGATGTGACTTCAAGGACTGACATTTCCAGTGGGACGCGGTCGAGCGAAGAGCCACCGATGAAACCCTGGACACCTGTTTCGCGGCAAATGTCCAGCAATTCGTCGGGCTTCGTGATAGGTCCGCCGCCAAGCAGGCAGATCGCGCTCTTGTCTATGGATTGAGCCACGCGCGCAACAGCGCTCGTGCGCGCAGCCAGCTCCGACAGGCTGATCGACGGGTCAGGCCCGCTTTCGACCGCCCGGTTCAGATTGAAGTTGATGCAGATGGCCTCAGCTCCCGCCTCAACCATGCGTTTCGCTTCGGATTGGGTGCGGGTATAGGCGATGGTCATGAGGCCGCGTCTTGCCGCCTTCACCAGGAGTTCGATTTCCCGCTCGTAGCCGAGCCCGCATTTTTCAAGGAGCGACCTCCTGTAGTCATCGATGTGGATGACTGACGGGAAATTTGTGACACCTGAAAAGCCCCACCTGATGATGCGTTCGAGGAAGCGGTCGAGATCGAGCTGGGGATCGAAGGTACACGCTCCGAAAAAGACGGGCAGTTTCGTGCTGGGCAGAATTTCGGTCCGGCCGAAACCAGCCACGAATTCGTTGGCGTTGCGGATTGGAAGAATTGAGGCTGGCGAACAGCCTCCCATCGCGCGAAAGCGGCCTGCGTTAAGCGCAAGCACGAAATCCGCCCCCGCGCGTTCGGCGGCTCTCGCGGTCATGCCCGATCCGATTCCCGCACCAAGTACAAATGAGCGGGAGTTCCGGAAGAACTGCCTGATCCCGCCGCCCTTTGCCTGGTCCGCCCGCGTGTGCATACCGGCCCAGCCTCCTCCACGGCAGGTCCGAAAACTAGCTCCAATCTGCGGGCGCGCGCAACCGTCGTAGCGCCCTTCCATTCGAGGTGAAGAGGTGGCAGTCAGCCGGCGAGACCGCAAGACGAAGCTTGCCGGATCCCTTGGGCGGCGCGGGTTTGGGGGCCTTTGCCACGACTGTTTGCTTGCCAGCGTTACCATAAATGTACGTGACGCTGCCAAGATGCTCGACGAAATCGACGTCAAGCTCGATTGCGATGTCGGTCTCCTGCGCCGGGGATTGAGAGAAATCATCCGGCCGAATTCCAAGCGTGATGGGCTTGCCGACAAGGCGTTGATCCGGCTGGACAGGGACAGACACCGTCGCACCCGCCTCGAGCTTGACGTCCATGCCCCCCTCGTGGGCTGCCTCGACGTGGCCGTCCAGAAAATTCATCTTGGGCGAGCCAATGAAGCCCGCCACAAAGCGGGATGCCGGATTGTGATAAAGATCATGCGGGCTACCCACTTGCTCGATATTGCCGTCCTTGAGCACGACAATCTTGTCCGCCATAGTCATGGCCTCGATCTGGTCATGCGTCACATAGATCATTGTATTTCCGAGCTGCTTGTGAAGCTTGGCAATCTGAACCCGCATTTGCACCCGCAATTCGGTATCCAGGTTCGACAGCGGTTCGTCGAACAAGAATACTTTGGGCTGCCGGACAATCGCACGTCCAATTGCTACGCGCTGGCGTTGTCCGCCCGATAGCTGTCGAGGTTTGCGATCGAGAAGATGATCAATCTGTAACAAGGATGAAGTTTCGGCGACCCTGGTCTTTATCTCGGCTCTCGCCATCTTGGCCATGCGCAGCGGAAATGCGAAGTTTTCTCGCACCGTCATGTGGGGATAGAGAGCGTAGCTTTGGAATACCATGCCGAGGTTACGGTCAGCCGCATCGACATTATTGACGACTTCATTGTCGATCAGCAGTCGCCCGCCGCTGATGCGCTCCAACCCTCCAATCATCCTCAATAGCGTAGACTTGCCCGACCCTGATGGGCCCACGAAGACGACGAATTCGCCGTGATCAATGGTCAGGTCTATATTGCGCAGGATCTCGATCGTCCCATACGCCTTTTTCACGCCTTCCAGGCGAACATTGGCCATCAGGCACTCCTCTGCTGCCGCCTTCCAGCCAGCGCCGGGCCCACATCAATGTCGCGTAGACTGGACACGATGAAATCGGGAGACAGCAGCGATGGATCCTCTCGCGAGGGCACACCAGTCGTGACCAGCACTGTGGGCAGGCCAGCCCGCTTCCCGGCCTGGATATCGGTCGGAATCTGGTCCCCGATCATGAGTGTTGAACTGCGGGGTGTCTTGAGGCGCGCAAGGGCGATCTCGATCATGTGCGGTTCGGGTTTGCCGACGATGAGAGGCTTGACTTGCGTTGCCAGGGCCACGGCAGTGATCATTGCTCCCGCCCCCGGCTCGAACCCATTGATGGTCGGCAACAGAAGATCGGGGTTGGTGCCAATCAATACCGCGCCGCTCAAGATTGCTTCGACCGCGATCCGCAATTTCTCATGAGTGATTTCACGATCGAGCCCCATCACTACGACCTCGGGCTTTCGATCGGTCACCTCAAGTCCCCTGGACGCAACTGCGTCTACGAGAGAACGAGCACCAATCACAAATGCACGCGTCAGGCCAGGATATGTCTTTCGTATCAGTTCGGCGGTAGTGACAGCACTCGTCACCACGTTTTCTGGGGCGATGGCAAGGCCGAACCGGTCCAGCTTGCGGACAACATCCTCTGCGGTATGCGTCGAGTTATTTGTGACAAAGCAGAACGGTAGCCCCTCCGCCTGCCATGCTTGAAACGCCTGGATCGCGTCCGCTATCCCGGCATCACCGCGATAGATGACGCCATCCAGGTCCGAGATAACTGCCTCGATTGATGGCCATTGGAGACCGGTCGTGGACTTAGCCATTCATGAGCATCCCGCCGTTGACGTGTACGACTTGCCCCGTCATGTAGGAAGCTGCAGGACTTGCAAGAAAGACGGCCAAGCCTGCGATATCCTCCGGCACCCCTACCCGCCCCAGGGGGATGCGGCCGCTGTGACGGGCTTCAGTCTCTTCCCGCGGACGCCCATGCATTGGCGTATCAATAATTCCCGGCGCGATCGCATTGACGTTAATCCTGAGCGGGGCGCATTCGTAGGCAAGCAGCTTGGTCAGATCGTGGACGATGGCCTTTGAAAGACAATAGTCGGCTCCGCCGGCCTGGTAGTTAAAAACCGCCCCTTGCGAGGACAGTGAGGAGCCAACGTTGACGATGCGGCCTCCCTTGCTTCCCATAAACCGCTCGATCGCCAGTTTCGAGCAGCGCCAAACAGCGATCGAGTTGACCTGGATGGTACGCTCAATCTTGTCCGAATTGCCCTCGAGCAGCGGCTGGGCGGATTTGATTCCTGCATTGTTCACAAGCACGTCGAGCCGGCCAAAGCGGTTGGCAACTTCGTCGAGGACTCTGGCGACGTCTTCTTCCCGCGCAACATCCATGGCGAACGGCAAAATCCCATTGCCGTGGGGCAATCTGGTCAGCGTTTCCCTTAAGTTGTCCAGATTCGTATCGGTCGCCAGGACGTTCGCTCCTCCTCGGCGGAAGGCGTTCGCGATGGCAGAGCCAATGCCGCCGCCTGCTCCGGTGACGAGCACGGTTCTGTCTGACACCGAGAATTGTTCAGTCATTCCAACTCCAAGATGGTTTGGGCCTTCAGAAACTCGTCAACGGCCTGGGCGCTCGGCATGGAGTTTTGAGCGCCCCTCCGCGTTACACACAGAGCGGCCACTGCGAGCGCCTTCCTGACGGCTTCCCTCAAGGGAAGCCTTTGGGCAAGGGACGCTGCGAAAGCTCCGTTAAAAGCATCTCCTGCAGCTGTGGTATCAATCACCTTCACCGGGAACGCCCGCAGGGCAAAAGACCTGTTCGCATCGGCATAATAAGCCCCGTGCGCTCCCAGGGTGATCAGCGCCGCCCTCGGCCCGAGATCAAGGAGCCTGCTGGCAGCATGCGCGGCGCTGTCAAAGTCGCTCACCGCGATTCCGGTCAGCTCAAAGGCTTCTGCCTGGTTCGGGGTGAGGAAATCAACACTTCTCCATGCTTGCGATGACAGCCCAGGCCTTACCGGCGCCGGATTGAAAATGAGCTCGAAACCCTTCTCGCCTTTCATCTCGAAAAGCCGGCTTAGCGCAGCAATCGGCATGCCCATTTCTGCGACTACGATCGCGTCGCGCTCTATGAATTGGGCCGCGCTCTCGACCATCTCTGGCGTCACATTAAGATTGGCGCCTGGGTCTATGACGATCATGTTTGAGCCGTCATCCCCGACCAACACCAGGGCCGAGCCTGAGACTTCCCCGGTCGCGATTTCGATCGCCTCCGTGCAAACGCCGGCCTCGCGGAGCGACTCTAGCAGGGACTGACCGGCCTGATCGCAACCAAGACGGGTGTAGAAAAGCGGCTGAAGCCCAAGCCGGGCTGCAGCAACGGCCTGATTGGCGCCCTTGCCGCCCGGATTACGGGTCACAGTGCCGATGAGGCTTTCGCCGGGCGTTGGAAGTCGCTCGACATTGAAGCAGAGGTCGAGATTGGTTGTTCCGAAGAACATCAACGGCCTGGGTGTCATTTTACGGCCCCGAAGGTAAGGCCTCGTTCGAGATGACGCTGACCGATAACAATCAGGATGACGGGAACGATCATTGTCACCACGAGCCCTGCGGCCATGACAGGGTAGAATTGCACACCCGGATTGAGCAGCTTGAGAAGAGCGACCGTGACCGGCGCCTTAGTCGAGCTGAGGATCAGACCCAGCGCGAAGTTGTGCCATGCGAGCAGGAAGATCAGCAAGGAGGCGCCGATCAGTCCAGGCTTCAACAGCGGCAGAACGATATGCAATACGATCTGGACTGGCATCGCCCCATCAATGGCTGCCGCTTCCTCGATGTCCTTCGGGAGGTCTTCAATGTAAGAGCGGCTCAGCCAGACAATCATTGGCAGCGTCACGACCTGGTAAACCCAAATCATGCCGAAAAACGTGTCGTACAAACCAATTGTCTGGAAGATACTGAAGAGCGGCATCACAACCAAAAGAACCGGTGCAAAACGGAATCCCAGAATGAAGAAAGCGATATCTTCCTTTAGGGGAATGTCCCGCCTCGCCAGGACGTAGCCTGCAGGCACTCCCGCAAGCAGCGAGATGACGACCGAGCCTAGCGCTATGACGACGCTATTGGTGATCGGTGTCAAGAAATCGACTTTGATCGTGCCATAGCTCGTCGCTCCCGCCTCGGCGATGTCAAACAAGACTCGAAAATTTTCCAATGTCGGCCGGAAGAGGAAGGTCGGCGGCCAGGTCATCACCTGGGCCTGCTGCTTGAGCGACATCATCACGATCCAGACAAGTGGAAAAGTCAGGATCAAGGCGCTGATCGCAACGAGCAGATTGAGAATGCAATTGCTGGTGAGTGAACGCCTTGGGCGCATGGTGCCTCCTCAGATTACACGATTGCGAACGAAGCGCCACAGCTTGACCATAGCGAATGTCGCGACCAGAACGAGGATCCAGTTGACGACCATGAGGGCGGCACCGCGGCCAAAGGCGAGATTTTGGAAAGCCGTGACATATGCGCGCACAGAAAGAACGGCCGTGCTATTGCCCGGCCCTCCCTGCGTTGTCCCAAAAATGATGTCAAACTGGTTGAGGGATTCGATCAACCGAAATACCGCGGCAATCAAGATGTATGGCGCGATAAGCGGTAGCTCGATGTACAGGAAGCTTGCCCAACCCTTCGCCCCGTTTACCCGCGCGGCCTCCCTCACCTCTTCGTTGATGCCTTGGAGGCCGGCGAAGATAATTAGCGCGAAGAAGGGGGTATAGGTCCATACGTCGATTAAGACCAAGGAGATCATTGCCGTGCTCGGGTCTGAGATCCATGCAAACCGGCCAACACCCGCAAGGGACAGCAAATAGTTCATGATGCCGTTTTGCGGGTCCATCATCGTCGTCCACATCAGCGCGACGCTCATGGGCGGCAGGACGAGCGGCAGTAGAATTACTGCTCGCATAAGGCGCGCAAGCAAGACCTCGGTCGCGAACAGCTTGGCGAGTGCCAACCCGAACAAGGCTTCTATTAGAACTGCCGATCCCGCATAGACAAACGTGGCGCGAACGCTGTTCCAAAAATCCTCTGTCTTGATCAAGACAGCATAGTTGCTCAAGCCCACGAAATGGACCAGCGGCCGACCAAACCTGAGGTCAGTGAGCGACTGAAAGACGCCATAGAAAAATAGGAAGAGAAAGCCGAGGAGAATAATGATAGCGGGAGCAATTGCGGCAAGGCTCCACCAATCCAGAGCCCGCTCCTCGGCAGTTAATTCTTCAGCTTCCGACGGAGCAAGCTGGCTTACGGATGACCGCAGCGTCACGATTGCGTCAAGCCCTGGAAGGTCCATCTTGTCATCTCTAAGGTGCGGGGGCAGCTAGCTAAAGCTGCCCCTTTTCGCTTTACATAGACGAACGGATCTCTGAGGCGAGTTCGGTCAGCGTGGCCTTTACGTCCGCTCCGTTGACCATCTTCTGCATGGCAACCGCCCACGCGTTCATTGCCTCGGCGAAGCCTACCCGCGCTGTAAAGGCAAGTTCGGCTCTGCCCTGCACCGCCTTGAACGTATCGACAAAGTTGTTGAACTCCGGCTTTGCCGCATATTCGAGCCAGGCCTCATCGGTCCATGTCGAAGCACGCGGAGAGTTGACGAGCTTGCCCGCGGTAGCGCCGTTCAGTTCCACCTGCTTTGATGTTGCCCATTGGATGAACAGCCAAGCCGCACCTTTCTTCTTCGACGCAGCGTTCATTGCCAGCGACCAGATCCAGATGTTGGATTCGAAGTTTTTGTCGTTCGGCGCGTGCAGTGGAGGCGCGAAGGCGATTTTGCCTGAGGCGGGCTTACCGGCCACATCGTTCCAAAAACCGAACATGTTGGAGTCGATGGCCATCGCCGTGCGTCCGGAGCTGATGCCATCGACGACCTGGTACCAGTTGTCGTTAGCAAAGGAGGGAGCCGCGCACTTTTTGATCATGTCCACATAGTCTTTGTGAAACGTGATCGATTCAGGCGAATCAAGCCCGGTATCGAGGTGGCCATCCTTAAGCACGAAGTCATGGACCCCGTAGGATTTTGCAATCGAGATCGCTGCCGTGTGGATGCTGCTCCAAAAGCGCACGCCGCGCACACCAAGGGGTGTAATCGTCGGATCGGCAGCCTTGAGCTTTGCGCAAGCGTCGGACATCTCGGGCGGCGTTGTCGGAACCTTGATCCCGTACTTGTCCAGAATGTCTTTGCGGTAGAATAGCTGGATATTCTCGAAACCATGCGGGATTGCCCACACGTGCCCGCTTCCAGGCTCGATCTGTCCTTCCTTAACTTTCCAAGTCAGCGCATTACGCAATGCCGGAAAGAAATCTTTGTAGTCGTAGCTGGGTGCCGTGAGTTTCGGATCGTTCAGATAGCCATCGAGCGGCTCAAGCAATTGGCCCGGCGCCAGATCCCAAGCGGGCTGAATCCCGGTACCGACAACGTCCCAGCTGGGCGATTTGGTACTCAGTTGGATGGTCAGCTTATTCCAATAAGCGTCATCGGGGTACAGCTCCGGCGCCACCTTAATACCGGTCAGTCTCTCGAACTCTGGCAGCTGGGCTGCAACGGCGTCGGCATAGGGATGAATGTCGTAAGCCCAGACGATCGAGGTACCTTCGAACTGCCGCCAGTTGACATCATCCGCTTCAGCTTGCTGGAAGGCCAAGACCGTTCCGGCAAAAAGCGTGGAGCAGAAGAGAGCGTTTCTGGCAAGTTTGATCGAGTAGCCGCGAAACACGGCGAACGTCCTTGGCATTATTCCCTCCTCTGGGCTCTTTGGCCCGCAAACCCACGTGCCCTCCTCTTCGGAGGCCGCAGATGACGAGAAGGCTAGCGCTCATTATGCGGTCCCAATTAGCTTTCCAAAGGCCGTCTTGGGTAAAATTGGGTAAGGCGAGAAACCTCTCGTCATTGAGAGACAGGGGGGCGGATCAAGGTGGGAGGGACGGAAAGCGGGTTTGTAGAGGTCGCAGGTTGGTTCACGAGACGAGCTCGGTGCTACTACCCGTTTTGGTAGTTGAAGCCACCCAAAGGGGCGCTTTTCTACCGCACAAGGACATAGGAGCCCCTTGTTCAGTTCGTCTGGCTTTCGTGCGCAAGCCCTGACGTCCTCGCGCGACTTGGTGATCACCGCCTTCGGGACTGTGATTTGGCGAGCACTCGCCGACAGAGACAGGCAGCGCATCGAACCGGCTGCGCCTCCAAGGCTGTCCTCGTGGAGCTCCGAGCGCGCCCGGCCAGCAGTTTCATCACGTCCGCCCATCACGTCATCACCGTTTTCGCACTCCGACACGTATGCATCGCCCGCCCCACTCCTCCATCCGTTCCACCGAAGCCAGGCCGAGGGCCTCGCGCCTTCGCAATACTCGATGGTTACAGTAAGGTCGGACTGGCCCAGAGGATCGGATTGACCACCATTTCTCACGAGGCACTTTACGATCTCATCTGGACGAGCCGGTGCGCACGATCGCTCACCGCATGGGCGTGCCGTCCGGCAGGAGATTGTCGAAGACGCCGATGACAGGCGCGTCGATATAGCGGTCCTCACGCAGAGGCAGAGATCGCGACACGGGCGGCGCATGCTCCCAGGCAAGCCAGGACGGATCGTACTGAAAGTCGATTGCGCCGCTGGAGTGCCTGTTCAGGCACCCGACGGGACGGCCGTTCAAGAAGACATTGAGCGGGATATGCCGCCGCGGGTGGGCCATCAAAAGATGTTCTCGATCTCAGCTGGCTTTGCCTTTGTCCTAGGACGGACAACGAACTTCAGGTCGAGCGCTGCGAGAACATCGCAAAGCGTTCCTACCCTGCGGCGCGGCTTTTAGGAACTCTCGCTCCGCATGTCCCCATGAGTGCGCGGTAACGACGAATGGTGTCCTGCAAGCGCGCGTTTACCGGGCTTCGGATCGAGAAGCGCACCCACAAACGTGGCGCTATCTCGAGCCGACGTCGTTCGTAGCTGCTCACCGCTAGAGCCGAAAGCAAGCAAGCCGAGGGCTCGCGTCAAGTGGGCCGTAGCGCGACGTCGCGTTTAAGAAAGAAGCTCCTGAACCTTTTGCAGCAAAACTGGGTCGCCCAGACACACCGCCCATTCCAGAAGCATCTGCCGGACGGTTGTCGCCAAAATCCCATGAAGGGCTAACCGGTCCAAGACAAACGATCGATCCGCCTCGGCACGCGCGGTGGTGATGTCCGAAACAAGACGCACGTCATACCCGCGCTCGGCTGCCTGCAGGGCGGAAATGAATATCTCCTCTTCCAACCAACTTCCTCCGAAGAACAGAACACTGGCCTGTGCTGAAGCGAGACCGTCGGTGAAACGCCGGTCTCGCCAAATTGAAAAAGCATTGACTTCGAGCTGTGTGATCAGATCCATGGCCGCTTGATCTGGCTCGATGTCCAACGGCTGGCATTTGCCAACGAGAATGGAGCTGACATTGAACATCTGCAGCCCGGCTTGCAGTAATGAGAGACCAGCCCCTATAACTGCGGTGTGAGCCGGCATTTGGTCACGCATCAAGTTGATCAAAACCAAGCGGCTATGTCGTGGATTTGTGAGCATGGACGTACCAATCGTCTCAGCTGCACGTGCTCCGAGGCACTTTCAGGCAGCCACGTTGACCACATCGGGGGACGCAAGCACAGGACCGTGGAGTTCGGCTTGTTTGTAAATCCTGTGAAGCGTATATTCGGACGTGTCGAGATAGCCCGCGACTGCCGCAGTGCACCCGACCTGGCGTGGAGCATCAATCCGCCTCAGCGGCCAGCCTGCTCGCCGGAGAATGCGTTCCATGCGCGTGTCGGTCACGGTGACAATGCTGTCTGCGCACGCTCCACGCGCGGCCTCAATCATGGCCGCGAAGAGCACAAGAGTCGCGCGGTTGATGCTACTGAAGCTTGTGTCGGAGACGAGCTTCGTATCCACGCAGAAGCGCGAGCTCTCGAGAACCCTTTCATTCCGCGGAGCCGACGTCCCGCCGAGCAAAACGGGAAAGATATCAGCCAGCATCGTTGGTCCGGTCGTTGGAAGCAGACGAACCGAACCGACAGCCTTCCCGGTCTCTGATATCAGCATGAGATAAGTCGGTCCTAGAGTATCGTACAGGTCGAGCTCCAATTCTCCTGAAACGGACACTGACCAGCCGAGTCGATCCTTGAAGACACGGCGTCGCAGCTGATACATCGCCGCGAGCAACGGCAGGTAACGGCCGAATTGAGGGGCGCGAAGTGCGATGGCATACATCCTGACCTCCTGAAATGATCAGGAGGCTTCAAGACCAGAAACTCCGCCTGCGATCGCCTGACATATTTTGCAGGCACATCAACCCCAATTTGACCACGCTGGATCTATTTGGAAGAAGACAACAACACAAACAGAGGGCGTGAGACGGTCGGGTCTCTTGCTCACCTCTTTGGAATCTGGAGGGATGGACGATTAGGGCAACAGACCCCGGCGCAAGGCCTCGGCGATGCATTGGGCAATAGAGGCAGCACCGAGTTTGCGGCGAGCGTTTTCAAGATGAAAAACCACGGTACGTGGTGCGATCTGGACCAGCACTGCTATATCGGCAACAGTTTTTCCGTGCGCGACCCATGCCAAGCATTGGCGCTCACGCTGCGTGAGTTCGCCTTCAGCGAGTTTATCCTTGCTTACGCCCAGCCTGATCGTAGCATTGCAATGAAAATGCACCCCGGCCGCATGCAGGAGATCCCTACATTCGCGCAGTAGCCGCTCGGGATGAACATCGCGGGCGTCAGTCGCCAGCGAAAATGCGGCCATCTGACCAAATCCGCCCCTAATTGGGACCGTGATGCCCGATCTGATCCCGAAGGTTGTCGCTTCATCAAAGAACCGGCGTTGTTCGCGGTTTCCGACCGGCGATGACATCTCGCCTCCCCAGCCAAACAGCGCCCGCTCAACACGCGCACGGAGCAGCACCGGATCGAGCTGCTGATATCTCAGCTGGAAATACCGGCTGGTCCAGGACTTTGGATAGGATGAGATGAGCATCGGAGTATCGCCGGCGATCCGCAGATAGGCAAAGCGCTGTAGGCCGAGTCTCTGGGTCAGCCGCGTAGCGATGCGTTCGAATTCATCCACGTTGACCGCGGTTTGGATCGCATCGATGAATTCCTCAAAGATGCTTTCGAACGGGCTCATTCTAGCTCCACAATCTTCACCATGGGCGTCCCTTCCGGATCTTGCCGCTACACGCCTTTTCTATCCTCGCAAGGAGGAGGACGGGATCGCGAGCGAGCGTGCAAGCTGAGTATTCTTGGGCAGAGCTTGTCTTGGGCAACCGCAAAATGGCAATTCAGCAACAATGAAATCAGAAATACGACCTACGGGGTTTTATTAGCGCCGGACAAGCTCTAGCAATCGATTTTGTTGGTGCAATCAGCAAGTCTTTGATGACTCAAAGCCTTAGAGCAGCGCTCAGTGGTCAGGGCTTGGCGCCAACTGGAGGACCTTTCAGCCGTTCGGCTCGCTCACCATTCATCCCCGATCACGCGCCGATCGAGAGCCGCCTCTTGCTGATACAGCCCGACTGATCCTTATATGGGTTTACGCGGATCAGTATCTTGCAGCCGAGAGTATTTCTTAGTCGCCACGACGCTCCCCCCGCCCGAAGAAGGCAAGCGAATATTGAACCAAATCCAAGCGGCAAGCTGAACGAGAAGGTTCGCTCCAAAGGCAGTCTGGTAGCTGATTTCAGGGTAGTGTCCCTGCTGGGGCATCCACTGTTGCACCACCAGGCCGATGGCGGACTGCACCAGAAATGCGCAGCCGATGTGAAACAGGTTGAGAGCCCCGTTGGCGCGTCCCGCCAGCTCCTTAGGGAAATACTCGGCCAAAACAGCGTAGCTGAGAACGGTCGCTGTGCCCAGGGCAGCGATGAACATCCACGGAATGGATGATGGGATAGGTACTCGCAGGACGACTGCCAGTTGCGCGACAAAAGACACGAGTGCAAACAGTGACAGAAGCTTTCGCGGACCAACACCATAGCGCCGCAGCTTTTGGACCGCAATACCGAGGCCCATGGCGCCTACACTTGATGCGACCGCCATCAGGAAAAGAGTGCGGAGCACTCCTGACCGATCCAGACGCTCGACGTCGGAGAGCCATTGCGCTGCCCACAGCCCCTGCAGCGCCCAGGCCGAGCCGATGCAAGTCGCAGACAGTGGGGCCAGGCGCCAGAACCGGGGATCCGCATAGATGGCACGAAGTCCGATTGTCGGTCGCTTTGCTTCTGCTGACGGCGAGGACCTTGGGACGACAAGAAAGATTGTCAGCGCGCATCCGACCGCAGCGATGGAGAGCAGCTGAAACAATCCGCGCCAGCCGATCGACACGAGCATGTATTCCGACGGCAATGTTGCAGTCATAGCGCCAAAGGCCGCCAGCATGATCATGAGCCCATTGAGCAGCGGAGCCTGTTCGGCTGGAAACCAGAGAACGACGGCTTTCAATCCGGCGGTCAACGCAGCTGAAGCGCCGAGCCCGATCAATGCGCGGCCGAGAAGGAGGAGCATGAAATTGTTCGACGCGGCAAACAGCGCAGCGCCGACCGCGGCTGCCAATAACACTAAACTCTGAACTCGCCGCGGACCGTACCGGTCCAACCATACGCCGATCGGAATCTGCGCCGCCGCGAAGGTCAAAAAGTAGACCGATGTCAGAAGGCCGAGATCATCCGCCTGAAGACCAAACTCCGAAGCGAGCGGTCCGGCTATGGTGGCACCGATCGTCCTAAACAGATAGGACAGGTAATAAGCAGCGGCGAACGGCAAGAATACCCGAACAACGAGCATCCAATTTGGGCTGTCTCCTGGCGGTGAGGCTTCTGGCCGCGGAGACGAAGACCTCAATTGCGAGGGCGTGCGAACTGTCCGTTTACATGCCAGCTCAGCATCATGCTCATTTCGCTCTCCCTCGGAGGTCACTGGCTCGGGTGATTTGGCCAGGGTCCGACCACTCCGATCGGGCGCCATCGGGTCCGGTCGCGGTGTCCGTCCTGTGGCCTTTCTCGGCGGATGTCCTGGACCGGTTCTCGTCACCCGCTCAATTGTTTCGTTGATGAGAGATGTTCCCAGACGGACCCGTCTTGCAACCTGTGCAGCAAATTCATCAAAGCGGGCCGCTCCCAGGGTACAGGCAGCCGTCTCGTCTGCGGCCGAAAGCGCCGGGGTGACCGCGAGTAGAAACCGAGCCTGGTGCGCGACTGCCTCGCCAACGATCTGCAGATCACAATGGAGCTGGTCGAGCTGCTGTGTGATCGCGTCCAATTGAGCGCGCGCGCCGGCCGTTTCGCTAGCAGCCTCGGGGGCGAGGAAATGAGAGAGGGCGGCCTCGACGATTGCTGATTTGGAAGCACGCCCCTCCTGCGCTGCGCGGCTTAGCCGCGCGGCAGTTGACTCAGAGAGTGAGACGGCGACCCACGGCTTCATGCGATCGCTCCACCGGCCAGCAAGCGAACCGCGCGTGCCGCATCATCGTGGGAGCTTGACTGCTTTCTTACGTCAGAATGCGGGCAGCTCGTTCGCTCGACCATGGTGAAGAGCGCTTCCAATTGCGCGTTGAATGCAGCAGGCTCTTCAAGATTGATGGCATGGCCAGTATTGGGGCATACCCAAAGTCCGGCCCCCGGAATGGTGGACTTCAACATCAAGCCAGTTTGGAGACATGGGTTGTCTTCGTCTCCTACCGCGAGCAGCACGGGTACGTTCATCTTTGAAAATTGATCTCGAAATTCGAACAAAGAGGGCCGTAGGGCCTGACACTGAAGCAAGGTGTTGGACATGCCCGGTGAGGAGAGTTGCTTCAGCCGCTTCACAAAGACATTCCAACCCTTCGGGTCCTTCTGCATGAGCCGCCTCCGGGTAGAGTGGCTCGCCATTTTCGCCGCCAAGCCAGCGATTCCTCGAGCATTCAGTGCGCGCGCAAGGACGGAGGCGTTTCTTGCCCATTCTTCCTGATCCGATGCGGGAGATCCGGCCCCTGCCCCAGCTGCAACGATCGCGCTCACTGCTCCGTTGCTGCGCAAGCCGAACAACAAAGCTGCGTACGCGCCCATGCTCGATCCAACCAGGTGCGCTCGCCGAATTGAAAGCGCTGCCATGACAGCCTCGATGTCGCGGACAGCGAGCTCCCAGCCATACGCGGCGGGATCATCGGGAACGTCGCTTGGTGGATATCCGCGTGCGTTGTAGGCGATGCACCGGTAACTACGCGAAAAGTGCCGGACCTGTGCTTCCCAGCTGTGCAGGTCCGCTTCAAATTCATGAATGAAAATAATTGGATAACCTTCTCCATATTCCTCGAAATACAGTCTAATTCCATCAGATATGACAAAGGGCATCGTCACCGCCTCTCCCCGAGCGACGGCAAACATGCCGCCGATCACGTGACGTTGTGGATCAGAAGTGGCAATAACGGAGGTGTCGATCATGCCCAGACCGAAATTCGACACCGGACAGTTCGAAGATGCGCACTGTGAGCGGCAGTCCAGCCATGGCCAGAGGGATACAAGCTGGACAAAGGCGAGGCAGTTGGCGGCAAGCTTGTCGTGGCGCGTCCCGGCTAAAGGATATTGTTGGATGCGATTGAAAGTCCGTTCGCCCCGGTTGGAGATGCGATAGAGATAAGGGCTAAAGCAGATCGATCCTCGCGATCGCTTTGCGGTGGGGGTTTGTCCGGGCGCCGTTACTTCATGCCAAATTCTCTGATCCAGCAGGCCATCATAGCCAGGGTCGGCAAGCCGTATCGAGGCAGATTTTGAGACGAGACGGGAGCCTTCCCCGCAAGCTGATGTTGTCGGCTTCACCGGACCTTGGAGCCATTCTGGCCGGCCAAGTGAGCGCGGGTACTCTTGACGGGTTCATAAGCAAAGCGAGGCAGTTCGAAAGCGCGCTTCAATCCGCTCTTTGGTTCCAGATTTAACCCCGCTCGCGCTTATCAATCTTAATAGAGGAGATCGGTTGCCACTGGGCGCGAGGGCGCTAAGGATGTGCTGCCGAAAATTGCCTTTCGGCGTGGCTGGAATAGGAATTGCCGCCTGAGCATACTCCGGGCGCAGGCTCCTTTCGTCGGAATCAATGGATTGATTATGCAATCGAGTGCGTTCAGGGACGCCGAGGATGATCTGGATGCCGGCTCGAGACCCCCATGGGCCGCATTTGGCACGTCTGGCGAATTATCATTCCTAGGCGGGCGATCGACGGCGGGCTGCTGTGGCGACGGCATGATGGCCGCCAATGGATATACAAGCGTCACACTGGTTTCGACGAGCACTGAGTGGCTGGGCCAACGCGGCGGCTCCATCCCATAGCTATTTCATCCACTTTGATTGGGACGGCATCGCAGCCACCGAGCTCGTCATTGGGGACATTGAGAGCGCCAGGTCGCGGAAGTCTTTGACCTGAAGCTTGGTGTGCTGGAAACCAGGCGAGGCGTGTTCCTGCTGTTACGCATGTTATTGGGGACGGCACCCCACCCGTGACTTGAGAAGGAAGGCTTTCTGTATTCAAACTCTGTTCGTTGTCGTATGATGGTATTCATGGACAGTGAATTTTACAGGCAGCAGGCCTTGCGAGCCCGCGATCTGGCCGCGAAGGCTGATTCGTTCACCAGGAAGCGTCTGTTGGCCCTGGCCGAAAGGTACGACGCAAAGGCAGGCGAGCCATCGCAGGCCTCGCGGGAGAGCAAGCGGCCGTTACCGCTCCCCCGCCACTGGCCGGTATCAAACCGCGGACTGTCAGGCGAAGCATAAGGAAGCGGGCACGACCGAGCCAAGCTAGGCCGGGCGCTACGGCTGCGGTGCTCCGTTCCGGTTCGTCCCCGACACTGAGCCGGACTATCGGTGCGAATTGGTTAAGGCGTTAGCGTGCCCTGGCGTGCTTCTGGTTGATCTCTTTGAAAAGGACCCTTTTTGCTTCAGCTCAATTGCAAGCTTCGCTGATTCCAGCGGCACCGATCCGCTCGAAGCAAATCATTCTCCGCATCAGCCCGACTAGACAATACCAGCGCCGTTCTAGTCGAAAAGAGAGCATGAGCTCTCTCGTACCTCGATCTGCTTGCAAATGCGCTGCCGCCCACGAGGGATTGCCGTCGTTGGCTCTGCTCATCGCGAAGCGGAGGAGCGACGGCGGTGGCGTCTGAAGAAAGGCCTGCGAGATACGCAGCACTACTTCAACATGAGAGCACAGGATATCACCGAGCCAGATACTCACGCCTGCCGCGACATTTGCGGCGGACTGGAGGCCGAGTCCATCGAAATCATGCGCGAGGTGGTCGCGGAATTCAAAAAGCCGGTCATGCTGTATTCGATCGGCAAAGACTCGAGCGTCATGTTGCATTTGGCAGTGAAGTCGTTCTATCCGGCCAAGCTCCCCTTCCCGCTTATGCGTGTGGATACCACCTGGAAGTTTCGCGAGATGATTGCCTTTCGCGACCAAACCGCGAGGCCCCTAAACGTCGACCTCATCGTCCATATCAACCAGGACGGCATTGCGCGTGGCATTACCTCTATCGCATCGGGCTCGGCGCTGCACACCCAGGTCATGAAGACCGACGCGCTGAAGCAGGCGCTCGATCTCTACGGCTTCGACGTGGCTTTCGGCGCGCGCGGCGCGACGAGGAGAAGAGCCGGGCGAAAGAGCGCATCTTCTCCTTCCGCCGGCCTGGCCGCGTCTGCGACCCCCGCAACCAGCGCCCCGAGCTGTGGAACCTCTTCAACACGCGGATCCGGCAGGGCGAAACGATGCGCGTCTTCCCCATGTCGAACTGGACCGAGCTCGACGTCTGGGAATACATCATGCTGGAGAAGATCCCGGTCGTACCGCTCTATTTCGCCAAGCCCCGCCCGCTGGTCAAGCGCGGCGGGACGCTGATCATGGTCGATGACGACCGGCTTCCGCTTCAGCCGAACGAGAAGCCCGAGGTGAAGACGATTCACTTCCGCACACTGGGCTGCTACCCGCTCCCCGGCGCGATCGAGTCCGACGCGACCACGATCGAGGAGATCGTCGCCGAAATGCAGGTCGCAAAAATCTCGGAGCGCCAGGGGCAGCTGATCGATACTGACGAGGCGGCCTCGATGGAGAAAAAGAAGCGGGAAGGCTACTTCTGATCAACCAGGATGCCGCAACGCTCTACGCGACCAGCAGGACAAAGACCAGCTGCGTTTCATCAGCTGCGGCTCGGTCGATGATGGCAAATCAAGGCTGATCGGCGCCTCTTGCACGATATCAAGATGATCTAGAGGATCAGCTGCAGGCGCTCGCGCGCGATAATGTCAATTATCGGCACGACCGTCGACGGTATCAAGCTCGCTGCTGGTCGATGGTGTTGAGGCCGAGCGCGAACAGGGCATCACCTGCGACCTCGCCTGCCGCTTCTTCAACACGCCCGCTCCTTCATGCTCGCGGACACGCGCGGCCATGCGCAATATATCCGCAACATGGCGACCGGCGCCTCTAATGCGCAGCTTGCGATCATCCTAATCTATGCGCGCAACGGCGTCCTGGTACAGATTAAGCGCCACTCCTTCATCTGCTCGCTGCGCCGCAATCCGCGTTGCGCTGGTCGGCTGAAGAAAATTGAGTTCGCTTGGGCCTGGACGCCAGCGGCGGAATTCAGAAGCGAGAGACTCGGTTGATGCAAATCGTGGCCGACCCCCTGCGGCCGTCGCTGCACCGCTGTGGGGCCCAGATTGCCAGATCATGGGACCTGATAAGGTGCGGCCAGCCGGGACTACTTAGGATGCCAAACAGACGAGTTGCGTGACTGCGGGTCCGGCGCAGTCGTGAGGCATCAACCGCAAGGGCTAAATCCATACCCGATTCGCACTTTCGTGAGCATCGCAGATTGTCTACCGCCTTGCATCCGCCAGCAATGCGCCCGAATCATAGTCGCAATTGTGGAGGGTCAGAAGCCGCGCTGGTTTCTGGCTAACCGCTCCACCGCTACTCACGGCCCCCAGCCCGAGCGGTGGAGCGGGAACCTGCCTCAGGCTCAGGGACTACGATCCCGCAATTTCCGCCGGGGATCCTAGTTTCGCGCAGTTTCTGAGTATCCCGCCCGAATGTGTCAGCGACGAACTGTGCCAGCCTCTAGCGAGGAGCGCGCGGAACTTGCCGCAACGATTGCTGGAGCAAACGTTTAAGCGCTGAAGAATGAGATCAGGCTTGCGGAGCAACAAAACCGAATCGTCAGCTAGCAGCGTCGATAGCTGCGACATTTTCGAGGGCGTCTTGGCATCCTCATATGTAACGCTCGGTCGTTTTCAGCGTCATTGCAAGCCGAGCACGGATGAGGATGTTCGAGGAACTGCGGTACTTAGCGTATTTGCGTTCGCGAACCGTCGCGCATACTTCTGAGTCGTCCAGTGACGATTGGCTAGATGAAATTGACACGACGCGCATGGCTGCATGTACATGGATGGGTATGTTGAATGTTCTTCTGTTGTGTCGTTGGGCCGAGACCCGTGACAGCTGCAGATTTGTGAAGACGATCTTACGTCAGGCGCGATCGCAATTGCAGAGAACGCTACTCAGTTGCATACCTACACCGTGCCCCGTGTTGTCACTTGGACGACAAACAACATCATAGACATTCTGGCGCGTGGGCAGACCGCAGTGACCAGAAAATTGCGAAACTGGGTTAGAGGAACGAGCCGAGGTTTGTTTTTAGGCGGCAACCTGGAGGACTTTCGGACCGGCCAGCGGACCGAACCCAATCAGGAGACCAGCCAAGAACCCAGGCTGGATTAAGATAGACGCTCCATGACATCTGAAGGCCCGTTTGCCGAACTCGTTGTCACGGGGCGCGCTTTCGCGCCCCTACCGGTTCGCCTTCACAGCCTGCACGATCGATCTTCATGCCTCTGGTCCTTGTCGTGGGCCAGAGCGAATTTCAAGCTGGATCAAGCCTAAGAGGCAAGATCAACTCTACAGCGGACCCGGTTCGTTAGCTGACTGATCCGCCGGGCCTGAACGCGCGACCAATGGCCCGGGCTCATCATCCAGCAATTGCCGGAGCCCATCTGGCGAGAACTGCACGAAGTCTACAGGGAAGTACTCTGGATCGAAAAGTGCCAACGGCGCGGCTGAGCAGTCGGCCTGGGCTGAAGCTCCGCGGCCGTGTAGTTCAGGTCGTAAGGGGCGAGATTTTTCTCTGGGTCAGTTACGCTTGGCAGCACG
>NZ_AWZU01000062.1 GCF_000472385.1 Bradyrhizobium sp. ARR65
GTCCGCAACCTGTTCTATATGGCCTGCATGGGAGCTGCGACCCGGCACAACCCGGTGCTCAAGGCCTTCTATGATCGCCTGATCGCCAAGGGGAAGCTGGAGAAGGTTGCTATCGTCGCCTGCATGCGCAAGCTGATCGTCATCCTCAACATCATGATCAGCCGCGGCGAGACATGGGACCCCAGCCGCTACGCGCTCAGCTGAGGGAGCGCATCTGATCGCGCTCGGTCTGCGACCGAGCGCATGCCAAGCCGACAGACCGGTGAGCGGACGGGGTCAAGGCCGTCAGCCGCCGAAGGCGGGGGCGCGCCAGCGCCAGCCTTGAGCCCGGCCGATCACTGGTCTACTTCAACACAGTTGCTCCCCGGTGAACCAGACTTTATTGCCACCGTCGCCGGCGCGATGCGAATGCATCGTCGCCAACTTAGCGCCAGCCACGGGGCGCCAGGACCACACGACTTCGCCGTCCGCGCCGAATGCCGCTCGTCTGCCGGCACCGTCGCGTCCACCGCATTCCAACCCACGTCTCGTGACGATCGCGATACGCCCCTTATGGGGGGTTGGAACAGAACAAGAACATAAGGGACAGATGTTTGCGAGTCAAGCTGCTGTAATGGTAACGTATATGGTACCATATGATCCGGATTGAGGAATACGTCTCCGACGGTCAAAGCCCTTTTCCGGCGATGGTTCGACAGTCTTGATGCGCAGGCGGCCGCAGTCGTGACCATTGCCATCGAGCGTCTTACCGAGGGCAACACCTCGAACGTCAAGCCGATCGCGAGGGGGCTGCCGAACTCAGGATCAACCGCGGTCCGGGCTATCGGATCTGTTTCGGTTGGGATGGCAAGGTGCTGGTCATTCTGCTCGGTGGTGGCACCAAGCGACGACAGCAGGACGATATCGACGCCGCGCTCCGCCGCTGGCGAGACTACAAGAAACGCAAACGCGATGAGACATGATGCCATGCCATTGACCCGAAATTTTCGCGACACGGTGCGCGCGCGGGCAGAACGCGATCCCGCTTTTCGAAAGGCGCTGTTTCAAGAGGCGGTAGAGGCCTTGCTGAAAGGCGAGACCGACGACGGCCGCGCGGGATTGCGGACCTATATCAATGCGACGATCGGTTTTGAGCGCTTAAGCGAGGTGACCGGCCGTCCGCAAAAGAGCTTGATGCGCATGTTTGGGCCGGAGGGCAATCCGACCGCCGAGAACTTACTCGGCGTCATTCGCGCGCTGCAGGACCAGACGGGCTTGCATGTTGAGATCCGTGCGGTGACGAAAGGTGACGTGGGGCTAACAACCGGGCGTCGGGAGTTATCCTAAAGATATATCTTTATTGAATTGCTTGGCTATTGATCTCGCTCGGTAGTTGCGATTGGATGTTCGCACTCGGGGGTGAATCCAAGATGCGAGTTGTGGAAATCGCGGCGCTTTGGCTGGCGCGCGCTGCTTGCGCATTCCAGCGCGCCGAATTGGCCCATGACGAGAAGGTGGTGCCAGTCAAATTAGTTCGAGCGGTAAAATGCATTTAGCTGCTGAAACGCTCGATGATGTTTTGCTCAAATTATATCCTCAGCTACTTGCTGCCCCCCTAGCTTCGGGCGCAACGAGAGGAGCGAACAGAGAAATCCTCGGGACCTCAATTCAAATCACAAAACCGCGCGCACGGCTCAGCCGAACCGAGACCCGAGGAAGGCCATTTAGTGCGCTAGGTGAACTGCTCTGGTATCTCTCTAAAGACAATCAATTGGCCTTTATTGAACCATTCATTCCGGCCTACCGAAAAGAGAGTGAGGACGGTGTAACTGTATACGGCGGATATGGGCCGCGTCTGTTTAAGCAGCGCGGCCACGATCAAATCGCAAATGTGTTGGCGAAACTGCGGGAAAGGCCAGCAACGCGTAAAGCAGTTGTCCAATTGTTTAACGCCGAAGATCTCAGCGAACCACACGACGAAATTCCATGTACCACGACACTTCAATTTCTTTTGCGCAAAAGCAAACTCGAGATGATTGTCACGATGCGATCGAATGACGCCTACAAAGGACTTCCACACGACGTATTCTGCTTCACCATGCTGCAAGAGATCCTGGCCCGAACTTTGGGATGCGAGATGGCGTCATACAGGCACTTTGTTGGAAGCATGCACCTGTATGAAGATGCAGATGGCGATAGGAATGATCGCACTGCTGCGATGCGATTTGTTGAGGAGGGCTATCAATCCCAAGTTGAAATGCCCGCGATGCCGAGAGGTGATCCTTGGTCCTCAATTGAACAGGTACTGGCTGCGCTCGAGAAAATTCGCGCACAGGAGTTGATAAGAGCTACCGATCTTGGCCTCGATCCCTATTGGGGAGATCTTATTCGGATGTTGCAAATCTTTGTGGCTAAAGACGAGAGGACGATCAGAACGCTCCAGCAGGAAATGTCCTCAGCCTGTTACAAGGACTATATCAATAATCGCGCGTATAGATCGAGGAAGAAAGGTAGGTCGGGCCCAAATGGGGTGTCGCGTTAATGTCACTGATCTGGCCGTCGCGTCAAAAAGTCTTCCTTCGACTGAGCGCGGGACTCCACAGTTTTTCTCAGGGGCAGCATCAGTTGTTGGGAATTCAGCAGCTAGCTGCGCGTGAGGCGCTTGCGATGCAGATGGTGGCCAGTTTGCGTCGGCTGGACTACACGCGAATCCTAAAAGGCAGAACAATCCATCAGGAACGCGCAGATCCTTGCAGCTCCATGTTTGATCCCGAGCGCGCTGCTGTTCTACATGCCAAGAAAGGGCAGCTCGACGAAGCGATTTGGCTTATCTTCCTGGCTACGCACTTCGGCAAACACGGAAGGTTTGGCTGGACCCGAATGCGTGACGTGTATTCGGCACTTGGCCAAGATAGATGGACTTGGGCAAAGGTCGCTAGCAATGTAGACGAGTTTGAGGAGTGGATGCACCTCAACTATGATAAAATTGGGGGCGCGTTTGGCAATCATCGAAAATATGAAACGTTAAATCCAAATTCGAAGAATGGAACCGTCGCAGTTGTGAGAAGCTTTGTTGAGTGCGTCAAAGGGGCGCCCTCAAAGTGGTTTGCCGAATTGACAAGGCAAGTCGGCAACGATCCCCACAAGATATTCGATGCAGCATATCGGCATTTCCAGATCGCAAGATTTGGAAGATTAGCCAAGTTCGATTTTCTTGCGCTCCTCGGTCGGCTCGATTTGGCGCCCATATGGCCGGGCTCCCCTTATTTGCGTGAGGCCACTGGACCGCTAAGAGGGGCTCGGCTACTGGTCGATGGAGATCCTAAATCAAGGACTAGCGCAGAGAAGCTAGAAGAAATCCTCGGACTTCTTGATCAAACACTAAATGTCGGGATGCAGGTAATGGAAGATTCGATCTGCAACTGGCAAAAAAGCCCGACGCACTTCAAGCATTTCAAGGGCTAACATAGTGCACCGGATATTTGCTCCCAATTGAAACGTCGCTTCAGGAAGTTTAGTTGGCTGGGCTTGATGATTTCGTTGTGTTGAAGCTGACCGACGATGATTCCCGGCGAGACGCCGATCGAAAAAGCAAAGCGTATGACACTTTCCTTTCGGGGCTTTAGGTCCAGTAATTCGTCTCGCCGATTTGGGGGAACGAGAACAGAGGCCGAAAAACAATTTGCCTCACGCTCCTGTTCAGTGATCGTACCAACTTCACCATCAATGAAGGTGCTAGAATTCCCGTGAAGCAGGACGTGCGCAAGTTCATGAAAGAACGTAAACCAAAAATGATCATCGGAGAGATGTCTAAAGCTCAGAATGATCATGGCTTTGTCTGGCGACAGAAAGCGTGTAGCGCCGCTTGCTCGACAGCCTGAGGGCGCACGGACGAATACGAGTGCTATCCCAACCTCCGCACAAATCTTTCGCATTCGCGGTAGGAAATACGCTGGAGCTTTCGCCTTTGTGAGCACCCTTAGCTCAGGCAGGCGGATCCGAAGCTGCTGCGGATTCCATTTCGCGGTCGACACGCTTGATGCTTCCAATTCGCCACGTCGTAGCCACGCCGAGAGTGCGCCTGCTTTCGATTTGAAGGTTGGGGAACTGCGGAAGGCAACACCAAATGGCTTCTCATACCGTTCCGCCCATTCATTAGGGTCGGTTACGCCAAAATATGCAAGATAGGCCTTGAGTAGATCGTCTCGACGGCTAGGCTTCCTAAGCCAGCCATAGTTAACTATGTCAGCATGAGGAAACTGCTTGAGCCACTCGTCGCCCTTTTGCCTCGGAATCGCGCCAGCTGCGCGCGATAGAGAGTTGGCGTAGATCGCCTGGCGCTTTTGCCAAAACGTTGGCGTGCCTCCAACGTGTTTGGCGAGCAAATCTGCAAGCCCATCGTCTATCTCAACCGCGCCCGAGATCAATCCTCTGATGGTAGCCGCACTTCGTCCAATTTTTTCGGCAAGATCGGCGCAGCTTAGCTCCCGGTGCTCCATCATTGTCAGGAGCGTGTCGCCCGGCTTTGAAAACCAATCTGGTTGGAAGAATGTCTCAACCATCACTTGCCTCGATCGACACAATTCTTAGCCTTGTAGTGTTGTTCCAGTCCGTCACCTCGGCTGGAGGATTGGGGTAATTCGGATGACCCGATCTAAAATTGAGCCGATGTCCTGTGGACAATTGTACGCATTTTTCAGTGTTACTGATATCCAAGACCTTGCTTGGATACAATTCGCAAAATTCGGCTGCGGTGTCGCAGGCCTCGATGTCCGCAAGTATCTGCGCAAGTTCGAGCGCTGCAGCCGCTCCAAGCTTCGCCGTCGCTACGCCTCGCTCCGCACAGATTGCTCGCAACTCTTCTGTAGGAAAGTTGAAGATCAAGCAATTGCCTTCTAGGACACAAACGCTTAGCGGCGCAGGTGAGCAGCTTCTAATGCTGCCGAAGATCGTTGATTCTTGCAACCGTAAGTGGCGCGTAAGCCGTTGCGGTCGAAGCATGGCAGCCCTAATCCCGGGGACCAAAAAACCACAACGGCCCTCGCCAGGGGAGCTAGCGAGGGCCGCGTAGAACACCGCTTTTCGCGCCTAGGTTCGCGACTAGCGATGTGGGAGCTCGGTGTAGGATGGGGGTGTCGTTTCCTCGTTCTTCGAAAAGAGAGGTTTTTTCCGGGCTACCCCCTCCCTAACCCTCCCCCGCATCCGCCTTCGCTAAAGCTTCGGCGGACAGGAGGGGGAGGGAAAATCTGGACTTAGAACGGCAGCAGCACGTCCATGACCTGCTGGCCGTAGCGCGGTTGCTGGAAGTCGGAGATCTGGCCTCTTCCGCCGTAGGCGATGCGGGCTTGGGCGATCTTGCTCGAGTCGATCGTGTTGTCGCTCTGGATGTCCTCGGGGCGCACGATGCCGGCGACGATCAGCTCGCGGATTTCGTAGTTGACGCGGATCTCCTGCTTGCCTTCGACCACGAGGTTGCCGTTCGGCAGCACCTGGGTGACCACGGCGGCGACGTTGGTCTGCAAGGTTTCCTGGCGCTGGATCGTGCCCTTGCCGTCATATTGCGAGGTCGAGTCCGTGGTCAGGATGCGGCCGGGCAGCACCTTCTGCGCCGTGCCGCCGAGGGTCTTGGAGCCGATGAAATCGGTGATGCCTGAGTCTTCCTTGCTGGTGCGGTCGCGCACGGTCTCGTTGGCGAAGTTCGCCTGGTCGGTGATGTTGACGGTCACCGTCAAGAGGTCGCCGATCTGGTGCGCGCGCTGGTCCTTGAAGAAGGAGCGCGAGCCGTTGCGCCACAGCGAGTTCGGATTGTACGACACCGTCTCGGGCTTGGGCATCGGCATCGACACCGGCTTGTAGCCCGGCTGCGCCGTCGGGTTCTCGATCGCGTTGAGCTTCGGCGTCTCGCCGATCTGCGACAGGCGGTCGACTGCCGAACACCCTGTCACGGCCGACAAGACGGAGAGCAACGCCACGGTACGAAGCAGACGGGAACGGCCGGCGGCTGCCAAAGGCGGCAAGGGACTGGACTTCGACATGAACTTTACTCTGGCTTGACGGGGGCTTGCGGGTTGGAGCTGCCGTCGGCGACGGAAACAGGCGCGGCGGCCGGCGTATCGTTGGAGGAAATCGCCGACGTGTCGGAGACGTAGACCGGCGCAGGGGTCGCGACCTGGAGGGTCACCTGGCCTCTGCCAGTGACGACGCCGGTCACCGTGCGCTTGGATTGCGGGTTGAGCACGTTGACCACGTCGCCCTGGGTGCCGGAGTCCAGCGCCTTGCCGCGCGTCGTCAGGTAGATCCCCGCGGTCTGGTAGATCACCGTCACCGCCTGGTCGCGCTGCACGAGGTCAGGCTTGGCGAGATCGGCGACGCGCAAGGGTTGCCCGGCGCGCATCGCGCGGCGCATCTGCATGCCGAGCACCTGATCGCGCACGGCAGGGTCGGTGCCGACCTCGGCCTTCGGTCGCCGCTGAACGATCACGTCGGATGCCTTGAGCACCTCCGTGCGCTCGACATTGCGGGCGAGCACGGCGGCTTCGACCGTCTCGATCGCAACCCCGGTGTAGCGGAGCTGCGTGGCGACCTGCGAAGCATCGTTGGCGATCTCGAAGGTGACGTCGAAGCGGCCGCTGCGCGGGTCGACGCGCGCCGCCGTCGGCTCGAGCGTGCCGCTGTTGGAGGCCTCAAGATGCAGATCCTGCAGGTCGCGATCGAAGGTGAGCGAGATGTTCTCGGCCTCGCCCAGCCCGCCGCGATGCGCGAGCGCCTGCGCCACCGCGAGCTGGATGTCCTTGGCCGCGATGTTGCGGGCGAGCCGCGTCACCGTGACGTCCTTGATGTCCCTGGTCGTGACGCCGATCACCTGGTGCTGGCGCAGCACATTGAGAACCTGCACGACGGGAAGCGTGCCCGTGGTGCCGAGATCGGGCGCGCGGTAGACCGCGATCTGCGCGGCCACGCCGGCGTTCTCGACGAGGTCGCCGATCCGAACCACGTCGCCGGCGACGCTGACATTGGCGCGCAGCACCGGCGGCTTGATGGTGTCGTCGATGGTTTGCGCAAGCGCGGGCGTCGTGGCCGCGAACAGGGCGGTTGCGAAGAGGACGCTGCGAAGTTTCATGGCTCAGCCCTCCCTTACCTGAACAGCGCCGAGGTGGATTGCATCATCTGGTCGGCGGCGGTGACGACCTTGGCATTCATCTCGTAGGCGCGCTGGGCGGCGATCAGGTCGCTCATCTCGGAAACGACATCGACATTGGCCTGCTCGAGGCTTCCTTGCGTCATGGTGCCGTAGCCCTGCGCGTCGGCGAGGCCGTCCTGCGGCGGGCCGGAGGAGGGCGTCTCGATGAACTGGTTATTGCCGACCGGCTGCAGGCCGGCCTTGTTGATGAAGCGTGTCAGGCCGATCTGGCCGATGATCTGCGAGGTGGTCGAGCCCGGCAGCGTCACAGAGACCTGGCCCTGCTGGTTGATGGTAATGCCGCTCGCATTGTTCGGGATGGTGATGGTCGGCTGCACCGGGTTGCCCTGGGCGGTGACGATGCGGCCCTGGTTGTCCATCTGGAAGGTGCCGTCGCGGGTGTATTGATAGGTGCCGTCGGGCATCAGGATCTTGAAGAAGCCTTCGCCCGTGATCGCGAGATCGAGGTCGTTGCCGGTCTGCGACAGCGTGCCTTGCGTCATCGAGCGCGGCGTGCCGACGGTCTTGACGCCACCGCCGATGTCGATGCCGATGGGCAGGATGGTGTTCTGGTCCGACGCCTGCGCGCCGACGCGGCGGATGTGCTGATAGATCAGGTCCTGGAACGCCGCCGTCTGCTTTTTGAAGCCGGTGGTGCGCAGGTTGGCGATGTTGTTGGAAATGACCTGGACGTTCAGCTCCTGAGCTGCCATCCCGGTCGCTGCGGTATGAAGAGCCTGCATGCTAGTTCTCCTTCACTCTGGCGCGCGTCAGTTCGGGATTTCGGCGAGCTGGTTGATGGCATTCTTGTGCAGATCGCTTTGCTGCTGCAGCAGATTGGCGATCTGGGCGTAGGTGCGGGACACCTCGACCATCCGCGTCATCTCGGCGACCGAGTTGACGTTGGATTTTTCGAGATAGCCCTGGCGGATCGTCGAGGTCAGGTCGGGCTGGGCATCGGCCGGGTTGGCCGCGCTGTAGAGATTGCCGCCATCCTTGGTCAGGCTCTGCTGCTGATCGGCGAAATTGACGATGCGCAGCTTGGAGCGGATCGAATCGGCCGGCGAGTTGGCGTCGACCACCGTGACGGTGCCGTCGGGGGAAATGTTGATGTCGTGCTCGGTCTGCTGGAACACGACCGGACCGCTGTTGCCGAGCACGAGGTCGCCCGAGGCTGTCACCAACTGGCCCTGGGTGTTGATCTGGAAATTGCCGTCGCGGGTGTAGCGCTCGCCGGCCGCGGTTTGCACCACGAAGAAGCCGTTGCCGTCGACGGCAAGGTCGAGCGGATTGCCCGTCTCCTGCAGCGAGCCCTGGCTCATGTCGCGGTAGGTGCCGCGATCCTGCACATAGGAGACCCGGCGGTCTCTCCCGACGAAATTGTCCTCATGCGCGCCCGAGGTGAGAAATTCCTCGAACAGCGGCTGGTCGGCCTTGAAGCCTGACGTGTTGACGTTCGCGATGTTGTTGGCGATCACCGCGAGCTGGCGCTCGAGCGTCGTCTGCCGCGAAAGTCCGACGAGAAGCGCGTTCTCCATCGGTGGTTCTCCCCTTCCGTAAAGCAATCCTTAAAACCGGCTCTCCCAAGCCGCTCTTTCGGACCGTGCTGAACCCGTCCGGCTCTCCCAAACCGGGAGGGTTCGCCGATCCCTAGAGCGAATGCCGTGCCAATTCGGAAAATCGCAGAATTTGAAGGGCTTAGGCGTTTGGCAGGGGTGTCGCCGACGCGGCAGAAAGGTCTTGTTGACCATATTTGCCCGGCAAGTTTTTCCTAGTCGCAATCCAAAAGAAAGGAACCATTAACCATTCTTACCTAGCGTCAATTTCGTTGAGAGCGCGTGTTCGCGCTGGGGGCCTTTTCGTTCCGCGTCATTCAAGCCTGCTGGCTGCAATTCCGCTCGTCATCGAGACTATGGGCTTTGGGCGGGGTCATGGCAGAGAACGAACAGGCGGAAGGCGCGGGCGAAGGCGCGGTCGCATCGACCAAGGGCAACAAGCTCAAGCTGATCATCCTGGTGGTCGGCGTGCTCGCCGTCATCGGCATTGGCGCTGCGGGCTACTTCTTCTTCAGCCATCACAGCGAGAAGGAGGAGCACGCGGAAGCGCCGCCGCCGAAGCCGCCCGTCTTCATCGAGGTGCCGGACATGCTGGTCAACCTCTCGGCCGCGCCGGGCGAACGCGTTCAATATCTGCGCGTGAAAGTCGTGCTCGAGGTGAAGGAGGACAAGCAGGCCGAGGCGATCAAGCCGTCGATGCCGCGCGTCACCGACATCTTCCAGACCTATATGCGCGAGCTGCGCGCCAGCGACCTCACCGGCTCGGCGGGCCTGTTCCGGCTGAAGGAAGAGCTGACCAGGCGGGTCAATCTCGCGGTCGCGCCGACCCAGGTCAGCGCGGTGCTGTTCAAGGAAATCGTGGTTCAATAGAGAAGTTCGGATCAGACGATCATGGCGGGCAACGATCCGGTCGATCAGGATGCAATTGCGGCGGAATGGGAAGCCTCGCTAGGAGCCGAGGATCCCGTTGCCGCCGCTGAAGCCGCGAGCGCCAACGAGCTCACGGAGTCGATGGCGCTACAATGGGCCGCCATGGTCGAGGACGGCAGCCGCGACTTCGGCGGCGGCAAGAACGGCGGCGAGCGCGTGCTGTCCCAGGAGGAGATCGACAATCTCCTCGGCTTCACCGCCGGCGAGGTCAATCTCGACGACCATTCCGGCATCCGCGCCATCATCGATTCGGCGATGGTCTCCTACGAGCGTCTGCCGATGCTCGAAATCGTCTTCGACCGCCTGGTGCGGCTGATGACGACAAGCTTGCGCAATTTCACCTCCGACAACGTCGAAGTCTCGCTCGACCGTATCACCTCGGTGCGCTTCGGCGACTATATGAATTCGATCCCGCTGCCCGCCGTGCTCTGCGTGTTCAAGGCGGAGGAGTGGGAGAATTTCGGGCTCGCCACCGTCGACTCCAGCCTGATCTATTCCATGATCGACGTGCTGCTCGGCGGCCGGCGCGGCAATTCGCTGCTGCGCATCGAGGGCCGGCCCTACACCACGATCGAGACCAACCTGGTCAAGCGCCTGATCGAGGTGGTGCTGGCCGATGCCGAGCAGGCGTTCCGGCCGCTCTCGCCGGTCACCTTCTCGATCGATCGCCTCGAGACCAATCCGCGCTTTGCCGCGATCAGCCGCCCGGCCAACGCGGCGATCCTGGTTCGGCTGCGCATCGACATGGAAGACCGCGGCGGCAATGTCGAGCTGCTGTTGCCTTACGCGACCATCGAGCCCATCCGCAACGTGCTGTTGCAGATGTTCATGGGCGAAAAATTCGGCCGCGATCCGATCTGGGAAGGGCATTTCGCCACCGAGATCGGGCAGGCCGAGATCGCGGTCGACGCCGTGCTGTATGAGGCCGACATTCCGCTCAAGCAGTTGATGGCGCTGAAAGTGGGCGACACGCTGCCGCTCGACATGCGTGCCGACGCCACCGTGGCCGTGCGCTGCGGCAGCGTCACCTTGACCGAGGGGCGGATGGGGCGGGTCGGCGACCGCGTCGCCATCCGCGTCACCCGGCCGTTGCGTAAACCCTCTACCACTCTCGCCATGTTCGAGAGGGCCGACGAGCAGAATAAGATGATGGAGGCCCAATAATGAGTCCTGTTTTGGGTTTGACGATTGAAACTCTGGTGGCGGTGCTGCTGGTGATCACGATCGCCTACTGCATGCTGCTGAACAAACGTCTGCAGCGGCTGAAGGCCGACGAGCATTCACTCAAGGCCGTCATCGCCGAGCTCGTCACCGCAACCGAAATCGCCGAGCGCGCGATCGGCGGCCTCAAGCACACCGTGCGCGACGTCAACGAAAATCTCGGCGTGCAGCTCAGCGCGGCCAATGAGATGTCGGATTATCTGAAGAAGCAGCTCGCGGAAGCCGATCATGTGGTGCGCCGGCTATCCAAGATCGCGCTTGCGGCGCGGCCCTCGACAGCACCAAGCGACACCGTGGATCTCGCCCCTGCCGCGGCCGCGCCGGCTCCGGCGCCGGTGAGTGCGGTGCCCGTAGCTCCCGTCGCCCCGGTGGCGCCCGCGCGGATGTCGAATGCCAAGGCGGTGGCCGCCGCGGCGCAAGCCTTTACTGAACGCAGGAGGGCCGGTGGCCTTGCGGCATGAAATCGTACCGTAACATTCGCGTCATTCCGGTCGTTGTCGTCGCGGTAGCCTGCCTTGCGGTGCTCAAGATCGCGGGCCTGTTGCTCGACGGCGGCTATGTGTTCGACTACCAACCGCAGCCGAAGAGGACGTCCTGGGCGCAGGATAATCTGAATTTCCCCGGTGGTCCCAAGCAGGACGCCGACATCACCGGTTCGGTGGAGAAGCCGAAAGAGCCGGAGAAGAAGCCGGAGGAGCCGAAGCCCGCGGCGCCTGATACGGCGAAGCCAGACGGCGTCGTCTATCATCCCGAGGAGAACCAGCAGGCCGTATCGCCTTCGGAGCGCGCCATCCTCGAGCGCCTGCAGGCGCGCCGCCAGGAGCTCGACACGCGCGCCCGCGAGCTCGAGATTCGCGAGAACCTGCTCAAGGCTGCGGAGAAGCGCATCGAATCCAAGGTGGAGGAGATGAAGGCGGTCGAATCGCGAATTACCGCGGCGAACGAGCAGAAGACCGAAGCCGACAATGCGCGCTTCAAGGGCATCGTCACCATGTATGAGAGCATGAAGCCGAAGGATGCCGCCAAGGTGTTCGACCGGCTGGAAATGCCCGTGCTGATCGAAATCGCCTCACAAATTGCGCCGCGCAAGATGTCGGACATCATGGGGCTGATGCAGCCCGAGGCGGCCGAGCGGCTGACGGTGGAATTGGCGCGTCGCGCCAGCGGCACCAAGGCAGCCGCCGCGGCCGATCTTCCCAAGATCGAAGGCAAGGTGCTGCCGCAACAGGCCAACTGAGCCAGGATAGGTCTCGCGATATGTTCGCGTGTTTTCCTGACATGTTTAACAAGTCCTTAGTTGCGAGGCTCTAGGCTCAACAAGCCGAGCGGCGAGGGCGGATCTGCTTCCTCCAAAGCGGATCCCTTGAACTGAGAGACGAGTGGGAATGGCGCGAACGGCTGTCGCTGGATTCTGGTCGCTCACCCGCGCCGGCGCGCGGAGCGCGTTGCGCTGGCTTGGCATTGATGTTGGCGGTGTTGCCGTCCTCTGCGCCGGCATGCTCCTGCTTGGTCTGACGTACCCCGCCGCCGCGCAATCCGATCCGATAAGGGGCGAGGCGACGTTCGCCGCTGCGGACGGCTATGCGCGCCTGGTATTCAAATTCGCCGAGGATGTCGGCACCGAGGTGACGACCGCCGGCAACATCGTCGTCATCAGATTCGAGCGCCCGGTCGACATCCCCGTTGAGAAGATCGCGGAAGCAGTACCCGACTATGTTTCGATGGCACGGCGCGATCCTGACGGCACCGCGATACGCTTGTCGCTGTCCCGCAAGGTTACGCTCAACACCATGACGGCCGGCGAGCGGGTGTTCGTCGATTTCCTGCCCGACGGTTGGAACGGTCCGCCGCCGAGCCTTCCGCTCGAGGTGGTGAAAGAGCTTGCCGAGCGCGCGCGCGTCGCCGAACGGGCGCTCCGCATGCAGCGTACCGCGGCTGAAACCAAGAAGCGTCCACCGATCCGCGTCCGCGCCCTGGTGCAGCCGACCTTCGTCCGTTTCGTCTTCGAGATGCCGGAGGGGGTCGGCGCTTCGTCGGTGCTGAACGACCAGAAACTGACGCTCTCGTTCTCATCCGTGCTCAGTTTCGATCTCGCCGATGCCAAGCTGGCCGCGCCGCCGAACATCGCCTCCATCACGCAGCGCACCGAGGGTGATTCAACCCAGATCGAGATCGCACTGATCGGCGATGTCGACGTCCACTCTTTCCGCGAGGACAAGAACTACAACCTCGACGTCGCCTTCCAGCAGGCGGATAAGCCGAAGGCGCAACTGTCGGTCACAGGCCTGCGCACGCCGCCGGATTGGCAGGTCCCGGCCGCAAGCCAGCCGGCGACGCCGGCTGCCGCGGAGACGGCGCCAAAGCCGCAGGCCGGCGAAGCTGCGCCGGCAAAGGCCGGGCCTGTCGCCGCACCGGCAAGTGCGGAGACGAAAGGCGAGGCCGTCGCTCCCAAATCGGACATCAGGGCAGAGATCAAGCCAGAGCCAAAGAGCGACCAAGCCGGCGCGCTGCCTAGGATCGAGGGCAAGAGCGAACCGGTCGCGAAGCCACAGGCCACGCCCGCGAGCAAATCGGAGGCAGCGCCGGCTGCGGCGATCGCGGCCGAGAAACCGGTCGAGCCCGCGGCGGCTGCCAGGAACATGACCGAGACGGCAAACGCTCCGAGCCCGCCGGCGGCGATCATCAACCCTACAGTCGCTGACGTCGCGCCGAAAGCCGCGCCCGCAGCGCCATCCCCAGAGAATGCGGTTCCCGCCAAGCTGGATGCGATTCGTGACAGCGACGGGCTACGCCTGACCTTCAGCTTCGCCAAGGCGACCCCGGCCGCGTCCTTCCGACGCGGCGATACGGTCTGGCTGGTGTTCGACTCCAGGCAACCGATCGACATCGAGCCGATCCGCACGAAGGGCGGGGCCATTGTCGGCGACGTCAGCCGCATGGCGCTGGACAAGGGGCAGGCGATCCGCATCCGCCTCAACCGTCCGCAGATGCATACGCTGAGCACCGATGATTTCGCCAGCGGCAGCAAATGGACGCTCACCTTTGCCGACAAGGTGCTGGCGCCGCCGCAGCCGCTGATGGTGATGCGCAACATCACCGATCCCGCGCACGCCAATATCGCCGTGCCTTTCGCCGATCCCGGCGAAATGCACCGGATCACCGATCCCGACGCGGGCGACACGCTCCTCGTGGTGACCGGGCTCGCGCCGACCCGCGGGCTGATCAAACGTCAGGACTTTGTCGACCTGACGCTGCTCGATACCGCGCAGGGCGTCGTCGTGCGTCCGAACTCGGACAGCGTCGTCGTCGAGGTTGCGCCGGACAAGGTTATCGTCGGCAAGCCCGGCGGGCTCACCATCTCCTCGGTTGACGTGTCGGCCGAGCGCGCGGCGACCGCAGTGCGGCCGATCTTCGATATCAGTGAATGGCACAAGAACCAGGACGGAGATTTCCTGCCGCGTCAGGATGCGCTGATTGCGGCAGCGGGCACCGCAGAGCCGGAACAGCGCGCGCAGGCGAGGCTCGATCTTGCGCGCTTTTACATGGCGCGCGGCCTCTATGCGGAGGCCGCCGGCGAGGCCGCCTTCGCGCTCGCCGATCCCACGCCGAGGATGGACGAGTCCGTGGCGCGGATGGTGCATGCGATCGCTTCCATCCTGATCAACCGGCCGAACACGGCGCTGAAGGATCTCGCCAATCCATCTGTCGGCAACAATTACGACTCGCAACTCTGGAGGGGCCTCGCCTACGCCAAGCAGGGCAAATGGGCCGATGCGCGCGAGAAATTGAAGAACGTCGAATTCGCGATCGCTTCGCTGCCGGTCGAGCTGCAACGCCTCGTCACCATGGATGCGATGCGCGCTTGCCTGGAAGTGCGCGACTTTGCCGGCGCCGCAAGACGCCGGGCCGAGCTCGAGGTCGTCGGCGTGCCGCTCGAGATCAAGCCGATGGTCATGGTGCTGTATGGGCGGCTTGCGGAAGCGCTCGGGCAGGAGAGGGATGCGCTCGACGATTACGGTTTTGCGATCGCCTCATCCGACCGCGCCGCGGCAGCCGAAGCGATGCTGCGGCAGGTTGCGCTGTTGCAGAAGCGCGACGAGATCAACCAAGCCGATGTCCTCAAGCAGTTGGAAACGCTTTCGGTGACCTGGCGCGGCGACTCCATCGAGGTGCAAACGCTGGCGAAGCTCGCGAAACTCTATAGCGATGCGGCGCGCTACAGCGACTCGCTTGGCGCGGCGCGCATGGCGACCAGGCTCGACCCGAACTCGGAGGCGTCACGCCAGGCGCAGGATGGGGCGCAGGCGCTGTTCTCGGACATCTTCCTCACTGCCAAGGGGGACGAGATGCCCCCGATCGACGCGCTCAGCCTGTTCTACGAGTTTCGCGAGTTGACGCCGATCGGCCGCCGCGGTGACGAAATGATCCGCCGGCTCTCCGACCGGCTGGTCGCGGTCGATCTTCTGGATCAGGCCGCGGAACTCCTGCAATACCAGATCGACAAGCGCCTTGAAGGCGCGGCGCGCGCGCAGGTCGCGGCAAAGCTCGCCATGGTCTATCTCACCAACCGCAAGCCGGACAGGGCGCTCACCGCGCTCAACGCGACCCGTATCGCCGATCTCAATGGCGAGCTGCGCGCCCAGCGGCTGCTCCTGGAGGCGCGGGCGCAGAGCGACATCGGTCGCCACGACCTCGCGCTCGACATCATCTCCAATATCGGCGGTCGCGAAGCGATCCGCCTGCGCTCCGACATCTATTGGGCCGCACGGCGCTGGCGCGAGGCCTCCGAGCAGATCGAGCTCTATTACGGCGACCGCTGGCGCGACTTCAAACCGCTGAACCCGGCGGAGAAGGCGGACGTCATCCGCGCCGTGGTCGGCTATGCGCTGGCCGAGGATGCGATCGGCCTGGCTCGCTTTCGCGAGAAATACGCGCCGCTGATGAGCGGCGAAGCGGACAAGGTCGCCTTCGACATCGCCAGCAAGCCGGCCGCCTCCAACAGCGGCGAATTCACCGAGATCGCCAAGATGGCGGCGAGCGTCGACACGCTCGACGGCTTCCTGCGCGAAATGAAGAATCGCTTCCCCGACGCCACCGCCTGGACGCCGCAAAGCCAGAAAGCCGATCCCGCGCCGACCGGCTCGTTGCCGCAGATCGTGGGCGTGAAGCGGGCGGACGCGTCAAAATAGGCCGCATCCTCTCGACAGCTGCGCATGAAGGCGGCAAGTTGAGTTCCGACCATGCCGGAAGCCACTATTATGAGCAAGCCAGCCAAGACCGAGGCCGAACTTATCGCCATGGCCAGGGCGGAATTGAAGGTTCATGCCGATTGCCCCGATGGGATGACGATCACCGTTATCAGGAGCGATGATACCTGGGAGTTTCGTGCCTCAGCCGATGAGGCCACCGCGGCAAAACCAGGCTATCCCGAATGCGTGGCGATGCTGGTGCAGATCGGGGACCACTTGAGCAAGCAGTATGATTTTAAAGAGTAGGGTCGTGCTTTGCGGCCTCGCCGTCATTGCGAGCGAAGCGAAGCAATCCAGAATTTCTCCGCGGATGCAGTCTGGATTGCTTCCGCTACGCGCAAAGGCGCTTCGGCGGGACTTCACGCCTCGCCAGAGCTCGCGCAGCGAGTCGTCGCTTGCGCTCCTCGCAATGACGAGGAGAGAGCGCTCACCCGCCCCCGTAACTCTGCACCAGGCTTCCCGCAACGAGCGACCAGCCGTCGACCAGCACGAAGAAGATCAGCTTGAAGGGGAGCGACACCACCGCCGGCGGGAGCATCATCATGCCCATCGACATCAGCACCGACGCCACGACGAGGTCGATGATCAGGAAGGGCAGGAACAGCAGGAAGCCGATCTCGAAGGCGCGTTTCAGCTCGGAGATCATGAAGGCCGGCACCAGGATGCGCAGCGACATCTCTTCGGGCGTTGGCGGCGCCGGCTCGCCGGAGAGATCCATGAACAGGCGTAGATCCTTTTCGCGCACGTTCTTCTGCATGAAGGCGCGCAGCGGCACCGAGGCGCGCTGCAACGCCTCTTCCACGGTGATCTCGTTGGCGACCAGGGGGCGGATGCCGTCGTCGTAGGATTTTTGCAGCACCGGTCCCATCACGAAGGCGGTGAGAAACATCGCCAGCGCAATGATGACGGAGTTTGGTGGCGCGGTTGCCGTCCCCATCGCGGTACGCAGCAGTGACAGCACCACCACGATGCGGGTGAACGACGTCATCATGATCAGGATCGACGGCGCGATCGAGAGCACCGTCAACAGCGCGATCAACTGGATGGCGCGCTCGGTGACGCCGCCATTGCCCGGGCCAAGATTGATGCTGACGTCCTGGGCAAACGCAGCCGTGGCCAGCGAACCGGCGGCGATCAGGACAGTAAGGAATAAAACTCTACGCGGGAAGCTTGGGAACCTCACGAAGACGACTTCGGACGGCCCAGCAATGATGCCATCTCGTCTTCGAGGTTCTCAAAACTGGTCTTGGGCGAGGGGGCAGGCGACGGCGGGGCCGGTGGCTCGCCGTTGCGCGGCGCACCGCGCGGCGCGGGCTCGGGCGCCACGGGAGGCGCGGTGTCGGCGCCAGGTGCGCTGCTCGCAGGCCGACGCAGGGCCGCCTCCAGGCGCTGTGCCATTTCGGCGAGGTTCTGGTCGGCATTCTGCGGGGGCGGTGGGGCCGGCGGCGGAGGTGGTGGCGGGGCCGCGGCGCGCTCGGGCGCGCGAACAGGCGGCATTTTCGGCGGTTCGGCCTGGCGGGCCGGGCGCGGTATCAATGGTTCGCTGCGCGAGGGCATGCGCGGGATCACCGGCTCAGCTCGCGGCTCAGCCCTCGGTTCGGCGCGCGACTCAGGCCTCAGCTCCGGCCGCACCTCGGCCCGTCCGCCCAGAGGCTCGGGGGCGAAGCCGGTCAGCGGCTCGGGGCGGCGCTCGGGCGCCACCGGCGCGGGACGGCGCAGTTCCTCGGCGAAGGAGGGGCGCACCGGGCGCGGCGGTTCCGGCATCTGCGGCTCCGCAGGCTCAAAGCCTTCCGCGCGCGCGGGCTCGCCTTCATTCCAGGCGGCATCCGGCAGCGGCGCGATTCGCGGCGGTTCGGGAGCGATCATGCCCGGCCGCTGCGGCAACTGATCACGCGCCGGGCTTGCGCGCACGATGTTGGATTCCACGACGATATCGCTCGGGCCGCCGATCATCAGGAGATGCTCGATATTGTCGCGCCGGACCAGCACCAGACGCCGGCGCCCATCCACGGCGGCGGCGTCGATCACGGCCAGCCGCGGCATGCGGCCGCGATTCGGATTGGCACCCAGACGATTGCTGGCGAATCGACGCACCAGCCAGGCGGCAAGACCGATCAGGACCAGAACCGCCACGAATGCGAAGAAAAAGGTGAGTGCCTGCATTACTCAGTCCCCGGCAGATCGCGCTTTCATCAAGCTCTTCGTACGCAACGCAGTCAAAGCGGCGAACGACGCCTGAGATCGAACCCGTTAATCCCTTACGGCAAAAGCTGCCGCCCCAAAAGCCTTAATATCCCATGAATCGGTCGGACCAAACGACTTCTTGGGATGCGGATTGAAGCGTGCTGGTGCGCTTAATGCAGCACAGCGGGGCAAAATGCACCCGAATTCGTCGGCCGCAAGACCCGGACTGGGAACTTTCTGCCCAGGTGGCCCGCGCATTTTAACCAGCCGTTAACCATGCGCGCGGCAAATTCTTCCCACCTGCTGGACGACCCCGCAGGCGAAGCGGAGCGGCACGATGTCCATCAGTGATCTTCCGACCCTGTTGGTGCTGCGCACCAAGATGCAGTGGCATCAGGAGCGGCAGCGGATCCTTTCGGAAAACGTCGCCAATTCCGATACGCCGGCCTTCAAGCCGCGTGACCTGATCGAACCCAAATTCGACGAGGCCGGCTCGACCGTAGGCTCGATGGGCCAGCTTCCGCTGACGCTGACGAGCACCACCCATATCGCTCCCGCCGATGGCGGGACGACGAGCTTTGACCAGAACCGCAACGCTGGTTTTGAGACGCGGCCCGCCGGCAACTCGGTGAGCCTCGAGGAGGAGATGATGAAAGTCTCCTCCAATCAGATGGACTACGCGGCCGTGACCCAGCTCTACAGCAAGAGCCTGCAGCTCCTGAAAATCGCGATCGGCAAGAGCTAGTCGGTAGAGCTAACGGCGAACAAGGAAGGCGATCATGGCCGACAACGGAAGCGACTTCACCCGCTCGATGGGCATTGCCACGTCGGGGCTGCGGGCCCAGTCCGGGCGCATGCGTGTGATTTCGGAAAATATCGCCAACGCCGATTCGACGGCGCCCACGGCCGGCGGCGATCCCTATCGCCGCAAGGTGCCGACCTTTTCCTCCGCGCTTGACCGCACGCTCGATGCCCACGTGGTGGCCCTTGGTCAGATCAAGCCGGACCAGTCCGCGTTTCGCGTCAAGTATGAGCCGAGTAATCCGGCGGCCGATGCCTCCGGTAATGTCAAGTATCCCAACGTCAATCCGCTGATCGAAATGACCGACCTGCGCGACGCGCAGCGGTCATATGAAGCGAACCTGAACGTCATCACCGCCACACGTCGGATGATCCAGCGCACGCTCGACATCCTGAAGGCTTAATAAGAAGGAACGAGACAATGGCGTCACCAACTGTTGCTGCGAATGCGTATGCGAATCTAGCCCGCGTCCTCGATACCGGCGGATCCAGTAAGGGAAATGCCTACGCCAACGCCCGCATCCTCGACGTCGGCGGGGTGAGCAAGTCCGCCGACGCCGGTCCTTCGTTCAGCGCGGTGCTCAAGGACGCGATCGGTAGCGTCATGGAGAGCGGCCGCAAGTCCGACGCGCAGACGGTGGCGATGGCCAACGGCAAGGCGAATGTGATGGACGTGGTCACCGCGGTCGCCGAGACCGACGTCGCCGTGTCGACCCTGGTGTCGGTGCGCGACAAGGTCATCCAGGCCTATGAAGACATCATGAAGATGACGATCTGAGCGATCGAACACTGCCATTCCGGGGCGATGCGAAGCATCGAGCCCGGAATCTCGAGATTCCGGGTTCGCCGCTTCGAGGCGAACCGGAATGACGGTGCGAATGAGGGCTGGCGAGGGGACGCAAATGACCGGTGCTGAAACTCTCGACGTGGCGCGCGACGCCATCTGGACCATCGTGATCGTATCGGCGCCGCTCATGCTGGTCGGACTCGTGATCGGCGTGATCGTCTCGTTGTTTCAGGCGCTCACGCAGATCCAGGAACAGACGCTGGTGTTCGTGCCGAAGATCCTGGCGATCTTCGCCACGCTGCTGCTTGCGCTTCCCTTCATGGCCGATCACTTGCACAGCCACATGATGCGGATCTCGTCGCGAATCATCGGCGGCTGATGCAGAATGCGTAAACCATGCGCATCGACATCTCCTGGCTGCCGGCGCTCGCCGCCGCCTTCATGCTGGTCTTCGCCCGCGTGGGCGCCATGGTGATGCTGCTGCCGGCGCTCGGCGAATCCAACATTCCGATGCGCGTCAAACTGTCGATCGCGCTGTTGCTGACTTTGATTCTCCTGCCGCTGCACCAGCACTCCTACCACATCGACCTGCAGTCACTGGCGGCGCTGTTGGTGCTGATGCTGCATGAGATCGTGATCGGGATCGTGCTGGGGGCGACCGCGCGCGTGACGCTGGCGGCGCTGCAGGTCGCGGGCTCCGTGATCGCCCAGCAGATGGGGCTCGGCTTCGTTTCCTCGGTCGATCCGACGCAAGGCGAGCAGGGACTTCTAATCGGCAATTTTCTCACCATGCTCGGGGTGACGCTGTTGTTTGCCACCGACACCCATCATCTGGTCATTGCCGCGCTCAACGACAGCTATTCGATCTTCGCGCCGGGGGAGCTCGTGCCGAGCGGCGACGTCGCCTCGCTCGCCACGCGCGCCTTTGCCGCCGCATTCAAGCTGGGCCTGCAGCTCTCCGCGCCGTTTCTCGTGTTCGGCCTCGTCTTCAATATCGGGCTTGGCGTGCTGGCGCGGCTGATGCCGCAGATGCAGGTCTATTTCGTCGGCGTGCCGCTGTCGATTCTCGCGGGCTTTCTGATCTTCGCGCTCGTGCTCGCCGCGATGATGGGGACTTTTCTCGATAATTTCAGCGGCGTCATGCACGGGATGATGCCGCTGAGGTGAGTGCGCACTTAAAGGGTTGAGATGGCCGAGGAAGACGACACATCCGACAAAACAGAAGACCCCACGCAAAAGCGTCTCAACGAGGCGGTGGAGCGTGGGGATGTCGTCAAGAGCCAGGAGCTCAACACCTGGTTCGTGATCGCCGGCGCCACGCTCGTGATGTCGAATTTCTCGGGCTGGATCGGCGATAGCATCATGATGCCGCTGCGCAACCTGCTCGCCAAATCCTGGGAGATCCGCACCGACGGTCCCGGCCTGCTCGCGCTGGCGAAAAGCCTGGAATTTGCCGTTATCGCCGCGATCGGCGTTCCGCTGCTGTTGCTGGCGCTCGCCGCGATCGCCGGCAACATGGTGCAGCATCAGTTGGTGTTTTCCGGCGAGCCGCTGAAGCCGAAGCTGTCCAAGATCTCGCCGGCGTCCGGGCTCAAACGCATCTTCGGCAAGCAGGCGGCGGTCAATTTCGGCAAGGGCCTGTTCAAGCTGATCGCGCTTGGCACGGTCATGATCATGATCCTGTGGCCCGAGCGGCTGCGCCTGGAGTCCTTCGTCCGGCTCGACCCGGCGGTACTGCTCGGCATGACGCGGTCGCTGACGCTGCACCTGATGGGCGCGGTGGTGGCGTTCCTCGCCCTGGTCGCGATCGGCGATTACCTGTTCCAGTACCGCCAGTGGTTCGAGCGGCTGAAAATGTCGCGCCAGGAAATGAAGGAGGAGTTCAAGCAGTCCGAAGGCGATCCGCATGTGAAGGGGCGCATCAAGCAGCTCCGCGTCGCGCGTATGAAGAAACGCATGATGGCGGCGGTCCCCAAGGCCTCCGTGATCATCACCAACCCGACCCACTATTCGGTGGCGCTGCAGTATAACCGCGGCATGTCGGCACCGGTCTGCGTCGCCAAGGGCGTCGATCACCTCGCTTTCAAGATCAGGGAGATCGCAAGAGCCCACGACATCCCGATCATCGAGAACGTGCCGCTGGCCCGCGCGCTGTATGCGACCGTCGAGGTGGACGCGGAAATCCCGGTGGAACATTACCACGCCGTTGCCGAGATCATCGGCTACGTCATGGGGCTGCGGCGGACCCTGTCCGGCCGGCGGGTATGAGGCGGCGGGCACGCGGAAAAAGCCGGAAAAACCCCTGATAATGGCTTGACGGGCTTGCGCGTGCAGGCCCGATTCAGGCACTCCAGGAATCGGCGCGCGGTGTGCGCGTCTTCCTGATTGCTTTAAGGCGCATCGTTGCAAGCCATGACCGCCGAATTCGATAGAGATGCGTCCCGGGAGCCGGCGAGCCTCCCCGAGCCGCCGCGGCGCAGCGGCAGCATCGTGCTGGTGCTGCTGGTTGCCGGCGCCTTGGTGGCGGTCGCGGTCGCCCTGATGACCATCGGGAAGGCCCAGGCGCAGCCCTATATTCTTGGGCTGCTCGCGCTGCTCGCCATGCTCGGCCTGTTCAACCTGTTCGCCTTTGCCGCCGGCATCATCCGCTTCGCCGACCGCTCCGCCGACGATCCCGTGATGAGCCGGATCGCCGATCATGCCTTCGATGGCCTCGCGGTCACGGACTCGCGCGGCCATGTTGTCTATTTCAATGCCGCCTATCTGGCGCTGACCGGCGCCACCAGCGCGCAGGATGTGCGCCCGGTGGAGCGGGTGTTCATCGGCGACCCCGACGTCTCGGAAGCGGTGTTTCGCCTCCTCAAAGCGGCGCGCGAGGGCAAGCGGCAGCAGGAGGAGGTCAGGGTCGCCAGTCCCGATGGCGGGCATGGCCGCTGGCTGCGCATGCGCGTCCGCCCGCTGGGTTCGGGCAAGCGGGACGCCAAATATGCGGTGTGGTCGGTCGCCGACATCACGCGCGACCGCGAGCGCCAGGAAGACGTGTTCCAGGAGCTGCGGCACGCGATCGAATATCTCGACCACGCCCCTTGCGGCTTCTTCTCGGTCAACGCCTATGGCGAGCTCGCCTATGTCAACGCGACGCTGGCGAACTGGCTGGACTACGACCTCGCCGAGATCGGCTCTGGCGGCCTCGTACTCACAGACATCGTCTCCGGCGACGGAGCCTCGCTCTTGACCTCGATCGTGGCCGTGCCCGGCGAAGTGAAGACAGAGGTGTTCGACATCGATTTGAAGATGCGCACGGGCAAGACCTTGCCGGTGCGCATCTATCACAAGCTCGCCTTCGGCGCCGACGGCGTGCCGGGTCCGTCGCGCACCCTGGTGATCAGCCGCGCCCGGGACGAGCGCGGCGACCCCGAGCGCGCCGCCGAGGTGCGCTTCATGCGCTTCTTCGACCACACCCCGATGGCGATCGCCACAGTCGATCGCGGCGGCGCCGTGGTACGGGCGAATGCGCGCCTGCACAAGCTCGCGCAGAGCCTCAACCTCGACGGCGTCGTCGGCAAGCCGATCTTCCGCGCGGTCAATTCGCGCGATCGCCAGTTGCTCATCTCCGCGATCAACCAGGCCGCCGAAGGGCAGGGCGATATCGCGCCGGTGGACGTCATGCTGGAGGGCGCCAAGGAGCGCTGGGGCCAGTTCTTCGTCACCGCGGTGGAGGAGGGCGAGCGCGACACCGAGGCCGCAATCGTTTACATGCTGGAGACCACCGAGCGGCGGGCGCTGGAGAACCAGATCAACCAGTCGCAGAAGATGGACATGGTCGGCCAGCTCGCGGGCGGCATCGCGCACGACTTCAACAACGTGCTCTCCGCCATCATGATGGCGAATGATTTCCTGCTCAACGCGCACAAGCCGACCGATCCGTCGTTCCAGGACATCATGCAGATCAAGCAGAACGCGACGCGCGCCGCCACCTTGGTGCGGCAGCTGCTGGCGTTCTCGCGCCGCCAGACCTTGCGGCCGCAGGTACTCGATCTCGGCGATGCGCTGTCGGATCTGCGCATCCTCCTGCAGCGGCTGATCGGGGAGAAGGTGAAGCTCGATCTCGTGCACGGCCGCGATCTCTGGCCGGTGAAGGCGGACGTCTCGCAATTCGAGCAGGTGATCGTCAATCTCGCGGTCAATGCGCGCGACGCCATGCCCGACGGCGGCCGGCTGACGATCAAGACTGCGAATGTGGCCGCCGAGGAAGCGGCGCAACTTGCCCACAAGGGCATGCCGGCGGCCGATTATGTGCGGATCGATATTTCCGACACGGGTACCGGCATTCCCGCCGACATCCGCGAGAAGATCTTCGAGCCGTTCTTCACCACCAAGGAGGTCGGCAAGGGCACGGGGCTCGGACTCTCGACCGTCTACGGCATCGTCAAGCAGACCGGCGGCTTCGTCTATGTCGACTCGGAGGAGGGCAAGGGCACGACCTTCCACATCTTCCTGCCGCGCCATCAGGCCGAGCAGGAGACGCAGGCCGAGCCGCATGCGGAGGCGTCGGCCGGCAACGGCGCCGCGAGGGAGCAGGGCGCGGCGCCCAAGCCGCGTACCGATCTCACCGGCCAGGGCACGATCCTGCTGGTCGAGGACGAGGAGGGCCTACGCTCGCTCAACGCCCGGGGCCTGCGCTCGCGCGGCTACAGCGTGATCGAGGCGTCGAACGGGATCGAGGCCATGGAGGCGCTGGACGAGAAGAATGGCGACGTCGATCTCGTGGTTTCCGACGTGGTGATGCCGGAAATGGATGGGCCGACCCTTCTGAAGGCGATGCGCGAGCGCAATCCGAACGTGAAGATCATCTTCGTCTCCGGCTATGCCGAGGACGCCTTTGAGAAGAGCCTGCCGGAGAACCAGCAATTCGCTTTCTTGCCCAAGCCGTTCACGCTGAGCCAGCTCGTCGCCGCCGTGAAAGAGACGATGGCGCCGCAGTGAGGGCGGTAAAGGGACGACCGTCATTCCGGAGCGGTGCGACAGCACCGAACCCGGAATCTTCAGATTCTCCGATGTGCAGTTCCACATCGGAGCTCGACGCGGAGCCTGTCGTCCGGCAGCGCTTCGCGCGGAGCGGGTGGCGTCGCCCCGGAATGGCGGCACCAAATACCGCGATCCCGTATCCCCGCGACGCAGGGCCGCAGCCGTGAACCCCAATACCCGCTTTCACTTTCGGGAAAGTCTGCCCATTTTAATGGCGCTTCCCCCTTCAGGGGCTTGAGAGACAACATGAATTTCACGAAATCCACGCGCCGCGCCGTCCAGGCGATCGCCGTCGTCCTGGCGCTCGCGGTTCCGACCCTGTCGGCCGTGGGGCCGGCTGACGCCCGTATCGGCGGCGGTTTCTCGTCGGGTTCGCGCGGCTCGCGCAGCTTCTCGCTGCCGCCGAGCACGTCGACCGCGCCCGGCACAGCGCAGCCGTTCAACCGCAGCTTCAGCCAGCCTTCCAGCCCCTCGTTCAGGCCGGGCATGGGCGGCGGCTTCTTCAACCGGCCGGGTGGCCTGTTGGGCGGCCTGGCGGCCGGCTTCCTCGGCGCCGGGCTATTTGGCCTGTTGTTTGGCGGCGGGCTGTTTTCGGGCATCGGCGGCTTCTCGTCGATCCTCGGGCTTTTGCTGCAGCTCGCGCTGATCTTCTTCCTGGCGCGATGGGCGATGAACTGGTGGCAGCGCCGCGGCACCGCGCAGCCGGCCTATGCCGGCGCGGCGGGCCCGGGCTCATCGCCGAACATGCGCAACGCCATGGGCTTCGGCTTGGGATCGACCAGCACCCCGCTGCAGATCGGGCCCGCCGACTACGAGGCCTTCGAGCGGCTGCTCAGCGAAACCCAGGCCGCATGGTCGGACGAGGATATCGGCCGGCTGCGCAGGCTCGCGACACCTGAAATGGTCTCGTTCTTCGAGAACGATCTGCAGGAGAACCGCGCCCGCAACCAGATCAATAAGGTCTCAGGCACGAAACTGTTGCAGGGCGACCTTGCCGAAGCCTGGCGCGAAGGCGACACCGATTACGCGACCGTGGCGCTGCGCTTTTCCATGATCGACCGCACGCTCGACCGTGCAACGGGCCGACTGGTGGGCGGCAGCGAGCAGCCGCAGGAGGCAGTTGAAGTGTGGACCTTCGTCCGCCCCCGCGGTGGCGACTGGATCCTCTCGGCGATCCAGCAGACGAACTGATCCTTTCCGTGAGCAAGTAACAGAAGGCGCTGCGGCCAACGCCGCGGCGCCTTTCGTTTTTTGCGCGGCGCGTCTGCGCACACCCATGCTATTCCTTTACAAAGGCCGAACCCGTGCGCCTGCTCAGCGTTGTCGGCCTTGGTTCTTGCGAAGGAACATCCATGCGCTACGAACTCTATTATTGGCCGGAGATTCAGGGACGCGGCGAATATGTCCGCCTTGCGCTGGAAGATGCTGGTGCCGACTACGTCGACGCCGCGCGCGAGGGAAACGGCACGAGCGCCATGATGAAGCTGATGGACGAGAGGCGCGGCACGCCGCCGTTCGCCCCGCCGTTTCTCAAGGCGGGAAAGCTCGTGATCGGGCAGACCGCCAACATCCTGCTCTATCTCGGTGCCCGCCATTCCCTGGCACCGAAGACGGAAGCCGGAAAACTATGGGTGCACCAGCTTCAGCTCACGATTGCCGATTTTGTGCTGGAGATTCACGACACCCACCATCCGCTCGGACCCTCGCTCTACTACGAAGAGCAGCGCGCGCCGGCGAAAAAGCGCACCGAGGAGTTCTGGAAGGAGCGGGTGCCGAAATATCTCGGCTATTTCGAAAGTCTGCTCGAGGCGAATGGCGGCAGTTATGTGACCGGACGCAGGATCACCTACGTCGATCTCTCACTGTTCCAGATCGTCGAGGGGCTGCGCTATGCTTTCCCCAAGCGCATGAAGGCGTTTGAGGAGGATATCCCCGGATTGCTCGCCTTGCGCGACCGTGTGGCCGCGCGACCCAACATCAAAGCCTATCTCGCAAGTGACCGCCGCATTCCCTTCAACGACAGCGGCATTTTCCGCTACTACAGGGAACTGGACGGCTGAAGATCGCCGCCGCCGGGAGGAGGCACATGCATCCGCATAACAGCAAGAAACTCGACGATCGAGTGATCAGAGCGGCCGAGGCGGCGCTCGCAAACCGAGCGATCGCGTTCCGGGTTCCATATCGCGCGGGTGCCGCAGTGTTTCCGAGCTTCCACTGCGGAGCATGATGCGCGATAGTCAGCGAGCCCCGTCGCGGCAGTACCCGGCGCGGGGGAGTGTTGCATGGAGATGCCGATGCGTGAGGGGACAACCAGTCGGAAAGGCGAGATCGACACTACAAAGGCAAGCGCCCATCTGCCCGGCCTCGACATCGACATTCTCCGCCGGCAATCACCCAGCGGCGATTGGGAGCAGATCTCGATCAATCTCCGGGCAACGCCATCCTTCGAAGCGCTCGGACGCTCTTTCGAGCCAGCCGATCCTTTCACGTTTTGGGTCCAGGCCGTGCGGTTGATGTGGATGCCCTGGTTGCTCACGGCGCAGACGATGATGCTGCCAGATGGCCGGCCACGAACACTCCCAGCGTCGCCCGCCCCCAGCACAACGGGCAGCGGTTAGCGAGCCAAACGATCCGGCAGCGGAGAGAACTTACGACAGCGACATTGCGGGCGGGATATTAGCCTCGCAACAGGCACCATCCGCGAGAGAGGCGACGGACGATTGTCGGTGCTGGCGCAGTCGCCGAGCTGAGTGAATCACGGGGGCGCGTCATTGCGGGCGCAAGCGAAGCAATCCAGACTTTCTCAGCGGATGCAATCTGGATTGCTTCCGCCTACGCGCAGAGGCACTTCGGCGGGACTTCACGCCTCGCCATAGCTCGCGCAGCGAGCGACGGCGGGTCGTCGCTTTCGCTCCTCGCAATGGCGGGCCAGGGCAGGCGGGCCGGACTTCACCCCGCTCACACCGGCGCTTGATATTCCGCTGCTTCCGTTTCGTCAGCAGAGCCCGCCACCAAAAGGTTGAAAAGCGGCGTCAGGACGACGCTCAAAACGAGATTGACGATCACCGCGTACAAGGCGGCGTAGCCCGGAAAGCTGAATCCTGCCACGGCAAGCGTATAGGTCGGGGCGAGGTTCGCGGCGATGAACATCGCGGTTCCCGCCGCGATTCCCACGGCCCAGCCGATCATCAGCGCCCATTCGTTGAACCAGCGGGTGTAGACCCCAAGCATCACGGCAGGCAGAGTCTGGATAATCCAGATACCGCCGAGGAGCTGCAGGTAGATTGCAAATTTCGATGGCAAGAACACGATGAAGGCCAGTGCCCCGAACTTGACGATCAACGACACCCACTTCGCTAATTGCGCCTCCTGTTGGTCGGTGGGCGCGCTATTGATGAACTCGCGGTGGATGTTGCGCGTATAAAGGTTGGCTGCCGCAATCGACATGATCGCCGCGGGTACCAGCGCCCCGATGCCAACGGCCGCAAAGGCGATCCCGACAAACCACGAGGGGAAGCTGTCGAGGAATAATGCCGGTATCGCGAAGTTGTTGCCGAACTGCTTGAAACCAGCAGCAAACTCTGGTCGGTCGCCGACGCCTGCAGCAATGGCAAAGAAACCGACGAGCGCAAGCAGGCCGAGCATGAACGAATAGCCTGGCAATAGCGCCGCGTTGCGACGTACGGCGCGTCCGCTGCTTGCGGCCAGGATGCCGGTGATCGAATGCGGATACAGAAAGAGCGCAAGCGCCGATCCCAGCGCCAGCGTCGCATAGGCTCCGTATGCGCCGGTCGTATTGGGACCGGGAGTTGCGAGCAGCGTTTTCGAGGCTGGTATGGCTGCGAAGATCTTTTCAAACCCGCCGAGCTGTATGGGAATCGCGATGATGGCGGCGAATGCGGTCAGATAGATCAGAATGTCCTTGACGATGGCGATCGACGCCGGGGCCCGTAGCCCGCTCGTATAGGTGAAGGCGGCGAGAACGATGAAGGCGATGACCAGCGGAAGATCGCCGCTATAGCCGGTACCGGAAATGCCCATACCGCCGATCACCACCTGCAACCCGACGAGCTGCAGCGCTATGTAAGGCAATGTCGCGACAATGCCGGTGATCGCCATCGCCAGCGCGAGCCAGCGATTGCCGAAGCGCCCGCGGACGAAATCGGCTGCCGTAATGTAGTTGTGCCGGTGACAGACGTACCAGAGGCGTGGAAACACCAGGAAGAGAATGGGGTAAACGACAATCGTGTAGGGGACCGCGAAAAACGCAACTGCGCCGGCCCCGAAGGCCAGCGCCGGAACGGCAATAAACGTGTAGGCCGTGTAGAGGTCGCCACCGATCAGGAACCAGGTGATGAGAGTGCCGAAGCGGCGGCCTCCAAGGCCCCATTCGTGCAACAAGTCGAGGTCGCCCTTGCGCCAATGCGCCGCTGCGAAGCCCAGCCACGTGATGAAGGCAAACAGCGCCAGGAAAATGATCAAGGCGGTCCAGTTGATCTCCTGCACGGCACCCTCCCAGGTAGTCCCCTTGTGATCGTTCTCCCCTTGCGTAACGTTGGCTGCAAGCAGCGCTAGTCGTCGGTTGCGAAGTGGACGGCTGCGGTCAGGATGGCTCCGATGATGATCCAAAGAAGCTGGTACCAATAAAAGAATGGGAGGCCGATCAGGGTCGGCTCGGCTCTGTTGTAGAATGGCGGCCAAAGAACCGCGATGAATTGAATGAGAAAGAGCAGGTGCCACCAGCTCCATCCCGAATGTCTGCGGTCTTGCTGGTTCATATCTTCACCCAATGGTCTGTCAGGCATGCTCCTCGGAAATGTCCCGGTTGGTGTAGTCCGGCAGGAACGCGGTCGACACGATGCTGACGATCGCGCAGAACAGGATATATGCCGCAATCACGTAGCCCGATCCGTACATCGCAAGCAGGGCTGTCGCGATCAACGGGGCCGGGCCGCCGGAAATCACCGACGATAGCTGGTAACCGATCGAGGCGCCGCTGTAGCGCAGGCGTGGCGTAAAGCATTCCGCGATCAGGGCCGCCTGCGGACCATACATCAGGTCGTGCGGTACGAAGGAGAGCACGATGCCGAGAAAAACCAGGACCGGCACGGTTGTGTCGAGCATCGCGAAATAGATGAAGCCGAATATCCCGGTTGCGACCGCGCCGATGATGTACATGCGCTTGCGCCCGATGAGGTCCGACAGGTGTCCGGCGAGCGGGATCGTTCCCAAGGAAACGATGCCGGCACAGATGAGCGAGATGAGCAGGAAGTCGCGCGAGATATGCAGGACCTGGGTCCCGTAGGCGAACACGAACGCGAGATAGATGTAGGCGGGCGCCTGCTCGGCCATCCGCGCCAGCGCAGTAAGAATGATCGCCCCCGGCTGGCGCTTGATCACCTCAAGGACGGGAACGCGCTCGATGCGGTTTTCGGCGACGATGCGCCGGAAGGCTGGGGTCTCGAGAATGCCCAACCGGATATAGAGCCCGATTGCGACCATGACGATGCTGAGCATGAACGGGATGCGCCAGCCCCACACCAGGAACTGGTCGCCGGAGATGCGGCTGAACACCAGCACCGCGATGTTCGCCAGCAAAAGTCCGCCCGGACCACCCAGTTGCGGCCATGACGTAATGAAGCCGCGGTGCGCGTTGGTGCGCGCCCACTCCATCGACAACAGCACCGAGCCGCCCCACTCGCCGCCGACCCCGACGCCCTGGATGAAGCGGATGGCGGTGAGGATGACGGCGCCCCAGATGCCGACGGTCTCGTAGGTCGGCACGAAGCCGACGGCGAAGGTCGCGAGCCCGGTCAGCAGCAGCGTCGCGATCAGCGCGCCCTTGCGGCCGATGCGATCGCCGTAATGGCCGAAGATCATGGCCCCGATCGGGCGGGCGATGAAGCCGACGGTGTAGATGGCAAACGCCTCCAGCACGCCGACAAGAGGATCGGATTTCGGGAAGAACAGCTTGCCGAAGACGAGGCCGGTCACCGTGCTGTAGAGCAGGAAATCGTACCATTCGATGGTGGTACCCACCGTGCTCGCGATAACGGCGCGACGCAGCTGGGCGTGGTGATCGGTTGCTGACAAAGCATCAGAGGTGACGTGAATCGTCGTCATCGGGCTCCTCCTCCTCGGCCCTTTCTCGACGAAGCTTGCGTCGCTAAAACCTTGATCCCCGTTTTCTTATAAAGCGGCGCGTCAGCGCGGATCGCAAGAAAAGGGCTCAACACCTCGACATCTGCTAGTGACGAAAGTCTCAGCGATGTCTGACTGCAGGACTTGATCCTTCGCGAGAGCCCGGATCAATTGGTTCTTAGTCGTAATCAGGCGGATGCATTGGCTGCATCGCGCAAATCGCGGTGCCGTCGATCGTAAGTGTTGCGATGCAACCGCCGACATGCTGCGGAAGGCCGGCTTGCCAGGGGTCTTGCGCGGGATTGGGACGTTCGATTCTCGAGGCAGCTTCGCCAAAGACCGCCATCGCTTTGGTCTGTGTGCTCCCCGGACAGCGGTAACAGGTGGCGCCTGCGGCCATCGGGCGAGATGTAGCGCAAGCCGGGTTCGGTCCGCCATGACAATGACCGTGTCGGACTACCGATTCCGTCCATCGATCGGCGTCATCGTCAGCTTTGAAAGCTCGATGCCATCAATGCAGCTCACGTTGAGCGCCACGACCTCGGTCCCGTCGGGTTTTTGGCCGCGCGCGAACACGTCGACGCCGCAGTCGCTGCAGAGCTGATGCCGGATCGCGCGTCTGTTGAAGAGATATTCACGTAAGGCGTCCTCGCCGGCGCGAAGCTGAAAGCTCGTCGGTGCTACGAAGGTGAAATGCAGGCCCTTCTTGGTGCAGATCGAGCAGTTGCATGCGGTCACCATGGCCAGATCCGTGGTGCATTCGAACCGCACCTGGCCGCAATGGCATCCACCGGTGAACGTCCGCAAATCGGGCATGGCCTAACTCTCCGTAAAGAAGAAGCTGAACTTCAGCGCCGCCTGGCGCGATGATGCGGTGCGCCTGATCAGCAAACTGATGCGAGCTTTCCCGCGAAGTTATGGCGTTGACAATCATATAAGTATTTACTTATATATCGGCCATGACGCCTGCCGCACAGCTCACGGCCGTGATGAAGACGCTTGCCGATCCCACCCGTCGGGCGGTGTTCGAGCGCATTGCGGCCGAAGGCGAGGTGGCCGCGACGGGGCTGGTTAGGGGATCAAAGGTTTCGCAGCCGGCCATCTCGCAGCATCTGCGCGCGCTGCGCGACGCCGGGCTTGTGACCGAACGCCGCGAGGGCCGCCACATCCGCTATCGCGTTGCACCCGGCGGGCTTGCGCCGCTCGTCGATTGGCTCGGCCATTACGAGAGGTTCTGGCGCGAGCGCTTCGAAAATCTGGAGAAGCTGTTGAAGGAGTCCGACTGATGAGTGAGAGGCGCGCGATCAGGGTCGAGCAAGTGTTGCCTTATCCGCCGGAGAAGATCTGGCGCACCTTGACCACGAGCGAGTTGGTCGGGAAATGGCTGATGCCGAATGATTTCAAGCCGGTCGTCGGCCACCGATTCACCTTCCGCACGAGGCCAATGGGTGATTGGGACGGTGTCGTGCAGTGCGAGGTCCTCGCCTGCGAGCCGCCGCGTCTATTGCGCTATTCCTGGAAGGGCGGCTCGGATTCCAATCCGGCCTATGGCTCGCGGCTCGACAGCGTCGTGACCTGGACGCTGACGCAAGTCGAAGGCGGCACGCAACTCTGCATGGTGCATGACGGCTTCATCTTGCCGGGCAATCAGTTTGCCTATGACGCGATGAGCCCGGGTTGGGGCAGGGTACTGGACGCGATCGGACGCATCACCGCGGAAGCGTCCGAAAGCAGGCCGCGTCACGCCAATTGATCGACACGCACGCCTTGTCCGGGCGGCAGCGGCGGTAGTGACGGCGGCTGATAGTTGCCCACGCCGCTGTTGCTGTTGTCGCCGGCGCTGCTGTCGGGCGCTTTGGGCGTGTTGCTCGTGGTCGAGACGACCGCGGCCGATGATGCAATCCTCGAAGTATCCATTGGCAAGTTCCTGTGGCTGCCGCGGATATTGCAGCCGCACAGACGAATGCGCCATGAATCCAATCGTTAAAATCCGAACGATCCGCGCGCGACGAGGGCGAGATGGTGAACGGGAGCCTCCGAGCGCCGTATGGGACCTGAACTCATCCCCTGCGGATAGCGCCTCGCAACGGCTCACTCGTCCACGCGCCGCGAGATCGTAATCGAGGCGTCGGCCTTGGTCCGGCTGCAGCGCATGTCAAGTCGCCGATAGCGGGTTGAGGCGTCGTCACGGAAGAAGCCGAGCGCGCGCATGCAGCGGCTGGCGCCCTTGCGCATGTCGTCTTTCGGCAGCGTGAAGATGATGGCGGCGGCGCCGGCGACGAGATCGAGGAAGGCCGGCTTCGGCTTGCGGGTTGCGGACCTCGCATAGAGCTGGTTGCTGAAATTCTTGCTCGAGCAGCCGAGCGAGAGCTCCTTGGCCTGCGGATGTGAGAGAAAGATCACGCCCGCGGCAGTCTTGCCGACGCCGAGCCCGTCGATGCCGTTCTTGAGCTGGCTAGCAATGTCGTCGCAGCGATCGGCCCGCGCAGGCGAGGCCGCGAATGCCGCAAGCGAAGCAAGAACGATGGCGAGCAATAGCGATCGGCGAAACTGTTGTCGGGATATCATGATGAAAAAGCCCCTTGGGTGCTATTGAAGCGTGAGCGGGTCCTTGGTGCAAGTGCGTGCGCGCAACATTGCGAACGGCTGTGTCATCGCCAAGCTGTGTAGTCTCGGTTTTGCAGAATGAAATGGGCGTGTGGACTGAGTGTTCGCGGTTCGGGCCGTTCTCACCCCAACGACAAATCGCGCGCCACTTCCGTCAGGATGTTGAAAATCTCGTCCGGTGCTGCGTTGATCACGTCGTGCCCGCACGCGAGGCTGTGCACGATCCAGGCCGGATCGTTTCGCAACCGCTGATATTGCGCCGTGAACGGCGTCGCCTCCCAACCGCTGGCATAGACGAAGATGCGCGGGATCGCTGGTGTCGGCTTTGTCAGGCGCAGCGCCTGCAGGAATGAGCCAAGCGGGTGAGGGCGGCAGCGGGGATCCAGCCCTTCGGGCGGCAGCACGCTCAAGCCGTCATGACGCGCACGTTCGATGGCGATCTGACGATAGCGCTCGCCTGCCAGGTCCCACCAGGATTGTCCATCGTCGGGGACGAAGGCGTCGAGATAGATCAGTGCCGCGATGCGTTCCTGCGCGCGATCGGCCACGCCGGCGGCGACCATCCCGCCATAGCTGTGAGCGCACAGGATCACTTCCGAGAGGTCCTCGACGGTCAGCAGCTCGATCACATCGCCGATGTGGGTGTCGAGATTGATCTCTCCTGCGGCCGGGCGATCCGCAAATTCGTCGAGCCCGCTTAGTGTCACCGCATAGGCCTCATGGCCCGCACGTTTGAGCCGTGCGACAAAATCGGCAAAGGCCCAGGCCCCGTGCCAACCGCCCGGAATCAGGACAAAACTAGCCATCGCGGCGCTCCGTAATTGCCATGCCGAAAGCTGTGTTGCGCCCGGCCCGGAGGGTAGTCTATCAGACCTGTGAAGACGCCTTCGCGCGGCCCCTCAACCCACGAGCCATCCCATGAACGCTCCGACCGCCTTTCCCGACCAGACCAAGCCCGTTCCGCCCTACAAGCACACGCCGCTGTTCCCGCTGGGGCCGGACACAACGCCCTACAAGAAGATCACGAGCGAAGGTGTGCGGGTGGAGAAGGTCCTGGGCAAGGACATGCTGGTGGTGTCGCGCGAGGCGCTGCGGGCGCTGTCGGAGGCCGCCTTCGGGGAGATCAACCATTACCTGCGGCCCGGACATCTGAAGCAGCTCCGCAGCATTCTCGACGATCCCGAGGCCAGTGCCAACGACAAGTTCGTGGCGCTCGACTTTTTGAAGAACGCCAACATCGCCGCCGGCGGCGTGCTGCCGATGTGCCAGGACACCGGCACCGCCATCATCATGGGAAAGAAGGGCTGCAACGTCATCACCGACGGCGAGGACGAGGCGGCGCTGTCGGAAGGGGCGCGTGACGCCTACCTCAGGCGCAACCTGCGCTACTCGCAGGTCGCGCCGCTCTCGATGTATGAAGAGAAGAACACCGCCAACAACATGCCGGCGCAGTGCGAGATCTACGCCGAGGGTGATGACGCCTACAAATTCATGTTCATGGCGAAGGGCGGCGGCTCCGCCAACAAGAGCTTCCTGTTTCAGGCGACGCCCTCGGTGCTGACCAAGGATCGGCTGCTGGCGTTCCTCAAGGAAAAGATCCTGACGCTCGGCACTGCGGCTTGCCCGCCTTATCACCTCGCGATCGTGATCGGCGGCACCTCGGCCGAGCTCTGCATGAAGACGGTGAAGCTGGCTTCCGCGCGCTATCTCGATGCGTTGCCGACCCATGGCTCGGCCGACGGCAATGCCTTCCGCGACCTGGAGATGGAGCAGGAAATCCACAAGATGACGCAGTCGCTCGGCGTCGGTGCACAGTTCGGCGGCAAGTATTTCTGCCACGATGTGCGCGTCATCCGCATGCCGCGCCATGGCGCCTCGTTGCCGATCGGGCTTGGCGTCTCCTGTTCGGCCGACCGCCAGGTGCTTGGCAAGATCACCAGGGACGGTGTCTATCTCGAAGAGCTCGAGCACAACCCCGCGCAATATCTCCCCGAGGTGGAGCAGGCGCTTGGCGGCGAGGTGGTCAAGATCGATCTAGCCCGGCCGATGAAGGAGATCCTGGCGACGCTCTCGAAATATCCCGTCAAGACGCGGCTGTCGTTGACCGGCACCATGATCGTGGCGCGCGACGCCGCGCATGCCAAGCTGCGCGAGCGGCTCGATCGCGGCGAGCCGCTGCCGGATTATTTCAAGAACCACCCGATCTACTACGCGGGTCCGGCCAAGACGCCCGAAGGCTATGCGTCCGGCGCCTTCGGCCCAACCACGGCGGGACGGATGGATTCCTTTGTCGATCAGTTCCAGGCCGCCGGCGGCTCGATGGTGATGGTGGCGAAGGGCAACCGTGCGGTCGCGGTGCGCGAGGCCTGCAAGAAGCATGGCGGCTTCTATCTGGGCTCGATCGGCGGCGCGGCGGCGAACCTCGCCGAACATTGCATCAAGAAAGTCGAGGTGGTGGAATATCCCGAACTTGGGATGGAGGCAATCTGGCGCATCGAAGTCGTGGATTTCCCGGCCTTCATCATCATCGACGACAAGGGCAACGACTTCTTCAAGGAGCTGAATCTGGGCTGAGGGAGTTTGCCCTCGCTGTCAGCTCGTCATGGCCCGGCTTGTCCCGGCCATCCACGTTTTTGGCCCAGCGCTGCAAGCGAGGTGGGACGTCATCACCGGGTCAAGCCCACGGCTGTCCGGTTTAGGTTTGGCATAGGTCGAGGCTCATCTGTCGGTGATCTCTAAGGATTGGCGGGGGTGGATCGAGCAGATGGTCGATCCGCCGCCGGTGCATGAGGTTTTGAACGATCAGACGAGTGAAGGTCAAAAGACTTGTGACGCCGTTCTGGGTGGCATGGGCCANGCGCAGGAGNAGAAAGGCGATGAGTGCGACGGCGATCTGAATGCGCACGGCGTTCTCGGAAGTGCCAAAGAAGTGGCGGATTTTGAGGGTGTGCTTTATCCAGCGGAAGAACAGCTCGATCTGCCAGCGGCGTCTATAGAGCTCCGCGATCTCGTCCGCCGGGGCGTCGAGATCGTTGGTGAGGATACGTAAGATCTTGCCGGT
>NZ_AWZU01000063.1 GCF_000472385.1 Bradyrhizobium sp. ARR65
ACCACGTATTCAAGCGCTTCTACCGTCTCGAGCAAAGCCGCTACACGCCGGGCAACGGTCTCGGGCTCAGCCTGGTCGCCGCGGTGGCGCGTCTGCACGGGGCGCAGATCGAAATGCTGGACAATGCGCCGGGTCTGAAGTTCAGGCTTTGGTTCTCGGAGCCGGGTGGCTAGAGCGTGATCGAATTGAAGCGAGCGCCCATGTTAACCCGTCATCCCCGCNCAAACGGCGAACGCCGTTTNCGCGGGGTGACGGTGATGGTGAGGAACACGCTTCATCCAAGACGATAACGCTTCGAGCGGCGAACGCCCCCGGTTCCGCTTCCATCGCGCACCAAACGCACTATATGCTGACCTATCCTCCACAACAGGCCTACCGTACATGACCGCACTTGAGCGCAACCCTTCCATCCCCGTCGATCCAGTGAAACTTGACCGCCTCGCCGAAGTGGCGATCAAGGTGGGCTTGCGATTGCGCGAGGGCCAGGATCTGCTGGTGACCGCGCCCGCGGTTGCGCTGCCTTTGGTACGCAAGATCGCCGAATATGCCTACAAGGCAGGGGCCGGGATCGTCACGCCGATCCTGTCCGACGAGACCGTGACGCTGGCGCGCTACCGCTTCGGCCGTGATGCCGGTTTTGATCACGCCGCTGCCTGGCTCTATGAGGGCATGGGCAAGGCGTTCTCGCAAAATACCGCGCGGCTTGCCGTCGTCGGCGACAATCCCATGCTGCTGTCGGGCGAGGATCCGGTGAAGGTGGCGCGCGCCAGCAAGGCCAATTCGATGGCCTATCAGCCGGCGTTGGAGAAAATCGTCAATTTCGACACCAATTGGAACATCATCGCCTATCCGAGTCCATCCTGGGCCGAGCAGGTATTTCCGGAGGAGCCGGAAGCGGTTGCGGTAGCAAAGCTTGCCGAGGCGATCTTTTCTGCCTCACGCGTCGATCGCGAGGATGCGCTTGCCGAATGGGACCGGCACAATGCCACGTTGCGCGATCGCACCGAATGGCTGAACGGCCAGCGTTTCCATGCCTTGCATTATACCGGCCCCGGCACCGACCTCACGATCGGGCTCGCCGATGGCCATGAGTGGGAAGGCGGCGCCTCGCTCGCCAAGAACGGCATTATCTGCAACGCCAATATCCCGACCGAAGAGGTCTTCACGACGCCGCATTGCCGGCGCGTCTCGGGCCACGTGGTGTCGTCAAAGCCGCTCTCCTATCAGGGCACGCTGATCGACAACATCGCCGTGAAGTTTGAGGAGGGACGCATCGTCGAGGCACGCGCGAGCCGCGGCGAGGAGGTCCTGACCAAGGTGCTCGACACCGATGAGGGCGCCCGCCGGCTCGGCGAAGTGGCATTGGTGCCGCATTCCTCGCCGATCTCGAAGAGCGGACTCTTGTTCTTCAACACCCTGTTCGACGAGAACGCCGCCTCGCACATCGCGCTCGGCCAGTGCTATTCCAAGTGCTTCGTGGGCGGCGACAAGCTGAGCCCGCAGCAGATTGCGGCCCAAGGCGGCAACCAGAGCCTCATCCACATCGATTGGATGATCGGCTCCGACCAGACCGATATCGACGGCGTCCACGCCGATGGCCGCCGCGTTCCCGTGTTCCGCAAGGGCGAATGGGCGAAGTGACCGAACGTCATTCCGGGGCGATGCGAAGCATCGAACCCGGAATCTCGAGATTGCAAAGAATATGAGACGGACTGCGGCTGCGTTCACCATGAACGGAGTGTTTAACGGACCGCCCCCGCAATCTCCGCCTTTTCGATCAATTGTAAGGACTTTCGAAAGGAAGGCTTAAAAGCACGCGGCTAGGTTGGGTGCAACGGCGGCTGCTCGCTCAGGGCTTGCCGCTTTTGCTTTCCATTCAGGGGGGATCGATGTCGCGCAAGATGATCGAAATTGGCAAGACCGACGTGGAAATGACGCCGCGTCCGATCGAGCCGTCGTGGATTCTCGAAGGCAAGCCGGAGGCGACGGGCTGCGAGCTGTCGCGCAGCGCCGACGGGCTCGCCTCCACAATCGTTTGGCACTGCACCGAAGGCAAGTTCAACTGGTACTACACTTTCGATGAGACGATCCTGATCCTGGAAGGATCGATCGTGCTCGAGAGCGATACCATGCGCCCGACACGTTACGGTCCCGGCGACGTTATCTTCTTCCGCGACGGCGCGCATGCCAAGTGGCATGTCGAAGGTCATGTGAAGAAGCTCGCCTTCTGCCGCAAGACGCAGCCCTTCGTGCTCGGACTTGCGGGGCGTGCGATCAACAAGCTGAAGCGGATCTTCTTCCCGATCGGCACCCGCCAGGCCGCGAGCCTGATGGGGGCAGGCTAGCGCGTCCGCCGATCAGGCTGCCGAGGCGGACGAGCGTCTTCGGCCAAGCCCGTCATTGCGAGGGGCGCAAGCGATGACCCGCCGCCGCTCGCTCGGCGAGCTATGGCGAGGCTTGGAGTCCCGCCAAAGCGCCTCTGCGCGAAGGCGGAAGCAATCCAGATTGCATCCGCGGAGAAAGTCTGGATTGCTTCGCTTGCGCTCGCGATGACGCCGGAGGTTGGCGCGCTTCCTCTCGATTCGCTCAGCGCGGCGACTGCTCTGGGCCCAGGTTCGCCAGGCAGAATCACCGGCGCTGCGCGCGAACCTCCACCACGAGCCGCCAGTCCGGGCTGCCCGCGGGCTTGGCCTCGCCGAGCCAGTGAAACGAGTTCGTCGTGATCTCGGTGAAACTCCAGCGCGTGTGCACGCCGCTCTCGGTCGTGCCTTCCTGGACGATGTCCGGCCCCTGCGCCCGTCCGATCTGCTGGCGGAAGGCGTTGGTCGCGGGATCGATCCAGTAGATACGCCAGGCATCGATTGTCGGGTCATAAACCCGGATCGTCGTGCCGTACCAGTTGCCGGCAATCGGAAAGACGGGTGCGGTGCTCCGCTCGGAGAGGCGCGGGATCATCCAGACATCCTGGATCGCGCGGCCTTGCAGCACCCATCCGAAATGGATTTCGCCGCGCGCCTGATGGCTGATGCCGTCGGCGCCGTGCGCCGTGATCTCAGCATCCCAGCTTCCGACGAAGCGTCCATAGAGTTGCAGCGTCTCGGCGCGTTCGGGATCGGGTCCTTGCGCGTGCAGCACCGCGGCGAAATCGATCTGTGAGGCGTCCATGCGGGATCTCCATTTTTGCGGAGATCAGCACGGCATCACCGGTGAGACTTGGAGAAAATTGCGGTCGGCCTACACGCCTTCCAGAATGATCACTGTGGGCGTCGCCGGCAGCGTCTCGCGGGAAATCTTCAGGGTCCGCTCGCTACGGACATCGATAGAGAAATCCTTGCCGATCCGCTGCATGAATTCTTCCAGCGGAGTGGCGAAGCGGTGCATCGGCAGCACGACGGAGGCGTGCAGACGTCGTGTGATGTCCGAAATCCCGTCGAGCGACATGGTGTAGGTGCCGTCGATCGGCACCATCACGATATCGAGCCGGCCGATCGCCGCGAAATGGCTGTCGTCGAGCTTGACATGCAGGTGACCGAGATGACCGATGCAGAGCCCGGCGACCTCGAAGATGAAGATCGAGTTGCCGTCTTTGATCATGTCGGTGCCCGAATAGTCGCCATAGTAGCGGCGAATGTCCGTCGTCACATTGCGGATGAAGACGTCGCCGATCCGCTCGGAAATGTGCGCGGGCTGTCCGTCATCGCGCCAGCCATGCAGCACATGGGGAATGCGCGGATCCGGGAACAGGGTGTAATGCGTGGAATGCGCGCGGTTCATGGTGACCACATCAGGCAGCCGGCCGATCTGGTAGGCGCCGCTATAGTCGGTCGCGATCCGCACGCCGCCGGGCGTGTCGATGAAGTAGGTCGAATGGCCGCCATAGGTGATTGCGACCTCGTCCGTGTCGGCGGCAGCCTGGCGCAGGCTGACCGGCGTCGCGCGCGGGGCTTGCGAGATCGCCATGCATTCGCTGCGCTGAGCATCCTGGGCTCCGGCCGGCGCCATGAAAAAGCCCAGCAGGACGAAAATGGCGGAAAGACAGCGGAACACGGCAAGGCCCGGCGATTGTCGACGCCCAAACTGTATCGCCGAACGGCGGACCGAACTATGATCTCGCCGATCAACAGAACGTCAGCGCCGCCATGATGGCGGCCGATGGGGAGTTGCAATGATGGCGGTTCGCGCATCTTCGTCCGAGCGGCTGGAGCCGCTGCGCCATATCGACGCCGGCCTGCTCGATGTCGCCTATTACGAGGCAGGGCCGGCGGACGGCCCGGCCGCCGTGCTGCTGCACGGCTTTCCCTATGACATCCATTCCTATGTCGATGTCGCGCCGATGCTTGCGGAAAAAGGCTGCCGGGTCATCGTTCCCTATTTGCGCGGCTACGGCCCGACCCGTTTTCTCGACCCCTCGACGCCGCGCTCCGGCGAGCAGGCCGCCATCGGCGCGGATTTGATCGCGTTGATCGACGCGCTGTCGATCGAGCGCGCGGTGTTTGCCGGCTATGATTGGGGCGGGCGCGCCGCCTGCGTTGGCGCCGCACTGTGGCCCGAGCGCTGCATCGGCCTGGTTTCGGTGAACGGCTATTTGATCCAGGACATCGCCAATGCCATGCTGCCCGCGCAGGTCGAACGCGAAGTCGCATATTGGTATCAATACTATTTCCAGATCGAGCGCGGCCGCGCCGGGCTCGCCGCCAACCGTCGGGAGATCGCAAAAATTCTCTGGCGACAATGGTCGCCGAACTGGCAGTTCGATGATGCGGCGTTCGCGCGCACGGCGGCGGCATTCGACAATCCCGACTTCGTCGACATCGCGATCCACAGCTACCGGCATCGCTACGGGCTTGCGGCCGGCGATCCGCGCTATGCCGACATTCAGCGCCGGCTGGCGGCGCTGCCGCCGATCACGGTGCCGGCGATCACTCTTGACGGTGATGCCGACGGGGTCGCTCCGGCAACGGATGGCGCCGCGCAGGCGGCGAGATTCGTGGGATCGCGCCGTCATCGCGTCATTCACCGCGCCGGGCATAATCTGCCGCAGGAAGAGCCGGAAGCCTTTGCAGCCGCGGTGCTGGAGTTGATTGGCTGACAATCACTCCCGTCGCGGGCTGAGCTTCCAGGCTGCCGCGATAATGCCTGCGGTCATGAGGCCGGTCAGCGCGGCCCCGATGGGAATCGCCAGCGCCAGCGCCGATGTCGCGGCCCAGCCAATTGAGGAGAAGGCTTCGGCAAAGGTTGCGAGCCGTGATGAGGTCTGGCGGCGGCGGAACTGGCTGCGTCTCGCATGCACGCGAAACCAGAGCTGAATCGCGGTTGCCGAGGCGGCGCTGACGATGACGGCGCCGGCCGTGACCAGCGCCTGCAGCGGCGCGGCAAAGGCGAGCGCTGCGGTCAATGGCGCGAAAATCGCGCTGATCGCAATCAGGACAACCTCGATCTTGGCGCGCAGGACCGCCGACGGTGATAATGGTGCGGTCGCGACCAGGTCGGCGGCGTCCTCGCCTGATATGGTCAGCCAGGCCAGCCCGCCCGCGAGCTGCCCGGCCGCCATCACAAGGACCGGCGTGATCAGCAGGATCGCGCCTGAATTGTCGGAGAAGCTTCGCCACAGCAACAGCGCGGGCGGCACGAGGTAGAGCAACTGCATCAAGGTCTGCGAGACCAGCCATGGATCGCGCCCGAGCAACAGGAACTCCTTGCGGCGCAGCGCCTGCTGCCGCGAGCCGCCGCGGAACGCAGCGGCTTGCCGTCCCCGGCGACTGGAGATCGCCTGTGTGGAAGCGGCGGTCGCGGTATCGGCAAAGCGCGGCGAAAAGATTGCCATCACGCCGCCAAGCAGGAGCAGGCTGGCCGAGAGCAGACGCATGAGCGCCCCCGCGTCGCCGAGTGCCGCGCGCGCCGGCCACCAAACAAGGCTATCGGCATCCGGCGCGAATGCAGCCGCGGCATCTGAGGTGAGAACGGCAAAGCGCGACAGCGTGCCGTAGGAAACGATCGCGGCGATCTGCAGCACGATGACGAAGCCTGCACCGATGAAGGCGGCGAGAATCTGGGCGATCAGCCGGGTCTTTCCTGGACCGATCAGGCGAAACAGCAGGATCGTGACCGCGATCGCCAGCGCAGTCGCCGAGAGCCCGACAGCCGCGACGACGCCGAAGGCAGCCAGCCAGCGGATGCCGCCGCACAGAATCAGAACGTCGACAAAGGGCGTCGAGAACAACAGCGCCATGCCGGTAACCATCAAAGCGATCGCGGCAATGCGCACCGAGAAGAGATTGGTGAGCCTTGCCGGCGACGACATGATCAGATCGAGATCGGCGCGGGCATAGAACACGCGCGTGACCGACTCGATCGCCTGCGACAGCATGAGGGCCCAGGCCAGGAAGATCGTCGACGTGATGACGATCAGGGATGTCTTGTCGAGCGGCTCCTGCAAGTCGGCAAAGCGGCCGATCACGGCATAGGCCGGAAGATGCATGATGGCGGCGAAAACGATCAGGCCGATGACCGCCGCGCGCCTCCGCCCGCGCCGCCCACCGGTGATCATGGCGAGCCATTCGCGCCATGCGAGCCTGAGTTCGTGGCGGGCAAACCAGGTGAGCGTCGTCACCGTGTTCATGCCGCCTCGGCCTTCACATCGACCAGCGCGATGAAGAGATCCTCAAGGCTGGTATTGGCATGGCCGTTCTGTTCGCGCAGCTCGGTCAGCGTGCCCTCCGCGACCAGCCGGCCGGCCGCGATGACGCCGATGCGGTCGGCCATCCGCTCGGCCACCTCGAGAATGTGCGTGGTCATGATCACGGTGCAGCCGGCACGTACCCTTTCGCCCAACAAGCCTTTGACGTGGCGGGCGGAAACCGCGTCGAGGCCGGTGAGCGGCTCGTCCAGGATGATCAGCCGGGGATCGTGCACCAGCGCGCCGGCGAGCGCCACCTTCTGGCGCATGCCTTTGGAGAAGCCCTCGCAGCGCTCGCTGATATGCGGCTCGAGCCCGAGCGAGATCAGAAGGTCGCGCGCGGCAGGCGTCGAGACGGAGGGATCGACACCCCAGAGGCCGGCGACGAATTCGAGATATTCGAGCGGCGTCAGCTTGTCATAGATCATCGGCTCGTCGGAGACCCACGCCACCATCTGCTTGGCTGCGATGGGATCGCGCAGCGCGTCGACCCCGAAGATCGAAACGGAGCCGGCATCGGGCCGCAGCAGGCCTGCGACCATACGCAAGGTGGTGGTCTTGCCCGCGCCGTTCGGGCCAACCAGCGCATAGAATTCGCCGGCGCGCACTGTAAGGTCGAGTGCGTCGACTGCTAGCCGGTCAAAACGCTTTGTTAAGCCTTGCACCTGCAGGGCCGGCAGATCCGCTTTCATGAAATCGTCACTGGATGGTTCTTGCGCCTCGACGTTCGAACATCGCCAAAAGATATTTCGGCACAGTGAATCGGATGCGACGAATACCCGTCATTGCGAGCGGCGAAGCGGCGATCCGCCGTCGCTCGCTGTGCGAGCTTTGGCGAGGCTTGGAGTCCCGCCGAAGCGCCTTTGCGCGTAGGCGGAAGCAATCCCGACTGCATCCGCGGAGAAAGTCTGGATTGCATCGCTTGCGCTCGCAATGACGCGCGGAAGTTGGGCGGCGCGCGCCCTCGATTCGCTCAGCCCGGCGACTGCTCTAGTTCGAGGCGGCGATCAGGCCGGGCTGAGCTGCAATTGACGGCGCGGCATCGCGATCCGGTCCCGCAGCGAGCAGCTCCGGATCCGCGTATTTCTTCAGGTGCTGCTCGTCCATGACGAATAGCGGCCGGTAGTTGCGCACATAAGAGTCTTCGACCATCGCCATGCGCTGGTTGTCCAGCATCAGCCAGTGTCCGTCCAACCTTGCCGCAGCCACGGCATGATCTCCGCCATGAAAGACGTCGCGCATGATGATGATGCGCAAATCCTTGGCCGACACGCCTGCCTGGCGTAGCGCGACGAATTTGGCGATTGCATAGTCTTCGCAGTCGCCGGCGCCGCGGTCGAAGGTCGCAAGCGGCGAGCTCCAGACGTCCACTTCGCCGTATTGCGCGAGATCGCTCATCGGGTGGATCGCAAGGTTAATTGCGCGATTGATTTCGCCGAAACGGGCGCGGCCCTCGCGCGAGCGGCCCAGATCGACGATGGCGAGAAACCGCAGCGCCGCATCCGAGGCGCAGCGCTCGCGGTCGCCATCGCAAAGCGCGAGCTGCACCCGCTCGTCGTCAAGCTTGCGTGCAAGCGCGCTCCATTTGTCTTGCAGCGCGCCGGCAGTTAGGGGCGAGGTGGACAGCCCGAACGGTTCGGTGCTCGGGACAGGCAGCTCGGTTGCATGAGTCGAATCGGGCGAAGCCGCCTCAAGCGCGGTTGCCGGTGCAAAATACGCCAAGCCGCACGCTAGCACGGCCGCAAGCGCGATGCGCTGACGACTGAGAAGCCCCATCTGACGCCCCTGTCCGGCCATCGTTGAGGCTTGCTGCACTCGCGCGTGACCGGATCGTTTCGTGGACGATGATGGGGGAGGGCGCTTTTGTTCTGCTTAAGCGCGGCGGCCTTGCGGTCGGAAAGCTCGAATCAGGCTAAAAGCCGGTTTGCGGCTTTGCCGACACTTTTATTGATCGCAAGGCGTCGGCCCTCCGTGAAGCGACGCAAACTGCACGCGTCAGTTGTGGGGCCGCCGATTTCCGCTGGATATGGCTAATGCGTGGGATGCCCGCGGATTTGTCATCCAGATCACAGCTTTAGCTGGGAAAATCACGCACTATCCCGCGACGGGGTGTGGGCTGAAGCAATCCAAAGTATTGGTATGAAATCTATACTTTGATCTACGTTACATGGCTCGTTACGTCCGTGAATTTACCAAATATGCCCATAAAGCGGGCAAATATTACTTCATTGTATGCGATCCATGTTCGAATAGATCGAGATTTACTTGCGCTCCTGCTGTCACTCCCACGCGCTTAAGATGGTTCCGCAATCCGCCCGCCAGTGATATGGCAAGCTTTCAACATTGATTTTTATGTAGATATTAACCGTATTGCGGTGGCCCATTGAATTACATTGGTAAATTTAATGCCACGATTGCCCCCGACGGCCAGGGCACGGCATCTCATTCTTATGTTCACGTCGACAAGGTTCAGGGCCATGCGCCACCGGACGCCATTGTCGTTCCCGACGCGCACCTCTTATTCAATGCGGATTTCAAGCGCTCCGGGCTCGACCTGATCCTATCCAAGGACGACCACGCGTTCGTCCTGCATGATTACTTCAAGGGTGAGAAGCGCGCGCCGCTGGCTTCGCCCGATGGCGCCCATCTCACCGGCGACATCGTCAATGCGCTGACCGGCGCGGTCGAACTCAGCCAGGCCGGCGCGCCCGCCTCGAGCGGTCAGGTCATCGGGCATGTCACCAAGCTCGTGGGCAGCGCGACCGCGATCCGCAACGGCGTCTCCATCATCCTGAACATGGGGGACAACGTCGAGAAAGGCGACGTCGTCCAGTCGGGCGCGGATTCCACGCTCGGCCTCACCTTCATCGACGGCACCGTGTTCGGCCTGTCCTCGAACGCGAGGATGGTGCTCAACGAGATGGTCTATGATCCCAACGGCTCGAGCAATTCGTCGCTCTTGAGCCTCGTCGCCGGCACCATCACCTTCGTCGCGGGCGAGACCGCCAAGCACGGCGACATGAAAGTCGATACGCCCGTTGCGACCATGGGCATCCGCGGCACTGCGGTGCTGGTCGAGATCGACTTCGCCGTGCCGGGCCAGGCTACGGCTCCAGACGCCAAATTCCAGGTGCTGATCGAGCCGGACGGGCACACCGGATCCTACATCCTGTTCGACAAGACCACGCTGCAGCCGATCGCGGTCGTCAACCAGGCCGGCCAGCAGATCAACATCTCCAACGGTGTTGTCAGCCAGACCTCCGCGCCGCTGTCGGAGGAAATTCAAAAGCTCATCACGGACGTGTTCTCGCTGAAGTTCAGCGCCAACGACACCAATCCGAAGACGACCACAGCGCAGACGGACACGCTCAATCCGCTGCTGCTCGTCGGGCCGATCATCAAATTGGCGAGTGGCGCGACCGCGACGCCGGTCTTCCAGACCGTCGGCAGCGACGGCAACTCGTCCGCCCAGAATTCGAACGTGTCAAACAGCTCGATTTTTCATATTCCCGGGCCTCCCAACGTCGCGATCCTCGACGCCCATGGCCAGCCCACCACGAGCTTCGCGCTGGCCGAACGCGTCGGACAGACCGGCGATGCGACGGACTCCGACACGATCTCGGGCAGAGTGAACTTTGCGGACATCAATGTCGGTGACCAGCCGACGGTGAAGATCACCTTCAGCTCCTTCAGCTATCAAAACGCCCAGCACCAGGACGTGACGGCGTCGCTCAACGCGCAGCAGCTTGCCGATGTCCTGGCGACGGAGCTCAAGCTCACCGTCGTCCCTGATCCGGGCAACCAAAATACGGGTGGGGCCACTTTCAGCTACAGCATTGCCGACAAGGCGTTCGATTTCCTGGCCGCCGGCGAGACGCTGACGCTGACCTATCGGGTGCGGGTCGACAACAACTACGCGCCGAACAACGAATATACGACCGTCCCGATCGCCATCAGGGTCACCGGCACGAATGACGCGCCCGTCATTACCACCGGTGCAGAGAAGATTGCGCTCTCCGGCGGCACCAATGTGCCCGGCGGCACGCTGAACGATCCGGCCAAGGGCACGCTGGCCTTTACCGATGTCGATCTCACCGACACGCACACGGTTTCCGTCGCCCTGCTCAATCAGGATCTTCCGCCAGGACCGCTTGATATTTTGAACAAGGCGCTGACCGCTTCGATCGCGACCGACAGCACCGGCGCCGGGGCGGGGATCATCGACTGGCAGTTTGCGGCGCTTCCGGTCTATATCGCGGATTTCATCCCCAAGGATGAAGTCCTTACGCTCACCTATGCGGTGACGGTCACGGATTCCCAGGGCGCCACCTCCACCCAGGACATCACCATTACCATCACGGGCACCGACAATGCGGCGGTGGTCTGGATCCACACGAGCGGCGACGGTTCGCCTGACAATTCCTGGAACACCGGGCGGAATTGGGAAACCGGGACTGCTCCAGCCGCCAATGACGATGTCATCATCATCACCGATCAGCTCCGCGGGCTGACGCCGTCCTATCCGGTCGTGGTCGATGCAAACGGCGCAAACGCCGCGGTCGCCCACTCGCTGACGATGAACGACTTCTCCGATGGGAAGCCGGAGCTCGACATCCTGAGCACCGGCGAGCTCGCCATCGGTGCGGGTGGGCTCAGTGTCAAGGCCGACGCGAAGATCAACAATCACGGCACGGTCACCGTCGGCGGCGAGGCGGATTTCCTGGACGAGAGCAGCCTCGTTAATTCCGGAACGATCAGCTTCGCCAGCAAAGCGGAGTTCCTCGACCAAAGCGTGCTGGTCAACTCCGGCTCACTGACGCTTCGGCATGGCGGTGACTTCTCGGACACAAGCCACATCACCAACAGCGAAGGCGGCACCATCGAGGTCGCGGGCGGCACGCTGAGCGTGGCGGCCGATGTTGCCAATTCCGGCGAGCTCACGGTCGATGCCGGCGCAACGCTCGCCCTGGAAACTGCGGTCATCGACGGTGGGACTGTCTCGGTCAAGGGCACCCTGGAATTACAAGGTTCGGGCGTGCTGCAAGACGGCACGCTCGACAATACCGGTCGGATCAAGGTCACCGGCATCGGCAACGCGCTGCATGACGAGGACGTCACTGCGAGCAACACGCTGGAGCTGATGGCCGGCGCCGCCCTGCTGCTCGATCAGGGCACCACGATCGCCAATTATATCGGTGGCGCGATCCTTGTCGGCGAGGAAGAGACGCCAAGCGCTGGCGGCACCATAACGGTCGGCGCCGCCGCGTCTTTGACGCTGAACGATGCGACCGTCATTGGGGGGACGGTCACCAATCAGGCTGGCGGCACGATCGACCTGACGGGCTCGGCGGCCCTGACGTACGGCGCGCTCGACAATTCGGGGCAGATCAACATTTCCGGCGCCGGCAACTCGCTGGACGGTGAAACCGTCACCAATACGTCCGGCACGATCAACATCACGGGCATTGTGACGCTCGAGCTCGGCACTGTTGTGACCGGCGGGACCCTGACCAATTCGGGCAGCCTGCATGTCGAGACATCGACCGGCGCCACGTTCGACGGCGTCAGCGTCGACAACACCGGCGGCACGATCCAGGTGGATTGCGAATCCTCGCCACCGGCCAGTCTGATTCTCGGCGACGGCACGACGATCAAGGGCGGGACGCTGACGATCGGGGACGCGGGTACGCTGGAGATTTCCACCTGCGCCGGCGCGACACTGTCGGGCATGACCGTCAACAATGGCTACGTTGTCCAGGTCGACACTCATTCCGTGCTTACGCTGGATCGCACCACGATCAAGGGCGGCACGATCGCCGACGACGGGACCATTCATGTCGTCTCCGCAAGTGCGATCGACAACGCCGCGCTCAATGGTGGATATATCAACGTCGATTCCGATGTCACGCTGACGCTAGACGACACCACGGTCACGGGCGCCTCCCTCACGATCGGGAGCGGCTCGTACGTTGAGCTCGACAATTCCAGTATCTGGGGCGGCACGCTCAGCATCAGCGGCACGCTCTATAATGTCGCCGGCAACAACACCATCAGCGCAGACATCACCGAAGATGGCGGCCATATCGAGGTGACCGGCGGTGCGCTCGATCTCAAGGGCGCACTTTCGGGTGATGTCGAGATCGCCGGAGGCTCGACGCTGGAACTGAGCGCGTGCAATTTGAGCGCCTATGCGCAGACCACCGTCACTTTCGAGACGGGCGCGACCGGCACCCTGATCCTGGATCATTCCACGAGCTTCGGCGGGACTATCGCCGGGCTCGACGATGACGACACGCTCGACCTTGCCGACATCAGCTACACATCGGATCTGACCGTCAGCTACGCCAACGGCATCCTCTCGGTCTTTGCCGGCGACATCGACGTCGCCAATATCCACCTCGCGGGCGACTATAGCGGCGTGCACTGGGTGCTTGGCGCCGATGCATCGGGCCACACGATGGTCACAGAAGCTCCAGGCGATGATCTCGTCACCACGCTCAGCGCCAGCAGCGCCGCACAAGGTGCGGAGATCGACGTCATCGGTGTGACCGATGACGGTGGCCCGGTGACGTCGGGACTGACCTATTCCTGGCAGATCTCGTATGACGGAACGACGTACTGGACAGAGGTCGACACCCATTCCTATTACGTGCCGACCGAGAACGACGAAGAGAAGTATCTGCGGCTGGTCACGACCTATGTCGACGCTTCGACCGGAGAAACCGAGCAGACCGTCAACACGCTCGGCGCCGTGGCAGATATCGCGCCGACCTTGATCGCGCCGTTCAGCTTTGCGGTCGACGAGCTCAAGATCGTCAAGAACGGAAATCAGGTTTTCGACGACAGCTTCGCGCAAGCGCCGCCGACGGCCGGCACCTTCGGCAGCAGCCCCGTGTCCTTCCTGACCAAGGGCAGCATTTGGACGGAGGGGGACGGCCAGTCCGTCATGTCGTCCACCGGGGCCGTCGTCCTTCCGACCGTCGATGGGGCGCAGGTGATCGCGCGACTGGGCACCAACAACGAAGATGAGAACGTCTCCAGCGGAGGCCTCAAGGAGAACGCCACCTTCACGGTCAGCGCGACATTTGATCTAACGGTTCCGCAATACGGCGGCCAGCAATACGGTATCGATCTCAACGATTCGTCGGCCACGCATCCGAACGACGAGATGGTCGACCTGTATGTCACGGGTGACGGCCGCGGTGGCGTGACGGTCAAGCTCGTTGAAGCGAACTTCTCGACCACGACGTTCACCACAATTGCAAGTCAGGCGCTCACCGCCGAGCAGCTCGCCGGCAACACCCAGATCGAGGTCGACCTTGCGCACCTCACAGTCAATACGTCCGATATCACCGGTTCGTTCGAACTGCTGAACGAGGGAACGCAGACTTACGCGCAGACCTTCGGCACGACGGGTCACATCTTCGACAACGTCACTTACACGCGCGCGGATATTTTCGCCTTCGCTCGAACGGATGTGGCCATTACCGGTCAGGCACAGGAAGGCCAGACGCTCACCGCCAACACCACGACCAATGAGGACGATGCCAGCATTCACTATCAGTGGCAGCATTCGAATGACGGCGGCTACACCTGGACCGATATCGGAACGGACAGTGCGACGTACCTGGTGCAGGAGAGCGATGAGGGATACGCGATCCGCGTGAAAGCGACCACCTTCGACTTCATAGAAACGCCCGCTTCCGCCGTCAGCGCGGCGACTGCCATCGTCACCTCCGATGCCGATGACCTGCAGGCGCCCGCGCCCGCGATAGAGGTCGGCAGCGCGAGTGTGACGCAGGAGAACGCGCCGCTCGTGCTGAACTCCATTAGCGTCTCCGACCCCGGCGCCGGGAGCGATCCGATCCAGGTGCAGTTGTCGGTCGGACACGGCGCGCTGGCCTTGAAGGATTCGACAGGGCTGACGCTCTCGTTCGATGCGGCGCATGACACCGTGGCCATTGCCGGCACGGTCGCCGATATCGACGCGGCCTTGGCCAAGGGCGTGATCTATACGCCTGCCAACGATTTCGTCGGCCACGACACGCTGACCGTGGCCGCCAACGACGAAGGGCACAACTCAAGCGGCAATCCGGAGATTACGAGTGAGGCGTTGGGACTTACGGTCACAGGCGTTCCCGTGATCGAAACCGACAGGTTCACCCTCACGCAGAACGAAGACGGCACGAGCACGATTTCAGGCATTCAAGTCAACGACGCCGATCCGTCGGCCGCGTCCAGGACCTTCACCCTTGCGGTCACGACCGGCGATGCTCCCGAAGGCAGCGTCACACCGGATTCCGGCTCGGGCAGCCTCGCCCAGATCAATGCTGCGTTGAGCGCGATCACCTATCATCCCGGCGCAAATCCGCCGGCGAGCGATATGGTCAATCTCACCGTGACCGACGGCTTCGGCGCCGGCGAAACGGTCCACTTTGTCTTCAGTGAAAACGGAAGCGGCGCCACGCTGCAGGGCACGGCCGGCAACGATGTCATTTTTGCAACCGGCGGCAATGACAGCGTGACCGGCAATGGTGGTCTCGACCAGTTCGTGTTCAAGCCGACCTCCGGGCTGGATGCGGTGCAGCACACCATCACCGACTTCGATCCCAATCTCGATACGATCGACCTGCGGCAGTTTGGTAACAGCATCGCCGTCTCGAACCTGATGGCAAATGCCACCCAGCAGGGGAACGACACGCTCGTGACGATCGATCCTCACGACAGCTTGCTGTTGAAGAACGTGGTCGCCACGAGCCTTCACACCAGCGACTTCATCATTGCGCATTAGTCTTACTGCGTCAGTAAAATCTCATGGTGAGGAGGCGGGAATGCGCCGTCTCCGGACGATGCTGCGCATCGCCGAGAGCCATGAGGCCCCGATACCGGCCTCATCCTTCGAGACGCTTGGCTCGCGCAAGCTCCTCAGGACGAGGGGGTACAGCCGCTTATGATGCGGTAAGTTTAGAGCATGATCTTTCGGAAAACCGCTTCACACTTTTCCGGATCATGCTCTAGCATCGCGGCGGATCAAGCTGCCGGCGATGCCGCCGGTCGAAGTGGACGTTTGAAAGACCGATGAGGCGCCTTAAAGCCATGCGACGGTGGTTCTCGCGCAAATTCGGCTATGCCCGGCTGATCTGCCTTGTCCTGCTGATCGGGTTTGCCGGCTTGCGTGTTGTCGATCCGGCGCCGGTTCAGGAGCTTCGCTCGCGCACCTTCGACACGTTCCAGGTGATCGATCCACGGGTGAAGACGGCAAGGCCCGTCGCGATCGTCGACATTGACGAGAAGAGCCTCGCAAAATTCGGTCAATGGCCTTGGCCGCGGACCGTTCTTGCCGACCTGATCATCAATCTGACCAATCTCGGCGCGGTCGCGATTGCCTTTGACTCCGTCTTCTCCGAACCCGACCGGCTGAACCCCGACGTCGCGGCCGAAACCATGCGTTACCTCGACGAGGTCACGCGCGCCAGGCTGCGCAGTCTGCCGAGCAACGACCAGGTGCTCGCCGACGCGATCCGCCGTTCACGCGTCGTGGTGGGCGAGACAGGCCTGGAGAGCGTGACGCCGCAGCTCGACAAGGACCTTCCGGTGACTGGGTTCGCGTCGGTTGGCGAGGACATCGATCCATTCCTGTTCGAATTTCCCGGTCTGTTGCGCAACATTCCCGTGCTCGAAAAGGCGGCGGCCGGCCGCGGCGTCTTCACCATCGTGCCCGAGCGCGACGGCATCATCCGCCGCGTGCCGACGGTGTTGCGGGCGCAGGGCATCATGATGCCCGCGCTGAGCCTGGAGATCCTGCGCGTGATCACGGGCACTCCCACAGTGCTGATCAAATCGGATAAGGCCGGCATCAAGAGCATCAGGCTCAGGGGGCTGGAGTTCCCGACCGACAAGAACGGCCAGGTCTGGATACATTTTGCGCGGCAGGATCCGTCGATCTATGTCCCCGCGGCCGACGTTCTCGACGCGAGCGTGCCGATCGACAAGATCAAGGGAAAACTGGTGCTGATCGGCACGTCGGCGGTTGGCCTGCACGACATCAAGACGACGCCGGTGTCTCCGGCCATGCCCGGCGTCGAGGTCCACGCCCAGGTGCTGGAAAGCCTTCTCACCGGCGCTGCGGTGTCGCAGCCGAACTATGCGATCGCGGTTGAATTTTTCGCAGCCCTGATCCTCGGTCTGCTGGTGATCGTGTTTGCACCCGGCCTTGGGCCGGTCACGCTGGTCCTGGTCGGGGCGCTGTTTGCGAGCGCGCTGATCGGAACGTCCTGGTTCTTGTACCAGCACTACCGCCTGCTGCTCGATTTCACCTATCCCTTGCTCTCGACCACGGCGATCTATCTCACCCTGATCTTTTCCAGCTTCGTGCGCGAGCAGGCGCAGCGGCGGCAGATCCGCTCCGCCTTCGGCCAATATCTGTCACCGGCGCTGGTCGAGCAGCTTGCGCAATCGCCGGAGAAGCTCGTGCTCGGCGGCGAGGAGCGCGAGATGACGATCCTGTTTTCCGACGTGCGTGGCTTCACCACCATTTCGGAAAGCTACAAGAACGATCCGCAGGGCCTGACGCGGTTGATGAACCGCTTTCTCACGCCGTTGACCAATGCCATCCTCGCGCGCAAGGGCACCATCGACAAATATATGGGCGATGCCATCATGGCGTTTTGGAATGCGCCGCTCGATGACGCCGAGCACCAGCTCAATGCCTGCAGCGCCGCGGTGGACATGCTCGAGCGAATCGACGAGCTCAACAAGCTGCGCGATCAGGAGGCCAAGGAGGGCGGCCACGTGTACATTCCGCTCAATGTCGGGGTTGGCATCAACACCGGCACCTGCGTGGTCGGCAATATGGGCTCCGACCAGCGCTTCGACTATTCGGTGCTGGGCGACAGCGTCAATCTGGCCTCGCGGCTCGAAGGGCAGACCAAGGAATATGGCTTTCCCATCATCGTCGGCTCCAGAACCGCGCTTGCGGTGAAGGACAAGTTCGCGATCCTCGAGCTCGACTTCATCATGGTGAAAGGCAAGCAGGAGCCCGAGGTGATCTACGCCATCGCAGGGCGGGAGGACGTCGCCTATTCGGAACGCTTCCAGCGGCTGCGGAATCTCACCATCGAGATGTTGGCCGCCTATCGCGGCCGCAACTGGGACGGCGCGCTGGAAGCAATCGAGCGCGGGCGCAAGTGCGATGAGGGCCACGATGTCGAACGGCTGTTCAGTCTCTACGAGGGGCGCATCCGAAACTATCAGAAAAATCCGCCGCCGGAGGACTGGAACGGTGCCTATGCGTTGTTGACGAAGTAGAGTGGCTCATGAAACGCGGTGGAGATCGCGCGACGTTGACATGTCGGCGTGCAGCGACCACGTGATGCGCCGGAGAACAAAACATGCCGCAGGATTTGCACATCGGCGAAGTGGCTGCCCGGACCGGGCGCAGTGTCCACACGATCCGCTGGTACGAGCGTCAGGGCCTGATACCGGGCGTTTGCCGCGACGGCGGCGGACGCCGCGTCTACAGCGACTATCACGTCGGCTGGCTCGACCTGATGGAACGCCTGCGCTCGACCGGCATGTCGATCGGTGAGATGCGAAAATACACCACGCTGGCGCAACAGGGCCCGGCCGCGTTGTCGCAGCGCCATGCCTTGCTGAGGGAGCATCAGGCTCGCGTCAGGCAGATCATCCGGCGCTGGACGCAGGCATTGGCGCTGATTGGTGCCAAGATCGAGTTCTACGATGAATGGATGGCGAGCGGAGAGCGGCCGGTGGTTCCGCCGCACCATCGCCTGAAATCACGGGCGAGCCGGCGGCGGTTTTAGCACGCGTTCGGCCAGCGCGGTGTCCATATATTCTGTCATTTCGCGCAGTCGCCCGTCCGTCATCCGCATGACGAAACAGTAGGTGTTGGCATAGCGCTCGCCGGAGGTCGTCGTAGCATCGCCGCGGCATTCCACCACGACATGATCGCCGTCGGCCAGGATGCGGCTCGCCGTGATGCTGGATGGCGCCGTGAACTGGGCATAGAGCGGCTTCAGCAGTCGCTCGCGGATTTCCGCCTTGCCGACATATTCGCCCGACCAGGCGGTCGAGCCGATGATCCGCCAGACGAAATCGTCCGCCATCGCCGCAAGGAACGGCGCATTGTCGCGCCGCGCCCGCGCCTCCATGATGCTTTGGACGAAGGCCTTGTTTTGAGCTGGTGTCATGGCTGCTCCTTTGCATGAGAACAGCCAAGGCTTTTACGAAGTAGAGTGCACTCTAGGTCAAGGGCTTTTGTTAGATGAGCGGCGGGGGGCGAAACGCCGCCATTGCGAGCCAACGGGCGACGCGAACGCGCGCCCGATGACAGGCTCGGCGAAGCAATCCAGTGCCGCAACGACGACTCCGGATTGCTTCGTCCATTCGCTCCTCGCAACGACGGTGTTACTCACTCGACGCCGATCGTGGTGAGATCCTGGAACCAGTGTTGCGCCTGCACGAATGTCTTGATCTTCGGCGACAGCGCGTGCGGGTTGGTGTCGTGCACCACCCACACCAAGGCGGCGTCGTCGACGATGAGCGCATGCGCCTGCGCGATCAGGTCGTCCTGCTTGGCGGTATCGAAGGTCTGCTTGGCCTCGTTGATCAGCGCATCCACCTTCGGATTCTTGTAGCCGCCCCAGTTCACGCCGACGGGCGCGATCTGGTCGGAGGCGAAGAAGCGCACGATGGCATAGAGCGGATCGGAGGTGACGTAAGCGATGTTGTTGGCGGTGATGCCGGCATTCATCTCATCGGCCGCGCCCTTGCGCCAATGCGTATAGAGGGTCTCAAGCTCGACCACCTTGAAGTCGATATCGATGCCGATTTCCTTGAAGCTCTGCTGCAGGAATTCGTTCATCGGCAGCGACAGCATCTGCCCGGTGCCGCCCTGCGCGATGATGAAAGTGGCCTTCAGCGGCTTCTCACTGGAATATCCCGCCTCCTGCACCAGCTTCTTCGCGGCGGCGATATCGTATTTGATATCGAAGGTCGGCTTGCCGAACCAGGGACTCGACGGGTCGACCTGGCCTTTGGCCGGCTTGGCAAGACCGTTCATCAGTCCGACCACGGCATCGCGATCGATCGCGAGATTGAGCGCCTTGCGCAGGCGAATATCGGTCCAGGGCGAACCGGGCAGCACGCTCAAATGATAGTTCCAGACGTGCGGGGTGATGTTGTCGACGATCCGCATGCCGGCCGCCTTCAACTGCGGCACCGCATCGGGCGCCGGCGTTTCGATGATGTCGACCTGCCCGGCCAACAGCGCGTTGGTGCGGGTCAGTGCTTCCGGCATCGGGATCAGCACCAGCTTGTCGGCCTTCGGAATCCGGTTCTTGTCCCAATAGTCCTCGTTTTTGCTGAGCTCGGCGAGCTCGCGCGGCACGAGTTTTGTCAGCTTGAATGGGCCGGTGCCGGAGGGTTGGCTCGCAAACTTGTCCCAGTCTCTGCCGAGTTTCTCATACTGCGACGGACTCGAGATCAAGAACCACAGCATCTGATAGGGAAAAAAGGAATCGACGTTCTTGGTCGAGATCGCGACCGTATAGTCGTCGATCTTGGCGTAGCTTGCGACCGAAGGCAGGCGGGTCTTCACCTGCGCGCTCTGCCGCTTGTCGAATTGCGGCGCCTTGTCGTTCAGCACCTTGTCGAGATTCCAGATCACTGCATCGGCATTGAAATCACTGCCGTCGTGAAACTTGACGCCCCGGCGCAGCTTGAAGATCCACTTGGTCTTGTCGTTGTCGTCGACCTTCCATTCGGTGGCGAGGCCCGGCACCAGCTTGCCCGGCCGGTCCGCAACGCTCATGTCCCACGAGATCAAGGGATCGTAGATCGTATAGCCGGTAAACTGGTAGGCGCCGGCGCCGCGGTCAGGCTGGCCTGTCGTCAGCGGAATATCCGCCATTGAAATGCCGTAGCGCACCACGGACTCGGCGCGCGCGGACACCGCGGACAGCGCCAGAGCGAGAGCGACGACAAGCATCGAAAATCGGCAACGCATAGACTAAGCTCCGTTGGGACGAAGGACGAACTCGCGTGAGTTTTCGCCCGCCTCTTGCGAGCTCGCATCCTGCAAGCTTGATGCCAGAATAGGCACTCGATGTTCACGCGTCGCGCGATCGCACAAAGAGTTGTGAAGTCAGAAGCAATTTGACTGGGCATGGCCTGCATTGGCACAGCCATTGCATACGGCTGCATAAGTTTTAATCATCCAAGGCAAGAGGATTAGTGGCAATGCTCTTAAGAAAATGCGGAAAAAGCCCCGCCGCGCTTGCGGTCGTCATGCTGGCCGTGGCGGCCACGGCGACCGGAGCAGGGAGGGCGTCGGCGGCGACGGTGCTGCGCATCGGTATGACCGCTGCCGATATTCCGCGCACCCTGGGTCAGCCGGACCAGGGATTCGAGGGTAATCGTTTCACCGGTCTTACCATGTATGACGCGCTGACCATGTGGGATCTGTCGTCGGCGGAGAAGCCCAGCGTCGTCATTCCGGGCCTCGCGACCGAGTGGAAGGTCGACGATAGCGACAAGACCAAATGGATTTTCAAGCTGCGCCGTGGGGTGAAATTCCACGACGGCTCGCCCTTCAATGCCGATGCGGTGGTGTGGAACGTCGATAAGGTCTTGAAGCAGGATGCGCCGCAGTTCGACCCGAGCCAGGTCGGCGTCACCGCCTCGCGCATGCCGACGCTCCTTTCCGCGCGCAAGATTGACGATCTCACGGTCGAGCTGACCACCAAGGAGCCCGACAGCTTTCTGCCCATCAATCTCACCAACCTCTTCATGGCGAGTCCCGCGAAGTGGCAGAAGTTCTATGATGCCGCCTCCGGTGCCGATGCAAAGGCGAAATCGCAGGCAGCGTGGGACGCTTTCGCGCGCGACGCCTCGGGCACCGGTCCCTGGAAGATGGCAGGCTTCACGCCGCGCGAGCGGCTCGAGCTCGTGAAGAACGACGATTACTGGGACAAGGCGCGCATTCCCCATGTCGACAAGCTGGTGCTGTTGCCCATGCCGGAGGCAAATGCGCGCACCGCGGCGCTGCTCTCGGGGCAGGTCGATTGGGTCGAGGCGCCCGCGCCCGATGCGCTCCCCGAAATCAAGCAACGCGGCTTCAAGCTCTACAGCAATGAAGAGCCGCATGTCTGGCCCTGGCAGTTCTCGCGGCTTCCGGGCTCGCCCTGGAACGACATCCGCGTCCGCAAGGCCGCCAATCTCTGTGTTGATCGCGAAGGCCTCAAGGATGGTCTGTTGGCCGGCCTGATGGTGCCGGCGACCGGCACCTTCGAGCCCGGCCATCCCTGGCGCGGCAACCCGACCTTCCAGATCAAATATGACAAGGCGGCCGCGCAGAAGCTGATGCAGGAGGCGGGCTATGGTCCGAACAAGCATCTTGCGGTGAAGGTGCAAACCTCGGCATCCGGCTCCGGCCAGATGCTGCCGCTGCCGATGAACGAATATCTGCAGCAGGCGCTCGCCGAATGCTATTTCGACGTGCAGATCGATGTCATCGAGTGGAACACGCTGTTCACCAATTGGCGGCGCGGCGCCAAGGACCCGACGGCGAACGGCGCAAATGCCATCAACGTGACCTATGCGGCGATGGACCCGTTTTTCGCGATGGTCCGCTTCCTGCAATCCTCGATGGCGCCGCCCGTATCGAACAATTGGGGCTACATCAACGACCCGAAATTCGATGCGCTGGTCAAGAAGGCGCGCCAGACCTTCGATCCCGCGGCGCGCGATGCGGCGCTGGCCGAATTGCACGCGGCTTCCGTCGATGATGCCGACTTCCTCTATGTCGCGCATGACGTGGCCCCCCGCGCCATGAGCCCGAAGGTGAAAGGCTTCGTGCAGCCGAAGAGCTGGTTCGTGGACTTCTCGCCGGTCAGCATCGCGCCGTGAGGCGCGGGCTTCTGCTGTTTCGCTCGTCATGCCCGGGCTCGACCCGAGCGTCCACGCGCCCCTTTGTCATTCCGGGTTCGATGCTGACGCATCGCCCCGGAATGACGGAGGAGAGTTCGTGCCCGACAATATAAGGTGATCCGTTGCTTCTCTACGTCACCCGACGCATCGTCTACGTCATTCCGATCGTGATCTGTGTGGCGCTGGTGTGCTTCCTGTTGGTGCACATCACGCCGGGCGATCCCCTGGTCGCCGTGTTGCCAGCGGACGCATCGCAGGAACTTGCGAACCAACTGCGTGCGGCCTATGGCTTCGACCGGCCGCTGCCGGTGCAATTCGGCCTCTGGCTGTGGCGCGCCGTCAACGGCGATCTCGGTAATTCCATCGCGACCGGCCGGCCGGTGCTGGCGGAAGTCATCCGCGCCGTCGGCAACACGGTGACGCTCGCGATCGCGGCGGCCGCGATCGGCTTCAGCTTGGGGCTCTTGTTCGGCCTGATCGCGGGCTATTTCCGCGACACCTGGGTCGACAAGCTCGCAACCGGCTTTGCGATTGCCGGCGTTTCCGTGCCGCATTACTGGCTCGGCATGGTGCTGGTGATCATCTTCTCGGTGGAATTGAACTGGCTGCCCGCGGTCGGCGCCGGGCCGGGCGGCTCCGGTGCCTGGAGCTGGGATTGGGAGCATTTCCGCTATCTGATCCTGCCGGCCATCACCACCTCGGTGATTCCGATGGGCATCGTGACGCGCACCGTGCGCGCGCTGACCGGCGACATCCTGAGCCAGGATTTCGTCGAGGCGCTCCGCGCCAAGGGCTTGCGCGAGCTCGACGTGTTCAAGCATGTGATCAAGAACGCGGCGCCCACCGCGCTTGCAGTCATGGGGCTGCAACTCGGTTATATGCTCGGCGGCTCGATCCTGATCGAGACCGTGTTCTCCTGGCCGGGTTCGGGACTGCTGCTCAATTCCGCGATCTTCCAGCGCGACCTGCCGCTCTTGCAGGGCACCATCCTGGTGCTGGCGCTGTTCTTCGTGATCCTCAACCTTCTGGTCGATATCGCGCAAGCCGCGATCGATCCGCGCATCAAACGAGGTTGACGTGAGCGAGTTTCCTCTTCCCGCGATCTCCGAACCAGCCTTGCAGGCTGCGCCCGCGACCAAAGCGCGCGGCTATTGGGCCACCGTCGGCCGCCGCCTGCTCCGTGACAAGGTCTCCATGGCCTGCGCACTGATCCTGATCGCGATCTTTCTCTCCGCGCTCGTTGCGCCCTGGCTTCACCTTGCCGATCCCTATCAGGGCTCGATGATCCGCCGCCTACGGCACATCGGCACTATCGGCTATCCGCTCGGCACCGACGAACTCGGGCGCGACATGCTGGCGCGGCTGATCTATGGCGGCCGACTGTCGCTGATCGTCGGCATTTCGCCTGTCATCCTTGCCTTCTGCATAGGTACCATGCTCGGTCTCGTGGCCGGCTATGCCGGGGGCAAGGTCAACACCGTCATCATGCGCGCGGTCGACGTGTTTTATGCCTTTCCTTCCGTGCTGCTGGCGATCGCGATCTCCGGCGCGCTGGGGGCCGGCATCGTCAACTCCATCGTGTCCTTGACCGTCGTGTTCGTGCCGCAGATCACCCGCGTCGCCGAAAGCGTCACCACAGGCGTGCGCAACATGGATTTCGTCGAGGCGGCGCGCGCCTCCGGCGCCGGCCCGTTCACCATCATGCGTGTGCATATCTTGGGTAATGTGCTCGGCCCGATCTTCGTCTACGCGACAGGCCTGATCTCGGTGTCGATGATCCTTGCCGCCGGCCTGTCGTTCCTGGGGCTGGGAACAAAGCCGCCGGAGCCCGAATGGGGGCTGATGCTCAACACGCTGCGCACCGCGATCTACGTGAACCCCTGGGTGGCGGCGCTGCCGGGCGTGATGATCTTCGCGGTTTCGATCTGCTTCAACCTGCTCAGCGACGGCATGCGCAGCGCCATGGATATAAGGAACTGATGCCATGACCGAGACGAGTCTCGTGGTCGAAAAACTGGAGCCGATCGAGGACCGCGGCGGCGCGGCGCAGCCGCTCCTGCATGTCAACGGGCTGACAAAGCATTTTCCGGTGCGCGGCGATCTCTTCGGCGCGCGCAAGACCGTGCGCGCGGTCGACGATGTGTCGTTCTCCGTGCTCAAGGGCGAAACGGTCGGAATCGTCGGCGAATCCGGCTGCGGCAAGTCGACCACCGCGCGGCTTTTGATGCATCTGATGCCGCGCGATGCCGGTGAGATCATCTATGACGGCATGCAGGTGGGCCAGGCGCTGTCGCTGCGCGAGCTGCGCCGCGGCATGCAGATGGTGTTCCAGGACAGCTATGCTTCGCTCAATCCGCGACTGACGGTCGAGGAATCGATCGCCTTCGGTCCGAAGGTGCACGGCATGGCGGACGCCGCCGCGCGCGCGCTTGCGCGCGAGCTGCTCGGCAAGGTGGGCTTGCGCCCGGAGACTTTTGCCAATCGCTATCCGCACGAAATTTCCGGCGGCCAGCGCCAGCGCGTCAACATTGCGCGGGCGCTGGCGCTGTCGCCGCGTCTGGTGATCCTGGATGAAGCCGTTTCCGCGCTCGACAAATCCGTCGAGGCGCAGGTGCTCAATCTGCTCGCTGACTTGAAGCGCGAATTCGGGCTCACCTATCTCTTCATCAGCCACGATCTCAATGTCGTACGCTATATCTCCGACCGCGTTTTGGTGATGTATCTCGGCGAGGTGGTCGAGCTCGGGCCGGTCGACGAGGTCTGGGATCAGCCGGCGCATCCTTACACGCGTGCGCTGTTGGCTGCGATGCCATCCTCCGATCCCGACAACCGCACGCAAACCCCGCCGATCTCGGGCGATCCGCCCAACCCGATCGATCCGCCGCCGGGCTGCCGCTTTCACACCCGTTGTCCATTTGCGGAGCCGCTCTGCGCAAATGCGACGCCAAAACTTTTCCCGCTCGGTAATATGGGCCACCAGGCTGCGTGCTACATGGTGATCCCAGGTTCCGGCCACAGCCGCGCACCAACAAAGGCGCCAACCAAGGAGCAAGAGGCTCGATGACAAGGCCCAGTCCAAAAGACATAAAGGCGGTGGCGGAAACGTCGGGTGTTCCCGTGGAAGCGAATGTGGCCGAGCGCATCGCCAATTCGATCGGACCCGCATTCGAAGGTTTCTCTGCCATTGCCGGCACGCTGCCGTTCGATCTCGAGCCCGCGAGCTTTTTGCTGGCGCAGGTTTTGGAGGCCGGCAAATGAGCCTTGAGCCTGCCTTGATGTCGCTGATGGAGGTCGCGGACGCGATCGCCGCCAAGCGCCTGTCCTCGCACGAGGTGACGCGCGCCTGCCTGCACCGCATCGCGCAGTGGCAACCGCGCCTGAACGCCTTCATGGCGATCGAGGCCGAGGCCGCGCTGAAAGCCGCCGATGAAGCCGATGCGGCGCTCGCCAAGGGCAATCGCCGCGGTGTGCTGCATGGCGTGCCGCTCGCGCACAAGGACATGTATTACGAGGCCGGCAAGGTGGTGACCTGCGGCTCGCCGATCCGGCGCGATTTCGTCGCCACCAGCACCTCGACCGCGCTGCAGCGGCTGAATGATGCCGGCGCGATTCGTCTCGGCTCGCTGCAGATGGCGGAGTTCGCCTACGGACCGACCGGGCACAATGCGCATTACGGTCCGGTTCATAACCCGTGGGGGCTCGACCACATCACTGGCGGCTCGTCCTCGGGCTCCGGCTCGGCCGTTGCCGCGCGCCTGACCTTTGCCGCGCTGGGCTCGGACACCGGCGGCTCCATCCGCATGCCCGCGCATTTCTGTGGGATCACCGGGTTGAAGACGACGTACGGCCGCGTCAGCCGCGCCGGCGCGATGCCGCTGTCGCAATCGCTCGACACGGTCGGGCCGCTCGCGCGCAGCGCTGAGGATTGCGCCCTGTTGCTCGCCCTTCTGGCCGGCCCCGATCCCGAAGATCTCACCGCAAGCCATGCGCCGGTTCAAGATTATGTGGCGGCGACCAAGGCGCCGATGAAGGGCGTGAAGATCGGCGTGCCCACAGCATTCTATGTCGACGATCTCGACGTCGAAGTCGCCCGCATCCTCGATCAGACCATTGCCGTCCTGAAGAGAGAGGGCGCCGAGATCACCCCGGTCGAACTGCCGGATCAGCGCCAGCTCTCCGCCGCCTGTCAGCTCCTGCTCGCGGTCGAAGCCGCGGCGTTCCACAAGCGCTGGCTGATCGAGCGGCCGCAGGATTACGGCCCGCAGGTGCTGATGCGACTGCAGAATGGGCTCGCGGTTCCCGGCGTGACCTATCTCGAGACCATGCGCTGGCGCGGCCCCGCGCTCGCTGCGCATATCGCGGCCACCAGCAAGGTCGATGCCGTGCTGGCACCCGTCGCTCCGATGCCGGCACCGACAATCGCCGAGAGCGATGTCGGCAACAGCCCAGGTGCCGAAGCGGTGATCCAGCGTCTGACGCGGTTCACGCGGCCGATCAACTATCTCGGCCTGCCGTCGCTGGCCGTGCCGGCCGGTTTCACCAAGGCTGGTCTTCCCGTCGGGATGCAACTCATCGGCCGCTCCTTCGATGAGGCGAGCATCCTGCGCATCGGCGCCGCGTTCCAGCGTGCCACCGATTTCCACCAGAAGGCACCCGTGCTCGCATGACCGGCCTTGTCGAGATCTCCGGCCTCAACATCCGCTTCACCGGTGAGCGCACGGTCTATGCGGTGAACGATCTCTCGCTGTCGCTCGGGCATAGTGAAGTGCTCGGCCTTTTGGGCGAATCCGGCTCGGGCAAGAGCGTGACGCTGCGCGCGCTGATGCGGCTGTTGCCGAAGAAGCGGACGCAGATTTCGGGAAGCGTCAATGTCGCGGGCAAGGACGTGCTGGCGCTCTCCGACGACGAACTCTCGGCGTTCCGCGGCCAGACCGTCTCGATGATCTTCCAGGAGCCGGCGCTGGCGCTCGATCCGGTCTACACCATCGGGCGCCAGATCGCGGAAACCGTGGTGCGCCATGAAGGCAAGAGCTTTGCCGAGGGGAGGGCGCGCGCGCTGGAAATGCTCGAGGTGGTGCGCATTCCCTCCGCCAAGCGCAGGCTGGAGGCCTATCCGCACGAAATGTCCGGCGGCATGCGCCAGCGTGCCATGATCGCGCTCGCGCTCGCCTGCAAGCCGAAGATCCTGCTCGCGGACGAGCCGACCACGGCGCTCGATGCCACCGTGCAGATCCAGATCCTGCTGCTGCTGCGCGAATTGCAGCGCGAGTTCGGCATGTCCGTCATTTTCGTCACCCACGACATCGGCGTCGCCGTCGAAATCTGCGACCGCGTCGCGGTGATGTATGCCGGCCAGATCGTCGAGCAGGGCAGCCTGCGCGACCTCGTGCGCAGCCCCGTTCACCCCTATGCCCGCGGCCTGTTGGCTTCGACCATTCATGGCGCGAGGCGCGGAGAGCGGCTGGAAACCATTCCCGGCACCCCACCCTCGCTCGACAAGCCCCCGCACAATTGCTCCTTCGCGCCACGCTGCGGCTTTGCGGAAGCCCGCTGCGCCGAGGCGCTGCCGCCGAATGTCGAGATCGGCGCGGGCCGCTTCGCGCGCTGCATCCTTCCCGAACGGGCCGGGACCATGGAAACCAGGACTGTTGTTACGCCGTAACAGCGCGGCCCCAATTCCCGCCATCGCGCCTTTTTGGGATCGTCACATCAGGCGGTTATGGCTAGGTTCGCCGGCAGCGAATCAGGGACGTGCAGACGGGGAAGCCATGTATTTGTCCAATCAGAGCCTTCTGGTCATCCTGTTCGTCGGGCTGGTCGCGGGCTGGCTTGCGGGCAAGATCGTCCGCGGCACCGGTTTCGGCATCATCGGCGACATCGTGATTGGCATTCTGGGTGCGCTCATTGCGAGCCTGTTGTTCCCCAAAATCGGCATTCATCTCGGCACCGGGGTGCTGTCGGCGATCTTCTATTCCGTGCTCGGCGCCATCATCCTGCTTTTCGTCGTGCGGCTGGCGCGAAGCGGCGGTCGGTTTTGATCGGGCGGAGCCGCCCCTTCAGCCGTTCGTCGGGTCGGGATAGGATGAACGGGCGGTTCGCGGGGCACACGGCCTGGTTGTGATTGGCGTCATCGCGCCGAAGCTGATACGCATTTAGGTTAATCCCGCTTCGTTGGACCGTCGCGGCAGGAATCGGTATTATTCCCAGTATTTAAGCCTTTGAAATTGCCTATAAGTCGGGCCATGCCCTCCGTTTGAGAGATCAGCATTGATGGCAGCCGTCCCCGTCCGGCGTTCGGAACTTGGTGATGCCTTGCGCGCTTGCCGCAGCGCCTTTGTCGGCGTCGGCATCATGAGCTGCGTCATCAACCTGCTCTATCTCACCGGTTCGATCTTCATGCTGGAGGTCTATGACCGGGTGCTGCCGAGCCGCAGCGTGCCGACCCTGATCGGCCTGATCATTCTCGCGGCGGGTCTTTACATTGCGCAAGGCGTGCTGGATCTGATCCGCGGCCGGATTCTGGGCCGGATCGGCACCGCGCTGGACGAAGCGCTCAACGCGCGGGTGTTCGAGATCATCGTCAAGCTGCCGCTGATGACCGGCGGGCGCAACGAAGGGCTACAGCCGCTGCGGGACCTCGACAATGTCCGCTCGTTCCTGGGCGGCATGGGGCCGGGCGCCTTCTTCGACCTGCCATGGCTGCCGCTTTATCTCGCAATCTGCTTCGCCTTCCACGTCCTGATCGGCATCACCGCGCTGACCGGCGCGATCATCCTGGTCACGTTGACGCTGATCACCGAATATCTGTCGCGCCAGCCCGCGCGCGAGGCCATGGGTCTGGCCGCGCACCGCAACGATCTCGCCGCCGCCAGCCGCCGCAATGCCGAGGTGTTGGTCGCCATGGGCATGGCCGGGCGGCTCGCCAGTCGCTGGGGCGAGGCCAACGCGAAATATCTGGCAGGCAACCAGCGCGCCAGCGACGTCATCGGCGGCCTGGGATCGGTCGCAAAGGTGCTGCGCATGATGCTGCAATCCGCGGTGCTCGCGGTCGGCGCCTATCTCGTGATCCATCAGGAGGCGACCGCCGGCATCATCATCGCCGGCTCGATCCTCAGCGCCCGCGCGCTGGCGCCGGTTGATCTCGCGATTGCGCATTGGAAGAGTTTCGTCGCCGCCCGGCAAAGCTGGCACCGTCTCAACAAATTGTTGGAGCAGGTGCCGGTCAAGCCGGTGCCGACGCTGCTGCAGAGCCCGACGGCGCGCCTGTCGGTGGAAGGCATCGGCATCGCCGCGCCCGGCGATCAGAAGGTGATCGTCAACGATGTGACCTTCGCGCTGACCGCGGGCAGCGGCCTTGGCGTGATCGGGCCGAGCGGATCAGGCAAATCCTCGCTGGTGCGCGCGCTGGTCGGGGTCTGGCAGCCCTTTCGCGGCAAGGTGCGGCTCGACGGCGCCGCGCTCGACCAATGGTCGCCGGAGGTGCTGGGCCGCTATATCGGCTACCTGCCGCAGGACGTGGAACTCTTCGCCGGCACGGTTGCGCAGAACATCTGCCGTTTCGATGCGGAAGCCTCCTCCGACCGCATCATCGCGGCGGCCAAGGAAGCCGGCGTGCACGACATGATCGTCAAGATGCGCGACGGCTACAACACGCAAGTCGGCGAGCAGGGCACGGCGCTGTCGGCCGGCCAGGCGCAGCGCGTCGCGCTGGCGCGCGCGCTCTATGGCGATCCGTTCCTGATCGTGCTCGACGAGCCCAATTCGAATCTCGACTCCGAGGGCGACGAAGCCTTGACGCGCGCCGTTCGCGCCGCCCGGGAACGCGGCGCCATCGTGGTGGTCGTCGCGCACCGGCCGGTCGGCATCGAGGGGGTCGACCAGATTCTGGTGCTCAAGGACGGCCGCATGCAGGCCTTCGGCCCGAAAGAGACCGTGCTCGCGCAGGTGCTGCAGCCGCGCGTGGCCGGGCCCACCCCGATCAAGATCGTCTCCGACGCCGGAGCGGCCAAATCATGAGCGAGAGCGTGCTGCGGATCACGGGCCGTGGTGGCGGGTTGACGGGCGCGCGGCGCGCGATACGGCAGCACGTCATGGCCGGTCTCGTGGTGGTCGCCATGGTGGCCGGCGGCTTTGGGGGCTGGGCCTCGACCACCGAGATCTCCGGCGCCCTGATCGCGCCGGGGCAGATCGTCGTCGAATCCAACGTGAAGAAGGTGCAGCATCCGACCGGAGGCGTCGTCGGCGAATTGCTGGCGCGCGACGGCGATGTGGTCAAGGCCGGTCAGATCGTGGTGCGTCTCGATGACACCGTCACCAAGGCCAATCTCGCCATCGTCACCAAGAATCTCGACGCGGCGCTGGCGCGTGCGGCCCGGCTCGAAGCCGAGCAGCGCGGGCTCGACAAGATCGTGTTTCCGCGGCAGCTCACCGAGCGCGCTGGCGATCCCGATGTCGCCAATGTCATGGCGAGCGAGAGTAAATTGTTCGAGGTCCGCGTCAACGGACGCGCCGGCCAGAAGGCGCAGTTGCATGAGCGCATCCGCCAGCTCAACGAAGAGATCGACGGTCTGACGGCGCAGGAGAACGCCAAGGGCCAAGAAATTGCGCTGGTGCAGCAGGAGCTGACGGGGGTACGCGATCTCTACGACAAGCACCTGGTGCAGATCTCGCGCCTGACCACGCTCGAGCGGGACTCGGCGCGGCTGAACGGCGAGCGCGCGCAATACGTCTCCTCGAGAGCCCAGGCCAAGGGCAAGATCACCGAAACCGAGCTGCAGATCATCCAGGTCGACAAGGACATGGTCAGCGAGGTCTCGAAAGACTTGCGCGAGACCAACGACAAGATCGGCGAACTGATCGAGCGCAAGGTGACTGCCGAGGATCAGTTGCGGCGGGTCGACATCCGCGCGCCGCAGGACGGTGTGGTGGAGCAGTCCACGGTGCACACGGTCGGCGGCGTCATCAATGCCGGCGATGCGATCATGCTGATCGTGCCGCAGAGCGACGATCTGCAGGTGGAAGCCAAGGTCAATCCGCGGGACATCGACAAGCTGCAGGTCGGCCAGAAGACGCTATTGCGGCTGTCGGCCTTCGACCAGCGCACCACGCCGGAACTGAACGGAGTGGTGAGCCGCGTTTCGCCCGACGTCGCCACGGATCAGCGCACCGGCCAGACCTATTACACCATCCGCGTCTCGATGCCGCCGGAGGAGATCGCACGGCTCGGCGACGTGAGGCTGATCCCGGGCATGCCGGTCGAAGCCTTCGTGCAGACCGGCGATCGCACCGTGCTGTCCTACTTGATGAAGCCGCTGCACGACCAGCTCATGCGCGCGTTCCGGGAGAAGTGAGTCCCCGCTCTCTCCGTCGTGCTGGCGAAAGCCCGGAGCCATCACGACAGGCAGATGTTGTTGTTCGAGCCTCTCTCCCCCGTTATGCCAGGCTTGTCCCGCCTGCGGGCCGGAGCTCTTTCGGCGAGACGAAGGCCCGGGCATCCACGTTGCTTCCTCATTTGAGGCCGCAGAGACGTGGCCGGGACAAGCCCGGCCATGGCGCATGCGGTCGGGGATCTTGCTCGTCCATGAACCGCCTGAGGCAATCCTGAGTTTCCAGCATGGCGCTGTGCGCTTTGCGCCTGTTGCGGGCCGCACGGGAGGCTGCTTCAATACCACCAAGAAAGACGGCGCGGCCAAGCGCCGCAGCTTGAGGAAGCGACAGGGAGACGTCATGACGTCAACGATCGCAGGCGGCGTCGATTGCGACCTGCATCCGGCCGTCCCGCATTTGACCAGCCTGTTGCCGTACCTCAACGATTACTGGTGCGATCAGGTCACGACCCGCGGCATGACCGATCTGGTCTCGCAATCCTATCCGCTGCACTCGCCAATCTCGGCGCGGGCGGATTGGCGCCCGGCGCAGGGCAAGCCGGGGTCAAGACTCGAGGACGTTCAACACCAAGCGCTCGAGCCGTTCAAGGTCGCCTTCGGCATCTGTAATCCGCTCTACGGCGTGCAGATGGTGTTTTCCGAGGATATGGCAGATGCTTTTTGCCGGGCCCTGAACGATTGGCTCGCCAAGGAATGGCTCGACAAGGATGCGCGCCTGCGCGGCTCGATCGTGATCCCCGTACAGAGCATAGAGAAATCCGTCGCCGAGATCGAGCGCTGCGCCGCGGACAAGCGTTTCGTCCAGGTCCTGATGCTCGTGATGGGCGACATGCCGCTCGGCAAACGCCACTACTGGCCGATCTATGCGGCCGCCGAACGGCTCGGCCTGCCCATCGGCGTTCACGCCGGCTCGGCCTACCACAATCCGCCGACCTCGGTCGGCTGGGGCTCCTATCACATCGAGGATTATGTCGGCCAGGCCCAGGCCTTTCAGAACCAGCTCACCAGTCTGATCGTTGAAGGCGTGTTCGCGCGTCACCCGAACTTGAAGATGGTGATGCTGGAATCGGGGTTCACCTGGCTGCCGCCTTATCTCTGGCGCCTGCATAAGTTCTGGCGCGGCATCCGCATGGAAACGCCGTGGGTCGATCGCGCGCCGCTCGACATTGTGCGCAGCAACATCCGCTTTTCGCTGCAGCCGATCGATGCGCCGCCCGATCCGGCGATCCTGCATCGGCTGTTTGACCATATGCAGTCGGACGAATTGCTCCTATTCTCAACCGACTATCCGCACTGGCAGTTCGACGGCAACGAAGCGCTGCCGGAGGGGTTATCGTCCAATATCGTCCATAAGATCATGATCGATAATCCCTTTGCGACTTACGGCCGCCTCAAGGAACCTCCGGAAGAGGCGACGAGGGAGACGACGCCATGAACGTGCAGTTCCGCGACCTTCCTGACCAAACAGCAATCGCGACAGCCAAGACCGCGATCGCCGATTGCGACATCCATCCGGCGCGCGCGACCAAGGCGGAGCTGTATCCGTTTCTCGCCAAGCGCTGGCACGACCATCTCGAGACCTATGGCAAGCATCCTTATCAGGGGATGATGGAAGGGCCGCCCTATCCGAAGGCGCAGCCCAATGCCTCGCGCCGCGACGCCTATCCTCCCGAGGGCGGGCCGCAGGGCTCCTCGCTGTCCTTCATGCAGAAGCAGCATCTCGATCCCAACAATGTCGTGCTCGGCGTGCTTAATCCGCTCAACACGGGACAGGGCATCCGCAACCAGGATCTGGCGGCCGCGCTCTGCTCGGCGATCAACGACTGGCAGATCGAGAAGTGGACCAGCAAGGACTCGCGGCTGAAAGCCTCCATTGTCGTCGCCAATGAAGATGGGCGCGCTGCGGCTGCAGAAATCCGCAAGCGCGCGGGCGATGAGAATTTCGTTCAGGTGCTGCTGCTCAGCCGCAATGTCGAGCCGCTTGGCCAGCGCCGTTACTGGCCGATCTATGAAGCCGCCGAAGAGGTGGGACTGCCTGTCGGCGTGCATGCTTTCGGTTTCGGCGGCAATCCGATCACCGCTTCGGGGTGGCCGAGCTTCTACATCGAGGAGATGGTCGGGCACGCGCAATGCCAGCAGACGGTGCTGGCAAGCCTCGTGCTCGAAGGCGTGTTCGAACGCCATCCCAAACTGAAGATGATCATGATCGAGGCCGGCTTCGGCTGGGCGCCATCGCTATGCTGGCGGCTAGACAAGGTCTGGCAGCGCCTGCGAAGCGAAGTGCCGCATGTGAAGCGGCCGCCGTCCGAATACATCCGCGAGCACATCTATTGGACCACGCAGCCGATGGAAGATCCGGAGCGGCGGCAGGATCTGTTCGATCTGATCGAGTGGATCGGCTGGGACAAGCTGTTGTTCGCCACCGATTATCCGCACTGGGATTTTGACGAGCCCTCGCGCGTGCTGCCGCCCGGCGTCAGCGACGCCAACCGCGAAGCCTTCTATCTCGCCAATGCGCGGAAGGTGTATGGCATCACCTGATAGAGGATAGGCCGTGAGTGAACCAGTTCTGGCCGCGAGTCACCTCTCCCATAGGGAGGTGACTCCGCCCGCAGGCACGGCTCAACTTATCTCGTGATGTTCGAATGACCCGACATGTCATAGCGGCGGTGAAGGAGATGCCACCGGGCACGCGCAAATTCCTCACCATCGATGGACGGCCGATTGCCGTCTTCAACATCAAGGGCGAGTTCTTCGGGCTTCTGAACCGCTGCCCGCACCAGGGCGCCTCGCTATGCGAGGGCCCGTTGATCGGGCTCGCGCAGTCGAAAAATCCCGGCGAGATCGAATACACCAAGTTGGGCGAGATCATACGTTGCCCATGGCACGGCTGGGAGTTCGACGTCCGCACCGGCCAATCCTATTGCGACCCCCGCCGCTTTCGCGTGAAAGCCTATCCGGTGCATGTCGAGCCGGGCTCGGCGGTTGTGAAGGGACCGTATGTGGCCGAGACGATCAAGGTCGCAATCGAGAGCGATTACGTGGTGGTGGACTTGTAACCGCCCGCGCCGTCGTTCCAGGGCGCGGGCAACGCGCGCGGCGCGAGAGTCCGGATCGCGATTTGGACAGGGCTCAGACGTGCACAGCATGAGCTGCGCCAAAGCCGTGGCGGACACCTGGACCCGCGCACGACAAGGGCCAGCCGACATCCGCGGTTTCTCCATGCAACCATTCCGGCCGCGGCGCGTTTAAACCTGAGCGCGAAACAGGAAGCAAATGATGCGTAGGATAATGCTGGCGATCGTTGCGGCGTTTGCCTTGAGCTGCGCGCCGATGGCGATGGCCGCGCCGCGTGGCGGCAGTCATTTCGGGGGCGGCGGCGGTCATGTCGGAGGAGGCGGCCATGTTGGCGGTGGCGGTCATTTCGGCGGCGGCGGTGCGCGTTTTGCAGCCCCGCGCGTTGGCGGTGGCGGTCCACGTTTTGGCGGCGGTTCGCGCTTTGGCGGCGCCCCTCGCTTCGCCGCTCCTCATGTCAGGCCTCGTTTTGCGGCACAGCGCGTCGCCCCTCGTTTCGGCGCCACCCAGCGCTTTGTCGGCAGACCCCGTGTCGTCGGTAGACCGCGCTTCGTCGCCAGGCCAGGTGTCGTCGGCAGACCGCATTTCAGGCAGGTCGCTTTTCGCGGCAGTCATTTCCCCCGCCATCGGTTCCGGCGTGGAAGGTTTCATTACTTCCACCGCGGATGGTGGTACGCATATCCTTGGTGGATCGGGACCTCCAGCAGCTACGCTTACTGGTCTAACGTGTGCGCCTCGCGCTGGGGATTTCGCACGTACCGCTATTATCGCTGCATGCGCTACCACGGCTTCTATTGAGGGACGTGGCCGGGTTTAGCCGGCTCGATGACCGAGATGGTTGCCGGGCTTGCACTGGGCGCCCGTAGGGCGAACGATGCAATGTCCCGCCACGATCCTGGTCGGCGCACCGTTTCCGCTATCGCGCTGCGCGCGAACCGAGTTTTTGCGAGACAAATCAAACGCGTTGAAGCGCTGAGCCATCCGCGCGAGATTTTCTGTTTCGTTTTTTCAGAAATTGATGTATGCTGCGTTCGTTCCGCCCCGGCAAGAGCAACTATGCTGTGAGGTAGCCCGGCGATCGGCCGGCCTCAAGGCTGGCGCGAGACGCGCCACCGCCTTCGGCGGCTGACGGCCTTGACCCCGTCCGCTCACCGGTCTGTCGGCTTGGCATGCGCTCGGTCGCAGACCGAGCGCGATCAGATGCGCTCCCTCAGCTGAGCGCGTAGCGGCTGGGATNCCATGTCTCGCCGCGGGCGAGCATCGTGTTGAGGATGACGATCAGCTTGCGCATGCAGGCGATGAAGACAAGCCGCGGCGGCTTGCCCCTGGCAATCAGGCGTTGATAGTAGGCCCTGATCACCGGGTTGTGCTGGGTGGCTGCGCCGACGCAGGGCGTGTAG
>NZ_AWZU01000064.1 GCF_000472385.1 Bradyrhizobium sp. ARR65
CGATCCGGCGCAACGGAGACTGCCGCAAAACGGACTTCGTCATCCTGCCCCGGCTTCGGCTCAAGCCCGCAAGCGAGCACGCCTGTGCGCGCCTGCCGCCGCCAAACCGTAACCAGATTGCGGTGAACATCATGGCGTCGCGCAACCTCGACAACACTGGCCCCAGGCGCCCGACTCTCCTCCACGATCCGAAGCTTCTCGGCAGNGGTCCACCGCCGACGCCGCTCCGGACCGGANAGAACCGTAACCGTCGTCACGTTTGCTCATTTGCTTGCAAATTAATCAGCAAACCATCTCACGCCAAAACGCGATCCGGAAGGCGGTGCTCGGCGGAAGCTTACAAAAGAGCAATCGCAGCCAGGAAACGATCGATGTTCCGCGCGGGTTTCAGGTCGCCTCCTGCAGACGCTGCCTAGAGAAGAAAAAGCGAGAAGAGGGAGAAGCTGGTGATCAGTGCGACCACTGCTATGACAACGAATATCAGGAGGACGCGGTCCATGGCTGATGAACGTGGAGCTTTCTCGTCCGTTCCCGCAGCGTGGCTGCGTCTCACGCGCAAACCTAGGCCGCTAGGTTTCTCTGTGGTCGCGCAATGCGAGTTCAATTGCCTGCTTTAATTTGGCAGGAACGAACGGCTTTTCGATGGAAGGCCTTTCCTCGAACCCCTTCGGCAAAGCACCAGGGGCATAGCCGGTGACAAATAAGAAAGGCAAATCTCGCTTTGCAACTATCTCAGCAACGGGCGCGACGTTGTGACCAGCAAGGTTGATGTCGAGCAAGGCGAGGTCAAAGTCTGCGGTCTCCGCCAAGATTTTACCGTGGTGAACATTCGCCGCCTCGACGACGACGCGGTGCCCGAGTTCCTCCACCATGCCCGCAAGCATCATTCGGATGAGGGTTTCGTCCTCAAGCAAGAATATGGACGCCGGGGCAACTAGGTTCGTATCCTCCATAAAAGGGGTAAGCCAGACTCGGGGCCTCGGGTTCCTCCGAGCCAAAAGCTGAGCGACGGCTGCGACCAATTGTGCAGGAGCGAAAGGCTTTTCCACAAGGATGCTGCGGGGCACCCCTCGAAAATGCCATTGATCAGCGGCGGCGCTCGTCATGTAAACAACAGGGGAAGGCAGGGTCCTTGTCCCTGATCCGGCTTGCGACGTTCCAACCACTCAACCTGCCCTTCAGGCTCACGTCGGCCACGAGCGCCCTGTAGCGCTTCACGCCGCCTACGAACAGCATTAGGGCTTCTTCCCCCAAACACAGGATGTCGGCCGCAAAGCCGCCATCGCTTAGCGCATCTTCCACAAGGCCTTGCAGTGAGTACTCGTCCTCCACGACAAGCACCAATGGCAACTCTGACAGGGCAAACGCATGTGCGAGTGGCACCTCACGGTCGTAACCACATGCTGCCGGGTGACGTGGAAAACTGACGCAATATTGCCTCGCGTGAGAAGTTTGCCGAAGCGGTATCGCGGCTTCCTGCGTCGGAGCAAACGGCTCGAACCACGCGCATACTTCAGCGTTCCTAGGCAGCGCGCGGCCGCCGCATTCCGGCCCATCGATAATCTCGATTTGCCTTGCGACATGCGTACCGCTCAGTGGCGCGTAGCGCTCGGCTTGGGCGAGGTGTTCCCGGATGAGCGGCAGGTCCATGCAGGAACCGTCCACCTGGTTGGGACCACCCTCGAAGTCGGACGGTATCGCCGCGCATTTTTCCCGCGCCCGACAACGATCTTGAGCGCCTCTCCTGCAGGCGGCTTATGGGATGGGCCAGAGTGATATCTTTCCCCGTCATTCACACGAGCCCGGGCTTGCTCTAGTTAGTCGGGCCTGAAACTTTTGCCCAGCGGAGCAAGGGACTATTTCGCCACGCGTCGGCCTTAAAGCTTTACTGGCAGGAGGGCAGTATAGTGACTCGCGTTGAGCGCTTTTTCGCTGTGTTGGCGATGACCAGCTTCATTGTATTGATTGGCATGGCGACGTTCTGGCTCGGCCAAATCTAGACGGCCTTCCGATCTTCCTTATCTGCGCTGCGCACCACGATCTTAGGCGCACTATCAGCTAACGGTCGCTGTGGCACCTTCGCGCCATCCGTGGAGCGCGCCTCCAGATGTCGCGCTCGCCGTGGGTTGTCAGGATCACCGGCAGCATCACGAGTGAGGCGTTTCGAAAATTGGAAGCATACGCTCGCCTCGATCAAGCAATGTTTCGCGCATTCGCCCGGAGCTCAGACGCTCTCGCCATCAGCTCGATGTGGCAAAGGTGCCACGGGCCTGTGATTTCTGCGCGAAAGTCTGTAACCGAACATTCCGACGCTTGAACTGCCGCTAGCATCATTCGCAAACCGGGCTAGGTGGGCGTGCAGGATGAATTTTTCGGACTCGAAGGATGAAAGCTTATTGTCTCTTTGGGAAAGTGTCCGGCGGCAAGTGTTCGCAGATCGCGCGAACGGCGGACGCTCCCGCTTTGTTGGTGCTAACTTGCGCGCATATGCCGAATTACTTCGCTCCGAAATGGACCGGCGGCAGCTGAACTACGCGCCGATCAACTGGTCTGAATAAGACAGCCGCGGCACAGGGCCTAGCGAATGAAAGATATGCAGGTGCACCTGGAAAAGCTTCGCGCCGATGCGGCCGAGTGCAAGTTGATCAGCGATCTGGCGAGCGACGTGGAAAAGCGCGAGCTGTTCGCACGGCTTGCTGACCATCTGAACGTGTTGGCCCGCGAGCTCGAACGAGCCATCGAAGCCAAAGTCTCTGATACAGATCAGTGGCGTCCCATTCCTCGCTCCTGACTACTCTCCCTGAACTCTGGGATTCCACAAAACCGTTCGGCCCAATTTGACGTGACGCGAGATCGGCTGATGATATCGACGTGGCGCGGCGACTGCTTGCCTTGCTCGTACAAGCCTTTCGCAAGCTTCTCTCCGAACGTGCTTTTATAGAAGGTGAAAACGTCCTGGTCGCCGGATGAGATCTTGAAGCCGCCGTGTACAAGGAGTTCAAGGGCGGTTAAAACGGCGGAAACAATGATGCCGCAGTTAGGCCACCAAATTGCCTGCCGAATCAATGATGCCGTGTGTGACGGGCTAGGGGGATGCGCAGCGCATAGGCGAACCGATGATGCGCAATGGCTCCTATCGACATATCTCGGCCATCATGGGCGGGCTGATAGTGGCTCGCTAGTTTGGCTCTGCGTAATCTTCGTTCGCCCGACCGGATGCGAACCGAGTCACGACCGAGCCCACGGTTGCGGAGCTGAAGGCTCGCTGCGATAGCGCGTTAGCGCCTCGTCGCCCCGCTGAACCTTGTACACCTAACAGCTCAGAAACCATTCCCCCTCACTACCCGGCCCAGCTAACGATTTGGAAAATCGGCCAGCGCAGAGTCGCGCCTGAAAAGGACCTGGGTAATCCTATGAGCGACCAAGCCGCCTTGGAGAATGTGCGCCGATATCGCGCTATCGCTTCCTTGTGTCGCCAAGCGGCGGCGTTCCGTCCCATTCAGAAGTTGTCTCTCCTGCAGCAGGCCGACTATTGGGAGCGTCTCGCGCTGATGGAGTTCGAATCCTACCTCGATCCCGTCGAGGACGCGGACGAAGATTTGGAAGCGAAAGGCGAGCCGCCGGCGGACACGCGATGGTGGCTTCCCCGGCGGGAGGGTTTGTTCGCCAATCTTGAGGCCTAACCGCCACGCGGACCGCGTTCATTTGGCCCAAATATTAGTTGTGGCAGGCTCATCCGCCACGCGAGTCGATCCCTCGCCGCGGGCCGGCGAAATCCGCCTTTGCGTGCCGCGAGGTTGCCGAAAAGATGCGATCAAGCTTGCCTCGGACTTACAGGAGAGCGCAAATGTCAGCACCTGTTCGACGAGACCAGTTCGAGATTTCGCCTAAGGGCATCACCCACAAGCCTACTGGAGCAAGTTTTATCCCAGATCCGGATGAGCCGGGTTGGGGTCACCTCGATCCGGGCCAGCTTGGAAATGTGCTTCCAAATGGTGATGACTATGAGCCGCAGGAAGTGGATGCGATGATGCAGCAGCTCTGGATCGAATACGTCGGCAATTAGGTAGCCCTGACCTTGCCCCCATATGTGGAACGGCCCGCATGGCAAGAGCTTTTTCAGTCGATTCACACATCGGAACGGTGCGGTCATCCGGCCAGTCGCGTGATTCTAGCCGACCCAGCGCCTGCGCGATCACCGGACCGCTGCGGAAAAGAGGCGGTCCCATCGAAAGGTGTTTCCAGCAGCGTCAGCCCCCTTGTGCTCCCTCCCAGATTAAGTCGTTGCGAGCGACTGAAAGACGGCCCGATGGTCAGGTGCTCAAACAGCCGCTGTACTGCGAGCTATAATCCTGATGTCTAGCGCATGCGATGTCGAACGAAGCGATCGCTCGCGTCCGCTGCGACAAAGGAAACGGCAGCGATAAGGACCAAAACCCAATAGATGAGGCCAGTATACCAGAAGAATGCGTCGATCATTCGCGCCTCCCACTGACTTCTCGCGCCAATGCTAGCCTCGATGGTGGACAAAAATGGGACGGATCGGAACGTCCTAGGGGGCAGTTTCTGCCGACGATCATCCTCGGTTGTCATCCAAAAAGGAAAGCGCCCAACGGCACTCTTCCGAGTATTAAACTTCAGCTTGAAATATTGGGTAAGCGAATTTGATTTTGCGCAACCTTCGGTCTTGTCGTGGTCATGTTAGAGTGGGGTTGGAATAGCCTCGGTCACGCGCTGACCAGCACAGCGCGAGCGGCAAGCTGCGGCGTCGAGATACCTTCGTACGGGCGGCTCGGACAGGTAAGCAAACGGAAGTCGGTTGCGGTCTTCTAATTTGTTGTAGGTCCGATGTTGGAGGAGTGATGGCTAATCTGGGTCGGCAAGACCAATGTCCGTTCTGTCATGGACCATTGGAGATCATCTGTCTGAAGTTTCGGTTTCGGGGCGTCGCATCAATTTCAACCTGCCCCAATTGCGCTTGCGTTGCGACCACAGAGCCGCAACGACCAAGATGGAGGGAAAGATCCGATCGTGGTCGGCCGATGCGGCTGATCCGCGCGGGTCGAACAAAGCGGCTCATACCAATCTCAGCTTATGAACGCTAGCCAAACGTGCCCAATACGCAAATCGCGCAGTCGGAAAATTAATACCGATTTTCGGCGTTCAGCCGATGGGCCCGTCTTTGACTCCGATCACGGGTCGTCCTCTCCTGGCCTCTGAACACCGGATGTCCAGCTTGCCGTCCGCCGATTTCGTCTTGCGGATCAGGGCGTGAGCCGCGCGCGGCGCTCTCGTTATCAATCATGGTCCACTTCCGTTGCCACTTCCTGCGCGCACGCCATGGCCAGGAAAGCAGGCACGTGAATGCGGCAACGACAGCAAATGATCCGACCCTTGCGCTGTCCTCGTGAGCCCGCAACTCTGCAATGGTTTAGACCGCAGGGTGAGGCCGCGAGGACTAGTTCGCGCATTCTCTATCGCTTGCGCTTGGAAATTCCCTGGCCGCCAACTTTGCGTTTTCTTTCGCTTCGTTGCCGCCATCACCTGGTTCACCTCGCTCGCGAGCGTCCCCCAGTTCAGCACAGCCGACGGCGATGGAGTGATAGGCGTCAGGATCGAGCATTCCAGTGCTGCGAGGGAGAAAAATGAGATGAACGCCTCGGGGGCCTGCCGCGATTTGCAAAACGATGTCCGCAGCGCGTTTGGGTGACGCACTGCATCATGGAAGTTTCTTATATCGACATCGTTGGTTCACATTGCATATCAATACTGGTTAGCTGTAATTTTGCAGGCGCGCTCAAAGAACGCTCGAAGACACATAAGGCAATCGCGTGTCGTCCGCGGGTTGCAGTAGGGAGGGAGGTCGGCTCTTGAATCCGGCTCGAGCCTTGTCGCTTTCGCGGCAGACCGGAAATTATAATCCGCCATCCTAGATCAGATCGTGCTCGCTTGTTCCGCCAAGCAACATGTGAGTGACCGATTGTAGCTCGGAAGAAGGCGCATCAATCAGGGAGGACAGAAAATGCAGAGAAAATGCGGTCGGCGTGTCTCGCGTCTAATGGCGGGAGCCGCAGTTGCGTTGATGACATCACAACTGTTTGTCCACTCCGCGCGCGCAGAGAGTGGGAAGGAATGGACGACCTACGGGGGTGATCAGGCGAACACACGTTACAGCGCGCTCGATCTGATTAATACGAACAACGTCAAGAACCTCAAGGTCGCATGGGCATTTCCGCTCGGCGTACTTGAGGGACAAGAGACCACCCCTCTGGTCGTCGGGGGGACGATGTATGTCACATCTCCAAGAGGGCCGAAATATGTCTTTGCGCTCGATGCGAAGACGGGGGCCGTCAAATGGCGCTATGCGCCGGAAATGCCGGCCGACATTGCGGCGGCTGTGTGCTGCGGACTGGTCAACCGAGGGGTCGCTTACGCAAGCGGAAAAGTATTTGTAGGCCGGCTCGACGGCATGCTTGTGGCGCTCGATGCCGGCAGCGGAAAGGAGCTCTGGAAAGCAAAAGTCGCAGACTATAAGGCCGGAGACGACATCACCTCGCCGCCGACGATTGTAAAGAATCTGGTGGTCATCGGCTACGCTGGCGGCGAATACGCTACACGCGGCGCCATCACCGCTTTCGACCAGGAAAGCGGCAAGCAAGTCTGGCGTACGTATACAATTCCCGGTGCCGGCGAACCCGGCAACGACTCCTGGCCATCCTCGGACATTGCGATGCGTGGCGGAGCCGATGCCTGGCTCGTAGGTTCTTATGACCCACAGCTGAACCTGATCTATTACGGGACCAGCAATCCGGCGCCTTGGGCCGCTCACGCACGCGGCACCGATAGCAGCGATTACGGCAAGTACACCAACTTGCACTCCTCCTCCACGCTTGCGCTCGACGCCGACACAGGCAAGATCGTTTGGACCTTTCAGCAGACGCCGTACGATGCCTGGGATTATGACGGCGTCAACGAGAAGGTTTTGACGGACCTAACCATCGGCGGCAATACTGTGCCGGTGCTGATGAGCGCTGACCGGAACGGCTTTTTCTACGTGCTTAACCGCAAGACCGGAAAGTTGCTCTCTGCGGCGCCGTTCGTCCACGTTAACTGGGCTAAAGGCATCGATGCCGACGGTCGACCGGTCGAGGATCCCGAAAAGCGGCCGCGAAAGGATATCTGGGCGCGGGACGTATGCCCAAGCTTTTACGGGGGCAAGAACTTTCCCCCGGTGTCGTACAGCTCGCAAACGCATCTGGTCTACATCCCCACCTTCAACATCTGCATGGACGAAGTTGGCCGCGAGACGGGCGAACCCAAGAAGGGCATCTTCTTTCTCGGAACGGAATTCGACGCCGGCAAGTATGGCCCTGGCGGAAACGGCGGGGAATTTGTGGCCTGGGATCCTCTAGAGAAAAAGAAGGTTTGGGGCGTGAAAGAACCAAAGCCATTCGTAGGCGGCGCGTTGTCGACGGCCGGCGGTCTTGTCTTCTACGGAAACATGGATGGCGAGGTGAAGGCACTGGATGCAAAGAGTGGCGAAGTGCTGTGGCGCTTCCAGACTGGGTCGGGTGTCAACCAGGGACCTGTGACCTACGAAGTGGACGGCAAGCAATATATCGCCGTTGCCTCGGGACGCCTCGTCGGTCCTCCAGGGTTCATGGGAGAGACAGGCAAGAAGCTGCTTTCCTCCACTATGGAAGGCGCGACGCTTTTCGTGTTCGAACTGCCCAACTAGAGGCAGAGACCGATGAGACGGGCTTCGTCCCATCGGTCTCTTCTCGCCCTGGAATCAAGACAACATGCTCCTGAGTTCCTTCAAGATGCACGCTTTGGTGTTCACTCTCGTTTTTTTGGTCGGAGTCTACACAGCAAATTCGGAGGAAGCTCCGACCTCAAGTAAGGGATCGTCAAGTGGAGTTGCCAGAGCCGAGAATCAGGCGATAATCAAGGAGGGCCATTCGCTGTTCAATCAAACATGCGCTCACTGCCATGGCCCCGATGCCTCAACAGGTCTCCCTGAGCGCAACCTTAGGCACCTGCGTGCCCGTTACGGAGACGACATGCACAGTGTATTCGAAACCACTGTCATGAACGGGCGTCCGGATAAAGGCATGCCGGTCTGGGGCGGCGTGCTCGACGCCAAAACCATCGACAGCATCTACAGCTATCTCGAAACGGTTCAAGAGGACGGAGAGTGAACCCAATCACAGCCCGGACGTTCTCATTGATCAAGGGACCAGCACTCGAGTCTGAACGGCGTTTGTTTTCAAACTAGGGCGTGTACTCACAAAATCGAGCCTATTGAGCAGGGCATGCTCAAGGTCCGCTTTGGCCCGACAGCGGCGCTAAAGCAGACGTGACGCCGCTTCGCAGTTGGGCACGGGAGCGGTCATTTAGGAAGTAAAGCAAATTAGCTTGCTTGCCTTTTATGCTGGTACGCCTGCGGCCTTAAAGGCGGCTACCATTCTAGTTTGCGCTTCCGACAAACGAACTGGAAAAAGCGTGCGAGCATCAGAAGCGCGGAACTCGGGTTGAAGTTTCAAGAATTGTCTAGCCGCTTCTTGAGCTTCGCGAGTTCGTCCGGCCCCAAGAGAATTGAGGATGTATGCTGCTAATTGATGAGCGTCAGCAGAAAATTGGACCGCTTTAGTGGCAAGGGCACACCCCTCCTCGTAACGTTCCAAAAAGAAAAACGCGAACGAGCTGCCCGCCCAAGCATGAGCTCGGTATGGATCAAGAGGACTTAATCTGATCATTCGGTCGAAGCCTTGAATGGAGCGCTCAAATCGTCCACACATCAGCGCTACCCATCCAAGTGAATACCAGGCCATGCCCAAATTCGGATTGACCGTGATTGCCTGCTCAACCAGCGATATTCCACAATCATAGTCATGCCCGAGGTAAGTCAGGATATGGCCACATCTTGCTAATGTGAATGCGTCATCGTTCGCGAGCTTTGCACCACGCCGGGCAAGAGCAATGGCTTCGGTTTGACACTCTACGTTTAACGGCACGCCACTATCTGCTTGCCGACGCTGCAACATGAAAGCAGCCATCGCGTACGCAGCCGCATAATCTTGGTCTCGCTCTATCGCCTTTCTGAATTGTAGTTCTGCCTCGACTAGGGCCTTTTGATAAAACAGAGCCGTGCCGCGCAAATAAAAGTCATAGCTATCCAACCTTTCTGTGGGCTTACTTTTTGTCCTTTCGATCTCCGCCAACTCGAGCCTGGGAGCAATCAAACTCACTACGCTACTGGTGACTTGGTCTTGTAAATCAAACACCTCCTCAAGTGCGCCGTCGAAGTTGTCCGCCCATAGATGCCGATCTGTGGCAGCTTCGATAAGCTGTCCAGTAATCCGCACGCGCTTGCCTGATTTCCGTACACTTCCTTCAAGGACATAGCGTACCCCGAGTTCTCGACCAACCTTCTTGATGTCAATGGGCTTGCCTTTGTAGGTAAAGCTCGAATTACGCGCGATCACAAACAGCGATTTGAAGCGGGACAGCGCGGTGATGATGTCCTCGACCATGCCGTCCGCGAAGTATTCTTGCTCTGGATCGCCGCTCATATTCCGGAAAGGCAATACTGCGATCGATGGTCTGTCCGGCAACGACAACGGCTTGCCAGAGCTGGCCGGGGGCCTGATGTCAACCGTGGCTGAATGGGCCGAGCATACCTCGTAAATGACGACGGGCCTGTCGATGTTCTTCAGAGATCGTTCGCCAAGATCGACGAATGCATGCGCCGTTTTTCCCCTGACCTGCCGATAGGCATCGTCCGACAGGTACACGCGGCCCGGTTCGCACTCATTCTCGACCCGCGCTGCAACATTGACGCCATCGCCAAAAATGTCGTCGCCGTCGAATATGATGTCCCCGACGTTTATTCCCACGCGAAACTCGATACGCGGTTCGCTCCCCCCCGCTGCCCGTTCGCCCATTTTTTCCTGAACCGCAACCGCACAGGTCACGGCGTCCACAGCGCTCGCAAACTCGACCAGCATACCGTCGCCAGTGGTCTTGACCATGCGTCCCTTATGGACGGCGATAGCGGGATCGATGATCTCGCGTCGGCACGCTTTCAAGGCGGCGAGCGTGCCGACCTCATCAGCGGCCATCAGGCGTGAGTAGCCAGCAACATCAGCCGCCAAAACTGCCGCCAATCTTCGCTCTACCCGTCCGCTCGTCATTGGGTTTCCATTCTCAGCCCAACCTCAATATAGCTGAGGATTTACCCGCTCCACAGGCTGGCCAGGCTGTTCCATCCCTGACCTTGGAATTAGGAACCAATGTCCGCATCAGCACAAAGCCGGTAAGGCTCAGGGCGAGCAAAGGCTTTCCGGTTTGCCCCGAAGCGGACCTCTGGCCGGCCGTTTATGAGTACACGCCCTAGCTGTCCTAGACAGGCATTGATCAGCTGCCCAGCAAATCTGCTTACGGCACAAGTAACTTCTGATGTGGTCTTGCTGTGCGTGGGACGCCCCCGCCAGCGACAGGCGACACTATCTCGCACTTGTGCGAATTCTCGTTCACGAACCTGCCTGTCTCAACGATCTCCTTTCCGCTTCGGGTTCGAAGGTCCACCTTACTTTGCGCCGGCCCACGCCGCGGCCACGCGCCGGTAACCGCGCGGTTGTGGCGCCGGGGTGCATCAACGATTCGGCTTGAATCGATCGGATGCGCGAACACTTTCTTCGTTCTCCCGAATGCAAACTTATCTGGTCTCAGAGCCGGAACACATTGCCAGCTATCATCCCGCGATGCAGCGGGAACGCTGTAGGAACCATTGTGATTCCCGGAACAAACAGCCTCCTTCACCGTTGGCCGGTGACTGAGAGGAGGTTCAAAATGAAGCGATATTTTCTTGCACTTGCCGCACTGGCAACACTAGCTACTGGCGCTGCAACCACGGCGAAGGCGGTAGAGTTTGACGTCGGTCCGGGCGGTGTTTACGTCGGTCCACACCGGCATCCCTATTACGAGGGATATAACTCATACAACGAATACAGGGGCGGGTGCCGGGTGGTCATCACCCATCGGACCAATCGCTATGGCGAGGACGTGACGGTCCGCAGGCGCATCTGCGACTAAACGTTCGGAACGTCAGCCTCGAGGAATTGCCGGCGCATCTGACCATCCCTGCCGCATATGCATGCGGTGTCCCGGCTTTGATCGAATCTCAACCCGCCTGATGACGCATCAGGCGGGTGCTTTGATGTCAAGCGCCGAACTGCACTTGCTCGATCTAGCGGCCAAGCGACGCCAGCAATGGGGGACAGCGCTCTTGCTTTAATTGTACAAATGTACAAAAGACTCTTCGCTGCGGCGATGGCTCGCGGTGGATTTCAAAGGCGCTTACCGGTCATGCCTAGGTATTTTTATACCACGGGCCCGAAGATCGCGCTTGGCGCCCGCATCGAAAATCGGGCGTGGTGGGGGCCGTCTATTGTCGTGATTGACAACGCCGAGCAGACCAGACGACTTGCGTCGCCAGAACGTCTGAGAGATGCAAGCTGGTAAGAGCGGCTCCTAACTTAAAGAGAGTCGAGGCCGCGAAGGGGAAAGGGAGGAGGGGCGATGTTCGTTCAGGCCAGGAAATTGTCGCGGTGGATGCTCGGCGCCATAGCTGTCGGCACTTTGGCGCTTGCGCCGGCACGCGCGGAGGACAGCTTCAAGATCGGCCTGATCCTGCCGATGACCGGTGGTCAGGCCTCGACCGGCAAGCAGATCGACAACGCGATCAAGCTTTACATGCAGCAGCATGGCGACACCATCGCCGGCAAGAAGATCGAGGTTATCCTCAAGGACGATGCCGCGCTGCCCGACAAGACCAAGACCGCCGCGCAGGAACTGATCGTCAGCGAGAAGGTCAATGCCATCGCCGGATTCGGCGTCACGCCGGCAGCGCTGGCCGCGGCACCGCTCGCTACCCAAGGCAAGATTCCGGAAATCGTGATGGCCGCGGGCACCTCCATCATCACGGAAAAATCCCCCTATATCGTCCGCACCTCGTTCACGCTGCCGCAATCCTCCACCATCATCGGCGATTGGGCGGTGAAGAACGGCATCAAGAAGGTCGCCACGCTCACCTCCGACTATGCGCCGGGCAACGACGCGCTGACCTCGTTCAAGGAGCATTTCGCCGCCGGTGGTGGCGAGATCGTCGAAGAGGTGAAAGTGCCGCTGGCCAATCCCGATTTCGCGCCGTTCCTGCAGCGCATGAAGGACGCGAAACCCGATGCGATGTTCGTGTTCGTGCCGGCAGGGCAGGGCGGCAACTTCATGAAGCAATACGCCGAGCGCGGCCTCGACAAGGCCGGTATCAAGGTGATCGGGCCCGGCGACGTCATGGACGACGACCTCTTGAACGGCATGGGCGATGCGGCGCTCGGGGCCGTGACCGCGCACATCTATTCCGCCGCGCATCCGTCGCAAGCAAACAAGGATTTCGTCGCAGCCTATAAGAAGGCGTTTGGTAACCGCCCCGGCTTCATGGCGGTCGGCGGTTACGACGGCATTCACCTGATCTACGAGGCGCTGAAGAAAACCGGCGGCAAGACCGACGGTGATGCGCTGGTCGCGGCGATGAAGGGAATGAAGTGGGAAAGCCCGCGCGGCCCGATTTCGATCGATCCTGACACCCGGGACATCGTGCAGAACGTCTACATCCGCAAAGTCGGGAAGGTCGATGGCGAGCTCTACAATGTCGAGTTTGAGACCTTCGAGGCCGTGAAGGATCCGGGCAAGGTCAAGAAGTGACGTCGCTTGCGACTAATCCCGGGGCGCGAGCAAAGCTCGCGAACCCCCATCGAAGTTGAAGTTGCATGAGATTCCGGGTTGCGCGCTGCGCGCTGCCGCGGAATGAGGAACTCCAAGGCTCCGTCCCAGCGAGATGACCGCCGTTCTCACCAACCTCTTCGATGGCATCGCCTACGGTATGCTGCTGTTCGTGCTCGCCTGCGGGCTCGCGGTCACGCTCGGATTGATGAATTTCGTCAACCTCGCGCACGGCGCCTTTGCCATGACCGGCGGCTATGTCTGCGCGGTGCTGGTCAATCAATTCGGTTGGCCGTTCTTTGCGGCCCTACCCCTCGCCTTCATCTCCAGCGCCGTGGTCGGGATCGTGCTGGAGCGCTTGCTCTATCGCCATTTATACACGCGCAGCCATCTGGACCAGGTCCTCTTCTCGATCGGCCTCGTCTTCATGTCGGTTGCGGCCGTCGACTACATCACGGGTTCGCAGCGGGTGTTCATCAAGCTGCCGTCGATGCTCGAAGGGCAGTTCGATGTCCTCGGCGTCGGTGTCGGGCGCTACCGGCTGCTGATCGTCGTGATCTGCGGTCTCCTCACGGCGACGCTGCAGCTTGTGCTCGCGCGTACGCGCTTCGGCAGCCGCCTGCGCGCTGCGGTCGACGATCCGCGTGCGGCCAGCGGGCTTGGCATCAACGTGCCGCAGGTCTTCGCCTTCACTTTTGCCTTCGGTTGCGGGCTCGCAGGACTCGGCGGTGCGCTCAGTGCGGAGATCCTGGGGCTCGATCCCTACTTCCCGCTCAAATTCATGATCTACTTCCTGATCGTGGTCACGGTGGGTGGCTCGTCCTCAATTACCGGGCCGTTCCTGGCCTCGCTCCTGCTCGGCATCGGTGATGTCGCCGGCAAATATTACGTGCCGAAAATGGGCCCGTTCGTGATCTACACCCTCATGATCGTGATCCTGATCTGGCGGCCGAACGGACTGTTCGGCCGCACGGCGATGCGGTGAGGACAGAATGACCGCGCAGGCCGATATCGGATTTCACGCAAGACGACATGCGCGCTGGCACGCCGGCGAAATCGCCTTTTGGCTGCTCGCGCTCGCCTGCGCCTTTGCGTTTCCCTCGCGCTATTTGATTATGACCGAGATCGTGCGGCTTGGCCTGTTCGCGCTGTCGATCGACCTGATCCTCGGCTATGCCGGCATCGTCTCGTTGGGGCACGCCGCCTTCTTCGGTATCGGCGCCTATTCGGCCGGGCTGCTAGCCTTGCACGGCATCATCAACGAGCCGCTGCTCGCGCTGATCGTGGCCGGTCTTGGGGCGGCCGTGCTCGGCTTTGCGACGAGCTTTCTGGTGATCCGCGGCGTCGACTTGACGCGGCTGATGGTCACACTCGGGATCGCATTGCTGCTGGAGGCGCTGGCTGAGCGCTATTCCGACATCACCGGCGGCACCGATGGCCTGCAGGGGATCGAGATGCAGCCGATCCTCGGGCTCTTCGCCTTTGACATGTTCGGCAGGACCGGATTCTTCTATTCGCTCGCCGCGCTGTTCCTGCTGTTTCTGCTGGCGCGGCGCGTCGTGCATTCGCCTTTCGGATTGTCATTGCGTGCAATCAAGAACAACCCGCTGCGCGCGGCGGCTATCGGTATTCCCGTGCATAAGCGATTGATCGCGATTTACACGCTGGCCGCATTCTACGCTGGCATTGCGGGGGCGCTGTTTACGCAGACCACGGCGCTGGCCTCACTTGACGTATTTGCCTTCGAGCGCTCCGCCGACCTCCTGCTCGTCTTGATCATCGGGGGCACAGGCTATCTCTATGGCGGCCTGATCGGTGCCGTGGTGTTTCGGATGCTGCAGGAATTGTTCTCGATCATCACGCCGCAATATTGGCAGTTCTGGATCGGGCTCGTGCTAGTTGTCATCGTCATGGTCGGCCGTGGGCGCCTGCATCGTTGGGTGCTGTGGGCGCCGAACTGGCTAATCGCCCGGTTGGGTGGGCGTAAGGCCGCTGTCGCCGTGCCCGAAACCGAGGGGCCGTAGGATCATGGCGGCGGCACTGGAGACCATCGGGCTGGAAAAGCATTTTGGCGGCTTGCGGGTCACCCGCGAACTCTCGCTGAAGATCGCGCGCGGCGCCCGCCATGCGCTGATCGGCCCCAATGGCGCCGGCAAGACCACGGTGATCAACCTGCTCACCGGCGTGCTCCGTCCCAACGGAGGGCGCATCCTGCTCGAAGGTCACGAGATCACCAATCTGCCGGTGCACAAGCGGGTATTGCGCGGCCTCTCGCGTACCTTCCAGATCAACCAGCTTTATGCCGATCTGACGCCGGTGGAGACCATTGGGCTCGCGGTCTCGGAGCGGCTCGGCCGCGGCGGCGATTGGTGGCGGGCGATGGGCAGTCGCGACGAGGTCAATGCTGAAATCGCCGAGACGCTGTCGCGCTTTCATCTTCTCGATGTCATGAACGAGCCGACCGCGACCCTTCCTTACGGCAAGCAGCGTCTGCTCGAGATCGCGGTCGCGATCGCCGCCAGGCCGCGCGTGCTGCTGCTGGATGAGCCCGCCGCGGGCGTGCCGGAAAGCGAGCGTCATGACATTCTCGCCGTCGTCGCGGCGCTGCCGCGCGATGTCACCGTGCTCCTGATCGAGCACGATATGGACCTGGTATTCTCCTTTGCCGATCGCATCTCCGTGCTGGTCAACGGTGCGCTCTTGACCGAAGGCCCGCCCGAACAGGTGGCCAAGGATCCGCAAGTAAAAGCCGTCTATCTCGGCGAGGCCACCAATGCCTGACCTGCTTGCGATCGAGTCCTTGCGTGCGGGTTATGGCGAGGCGATCGTCCTGTCCGACATGTCGCTGCGCCTCCCCGAGGGGCAGGTGCTGGCGGTGCTGGGCCGCAACGGCACCGGCAAGACCACGCTGATCAACTCTATCGTGGGCGTCACCCGGTGCTTCGGCGGCACCATTGTGCTGAAGGGGCGCGACATCACCGCGATGCGTCCCGACGAGCGGGCGCGGGCCGGCATCGGCTGGGTGCCGCAGGAGCGCAATATTTTTCGTTCGCTCACCGTTGAAGAGAACATGACCGCGGTGGCGCAGCCTGGCCCCTGGACGGTCGAGAAAGTCTACCGGATGTTTCCGCGCCTGCAGGAGCGCCGCAGGAATTTCGGTAACCAGCTCTCCGGCGGCGAGCAGCAGATGCTGGCGATCGGGCGGGCGCTCACCCTCAATCCGAAGGTGCTGCTGTTGGACGAGCCGACCGAGGGGCTGGCCCCGATCATTGTCGAGGAACTCTTGAAGGCGATCGGCTCCATCACACGCGGCAGTGGCATCTGCTCCATCATTGTCGAGCAGAATGCGCGAAAGATTCTGGGGCTGGCGGACCGCGTTGTGATATTGGAACGCGGTAGCATCGTGCATGATGCGCCGAGCGCGGCCCTGAAGGCCGACCCCGCGGTGCTGGAGCGCCATCTCGGCGTCGCCGGCGCAACGGCACATTGAATATTCGGGAGCGAGACCATGCAACGTACAAGACCCCCTTTCCGGGCCGACGAAGTCGGCAGCCTGCTGCGCCCGCAGCGCATCAAGGAAGCGCGCGCCAAGCGCGAGAAGGGCGAGATCTCGGCCGAGGAACTGCGCAAAGTCGAGGACATGGAGATCGAGAAGGTCGTGCACAAGCAGGCCTCGATCGGGCTCAAGCTTGCGACCGACGGCGAGTTCCGCCGCTCCTGGTGGCATTTCGATTTCCTGGCCAAGCTCACCGGCTGCGAGCTATTTCACCCGCAGACCGGCATCCAGTTCGCCGGCGTCGAAACGCGGCATGACGCGGTGCGCGTGATCGGCAAGCTCGACTTCCCCGCCGATCATCCGATGCTCGAGCACTTCAAATTCTTGAAGAAGCACGCCGACGTCGCGCATGTGGTGCCGAAGATGACAATCCCCTCGCCGGCGGTGCTGCATTTCCGCGGCGGCCGCAAATCGATCTCCACGGAGGTCTATCCCGATCTCGACGGCTTCTTCGAGGACCTCGGCAAGACCTACCGCAAGGCGGTGAAGGCGTTCTATGACGCCGGCTGCCGTTACCTGCAGTTCGATGATACGGTTTGGGCCTATCTCTGCTCGCAGGAGGAATTGCAGAAGTCGCGCGAGCGCGGCGACAATCCCGACGGCCTGCAGCAGATTTACGCGCGCATCATCAATTACGCGATCGCCGAGCGTCCTGCGGACATGGTCATCACCACCCATGTCTGCCGCGGCAATTTCCGTTCGACCTGGATTTCGTCCGGCGGCTATGAGCCGGTGGCCGAGACCATGCTGGCCGGTACCAATTACGACGGTTATTTCCTCGAATATGACTCCGACCGCGCCGGCGGCTTCGAGCCGCTCCGCTTCCTGCCCAAGGGCAACAAGGTCGTGGTGGCCGGTCTCATCACCTCCAAGTTCGGGGAGCTGGAAAAGCGCGACGACATCAAGCGGCGCCTGGAAGAAGCTTCCAAATTCGCGCCGCTGGACCAGCTCGCGCTGTCGCCGCAATGCGGCTTTGCCTCTACTGAAGAGGGCAACATCCTCTCGGAAGAGGAGCAGTGGGCGAAGCTCAGGCTCGCGGTCGAACTCGCCGACGAGATCTGGGGCAGGTGATCGGAGGCGCGTTGCGCCTTTTGCGTGAACCGCGGAGCGTTCCGCCTGGTTTATAGGGATATCAGAGCGGGGTCGGACTTGTCCGCCCCGCTCCTTCCTTGCGCAGCAGGCTACTGCGGATCAGCCGTTGCGCTGGCGCTTCGAAATAGCGGTAGGTCGCGTGTGAGGCGAGCAGCGTCGGCAATACGAAAGCCGCCCAGAACAGGTGACTGTAGTAAGGGATCGGCTGCTGCGCGTGCGCGAAGTAAAGCGCAATCGCGAGCTGAATCGGAAAGTGCAGCAGGTAACAGGAATAGGTCATGTTACCGGCTGTTTTGAGTAGCCGCTCGAGGCGGGCCGGCAACGTGATCGGCGCCGAGAGGCAAAACAGCAGGACCGGCGTGTAGGCGAGCAGTAGCACCCAGTCGACGATCCCGATGGAGAGGCTGAGGATCGCCGTCGCAATCGGAAGCGCGATGACGGCGCCGAGCGCGGTCAACTCGATGGCCCGCTTCTGAGACGCATGTGCCACAAAACGCCGGCTAATCGCGGCGAGGCCGCCGGCATAGAAAAAAGCAAGACAGGCGGCGACCTGAGTGCCGCCGTTCACGCAGGCGAGGACGACGACCAGGTTGAACAGCGGCGACTTGGTCACGAAGCGCAGCGTCAGGAAGAAGGCGGCATAGACCAGCACCTCGACCGACACCGACCAGATCGGTGCGTTGAAGCTGTCGCTGCGCTGCGGCGTCCAGTCGCTCGCCATGAAAAGCTGTGCGATGAAGTGCGGCAGGTCATTGTTCTGGGCGACGAAGAAGACGCCGGTCAGGCGATGATAGAGCGGCTGCAGCAATGCGACCAACAGCAGCGTGGCCAAATGAAGCGGGTAGAGCCGCGACAGGCGGAACACGAAGAACACCCAGCCGCCGATGGTGCTATCTGAGATCGTGTCGCGATACTTCCAGAAGAAGATGAAGCCGCTGATGCACCAGAAGATCCAGACGCCGTACCTGCCCGCGTCATAGAGCGGAAAGAACACGCCGTAGAATGGCAGCTCACTCCTGACGAGGCCGACGGGGTTGCTGCCGACGAAGGCAAAATGCTGGTAGTGCCAAAGCAGCACCGCAAACGTCGCAAGGAAGCGCAGCCCTTCGAGCCCCAGAAGCTTGTCCGTGCCCGGCTTGTCCGCGCCCGGCAATGTCGATCTTTTGAACATTCTTCTCTAGTGCCGGTTAACCGTGCCCATGCGCACCGCGAAGCCAGCCTAATCGGCGCGGATGAACAATTCTCTTAAAGCCCCCGCGGCGGTACCCATCGTCAGCCGCAGGCGGCGGCTACGCCCTCCATCACCTCCTGCTCCCACGCCCGGTAGCCTTTGGCGCTGAAATGGACGCCGTCGAGCGTGAATGGCGCGGACATCTCGGACAACGGCAGGAAGCTCGCTCCGGTTCGCGTCGCGATCTCCGGCAGGGTGGAGCGGAGGCTGCGGATCGTGGCCATGATCTGCTTTTCCATGTCCGGCGTCAGCCGCTGCCGGACCTCGACGGGTGGGATTTCGACGCTGAAAAGCGCGATAGCTCGCGGAGCAGGGCTTCATAGCGCGCCGCAAACACTTGCTTGTCCACCGGCGCCGGTGTCAGGGCATCTTTGGTGCCGAGCGACACGACGATGGCAAAGGCTCGCTTGTCGGCCAGCGCGGGAGCGAGCCAGCCGCCGAGATCGCTGGTCGTCGAGGCGCCGTTGAGCCCAGCATTGACGATGCCATGAGTTCACACCCGCTTCCCAGCGTGGAAAGAACAGCATGCCTCAATCGGGAAGGCGCTATCCACGGTAGGCGCAACACGGCTCCGCGGAGCGCGGCCTGGATGATGCATTGAATTTTTGCAACAAGCGTATCAGCGCGCATTCAGTTCTCGGAACGGAGGCGGTGGCCGGCCCCGGCGCGTGCGATCGTGGAATCGAGCTGGTCTTAGAGCCGGGCGAGTGTCCCGATTGGCAATGCCGTCGTGATCTAAAGTGCTCAACTTGGATCTCGCCCGTCAAAAGCTGGCGCTTCTTGGCTGCGTAAGAAACGTATCTTTTAAGCGCGCTAGAGGCGCCGATCTCGATCAAGCGGATCGCGTTCGCCTACGAGAACGGTTGCGAGGGTTTCTGGATGCTGCGCTGGATGCACGCAGCTGAGATCGGCGTCGAGGCGGTACTTCCGTTGAGGGGGACGGTTCTAATTTTTGTATCCGACTTTCCAAATCGGCCAATCGGCGTCCGACCTCCGGAACTCCGATCGTGGGTGTTTCTCCGATAATGATTCTCAGCCCATTATCATCCAGTTGTTTATCCCACTCCCGCAGATACCTTTGATATGCCTCTTTCGCTGTTCGCTCGCCGTGTTTCCAGCCCTTCCTTAGGTTCTCATGGGACCAATCGAAGTTTATCTTGCTGTCCACCCTTATCTCGACGATCGTACCATTCCACTTCTCGCGACCAGGCGTACGGTTATCCTCCGCGACGTGATATTTGAATAATCTGACGTCATCTTCGCCGACTGTCGCCGCGAACAACTGGCATAGGTTCGCCAAGCTGTCGTGCAAATCTTTTGGCTCGCGAATTTGTTGAGCATCCACGATCCTGCTGATCCAGATTTCGTCCAAATCTCTATGATCAGCTAGCAAATTCTCAAAATTCACCGTGTCGACCAGGGCGCCTTCACAGTAGGTGTCACCGTCGATAGCTACGGTTTGCTCGACGAAAGGCAGCGCCGAACAAGCGCACAGACTTGCGGCATCGATGTCTTTATATTGGTCCAACTTATTCGAAAAGAGTTGAAGTCCCCTTTGTCCGGTGAGCCTCCAGGCGTTGTGGTAGATATATGGCTGTCGATCGTCGTATAGTTTTTCAAAATCGATGGCTTTCAGGAAGTTGCTGTTTGGATAGTAAATTTTGGAAACTCCGCTGACGTCCGATCGATACATGAGTGATGCCAAAAGGCGAACGAACGGATTCACAGCCAGAACGTGATTGAGGACCCACTGATTCACGTCTCCCGGATCCGTCCAGTTCTTCGGGTCACGGAAGAACGATATGGTGTGCCGAACGGATTCCATGATGGCCGCCGGCAACACAAGATTCTCGTAACTCGCTCGTTCGGTCAAAAAGCTCCACATAGCTTTGCTGTTCCCGAACCAATCCGGGCCGAAGACGGTGTTGATTGGGAAACGCGAATAGGATGCATCGTCACGAAACACGCTGTTGCGAAAGAATTCGTAGCTTCTGTCAGCGCGGGAGCGACCATCTTCTTTGTCGAACTGATTGTAGACAATGCCAACCCACGCTCCGATGCATGACAGTGCCCATACGTCGAACTCTATTTCGTGGCCGTTAGCGTCCTTCTTTCCTTCCAGGAATTTTAGGACACCCAGATGTAAACCTGCCGCCGGGCCGCCTCCAGCAAGCGCAATTGCTCTTTTTGGTTTCTTCTTCGAGGTTCGCTGCTCTGTCTGTGCGCCCTGCGTGCTCCTTCCGTTGGTCATATGAACCTCGACGCATTACAGAGGAGACGGCTCCCTCTTTGAGGGAGCCGAGTATGCATGTGATCCAGTTGGCGGCCGTTACCGCGCTTGCGACAAGTTACTCTTGCATGGTCCACAACTCAACCAGGTGGCGCGGTCGTTTGCTCCCTTCTCTGCTGATTTGGTATGGGCCACGTTTTTTGGACTGCCAGAGGCGATGCAGAAGGAGCGCAAAATCGAGTAGAGCGATCCGATCTCCAGCAAAGTCCGCATAATGATCTTCCGTCCGAAATGCGCGCATGACCGGATGTATCAAGGGCGCGGTATCGGGTTGGCTCTGGTGTGGCGAGATGAAGCGCGATTCGCAGCGCGGCAGTTCTGGGCCGGGATACGTCGTCTCATCTTAGTCGAGGCGACGGGAATACATTAGAAAGCGGCGGGTTGCCCGGATCAGCCAATTGAACATGTAGCACTATGGCCGCCTTAAGTTCGCCAGCAGAACAGGGGCGCGTTAGCGATGCCGTGGCGGGAGCAATGTGAATGGCATGTCGCATTCAGCGGCCCCGGCGCTCGGCTGCCAGGCGCACCACGGCTCCTCAGTCGCGGCCGAGGCGGTGGGAAAGGGTGGGAGCCATGGGCAACCACCGTTAGCCAGCTTGCTTTGCACAGTTGGGCAGGATGTGTTAGCGATTAATGAATCCATGCGGCTGCCCACTTTTGTGTCCCAACTGACCGATGCGAAACGACGAGATTCTGGTCCAGATTTCGGACTTCTGCCGCCAGGCCGACATGGCGGAATCGACGTTCGGGCGCCGGGCCGTCAATGACGGCAAGCTGGTGCATCGGCTGCGCGAGGGCAAACGCATCACCATCGACACGCTGGAGCGGATCCAGTCCTATATCGCGGCTTCCACCGGCGGCCCGCCACCTCCGCGCGGTCTTAAGGTCCCGCCGGAGAAGCGGGATCCACGCAGCAATTTCCGCTTTTTCGAGAACCGGCAGAAGTACCTGCTGTTCGTTCACACCTGCAGCGAAAAGCGGGTGATTGCCGACCGGATCGCGCTGGAGCTTTCCGCCATCCACCCGCGCCCACCAGCGCTGCGGGTGTTCGATGCGGGCATGGGCGATGGCACCGTCCTGGCGCGCGTGCTCCGAGCGATGCACAGCCGTTTCCCCCATATGCCTTTTTATGTGGCAGGCAAGGAGCTTAGCCTGGAGGACGTCCGGCTGACCCTGGACAAAGTGCCGGACCGCCTATTCGAGCATCCGGCGAGCATTTTCGTCTTCACGAACATGAACTATGCCGAGGCGCCCTGGCTCACTCCGGCCTCGCCGGCGGTCGCGGCCAGTATGATCTGGCACGAAGTGCCCCTGCGGGGCGCCTCTTCAGGCGAATTCGAGGCCCAGATCGCCGATTTGCGCAGCTTTCTGGACCTGAACTGGCGTGCCAGCGTCAGTCCCCGTACCGGCATGCCGGTCTATGAGAGGCCTGTGGCGCTTGTGCTCTATCGCGAGGATCACCGCTTCCTGCTCGATTCCGTCATCCCGCGCGCGGGCCGCACCGAAGCCAATTTCGACCTCGTCATCGCCTCTCAGCCCTACCGGGCCAAATCTTCTGTGAATTTTCGCGCCAAGCGGATCATCGCGCCGCTTGCGCGGGCATTGCGGCCGGGCGGCCGATTGATTGGGATCCATTCCCACGGTCAGGATCCCGGCATGGAAATCATCCAGGCGGTCTGGCCGGGAGAAAATCCTTTCTCCGTGAGCCGGCATGAGCTGCTCAGGGCCGTCAAATATGAGCTGGGCTCGGTGGGACGCGACCTTAATTTTAACGCTTATGCCGACAATCGTTCGATCTTCAGATATGATATGGAGGCTCTGCCCAATGAGATCACCGGTCCGATTGGGACCTCGACGGCCTTTGCAGCCTGGAATGCCGCAGTGTATGTCGCTCAGATCGAGGAGGACCGGCTGACTGAAATGGACCAAAGCGGCCTAGCACTCGATGCCGCCAGAGAAGTTTTGCGCAAGTACAACGGGCTCTGGTTCTACGACGAATCCTACGTCATCTCGCGCCGGCGGGACTGACACTCCAATACAGTTTCGAAACCACCGCCGTGTCAGGCGGAAAAATGGGGAAGCTTGATGCGTGCGTCTTATCTGTTCACCAGCGAGTCGGTTTCCGAGGGGCATCCGGACAAGGTTTGCGACCGGATTTCCGATGAAATCGTGGATCTGTTCTACCGCGAGGGCCCGAAGGCGGGCATCGACCCCTGGGCGATCCGGGCCGCCTGCGAAACGCTTGCCACCACCAACAAGGTGGTGATCGCGGGCGAGACGCGCGGTCCGAAATCCGTCACCAACGACCAGATCGAAAGCGTGGTGCGTAGCGCAATCAAGGATATCGGCTACGAGCAGGAAGGCTTTCACTGGCAGAAATGCGACATCGAGATCCTGTTGCATCCGCAATCGGCCGACATCGCCCAAGGCGTCGATGCCAATCAGCCTGGCGCGGCCAAGGAAGAAGGCGCGGGCGACCAGGGCATCATGTTCGGTTATGCCTGCAACGAGACGCCGGATCTCATGCCAGCGCCGATCTTCTATGCCCACAAGATCCTGCGCCTCATCTCGGAGGCCCGTCACTCCGGTCGCGAGAAGGTGCTGGGACCGGACTCCAAGAGCCAGGTCACCGTGGAATATGAGAACGGCAAGCCGGTGCGGGTGCGCGAGATCGTGGTCTCGCACCAACATCTCGACGAGGACATGACCTCTGCGCAGGTGCGCGAGTGCGTCGAGCCTTACGTGCGCGAGGCGCTGCCGAAGGAATGGATCAACGGCAAGACCATCTGGCACATCAATCCGACCGGTAAGTTCTTTATCGGCGGTCCCGACGGCGACACCGGCCTTACCGGCCGCAAGATCATCGTCGACACCTACGGCGGCGCGGCTCCGCATGGCGGCGGCGCGTTCTCTGGCAAGGACCCGACCAAGGTGGACCGCTCCGCGGCCTATGCGGCGCGCTATCTCGCCAAGAACATCGTCGCCGCAGGTCTCGCCGACCGCTGCACGCTGCAGCTCGCTTACGCCATCGGCGTGGCGCGGCCGCTGTCGATTTATATCGACACCCACGGCACCGGAAAGGTGCCGGAGGACAAGCTCGAGAAGGCGGCGGCGCAAGTGATGGATCTGACCCCGCGCGGCATCCGCAGCCATCTCGACCTCAACCGGCCGATCTATGCGCGCACTTCCGCTTACGGCCATTTCGGCCGCACGCCGGACAACGAGGGCGGCTTCTCCTGGGAGAAGACCGATCTCGTGGAGCCGTTCAAGCGCGCGGTGTAATTGTCTCACCCCTCCCCGCTTTGCGGGGAGGGTCGCTCGCGACCGGGTCCGCGCAAAGCGCGGCCCGATGACAGGCTCCGCGAGCGGGTGAGGGGGAGCTTGCGCATATGACGCTCTCGGAAATTGGCGCAAAAACGCCCCTCACCACACCCTCTTCCCGCGGTCGCGGGGGAGAGGCAGATACTGCCACAAAGGCTTCAGCCTGCTTTGCTACTAACACGCTAGATTCACCCATCAGGAACAACACATGACCGTCGCCGCCAAGAAGCCCGACTTCAACGACTACATCGTCAAGGACATTTCGCTCGCCGAATTCGGCCGCAAGGAGATCTCGCTGGCCGAGACCGAGATGCCCGGCCTGATGGCGACGCGCGAGGAGTTCGGCCCCAAGCAGCCGCTCAAGGGCGCGCGCATCGCCGGCTCCCTGCACATGACCATCCAGACCGCAGTGCTGATCGAGACGCTCGCTGCGTTAGGGGCCGACATCCGCTGGGTCTCCTGCAACATCTATTCGACCCAGGACCATGCGGCGGCGGCGATTGCCGCGCGCGGAATTCCGGTGTTCGCGGTGAAGGGCGAAACGCTCACCGAATATTGGGACTACACTGCAAAGCTGTTAGACTGGCACGGCGGCGGCACGCCCAACATGATCCTCGATGACGGCGGCGATGCCACCATGCTGGTGCATGCTGGCTATCGCGCCGAACAGGGCGATACCGCGTTCCTCGACAAGCCGGCTTCCGAAGAAGAGGAGATCTTCTACGCGCTGATTAAGCGCCTCTTGAAGGAAAAGCCGAAGGGCTGGTTCGCCGAGATCGCTGGGAATATCAAGGGCGTCTCCGAGGAGACGACCACGGGCGTGCACCGTCTCTATGAGATGGAGAAGAAAGGCACGCTCCTGTTCCCCGCGATTAACGTGAACGACAGCGTGACCAAGTCGAAGTTCGACAATCTCTATGGTTGCCGCGAGTCGCTGGTGGACGGCATTCGCCGCGGCACCGACGTGATGATGTCGGGCAAGGTCGCGATGGTCGCAGGCTTCGGCGATGTGGGCAAGGGCTCGGCGGCTTCGCTCCGCCAGGCCGGCTGCCGCGTCATGGTCTCCGAGATCGACCCGATCTGCGCGCTGCAGGCTGCCATGGAGGGCTACGAGGTCGTCACGATGGAAGATGCTGCGCCGCGCGCCGACATCTTTGTCACCGCGACCGGCAACAAGGACATCATCACCATCGAGCACATGCGAGCGATGAAGGACCGCGCCATCGTCTGCAACATCGGCCACTTTGACAATGAGATCCAGGTGGCAAGCTTGCGCAACATGAAGTGGACCAACATCAAACCGCAGGTCGACGAGATCACCTTCCCCGATGGCAAGCGCATGATCCTGTTGTCCGAGGGCCGGCTGGTCAATCTCGGCAACGCCATGGGCCATCCCTCCTTCGTAATGTCCGCTTCCTTCACCAACCAGACGCTGGCGCAGATCGAACTGTTCGCAAACCAAGGCAAGTACGAGAAGAAGGTCTACGTGCTGCCGAAGACGCTGGACGAGAAGGTGGCGCGGCTGCACCTTGCCAAGATCGGCGTCAAGCTGACCGAGCTGCGCAAGGATCAGGCGGACTATATCGGCGTCAAGCCGGAAGGCCCGTACAAGTCGGATCATTACCGGTACTGAGTAGGGCGCCTTTTCGTTGCTTTCGTGGTGGCCGGGTTCGTCCCGGCCATCTGCGTTTTGGAGGCGATTGAGCCGCGAGTGCAGCCAGACTCGTCCTAGCGAAACCGAGGAGCCGATAACGACAGACGTTCGTCCTGCACTTGCTGCTTGTTCGTGCTACCAGCTTCCTGTGGTTACGTATCCCCTCCGCCTTCCCTTTCACCTTCGCTATTCGAGGTTCGGCCGATAGGTCGCTGGCCGCGACCAGGCAATAGCTCCCGATCCAAAGTTTCGACGCGTAGGCTGAGGTCACGTCTTGACTAGGTGGGCAAAAAGGCCGTGGATGAGCGCCAGAAGGCTGCAAAGGCCGGTGCAGGACCGGGAAGGGGACGGCCGATGGAAACGACCGGGAGCGAGCATTTCGACGTCCTCATCGTCGGCGCAGGCCTGTCCGGCATCGCCGCGGGCTATCACCTGCAACACAAATGCTCTACCAAGAGCTTTGCCATCCTCGAAGGCCGTGACAGTATCGGCGGCACCTGGGACCTGTTCCGCTATCCCGGCGTTCGCTCCGATAGTGACATGTTCACGCTCGGCTATTCGTTTAAACCATGGACCGAGCCGAAGGCGATCGCGGACGGGCCGCGGATTCTCAACTACATCAGGCAGACCGCAGCCGAGAACGGCATCGACAAGAAAATCCGCTTTCGCCATCGCGTGAAGCGTGCGTCGTGGTCGACGAGGGATGCGCGCTGGACGGTGGAAGCGGAGCGCCGGAGCAGCGAAGGCGCCCGCGATAATGTGCGCTTTACCTGCAATTTCCTTTTCATGTGCTCGGGCTATTACAAATATGAGGAGGGTTACACGCCTGAGTTCGCTGGCACCAAAGATTTCGCCGGCCTGATCGTGCATCCGCAGAAATGGCCGGATAATTTCGACTATGCCGGCAAGCGCGTCGTTGTGATCGGGTCGGGAGCGACCGCGGTGACGCTGGTGCCGGAGATGGCGAAAACCGCGGATCATGTCACGATGCTGCAGCGCTCGCCGACTTACGTGGTGTCGCGGCCGGCGCAGGATCCGCTCGCCAACAAGCTGCGCAGGAACCTGCCCACAAGCCTCGCTTATCATCTGATCCGTTGGCGCAACGTGCTGCTCGGCATGTATTTCTTCCAGCTCAGCCGGCGCAAGCCGGAGCGGGTTAAGGCGCTGATCCTCTCTGGTGTGCGCTTGGCGCTCGGGCCGGGCTACGACGTCGCGAAGCACTTTACGCCGCGCTATAACCCCTGGGATCAGCGGCTGTGCCTGGTGCCCGATGGCGACCTGTTCAAGGCGATCCGCGAGAAGCGCGCCTCCGTGGTGACCGGCGAGATCGATACCTTCACTAAAGACGGCATCCGGCTGAAGGACGGCAGCGAACTCGAGGCTGACATCATCGTCACCGCGACGGGCCTTGTGCTGCAGGTGGCAGGCGGCGTCGAGATGGCCGTCGATGGCCGGGCGATCGATTTCGCGACGAAGCTGAGCTACAAGGGCATGATGTATTCGGACGTTCCCAACCTCGCATCCGCGCTTGGCTACACCAATGCGTCGTGGACGCTGAAATGCGACCTAACCTGTGAGTATGTCTGCCGGCTCATCAACTACATGGACCGGCACGGCTACAGGCAATGCATGCCGCATAATGACGATCCGACCATCAAGGCGCTGCCTTCGCTCGAGTTCACCTCCGGCTATGTGCAGCGCTCGATCGCCAAGCTGCCCAAGCAAGGTTCGCGGCGGCCATGGCGACTGTACCAGAACTATGCGCTCGACATCGTCTCCTTACGGTTTGGCAGGGTGGACGATGGCGTGATGCAGTATTCGTAAAGTTTGCACGCGATGTAATCGGGCGAGCCGCATGGGCGGTGTAGCGTTCCCCTCCGCATGGCAAAGATGTGTTGCGGATGAGGGGTTTGCCTCCGCGAGCGAACATCTGACAATTGTTCTGATCGGAGAGCGCCTCCTCCGGCGCGGACTGACGTTCGCACGCAAAAGGGGGAGACATTGCGCGCGGCGGTGATGCCGCCGCCGAAATTCGGTGCGCGCATGATCGGCCGCTAGCGCATGCACGACAACACTCCTGCTAAATGAATAGCCGCTTCCCGCGCCGCGGATCTACGCAATATACTTGAGCCGACAATGCTGGAGCTTGGTCTGGACCGCTTCGTTGGAAGATGTCGAACGCTAACCGGATGAGGTAAGCCGTCTGATCGGCGACACTCGGGCGCGGTATGAGCCGGCAGCTAAGCATAATCGGCGCGCCCATGAGCTCATCGCGAGCTGTCGGCCAAGCTTTCAACCAGAGTATGGCCTGTCCGACGATCAATCGGCGCCCCATCCCGCAAATGATCGGCGGAATAATTCCCCGGCCTCGGGGATGTTGACCGCAACGGCAAAAACGTCCCCGGAGCAACGGCTCCGGGGCGCTTGTTACTGATCGAAGTCCAGATAATGCAAACCGTAGCTGTGAAGTACTAAGCTGCGCGCTGCTGTTGCCACCGATCTTCGACAGCCGAGCTAAATGTGTCTAACCCTTTTTCGTAATTCTGTGCGAGTGCCTCGATGTTATCGGCCCAGAGTCTCAGCAGAGAGACCTGGAACTGTATCATCGGCTTAACCGCATTGAGCCCAATGGCTGTTGAGGCGGCGATACGGCTTTCTTGGTTTCTGGCCATGCGACCCACATCGAAACTTTGGTCAGCCATGCTATCGCTTCCTTTGCTGGTAAGAGGACCCCCAGCGTCAGGCCAACGTGACCAAGAACTCGTAGTTTCCGGGAACCGCAGATTTAAGATTGCCTGTCGCGAGGTTGTCCGAAGCGGGCCCGCGCTGAATTGAACGGGCGGCTCGCTCAAGGCTGGTCAGATGGAGCGACAGTCCACGAATCCCAATCAGTTGATGCTGCGCCGCTTCGCGACGATAAGTCTTCGGCAGCTCGGGGTCGGTCCCTTCATCGATTCTGTTATAGCACATGGGTCAAGGATCGCCTGGCGCACGACAGCCGTGCGCACGCACGATCCAAAGGATTGTCAGAACAGGTCTCGCAGACCCACGATCGGAGCGGGCGCAAAGTCTCAATAACGGCTCGCAGTGGGATTGCCGAAAACCCATTTGAGAGCTTCCGGACGGCCGAAAGCATCACGCGGCCGGACGTCTTCGCGATACAGTTCCAGAAGCTCGCCATGGTTCGTGGCATCTAGAACAATTGCTCCTTCCTTAAGACGGATGACAATCTGCGCGTCGGCGCCATCCGCCCGTAGACAGGCACCATACGTTTCAATATTCCTGATCCATGTGCAGCCTAGCTCCGTCTAGCCATGGCCCTATCGCAGCAATCAGGTTCTCTGTCGCGGTCATCTGCGTTCGTCTCCCATAGGCGCGCGGCGTGCACTGTGAACGGCCAACTCAAGCCTTCGAAGCGTAGCTTCGTTCCAAGCTCGGAGACCCGACACTCAAAGTGAGGAGCCCACCCGTCAGGCGAACAGCGCCGCGCCCGCCTCGTGAGCACACCAATGCAGAGGGCCCGTGCGTCACGTTGGCCGCAAGGCTTGAGGAGGGCATCTCAATGATCTCGCCGATTTGAGTGATTGTGAACGGACTGCATCTTGGGGCCAAGGCCGCCCGAACGCAGATGAGAAGCAGCGGTAAATTGGCGTCCCCTTGTGCCATCCGCTCTTGAACGGTCCCAGCTTGTTTTCAGGCGACTGCGTTGGGACCGTTGGCTTTTGGTGCGGGGATCGTTCCGGATGTTGCAGGCGGGCCGCTGTGGCGCGTAGTCATCAGCCGCCCGGTATCGATATTGGTGGTTGTGAATCGTTTTGACTGTGTAGGCACTCATCATTTCAAAGAGGCTGAGCGAAGGAGACGGCATATGGCCTCGGCTCTTGTGGGGACTTTCATCATTCTAAGCATCGGCATTCTTATGGCCCACGCGATGGATGCGTTCCGCTCGGGGTCCTGATTCAGGCAACCCGAGCCGATTCCTGAGAGGCGGACAGCTTTGGATCGCAACCCCAACTGCGATTCGGTACGATTGCAGCCGATGGGGCGAGTAGAACTGCGACAGGAACTGATCAGTTGCTGCGTTTGCGGGGGAGGGGTGTCAGTCAACCCCTGTTTTCGCCAATCGATCGTACAAACCTACGTTCCAGCTACGGTAGCGCGAACGGACCGTAGCTTCGACAAATCCGCCAATCCGTGATTCTTATTTTGTTTTGCCGCCTAGGTCGTGTACCTATAAATCCGGCGGCGCCATGTGACTGGTGACTACGTCCGCTTTGCTCCTATAGCGACCAAGTTCGTGCGGCAGCGCAGTATGTCGCGACGGCACACAAGCCGACATTAACCGACTCTAGGGTCCTTTTGGCACAGCTTCGATCGAAGTAAGATGCGGTGGATCGCCTTGCCACACTAGAGACGCGCGCACGCTGGAAATGTAGTCCGGCACCGCGCTGACGGCCCACGCACAGACTATGGAGGCCAACTTGGCCGATCCATTGAAGCAAGCAAAAGCTAGGGCGGCCGCTACTTATGATGCCGCAGCCGACCATTTTGATGACGAGCCGCTGGGTTTCTGGGAACGAATTGGTAGGCGGACCGTGACTCAGATCGGGTTGCGGGCCGGCGACAGCGTGCTCGATGTCGGCTGCGGGACGGGAGCGTCGGCGCTGCCAGCGTCACAAATCGTTGGGCGCGATGGGTTCGTGTTGGGAGTTGATCTATCCGCACGCCTGCTCGACCGAGCGCGTGCAAAGGCAATGGCATGCAACTTGACAAATATTGAGTTCAGGGTCGCCGATATGACAGAACTCGGCTATCCCGACGGTCGCTTCGATGCTGTTGTGAGCGTATTTTCCATTTTCTTCGTACCGGATATGGAAGGCTTGGTCCGCGAGCTGTGGCGCATGGTGCGACCTGGCGGAAAACTGGCGGTGACGACGTGGGGGCCGCGGATATTTGAGCCGGCCTATTCTCTCTGGTAAGCAGCGATCAAGCAGGAACGTCCCGATCTCCATAGCGCCTTCAACCCCTGGGATCGCATCACGGACATCGTGACGGTGAGGAATTTGCTGTGCGATGGGGGCGTGATGAATGCCGAGGTCACTGCGGAAGAAGGGTCTCAGCCGCTACGCTCGGCAGAAGATTGGTGGACCATTGCCCTCGGATCGGGGCTCCGTTGGACAATCGACCAGATGGGGCCGGAAGCGGCAGCTAGGGTTAAAGCCGATAATGTCCAATGGCTGAACGAAAACAAGATCGGAAGTGTCGAGACAAATGCCATTTATGCAATTGGTACGAAGCCGTTCTAAAAATAACATTGCGAAGACTGGAGAAACTTTAGAGACGGTCGCGTTCGTGAAGAGCGTCCTGTTTCGTGGGCGACTATCCAGCAATGCGATTGTTTTGGCCATTGGCAACCAACCTGTTGCCGAGCGCACGGAGACTTCGATGACGTCAGAATTCAACGTCCACAACGCCACCGGCTATGAGCAGCTCATGGGGCGCTGGAGCAAAAAACTCGCGCCCCTATTCATTGAGTTTGCGGGGGTCGAGAAGGATGAAAAGATTCTCGACGTCGGCTGCGGCACCGGTAGCCTGACCTTCGCGCTCGCCGGGGCTGCCGACCTCACCGAGATTGCCGCAATCGACTATTCGCCGGTCTTTGTCGAGGACGTGATCCGACGCAACACCGACCCGCGAATAAAGGTCCGGCAGGCGGATGCCTGCGCGTTGCCCTTCGAGGGCAGCACGTTTGACCGCGCCTTGGCCCTGCTCGTGCTCCACTTCGTTCCCGAAGCGGGTAAGGCAGTCGCCGAGATGCGCCGCGTCGTTCGGCCGAGCGGTGTGGTCGCGGCAGCCGTGTGGGACCATCTCGGCGGCATGCCGGGGATGCGCATGATGATCGACACCGTGGCGGCGCTCAGCGAGGCGGGGCGCCAGCTGCGCACTCGCTATTGCTTCCAGCCGATGATGCAGCCGGGCGAAATGAAAAGGACATTTGTCGAACAGGGTCTCGTGGACGTAACCGAAATGCAACTGATGATCCGCATGGATTATCTCAGCTTTGACGACTACTGGGCGCCGATTGCCGCAGGCGAAGGGCCGTTAGGCAAGTATATCGCAACGCTCGACGCTGCTGAGCGAGCGCGCACCGACACCGCCGTGCGCGATGCCTACGAAGCCGGCCGGCCCGATGGCCCACGGTCCTTTGCGAACATTGCGTGGGCTTGCCGAGGCATCGTTCCTTAGCAGGACACCTCTAGTGTGCTTTTTCAAGCTTCTCAGGCCGAACAGTCGGACCGGTGTCGGCGAGTCAGGGTCACAAGCGTCGATTTAGCCGCGCCTTAGCCATCTCAGGTCTACGTCTGACAGCCGACAAGTGGACGAGCGCCGGATTTCTTCAGTACGGGCACAATAACGGAAGTCGGCGAGTGTTCGCCCGATCCTCGAAGGAGATCTTCGTCTACCGCTATTTGGCAGGCGCAGTCTCTTTGAAGAACTCGACCTTGCCACGCGTGTTGTCGGTGACCGCGAAGACCTCGTAGAACTCGATCTGCGGCTTCATGCCATAGCGCTGTTCGATGCCGTCGAGCCACGGTCCGCCATAGAATGCCTTGGCGTCCTCGATGCGCTCCCACTGATACACTCCTCCTGCCCAGCCGCTTTCGCTCCAGATGAAGTGCTTGCTTATCAGCCCCTTCACCTCGCGGAAGCCGGGCGCGATCTTGTGAAAGTGCTCGCGGCACGCGGCGTAGTCGATGTGCGGTGGCAGCTTGTATCGCACGGTGGCGGTAATCATGGCCTGTCCTCCACCCCGATGGTTCTGGCGCAATAGTGACGAGATTTCTGCCATATAGCAAGCGACGTCGCGTCGCGCTGCCATAAGCCGACTATAGCGCCGCAGGCGTCTCAACGAGTTTGGCGGCTAGGTCTCAGGACGGGTGCAGAACGATATCGCTAGCCGCACCCTTACCAGGTGGCGTCGAGACCGAGATGCGCGAGCACTTCATGGCGAAGCTCGGCCAGATGCGGGTCGCCCCGGCGGCGGGGATACGGTCTGGTATTTGCGATTTCCGCCTTGATGTGTGCCGGGCGCTGGCTCAACACGACAACTCGGCCGGCAAGAAACAACGCCTCTTCCACATCGTGGGTCACGAGCAGCGCGGTGAAGCCCGCGCGCTGCCAGAGTGACACGAGTTCGCCCTGCATCGTGATCCGCGTCAGCGAGTCGAGCTGACCCAAAGGTTCGTCAAGAATGAGCAGCTTCGGGTCGTTCACCAGCGCGCGGGCCAGAGCCGCGCGCTGCGCCATGCCGCCGGAAAGCTGGCGTGGGTAGGCATTGGCGAAGCCTGTGAGCCCGACTAGGCGCAACGCATCTTCGATACGTCCACTATGGGTACGTAGCAACCCGCGTGCCTCCAGACCGAGAGCAACGTTGCGCCACACCGTCCGCCACGGATAAAGCGTGGGGTCTTGAAAAACGACGACGCGCGATGGATCGGGTGCTTCGATCTCCCGTCCGTCCATTAGCAGGGAGCCGACGGCGGGAGTGTCGAGCCCCGCAACCAGCCGCAGCAAGGTCGATTTTCCGCACCCACTCGGCCCCAGGAGAGCAACGAACTCGCCGCGGCCGACTTGCAGGCTAATGCGGTCCAATACCGGCAGCGGTTGCCCTTCGAGATCGAAGCGATGGCTCACTTCGCGGAGCGTTAGCGTCGATCCGCGGACCGGGTGGTCATCTGCGATCGCCGCTACCACCGCACCAGACCTTTCTGCCAAGATAGCAGGCGGTCGCGCAAGCGGAACAACAGCGTGATCAGTCCGGAGCACAAGAACGCCATGAGCAGCAGCGCGGCGTACATATTGGCGTAGGCCGCCCAACCCTGCGCCCATTGCAGATACCAGCCGAGCCCGGCCTTCACACCTAGCATTTCGGCTACGACGAGAACCGCAAACGAGTTGCCGAGACCCATGAACAGGCCAACAAAGACATGCGGCATTGCCGCCGGGATGGCAACCTTGAGCACGAGGAAGCGCTGGGTTGCCCCTAGTGTCCGCGCAATATCGTAATAGGTGCTGTTCACACCCGCGACACCGGACCAGGTGAGCACCGTGACCGGAAACCCGGTGCCGAGCGCAATCAGGAAAACGCTGGCGCTGAAGCTCGATGGGAACACGAAAAATGCGAGCGGCAGCCAAGCCGTCGCCGGCAGCGGGCCGATGAACCGCAGAACCGGGTGGATCCAATAACCGGCGAGCCGCGACCAGCCGATCGCCACGCCAGTCATGAATCCGACCGCCGCACCGAGAAAAAAGCCGGTCGCGAGCAGACGAGCTGATGCCAGGATGCCTGCAGCCAGCCGCCCCCAGTCGTCGATTATGACTTCGACAATGGCCTGCGGCGGCGGAAAAAACGGCAACGGCAGCAATCCGAGCTTTGCAGTGACGGCCTCCCAAGCAGCCAAAAACAGCGCGAGCGCCAACAGCCACGGAGAAAGCCGTTGGAGACGCTGAAAAACAGTAAAACGAATGCCGGCAAAGGCTGCAAAGGCGAGGGCAAAGGCCAATGTTGCGCACGCAGCGGCAAAGTTGCCTGTGTAGGCCCAATCGCTTTCGATCTTATCCGGCCAGAACGCGGTGAGCGCTGCGGCCACAAACCACGCGGCGGCAGCAGCCAGCCCGCCGATTAACGACCGAGTGGCTGGCCTTGCAAAAACACCGAAACCCGATTTCTGTGGTCTCGATACTTCATCGATGACCGCGCTCACTGCAGATCTCTCCGATCAGCTCAGCTTAGAACGTCAAGGTAAATCCGCTCGGCGAACTTGGCTGGGTCGGTGCTTCGCTTGATGACGTTCACCGCCTTGAGTTCCTCGGTGTAGAGTAAAAGTTGCTTCTTGAGCGACGCTCCGACGGGATGATTGTGGTGAGTATGGCTGCGATACATGGTGGCGAGATCCTCCACGGATCCTCTCCCGCCGTAGCTCGAATAGATCGCTGCGGCGTCGGTGGGATCGTTGGCGACTCGGTCTGCAGCCTCCAGTATCGATAGTGTCAGAGCGGCCGCCACCGGTAATTCGCTTCGGGTGAGGCTGCCACGTATCGCGAGAACGCAGCAGGTGCGCTCCGCGAATTCGCCCGTTAAGTTCGTCGCGATCTCGTTAAGCTTCCCTTCCTTAAGCCATAGATAGGGCAGCGGATCGATCTCGGCTACCGCCTGCACTTCGCCCTTGTCGACGGCGAGCGCGAGCAGATTGGCCGGGTACTGGCGCCATTCTACCTCTTGGGATGGATCGATACCCTTTTTGGCGAGGAAGATCGAAAAGAAGTTTTTCGCTGGGCTCGCCTGATCGCTAATCCCGACAGCCTTGCCCCGCAGGGACTCCAGGCTATCAATATTTGCAGCCTTGGAGCCAAGCAGCCGGATGCAGCCGCCATGCACACCGGCGGTGATCCGAACGTCGAAACCTTGCTCCAGCGGCTTGAGCCAGCGCAGGGCCAACCCCAAACCGGCATCCGCCTTGCCAGTCGCGATCGCCTCCAACAACTGGTCGGTCGAACCGCCGAAATTGACGAAATCGACATCGAGGTTGTGCTTGGCAAAGATACCCCGTTCCTTCGCGACCGCCGCAGCGACCGTGCAGGCCGCGTTCGCGTTCCAGGCGAGTTTAAGCTGCCGGGGTGCGCCCTGCAGCTCTTCGCTGTTCGCCCCGGTGCGGCAAATAGGAAGTTCACCGGGAATATAAGACAGCGATCCAGCCCCGGATGCCGTCAGCGCGCGAGCCGCTCCGAAGATCCCAAATGGCGCCGCGGCCCCGAGCGTGCCGACCAAGGTGAGCACGGAGCGGCGGGAGAAGGCGCGCCGCTTCGCTTCGGGTACCGCTTTCAATAGGCCGTTGCCGATTTCGCGTGTGTTCATGATGTCGCTCCCTAAGTCGCGTGGGGACCGTATAAACCCATCCACACCAGGGTGCATGCGCTTCGCGGGGCGTTGGCTCGCCATTGTGTTGGCATCATCCGAGGCCATATGCCCAACAGGCGTGAAGCAGCTCACATTAACAAAAAAAATTGAAACGGAATAGCGACACGGCGATCGAAGGCTCTGTCAGTCGCCCATATCAAGTCAGTCGCATTGACCGATACGCGCGACTTTCGCGCTGCGTGTCTGCTTCGGGTGTGCGCCGTGAGAAGGCGGCGCTTTCCAGTGGGTGCAAGTCCCACCTGGCAAACGCTCCAGCCGGAAGCAATCGGAGCAGTCATGGAGGTAACGAAGTGGCTGAAGCCTTCGATTAGCGTGTCACGAATTGGTGACAGCGCAAGTGTGCAGGCCGTAACGCGAGTGAACGCCGAGCAAGCCTCGAAAAGGACGATGCGCAGGCCGACCCGACGACCCTTTCGGGGAAGGCTGACACGGCTGGAGGAATGGGCGAAACATCCGCCCAGTCGCTGCGCCGGGGTAGTGGCGACAGCATGTACACAAGGAAAGCGTACGCAACACGGGAGGCCCTACGACGTGGTCAGGGATGACCAACCGGACGCCCG
>NZ_AWZU01000065.1 GCF_000472385.1 Bradyrhizobium sp. ARR65
GGATACGCCCGAAGCTTGCCGTATCCAGCGGTTACCGACCCAGAGGCTCCGCCTCTGAGGCCGGAACGGCACATTCCGAACTCGATCGCGACTCTTCGCCGGCGGCTTATCACAGCTCTTGTTCAGACGCTGCCGCGATGCCCATGCTGTACNGCCCCGATCACGAAATCCAAACGGCGCAGCAATTTGTGACGCAGTAGAATTAGAGCATGATCCGGAAAAATGGAGGCCGGTTTTCCGAAAAGATCATGCTCCAACAAGAGATGAGATCATGATGCGATTCTATGTAATCGCATCATGATCGAGAGGCAATCGGAACGAAGGAAAAGAGACAAGCGCATTCAATCTCAATCAGAAACGTTTCAATCTAGCGCTAGGGAGGAAGGCAATGAGAAGACGCGTGCTACGAATTCGCCCGTTCACGTGGATCGCTGCGATAGCGGCGCTCGCATGCCTGTTCGGTGCGGCAGCGCAGGCTCAGCAACCGGTCTGCTCGGCATGGCTGATTGAGAGCAGCCGCTTCATGAACGTGCCGTTCGGATCGTTCATGCCGGACCGCGCATTCGTGCCGGGCAGCACCAAGCCGGAGAGCAGCATTTCGACCGTCGATCTGCCTGTGAACATCGGCGTGATCAAGTGCGGCAATGAGTTGATCCTCTACGATACCGGCTGGAAGCAGCAGGACTATCTCAAGATGACCGGGTCGGAGCACTGGGCTCCGCTGCCGGACCAGCTGAAAGTCCTCGGCTTCAATGCTGCCGATGTCACGAAGGTGGTGATCGGCCACGCGCACTGGGACCACGCTGGCCAATTGTCCGACTTGCCCAATGCCGTGCTCTATGTCCAGCGCGAGGAACTCAAGGCGATCGAGTGGGCGCTCAACTATCCGGAGCCACACATCCGGGCGATCAACTCCGATCCCGGCGGCTGCTATCGGACGCCCGCTTGCGGCTACATGCCACTCACCATCGAAGAGGTTTATGGCAAGGTGCTGAAGGGCAAGGCGGTGATCGTCGATGGCGAGATGGAGATCCTGCCGGGGGTGCGCATTCATCCGGCGTTTCGCGCCCATACGGCCGGCTCGCAGCTGCTCGAGGTGCCTACTGCTATCGGCAAGCTGGTGTTCGGCTCGGACGCGTTCTCGTCATACGAGGGCATCCGCGATTGGATGACGGCGAACGTGCAGCAGACTGATACGGTTCAGCAGTTTCTGGCCTACGAGAAGTGCTACAAGATCACCGGCGGCTACAATAACTGCGTCTCCGCTCACGAGCCGCTGAGCTACACGGACAAATATCCGTTGACAAAGAATTCCTGGGTGGCGCTGAACGGCGGACGGATGGCCGAGCTCACGCTGGCACCGGGTGAAAAATCGCGTAAGCCATGACGTGTGTTTTCGGGGTGGAACCAGCCGGCCCACCCCGACCACTTCATCTCGGGATCGGAAAAAAGCAGTTCGGCCTGCGCCACCTGGCCTTGCGGCTTGTCTGCGTGGCGTCGCTGCTCGCTAGCAGCGCGTCGGCACATGACGCGAGCAGCTATGGCGGGGTTTTTCGCTCCCGCGATCTCGGTGCTGCCTGGTTGAATGCCGATGTCGGCCTGTTTCTCAATGCGGCGCTGGTCATTGCGGTCGATCCGCGCGATTCCTCGCACCTGCTGGTCGGCACCGATCTCGGGATCCTGAGTTCACACAATGGAGGCCGGAGCTGGACGCCGGAGGCCCGTGACCTCATCATCGGCGCGGTGTTTGCGCTCGCCTTCTCGCCAGACGGCGAGCTGGCCCTGTGTGCGGCAGCCAACGGAGTGTTTCGTCGCGACCAGGACAGTTGGCGGCGTGCTGAGGTGCCGGAGTCCGCGATCCCGGCGCGGTCGCTGGTCGCTGGGCCGGCAAACGATCGTATCTATCTGCTCGGCCGGAGGCAGCTCTTCGCGAGCGAGGACGGCGGTCGCACTTATGCGGTCGTGCCCGGACTCCGAGAGATCGGCGAAATGACGGCGCTGGCGGTAGTCCCTGGTTCGACCGACATTCTGGGGGCCGTTATCGACGGCCGGGCGATGATCAGCCGCGATGGGGGGCGCAACTGGCGCGACGCCGGCTTGGGCGATGCAGCGGCGCCGGTCGACACGATCACAGCCGATGCCAGCCAGCCGCGACGGATCTGGGCGGCGGCGGGGAGTCGGATCGTGGTCAGCGACGATCTCGGCTCGGTTTGGTATTCCGTCGGTCGTTCACTGCCTGAGGCGAGAGCCAAGGTGCGCGGCATCGCAGCTAGCGTAGACGCCACAATCCTGGTGGTCTCCTCCGATCGCGGAATCTATCGCAGCAGTGACGGCGGCGAAACCTGGGTGCAGAAAGAAGACAACCTGCCAATCCATATCGAGGCCGGGCCGCTCGCCCGGGATCCAAACGATGCAGGCGTCGTCTACGCGGTCTTCTCGCTGATGCCCTATGCGGAAGTCTGGCGCATGGCCCTTGAAGGCGGCAACCTGCTGGCGCGCGTTGAACCGATCAGCCTCGCAGGCGGTGTCTCCTTGTGGGTGCTGCTCCTTATCGCCGGCGGCCTTGCGGCGCTACATCTGTCGCGCCGGCGCGCCGCCGCGCGTTCGCCGCGTTGATCCGCGTGGGAACCGAGGTTCGTACGGAGTGTGCCGCGAATGCTTGCGAACTTCAAAATCGGGACACTAGCCGCGGCGCTCGGCATCGCGGTCCTGGCGGGAGGCGCGCTTCTGCTGGTGCGCGCCGTCCCGGAGGAAAAATTCGTCGAGTACCGCATGGACGAGCCGCAGGATGCGCCGATCGCGATTGCGGCGGGCATTGACGGCAGCATCTGGTTCACCATCGACCATGCCAATGCGATTGGCCGTCTACGCAACGGCCGCATCGAGCGACTGCCCACATCGAGCCGCAATATCGAGCCGCTCGGGCTCGCCGTCGCAGCGGACGGCAGCGCCTGGTACACGGACCTCGCCGCGCGCGCCATTGCGCGCATCAGCAGCGTAGGCGAGATCGCACGGTTTGTGCTGGACACTCCGATCACTCGCCTCGGACGGCTTGTGATCGCGCCCGACGGCGCCGCCTGGTTGGCCGATCCGACCGGCTATGGCTTGACCAAGCTGAAGGACGGAGTTTTTACCCGCTACCAGATCGAGTCCGCGCGCGGCGGACCCTATGGGGTTGCAGTGACGGCCGACGGTGACATATGGGCCACACTGCAGAACGGCAACCAGCTGCTCCACCTCGCCGTCGACGGCACCAGCAGGACATTCGACCTCCCGCGTGGCGGCGCCGTGCCGACTGACGTCGCGGTCGGCTCCGACGGCTCGGTGTGGTTTCTGCAGTTTCGCGCCAACCGCATCGGACGATTCAAGGATGGACAATTCTCGGATGTCGAGGCGGGTCCGGAAAATGCCGGTCTCAGCGGCATTGCCGTGGCTCCCAATGAGGACGTCTGGTTTGGCATGATGCGCCGCGCGAGCCTCGGGCGGCTGCGCAACGGCCACCTCGAGATCTTTGCGCTTCCCCGCGACAATGCCCGACCGTTCAGCATCGCCGTCGATCGCGACGGCAATGTCTGGTACGCCGACATCAGCGGGTTTGTCGGCATGCTGCCGGCCAGGCATGCGGTTGCGCGGTAGCCAATGCGGTGGATTTGAAATTCCAATCGGACTCGCAGCAAACCCAATAGGAATTCCAAATCCCCAAGAGTGCAGGTGCCGGTCTTCCGAAAAAATCATCCTCGAACAAAAAGATAGAGCGGGCTGCCGCATCGAAGAAAGGCCCTCGCGCTCTAAACATTCAGCCCGCCGGCAACGCCGCCAGTTCGGACGCGGCGCGGATGGTCAGTACCACGCCCATGCCGACGATCAGCAGGCTGGTGGCGATCTGCAGGCGGATCATCCAGATGCTGGCCAGCCAGTCGAGCACCTTTTCGCCGACTTTCGCGGCAACGATGCCGACCACCACCAGCGTCGCCGCGAAACCGAGGCTGAACACCACGACCGTGACCAGGCCGAGCAGAACTTTTCCGCTCGACAACGCGCCGAGCAACAGCGCCAGCGCGGCTGGATCGGGGAGCAGGCCGCCCGCAATACCCAGCGCCAGCAGCACAGGCAGTTTCGGACGGTTCTCGACCACGACGTCCAGTCGATGGGCGTGGACCTTGCCGAATCCGTGGCTATGCCAGACCACAGGTTCGCCGCCACGCAGGTGGTCGTGGACGTGGTGGTGATTGTGATCCCGCGCGTGGGCATCGGCCCGACCGGTGCCATCGCCCGGCTCGCCGGCTTCGCCCATGGCGAGCGCCACGAGATCGCGCTGCGCCCACAGCATCCAAAGGCCGAGCACGATCACCAGGATACCGACCGCGACCGCCAAGTAGGCTTCGATGCGCTGCGGCCGCAGCCAGGTCGAGCCGAGCGAGGCCAGCACGCCGACCAGCACGATGCCGCTGGTGTGGGACAGCGTGACGAAAATTCCAAGGATCACCGCGTCGATCGGCTTGCCGCGCGCGCCAACGATGTAAGCGGCCGCGATGGTCTTGCCGTGCCCTGGCGTCGCCGCGTGCGCGGCCCCCGCCCAGAAGCTCGATGCGACGAAGAACAGGAGTTCCCGCATGCAGGCAACCTTTACTGGCGGCCAACGCCGTTCACTAGGACTAGGCGTGGATAAAATAGCACATCGGCTCTGGTTATGCCGCTCCTTGGATGGGCCAGCAACTCGATCAGCTCGCGCGCGAATTGAAATTCGTCGGCGAAACGGTTGCGATGCACGCGCGCTATCATCTCACTGTGACGCCAGCGTTGCCGGACGCCGCGCAATCCGCTGCCTGCAGAATAGGCGCAGCGCGCTTCAATGAGTTCGTCACGCAGGTTGCACGACGGGTTGATCGGGAGAAACCCCTCATCCGCGAAACGCTAGACCGACTTGCCGCGGCGAATGCGCATCGGCTTTCGCCTGAGGATCAGGCTCCGCAAAATGCTACCGCCGAGCATGGAGACCATGCCGATCGCGCCCCGATGAACGGACGCTCACTCGACGTGCACGTGGCCGCCGTGTCGATTTCGTCCACGCCAACCACCGATCCAGCCGACAGCGATACGCTGCAAGACAGCCAACCAGAGGGGGTGCAGGAAACGGCGGGGCAGGGCAACCAGCAAGGCACGCGCTCACCGACTGCGGCTCGAGCCTCAGGCTTGCAGCTCGTTTTCCGCGTCTTCCTGCCGTTCGCCGCCTGCGGGGCGCGGAGCACGTCTCGATGGTCGTCGGACGCGCCGCGGGTGCAAATGCGGCGCGGGCGCAGACGTCATTCTAATCGCATGCAGGTGCCCTTCGCGCCGTTCAGCAGCCGTCTCAAATGAAAGCCGGCCAGGGGATCGTCGGCATGAAGCTCGACCAGCGCGGCGAAAGCTCGCATCGCTGCGGCATCGCCGGCCTCGAGCTTTGCAAATGCGGCAGCATATTCGGCGATGGCCGACGTCGTGAAGGATGTGCTCGGCAGCGGTTCATAGGCGCGGAGCGGTTCGCTGCGCCCGCGCAGGATAAGCTCGCCGACTGGACGCCCCTGAAAGTTTTCCGCACGATCGGCGACGGCCGCGCTGACGCAAATGCGCGTGCCCAGGAACTTGTTGGCGACTTCGAGGCGTGCCGCGGTGTTGATGGTGTCGCCGTAGGCGGTGTAGTCAAAAAAGCGGCTACCGCCGAAATTGCCGACCAGCACCGGACCGGCATGCAGGCCAATGCGCGTGACACCGAACTTCACGCCTTTGGCTCTCCAGCGCTTTTGGAATTCGCGGGCCCACGCGTCGAGATCATGTGCGCAGGCGATCGCGCGCGTCGCATAGTCCGGTTGGTCTCCGGGCGCGTTGAAGAGAATATGAATTCCGTCGCCCATGACCTTTGCGACCGTGCCTTCGTGCGCGAAGACAATCTCGGTCATTCCAGCCATATATTCGTTGAGCAGCGTCCCCAAGAGTTCGGGAGCTATGCCTTCCACCATGGAAGTGAAACTGGTGACGTCGGTGAACATGGCAGCGACCTCGCGACGGTGCACTTCCATGCCGGTACCCTCGTCGTCAGCGGCAAGCCGGCTTGCGAGCTGCGGTGAGAAGTAGCGGCATAATGATGCGTGCGCGCGTTCGGCCTGGATCTGGCGCCGCCGATACTCTCGCATCATCTCGACATGACGGAGTGTCTTGTCGATGGTCATTTCAAGATCGGTGAAATCGATAGGCTTGGTCAGAAAATCAAAGGCACCGCGATTCATGGCGATGCGAATGTTGTTCATGTCACCGTAAGCGGAGACGATGACCGTCGACTTCTTGTCGTCCGCCTCCTGCAGCTTCTGCAGAAGCGTGAGCCCATCCATCCTCGGCATGTTGATGTCCAGGAGCACCAGGTCGACATGCGGGTTAAGTTCGAGCGCTTGGAGCGCATCGATCCCGTCACGGGCAAACATGAAGCTCACCGTGCCTTCGCGGACCTGCTTGCGGAATTTCTGCAGGATCAAATCCTTGAGATCCGGCTCATCATCTACCACCAGGATAGTCGCGGTCATGCTGCCTGCTCGAGCCTCATGTCAATTTCCTGCCGCAGAAGCGCGAAGTCGATCGGCTTGGTCAGCAAGCCTTCTGCGCCGCACTCGAGCGCTTTCCTGCGCGTTTCCGCGTCGCCATAGGCGGTGATCATGATCACGGGAACGTCGGGCCTTTGAGCGCGCACATGCGGCAGCATCTCAAGCCCGCTCATGCCAGGCATGTTGATATCGGATAGGATGAGGATCAGCGATGGCTCGTGCGTATCGACGGCGCGCTGCAGCGCCGCCGGCGCCGAGGAGGCGAACTCCATCAAAAAGCGACCCGAACGCAGATCGCGCCGGAACTGTTGGCGAAACAAGACCTCGACGTCCGGCTCGTCGTCGACGACGAGAATATAGCCGCTCACTTTTTGCCTCCAGTCTGCATTTGTGCAGCCGTACCGCGCGGCAGCGTAATGATTAATCTCGGTCTGGATCAGGCGCTCTTGGGCGGTCCGCAAATCGTCAAGCGACTGCGACAGCTCTTGCGTGCGTTTGCGCAATTCGTTCAACAAGCGGGCGCTCTCGATGGCAATCACGGCCCGACCAGCAAAGTGTGCCACGAGCTTGATCTGCTTGTCTGTGAAGGGTTTCACCTCCTGACGAAAAATCGTGATCACACTGACCACGTTACCTTCGCGCAACAGCAGCGCGATAAAGGTGGTGCGCGCCCCGCCGATGTCGACAAGCTGGACAGTTGCCTGGTCTCCGGCGCGACAACCGACGCATTCACGAACGTCGTGCATGTGGGCAACCTGACGCGTCCTTGCGACGGCGGCGAGCCCGATCTGCGGATGAGGAACAATCCCTGCCCCTGCCACGCCGCCTTGAATGCCGGCGGGAGGTTATAGCGCCGCTTGCGCCGACGTGGCAAACTCCAACTGGAATATAGACGCTCAATTCTTGCCTCCCGTCTGCATTTGCGCGGCCGCAGCACGTGGCAGCGTGATAATGAACTCACTAAAGACGCTAGGCTCGGTTGCAACATCGATCGTGCCACCGTGCTGTTTCACGATGATATCGTGACAGATTGAAAGGCCAAGCCCGGTTCCTTCGCCGACCGGTTTCGTTGTGAAGAAGGGATTGAACATCTTCTCCTTCACATCCTGGGGGATACCGGTACCATTGTCGCGAATCCGGATTTCCACTCCGTTGCGTAGACTCCTGGTACTAGCGTACAGGATCGGCTCGAATCCATCGCTGGACGCTTCCTTGCGCTTGGTCGCCGCATAGAAGCCATTCGAGATCAGATTAAGCAGCACGCGCGTGATCTCCTGCGGGTAGACGTCGATCATTCCGGCATTTGGGTCCAGGTCGCGCTTGATCGTGATGTTGAAGCCCGATTTCTCCGCGCGCGCGCCGTGATAGGCGAGATTGAGACTTTCTTCGACGATTGCGTTGATGTCGGCAAGACGTCGTTCGCCGGGACCCTCCCGGGAATGCAGGAGCATGTTCTTGACGATTGAATCGGCGCGCTTGCCATGCTGCACAACCCTTTCGAGATTGCTCTTCAGCATTTGCGCAAGATTAGCGATCTCGTCCTGCGTCTTGTCGTCGAGCGCTGCCGCTTTGAGCTGGTCGCTAAGCTCGTCGATCAGCTCTGACGAGACAGCCGAGAAATTATTGACGAAATTGAGCGGATTCTTGATTTCGTGAGCGATGCCGGCGGTGAGCTGGCCGAGGGAAGCGAGTTTTTCGGTCTGGATCAGGCGGTCCTGCGCCATCTGCAATTCGCGTAGTGCCGTCTCGGCGGCGTCTCGCGCGGCGCGAATGGCTGCCTCGGCACGCTTGCGCTCAGTGATATCGTTGTAGATCAGTACGAAGCCGCCGTCCGGCACAGGATTGCGGCGCACTTCGAGGACGCGGCCGTCGGGCCGCGTGCGCTCAAAGCGCAACTCTCGCCTGGTGTCGTCGACTGCGCGGCTTAGTTGAGCTTCGAGATCGGCCGAGACGTACTCGCCGCGGTCGGCGAGATAGCGGAAATACTCGGCAAAGCTCGGCCGCCTCGCGAGGAAGGTCTCGGGCAATTCGAGCATCTCCTGGAGATTGCGGTTCCACGCGGTAAGTCGCGCTCCGGCGTCAAACATGACGACCGCATCGCCCATATTATCAAAGGTAACGCGCAGCTCGGCTTGCCGATCGCGCAGCTCTTCGAATAGGCGCGCATTCTCGATAGCAATCACCGCCTGGTCGGCGAAGGTGGTGGCTAGCTCGATTTCCTGGTTCTTGAACGGCTCGACGTGGGTGCGGCTGACGACGAATACGCCGACCAGCTCATCGCTGCGCAGCAGCGGAACGCCGAGCATCGTGCGATACCCCAAAATCTTCTGCCCTTCTCGGTAAGCGTATTCCGGATCTTGCAATACGTCGCTAATGTGCACCACTCGACGGTCCAACTCCACCCGGCCGGATATCGTGCCGCGGTCGGCCGCGAAAGGATGCGCGGACAGGAAATCCTTTGCTTCCTCCGAAACCCCGCAAGTCGCGACTACGTGATACCGCTCGGCGCTCCGGCGAAACATTACTGCCCGATCGGCGCGGCAGAGACGCGCCACGGTCTCTACCAGAGTATCGAGCACCGTCTCAAGGTCGACGGACGAGCGGCTGATCACCTTGAGCACGTCAGCGGTCGCGGTCTGCTGCTCCAGCGATTCGGTAAGTTCGCGCGTGCGCTGCTGCACTTATTCGAACAGACGAACATTGCCGAGCGCAATCACCGCCTGGTCGGCAAAGGTCTGAAGCAAGCCGATCTGCTTCTCGCTGAACGGCTGAACATCGGTGCGGCGAAGCATGATGACACCGATGCTCTCATTCTCGCGCAAGAGCGGTACGCCGAGAACTGTGCGAACGTTGGTCCGGCGCGCGAACTCGCGGGCTTCGGGGAACGCTTCTCCTTCCGGCCCGCTAAGATCACGCACATGGACGGGCTTCCCGTCGATTACGGCTCGCCCAGAAATCATTCGAGGGTTGATCGAAATCCGATTCCAGATGACTGGAATCGACCCATGCTGCGCCTTGAACACGAGCTCATCGCCATCCTTCAGGACAACGGTGGCATCATTTGCTCCGCAAAGCTCGCAGGCGCTTTCCACGATCGCCTTCAGGACCGGGCCGACATCGGTCGGCGAGGAGGCGATGACCTGCAGTACTTCTGCGGTCGCAGTCTGCTGCTCCAGCGATTCGGTCAGCTCGCGCGTGCGCTGACGTAGCTCCTTGAGGAGGCGCGTGTTCTCAATTGCGATTACGGCCTGCTTGGCGAAGTTTGCGACAAGTTCTGTCTGCTTTTGGGTGAACTGCCGGACCTCCTGACGGAAAATCGTGATAGCGCCGATCAGCTCGTTTTCCTTGAGCAGCGGTACGACAAAATATGACCGAGCCCCGGCAAGATCCGCGATTGCGACAACGGAAGGATCGCCCTCCAGATAGGGCTGCGAGGCGCGAACATCCTCGATGTGGACCACTTGGTGAGTTCGGGCAACAGTGCCGAGACCACTTTGCGGGTGCGCTTGGAACGGCGGGTATGCCTGCGAGGCGGCGTAGGAGGGTGGCACGCTGACGGCGCAGGCGGACGGCACATTGTAGTGCGCAACCGGACGGAACAACCCCTCCTCGTAAAGATTCATCGTACCAAAACTTGCGCCGCAGATCCGCGTCGCGTTTTCCAGCATCTTCTGGAAGACTGGATCCAGGTCGCCCGGCGTGCGGCTGATGACCTGCAAGACTTCCGAAGTTGCAGTCTGCTGCTGCAGTGACTCGCTTAATTCAGCCGTCCGCAGATCAACCTTGTTTTCCAAATTCGTATAGGATTCCTGCAGACGCGCGCCCATGTCATTGAACTGGTCGGCCAGGCCTTCGAGTTCGTCGCCGGTCTTGATCGAAATGCGCTGGCCGAGGTCGCCTGCGCCGATCCGCTCGGCGCCCGCTCGCAGTGCCTGGATCGGGCCGACCATACGCCGCGCCAGCAGGACTCCCGCGAGCACTGCGAAGAGCGATGCAGCCAGGAGCACGAGCGCGAGCCGCTGCAGCGCCGCGTAGAGCGGGGCGTAGGCTTCCTTCACAGGAAGCTCCACGAACATGGTCCAGCCGAGCGGAGCGACGGGTGCGAAGGCCGTCAATACCTCCTGTCCCTGAATATTCGGAGCGCCCTGCAGTTCGTCGACTACAGCCTGGCCGGCCTGCGCCGCCTGCACCTGGGCGAGTTTGGACATGTCGGTGTTGCGCAAGACGAGGCTGAGATCGGGATGCGCAATCAGCCGACCCTGCGGCCCAACGACATAAGCCTGGCCGTGCTCGCCGACCTTGATTTGCGAGACGACGTCCCAGATCAGCTTCAGATTGACCTCGGCGATGCTGACTCCCGCGTCTTTGCGAGTGCCGGCCACCGCCAGGGTCATGTAGGGCTCTGACTCTCTCCGGAAATAGACCGGCCCGTAATAGACCTTGTGAGCGACAGCCTCGGTGAATTTCGGTTCTTTTGAAAGGTCAAGACCACTGTCAATCTCGTCCATGGCCAGGCGGGAGACGCGCAGCCGCTCCCGGCCGCTCGAGTCGGCCTGAGCCAGCTCACTTACGGCCGGTACTTGGTGTATCAATCGCAACGCGTCGAAACGTCGCTGTTCGATCGACGTCGCCGACCACGGTAACTGGGTGGTCCAGCCGAGCTGGCTCTCGATTTCCTTGATGAACTGGCTGATCTTGGCAGCGGCGGCCACGGCTTGTTCGTGCTGAATCCGGATCAGGGAGGTCTTGTGCTCGCGGTAATAAAAGAAGACCTCGAAACTTCCGTTGGCCAACAGCGCGACCGCGACGACAGCGACAAACAGCGCAACATATTTGATGAATAGACGGCTGCGAATCTTCGGGGCCGACGAAGCCGCTCCCAACCCCGCGCTCGCTACCGGCGATCCCGCTAGCGTCCGACCCCGAGACGTATCCGGGTGGAGGGAGATGCTCATTGGCTAAATCTAGCAGCAATGCTGCAGCTTGTCCCATCCTGCGAGCGGGAGCCGGCAGGCGTGACGGTAACCCGAGGCTGCTTGGCTCGTCGGGGTAGCGAGGGCTACAATCGCTAGCGGCCAACCACCAAAGTGCTAAGCTCTCCATCCCACAAGGGTGGCCCTCTTAAGGGGAGGCCGCATGCGACGAAGGGAATTCATCTCGTTCCTCGGCAGCACGGCGACGTGGCTACTTTCGGCGAGCCCGGCAACCACCCAAACCCGCAAGCAACATCGGCTTGGAACGCTTGTCGCGAGCGCGCCGATGAGCCCTGCAGCCCCTCCTGGCACCTTCCTGTTCGAGGGATTGGCGAGACGCGGTTACGTGCTGGGACAAAACCTCGCTCATGAAGCTCGTGGCGCATCAGGCAAAGTGAACGAAATGCCCCGGCTCATCCAGGAGTTGAAGACTGCAAGGGTAGAAGTGGTCGTCACTGCTAGCTATCCGGCCGCAACCGCGGCGAAGAGTTCGGGTATTCCAACCGTGATAGCGTCCGGGGGTGATCCGGTCGCGACCGGACTCGTTCAGAGCCTTGCAGCGCCTGGCGGCACCGTTACGGGAATCGCCGACGACGCCTCTGCGCTTTCCACGAAGCGACTGTCCTTGCTCGCCGCAATGCTACCAAAGCTGCGTCGGGTCGCGATGCTCTGGAATAAAGAAGATCTCGGCATGTCGCTCCGGTACGAATCATCCGCGAAAGCCGCGAATGGAATTGGAGCGACAGTGCAGCCGTTGGGCGTGAGGGAGCCCAATGATTTCGACGAGGCATTCGCGGCAATGACCAGGGACCTGCCTGATGCGATCCTGATGGTCTCTGACTCGCTGACGCTGCTCAATCGAAAGCGCGTGATTGATTTCGCCGCCGAGCACAAGCTACCGGCAATCTACGAAGGCGATTCCATCGTTCGCGACGGTGGCTTGATGTCGTACGGAGCTGACGTAAAGGAAATATACGACCGCGCGGCAGCGATGGTCGATCTCATATTCAAAGGAGCAAAGCCCGCGGATTTGCCCGTCGAGCAACCGACGCGCTATCTGTTCGTGATCAATCTCAAGACCGCAAGATCCATTGGTTTGAACATTCCTCCTACGGTCCTCGCGCTCGCCGACGAGGTGATCGAATGAGGCGGCGGGAATTTCTCGGAGCGCTGATTAGCGCCGCGACTCTTTGGCCGTCGATAGCGCGAGCTCAGCGGGCCGTGCCCGTCATTGGTCTGCTCGGTAGCGCTACGGCTGACGAATATGCACCCATGATCGCCACCTTCCTGAAGGGATCGAGCGAGGCGGGTTACATTCAGGGACAGAGCGTTACTTTCGAATATGCGTGGGCTGATCATCACTATGAACGGCTGCCCATGCTCGTGTCCGAGCTAGTAGAGCGACAAGTTAAGGTCATCCTGGCAGCTTCGACTCCGTCGGCTTTGGCCGCGAAGTTGGCGACTTCGACCATTCCCATCGTGTTTGCAATCGGCGGCGACCCTGTGGGGACCGGACTCGTCGGCAGCCTCAGCCGACCCGATAGCAACGTTACGGGCGCCGCGCACAGGAATGTCGATACCGCGCCAAAGCGGTTGGAGCTGTTGCATGAGCTTCTACCGGGCGGGACCTCGTTCGGTCTGCTGACGAATCCGAACAACACATTGACGGCTTCTGTTGAACGCGCGGTGAGAACAGCGGCCGAAGTTTTGAGTGTACAGCTCATGGCGCTCCACGCGAGCACGGAACAGGAACTCGAGGCGACGCTCAGGCTCGCGGCCAATGGTCTGGTCACTGGACTGGTCATCGGTACCGACTCTCTGTTTAGGGGCGCATTTCCGAGCTCGGCGCGAGATCGCTTCAACTGAAGGTCCCGACAATCTATCAATATCGCGATTTCGTCGCGGCCGGTGGTGCGATGAGTTATGGAGGAGACATCAAGGACTCCTACTACCATGCAGGAATCTATGTCGGCCGAATATTGAAAGGTGAAAGACCTGCCGACCTCCCCGTGCGTGCACCTGTTGCTCGTGGCGTGAGGCTCTTTTTGGATTGCGTTTGGGAAGCGTCGAGCGATCCGTGGTAGCCGGTGCTGTGAGCACCCTTCCCCGCTAGGGCAGTTACCATGTGGATGCCTTGACTCGATCCGTGCGAAAGCCGTTTTCGACGATCGGGCCGTTTGATTGTTGGGGCTTCAGGGATATTGAGCCGAGCCGGCAGCTGGCTCCTGCATTCTCCGTGCTGCATTCGACCGATTTCATAAGGACGTGTCCTCCGAGCGCGGCCCAGGTCCCCGACAGATCGAAAGCGGACCAAAACAATACCGAGCGCGGGATGGGCGTGCATAAATAGAGCCCGACGGTCGCTGCGATGCCAATTGCGATCACGGCGATCGCTAAACGCTCCGACGGACCGCCCGGGTCGATGATCCAGTCCAGCGCGTCAGTGGCGTAGTCTCGGAACGGCACCTCGCGCACAAGGGCCAGCCAATAAAGCTCGGTCATTTCCGCAGCCATCTCACGGCTTGCAAACGCGGGTGGCGGCGCGAGCACCAACGCGGTTGCGTCCGGTCCCACCAGATCGGTCGCGTGGGTTGCCTGGGGGTTGTTGAGGCGTTCGACCGCTTGCTGGTCACGCGGCACTTGCTCAAACCCCGCTGGGTCACCATTGGCCAGGATCGCTAGCCACTGTCGATAAGCCTCCGGGTCAACTTCACCCAGATTGTGTGCGGCATGGTTTTCGAAAAGCTGGCTCTCCGGTCCTCATACCTCTCTTCATCGAGATTGGTCGCGTGCGCCGGCGGGCTACTCTTAAACTCCGCTTGCGCCGCCTCCCACCGCGTTTCAAGCATGCGGCGCTGCCGCCGATCCGGCGTGAACGGTGTCTTGAGGTCGCTGGCACGCACGACATCCAGAACGGGTAGCGCCAGGATGGCACCAAGAACCAGGCTCCGTCGCGAAATGAGCTTGGCCATTTGACTCTCCATGGTGTTGGCTATTGAAATCAACGGCCCTGGAAGGATGGATCGGTAGGCATCCGCCCGAGATCTTCGAGCTCGGTGACAACGCTATCCACGACGGTGAAACCGGTGAACGTTCCCTGTTTGCCGGTCTGGTAGACCGCGTGTGACGCCGCCTGTCCGTTGAAGACGTAATCGACACGGTAGAGCGGGGCGCCGTAAAGCTCCTTGACGTTGCTCTCTGTCATCCCTACGCGAGGCGCAAGAGGTGGGGCTTCGCCCTCAGCGTCCGGCGGCGAAGGTAATTCAACGCGAAAGAGATCAGCAGGAACGCCTCGCCCGACCGCTCGAGCGATTACACGGTCAGCGCGGAAGAACACGCTGGCCTCGCCCTCGCCAACACGCGCGTAGACCCACTGATCGACCTCGACGTCGAAGAATTTGTGGTGAAGGACCGCGGAGGGTTCGCCGAGGGCGCGTCGCACCACGCTGCTTGCAAATCCCGGCCAGGCCCGCCGGATGAACGAGGGGAGAGCATCCTTGTCCATCCGGAACGCGTCGAGCGTGACGCGCGACACCTTTCCATCAGAGAGGACGACCTGAGCGGGAATTGTCGCGGCAAACTCGAGCTTGCGCATCTGTGTCGAGCCATCGGCGAAGTCGGTCTCCTTCGCAGCCTTGCCCATGACGCGGAGGACGTCGTCCCCTGTCATTCCGAGCTGAAGCTGGTTGGCGGGGGTTGCAACAAAGTTCACCTGCGGAGGAAACGGCACCTCGGCCGCATGGCCGGTGGTCAGCGCAAGGCCGACGATCGCAGCGGATGCAAACATTGCGAATGTCCTGGTCATGTCGAGTCTTCCTTGTTGCGCCATCAACCCTGAGACGGCGTCGGATCTGTGGGGGCGATTGCGGAATTGGCCTGGTGCGCCCGGTCATGAGGGGCCGTCGGACAAATCTCGGTGGCGTAGGTCGCGAAGCCGTCGAGCGCCAGCGAGAGTGCGGACGACCAGATCAATGTCAGCACGCGATCGGCCCACCTTGTCGCCCGCGATCGCTTTGGCTCCAGCAAGGCGAGTTGCGGTGCAGCCGTGCGCGTCTCGCTGTCGCGAACATCAGCCCGCTCGGCTACTCGATCGGCGACATGACGGGCATCCTCCCTCAGGCCGTAGATCAGGCCGGACTTCGCCGTGTGCAGCCATGGCAATCCGACAAAGAACAATCCGGGAAACCGAGTCACACCGCGCGTCTGGATCGGAAAGCCGTCGCCGTCCGTAACCGGAAGCTTCACCATTGAAAAATCGAAGCAGTAGCCGGTCGCCCAGATCACGTTGGTGATGCCGGCCGCGTCGAGGTCGAGCTCGGTCAGGATCTCCTGGTCGAAGCCGTCGCGCAGAACGGGAAGAGTTTCTTCCGGTGCCGCAATTCTGGTCCTGGCGACATAGGCATCGATCGCCTTGACCAACTCCGCCTCGGCCTGGTCGGCCGCCGCGAGATTGTCGTAAAGGTCGCCCCTGAGCTTGACGATGCCATCTTGCACATCCTCAAGACGGCCGAGCAGGGTGACACCATCGCGCGCGAATTGGTGCAGATTGATGGTGTGGCCGCCCTTGGTGCCGGAGATATGCGGCTTGCCGGCAAACTTCGCCTGCGGCGACGGCAGCTCGCCGATCGTTCGATCGTACTGGCCCATTTTGGCGAACCACCAGTTCGCATCCTTGCCACGGTAGCGTCGCGGCGTCCTGCCGGCGCGGCCTGTCGCGAGATAGACCTTTCGCCCGGACTCGTAGAGTTCTTCGGCAATCTGCGCGCCGGATTGCGCGCTGCCGACGACCAGCACGGCGCCGGGCAGAAGCTGTTGCGGGTTGCGATAGGCGTCGGAGTGGAGCCGAAGCATCCCTGCAGGAAAATCACGGGCCAGCCGCGGAATCTTCGGCGTCTGATAAAGCCCCGTCGCCATGACAACGTTGCGCGCGCTAATGGTCTCGCCGCCATCGATCTTGACGACATAGTCGCCGCGTTGATCGGGCGTGATGCTCGCCACGCGCGTGCGGGTGCGCACCGGCAGGCGGCTCGCCAGCGCTTCCAGATGTGCGACGATCTCCTGTTTTGGCATGAAGCCGTCCGGATCGTCTGCGCCATAGCGCGCGCCCGGAACACGCGACTGCCAGCGCGGCGTGTTCAGCGTGAATGAATCCCAACGATGGCTGCGCCAGGCGTCGCCCGGCAGATCAGCTTGCTCCAGCACCACGTGCTCGACCGCGTGGATTGTCAGATAATGGCTGACTGAAAGCCCGGCCTGCCCGCCGCCCACGACGACGGTGTTCACTCTTGTGGTCATCGATCTTCTCCTCATCCTTAGGAGCGGCGATGGTGCCGCTCAATCGCTGTTCATGGACACGGAGGTGTTGTCGACAGGCCGCTGCCATAAGACCGCGGTTCGGCATATGATTGTTCACGGAGCGTGATAAATCGCGCGGGAGGCGGGCATGGATCGCATCGACAGCATGGGAGTCTTCGCGAAGGTCGTCGCAAAGCAGAGTTTCTCCGCCGCCGCGCGCGAGCTGCATCTGTCGCAGGCGGCGGTCTCCAAGCACGTTCGCGCGCTGGAGGACTGGCTCGGCGCGCGGCTGTTGGATCGCACGACGCGCCGTCTCAACGTGACCGAGATCGGGGCCCTGGTTTACGAACGGTGCGAACGGATTCTCGACGAGATCGACGAGGTCCGACAAAACACCAACGCGCTGCAGACCGCGCCGCGCGGCGTGCTGCACCTTGCGGCACCGGTCTCGTTCGGCATCACGCAGCTGGGTCCCGCGCTTGCCGACTATCTCTCCCGCTACCCCGAGGTCGTGGTCGATGTCACGCTCGATGACCGCTTCATCGACCTCCTCGAGGAGGGGTTTGATCTTGCGCTCCGTGTCGGCGCGCTGAAGGATTCGAGCCTGATTGCGCGGCGCCTGGCACCGGTTCGCTTCGTGCTCTGCGCATCAACCAGCTATGTCAAACAACATGGCGCGCCGCGAAGGCCCGATGATCTCCCAAACCATCGGTGCCTCTTCTACAGCCTGCGCGCTATTCCGGGGGAGTGGCGCTTCGCCGGGCCGGAGGGCGATGTCGCCCTGCGCATCAGTGGGCGTTTTCGATCCAACAGCGGGAACATGCTGTATGCGGCATTGCTCGCGGGCGCCGGTATCGGCATGGTTCCGACGTTCGTTGCGGGCGGGGACCTTGCGCAAGGTCGTCTGGTGTCGCTCATGCCGGATTACCGGCCGATCGAGAGTGAGCTATCGGCGATCTATCCGCCCGGGAAAAATCCCTCTGCCAAGGTCCGAACCCTGATCGACTTTCTTGCGGAGCGCTTCGGACCTGAGCCGCCCTGGGATGAATGGCGGAAGACCGCACGTTCGAAAAATCCGGCGCACGAACGCGATGATCGTTTCGCGACCAGGTCTGCGGCGCAGTCGGAACTTGGAGACGACGAACAGAGAATGAGCACTGCCCTTCTTGAGAGGGGACCGGATGAGGCGCACCCCGGCACGATTCGAACGCGTGACCTTTGCCTTGGGAGCAATTTAACTTGCCCTACGCCAAAAGACGCTAGGGCATCCGATGTTTCTCTATCTTGCTATAATTGCTGGAAAATCTGGAATTATGTGTCGCAGATCGTATTCTGCGACACGCCCCGATTTCCTTCCAACTGCTTACGTGGTGCTTACGCGGGAGACGGGCTTCGGACCGGGGAAATTCCGTGGCTAAGCTCACCAAGCGCGTTGTCGAGACCGCCGAGCCGCAGAGCAGGGATTATATCATCTGGGACGACGAACTGCCCGGGTTTGGTCTGCGCGTCTTCGTGTCGGGTAAGCGCAGCTACCTCATTCAGTACCGATCTGCCGGACGCTCGCGTCGCTACACCATCGGTCTTCGTATGGACGCCAGAGCTCGCCAGAAAGGAAGCCCGGATCCAGTTGGGTCGGGTGGCGCAGGGCGATAATCCGGCCGAGGAACGGCGGCTCGACCACAAGGCGATCACCGTCAAGGAGTTGTGCGAACTTTATCTCAAGGACTTGGCGGCGGGCCTCGTGCTCGGCAAGCGCGGACGTCCGAAGAAGGCGACGACCATCGTAACGGACACCGGCCGCATCCATCGGTACATCATCCCGTTGATTGGCTCGCGCCGCGTCAAGGAGCTCGTCAAGGCCGACGTAAGCGGGGTCTTGAAGGACATCATGGCCGGGAGGACCCGCGTCAGCGTTAAGACGAAGAAGCTTCGTGGCAAAGCCAATGTGCGCGGCGGCGCGGGCACCGCAACGCGGACCATTGGTCTCCTCGGCGGCATCTTCTCCTATGCCGTCGAAGCCGGAATAATCGAGCACAATCCAGCCCACGGTATTCGCAAGCCGAAAGACAATGTCCGCAATCGCCGCCTGACTGAAGCGGAATATCGAACGCTAGGCGAGATGCTGCGCGCGACCACCAAGGACGAGAAATACACCACCACGGTCGACATCATTCGCCAGATCGCGCTAACCGGCTGCCGACGCAGCGAAATAATTGGCCTCAAGTGGTCCGAGGTAGACACCGAAGCAAGCTGTCTACGCTTGGTTGACAGCAAAGAGGGAGCTTCAATTCGGCCGGTCGGGCTTCCCGTGGTGGAGTTCCTGGAGGCGAGAAGATCGCAGAAGCTCGGATCCTATGTCTTTCCAGGATATCGAACCGACAACGCCTTTGGCAGCTTCCCCAATCATTGGGAGCAGCTTTTCCGAAAGTCGTCTCTTTGGGATGTCACGCCGCATGTCTTGCGCCACAGCTTCGCGAGCATCGCTAATGATCTCGGATTCCCCGAAGTGACGATCGCCGCACTGGTTGGTCATGCGAAGGGGTCGGTTACCAGCAAGTATATCCACACACTCGACACTGCCCTCATCATGGCGGCTGACACGATCTCCGGCTACATCCAAGGCCTGTTAGATGGAGTCACTTTCAAGCAAACTGCTTACGCGTTGGACCGCGACGCACGAAAGGTTGCTCTAGCCAGCTTTCTCAGTAAGGCCATTGATGAACAGTCCACGGTGCGCGAGAACCCTCAGCAAATAGCTGCTTGAGCGCATTGAGGCACTCGAGCACGTGGCGCCACCAACCGTTGACCAGACCGTTATGAGCGGCGGGATAAAGGACGCGTTCATTGATGTTCTTGCGTTTTCGTTCGGATTCGATCGCTTTCGTGGCGTTTCGGTCACGCCGTTTCTGGTGCGAAACTGGTGCGGTGCCCTGGCGCTGATTGCCTGGGGTCTGGTGGATTTGATGAGGCTGGACTGTACAAGGCTGACTTTGCGGCGTTAGATACTGTCTTCAGCCGAGAATCAAAGGCTTCCTTGCATTGGTCAACCCATGGCGGCTGCACTCCGGCGTTTGCCATGTGTACAGCGATCAAGCCAGTAGGTGCTGACGGCGAGAACAATCCAACCGAGGTTGTAGAGCAGGCCGCAGCAGAGCACCACCCAACCAGGAATCGGCCCAATCGCCGCACGATCGATAAATTCGCCAAGGTGAGTTGCGACCGAGGGATGAATCGCGATCTTTCCGAGGTACGCGGTGGTTTGAATTGCGATAGTCCAGATGTAGGTGCGCCGAACACGACGCCCGGCGGCTCGAAAGAAGCTTATGTGATGACGCGGATGCAGGTAATCTTCTGCGAGGACCTTCCGCCAGCTGCCATCGTCTGCTCCGCGCTGTCCGCTCAATATCTGCGCGTACAAATGCGTCTCCATGAAACGGGCCCGCGCGCGCCAAACGTTGAAATAGCGGTAACGGCGCGCCTCGAGTCCGACAAATACGGCGAGCAGCATGCCTATAAGGATAAGTGGTAAGGCCGACGCCTCTCGCGATGAGAACGTTGTGGAAAGCGCGATGCCCATGGTCACGATTGACCAGTTGGTCGTGTTGTCGAGACGCGTTCGCCAGATCGTGCTGCGATAGATCTCGCCGCGATAGAGGTGAGCGACCGCACCCAATTCGGCTGGGTTCAGTTCTTGAATGTCTTGGGCTTGCGCAGGTTGAAGCATGGTTAGAGCCGAACCACCCGAGACCAACGCGACATTCTCAGACCATGCGTTTCGGCAGCGGCCCGTCACGGGGTGGCGCGTACGCGGTGTCGCTGCCTAGGAAACAAGAATACCATATTTCCACAGCGCTTCGACGGTGCCGCGTGGCTAAAAAGTTCAGAGCGTCCGTCGTACGCTTCCCGATCTGCCGTCCAGCTGCTTGAGCGCGCCTCGCCGCCGTGTGTTGGCTCCGGCATCGCCTTATCCCCTAGTTTCGCATTCGCGAGACGGAGCCTCCAATAGAAGGGCTGGCCCCAACAACGTGCTTCACCATCACCGCGTCGCTTCTCAGTGCGCCAATTTCATGCATATTAGTGGGAAAAGAAGGAAGGGACGTTTGCATGGCCCAGGTCCCTCAGGTCGAGGGGAGGTCGCAGCAATATCCCCGAAAGCAGTCCGCGCTTGTGGTGCTTACGGCACTTGGCGTGGTGTACGGCGACATTGGCACGAGCCCGCTCTATGGACTGAAGCAGGCCGTCGATGCTGCCGGGGAGCCAGCGCCCGAAGCGGTGATGGGCGTCGTGTCCCTGATCTTCTGGGCCTTAATCCTGATTGTCGGGCTCAAATACGCTATTCTGATCCTGCGCGCCGACAATCACGGCGAAGGCGGCATCGTGGCGCTGCTTGCGCTCCTGGACGCAAGGCACGCGCCACCCGGCAGCCCCCGCGCCTCTCTGCTCATCGTCGGCCTGATCGGGGCAGCATTGCTCTATGGCGATGGCGTAATCACGCCGGCTATCTCGGTCCTCAGCGCCGTCGAAGGTCTGAAGGTCGAGGCGCCCACGCTCGCGCCGGTGATCGTTCCTATCACCATCGCGATCCTTGTCGGTCTGTTCCTGGTCCAGCGCAAGGGGACCGAATTCGTTGGTAATATCTTCGGGCCGGTGATGCTTGTTTGGTTCGCCGCGATCGCCGTGCTCGGCGTCAGGGGCGTCTTGCAGAGCCCGGCGATCCTCGCCGCCATCAGCCCCCATCACGCCGTGCTGTACCTCAGTCACGCGGGTCCCGGTATCGCCTTCGCCGTACTTGGCGCCGCTTTTCTGACGCTGACGGGTGCCGAAGCAATGTATGCCGACATGGGCCATTTTGGCCGGCTGCCTATCCAGCTTGGATGGTTCTCGATCGTGTCGCCGGCGCTAATGCTTAATTATCTTGGTCAAGGCGGGCTGCTTCTGGCGCAGCCCCACGCTGCCGAAAATCCCTTCTACCTACTGGTGCCGAGGTGGGCGCATTACCCGATGATCGCGTTCGCGACCGTTGCCACCGTGATTGCCTCGCAAGCGATCATCTCAGGGGCTTATTCCCTCACCCAGCAGGCGATGCAGCTTGGGTTCTTGCCTCGCATGCGGGTGTTGCACACAGCAAGCCACGAAAAGGGTCAGATCTACATACCCGTTGTCAACTGGCTACTGGCCGTCGGTACGCTCGCGGCCGTGCTCTTGTTCGGTTCGTCCGACGCGCTCGGCGGAGCCTATGGCATCGCCGTCGCGATTTTGATGGTGGTGACCACGGTGCTGGCGGCCCTCGTCGCGCTAAAGTGTGGGTACAATCCGTTCCTGGTGATAGCAGTGAACGGGTTCTTCCTCGTCATCGAGCTGATTTTCGTTGCTGCGAACATGACGAAGCTTAGAGAGGGAGGATGGTTCCCGCTCTTGCTGGCGGGCGTGATTGCTTTCGTGATGCTGACCTGGCGCAGCGGGTGGCGGTTGCTCGAGCAGGAGCGTGCCAAATTGCGCCAGGGCGAGGACGAGTTCATTGAGTGGGTCGTCAATACGCCACCTATCCGGTTGCCCGGTGCGGCGGCGATTTTCACGGCGGCGACCACGGGGATTCCGCTCTGCTTGACGCATCATCTGCGCCACAATCGCGTCCTGCACGAGCGTGTGCTGTTTATCGCTTCGGTCAGCGTGGATGAGCCGCGGGTCGAAGCCACCAATCGCGTAAAGCTCGTGCCGGTCGGCGCGGGCATCACCCGCGTCCTCTTCTATTTCGGCTTCATGGAAACGCCGGACGTATTGGAAGCGCTGAAGCAGGCCTGCCGTCTGCCCGAGCTTCAAGGCATCGATCCCGATAACATCACCTATTATTTCAGGCGAGTGATGGTGATCGCCTCCGACAAGGCGTCTGGCATGGCGGTCTGGAGAAAATCCCTGTTTGCCACGATGCACCTCAACGCCAACCTCCCGGCGGCGTATTTCAAAGTTCCGGCCGCGCAAGTCGTCGAGGTTGGTCTCGAAGTCGAAATATAGTGCCTCGCGGTGCGGCAGAAGATGATCGGCGGTATGGAAAAGGCCTTCAGCGCCTTTTGCCAATCAGCCGATGGGTTTGCCGGAATGGGCGCGAGCATCGGGTTCGCCCAGTATAGGTCCACGCCCCCGAGCAGCTAACATTGTGGGAGATATACGTTGGAAAATTTGCGGTCGCTCGCCTATCCGCCTCGACCTTTCGCAAGAGGCAGGAATTTAATCCTCTAGCGTAAACCCGATCCGCAATACGACTTGGTAATGCCGAACAGAGCCATTCTCGATGTGGCCCCTCGTCTGCATGACCTCGAACCATTTCATCTCGCGTATCGTCTTCGACGCGCGCGCTATCGCATTCTGAATGGCATCTTCGATGCTCTTGTCGGAAGAGCCTGCGAGATCCAAGATCTTATAGACATGATCTTTCATATCGGGTGCGGCCGGCATGGCGAACGTCCGTTGCAGATCGGTGGCGCAGTCAGCCACGAAGAAGAAGCCCGACGAGCATGGCGCGCCGGGCCCCTCCTTGGGAGCATCGCGGAGACCGAACTCCACTCGCCCTCTACATTCATTGAGGCGGAATTGTCGTAACCGCGCAAGTGGGGCGTCTCGCGACGCACAACGTGAAGCCGCGCCGCAACAAGCTTTGGACCGGTTCCTTTTCGCGGCGGCGATATTGCGCGTTCCATTCTCGCTAAGGGGCGCCGCCATGGCGGCGAAATCGAATCTCACAATTTTCAGTCGCCCCGATGAAGTACTAGTCTCCTCCAAAAACCACGCGAGCCTCCAGGCAAGAGGCCGCCAAAGACGTTGACCAGAATTTCGGGGAGCGCGCTGCAGAAGTGCAGGACGACAAGCGCGAGAATTGGTGTCTCGGTCTACCTTGACATGGCAGGGGCACAGGTTCGATCTGCTGTCGTGCCCCTTCGCTCGACGCGGCCGACCCGTTCGAACTCCTCGAGATCCATGGTCGAGCGTGGCGCCCCGACGTAGTCAGCGAGCTTGCTGCATTCATCTGTCGATGTTTTCGAACATGCCGAGGTAGACCGTCGCATTGAGCCATGCATCGGATGCGTCGGTGCCGAAGGGCTCTTCAAAGTGTGGAGCGTGGATGCGGCTCATCTTCAGGGTGAGCGCGATTACAGGCCAGTCGCGCCCGAGGTCGCGGGCTCGAGCCTGTTTTTCACGCGTCCATTTGGTTCAGAAATGCGCGCCAGAGAGAACGGCTCAGGCCGCTTTGCTTTCCCTCCGGACGATGATGAAGAGTTCTGAGGGGGGAGGGGGAAACGCCTGAATCGCCCTCCTACGCTTTTCGACGATCTTTGCGCCAAACTATAATCACCTAGCATGTCGTCTCCTCAACGATGGCGGACGTCGAGTTTCGTAGGGCGCCTTGCTTTACCGGCGTAGGTTTGGCTCCTACGCATTTTCCAGCTCGCGCCGACGGGGCGGCGCATCAGCAGATGGCAGATCTGCTTCCAACTCGGCGGCAATCGGATGTTCCTGATTGTCGTCCGTCGCGAGCTCGGGCGCCTTGATCCGGAACCACGCCACATAAAGCGCGGGCAGGAACAACAGCGTCAGCACCGTGCCTACGATGATGCCGCCCATCATGGCGTAGGCCATGGGACCCCAGAAGATCTCGCGCGCGATCGGGATGAGCGCGAGACTTGCAGCGGCCGCGGTGAGCATGATCGGCCGCATGCGATGCTCGGTCGCTTCCACCACCGCCTCCCATGCAGGCCGTCCTTCCTTCCTCAGGTCCTCGATCTGCACGATCAGGATCACCGAGTTGCGGATCAGGATGCCGATCAGCGCCAGCACGCCGAGGATGGCGACGAAGCCCAGCGGCGCACCACTCGGCAGCATGGCCATGACGACGCCGATCACGGCGAGCGGCGCGACCGCAAACACCAGGAACAGCTTGGAGAAGCTCTGCAGCTGAAGCATCAGCACCGTCGCCATGACGAACAGCATCAGCGGGACGACGGCCACGATCGGCGCCTGGCTCTTGGTGCTCTCCTCCACGGAGCCGCCGACCTTGACCGAATAGCCCGCGGGCAGCTGTTTGGTAAACTCCGCCACCTTCGGCGCGAGCTGGTCCACGATCGTTTTCGGCTGCACGTTGGTGACGGTGCCGGCCTTCAGCGTGACGGTGGGGATGCGCGCACGTCGCCAGATCGTCGGCTGCTCGAGCTCGTAGTGCAGATTGGCTACGGCCCCGAGCGGCACCGACTGACCGCTGAGCCCGGGCAATTGCAGATCGCGCAGCGTATCGATCGAGGCGCGTTCAGCCGAGGTGGCTCGCGCCGTGACATTGACAAGATAGATGCTGTCGCGAACCTGAGTGATCGCCGAGCCGGCGAGCACGGAATTCAAGGCGGTAGCGATGTCTTCCGAGGTCACGCCGAGCTGGCGCGCCTTGTCCTGGAGCACGTCGACCTTGACGACGCGCGCAGGCTCCATCCAGTCGAACACCACGTTGCCGAGATCGGGGCTGCTGCGGACGATGGCGGCGAGCTTCTGGGAGAACTCCCTCACCTTGGCGAGGTCGGGCCCGCTCAAGCGATACTGCACGGGACGTCCGACCGGCGGGCCGACCTCGAGCAGCTTCACGTAGGTGTCGGTCCCAGGGAACGTCTTCCTCAGATACTCCTCGAATTGCGCCTTGACCTTGTCACGTGCCGCAATGCCGCCCTTGGTTACGATCACCTGCTCACCGAACCAGGTGTTGGACGGCTGCACGTCGAACGACAGGACGAAGCGCGGCGCGCTGGTGCCGACATAAGTCGACCAGTGATCGACCGAATCATTGCCCTGGAGCTGTTCGCGCTCGAAGCGCCCCATCTGCGCATTGGTATCGGCAATTGATGCGTTCTGCGGCAGGCTCCAGTCGATCACGAGCTCGGCGCGATCCGAGGACGGGAAGAACTGCTGCTGGACGAACTGCAGGCCGAACACGGCGAGCAGGAAGGCCGCCACCGTCACCGAGACCGTCTTCCAGCGATGACGCATGCAGAAGACGAGCAGTCGGGCGAACGTCTGCGCCACGCGCCCTTTCTCCTCGTGACGGCCCTTCATCTTGGCGGGCAGCATCGTCACGCCGAGCAGCGGCGTGAACAGCACTGCCACGACCCACGACACGATCAGTGAGACCGCGATCACCACGAAGAGAGTGAAGGTGAACTCGCCGGCGCTGCTGCTATTGAGCCCGATCGGGATGAAGCCGGCAACTGTGACCAGCGTCCCGGTGAGCATCGGGAAGGCGGTCGACGTGTAGACGTAGGTCGCCGCCTTTTCCAAGGGATCGCCGACCTCGAGCCGTGCCACCATCATTTCGACGGCGATCATGGCGTCATCGACCAATAGGCCAAGTGCGATGATCAAGGCGCCGAGCGAAATGCGCTGCAGCGATATCCCGGTATATTCCATGACGACAAAGGTGATGGCTAGCACCAGCGGAATGGCGATCGACACCACGAGGCCTGCGCGCACACCAAGGCTGAGGAAGCTGATGCCGAGCACGATCACTACGGCTTCGAACAGCGCCTTGGTGAAGCCGTGGACCGCTTCCTCAACGACGACCGGCTGATCGGCGACTTTATGGACGCCCACGCCGATCGGCAGGTCGGCCGTGATCTTTCTCATTTCCTCCTCAAGCGCCTCGCCGAAGTGCAGCAGGTTCGCGCCCGACTTCATACCGATGGCCAGCGCGATCGCGGGCTGGCCGTTGTACCTGAACAAGGATTGCGGCGGGTCGACGTAACCGCGGGTGATGGTGGCGACGTCGGTCAGCGGGAAGAACCGGTCGTTGATACGAAGATTGACCGCTTTCAGACTCGCCTCCGAGGTGAACTGGCCGCTGACGCGCACGCTGATCCGCTCGGGCCCGTCCTGGAAAACCCCGGAGGCCGCGACTGCGTTCTGCGCCTGCAGGGAGTTCATGATCGCGTGGACGTCGAGGCCAAGGGCTGCGATCTTGCGGGTGGAGAATTCGAGGTAAATCACCTCGTCCTGCGCGCCGAGAATGTCGACCTTGCCGGCATCCGGCACGGTCAACACCCTGGCGCGGATGTCCTCGACCACATCGCGGAGCTGGCGCTGGCTCAAGCCGTCGCTGGTGAACGCATAGATGTTGCCGAAGACGTCGCCGAAGCGGTCGTTGAAGACAGGCCCGATCACCCCTTGCGGAAAATCGCCCTTGATGTCCGCGATCATGTTGCGGACGCGAACCCAGGTCGGCTTCACGTCAGCGGCCTTGGTGCTGTCGCGCAAATAAACGTAGACGGTGGTCTGGCCCGCGACCGTTACGCTCTTGGTGTAGTCGAGCGATTCCAGCTCCTCGAGCTTCTTCTCGATCCGGTCGGTGACCTGGCGGGTCATTTCCTCGGGCGATGCGCCCGGCCACTGTGCCCCAATCACCATGGTCTTGATGGTGAAATCGGGGTCTTCCTGCCGGCCCAGGTGCAGGTAGGAAAAAAGGCCTGCCGCCATGAAGGCGATCATGAAATACCAGACGAGCGACCGATGGTGGAGCGCCCAGTCGGAAAGGTTAAATGACTTCATGGCTTGTCATCCTGTTCGATACGGACCTTTTGGCCCTGCTTGAGGCTGTGGACACCGGCCGTGACGATGCGCTCGCCGGGAGCAAGACCGCTTGTGATGCGGTCGCCGCCCGACCCGGTGGCAATTTCGACCTTGTGCAGCGACACCGTGTTCGCAGGTTGATCCACGACCCACACAAAGTTCGCGCCATCCTGGGCAAGCACCGCGGACGCGGGCAGGCGCAAGATCGGTGTCTGCCCTTTGCCGGGCCTCACGGTGACGGTCGAGCCAAGGCGGAAGCTTTCAGGCGGGTTCGTGAGCGCGATGCGGACTCGTCGCAAGCGGGTCACCGAATCGGCTTGCGGTGCGATCTCGCGTATCTTGCCTTCGACCTCAACCGAGGGAATCAGCTCCAAAGCGACCGTGAATGGCTGGCCGACTTCCAGCGGAACCGGGAAATCCTCTCCGATATCGACGACCGCCTCCCTGATATCGGGCCTTGCGACGCTCAGGACGCTCTGACCAGGCGAGACCACCTGTCCGACGTCGGCGCTCACCGCAGTGACGACACCGGCAAAATCGGTTTTGAGCTGCGCATAGCTGAGTTGCTCCTTGGCCTTGATCAGGTTCGCCTGTGCGCTGGCGACGGATGCTTCGGCCCCCGCGCGCGCCTGCTCGGCATTGTCCACGGTCTGCTTCGTGGTGGCGTCGGTGGTAATGAGCTTTCGCTGCCGCTCCTCGGTCGCTCGCGTCGTGACAAGCTGCGCTTCGGCTTGCGCGAGGTTCGCCTCGGCGGCGCGCACGGCCAGCTCCAGAGCCGTGGAATCGATGGTGGCGACGGTCTGTCCTTTGCTGACGAGGTCGCCGACATAGAACGGGCGCGAGGTCAGGCGTCCCAGGACGCGGAAGGCGAGATCGGTCTTGTAGCGGGGTTCGACGTCGCCAACCACGAGGGCGCTGCCGGAGCGATTCGGTTCAAGCACCGTCGACAGCACCGGCCGGACAGGCTCCGGTGCTTTCGTCTCCTTCTCACAGCCAACGAGGAGCAGTACGGACGCGAGTGTGACGGCTCGCACCAAAATGCGCGTGGTCATGATCGGTCTCCCTCATAGGTCACGAGCTCGCCGATGCTCAAAAGCTTGCCGCCCTCGATCACGACGCGCTCGCCGGGCTGAAGACCTGACTTGATCAAGACCTCTCGGGCGTCGTAGGCGCCGATCACGATCGGCTTCAGCGACACCGTCCTGGTCGCCGGATCGACGGTCCAGACCGCAGGTTTGTTGCCGGCTGCCATCAACGCAGTCCATGGCAGGGCAATCCGCTGTTGGGCCTTGGCCTTGACCTTTCCAGCGACGGCGCTCCCAAGAGTCATTGCGGGCGGCGGATTCTCGATCGCCACTTTCACGCGGATGGTCGAACTCTTCGGATCGATGACCGGCGACACTTCCCTGACGCGTCCGCTCGCCGTCACATTGCGGTCGGAGACCAGCGTCAGCGAAACGCGCCCGGGATCTGTATCGCCAAGGAAGACGGACTCATAGACATAGAAGACGGCATCGCGCTCCCCGTCCTGAGCCAGCGAGAAAACGGACTGAGCAGCCTGCACGACCTGCCCGACTTCGACATGGCGCGCGGTGATGACCCCGGCCGCCTCGGCACGCAGCTTGGTGTAGCCAAGGGCATCCTTTGCCGTGCCAAGCTGGGCCTTTGCTGCTTCAAGCCCCCCTTCAGCGGTTCGCAACCCTTCCTGCGCCTTGTCGTAGACCGTCCGGGTGGTGAAGCCGCTTGTCATCAGCGCCTTCTGCCGATCATAGGTCGCCTGCGCCACACGCAGCTGAGCTTCCGCGGATGCCACCGCTGCGGTCCCAGCACTGACATCGGCCTGCTGCTCGGCGGAATCGAGCACCGCCAAGACATCGCCGGCATTGACGTGATCGCCGACTTCCACCAAGCGGGCGATCACGCGACCGGTGACGCGAAACGAGAGATCGGCGCTGAAGCGGGCCTGAACCTCGCCGGTCAGCGTGACGGACGCTTGCTGGTCCTGCGACCGCACGATCTCGGTGTGCACGAAAGCGGCGCGCTTGGCAGGGGTGGCGGCTCCGTCACTGCAGGCAGCAAGTGGCGCTGCCAGCAGCGCGAGTGCGAGCGCGGCACTCATGGGCCGCGGAATGGCCCGCGCGAGCGGATAGGCGGCAAAATGGTGCATGGCGGTCTCCAACTCTATTAAACTAAACCGTATAGTTTATTTATGTGTCAAGTCCAGAATTTGACCCGAAGGCAAGTTGCGTTCGACCAAAACGCTGACGCCCCGGCACTGGACCGGGGCGTCATAGGCCGTCAGCCTCAATCAGTTTTCATGGCAGACCAGAACGCGCCTGGTGCCGTTTCGCCTGTAGCTCGAGATGTAGTAGCAGCCGTCGCCGGACGAGGCGTAGGAACTGTCATAGGCGTAAGCCGCAGCCGCACCCGCCACATAGGCCCCGGACCGGTAACCACGGCCGTAGCCATAGCTGCTATAACCCTTTCGGCTGTAGCTGTTGCCGCCGTAGGCCGCGGCGTGCCGCTCTATGCCGCCAAAATTGCCTCGGCCGCCACGGTCGAGACCATGCAAGCCGGCAGCACGATCTAGACGAGGCGCACCACCGGCAAGATTGCGCGGAGGTGCGCCCGCGGGGCCACGAGGCGGAAGGCCAGCGACAGGTCCGGCTGGAGGACGACCGAGGGCAGGACCGCCGGCGCCCAGGCCTGGAGGAGGACCACCAGCGCCGGGGCCCGGAGGCGGACCAGCGAAGGCAGGTGGAGGGCCAGGAGGAGGACCAAACTGGGCGAGCGCGGCGTTAGGCGTGGCGACGACAGCGCCGAGCATCACGGTCGCGGCCAGGGTGAGGAGAATCTTCTTCGACATTGCATGTCTCCTTCGATCTAGAGTTGGGGCTGAACAGCAACGGGATTTGCCCGCTCGCCCTTGGCCGGCGCAGATGGCAATGGAGGCATCGTCTTCAATCGACGGCTCGTTCTGGGGCGGCGGGCGGCGATCGCGCGATTGGCGTGCTGCTCGCGCTGCGTCAGGGGAAAGTCCAGGGCGAACGAGGTCGACGTCGTGCCGAAAGTGTGGCCCATCCGGCCGCCCAAACTTTGCGCCAGATCGCCGACGATCCGCAGGCCACGGCCAGGCTTGATCCTTCCGAGGCCCGATCCATTGTCGGTGACCCGACAGTTCACCCATGAACCGGCGCGCATCAGCTTGATCTTGATTTCGCCCTCGCGGCCGTCAAAGCAGGCATGGCGGAGCGCGTTCGTCACCAGCTCGTAGACGGCCAGCGCCAGCCGCCAGCACCGTTCCGATTCCAGCGGCAACGTGTCGGCGGATAACAGAAGGTGGATGTCTATGCGATCCAGCTTGCATTGACACATAGCCAGGCCAAGCTTTCGAAGCTGCTCGCCGGCGTCCACCAGCGCGTCGCGATCCGGCGTGGTCAGGATGCTATGCACCTCGACGTGATGGTGAAGCAGGTCGACGACGTTGCTCAGCTCTTCCTTTACTTCGACGTTGTCTGCAAAGACTGCCTTGAACGAGATGAGGTTGATGACCGAGGCAAGCTCGCTCTTGATGCGATGGTTCAGCTCGTCCAGAAGGATTCGTTCCTCCAGTGCGGGCGGATGGGGGATCGGATGGGCCACAGCGCTCTCCTGTTTGATTTAAACTATACCGTATAGTTTATTTTACTTGCACCTAAGTCGGGAGCGTGTCAAGACAGGATTCTTGGCGGGCTGGGCGCTCGCAGCATCGTGAACGGATGGGATTGATGGTAAGCAAGGACAAGGATTTAAAGCGGCCGCGTGTTGGGAGGCCGCCCAAGGATCTGGCGGGCGACGTGAAAGCGCGGATCCTGGACGCGGCCCAGCGAATATTCCTCAAGAGAGGCTATCAGAGCACAAGTCTCGATGAGATCGCCGAGGCGGCGCCGGCGAGCAAGCCGACGATCTATGCCCACTTCGAAGGCAAGGAGGCACTCTTCGAGGCGGTTGTGGCCCGCGTTATCGAGGGATTGACGAATTTCGAGGGTTTCGAGCCCAAGGGACGCAGCGTGCAGGACAAGCTCGCCAACCTCGGCATCGAGGTCGTGGAACGATTTATCGAGGAGACACTCGGCATCACGCGCGCCACAATTGCCGAGGCCGACAGATTCCCCGCCCTCAGTCGCAATGTCGAGAAAGCGGCGCGCGATCGGACGGCGGCTGCCGTTTCCCACGTCTTGAATGATGCTACCCACACCCTCTCGCGCGGCTCCAAGGGAGCCTTCAGCGGCAAACGAAGTATCAGTACGGCGCAGATTTTCATGGACCTGATTCTCCTTCCGATGCTGATGCGGGCTTTGATGGGGCAGGGCGCAAAAGAGTTGAAAAGTGAGTTGCCGGCCTTCGTCCACGAACGCGTCAGCTTTTTCCTGGCGGCTTGTGAAACGGATTGGGGAAAATGAGGCTCTTGCGCGCTGTCATACGCGAGCCATTTTGAGATCGCGCGCCGTTCTCAGTTGGCGAGGCCTCCGGATTCGCAGCCTGGCCCGCGGGCGGGCGAAAACACGGCATCGCGGGAATAGCTGCCATCTCCGCGAACGCGTCGAAAGATTGGTGTTCCGGCTCAGGCGACAAGCTCGCTTGGCCGGTCGTTCGTCTCGAGCCGACTGTTGCTTCCGGCGGCAACCTCGAATGAGTCGTATCGAACACCACGCGTTCCGGCCATTTCTGATCCGTATGGATCCGGATGTTGATCTTCTGATCGAGCGGAACGTCAGAACGGGGCGCGGGGGCGATCGGCGCGGAGATGCACCAACTCGCGGCAAGCAGCGCCGCGAGAAGAAGGCCTCCCACCCATCCGAAATAGTGCAATAAGGGCATGGTCAGGAGCCTCAGCGCGCGTCAGCCGATCGCAATTCGCGGCGGCAGGCCTCGCTGAAATCGCGCAACGGATCCATCTCGTTGATCAGGTCGGGCAGGTCCACGAATGTCCTGTTTGGTGAAAGATAGGTTTCAAGGATCAGCCGCCCCGCCTTCTCGGCCGCTTCGATCACGGCATCGCTCGAAAGGATCCTCATCCGCGCCATGAAAGCGTAGAGGTCGACCATTTTGGAAATCTCGGACTTGTCGTTGACGAGGGCGTCGGCATAGAGTCGCGAGGCTTCCTCAATGAAGTTCCTGTAGAGTTCTTCGCGCTGGGACGTGGCACGCATGCTATTGCGGAAGCGGTCCTTGCGGCGCTGGTTCACCCAACCGGTGATGATCGACGCCAGCGTTCCGGAAGCCGATCCCGAAAACGACGCAAGCGCGGGAATGTAGAACATATCCATCTCGTTATCTCCTTGTTGGCCCATACGGCATCTCTGCCGCGTGGACTTGGGCCGCGCAGCCGTGGCGCAGCCCGTTCCGTTATTTGCTTCTGCTGACCATCGGGCTGGCGCTCTGCTCGAAAACCGACCGGCAGGCGTTGCTGAGATCGGGCTTGTTCTGCCTCAGGCATTGCTCGACCCTGGCAGGGTCGAGAATGAAGCTGCTGCAGAGGCGGAAGGCGTCGGGCGTACACGCGGCCCTCTGCTCGGGGGTGCCGCGATTTTCCTGCGCGGAGGCGGTCGTCGCGCAAAGCATCATCGCCAGGACTGCGATACAGGGGCGCCTGGTTTTCGAGATCATGTTGGTCACTCCGTTGATTGATCTTGGGTTGGGAGCGGCGTCAGAAGCCGGAATTTCAGCAACCCGCCGGGCTCACAAAAAGCTGAGCAGGTCGCGTGAGCCCTTCTTCTTGACAGTCCTCTTCGTTTGTGAACTTATATAAACTATACGGTTTAGTTTAATTGGTCAACCGGAACGTCAATCCTCTTTCTGACGCTGAGCAGAATACGCGAGCACGGTCGGTCTCGACGAACCCGAGATGTCCGAGCGCACCAAATGGAGAGTAGGCAATGAATTTTCAGCTTCGCCCACACCTCACGACCGCCGAGCGCCGGCTGCCGTTCGAGTGCGTAACCTTGCTGTTGCAAGGCGGCGGCGCGCTGGGCGCATATCAGGGAGGCGTCTACGAGGCGCTGGCCGCGGCCGATATCCATCCCGACTGGATCGCCGGCATCTCGATCGGTGCGATCAACGCCGCGATCATCGCAGGCAACCCGCCGAATTCCCGCGTCGATCGGCTGCGCGAGTTTTGGACGCAGGTGACTTCGAGCGTGCCCTGGGATTTGTCGGGCAATCCATTCGCCCGGAGCGACGACGCGCGCAATCTCCTCAACCAAATGAGCGCAAATCTGGCGACGGTGTTCGGCGCAGCAGGGTTCTTCTCCGCGCGGCCGCTGATGCCGTGGTTACAACCGGGCGGGTCGCTCGCGGCGACCAGCTTCTACGATACGCAATCCCTGAAGGACACATTGGAACGCTTGGTCGATTTCGATCGGCTCAATGCTGGGATGACGCGCTTCAGCGCGGGTGCGGTCAATGTCAGGACGGGCAATTTCGTCTACTTCGATACCAACACTCATACGATTGCCCCCGAACATGTCATGGCAAGTGGGGCACTGCCTCCAGGCTTTCCCGCCGTCGAGATCGATGGCGAGCATTATTGGGACGGCGGGCTTGTCTCCAATACGCCGCTGCAATGGGTGATCGACAGCAATCCGCGCCGCCAGGATACGCTGGCATTTCAGGTCGATCTCTGGAGTTCGCAAGGCGCGCTTCCACGCAACCTGGCGGAAGTTGCCACACGTCACAAAGAGATTCAGTTTTCAAGCCGCACGCGCGCAAGCACCGGCCAATTCAAGAGCGTGCACCGGGTCCAGCGTGCCCTGGCTGCCCTGCTGCGCAGGCTTCCTGCAGATCTCGAGGAGAACGACGATTTGAGGATCCTGAAATCGGTCGCCAGCGACAAGGTCTACAACATCATCCACCTGATCTACCGCGCACAGAACTACGAAGGTCACTCCAAGGACTACGAGTTTTCTCGCCTCTCGATGCAGGACCATTGGCGCGCGGGATATCACGATGCCGTCCGCACGCTGCGTCATCCCGAGGTTCTTGCCCGCCCCACAAGCCTGGACGGCGTCTTTACCTTCGATCTCGAACGCGACGGCCGCGAATAAGCATTGAGCTGGTCAAACCCCCAAGCATGAAAAGGAACTAAAGATGCGCGAGAAGGAATTATTGGAGCGGGCGTTCGCTATGCCGCTCACGAACCCTGCCTATCCGCCGGGACCTTACCGCTTCGTCAACCGCGAATACCTGATCATCACATACCGTACCGATCCGGCGAAGCTGCGGGCGGTGGTGCCCGAGCCCCTCGAACTCGACGCCCACGAACCGCTGGTCAAATATGAATTCATCCGAATGCCGGATTCGAATGGCTTTGGCGATTACACCGAGAGCGGGCAAGTGATCCCGGTCTTCTTCCGTGGCTGCAGGGGCAGCTACACCCACTGCATGTTCCTCAATGATGAAGGTCCTATCGCCGGCGGCCGCGAGCTCTGGGGCTTCCCGAAAAAGCTGGCGCAACCGACGCTGCGAACCGAAATCGATACGCTGATCGGAACTCTGGACTATGGGCCGCTCCGCGTCGCGACCGGCACGATGGGTTACAAACACCGCGAAGCCGATCTGGCGCAAGTCAGAGCTTCGCTTACAGCTCCGAACTTTCTGCTCAAGATCATTCCGCATGTCGACGGCACGCCGCGCATCTGCGAGCTGGTGGAATACCACTTGGACGATGTCACCATAAAGGGGGCGTGGACCGGGCCAGCGGCGCTACATCTGTCACCTCACGCTTTGGCTCCCGTGGCCGAGTTGCCGGTGCTCGAGATCGTGTCGGCGATCCACATTCTTGCCGACTTGACCCTTGGCCTAGGCAAGGTCGTGCACGACTACTTACGCCAACCAAGCCGACAAGCACCGCACATAAACGATATGGTTTTGGTGAATTGAGGGACGCTCTTCTCAAAAGCACCGACATAAACTGCATGCATATTTGGATGAAGGAGACTGCCATGTCAGGTCCCTTGTTTTTGGCTGGAGCAGACAATCCTGGGTCGGCCTTGGCCATTGGTTGCCTCAATCTATCGGTGGCGCTCGCCCTCGTTTCCGTTAGCTTGTTGTTGGGGCTTGCGGTCTCGATTGTGGCTTTGCTGTGCGATCGAGCCCGAGAGGCGCACTCAGTTCGACTCAATCTCGAGCGGAGGGCAGTGAGGTGACGCCGACATTGTTGTTCGCCCCGCGCAATCATCCAGTGGGTCACGTTCTGGGTCACGCCTTTCGAATTCACCTTCGACATGATCGAGGCAGAGCTTCATCGCCGGGGCGTGACCTGTCGCCAGAACGCCTTTGATCGCTCGTCTGACGTCAGCTTCGGTGAATCTGGTCTTCGGCATGTGAGGCATTCTGCGGGGTCTTTGGCCCAAATAGTAAAGCTCTTCAAACTGACTTGTTGAAGGGTAGATTATCGCCCATTCAACGCAGCCTTTGCGTCGTCAGAAAAGGGCCGCGATCGATCCGATCGCGCAATCGGTCGCAATGGCGCGCAAATACTGATCTCTCAGACCGTCGCGAAATCAGAGTTCCATCGTGCCCCGCACTGATGC
>NZ_AWZU01000066.1 GCF_000472385.1 Bradyrhizobium sp. ARR65
CTCTCCGCGAGTCGCGCTCGTGGAGACTCCCCCTCACCTGACCCTCTCCCCGGAAAGGGGCCGAGGGAGCGCACCGCCTTGGGTCAGAGAGTGCATGCTATGACCGACAGATTCATCTCCATCGAGGGCATCGCAAAACGCTACACCAGCGCAAGCGGCGCGACCACCGTATTTGAAGATCTCTGGCTGTCTATGGCGCGTGGCGAGTTCGCCTGCGTGATCGGTCATTCCGGCTGCGGCAAGACTACCGTCCTCAATATTCTCGCCGGCCTCGATGCGCCCAGCGAGGGCGCGGTGATCGTGGATGGCCGGGCGATTGCGGGCACGAGTCTCGATCGCGCGGTGATCTTCCAGAGCCATGCGCTGCTGCCGTGGCGCACGGTGCTAGGCAACGTCGCCTACGCCGTGAACTCGAAATGGCGCGACTGGAGCGGCGCCAAGGTGCGAGCGCATGCGCAGGGCTTTATCGATCTGGTCGGGCTGAGTGGTGCCGAGCACAAGCGCCCGTCGGAATTGTCCGGCGGCATGAAGCAGCGCGTCGGCATCGCGCGTGCGTTGTCGATCATGCCCAAGATCATGCTGATGGACGAACCGTTCTCGGCACTTGATGCGCTGACCCGCGGCACGCTGCAGGACGAGGTGCGGCGCATTTGCCTGGAAACCGGCCAGACCGTGTTTATGATCACCCATGACGTGGATGAAGCAATCTATCTCGCCGACCGGATTTTCCTGATGACCAACGGTCCCGGCGCGGTGCTGGCGGAGATCGTGGAAAATCCGCTGCCGAAGCAGCGTGCGCGCAACGACCTGCACCGGCATCCGCTCTATTACGCGCTGCGGAACCACGTCATCGATTTCCTGGTCAGCCGCAGCAAAAGCTTCGCGTCCGAAATGCCGGATCACGATCCGCGCAACGTGCCGACGGTGCGGATCGGCAAACCGGAATTGCTGATCGCGTCGCGAGGCGAGGAGCCACCGCAGGCGGCATGGCCGGGNTTGNCCCGNCCNTCCACGTCTGCCTAACGCGATGAAAGAACGTGCATGCCCGGGACAAGCCCGGTCATGACGAAGCCAGAGGGAGACAGTCAAAATGAAACGATCCGACCTCACCGAAAAGCTGCTCGACATCAAGCGCGAGAAGGGCTGGAGCTGGAAGTATATCTGCGAGAAGATCGGCGGCTATTCCGAAGTGCTGATCGTGGGTGCAATCCTCGGCCAGATGAAGCTGACAAAGCCGCAGGCCGCCAATGCAGGCGAATTATTCGGGCTTTCCAAATCGGAAACCGCGATGCTGAACGAGACGCCGATGCGCGGCGAGGGCATCCACATGCCGCCGACCGATCCCTTGATCTATCGCTTCTACGAACTCGTCATGGTTAACGGTCCCGCCTGGAAGGCGCTGATCGAGGAGGAGTTTGGCGACGGCATCATGTCGGCCATCGATTTCGACATGGTGATGGAGCGCCTGCCCAATCCGAAGGGCGACCGCGTCAAGATCACGATGTCGGGCAAATTCCTGCCGTACAAATATTATGGCGCCAGCGGCAATGTGCCGGAATACGGGTTCAAGGAGGGGTAAGGCGACTGGTGCGCCCCCAATGATGATGTCATTCCGGGAGCGCAAAAGCGCGAACCCGGAATCTCGAGATTCTCGGATGTGCGATTGCACATCAGAGTTCGATGCTTCGCATCACCCCGGAATGACGGTGCACTAGCTGCGCCGGAGCCGTGGCGTGCCTCAAACCCCTGCTTTCACCTGCGAAATCGCGAGCGGCATGAGTTCGTTCATCTTGGAGCGAATTTCCAGCTCCGCGACCGCAATGCCTTTGGCGCTGAGATCGCCGATCACCTTGCGCACGACGTCCCCGGCCTCTTCGAACTCGGCGGCCACGACCTCCCGCGCATAAGCCTCGGCCTCGCTGCCGCTTTTTCCGAGCTTTTCCGCCACCCACAGGCCCAGCAGCCGGTTGCGCCGCGCTTCCGCCTTGAACTTCACCTCCTCGTCGTGGACGAACTGCTTTTCGAAGGCGTCTTCGCGCTTGTCGAACGTGGTCATGAAAAGGGGTTCCCGGCTTTTGCGTATCGGTGATGCGCGGCCCTCGTTGCGAGGGGACCGTTGCAGAACTAGATATCTACAATGTCGAACCGAAACAACGGCCAGAAGGCCGCAGGGGAAGGGGGTAAAAGTCGAAGCTCTCGGGCCGGATCGATTGTGCTTGATGGGCCAATCGGATAGGTTGCCAAAAGGCTCGGTTCTTGTTCTGTTTCCTAGGGTTCCAGGCCACCACGGCAGCTCCGTCGTGGGTTGTAATCCCCAGTCACCCGGAGCACACCAATTTCATGGATTTCAACAACACACGGTACATCCCAATGAGCCGTCGACGTCGCATTTACGAAGGCAAGGCCAAGGTTCTCTACGAGGGGCCTGAGCCGGGAACCCTGATCCAGCACTTCAAGGACGATGCGACCGCGTTCAATGCGAAGAAACACCAGGTGATCGAGGGCAAGGGCGTCCTCAATAACCGGATCTCGGAGTACCTGTTTCAGCACCTCAACGACATCGGGGTGCCGACCCACTTCATCCGCCGCCTCAATATGCGCGAGCAGTTGATTCGTGAGGTCGAGATCGTGCCGCTGGAAGTGGTGGTACGGAATGTCGCGGCCGGCTCGCTGTCGCAGCGGCTCGGAATCGAGGAGGGCACGCAGCTCCCGCGCTCGATCATCGAGTTCTACTACAAGAATGACCAGCTCAATGACCCCATGGTGTCCGAAGAGCACATTACCGCCTTCGGTTGGGCAACGCCGCAGGAGATCGACGACATCATGGCGCTCGCCATCCGCGTCAACGATTTCCTGACCGGCCTCTTCCTTGGCATCGGCATTCGCCTGGTCGATTTCAAGATGGAATGCGGCCGTCTGTTCGAGAACGAGATGATGCGGATCATCGTTGCGGACGAGATTTCGCCGGATTCGTGCCGGCTGTGGGACATCAAGTCGAACGAGAAGCTCGACAAGGACCGTTTCCGCCGGGATCTCGGCGGTCTCCTGGAGGCCTATACCGAGGTGGCCAAACGGCTCGGCATTCTCATGGAAAACGAACGGCCCGCGGGTTCGGGGCCGGTGCTGGTGAAGAGCTGAGGGGTTAGGAACGTGAAAGCGCGTGTCACCGTCACGTTGAAATCGGGCATTCTCGATCCGCAAGGCAAGGCCATCGAAGGCGCGCTGAAATCGCTCGGCGTCGATGGCGTCGCAAGCGTGCGCCAGGGCAAGGTGTTCGACATCGAGCTTGCGGGTGCCGATCGCGCCAAGGCCGAGGCGGCGCTGAAGGAAGCCGCCGACAAGTTGCTCGCCAATACGGTCATCGAGAACTATCGGGTCGAATTGCTCTGATGAAATCCGCCATCCTCGTCTTTCCTGGCATCAATCGCGAGCGCGACATGGCGCGGGCGCTAAAGCTCATCTCGGGTCATGAGCCCGCGATGGTGTGGCACGCCGAAACGTCGCTGCCGGCCGGCACCGATCTTGTGGTCGTGCCGGGCGGCTTCTCCTATGGCGACTATTTGCGTTGTGGCGCGATCGCGGCGCGCGCGCCCATTATGAACGCGGTGCGTGATTATGCCGCGAAGGGCGGGCTGGTGCTCGGCGTCTGCAACGGCTTCCAGATTCTCTGCGAAGCAGGGCTGCTGCCGGGCGTGCTGATGCGCAATGCGGGGCTCAAATTCGTCTGCCGCGATGTGCATCTGCGCGTCGAGCGCTCCGATACGCCCTTCACTCGCGGCTATAATGCAGGCCAGGTGATCCGCGTGCCCGTGGCCCATGGTGAGGGCAATTACGAGGCCGACGAGGAGACGCTCAAGCGTCTCGAAGGCGAAGGGCGCGTACTCTACCGCTATTGCTCGCCGGAGGGCGTGGTGGACGACTTCGGCAACATCAATGGTGCCGCCCATTCGATTGCCGGGATCGTCAACGAGGCCGGTAATGTGCTCGGCATGATGCCGCATCCGGAAAACCACGTCGAACCCATCATGGGGTGCACCGACGGCCGCGGCCTGTTCGCGGGGCTCGTGGCGCATCTGGACCGGGCGGCCTGACAGCTCTCGGGCAAGAGCAATTCGGCTCGAACGCCGGCGACGCGCCCGCGCGTTTGTTGGCCTGGTAACGCAACGCCGCGCCAGTTTCCACGTTATTGCGCTGAACATGAGGGCGGGGGAACGAAGGAGTTCCTCCATGACGAAATGGCTTGCAACAACCGCGATCGTACTCTCAATCGGCGCCGCCAGTGGGCTTGCTTTTGCCCAAAGCCAGCCGGACTTACCGCAAAAGCGCGAGCAAGGCGCGCAAGGGCTGCACCCGTCTGTGTCGCCCAGAGAGAGCGGCCGTTCCGCTGCGCGTGAAGAGCGGCAGCCGGGCCATCAGCAGGCGCAGGAGCACCAGCAGTCCCACGAAACGGGGCAGACCGTGGGACAAGGCAGAGAACCGCCGGCTCGCAATGAGCGAGCATCGCAGACCCCGGCGCAGCAAGGCCAGGACCAGCGCAGGGGTCGCGAGGCCCAGCAAGGAGCGGAGCCCACGCGCCAGCAGGGGCGCGAGGAACGAGCGAGGCAGGGCAATCGCGCCGCCGAAACGACAGCGCCCGCCCGAGGCCAACAAGCTGAGCGCGAGCAGCAAACCGGACGCAATGAACGACAACCGGCAGGCGCCAACCAGCAGAGCCAGAACCAGGAGCGGCGAGGCCGTGGCGCCGAGCGCGCAGCCGAGAAGCAGCAGCCCGCGCGCGAGCGCAACGAGCAGGCAGCGCAGCCCGCTCGGCCTGGAACACCGACCGCCCAACAAGGAACGCCGCCCGCGGCTCAGACCACTGGTGAGGCCCGACAGCGGGGGACGACCGGGCAGGCGCAGAACCAGACCATGGGACGCGCCGGAACGGCGCCTACGCGCGCCAATGAGCAGCAGCGCACGCAAATCGTCGATAGGCTGCGCAGCGATCGGGAGATCGAACGAGCCCGATCGGATATCGACATCCGCGTGAATGTCGGCGAACGGCTGCCCGAGCGGGTGCGGCCCCGGCCGTTGCCGCCCGACATCGTGAACATCGCGCCCGAATATCGCGGCTACGACTACACGGTGGTTCAGGACGAAGTCGCGATCATCGATCCGCGCAGTCGTGAGATTGTGGATGTCATTCCCGAGCGCGGGTTCACCGCCGAGAACAGCTCGAGGTACGAAGGTACGCGCGTCGTTCTCTCCTCCGAGCAGCGTCAAATATTGAAGCGCACGGCGCTGAGCTCGATGACCGTCGGCTCGGCCGCGTCGACGAACGCGTCGAACACCGCCTGCCTGACACTGCAGCCGGTGCCCGACGAGCTCGTGCGCAGCAACCCCGAACTCGCCGCCTACCGCTATGTCGCGATCGGAGATCAGGTGGTGCTGGTCGATCCGCGCGAGCGGAAAATCGTGCAAGTGATCGACTGACGTCTGCCGCAGCGCCTGCCGATAGCGTGATTGCCACCGGGGCCTGACGTGCCCCGGTGGCCTGAAACTTGCTCCCCATTTGGCGAACGCGATCGCCGGAGGGGAGAGACCATGCTTATTCGCAAAGCTTGCTGCTTAGCCGCGCTCGCCGCCGCCTTATTGGGCTGCCAAGCCGCAAGCGCCGAGACCACGTTGCGCATTGCCATGACCGCGGCCGATATCCCGACCGCGACGGGTCTGCCCAACAACGGTTTCGAGGGCATGCGCTTTCTGGGCTACCCGATCTTTGAAGGCTTGGTGCTCTGGGATCTGACACGCACGGACCGCCTGGCGAGCTTGCGCCCGGGGCTTGCGGAGAAGTGGGAGCAGGATCCGGAGGACACCAAGACCTGGATCTTCCATTTGCGCCGCGGCGTCAAATTTCACGATGGGACTGATTTCAACGCCGATTCCGTGATCTGGAATCTCGACCGCTATTTCAATTCGAACAGCCCGCAATATGAGCCGCCGAGTTCGGCGATGTCGAAGGCGCGCGTGCCGGTGATGGGCAGCTATAAGAAGCTCGACGATTTTAGCGTTGCGATCAGCACCACGCGGCCGGCATCGTATTTTCCGTACATGCTGGTCTATCTGCTCTTCACCTCGCCCGCCTCGTTCGAAAAGGCGGGGCACGACTGGGCCAAAGTCGCGACCTTGCCGGCAGCAGGCACCGGGCCGTTCCGCATCACGCGCGTCGTGCCGCGGCAGGAGGCGGATCTCGCGCGCTGGGACCAGTATTGGGACAAGAGCAAGTTGGCGAAGGTCGATAACATCGTGCTGCTGCCGATCCCCGAGGCGAACTCGCGTCTGGCGGCGTTGCGCTCAGGCCAGGTCGACTGGATCGAGGTGCCGCCATCGGACGCGATCGATTCCTTGAAATCAGCGGGCTATGTCATCACCACGGGATCCTATCCGCATGTCTGGCCGTGGTTCTACAACATCGGTGCCACCGACAGCCCATTCAAGGATGTACGCGTGCGCCAGGCCTTGAACTATTGCATCGATCGCGACGGGCTGGTCGCTCTGCTCAACGGGACCGCCGAGCCTTCCGTCGGCTGGCTCAAGCCGAGCGACCCCGATTTCGGCAACCCCGACAATCGCTACAAATTCGATCCTGCCAGAGGCAAGGCGCTATTGGCGCAAGCGGGATTCACGGCCGCCAAGCCGCTGTCGTTCAAGGTGATGATCTCGAATTCCGGATCGGGGCAGATGCTGCCATTGCCGATGAACGAATACCTGCAGCAGAACCTGAAAGAAGCCTGCGGCGTCAATGTCGATTTCAACGTCGTCGAATGGCAGGTGCTGCTGACGGCGGCCCGCGCGACGCCCGACAGCCCGAGCCTGCTGGGCTCGATGGCGCTCAACATCTCCTCGCCGTCTTCCGATCCGGGTGTGATGGCGCGTTACTTCTCATCGGCCAATTTCTCGCCGAACGGTTTCAATTTCGAGCAATGGAAGGACGATACGTTCGACCAGGCGCTGAAGACGATCGAGAGCGAGACCGATCCGAAAGTAATCTCGGATGCCTATCGCATCGCCCATGAACGCCTGGTCGACAATCCGCCCTGGCTCTACATCGTTCACGACCTCAATCCGCGCGCGATGAGCCCGAAGATCAAGGGCTTTGTGTCGCCGCAGTCATGGTTCGTCGATCTGACCCTGGTCAGCATGCAATAAGAGCCATCAAGGGCGATGGACCGGCTCTCGCAGCGGGGCGTTCATCCTTCGAGGCTCGCTTGCGCGAGCATGTCAGGATGACGGTTTGAGATCGGCGGCCTGCAGGCCCGAGCCGCTCAATTTGGCCGCCTTCTTCACGCGCTTGATGGTGCCGGAAAAGGTGAACAGCAGCCGCTCGCCGGATTTCAGCTCGCCGCGAATGAAGATCAGCGAGCCGCCGGCACGGCTGACCTTGCCGAAGCATTCGATCAGCTCGCCCTCGCGCGCGGCATCGAGAAACTCGCAGGAGAACGACACCGTGACGCCCGTGCCCTGCAGCACCGGGCTTGCGATCGCAAACAGGCAATAGTCCGCAAAGGACATGAAGCAGCCGCCATGGACGTTGCCGGCGCCGTTGAGGTGCTTTTTCTCCACCCGGAACGCACAGCGGACGCGCCCGTCCGCGTCCGTACGGTGCCAGAACGGCCCGGCATGGGTCTCGTAATTGTCGCGGGTCCAGCGGCGCCAGCCCGCAAACTCACCCTCGGTCGCAAGCTGCAGATCGGGGCGCTCAAAATGGGCGGAATGGGTGATGTCGTCCAAGGAGACGGGCCTTCAAAAGCGGGGTTCGGGTCCTTAAATCCGATCCCAAAGCAATGCGCAAACCCTTGGGCGCCCAAAACTCTGGACAGCGGAAAAATGCGCCCTAAAAGGCCTTTTCCGGGCACGCCGATCTTTCTAAGAACGCTGCCGGAGCCTTGAATTTGAACCGCTCCGGTTTTGGGCTCATCCTGACCTGATCTCCTTCAAAAAGCGGAGGAGCCGATACCATCGCTCCCGCGGGACCCTGACGACATGCGAAGCAATGAACCGCAGATTACCCCCGAACTCGTGGCCGCCCACGGGCTCAAGCCGGACGAGTATGGGCGGATCCTGAAACTGATCGGGCGGGTGCCGACCTTCACCGAGCTCGGGATCTTCTCGGCGATGTGGAACGAGCACTGCTCGTACAAGTCCTCGCGCATTCATCTGAGGGGCCTGCCGACCAAGGCGCCCTGGGTGATCCAGGGCCCGGGCGAGAATGCCGGGGTGATCGATATCGGCGATGGTCAGGCGGTGGTGTTCAAGATGGAGAGCCACAACCACCCGAGCTATATCGAGCCCTATCAGGGCGCGACCACCGGCGTGGGCGGCATCTTGCGCGACGTCTTCACCATGGGCGCGCGTCCCATCGCCTGCCTGAACGCGCTGAGCTTCGGCGCGCCTGAACACCCGAAGACGCGGCACCTGGTGTCCGGTGTGGTTGCCGGCATCGGCGGCTACGGCAATTCGTTCGGCGTGCCGACCGTGGGTGGGCAGGTGCGCTTCCATACCCGCTATGACGGCAACATCCTCGTCAACGCCATGGCGGTGGGCCTGGCCGATGCCGACAACATCTTCTATGCAGCTGCCTCCGGCGTGAACATGCCGATCGTCTATCTCGGCTCCAAGACCGGGCGCGACGGCATTCACGGCGCCTCGATGGCGTCGGCCGAGTTCGACGACGACTCCGCGGAGAAGCGCCCGACCGTGCAGGTCGGCGATCCCTTCGCCGAAAAGCTGCTCTTGGAAGCGTGCCTGGAGATCATGGCCAAGGACTGCGTGATCGCGATCCAGGACATGGGCGCGGCCGGGCTGACCTGCTCGGCGGTCGAAATGGGCGCCAAGGGCGATCTCGGCGTCGATCTCGATCTCGATGCCGTGCCGACGCGCGAAACCGGCATGAGCGCCTATGAGATGATGCTCTCGGAAAGCCAGGAGCGCATGCTCATGGTGCTCAAGCCGGAGAAGGAGAAAGAGGCCGAGGCCATCTTCAGGAAATGGGGCCTGGATTTCGCCGTGGTCGGCTACACCACGCCGAGCAAGCGTTTTCGCGTCAAGCATGGCGGCGCCATCATGGCCGACCTGCCGATCAAGGAGTTGGGCGACGAGGCGCCGGTCTATGACCGCCCGCATGTCGCCTCGACGGCGTTGCCGGTGATCGCCGCGCGCGATGTGGCGGCGCCGATGAGCCTTGCAGCCGCGCTACAGAAGCTGATCGGAACGCCCGAGCTGTGCTCCAAGCGCTGGGTCTGGGAACAATATGACCACGTCATTCTCGGCAATACCGTGCAGCGCCCGGGAGGAGATGCTGCGGTGGTGCGCGTGCAGGACGGACCGAAGGGCCTTGCGCTCACCGTCGACGTCACGCCGCGCTATTGCGAGGCGGATCCGTTCGAAGGGGGAAAGCAGGCTGTTGCCGAAGCCTGGCGCAACATCACCGCCGTCGGCGGGCGGCCGCTTGCGATCACCGACAACCTCAATTTCGGCAATCCGGAGCGGGCCGAGATCATGGGCCAATTCGTCGGCTGCCTGAGGGGTATTTCCGAAGCCTGCCGCGCGCTGGATTTCCCTGTCGTCTCGGGCAATGTCTCGCTCTACAACGAGACCAACGGCCGCGCCATTCTGCCGACGCCCTCGATCGGCGGCGTCGGGGTGCTCGATGATTTCACCAAATCCGCAACGCTTGCCTTCAAGGCCGAGGGCGAGGCGATCCTGCTGATCGGTGACACCCAGGGCTGGCTCGGGCAATCGGTCTATTTGCGCGACATCTGCGGCCGCGAAGAGGGTGCGCCACCGCCCGTCGATCTGCCGGCCGAGAAGCGCAATGGCGACGTCGTGCGCGGCATGATCCACGCAGGCACGGCGACGGCCGTGCATGACGTCTCCGATGGCGGTCTGTTGATTGCGCTCACGGAGATGGCAATGGCCAGCGGCATTGGCGCCCGCTTGCTGGCTTCCCCGAGCGCCATCGTCCCGTATGCCTATTGGTTCGGCGAAGACCAGGCGCGGTATATCGTCACCGTGCCGGAGACGGAGGCGGGATTGGTGCTGGCGAAAATGCGCGGCGCCGGCGTGCCTTGCGGCCGCATTGGTACCACCGGCGGTGACGCGATCGCGATCGCAGGGGAAGAGCCGGTTTCGGTCGCGTCACTGAAGGCGGCATTCGAAGCTTGGTTTCCGGCCTATATGAGCGGCACAGGCAAGCCCTGAAATTGGGCTGGAATCGTCATGGCAGGTCGGCAACCGCGACAAGCATCGTGAGGCTGAGGGCGGTTGCGATCAAAATGGCGGCTAATCCCATTGCTGTGTCCTTCTCGAGTACGGGTCCTTGGGACACACCTCCCTGCATGCGCGAATGCAGGTTTGATGCCAGGTGAGAAGGGTCGCCGCTACAGCACGTGGTTGGCGCCGGGGATTTTCCGCAAGCCTGCGCTTGCGGCCCAGCTCAAGACGACCGTGAGCACAAACACAGCAAGCGCTTTGGCGATGGCCGGGAGGTCAAAGTCAAACAGCCAATATTGCAGCCAGAGCGCGATCGGATAGTGCACCAGGAACATGCCGTATGCATCCGGCTGCATGGGATCGAGTATGCTAAGGCCCGATCGTTTGTATTTGAGGAAGTACCCCAGAATCACGAACATGATGGCGACGCTAAAGGCGGCGAAGAAGAAGCCGTAGGTTGCCTCGTACCAATTGGGAAGCCGTTCCGGATTGCCCAATATTCCGCGCTTGACGTAGATCAGCACCCACATCACGCTATAGGGGATGACCGTGACGATCATCCAGCGCGGGCAGTTCTTCGCAAGCTTGCCCTCCGCACTGAGCAGGCCACGATCGAGGTTCGCAAGCCCGATGCCTGCGCCGAAGAAGAAGTACGATGCATAGAGCAGGACGCGACCGTGCTGGACTGAGAACGGCCCGAACTCGAACCAGCTCCCCGGTCCCCAGTAAACGCGCCCGGGAATGTAGAGTATGGCAGTGACGCCAAACATCACGGCGAAGAATTCGGCAGGATGCTCGGCGGCGCGCAGCGACAGGCGGTTGATCGGATCAAGCAGCGTGGGTGAGAGCCGATGGAGCAGGCTTGCGACGATATCGAACGACAGCAGAACCCAGAGAAACCAGATCGGTCCGCTCGGCCATGGTCCGACGATAATGGTTCTCCACCAGAAGGCTGTAAAACTCAGCTCCGGCGATTGCCGCAGCGAGATCGCATAATAAGCGATCGGGATGATCGTGAACGCGCAGATCACGAACGGCAGGCCAAGCCGGGTCAGGCGGTCGCTCAAATAGTTCAGCGCCCCTTTGCGGGCGAGGCCCGGCCACACAAACAACCCCGACAGGAAGAAGAACATCGCCATGAAGAAGCTGTCGGTGGCGAGAACGATCATATCGAAGCCGATCCACGACTTGGGATCGGTGTGGCCGAAATAGGTATAGGGAATCACGGAGTGGTGGAGCAGCACCACAAGCGTGAGGAAGGTGCGAGCGCGATCAAGCGCGGCGTTGCGTGCTCTTGTCCGTGGCACCGCCTGAACGTCTGCGGGCGCCGTCGAATGGGTAATCGAGGTCACAATACGCCCCGGGCATTGGCCTGTTATGCGATGTTGCCGCTGGGAACCCGATTCAGCAAGCGCCAATTGCCGGAAGGCGCCGGGGTGAATCTCACGTTGCCGTCAATGGCTGGCGCAAAGAGCAGGCCGGTTGCAGGAACTTTCGTACTTCGGCGGAAGTTAGCTCATCTAGGTTACGAACGCTGCGACGTGCGCTGGAGGACGGGCCGTGACACTGCTGAGATGGGCGCTGCTGTTCTTCTTGATCTCCATTGTGGCCGGCCTTCTCGGCTTCACCGGCATATCGGCCGCTTCCGCTGATATCGCGCGCATTCTGTTCTACATCTTTGTCGTGATCTTCCTGGTGCTGCTGATATTGGGGCTCACGATATTCAGGGCGTAAGGAATCGGGACATTCGTGCCATACCGTCATTCCGGGGCGGTGCGAAGCGTCGAACGCGGGATTTCTCCGCGCTGACGCGCCGGCCGGAACGACTCAGATCAACTGGCCAGTTCCTCGATCTTCACCTTGTCCGGATAGAACGCAAGATGTCCGGAAATTTCGGCCATCGCCGGGAAGGGCGTCTCATACGTCCAGATCGAATTCTCGAGTACATTGCCGTCGGCAACGATGCTGAAATAGCTCGCGTCGCCCTTGTAGGGGCAATGCGTCACTCGGTCGGTGCGTTTGAGCAGATCCATCCGGGCATCCTCGCGCGGCACATATTGCACAGCGGGATATTTCGCCTCTTTCAGCGTTAGCGCGTGGGTAGTCTCGGCGATAACGGTGTTGCCGACTGTCACGCGGACCCGCTTGGGGTTCGACGTGATGGTGATGGGATGGTCGGGACCGGGGAGTTTCATGATTTTCAAGCCTTTCTGGTCGGCCCTCTTCTGGTCAGCCTATTGCGACGGCAAGACGCGGCTTCTTGCGGCTTTGTAATGGTCGGACGCACGAATATAGTGCCACAATACGTGACCTTGAAGAGCGTTCACGCTAAATTAGGCTGACCGGACCAGCGACGCCCGGCCCCTGATTCGAACGCTGGAAAACAAGAAAGCGCCGCAAAACGAAAAGGAGCCAGACTGGGATGCCGATGGACGCCCGCGATATCGAATCGATGATCAAGGCAGCGATTCCCGATGCCGATGTGACGATCCGCGATCTTGCCGGTGATGGTGACCACTACGCCGCGACCGTGATCTCCGAATCCTTCCGCGGCAAGTCGCGCGTCCAGCAGCACCAGATCGTGTATCAGTCGCTGCGCGGTCAGATGGGCGGCATGCTGCACGCGCTGGCTCTGCAGACCGGGGTGCCGGAAGGCTAGGGCCGCGGTCTTTTGACCGCGGCGGGGCAGGGAGCGCCATGGCCAGCGAGAATTCCCGCGGCACGATGTTCCGCGCGCTGGTACCGAACCAGCACAGCCGCGTCACTTATGCCGAACTCCTGTTCGACCTGGTCTTCGTCTTTGCCGTCACACAGGTCTCGCATTATCTCCTTGCTCGCTTCACCCTGTTTGGAGCGGTCCAGACCACGCTGCTCTTTCTCGCGGTCTGGTGGGTCTGGGTCTACACCGCCTGGGTCACGAACTGGCTCAATCCGGAGCTGACGCCGGTCCGCATTCTGCTCTTTCTCCTGATGCTCGGCGGGCTTGTCCTGTCGACCTCGATTCCGCACGCGTTTGAGACGCGCGGCCTGTGGTTTGCAGTCGCGTATGCGGCGATGCAGGTCGGCCGCGCCGCTTTTTTTGTGGCAGTCGCGCCGCCCTCGAACGTGGGTGTGCACCGGAACGGAATCCGCATTTTGAGCTGGCTCAGCGCTGCTGGCGTCTTCTGGATCCTCGGCGGGCTGGCCGATGGCGAGCGGCGCCTTGCACTGTGGATGCTGGCGCTCGCGATCGAGTACGTCTCACCAGTGGTCCGGTTTTGGGTCCCGGTCTATGGCGCGTCTTCCATTCAAGACTGGTATGTCGAAGGCGGCCACATGGCCGAGCGCTGCGCCGGCTTCATCATCATCGCGCTCGGCGAATCCATCGTCGTGACCGGAGCGACCTTTGCCGAACTGAACTGGACGACGACCACTGTCCTCGCGTTTGTCTCGGCCTTTGCCAGCAGCATCGTGATGTGGTGGATCTATTTCCACAAGGGCGCCGAGGCCGGCTCCGAACTGATCTCGAAATCGAGCGATCCCGGACGGCTGGCGCGCTCGGCCTACACCTATCTGCATATGCCGATTGTCGCCGGGATCATCCTGTCAGCGGTCGCTGACGATGTTGTATTGGCGCATCCGGATGGCATCTCCGACCTGAAGACGGCGATTTGTGCGATCGGCGGCCCCTTGCTGTTTCTCGTGGGCACCATTCTATTCAAGCACAATATCCGAGGCTGGCTGCAGCTCTCGCACATCGTCGGCATTCTCGCGCTCGTCGCGTTGTCCTTTCTTGCGCGCGAGCTGTCCCCGCTGATGCTGTCAGCGGTCACCACGGCCATTCTAATCGCGGTTGCCGTGTGGGAGTCGCTCTCACTGCAGTCGGGGTCGAAAACTCAGCCCTCGGCTACCAGCGCGTGAACCGAGAACATCTTGGCCTCGTCCGTCCAGGAGTGGCAGACCTGCCAGCCGGAACCGCGCGCCAGTGCCGCAAAGCGCTCGATGCTGTATTTGTAGCTGCTCTCGGTGTGAATGCTTTCGCCCGGACGGAACGAGAAGCTGGTGCCGAGAAAACGCACGGTTTGCGCCTTCTTGGCGATCAAATGCATCTCGATGCGATGTTGCTCGCGGTTGTAGATCGCGCGGTGCGTAAAGGCGGACAGATCGAAATTGCCGCCGAGTTCGCGGTTGATCCGCACCAGCACATTGAGATTGAAGCGCGAGGTGACGCCGGCTGCGTCGTTATAGGCGTTGTAGAGCACGCGCTCGTCCTTCTCGAGGTCGACGCCGATGACCATCCGCGCTCCGCCGCCTAAAATCCGCGCCGCGCTGCGCAGGAACCGGCAAGCTTCGTGCGGCTCGAAATTGCCGATGGTCGAGCCGGGGAAAAAGCCAACCTTCGGCATGGTGGCGATCGCCTCGGGCAATTTGAAGGATCCGGTAAAGTCCGCCGCGACCGGATAGACCGCGAGTGACGGAAAGTCCTTGCGCAAACCGGCGGCCTGGGCATTGAGAAATTCGCCGGAGATATCGACGGGCACATAGGCGCTCACCGCGCAGCTCTGCAGCAGGCGACGTACCTTTGTGGTTGACCCGGCGCCGAATTCGACCAGGGCCGCGCCTTTGGGCACGAAGGCCGCGATGTCGCTCGCGCGATCCCTCAAGATCGATAGTTCGGTTCGGGTTGGATAATATTCCGGCAGGCGCGTGATCGCCTCGAACAGCTCCGAGCCGGTCGCGTCGTAGAAATATTTCGGCGAGAGATGTTTGGGCTGCTGCGACAGACCCTCGATGGCGCCGCGCGCAAATGCACAGGTCTGTTCGTCGGGAAGATGCGCGTCGGCCAAAGCGGCGGCATGCACATTCATGATACTCTCCAGAACGCGCTGTCCCGCGCGGTTGATCTCATTTCAGGGCAACGCCTTTAGACGGCGTAGTCGGCAAGGCGCAGTCCAGAAAATTGCCAGCGGTGTTGCGGATAGAAGAAGTTACGGTAGGTGGTACGGCTATGACGCGCCGGGGTTGCAAGTGAAGAGCCGCGCAGCACGAGCTGATTGACCATGAACTTGCCGTTGTACTCCCCGAGCGCACCTTCGGCCGCGCGATAGCCCGGATAGGGCGAATAGGCGCTGCGCGTCCATTGCCAGACGATGCCAAAGGCGTCGTTGAGCTGGCCCGCGCGCGCAGCGATCTCCCATTCCATTTCGGTTGGCAGATGCTTTCCGCTCCAGCGCGCAAATGCATCGGCCTCGTAATAGCTGACGTGGCAGACCGGAGCGGCCGGATCGACCGGCTTGAGGCCTGCGAGCGTCATGACATGCCATTGCCCGTCGATTTCGCGCCAATAGAGCGGCGCCTGCCACGCTTCCTTGCTGGCCGCCGCAAACCCGTCCATCAACCACAGCGCTGCGTTGGAATAGCCGCCGTCCTGCATGAAGGCGAGCCATTCGGCATTGGTGATGAGATTGCGGGCCAGTTTGACCGGCCCAACAAGGGCGCGGTGCGCTGGTTTCTCGTTGTCAAAATGGAAGCTGTCGTCGCTGTGTCCGATTGTGTAGATTCCCTCATTGAGCGTGACCCACTCTTCGCCACTTCGCGCCGAGGCGGGAAACTGCCAGTCCGGCTCATAGGCCGGCAGGATCGGGTTCTGTGCAAAGGCGTGCAGGATGTCGGTCAGCATCAATTCCTGATGCTGCTGTTCGTGGTTGAGGCCGACCTCCACCAGCGGCGCGATGCGGTTGAGCACCTCCTCGCTCGCGGATTGGAAGAATTCCGTCACCGCTGCGTCGACGTAGCGCCGATAGGCGGTGATTTCGTCCGCGCAGGGGCGGGTCAGGTCACCGCGACGATGCCGTGCATGCCGGGGACCGGCACTGACATAATAGGAATTGAACAAGAAGGCGTAGTCAGGGTGGAAAGCGCGGTAGCCCGGACAGTGCTCACTCAGAAGAAATTGCTCGAAGAACCACGTCGTATGGGCGCGGTGCCATTTTGCGGGGCTCGCGTCCGGCATTGACTGGATCAGCTGGTCCTCCGCACTCAACGGCGCCGCGCGCCGCTCGGTCTCGTTACGGACCGCCAAATAAGCTTCCACCAGATCCTGGGCGAGCGTGCCGGGATTGGAGAAGAGTGACGGGCTTGGGGTGGAAAGCGTGGCCGCGGCGGATGTCGGTTTCGTCACAGGAATCTCCGGTGGCAAAGAGAACGCCGGTCCCAAGGACAGGTTCCAAACGGGCAGTCCGTCCTAGATAGGGGTTCCGTTTCGGGAAAAAAGCCTCCCCAGGCCATGATATTGGTATCGTCAGGCTACGAACCTCACCGGGGCGGCTTGGTTGTCCCCGACCGCGCAAATAATCTTCGCCAATTTACTTTGGCTAACCAACGGTTTGCGCTACATATAGGGTAGTGTCGGGTGATACGGCCCCAAAAGGGAAGCAAGATGAGCATCGAGCAATTTATCGAAAATGAAGTGAAGTCGAACGACGTCGTGCTGTTCATGAAGGGCACGCCGCAGTTTCCGCAGTGCGGTTTTTCCGGCCAGGTGGTGCAGATCCTGGATCATCTCGGCGTCGGCTATAAGGGCCTGAACGTTCTCGAATCGGCCGAACTGCGGAATGGCATCAAGGTCTATTCCAACTGGCCGACCATTCCTCAGCTCTATGTGAAGGGCGAGTTCGTTGGCGGCTGCGACATCGTCCGCGAGATGTTCCAGGCCGGTGAATTGCAGCAGTTGTTTTCCGATAAGGGCATCCCCGTCGACGCGCCGGCGGCCTGAACATGTTCACGCGCCAATTCGCTGGCGCGCAGTTGGAAGTCATCGTCGCCGACATCACGACCCTCAGCGTCGATGCTATTGTCAACGCCGCCAATACCACTCTCCTCGGTGGCGGTGGCGTTGACGGCGCGATTCACCGCGCAGCGGGACCTCAGCTACTGGCCGAGTGCCGCAAGCTTGGCGGCTGCGCCACAGGCGATGCGAAGATCACCAAAGGATATCGGTTGCCCGCGCGGCATGTGATCCATGCCGTTGGGCCGGTCTGGCATGGCGGCGAAAGGGGCGAAGAGGAAGCCCTGGCGTCGTGCTATCGCCGCGCAATCGAGTTGTGCGCGGCGGGCCGGCTAACCTCGGTGGCCTTCCCGGCCATTTCAACCGGCATCTATCGCTTTCCGGCCGACCGGGCAGCGGACATCGCTGTGAAAACGACATCGGAGGCGCTAGCCGCGGCGCCATCGCTCGCCCGCGTCATCTTCTGCTGCTTCTCTGAGCCGAGTGCACGGCTGCATGCAGAGGCTTTGGCTAGCCTAAAGGACGCTTGTGCCAATCGAGCCCGCCATTAAACTCCCCCCAAAAGCCACGGGGAGGAAGCATGAGCTCGCATCATGTGCTGCGGTCGCTCGCCTGCACCATATTGTTTGCGATTGTGGGATGGTCGGCCCACGCCGAAGGCACGTTCGACATCCCGGCCGGTGCGCATTTCAACAAGCAGAAGCTTGAGCGTGTCGGTGATTACCTGCGCGACCAGGTGGCGCAAGGCAAGATCCCTGGGGCGATCCTCCTGATCCAGCAGCACGGGGTGCCGGTCTACCACGAGTTCTTCGGGGTCCGCGACGTCGTGACGGGGGCGCCGATGACCGACGACACCATCTTCCGCCTGTTCTCGATGACGAAGCCGATCACCAGCGTGGTCGCCATGATGCTGATCGATGACGGTAAACTCTCGCTCGACGACCCCGTTGCGAAATACATCCCGTCCTTCGCAAAGGTTCAAGTCGGCGTCGAGCGAAAGAACGAGGATGGGACGAAAGCGTTCGACCTGGTGCCGCCAAACCGCCCGCCGACCGTTTTCGACCTGATGACCCAGACCTCCGGCATCACCTATGGCTTTTATGGCGACAGCCTCGTGCGCAAGGCCTATGCCGCCGCCAACATCTATGCCGGCGACTTTGACAACGCTGAGTTCGCCGAGCGCATTGCAAAGCTGCCGCTGGCCAACCAGCCGGGCGCGCTCTGGCAATACGGCCATTCCACCGACATTCTCGGTCGGATCATGGAGATCGTCAGCGGAAAATCGCTGCTTGGTGTCGAGCGTGAGAAATTGCTGGATCCGCTCGGCATGAATGATACCGCTTTTTACGTGACGGATCCCGCCAAGCGCACACTCATCGCCAAGGCCATGCCGAGCGACAGTGATTTCCGCGTCGGCTTTGAAAGCGATGCCGACAAGCCGATGAAATGGGAGTCCGGTGGTGGCGGCATGGTCTCCACCATGCACGACATGGCGCGCTTCGCGCAGATGGTGCTCGACGGCGGAAAATTCGGCGGCAAGCAATATCTCAGCCCCAAAGCCTACGAGCAGATGACCACGGACCATGTCGGCCCGGGCTCGGGCGTGGAACGCGACTACTATTATTTCCCCGGCGACGGTTTCGGCTTCGGGCTGGGTTTCGGCGTGCGCACCGATGCCGGCCATGCCAAGCCGCCGCCGCCCGGCTCGCTCGGCGAACTGAAATGGGACGGCGCCAGCGGCTGTTATTTTGTGGTTGACCGCAAACAGGACATGTTCTTCGTACTGTTGGAGCAGACACCGTCGGAGCGCCAAAGAATCCAGCCGGCTGTGAAGAAGCTGATCTATGAAGCCCTGGAGAACTGACGGGTCCATGGTGGCTAGGTGGGTAGGGTTCGCGGTCATCGCCGGGCTCGCAGCAGTGGGGGCGACCGCCGCGCTTGCGGACATCACGGCCTCGGCCGCAGCAAGCTTTTCGCAAGCGGGTCTCGAGCAGGTCAGCAACTATATGCGCCGTGAGATCGCGACCGGAAAAATACCGGGCGCAATCCTGCTGATCCAGCAGCATGGCAAGCCCGTCTATTACGAAAAGTTCGGCTTGCGCGATGTTCCGTCCAAACTGCCGATGACGGACGATACCATCTTCCGCCTCTACTCCATGTCGAAGCCGGTCACTGCGGTGGCGGCAATGATGCTGGTCGACGACGGCAAGCTTTCGCTCGACGATCCCGTCGCAAAGTATATTCCGGCCTTTGCCGACGTGAAGGTCGGGGTCGAAAAGCGCGACGAGGGCGGCAAGCAGGCGCTCATGCTGGAGCCGCTCCAGCGCCCTATCACGGTCCTGGACCTGCTGCGGCAGACCTCCGGTCTCACTTACGGGTTTTACGGCGAGGGCGCTGTGCGAAAGCTCTACGCCCACTCCGGCCTCTACAGCGGCGAGTTTGACAATGCAGAGTTCGCCGCGCGCCTGGCGAAGCTGCCGCTGGTCGAGCAGCCCGGCACGGTGTGGGACTATGGCCATTCCATCGACGTTCTCGGCCGGGTGATCGAGGTGGCGTCCGGGAAATCGCTGTTCGAGTTCGAGAAGGAGCGGCTGCTGGATCCCTTGGGCATGACCCACACCGCATTCTACGTTGCGGATGAGACGAAGCGGCCATTGATCGCCCAATTCATGCCGGACGATCTCTTGCCCTCGATCGCCGGTATCAAGGATCCGACCGAGCGCAGCCGCTGGGAGTCCGGCGGCGCCGGCATGGTTGGAACGCTGGGCGACTACGCACGCTTCGCGCAGATGCTCTTGAACGGCGGGACGTTGGATGGGAAGCGCTATCTGAAACCGGAGACGGTGGCGCTGATGACGTCCGACCATATCGGCCCCGGCAGCGGGATTGCGTACACTTATCTCTATTTCCTGGGCACCCATAGCGGATATGGTCTGGGCCTCGCCGTGATCACATCGCCGCCGCCCCATAAGCACTGGCAGGCCGGCGAATATGGCTGGGATGGCGTCGGCGGCACGTTCTTCTACGTCGATCCCAAAGACGATCTGTTCGTGCTCTGCATGATGCAGACGCCATCGCACCGCGGGGAGATCGAGACCGAATTGCCGATCCTGATCGGTCGGGCGATGCGGCACTCGACCAGGCCCTAACCGGCTCTGATGATCTCCCGCACGTGACTGACCGTCTCCTCGACCATCGCGGCGGTAACGTCGAGATGGGTGCAGGCGCGGATGCGACCGTCCATCATGGCGAGCAGGACGCCGCGCTTACGCAACTCGGTCACCATTTTATTGCCTGGGATGCCGGCGCCGTCCGGGGTGAAGAACACCAGATTGGTCTCGGGCTCTTGCACCTTGAGGCCGGCAATCTGCAACAGTCCGCGCGCCAGCGCCCGCGCGTTGGCGTGGTCCTCGGCAAGCCGGTCGACATGATGGTCCAGCGCGAAAACGCAGGCGGCGGCGCAAATGCCCGCTTGGCGCATGGAGCCGCCGAGCCGCTGCTTCCAGCGCCAGACCTCGTCGATGAAGGCGCGCGAGCCCGCAAGCACGCCGCCGATCGGCGCACCCAGGCCCTTGGAGAAGTCGATCCAGGCGGAGTCCCAGCCCTCGGCCATGGCGCGGGCCGAGATGCCGGTCGCCACACAGGCGTTCAGAAGGCGAGCGCCGTCCATGTGGGTGGCAAGGCCGGCGGCTTTGGCGATCCGCACGAGCTCCTCGAGCACGCCCTTTTTCCAGATCGTGCCGCCGCCGATATTGGCGGTCTGCTCGACGCTGAGGAGCGTCTGCGGCGGCTGGTAGCGGGTGCGCGGATGCAGCGCCTTGCGCAGCGTATCGGGGGAGAATTGTCCGTCCGCGCCCGGCAGCGGCGTAATCTGCAAGCCGCCGAGCGCCGCATGCGCGCCGCCTTCGCGCGCGATCAGATGTGCACTCTCATGCGCCAGGATCTCATCGCCAGGGCGGCAATGCACGAGGGTCGCGGCAACGTTACACATGGTGCCCGAGGGCATGAACACCGCGGCCTCTTTGCCCAGGAGGTCGGCGACACGCTCGCACAGCAGATTGACTGTCGGATCGTCGCCGATCTGCTCGTCGCCGACCTCGGCGCGCGCCATGGCTTCGCGCATAGCGGGGGTCGGGCGCGTCTGGGTGTCGGACAGAAGATTGACGCGGACCGGCGGCGCGTTGGGATCGCGCGGGGGAGGGGTGTAGAGCATGAAAAACCTCGTCTCTCACCACTTGAACAAAAGGCCCCGGCAGAACCGGGGCCTTCGATATCGTGGGCCAGCGCGACCGATCAGCGCGAATAGAATTCGACGATCAGGTGCGGCTCCATCTGCACCGGGAACGGCACGTCGGCGAGCCCGGGCACGCGGATGAACTTCGCGGTCATCTTGGAGTGATCGACGTCGATGTAGTCGGGCACGTCGCGCTCGGGAAGCTGGCTCGCCTCGAGCACCAGCGCGAGCTGCTTGGAGGCTTCCTTGACCTCGACGACGTCGCCGACCTTGAGCTGATAGCTCGCAATGTTGACGCGGCGGCCGTTCACCTTGATGTGGCCGTGATTGATGAATTGGCGGGCGGCGAAGATCGTCGGCACGAACTTGGCGCGATAGACCAGGGCATCGAGACGGCGCTCGAGCAGCCCGATCAGGTTCTCGCCGGTGTCGCCCTTGAGACGGCTGGCCTCGACATAAATGCCGTGGAACTGCCGCTCGCTGATATTGGCGTAATAACCCTTCAGCTTCTGCTTGGCGCGAAGCTGTACGCCGAAGTCGGAGAGCTTGCCCTTGCGGCGCTGGCCGTGCTGGCCGGGGCCGTATTCACGGCGGTTGACGGGGCTCTTCGGGCGGCCCCAGATGTTCTGGCCCATGCGGCGATCGATCTTGTACTTCGCCTCACTGCGCTTACTCATCGCGTCCTCTTTAGCTCGGCCCCGTCGCAGGACGGCGGCCGGTGTAGGTGGTTGAAGTTTGAGGAAACGCGCCCTCCTGTGCGCCGGGCACGCCCGGCACCGACAGATCCACCCCTTAAGCCTAAGAGGTCGACCACGGGTCGCGAAACGCTTCGCGGGCCGAAATCGGCCCGCGAGCAGGGGGCTTTTAGGAGGAAATCGGGTTCTTTGTCAACGAATTCCGCCGTCATTCCGGGGCGGTCTGAAAGACCGAGCCGGGAACCTCGAGATCCCGGGTTCGCTGCTGCGCACCGCCCCGGAATGAGGCCAAGAGCCTTCATTTCGCTATCGCCCGCACCGGCTTGCCTTCCGCCTGCCGGCTGCCGCGCAGTTCGGCTGATATTTCGCCGTTCAGCACCTGTTCCAGACGCGTCATGGCCTTGGCGATCGGGGCTGCATCGGTAACCCGGTGATCCCAGCGGATGACGACATCGATGGCGTGGTCGGGCCGCACCAGCCCGTAGCTCAGGACGAACGGACCGGGGCCGATGGCGTGGAGCTCGCCGCCGCCGGAAGCGGCCGCCGAGGTCACGCCGTAATTGCCGAAATTGGTGGCGTGCCAGCGCCCGGTCCGCCCGGCGAGCCACCAGCCCAGCCGGCGCAGCGGCTGCGGCACGCCGCACATCCTCTTGATCCGCCGGAACGACCCGACCTCGTCGAGCGGCGCGTGCTTGGCGCGCCGGAGCTGGGCATCGATCTCCGCAAGCGGCATGTCGTCGGCACCCAGGACCCGCTCCATCAGGATGCATTCTTCGCCGTTCTCGACGCGGGCGATCGCCACCATGGCCGCGCAGCGCGGCAGCTCGTAGAAATGCGGCCGCGGCCAATGGGCGTAGAGCGTGCGCAGGATGGGCTCATCGCGGGCCACGAGCGCAAAGGCCTTGACGAAGATCGCGGCCCAGCCGGGCGGCTGAGCCACGCCCGCGCGCGTCGCGATGAGCTGCCGCACATCGAGCGGACGCGACAGCGATACGAAGGGCACCTCCATCGACGCGCGCATCAGATCAATGACGAAGCGGCGCGGCAGTGAGATCTTTCGATGAGTTCCCCGCATTCCCCAAAGCTCAGGTTACAAAGGCTCAGCTTGCACCGGCAGCGAGTCGGAAGCATCTCAGCCCGCGGGCCAGTGGTCTAGCACGAACCGCCCCGCATGGACGCCCGCTTTGTGGCCAGGGCTGGGCGAACGCCGGTTTTTTTCCGCAAGCGCAACGACAAGAAAGCGTGTCAGCGCTTGATGCCGGCAAAACTCGCGGCAATGCCGCGCTGGAACAGCGACCAGTCGAACCCCAGGGCGAGCGCGACATAGCCGCGCGCGATCATGGCGTTGGCCTGTTCGGCGCTGCGTGCCACCCCGCCGATCGGCACGCCACTTTTCAAGATGCCTTCCTCGGCGCGCGCGATCAGCAGCATCACTTCGGGATCATCGATCAGGCCGCGCTTGTTCACCGAGGTGGCGAGATCGCCGGGCCCGATCACAGCGATATCGATGCCCGGCGTCGCCATGATCTCGTCGATGTTCTTGACGGCCTCGACGTGCTCGATGGTGATCATGCAGATCATGTCGTCATCGGCGCTCGCCATGTAGTCGGCCATCGACACGCCCCAGCGGAACGGCGCGTGAAACGGGCCCCACAGCCGCTCGCCGCGCGGCGGATAGCGTAGGGCGCGCACGGCCTTTTCCGCATCACTGCGATTGAGGATCATCGGAAAGTTGATGCCGAGCGCGCCGATATCCATCGGCGCCTTCGCAAGCCAGGGCTCGTTCGAGGCAATCCGCGCGAAGGGCACGCAAGGCGTGCCCGATGTCGCCGTGATCATCGCATGCGCTGCATTCAAATCGATCGGGCCGTGCTCGAGATCGACGATGATCCAGTCGAGCCCCGAGCGCGCCATGATCTGCACGGTCTGAATTGAGGGAATGGTCGCGATGGCGCCAAAGGTCGGGCGCCTCTCGCGCCACTCCTTGCGCAGGCGATTGAGGGGAGTGGGCGTGTCAGGCATAGCTATCGCTTGCTCCTGCGGATCAGGCGGGAACGCGGCCGCCGAAGAAAGGCATCAGCGCGCGGCTCAAATTGTGCGGGCGCTTCGAGGTGAAGATCAGCTCGGCGTCGGGCTCGTCGGGCTCGCCGTGGTGCGTGCTCAGGAGATCGCAGACCCTGCGCGCGATCGCCGGCGCCGGATCGATCCAGTCGACCCTCCACGGCGCGAGTTTCACCAGGCGATCGAGCAGGAGCGGGTAGTGCGTGCAGGCGAGCACGACGGTGTCGGTGCGCGCGCCCGGACCATCGCTCCCGCCGACGAAGCAGGGGGCGATCTCGGCCGCGATCGCGGCATCGCTTATGTCGTTGCCGCTCAGCGCGCGTTCCGCGAGTGCGGCCAGTTCGGGCGAGCCGACCAGCGTCACCTCGCAGCCTCCAGCGAAATCGCGGATCAGCGCGCGGGTATATTCGCGCTGTACGGTCCCCTTGGTGCCGAGCACTGAGACGCGCCGGGTCTTCGACTTCACGCAAGCCGGCTTGATTGCGGGCACGGTTCCCACGAACGGCACGGAATAGGCGGCGCGCAGGTACGACATCACCAGCGTCGAGGCGGTGTTGCAGGCGATCACCACGAGATCGGGCGCGTGCCGCGCGATCAGTTCGCCGATCAGCGGCACCACGCGGCCGATGATCTCGTCCTCGCTGTGTTGGCCGTAGGGGAAGAAGGCGTCGTCGGCGACATAGACGTAGCGCGCGTCAGGGCGTGCCGCCACGATCTCGCGCAGCACCGTGAGGCCGCCGAGGCCGGAGTCGAAGACGAGGATGGTGGGACGAATTGGCACGGCTAAAATTCTAACGGGTAAGAAGTTATTAATCGGTTGTCTTCATGGCAGACGTAACCTCGCCGTCATTCCGGGGCACGCGAAGCGTGAACCCGGAATCTCGAGATTTCCGGGTTTGCCTCGGAGCCTGTCATCGGGCCCCCCTTTGCGCGGACCCGATGGAGGCGCCCCGGTATGACGTCGCCACGCGAACAGGCATTCTCGCGACGGATTGCGTCCGAGTTGTGCCAAGAAATGGCGCCCCTCCGAAATTAAAAGGGCGCAGGGAAGACCGAGGGAAGNCCGGGTGCCCGCCGCACCCGCGGCCCCGTGTGCAAAAAATGCGCGAGAAGCGCAACACGGGAGTAACCGCAGGTAAGGCGGAAGCATTCCGGCCTTTCCTGCGCGAGTGGTTTACGGCTTACTCCGCGCTCCCCGGTGAGCCAGACGTTGTTGTCACCGTCACCCGCGCGATGCGAGAAGCACCGCCCGCGACCTTAGCGCCAGCCTTCGGGCGCCAGGGCCACACGGCTTCGCCGTCCGCGAAGGAATGCCGTTCGTCAGACAGCACCAACGCGTCCACCGCATCTCCGGCCCAACGTATGTGACGATCGCGATACGCCCCACTCTCGGGCCGGGACGGCGATGAGTAATCGTAAACTTCGGGAAAAACGAAAGAGAAAAATTTTTGCTCGAACGACTGGACAGCTCGAATCGGCTTGAAGCGCCTCATGAAACTAGATTTTGCGCGCATTGATTTTCACCGACCTGCGCACCCCGGAGCAGCGCGACCGAGGCATAAATCGAAAGCGTTTGCCCCGGCGCGGAGCGAATCAGGGTGCAGCGCTCTGGGTGAAATGCGCAAGGCGCGCTATTCGGCGCAGACAAACCATGATCTCGAAAGTGGTGATCTGACGAATGTACGCTTACACTTCAAGAGCGGCGCAGGAGCAGACGTTCTGGAAAGGTCCTTCGGGGCCATAAGCCGCCCTACAGTATCCAAAGTACGAGGGCCCTTACGCAGCTCTCAGCATCTGCATGAAACTCCGATTTTCTGCCGCACCCGCTTGCGGTCGACCGGCCCCTTGGCTGCAAATTGCCGAGAACGGCAGATTACGCTGGGTCTTGTTATGATGGCTTGACGCAAAGATGACCGTTGAGTTTAAAAAATGAAGCGCCGTCGCGGCCCGCTCGCGAGGCTGCCAGTTCAGGCACCCGCGCCGCGAAGATGGCAGCTGCACAACAACAACCAAAAAAAGCACGGTCATTTGATTCGCGAGAAACCGTCATCACGGCATCGACTGAGGGCGAGTAAGTTGCCCCGGCCTCGTTGAAGGCAATTCTTATCTCATCAGATAACAGAGAGGGGGCGAAGAAATGTTTCGATTTCGTGACGATTTGTTGTCAACTGCCGCGATCGCGGGAGCGATGCTCGCTTGCGGCGTCGCGGGCGCGCACGCCGATAGCGACGGTCATTCGCACGAACATGGCTACAAGCACGTGCTGTTGATCAGCGTCGATGGCATGCACTCCGTCGATTTGAAGCGCTGGGTCGAGAGCCGTCCCGGCGGCAACTTCGCCAAGCTCGCCGACAATGGCGTCGTCTATCCCAATGCCTACACCACCGCTCCGTCGGACAGCTATCCCGGCATGCTCGCGCAGGTCACCGGCGCGACGCCGAAGTTAGGCGGCCTGTTCTATGACGACAGCTACGACCGCACCGTATATCCCTCCAAAGCCTTCTACACCAGCCAGGGTCTTCCAGACCCGGGTTGCGGAGGTGCGCCTGGAAGCGAGCTCACCAACTTCGAGGCGCTCGACAAGAGCTACAATTACTCCACCCAGCTGGCAGCCGATTTCACCGGCGGCGGCACGCTTGGTCAGGTCTACACCCAGCTCGATCCGGACCACATGCAGCGCAAGCTAGTCAATGGACAGTGCGTTCCGGTCTATCCCCACGAATACGTGCGTACCAACACGATCTTCGAAGTGATCAAGGCGGCTGGAATGCGCACGGCGTGGTCCGACAAACATCCGGCCTACGAGAACCTGGCGGGCCCGTCGGGCGCCGGCCTCGACGAACTCTACGCGCCGGAGATCAATTCGCAGGACACGCTCGATCCCGGCGCCCAGGAAGGCGACGACTACACCACCAGCTACACCGGCGTCCGCAGCTACGATTCACTGAAAGTAAAAGCGGTTCTGAACTGGATCGACGGTTATAACGGCGCGCGAACTCAACGTCAGCCCGTACCCGCGATCTTCGGCATGAACTTCCAGGCGGTCAGCGTTGGCCAAAAGCTCGCGAAGGCGGGCAACGCAGACTCGGACAAGTCGCTCACGGGCGGCTATGCCGACGCCCAGGCGACACCCGGCAATGCTCTAACGCTGCAATTCCAGTTCGTGGACGACGCGCTCGGCAAGTTCATCAACGAACTCAAGGTGCAGAATCTCTACGATTCGACGTTGATCATCGTCAGCGCCAAACATGGCCAGTCGCCGATCAACGTCATGGACCGCGTGGCGATCTCCGACGCGCTGTATAGCGGCGCGCCCGGCTTCGGCGCCAACGGCTTCGAGATCTGCGACGACGAGGCGCTGGTCTGGTTGTCGCCGGAATTGCAACAGGCGACCAATCCGGCGACCGGCCAGCCCTACTATGCGGATGCCAAGGCCTACATTCTGGCCCACGCAAGTGCTCTGCATATCAAAGAGTTGCTCGATCGTGACGAATTGACTCGGCGCTACGAGGATCCGTTCCACAATAGCCGCGTGCCGGACTTTATCGCCATTACCGATCATGGCGTCATTTGCACCGGCGGGAGCAAGCTTGCGGAGCATGGCGGTTTTTCCCAGGACGATCGTAACGTGGCGCTGGTGGTCTCCTCGCCGCGTATCAAGCACGCGAAAGTCGTCGAGGACACCACCTTCACCACCCAGATCGCGCCGACGATCCTCGATGCGCTCGATCTCGACCCGCGCAGCCTCGAGGCGGTGCGCGAGGAGGGCGTTCAGGTCCTGAAGAGGTAAGGCTGAAGCCGCAGGGTCGTCTCAACGTCGGCCCCCTTCGAGTAGGAAAAGCTGTCCCGCCGCGCTCTGCGCGACGGGACTTTCGCTTTCAGCTGCGGCGCGAAGAATGACAGCTGCTCCGTTTGTCTAAACAGGCTGCAGGGTCTTTTGCTGGGCGGCCAAAGGCCCGGGTCACGAGAGTCGATTTGGCGCCGTGCCGACCATGTCGGGGTTACCCGCGACAGCCGATTTCGAGACAAGCGCCGGGGGCGCTCGAGAAGGGCCAAGACCCGGCTTCTCCAAGGCGCGGGGCTCTGCGGCCCGGGCTACGACTATAGGTCTGGAACCTCAGATTGTGATGAGCATTCTATAGGTGCCGTGCCGAACTTGAGCCCCTCCGAGAGTCCAGGAGGACCAATGACTTCGATGAAAACCAGTTGCTGCATCGCTGGCGGTGGCCCCGCCGGAATGATGCTCGGTTTCCTGTTAGCGCGTGCGGGGGTTGCGGTTGTCTTGCTTGAGAAGCACAAGGATTTCCTGCGCGATTTCCGCGGCGATACCGTCCACCCGTCGACCCTCGAAATGATGCAGGAGCTTGGATTGCTCGAGGAGTTCCTCCAAATTCCGCATTCGACGTTGCGGGAAATGTCGCTGCAGATCGGAGACGAGCAGCTGGTCATCGGGCATTTCGAGCATCTGCCGGTACATTGCAAATTCATTGCGATGATGCCCCAGTGGGATTTTCTCGATTTTCTGGCCGATCACGCCAGGCGCTATTCGACTTTCGATCTGCGGATGAGCAGCGAGGCGACCGATCTTGTATTCGATGATGACCGGGTCGCAGGCGTCCGCGCAACGACGCCGGATGGCGAGATCGAAATCCATGCGATCTCACCGTCGGTTGCGACGGCCGCCATTCGACCTTGCGTCAGCGCGCCGGGTTCAGTGTTGAAAACCTCGGCGCGCCGATGGACGTGATGTGGTTCCGCATATCCCGCAACGACAGTGATCCCGGTGAAGCGCTTGGCCATGTTGAAAGCGGGCGAATGCTGGTCATGCTCAACCGCAACAACTATTGGCAATGCGCTTATCTCATTCCGAAAGGCACCGCCGGCAAGCTCCAGCAGGCCGGTCTCGACAATTTCCGCGATAGCATCGCGGACATCTCGCCGTTCCTCCGTGACCGGCTGCATGAAATCAGCAGCTGGGAGGATGTGAAACTCCTGACCGTCGAAGTGGATCGCTTGCGGCGATGGTATCGGCCTGGGCTCATCTGCATCGGTGATGCGGCGCATGCCATGTCCCCCATTGGCGGGGTCGGGATCAATCTGGCAGTGCAGGATGCGGCGGCCGCCGCCAATATTCTTGCCGAGCCGCTGCGGCGTGGAATCGTAACGATCGACACGCTGAAGCAGGTTCAGGACCGGCGCGAATTTCCAGCACGCGTGACCCAGCGTCTGCAGATCGTCGTGCAGAACAAGGTGATCGCGCCCGCGCTCACAAACAAAAGCGAGCGACCGAAGGCGCCACTGTTCCTTAAGATGATGCAATGGCCGTTGCTGCGGCGACTTCCAGGACGTCTGCTGGCGTTTGGTGTCCGCCCCGAGCACATCCATACTATGGCAGCGTGAACCGTTTCGGGTCATGCGAAGAACTGAGCGTGAGCAAACCTAGACCGCTATGCCGCACTAACCGGACCTCAATGAGAGGTGTCGCGACTTCGCTGATGGGCCAACAAGAGTCGATTCAATCGGGTCACAAGGCTTCAGGAACGCATTTCCGATATTTCGGTTCAACGAGCCTCGGACTTCCTTTGTTCCGGCGGGCAAAGGCGTCTTCAGCCAGATGAAAAGCCCGCCGGCAAAAGTAGCGGCGGGCTTCACGCTCAAACAGGAGCTGCTGCAAGCTCAGTTGCGATCGTGGTCGCGTTCGGCGAGGTCCCTGACCTGGTCGATCAAGGCTCTAGCGCGGTGGGCCAGGCCATTTTCGTTGCCTTCGCCGACGGGCTGGTTATGGAATGCCGCGTTGTTCAGCACCGTCTTGATCTGACCGGCGAGTTCATCGCGGTCCTCCGTGATGTCGCCGATTCGGGACAAATAGCGGCTATACACCTTGTCGTTCGCGGTGACGGAGCGGTTCGCCCACGCCAGGCTGGCGCGGCCGAGTTCGCCCTTCGGCGCATTCAACTGCTTGAACGCTTGAGCCAGCTCGATGAAATTCTCGCGGCTCTCGCGGATGCCTGGCGGCAGCGCATTCTGCTGCATGAACTCGGCGACGACGCGGCCTTCATGGACATAGTCGTCGGTCAGGCCCAGCAACGCCATAACAGTCGGCCGCACGTCGGCATGATCAGTGAACACATCGTCGTGGCGGCCGAGCCGTTGCACGCCAGGTCCCACCATGGCAACCCAGGTCCGGGTGATCTGGTTCTGGAAGTCACCGTGGTTCCAGGCAAAGCCCGGACCTTCGCACACGACGTCGGTCGGCGTCGCGCATCCGTTGTTGTTGCCCGTCTCGAAGAAGTAGTTGTCGTTGCCGAAGATGGTAAAGGTCGGCGTACGCTGCGGGCTGAAGGTGACCATGTGCAATAGCTTCATTTCGGCCCGATCAGCCAGCAGCTTCGACAGCTTGTCCGTGTTGCCGGTGATCGGGTTCGTGGCAGTGAGCGCGTCGATGTCATGCTCCATGGTCCGGGTGAGGCTGTCGGTCGCTCCCGGATTGGTGTTGATGTACATGGTGGGAGCGTCGTCGCTGTGGATCGAGAACGGCGTGCTGTTCATGCGTTGCGTGAGCAGGACCTTGTCGATCGATAGGTCGATCTCGCCGACATTCTTGTAGGTGCAAGGCGTGGTCACGCCGTCGCAATTCGCCGGGCTGGGCGGGCCGCCGACAAAATGGTCGTTTTCATCCGGCACGACGACAAACAGCGTATTGGTCTCGTTGATGCCATCCGCCTTGAGGCGCGTGAAGAACTTGCCGAAAGCCTGATCGTAGGCCTTGAGCGCCGCGACATAACCGGCCTCGCCCGGACCGTAGGCATGACCGCTATTCGGGGTGGGGGGAGCATTCGGGATGTCCAGACGCTGCGGATCGTGCGCATCGGCAACATAGGTGTAAACAACCTGAACGCCGGCTTCGAGCATTTTTGCAGCGTAGCCAAGCGAGGCTGTTGCCGAAGGGTCGAAGTTGGTGGGAAAGCCCGGCTTGTTCGAGTTGGGATCGGTGATCACCTGTCCGTCGAGATCTTTCACATAAGCGCCCGGCGAGATCACCGGCTGTACGTTGATGTTGCCGTAAAGCGCGGAGAAGCCGTTATAACCGCCGGGCTCATCGGGAAGGAGATCGGGCTTCGCAAAGGAGTTGTTGCACAGCGCGCTGCCTTTCGCGCAGTGAATCGCAACGCCTTCATAGTCCTGCGTTGCTGCGGTGGAAGCGACGGTCGAACCAAAGATATTGGCGATGTCCGTCTTGTTTTCGATTGCAAGCCCATTCAGGGAGAAGGCGCCCACGTCGCAGCCGGCGCGCGTGAATACGGGCCAGGGAGCCGGGGCGTTCTTGCCGTTCTCATTCACGAGGACGGGAAGGTTTTCGCCTGCTTCAGGATGGCTCTGCGCCGTTGTGGTCGTCCAGTAGACAAAGGACGTCTGAAAAACGGCCGAGGAATTGTCCGCCTTGAAAATCCCGAAGCTGTTCGAGACCGGACTGCCGTGACGATCGCCGTAGACACCCGTCAACCCTGTGAGAATGTCGTCGGCCGTGTGGGAGATCAGCGGAGTGTAGTGATTGCCGCTGATGACGCCTTTTCCTTGCACGAAATTCAACAGGTTCGGCATCTGCTCGAGGTCGGACGGCACGTTCGGATTGTCGCGCCTCAGGTGCACGTTGTCGAAAATAATGTAGACCACGCGCGTGATCTTGCCGCCCGACGAATTCAGCTGGCACGCAGCCGTGGCCGTTTGCGAGGCCGCACCCAGAAAGAACAGTCCCAGCGCCAACGTAATTGACGAGCGTAACGAAATTCTCAAATTTTTCATCGCCCTCTCCCGACGTCGGCGGGTGAAATTCGAAAACAAAATGCCGACGGCGCTCCATTATGTTGCGATGTGTTGCAGCGACTTGACACGACGATGACTTGTTGGGTGGCACGCACATGAAAGCGCGCGTTTTACGACGCACGCGGGATAAGTCGCGTAATCAATCTGTCATCGTGCCGACATGGCACCGAAACGCGGCTTCAGGCTTTCAAGTCCCGCCTTGAGCAAAGTGGATACGATGGTCCGCACAGCGAGGTCGGGTTGGCCATTTGCCAGATGGAAAGGGGTCTGAGCGCACTCCGGCAAACAAACGAAAGACGCCGTCGGGGAGTCGAAGAACCTCTTTCATCATTCAGGACGAAGCGAAGTGTCGGCCCATCAGGCAGCGTAGCGGTGCTGCCCCGTTGGACTGGCTTCTCTCCCCCGGTGCCGCGCTCCAGGACATCAAATCGAAACGTAAAGCGAATCTCCTCGGTGTCCGTATCGAAATTGGCATCGTCGCCCAGGCCGGCCACGGTCGCGCGTCGAACGACGATCCCGTGATTGACCACCGTAGTAGCGAGGAAGCGGCTGCAATGGTCGTGGAGTGAAGGGGGCGGGTCATCGACGATGAATCGGGCCACCTGGCAACGGGAGGAGCCCGAAGCTCAACGGAAGGCGGCAACCTTCAAATCGAGAGGTTCAAGTCCGGATCTGTGAGGCTCGGGTGAAAGTCCCTGGGCCTACTCGGCAAGAAGAGACATCGCCACATGCGCTTCCTTTTAGCTGCAGCCTCATGCTGGCCCTTTGCCCGATGACCGCGGACGTGTGCGCCAACCAACAGCAATAAGCCACTCCTGATAATCGTGCTCGAAGCGTTCACGGTCCGCTGGCAGCGGCTGAGGTTTGGCGCGAGCAAGTATCTCAGCGAGAGGTTCGAGACCCGCCTCGCGACGTCGTTCGTCCACTCCCTCTGGATCCTCGATCGTGTGCGGCCGCATGTTGCCGTGCGCATCCGGCTCGAGCTGCGTGCCGTAGACCTGCGGCTTTCCTTCGAATACACGGATCCTGTCCTCCAGCATGGCCGGCTGCCAGGTTGGGACCAGGCGCTCGTGCGCGGCCGCGGCAAGGAACTTAAGGCACGAGCGCTGGAATTCCGGGTGCGCGATGGCGTGCTGGGCGATCAGCCAGGCGGCCTCCGCGGCTCGTTTGCCGACCAGGCGCTCCGTCGGCCATCCGATCTGGGCCATGATCTCGCGGAGCCGCAACGCATTCCTATCGTGAACGGCGGACATACGTGGATCATAACCGTCGTACAGCGCTCCCGTCGCCGCAAGTTCATCACGTACCTTCTGATCGTGCTCCGCCATGGCGACGAGCTCGTCGGCAATTCTGCAATCCATACCGAAATGATGTCCCACAGTTGGCCCTTGAACGGGTAAAGCTTAGGCACGCGTTGCCATTGTGGCAACCAAACGCTCGAACAGGCGGGCTCCATAGGGTCGATGATTGGGGGCGGGCCGCGCAGAAAACGGACCCTCATGCGCAAGCCAGCCCGATACCGCGGACGCTATCGTTGGGCTTCCGTCTAGGGGGCGAGCTGCCGAACCCGGGCCCGGGCTTCGCGCGAGGGGACTCGACGTCAACGTTGTCAAGTCCGGCGTGGGATGTCCGACTTGGGTCGTGTGTCACGAGCATCGCCATGAGTACCGGCGATGCGGAACTGTACGAGAGATGAAGGAGGGCCCTTCGGGTTCGGCAATCAGGTGCTGATCTCAAGCCACCGCAAGCTGCTGCGGTCAAAAGCCGTGGTGGTGAGCGTTGCGGAAACGCCGGGACGAGATTCCGGCAGGCACGGTCGAGAGAGGCGAGCGCAAGCGAACCGCTGCAGAAGTGTCGAAAGCGGATTAGGCGATGTCAGAACCGGGGGGTGACCCTTCCTCCGGGATCAGCTCGGGGGATGCCTGAGACTGCCCGAGCGACATCCGGCATGTAGGCGGCGCGAAGCTC
>NZ_AWZU01000067.1 GCF_000472385.1 Bradyrhizobium sp. ARR65
GACCGCTAGTCTGCGGCACCCCCACTTTCATGTTAGCGAATTCCGGATAGTAATCCGAAAGCTTGGCCTGTAGAGGTAGGCGCCCTTTTTCCATCAGCGTAAGCCCGGCGACCGCCACCATCGGCTTGGTCATGGAGGCGAGTGCAAACAGGGGCATTGAGTGGCATTGACGTTCCTTTTACCGGATCCATCTGCCCATATGGCTTGTAGTGAATCAGCTTGCCGTCTCTTGCAATTGCGACCACTGCGCCCGGCACGCGCTTGTCGGCTATCTCGCGAGCGAAGAAATCGTCAAGCCAGATGAGCCGCTGCTGTGAAATTCCGACCTCGTCGGCTCTGGCCTGCGGCAAGGGCGCAGCCTTTCCTTCTCCCTCGAACTTTGAATGGATTCCCGTCGTGTAATTCTGGCACTCGGTCATGATCAGATCACGTCGCTACCACTACCGCATTGAGCGAAACACATTCTGGAAGCGTAGTCCGAAGCGCGCCTGAAGAGACGCCACCACTCCACTTTTGCGATTGCCGGGCGATCTCGGCCAACGCCGCGAGGTCCAACCCGGCCAGGCGCTTTCCCGACGGCGCATCGTCCAAATCGACGCTCGGTGAACGAGATCGGCATCCGAGGCCAACGCGCCCAGATTCAAGAGAAACAGAGCCGCTCTCAACAGAGCAGCGTCAACGGAATTGATTTGGATAGATCGCGCAAGTGTCGTCCTTATGCGTTGCGGTGTACGAGACCTGAAGCGCACTGCGTCAAAGCAATCGGCGTGCCACAAAACACGTTGTTCGAGATTGTTTCTAAAAGGCGCAGGTGCATGTGTTTTGCGATCCGTCGTCGGCCGAAGAGTGGCCCCTCGCTGTTGGCATCCGTACAGGAATGTGCAGAGAAGGATCGACAACACGGCGGCGCGATGATAACGATCGCCAGATGTCCAGATCTACGGGTCATGGTTGGCGGCAGGGTGTTCTGCAGGTTCTCGTCGATATCTTGAAGCATTGCGGCCCTACTTCGATGATTTCGCCGCGAACAAGAGCTCGCGCAGTTGGGACTCTATTGTGCCGGACAGTCGTGAGGGAGGGACGCCGATTGGGGGCGAGGTCATCACGCTCGAGGAAGCACTTGCTGCTGAGGCTAGCACCAATCCTCTCCTACCATGCTCCGTGATGACAGTTTCGACCTCCCGTGGCGTCTCGAAGGTGCCGGCCAATTGCCATCGAGCCGGTCTTCTGGTTTGAGAGCAGCCCATCGCAACCACAGCAGTGTGTCCAGTCACGCAAGCCGTTTCAGCGTCGTGCTATCCCCCAGCGAGCGCAATTTGAGTATTGTGAGCTGCGTTGCTATGCAATTTTCACCTGCTCGTCGGCGACGTGCGCCAAAGTCGCGCGCGGATGCTCGGCGAGGACGGTATCCCTTTTTCTCGGTCGCCTGCTTGGAATCCTTCGTTGAAGCCGGAAAAATCGTTGAATGTATGCGTGATCTTCGCGCCTATTGCAGGAAAACCAATCGACCTTGCGATTAGAAGAGCTCTCGAAAAGGAGATTGCAATTGAAGATCGGTGTCCCCAGGGAAATCAAGACACATGAGTATCGGGTAGGCCTTACGCCTGGAGCCGTCCGCGAATACGTAGCGGCTGGTCACAGTGTCGTTGTCGAGACGAATGCGGGCGCCGGCATTGGCGTGACCGATGACAACTATCGCAAGGCCGGTGCAACAATCCTGGGCTCTGCTCGAGAAGTTTTTGCGTCGAGCGAGATGGTCGTGAAGGTCAAGGAGCCCCAGCCACCCGAATGGGCACAGCTCCGAGAAAACCAGATCCTCTTCACTTATTTGCATCTGGCCCCTGACCGGCCCCAGGCCAATGGCCTTCTGAAGTCTGGATGCACCGCGATTGCTTACGAGACCGTGACTGATGCGAATGGAGGGCTTCCGCTGCTTGCGCCGATGAGCGAGGTGGCGGGCAGGCTCGCGATCGAGGCAGCGGGTAGCGCGCTGAAGCGGTATGCGGGCGGGCGGGGTTTGTTGATTGGTGGTGTCCCAGGTGTCCAGCCCGCTCGTATCGTCGTGATCGGAGGCGGCGTGGTCGGCACGCATGCTGCACGAATGGCGGTTGGTTTGGGTGCCGAAGTCTCAATCCTCGACCGTTCGATACCGCGGCTGCGCGAGCTGGATGAGCTTTTCGAGGGACGTGTTCGTACCAGGTACTCGACGTTAGAGGCCATCGAGGAGGAGGTATTTGCTGCCGACGTGGTGATTGGCGCGGTGCTGATTCCTGGAGCGAGCGCGCCGAAGCTTGTCAGCCGCGGCATGTTGAGGTCGATGCGCAAAGGCTCTGTCATGATCGATGTGGCCATCGATCAGGGCGGATGCTTCGAGACATCACGTCCGACGACGCACGCTGAACCAACTTACGAGGTGGATGGCGTCATACATTACTGCGTGGCGAATATGCCGGGAGCCGTCCCGGTAACCTCAAGCCAGGCGCTAAATAACGCCACGCTGCCCTTCGGCTTGGCTCTCGCCAACAAGGGATTTGCAGCTGTGCTCGAAAATCCGCACCTGCGCGCAGGCCTCAATGTCTATCGAGGCCGGCTCACCTCCAGAGCGGTGGCCGAGAGTCTCGGCCTGCCATACTCACCAATCGATCAGGCCGCGGCTTGATCCCAGAGGCCTCCGTTGTGGGGCGTTTCCTCCCAGACTTGGCGGGGCCACTCCTTCGGGAGTGGCCCTTTTTCGGCGCCGAATATGGACGAGCGCCTAATATGGAAGGTTTTCCGTGCGGCCGTGGAGCGCGACGGGCGCGCTGTCCGGACCAAAGATCTCACCGACGACGATGTCTCTGCTCGAAGCAAGTTTCCTCCTGATCGAGGGAGATAGGAGAACAACGCTGCGTTGATTTCTGCCGGAAAATCAGAAGGTGGGCCGAAGCCTGACGACTGCTGGCTAGTCGAAGCGGTAATCGCGCCGATCCTTATCGTGTGGTGATCTCGAATCGGGGCCTCATCAATCTTGATCACCTGACCCATGCCATTCCCATCGTTCATCTTTGCTCCTTCATTCTAGAAGAAGCCGTCGATCCTGAAAGTGCGAAAGAATCTGCAATTATCGGAGATTCTTGTAAGCACGCGCTTGCTGATCCAGAGCCGATGCTGCCGAAGCAAATGCTGATGATGTGGATTGGGATGTTGGTTCGCAGACATCAGTCATCGACAAGTCGCCGGAACATATAGGTATATTCGAGAGCCACCTGACGTGCAGATTCGATGAGATTTGCAGCGGCACTATGCCCCCCGTCGATGTTCTCATAGTAGAAATAGGGCTGGCCAAGCTCAGCTAACCTCGCGGCTGCCTTGCGGCCGTGGGCGGGATGTACGCGGTCGTCGTTGGTGGAGGTGAGAATGAATGGAGCGGGGTAGGTCTTGCCCGACACCAGCTTCTGATAGGGCGAGTAGGTCTCGAGCCACTCGCGCTGTTCGGGAATGGCGGGGTCGCCATACTCGCCGATCCAGGAGGCCCCGGCCGCCAGTCTGGTGAACCGAACCATGTCGAACAGCGGTACCTGCGCGATGGCGGCATTGAAAAGGTCGGGTCGTTGAGTAATGGCGGTCCCCACCAGCAGACCTCCTTGGCTGCCGCCAACTACGCCCAACCGGCGGGGAGAGGTGATCTTTCGCCGGATCAGATCCTCCGCAACGGCGATAAAATCATCCCATGTGCGCTGCTTCGTTGCCCCCTGGGCGGCCTCGTGCCACCGCGGCCCGAACTCGCCGCCGCCGCGCAGGTTCGCGATGACGTATGCATTACCGTGCTCGAGCCAGAGCCGTCCCGTGAGCCCCGCATAAGACGGCAGCAGTGGAACCTGAAACCCTCCATACCCGTAAAGAAGGGTCGGGATCGATCCATCAAACCTCGCGGTCCTGGGCCGCACCAAAAAGTAAGGAACTCGGGTGCCGTCGCGCGAAGTTGCCTCGAATTGCTCCACCAGATGCCCAGACGCATTGAACCTAGGCGGTGAGGACTTCATTTTTGCGAGTCGTTCGGTTACCGCATCGAAGTACCAGAGTGAGGCGGGCTCGAGAAAGCTGGAAACCGTGAACATCACCTCGTCCGTTTCATTCGATGCGGAAGACAGACCGACACTCGCATTCTCCGGAAGCTGGACCGGGGTGGCCTGCCAGGCGCCCTGATCATATTTGTAGACGAACGCCTTGCTCTGAACATTGTCGAGAATTGTGAGAAACAACAAGTTTCTGGTAGTGTCGAGCCCGCTGACCGCTTGCCGAGATCCGGGCTTGAAGACGAGTGACGGTCTGGCGCCCAGCGGGTCCTGCTTCCATTCCGCCAAGTCATACGAGATGATCGAGCCGCTTGCGAACGGGATGCCGCCGGACGGTGGTGTCCACTCCTCCTTTAGGGTCACGAGCAGGCGGCCACTGGCGATACCGACGATGCTCGCCTTCTTTGGAAGGTTGAGCTTGATCGGCTCTTTGGGCCCGAAGAGCACATACTCACGCTCGAACGTGCTGATTGCGCGCAGCGCGCCGGTCGCATGGACCTTGCCTTCATTGTCGCTCAACACGAATGGCAAGACCTGGACATCGGTCCGTGCTCCACGAAAGACCTCGCGCGCCTCAACGAGCGACTGGGCGCGCTTGAGCTCCTTCACGACGAAAGGGTAGCCAGCCGGCGTCATCGTCCCTTCGCCCCAATCCCGTGAAATCAGAATCGTGTCGCGGTCGACCCAACTCACGTTCTGCTTTCCCTCCGGCAAATCGAAGCCTGTCGTGACGAAGGCTTTGGCGTCCGCGTCGAACTCGCGCACCACATGGGCATCTTTGCCGCCGTCGGAAAGTGCGAGTAGACACAGGCGTTCTTCGGGTGGGAGGCAATCGGCTCCTTCAAAGACCCAATTCTTCTTTTCCAGGGCAGCCAGAGCGTCCAGGTCTAGGATGGTGTCCCACCGAGGGCTCTGGGTCCAATAGCTTTCGATTGTGGTACGCTGCCAGACTCCGCGCACCTGCTTCTCGTCCTGCCAGAAATTCTCGAGACCGCGCCGTCCAAATGAAACGTACGGAATCCGATCGTTGGCCTGGAGAATCTTGAGCGCCTCCTCGTTGAGGCGCTGATAGCGAGAATCCGACTGGAGCACACCGAGCGTCTTGTCGTTCTCCGCGCGCGCCCAAGCCAATGCGCGCGGCCCTTCAATCTCTTCGAGCCAAATGTAAGGATCGACGGCCTCTGTCCCAGCCGGCAGCGTCTTGGGCGTTGCCGGGGAAATCAAATAGGTCATGGATAGCGACGCTGCGACGAGAAGCGCGTTTTTCATACTAGTTTTCCTGGATGCGTCCCATCGCGGGTATTGCGAGGACGGCGGTAGCAGACGAAAGAGTTGCATTCGGTTTCAACAGCGGACGCGTGTACCGCGCCCGCTGGAGCCTCGACGAAGCAAGCAGCGTGCCGCTTGAAATTTGGGAGGCTCTCCAGTCGCTTGCTACTTTGCGTTCAGCGTGAACTGTTGTACGTGGTCTCAAACCTGACAGCCGCGCTTTTAAGAAGACATTCAATTGCGCGGCAGGAAGCCCGCCTTTTGGCTGAAGCGCGACAAGGTAACAGTCAACGCCCAGCTAACGGAGGCAATGAAGATTGTTTGTGGAGGAGCTTTCGTTCGTTGCCGGAACGACGCCAACCGGCGATCTGCTCCGGCCTGGCCGCTAAGGCGCAAATCGATTCGGACGAGTATAGAAACAAACCAACCTGCTTTCGGCCTTGACTAAAGAATGCTCGACCCGAGGTCGGTATTCGCCCGTCCTTTGACCAACGGCGGAGTTCGGCTGCAGTGATCGAAAGTATCTCTTGAACCATTCTTGTGAGGTGCTCGCGCTGAAGACGGTTGAGCTTTTCTTCGACGGCGGCGGACGCGTTCAGGATAGCGGGTACGGATGCTTCTGGACATTGGATGGTAATGCCAGATTGAGTGGGGATCACAATGCACTTCAGCCTCTGACGAAAGGCCGACCTGACCAGTTGAATGGCTTGAACGGCCTTTTTGGCGCTTCCGGAGGTCAAGTGCACTGACGGAATAAATTCGACCGTGCGCGACGTTGGGAGCTTGGATAGATCAAGGTACCGAGATCCGGGCATTCCGTCGTGCATTCTTGTCTCATCGCGCAGAGGCGGCATAAGAGCGAAAAGACCGCCGGCATTCGGTCGGCCTCGCGGACCAATGTGGTCGCCAATTGGGCGAGCAGGTCAACTACCAATTCTTGATGTTGCTCCCGGTTGCAATCAGCGCGAAGCGCCGGGCGGCCTTTCGGCAGTGCCTGCCAAACGACTGTACCAACGATCGGTAACGTTGCACAAAGCATACTGCTCCTGAGGAGGTTGGGTTCGAGACAAAACCCACCAACGATTGGCTAACTGCGCTGGTAGCATGAACTCGGCTCAGGGGTTTCCTAGTGCTCGATCCTCGCTGTGAACGATGCCGAGTTCGCGAGGCGCGAGGGGGGCGCACTTCTGGGGAATGATCAGGAGCACGCCTGCTCCTCGTGCTCGCGGCGGCGTTCGGCGGGGCCGCAATGTCGGTGCAGGCGGCGGCGCCGGTCTAGGCCCATACTGACACAACGTCGTTCCGCACGAGGTGAGTAGCGAGCGATACGTAAGGTCGTCCGTCACGAGGACGTGCGCCAGAATGAGCAACACCGGCGAATGTCTGCGCGTTGCCGCTCTAGGCATTGCACGGATTTGGGCGAGAGCCGCCTCTAACAGTGACTACGGCTGACAACTCCAGCATCTCACATATTCGATCAGCGTCGCTTGAACCGTGGACGGCCATAGGCAAGTTGTGCCCGCCCTAGTCGCGAAACCTCCTCGTCTCCCAGGAACACACATTGCGTGCCGCTCGAGGCCTCTGGCGCGCGCCTTGCTTGAGGAGAGCGATCAGGCTGCCATTTGTCGTATTCCGCTATCCTCGACGGGGTCCGATGTCCTCGACACGGTTGGCGGCTGATGGGCCGGGCCCTGGCGCGATGCCGGTCGATTCTGCGCGCTAGCTCGGTATTAAAGTCCACCGTTAGCAGGAGGAAGCCATGATTCCATCCCCAACCCCGAAGTCCGCGCAGGGGACTCGAATCTGGTCCAGACGTCTCTATGCCGTGGTGTTCCTCGCAATCCTGATCGCTCTCATGCCCCAACGTTTGGGAGTGGGCTTGGAAGCCAATATGGTGCTGGACATAGGCTCGCCGGCACCTCCGATCAAAGTGGAGAAGTGGCTCCGTGGGCAGCCCCTCAAGAATTTTCAGACCGGAAAAACGTACGTTGTCGAATTCTGGGCAACGTGGTGCGCGCCATGTCTTAGGGCGCTACCCGAACTCGTCCAGCTACAAGAGAAATATAGAGACCTCGGACTTGAGGTCGTAGGTGTCCTAGCTGCTGAAGCTGCGACCGGCGGCGATGTCCGCAACCGGGTCGATGCGTGGCTTACCAAGAACGTCCCGAATCTCAATTATCGGATTGCATTCGACTCTACGGGCGAAATGGAAAAGCTATGGATGGACGCCAGTCTTTCCCCCGGAATCCCCACCTCCTTCGTTGTCGATCGTGACGGCCGCATCGCGTTCATCGGTCATCCATCGGTGCTCGATGACGTCTTGTCGAAAATTTTCGACGTCTGGCATACCAGGTATGAACCCAAAGCAGCCGATCCGGCGGAGGGCGAGCGCGTCACGCACGAACTGATATTTGCCGAACCGCCCCCTGTGTTGGAGGCCGCAGATTTGGCCGCCGTGCTTTCGGTCGTCGAAGAGGCGGTCGCTCTGAGGCCGGACGATGTCAATTTGCGCGCGCTTCAAGCAGACCTGTTACTTCACACGATACGTGATTTTCAGGCAGGGGTACTGGTAATGCATCGATTGGCTCGCGATGCCATCGAGCGAAACTCGGAGATATGGATGGCCAGTGCCATGGGTCAGCTTTTTGATCCGGCCAAGGACAACTCCCAGTTTCCGGTTGCCGATCGCTTTGCCATCGGTAAGGAATTGTCCGAACACATCCTCGCACTCGATCCTCCGCAGCGCGAAGACGGCCCCAAGTTCCTCTCCTATGCGGCCGTCGCTCAGTACTATTACGAGAGCGGCAACGTGGATCGGGCGATCGAGTTGGTCGGGCGAGCCCTGAAGTCGTTAGATGGTCCGGAAACTATTCCGGCCGAGTTAAAAGAGCAGATTCAGTCGCAGCTGCTGAAGTCGCTGACCAACTACTTTTGCGATATTCCGCCAAGCAAAGCGATTGGAAGCCTTGAGGTGCGGTCCCCGTACGAGCAAAGGTGAGCGAGAGATATTAGTCTGAACTGAGTTAATCCGCGGTTCGCGTTGAAAAGAACATTGGCTGAGCACGCCTGATCCGGCACGTTATTCAACGCTCGGGCTCTACTTCTATGAAGTTGCAAACGTCATTTCTGCGGGTCGCGGACGTTCGCGCGGCTAATGACGGTCCCGCCCGACCTGCGCTTGTTGCATCCGCGACAATATACAGTGTTGTTTTGGAGCGCGCGGCTACGTGTCGCGCTCAGGATGAGCGACTTCCTTTGGCAAATGAACGGAGTTAGCCCGGTTTTCGCGACTGGCATGCTGTTTGCTGACAAGCCCTGGTAAGGCGAGAGTTACTCATGAAAGCCTGCGATGTCACATGCCATTTGCCCGAACCCCAGCGCTTCGCTCGAAGGGCTCGGAGCTAACGAGAGTGCCTCCGTAGTCGTGAGCACACCTACCGAGCCGATGGGTAGCGCCGCCCTGAGCCAGGACACTTGTTCGTCTTTGATCAGCGGATGCCTGCATTTCACGACTCGTTGCCCCGAGGATCGCACCGTACGGGCTGATCGGCGGCGATTTTTATCAACCCATTATGCCGCCCCCCATCTCGCGTTCGTTCCCCCGTGTGGCTGAACGCATTCTCTGACAAAGGAACCGGAAGGTGGAGAGCGCATCGTGAGTGAAACGGATTTGATCGATAATGTCATTCCATGTGCCGACGTCATCAAACGAGCGGCGCGCATCGGTGCAGAAATTAAGAATATCAAACTCTCAGGCGATTTACCGGACCAGACAATAGCTGCCCTCGAAACGCTTCTGCTCGAACACAAGGTCATCTTTTTTCGTGACCAAGGTCATCTTGATGACGCCGAGCAGGAGCGATTTGCTGCGTGTTTGGGGAAGCTGGAGTCGCATCCGATGCTCGGTGCGAGCAAGGGAACGGCATCGATTCTCGAGCTTGATTCCGCCCGCGGCGGCGGGAGGGCGGATGTGTGGCATACGGATGGGACCTTCCTTAATGCCTACCCAAAAATCGCAGTCCTGCGAGGCATTGTGATCCCGCCCTTTGGCGGCGACACGGTCTGGGCAAACACCGCGGCGGCTTATCTTGACCTGACGCCGCCGCTGCAACGCCTTGCAGATGAGCTCTGGGCTGTTCACAGCAACTCTTTCGACTACGCCGGAATGGCCCGTGTCCGCGAGGTCGACAAGAAGCACTTTGACGAAGTCTTCACCCGAACGATCTTTGAGACCGAGCATCCTGTCGTGCGTGTCCACCCAAAGACGGGCGAGCGCACCCTGGTGCTCGGCTGTTTGGTGCAGCGCTTTGTTGACATCCCCAAATATGACGGCCAGAGGCTTTTTGATTTGTTCCAGTCCCATATCACCGCGCCCGAAAACACGGTGCGCTGGAAATGGAATGCGGGTGACGTTGCCATCTGGGACAACCGCGCCACGCAACATTATGCGGTCAATGACTACGGCGACCTGCATCGCGTCGTTCGTCGCGCCACCGTCGCGGGCGATGTGCCCGTCAGCGTCGACGGCCGGTGCAGTGTGACACGTCAGAAGACCGCAACCGCTCCGCCATAAAGCCCGCCTAGCGCTCCGCTCGAATGCCCGTCTCGGCACGGACGGCCCCGGCTGGGCCCGCAGCATGCCGCTCGACGATCGCGCCTTGTTTGCGGGCGCACCTGGACGGTTATCCCTGTGCTGACCTAGGAAAATGGAGAATTTGATGAGAACAAGAGCAATTCTGATGACGTCGTGGCTGCTCGTGCTCGCGGCGGCGTTCGGCGGGGCCGCCACCTCGGTACAGTCCGCGGATCTAGCCTCAGTACCGGTCTACGCCAAGGCGCCGCCGGTTGAACCCTTCAATCCCTGGATGATCCGTTTGCGCGTGCTCGGGGTATTGCCGGATGCCGGAGGCAGCACCGTCAATGTCGCCGGTGTTCCGCCTCTCTCTTCGCCGAATTCCGGGCTCTCGATCAGCAACCAAGCCATACCCGAGCTCGACATCACCTATTTCCTGACCAGGAACATCGCCGCCGAACTCATTCTCGGCGTGAGTAGGCATCAGGTCAGCGGCAGCGGCACGCTCAACGGGCTCGAGATCGGCAAGGCCTGGTTGTTGCCGCCGACGCTGACCCTGCAATATCACTTTACAGACCTCGGTGCGTTCAAACCGTATATCGGCGCGGGCATCAACTACACGGTGTTCTTCAACCAGTCTGCAGCCAATACGCCTTTCGCAGGGCTAGCAGTGACGGATTTGCACGTTGGCAACCAGGTTGGCGTCGCGGTCCAATTCGGCTTCGACTACATGCTTGACCATCACTGGGGGCTCAACGTTGACGTGAAGAAGTTGTGGCTGCGGCCAGATTATTCGGCGACCGTAAACAAGGCGATCCCGGTCACCGGACGAGCCAACATCGATCCCTGGCTGGTGGGCACTGGCGTCACCTACAAGTTCTGATGCGCGGCCTGGCGCCGGAAGCCGAACCTGGCGCCGTATCCGCCTTACCTGTGAACCACTAGTCGAGCCATCTCACAGGCATGAAGCCGACATCGAAAACTGAAGCGCGCCTTTGCCGAATGAGGGCGATGTCCCCATCTGGGACGACAGCGCTATGCGACATTATGCGCTCATCGTAACAAGCATCGCCTCGTTCGTCCCGCCACCATCAAGTGTGAGGTACAGGGGACTATGCTGGCGTCACACTAACGGGCTCCGCAACAGAGGAAGCCGCCAAAAATGCCAATCGACTATCCCGCTGTACTCAATCTCAAGACTGAAGCAGCTCCCTATTCGTGGAGCGATCGTGAAGTGATGCTCTATGCGCTTGGCATCGGCATGGGATCCGATCCTCTCAACGAAAAAGAGTTGCAGTTCGTCAATGAGGCATTTGCAACCCCCAAGCCGCTGAAGGTGGTTCCTACTTTTGCCTCGGTCTGCGCGTGGGGGGTACGACCGGGCGTCATTGACCTCAATCGCGTTATGGTCGTTGATGGCGAACGTGACATCACATTCCACAAGCCCATACCCATCGCGGCCTGCGCTACGGCGGATGCACGCGTGCTCGGCGTGTACGACAAGGGCAGGGACAAGGGGGCTGTCATTCAGAACGAAGTGTTCGTCCGAGATGGCGACGGTGGCAAGATCGTCACCATAGTTTCTTCGATCTTTGCGCGGGGCGACGGCGGGTTTGGGGGACCATCGGAGGGCATGCCTGAGCCGCATCAGGTACCCCGCCGGGTGCCGGATAAATCAGTCGATTTCGCGATCCGCCCTGACCAAGCGCTTATCTATCGCCTCTGTGGGGATCGAAATCCCTTGCATAGCGATCCGGAATTCGCGAATAGGGCCGGTTTTCCGAGGCCCATTCTCCATGGCATGTGCACTTATGGATTAACCTGCAGAGCCGTGTTGCAGACGTATGCCGACTATGATCCCTCTGCGTTCCGTCGTCATCGCGTCCGCTTTTCTGCCCCGGTGTTCCCCGGTGAGATCGTTACAGTCAATCTCTGGAAGGATGGCGATTCGATTTCGTTCGAAGCTCATGTTCGAGAGCGGCGGGTTGTTGTCGCCAAGAATGGGCAGACGGTGCTGGGCTGAAAAATTTTGCGGACCGCGTCGTCCGAGCATAAGCTCGCGAAACCCAGGGGTCGATTGCACGAGGGTGCATTGCCGATGTCCTCGGGCGGCGGAGCTTAGCGGTTGTCCATTACGATTTCATTATCCCCGCTCTTCAATGAAGAAGTCATTTCTCGCAGAAATCCGGCTATGAGCTCTTCGGTGCGTGACTTCGCCAAGGCTTTGCCAGAATAAAGCTCTGACTAAAGTTTATGACCGCGCGAAAGCGACGAGCGGCCCGAGATCATGGTTGTCGACAGCCTGAAGCGCCGCGATATCCATCGCGCGTGCATCACCAGCCGCTGTCAAGTCGGCGCCGCCCCATGTGAAGCGTTCGTCGCCGAGCTGCGTGACCAGCACGTCAGCGGCCAATCGTGACCAGCGAGCCTTACCGTTTGGAAACTGATGCACGGATACCAAGCCGTGATGAAAAGCGAACGGCAAGTTCGTCCGCCGGATAGGGGTTGTCCTCGACCCAATATCACGCCTCGAGCACGTGATGTAGTGAAATCTCGATCAGATGAGGCGCGACGCCGAGGATGCGCTCCGTCGTTCGGAATTGCCGGCCCTACGCCAGACGCGCTCGAACACGCGCCGATGCAAGCCCTTAAGAAAACTCTCCCGCGTAGCAACTTTTCGGCGGCCAAAGGCCCAGCGGTGTCCTACGTACGGGCGATGCAGCGGTTCCTTGATGCGCATGGATTTCAACGAATCATCTTCCAAACGCCGAGCAGAAATTTGGCAGCAAACAAGGTAAAGCAAATTTGGAACATTTCGCCGTGCGATAGAGATACCTTCATTATGCCCACGATGGCAGAACCGATCGAAACGACGCGATATCAAGTTGAGCGAGCAGATTTGGCTGGCATCGTCGAACGCGTCGAGCGCTTTTGGAAATGCAAGCCCGTACGAAAACAAGAATGAGTTTCGCCTGCCGGTTCACTTGGCTGTGAAGTTGGTTTCCGACCGACTGCCCGCAGATTAACCGGACTTCAACGGCACTCGTTCTTGGAGGTAGTTGTAGGAGAATTTGTAAAGCGCGACCCCATTGGGATGTAGGCCAGTGCCAAACGCGCCCCCAGCGAAGGCGAATCACTTTGAACGCCTAGGTCCAAGACCGTCATAGTAGCACGCGAATCGATCATCATTGTCGGGTTCGGCGCACTGAACATGCGCCAAACGTTATCCAGTCAATGCGCCGATGCCGGAGACGTTACAGTGTCTCGCTGAGGTAGCGCGACGGATCGGGATGAGATGTGATCATAAGATGAGTGTACTCAGACCACCTGCGGCGATCGATCTCACGCCTTGGCATAAACTTCATCGGCTCCACTAGGTTGGCGCGATTATCGCCGCCGCTTCGGCCAAATATCTCAAACCATATAAGTTGCAGCTTTGGGCTCGACGCCGTTGATTGTGCTCAACGACGCGGGCGAACAAAACGACAAGACTGGCGCGAGCGCCAAGCAAAGGAGACAGGCGACGGGTGTGGCCCTGCAAAGTGCACACCGCAGTTTTCCTTATTCGCGCGGGAGGACCACTGGCGTGGAGCGTCGGTCGAGATAGCCACCAGGGAACGCAATCAGGGGAAGGATTGGTGTATATGGATGCCATAACGCGAGCCCAACCAGCCGCGCGTCAAGCCGTACGATCAGTTTGCGGGCGATCATGTTATCTATCGCCGCCTCAATCTCGCCCTGCATTACATTCGCCGCGCCCGGCCGATCGCGCAGGCGGGTTTCAGGCGAGCCTTCGTCCGCGGCCAGAAGAATTTCTCGCTCGAGGCCTCTGACGCGGTGTTCGCGCTCGACTGCTATGGCTCGCGTGTCCTCGACTATGATTTCGTCGCCGTTGTCCTGCATCGACAGCATAGAGAAAGCCGGCCCGCACCAGGCTCTCTGCCAGGCATCGATGCCCTTGGCGACGGCATTTAGCCCCGGGCGGCGGTTGGCGTCGCGCACTGTGAAATAGCCGCCGACATCGTTGTCTTCGCTGTCTTCGAAGTAGTATACCTGTTCCGAGAGATCGCGCTCCGACAGCGGATACACGGAGCGATAGGGGGCGGCCGGGAGCAACTTCAGTCCATGTTTCTCAGCTGTGTAATGATAGGGGCTGTAGCGCTGGTATCGCAAGCGTACCGCAGGTCCCGGCTGCAGATGATGCAGCAACGGCAACCAGGAGGCCATTTCCGCATACCATGCATCACTCTCGCCGGGAAAGCCCCACAATAAACTCCAACTGACTCGCACGCCGTACTGACGGCACCACTTCAAGAGCTGAACATTGTGCGCTGAGGTCGTTCCTTTGCGCATCAGCTTCAAAACACGAGTATCCAGGCTCTCAATACCCGGTTGAATCCAGCGGACGCCGGCGGCAGCCAGCTTCTCCACTTCGTGGCGCTTCAGGTTGGCTTTGACCTCAAAGAAGATCGCGAGCTTCTCGGGTAGCGCAGTGAGGTGAGGCAGCACCTTTTCAAGGTAGTCAATGGCCATAATATTGTCTACAGCTTCGATGCGCGACGAGCCGTAGCGCGCCGACATCTCAATCATCTCCGCTGCGGCCTGCCCCGCTGGCTTCTGGCGGTAGGTCATCGATCCGCCGTTCAGCCCGCAAAACATGCAATGACTGCGCTCGCCCCACCAGCAGCCGCGAGAGAACTCCATCGGCAGCCCGGCATGGATGCGATCGGCGTAGAGCGATGCCTCGACCTCCTCAAAATAGTCCGAGAAATCCGGCAGCGGCAGGTCACGCATGTTCTCGATCACTGCGCGGGGCACTAAGTCGCGCGTCGACGCCGCGGGATAGCCGGCCTCGCGATGCGTCGGACCGAAAACGCCAAATGGCAGGTCAGCAGGCGGAATGTCTCTGCCGCGATTGAGGATGTCCCAACACAGCGGGCCGATCAGTGCGTCAGCCTCGCCCGACACGACATAGTCGACCCATGGGAAACGCGCGTGAGTGCTCCGCCCCATTACCGACTCGCAGTTTGCTCCACCCATGAGGGTGACAAGATCAGGTGAGCGCTCGCTCAGCCGGCGCAGCAACGCGAGCGAGGGGACATGCTGGGTGAAGGTCGAGCTGCACCCGACCATAGCCGGCCGCTTCTCCAGTATCTTGTCAGCCGTCCAGTCGATAAACCCGCCGATAAGCGAGCGCAGCCTGAGGAAATTCGCGCGACGCTCGGCCATACCTTTGCCTGCGTGTATCGGGTTGCGCTCGAAATAGAGGTCGAGGAAAGCGTTTTGTTCGGGTTCGAAGTCGGGAAAAGCAACGCCCGAGAAAAGCCAATCAACCAGTGCCTCCTCTGGCGGGCAATTCTCAAGAGGTCCATAGTCGGCGATGCCTATGTATTCTAAAAACCAGATGTTGGCATATGCTATGGTGGATTGCAGTCCAGCCTGGGTCAGCGCTGATTTCAGCAGACCAAGCGCCAGCGACGGCCTTTCGACTGCCGACACAGGCATGTTGACTAGGACGATTGGCACATCGATACTCATAATCATTCCACGTTGTTCATGATGTGCGCACAGGTGCGTTCGCCCTGCCATAGGCTCATGCGCCGGACGGCAAAGTGAACTCCTGCGCGCTTCCTGACTGGAGCGGTGAACATGAAGTTGCTAATTCGGCCAGTGGGCAGCCCGCTTCGAGCCACGATTTCCGCGTCACGTTCGTTGCCCGGCGACCGAACGGCATGAACAAGCAGAGAGTGCTGGAGCCGAGCGGTGAATAATTGCCTACACGCGACTCCGCTCTTGGTATTTAGCGGCGCCACCCTCGAGTGCGACTCGCTGTTTTTCATCATCGATGAATGGATTGACGGCGTCATTCACATGGACCTTATCAAGGTTTCAGGCGCGTCGTCGTCCGCTAGCAGGGATCACCGCCAGTGCAAGTTGCAGTGGCGCGCCACGAAAAGGCACGACCTCTCCGGAACCAGCGGCACTGTCGTCTGGCAGGACCATTTGATTGACCACTGGGGGGCGAGCCATTCTTGACTTAACGGCGTGCGTCCCAGTCGTGCACCGCTGATGCCCGGAAATGAGGGCTTGGCTCGAAGCCGCAAGCGCGGAACCCCATTCTTCTTCTGTGGTCACGCCGGTTGTGCACGCCACGAAGCCACGGACCGTGGATGCGGAGCGGCTTGTCACCGCGCTCAGCACTGCTGGATGGTGGGATGCTGCCGTTGCTTGAAGCTAAGTAGTGCCTCAATGCGAATCGGCACAATCTGCACCCGTGTGGGAGGCCGCGTGTTTGACTCCTTCGATGCGCCTCGTCGTCCAGTCACCGGTCTGCCAGATGAAGCAGTCGTCGAGGTCTTCTTCGATTAGTCCGGTCATGTACAACTGATCGAGCAAGTCGGCGACCCCAAGGAGGGTCGTTCCGTCAGCTGCGACCCGAATAACCAGCTCCGACATCGTGCAGTTGCCGTCCGCGATCAAACGGCCAACGGAAATCGGGGCGAAGTCGTCGAGCACGCGGTGTTCCATGTTGCGCGAGCGAAGATGAAAGCACCGGTCCCCTGCCTTGTACTGCAGGTCCCTGCGGAAGCGGATCGGCAGGTCATGGGCTGGGCTCTCGAGCATATGCTGTTCGATCATGCTCTGTAGCCCGCCCCGGAAACCGTCAGGCGTGCTGAAGAAGCGTTCGCCCAGGATGCGGTACCCGAGAGGCCAGCGGTCGCTACCCGGCACCGGCGTCACCAGTCGTAAACGCCCCTGCCGCATATTTACGAGGAAGCCGGAAACACAGGCGATCGTCGTGTGATTGCTTTCCAGAAAGGCGATTGCACCGTCCTTGTTAGCGCCCCTGAGCTTCTCCTTCCGCTCGCGCGCGCGCCCGGCCATGGCCTTTGCCGTCAGCGCCTCGTTGCCCTGCAGGATGAGTTCGACTCCTAGCAACTCCTCAGGCGAAAACGCCGTGTGAATCTGATTAAGATGTGCCGTGCTTAGCACGGAGAAACGATTCGTCGTCGTGCGATATAGATTGAAGAGCCCGAGCACGCGCCTCGTGAGTGCCTGATCCTTGAGTGGCGCTGCCGTTGTTGTTTGCGGTAACGCGCCCGTAATCTGATAGTAGTCGAACAGAAAGCGATCGTAGTGTGGGTTGTCCATAGGATCTGTGGCCCAGTAGCAGAAGCCCGTGCGGACTGCCGAACCAAACATTTCGCTCGCGACACCAACCACGCCCCGCCAAAGCGCTGCATGCTCTTTGTTATAGTCGTAATAGCCTTTGAAGCGATCGGCCGAGAGGCCACAGAACCAACAACCGACGGTGCAGCCCTCGCTTAGCTCGAAAGCGATGATGGGGTGCGTGAGCGACGCCGCCGACACGCCCAATTGGTCATTGCAGCGCCGGATTTGCCGCTCGCGCCAAGCATGAAAGCGAGGATTGATCGTTGACATCTCGCCTTCGTCGCGCAAGAGGTCGCGATGACGCATCATCTCGCGGATATACTCATCCCACATCACAGCCAGCGGCCACGGCGCAGACTCCGGCTTGAAGCGGTATTGTTGGTAGCCACCGCGCCAGAGCGGCAGCACCTCCATTGGATCCACTTTGATGCCGTACCGCTCTGTTACCGCTCGAGGGGTGGCGATTGCCTCCGCAAGCGCCCTGCGGAACTCCACGTCACCGGCTAACCGCTCCATGAAGCGTTTGAGGTGCGACAGCGTGCGCAGCTGCTCCGGGGGGCGCCGGTCAAAAATCTGTCGGTAGTGCTCGGCGGCAGCGTGTGTCATTTGACGAAGCTTACTTCATGTTTTCATCGCACTTCATCGCCTCCTCGAGCAACCAGCCGATGCGGTCAGAGCGAAGGCATGTCAGACCTCGGCCGCGACGGCAACAATAACAACCACAACAACTGCAACGGGCTCAACTGCCGTGGCGTGGTCAGAGGCCGCTTCCGCGGCTTGCGCGCCCCTCGTGGCCACCTCTGCAAGGGCCTGCACAGCGCTGGTCAAGATCGTATCACTCGAATAAGAAGTGCCACCGGCGAGGCGTTTAGTCGTCAACTTCTGTCGAGCTCGAATGCAACTTTTAGCTTCATCAAGTGTGAAGTTGTAGCCGAGGCTCTTTCCGATCGAGACAATCGATGCAAGGCCGGTAGCAATTGGTTTTACGCGTTCAAGCAGACCACCCTCGTTCCCCAGATCGTTGACGAATCGCTCTACGTCAGTTCGCGACACAGCCAGTCTCCGTGCCTTTGCTCAAAGTCGCCAAATCATTCATCTCGGGCTCACAAGCGATTGGTGCCGACGCCGTGAACAAGGCAAGAGGCGTGCCGAATTGAAGATTGCCGGTTTTTCGCTTTTTCTGACCCTACGTATCGTCAACTTGGCAACATTTTGTTGCCGAACTGACAATCGGCCGGCTACGCGGGACGGGGTTTTCGTTGTCCCTATCCAAACGCAGCGGCTTGGGGCGATATCAAAGCGAGGGAATCACGACTTCGGACGTTGCTGATCGTTAGTGCGACCTTGATCATCAAGTTGCTTGACGAGGCTTGAATGCCCCGCTCTGGATTCGGACTGCAAAGACTACCGATCATGGTCGCATCCGTGGCACTCGCCAACAGGATTGCGCGCATCATCTAGGCTTTGCTCGTCAAGGCGTGGCATCTGCGCCGGCGGCAATGTTGAAATCTTGATCGAAAGAACACTCCAGCAAGAGGCAAGGCGCAAATTGGATGAACCTTGAAGGAGGACGTTCTCGTTTGCTCGACGCCGTTCGACTGCCGTTCCGCGATCTCTTCGGCTCGCTTGCCCACAACGTCTGCGAGGGAGGCGGCGTGCGATATGAGCCGGAGGGGGCCCGCGATCACATTGTCCAGCGCTGTCAGGGGCTTCGCTCGTTCGCAGCGCTCTGAACTTTCGGCGGTGCGGTCTCGGGCATCATAAGCATGGCACAGAGTCCGGCCGCGGTAGCGACAAGCATGTACCAGGCGGGCGCCAGAGCGCTGCCGGTAACATGGATCAGCCAGGCGACGACAGGCTGAGCTGTGCCTCCGAACATCGCTATCGCCAAAGCGTAAATCGTCGCGAAGGCGCCACCGCGAATGTTCTTGGGCAAACCTTCGGCCATGCTCACATAGAACGCGCTATATGGAATCGTTCCGATGAGAGTGAGCGCGCCGAGGCCTCCGAGAAGTGCGAGGGCACTGCGGCTCTCTGCGATCCACAAGAACACCGGATAGGTCATCAGCAACGCACCGATCTGCGGCCATATCATGATGTGCCGGCGTCCGGCTAGATCCGCGAGCCAACCACCCAGCAACGCGGCAGCAATTCCTACCGTATTGCTGATGAGCGTGGCGGCAAAAGCGAGAGGCGCAGAAACTTGCAGGGTGTTCAGCGCATAGGTGGTCATATATTCCGTGACATAGGTGATAATCGTGCAGCTGGCCAAAATGACGAATCCCAAGCTCATGATGCGGCGAGCGGCAGGCGATCTCATAGACTGGACGACGGGAGCCGGGCCTTCGGGGCGGTGCAACGTTTCCGCCAGGGCGCTCCGCAACCAAAGTCCGAACGGTAACGTACCGGCGCCGAGCAAAAGCGCGATCCGCCATCCGTACGCGTGCAGTGCCTCGCTTGTCATGGTGAGGGAGAGTATTTCTCCAATCAACGCTCCGGCCGTCGCAGCTATCTGTTGGCTGGCGGGCTGAAAAGAAACGGCAAGACCGCGGGCTTCGGCTGGTGCCGCTTCCATCAAATAGGCGGTAGTCGGACCGACTTCACCTCCGAGAGCGAAGCCCTGCACCAAACGTGCGAAAATGGCCAGCAACGGAGCAGCAATTCCTATCGTCTCGTACGAGGGCGTAATAGCCAACACAAGGATCGCTGCGCTCATCATCGCAAAGCTGGCGGTCATCGCGGGCCGGCGCCCGACCCGATCCGAGTACGAGCCGAGCACGATGGCCCCGATCGGTCTGGTTACAAAACCCGCGCCAAACGTCGCGAGCGACAACATGAGGCTGGCGAACGGGTCCCTCGCCGGGAAGAACGCCTGACCGATCTGGATAGCGAAAAAGCTATAGGTCCCGAAGTCATAGAATTCGAGAATATTGCCGATCGTTGCGCCCAATACGACGCGGCTGGTCAAGCGTTCGTCTGCCGCAACGAGGACCGGCTCCAGCCTCTCCTGAGTAAATTGCCTGGACATCCTCGATCCGCCTGCAGCGCGATCCCTGGACCGAACATTTCGACCAGCCAGGTCGCGCACGCTGCATTCCACTTGCCCAACACGCCTTCTCACCTTGATGTGGCCGGCCCCCGCGCGCCAGTGTTCCACATGTGGACTGAAGCATGTCGCTCATGACAACGCGTGCAATAAAAATGCCTGCCTCTTGCAGCCCATTGAAGCCTTGAACTGATCGCGGCAGTCGCCAGCAAAGATTAAAAAAGGGACCCGCCGCAGTTGCCGGGCGCCGGCGCTCGTTCTGCTCATGTGCAATGGGCGAGTTTGCGTACCGCTCGGTTTCCGGAGTCTGTGAGGGACGCCCTCATGGGAGAGAACGGGCAGGTGCGTCTGCCAGGGACCTTCATCGAAGATGCGTTTCCGGCATTCGTCTCGAAGGTCGACGCCGTTCTGAACGGAGCCCCGCTGGGCGCTGAGCACCGCGCCGTTTTGGAAGGAGTCAGGGAGCGGCTTTCGGAATTTGCGTCAGGGGTGGGCGGCATGGTTGCCAGCCTGAGGGATGCCGGAACGGGAGCCGACCTTCCGTTGGAATTGCTGGACGAGATCGTGGAAGGTGCGTGGGTTACGGCGAGCGAAGTCGTGCAGCTGCTCGCAGTGCAGCCAAAGATAGCAGCCATAATTGAACCGCCGGCTTGAGCTGCGCTGCCGGAAAATACTGGGCACTGCAGCGCGCAGGAAGGGCAAAGGCAGGCTCGCAGCGGAGGCAGGCGAGGGGGGTTCGACAGCCGGGAGGCCTGAGCCGCAGCTCGGCGCGCCCGACCCTGGCACGGGCCCAACAGCCAAGCTTATCGTACTCTCGGATTTGGGTACGAAGAAACTCGCGAGCGTGGAGGAGGCCCACGCGAGGGCGTCATTGTCGACGAGCGGACACATGGCGCTGTGGTAGGCTCCGCCGTCCAGGAAAGCCCTGACAGGGCGGCTCAAGCGATTGGACGAACTTTTGCAGTTCGATCTGCCCGCTCAGCAAAGCGCCGTCTCGCAAGCGCGTCAGATGAAACCCGAGGACGCCGAGCGCGCCCTAAATATCGTCGTCGAGCGCCTGCAGACGCAGGCAGCGGAGATTAAGGCCTGTGTAGCCGCGCTCGAGGAGCCTCGTCGAGGTGGCCTGCTCACGGTTGCGCAAGTGCCGAAATGCGCGACAAAATAGTCCGGCTCGAGACGATGTTGTCCGAAGTGCAGCGACAGGCACCGCATTGAAGGCGCGAAAAGCCTCGATCCTAGCCGATTGCATAGTGACTATGCCGTCAGCATCAAGCGAGAACGGGTCGATCAAGATTGTCACGCCTGAAGATCGGTCGAGGCTCACCCGCGAATTCTGACGACCGGTGTTACAATGTGTCCCGCTGCTAAGTGGTTATATCCCGAGCCGGAGCGCTACTTGTACCATTTCGGCGCCTTCCTTGATTACTATGCCGGCGAGCCGTACGCGGATCGAAGCGGCGCGTATTCGAGAGCGGAGACAGGCGCGTTTCTGTGGTTGGCGGATCCTATCAGTCGCAACCAGCTGGCGCGAAAGTCCGCTGCACCTCGCGTCGAGCTGTCTTTTCGCGCCAGTGAGCGCGCTGTTCACTAAGCTGCGGTCTAAAACTTCGGCGGAAGTGGCCCGTGAGCCCGAGGCTCTTGATCAACGTCTCCAGGCGGGGGTCGCGAACGATAGGGGGCACTGAGCAACAAGAGGAACAGCGCTCTGTTGGCATCATAGCTGGCCGCTGATCGGCTAATTCTTGAGCCGGTCATTACCAACGTACCTTCTTTCGTGCAGACCGACCACGACCACCTTCGCCGGCGCTGTTTTATGAAAACCTCGAAAAATGGGAGTCGATCAGACATGGCATCAGTCCCTGCCTCCCCGATATCTTAAATGTCTTAAATGTGCTATGTCCTTCGGCCTGCAGTCCCGCCATCGAAATGCCCACCTGGAGTTCGGTCATTCCTGGCGATCGTGCGTGTGGTGCTCACAAATCCAGAGCGATCTTTAAACGAGCTTTCTCGAGGCGCTCTCGGACGCCTGCGAGCCTGCTAGCGAACTCACTCAGTCCGCGAACGTTGAATTCACCAAAGACCAATTTGTCGATTGCCTCCTGTTGTGATGAGAGGCCCGCCAGATGCTTGTAGGTTCTATCCGTCAGAGACATCTCCACGATACGGCCATCGCTCGTAGAGGGCTTGCGGCGAAGCAAGCCCTTTTTCTCCAGCAGCTTTGATTGGGTCGTGACGAACGAGGAGTCGACCTTCATCAGCTTGGATACGGCATTGACCGGAACGCCGTTGCCCCGGTCCAAGCCCCACAGCGCGATCAAGATCATCCACTGCGGTGCAGTAATGCCCAATGCATCCGCCCGCAATCGGCAGAGTTCTTCCAGAAACAGATTGACGGATCTGATCTCCCACATGAAGCGCCAGACCACGTCATCGTTTGCAGGAGCGCTGCTGCCAAATGGTGCTTTAGGAATACCCAAATCCAGCGGCATCATATTTCAGGTTGAATACTCAAACTGTTCCTCCTTACCGCAAATCAAAAATCGGGACAATGCTGCGAGGTCGTAGACCGAACAGTTGGTACGTTTCGGACAAAAGTGAGATGTTCCGATGCAGATCAGGCGTTTGCCGGCCCCTTTTGTACGAGACGTACAGAGCTATCCCTTTGATGCCTGCTTAATTGAGCTAATCTTGATCTGGCAAGTTGTGCGTTGCTCTCGTGAGCGGAGCGGGCCCTGTGGAATCTAACAGTGCTCTACGAAGTAAGACGGAAGGAGACATCGCAAGTGTCGGTCGCTTGGTCCGAACTCTTCGATGCGCGCTATCTGCAAGGCCTCACACCAATCAGGGCTGAGGCTAGAGCGCAGGCAGAACCCTGGTCAAAAGCGACAACTCGCACCCTGTTGATCAACGCTATCGAATTCGCGATCGAAACAAAGATGCCTGGACTTTGAGGCGACGAACGCAAGCCGAAAATATTTACTGTGGAGGACTTCATGAGCTCAATGAGATTAATCGGCCTGGCCGTTAGCACGTTAATCGCACTCTCCACCAATGCATTCGCTGAAGACATCACCATCGCCGTAGCCGGGCCGATGACCGGCACCGAATCCGCCTTCGGCCGCCAGATGAAGAATGGTGCCGATATGGCGATCGAGCAAATCAATGCGGCCGGCGGCGTACTGGGTAAGAAGTTGGCGCTCGACGTCGAGGACGATGCCTGCGATCCCAAGCAGGCGCGCTCGGTGGCGGAGAAGATTGGTGGCATGAGGATCCCATTTGTGGCAGGTCACTATTGCTCGTCTTCTTCGATCCCAGCCTCCGAGGCTTATGCAGAGAACAACGTCTTGGAGATCACGCCGGCCTCCACCAACCCGACCTTCACGGAGCGAGGGCTGTGGAATGTCGCTCGCGTCTGCGGTCGCGATGACCAGCAGGGCGCAGTTGCCGGCGATTACATCGCCAAGAGTTTCAAGGGCAAGAACATCGCGATCCTCAATGATAAGACCACCTATGGCAAGGGTCTGGCCGATGAGACCAAGAAGGCGCTCAACAAGGCTGGCATTACCGAAAAGCTCTATGAGTCCTACACCAAAGGGGACAAGGACTTTAATGCCATCGTATCGCGGCTGAAGTCCGAGAACATCGATCTCGTCTATGTAGGTGGGTATCACCAGGAGGCCGGCCTGATCCTCCGCCAAATGCGCGACCAGGGCCTGAAGACTATCCTAATGGCTGGCGATGCGCTTGCCGACAAGGAATATGCCTCGATCACCGGCCCCGCCGGCGCAGGCACGCTGTTCACCTTCGGACCCGATCCGCGCAAGAAGCCGAGCGCGGCCGCGATTGTCGAGAAATTCAAGGCGAAGAACATCGATCCCGAAGGCTATACGCTCTACACCTATGCCGCCATCCAGGTGTGGACGCAGGCTGTGGCGAAGGCCGGTACCTCAGATCCAAAGAAGGTGATGGACACCATCAAGGCCGGCTCCTGGGATACGGTCATCGGCAAACTGGAATATGACGCCAAGGGCGACATCAAGCAGCTCGACTATGTCGTCTACAAGTGGGACGACAAGGGCGGCTACGCCGAGGTGAACCCGAAGGGATCCTGACGGCTGAAGCCGCCACAGAACCAACGCGTCGCGCCAGAGCCAGGCCGAAACACATCCCCTGGCTTTGCGAGGACCATTGAGTGTTCATGAGGGAGGGGGCCATTTGAATCATGAGGAAAAGTGGATCCGCCTTTCGGGAGGCGCTGTACACGGGCATTCTTCGAAGCGACTATACAGCAGATGGGCGAGATGCTCAGGCAAGCCAGCGCTGGAAGGCGGGTTCACCAGCTGAGGTGTGCACAGGAGGCGCTACGTTAAGCACCAATGTGTTGTACGAAACTCCGAATACTGGGAAGTTAGTTGATCAAGCTGACGCAAAGCTCATTTTTTCAGCTGCCGATGCTTAAAAAGAGACGGCCGCGAGGTCGATTATGGAGTATGTGGCGGCGGCCCTGACGCTCTCTTGCCGGACCAGGGCCAGCTCTATTGGACCAAATACCGCGAGCGTTTATGGTTCTGGTGCTTGCCTAAGTTGCTGTTTGCATCACCGACTGGGGTGTTCCACGCGCCCGATTGCGTGTAGCCTCGTGTCGATTCGCACGCGCAGTCACACTCATGCCTTTATCGTCGCGCTATCGCCCAGAATTTGGAGAGCATTTCATTGAAAATGCTATCAATCCAGATAGTGGACAACGAACATTGCTCTGAGGCTTAATCGATGAGATTGAGAGGCCAACCGGTTGGGGAAACATGCGCAGCCGCATGTGTTCTCGCCGCGCCGCTGCAGCCACGCGCGCCTGTTCCTGATATCCTCTCCTTGGAAGACCGGACATCGCAAAGCAGATAGGAACGCCGGTTTACCGGCGAGCGAACAATCATGCCCAATGCCTATATCATTGAAGTCTGTGACCGGGCCGCCGGCATCGTCACCCGCAACGAACAGGGCTTCCGTTTCTTTTCCGCGGAACGCATGTTCGACAGTCTCGAAGGCCGCCAATTTCGTTGCGCGCGAGATGCTGAGCTCGCTGCGAGAGCTTTGCTTGAGCAACGGCAACATCTTGGGACGTCTCCTGAAGCTGGCGCGTACCCCCATTGACGACCGGCGCAACATGCGCGGTTCTATGAGTTCGATGTTCAGCCCACGCTGCTTGGCGGCTGGTCGCTTATTCGGGATGGGGTCGAATCGGATGACCAAGGCGGCAGCACGTTCGTTGAGGTAGGCGCGAAGCTAGTTGCTGTCGAAGGCCTTCTCGTCCATCAGCGCCGCAAAATTGGGATCCGTGATCAGCGGCTCGCGTGATGACCGGGCAAAGGACGGAGCGAACGACCGATGGGGTCGATCGGCGGCCATAATTTTCGTCCTCAAGCCGCCGCGCGAGTGGCCCATGGCCTGATTTTTGAATCCTCCCGTTTGCGCGGGTGCCATGCTGATGGACCCGGACGAGTGTGCCGTCGATGAGGACATATTCGAAACGGGGTCGTCGCAAAGGGCCTTGAAGAGGCGTTATCCATGACTCCTTTCCACGCCCAGCACCAGAAGCGCGCATATGACCTGAACTACTTCCCAAAGGCCTCCGGCAGATCGCGCCACGGCGAAGCGGTGCGGGCAATCCAAAGAACGGATTCCATAAACAGCCGGTTGTCACGCCCACTGCTGCCGGGGTCACCGCCTTTGCCGGACACTGCGGCGCAATCCGGTTCCTACTTGCGCGTCGCTCAACACCAATCGCCTCAGGGCTGATGTCCAATTCTCAGCCTTAAATCAATTGTCTACTGATTTTGGAATCTTGTCTTTAAAATACACGACTGGCGACTTGAGCGCTTAGAAAAACACCGACGTAGATACCAGAAAGTTCAAAGCATGCCCGGTTTCACGTGTGTGTGTAATGCTCGTCGGCTTGTTGATGTATGTCAGTCCTACGCTCGCGTAGATCCCGGGTGCAAGATGCGCGGTATAGGTGCCGGAGATCGCGGTACTTTCGCGATGCACGAGATCTCCTTTGGCCAAGGCTGCATCCACCGCAAATTTGCTCCAGACGGCGTTGGTGGCCACAAGCGCAATCTGATCAGTGGGGCGGCTGTCAAACAGTCCCTTCGCATAAAGGCGAAGCTCGTAATATTGACTAACTCTATTCAGGTCAGGCGGAGCGTACATTACGGAGAATCCACCATAGATGCCGCGATATGCCGAGACCTGGGCATCAGACTGCCAGAGTTGCCTGTCCGCGGCGACGTAGTAGATACTGTTTGCGTCGGCTCTCGGTTGCGCCGGATCCTGCAAGTTCTTGTAGCTGCTGTTGTTGAAGCCGGCGCCGATCCGCAACCAGGTCTCGGGTAAGCCCGGAGCAGCTTTGTTCTTGTACCCAGCTTCATCAAGGAACAGAATGCCGGTGTGCTCCGTGCTCCAGTTTAGGCCGCTGGGATTCTCGGTTAGTTGCGCATACTGACCGTCTGGACTGATTGAGCGCTGGAGCGAGAACTTATTATATAGATGATCATCAAAATTGTACTTCAGGTTGAGAGCTGGCGTAGGCGCGGCATTGTTGCTCATCCCTGCTTGATACAGAATATTCGACGAAGGGGCTGAAACGCTTGCTCCTGCATTCCCTCCGACCAATGTGCCAGCGAACTCATTTAAATTTCTGAGGTAACCCGTTTTGAGTTCGAGTTTCCTGTCGAAAAATGTCTGGTAGTAGGCAAATGTATTGAGACCGACTCTATCTGGCCCCCCTGGTTTCCATGTCCAGTATTGTTGCTCGACGCCTGCGATGATCTGACCATCGGGTATTCCAAAGCGGCTGAGATCGTACGTCATGATGAAGAAATTCACGGTACCAAATGTCGGATTCTGGCCCATGAATGACTGATTTGGCATCGTGCTTCTGGCTGCATTTGGTAGTCGATTATCTATAAAGGTGTTCACTGTCCCGCCAACATAACCGATGCCGACATCTGCCAGCGCCGATCTAATCCCTCCTTTATCCTGATCTACAGTATCGGCAGGACCGGGTATGACGAGCCACATGCCTTTTTCGCGGAGATTGTCAAATTTTGCGAATGGATCGATCCTCTTTTGAGTTCTCTTAGCAACTTCATCGGAATGGTGGCCCTTTCCGTTAGGCTGCGTCGCAGTTGGCTCTTGTGCCGAGCTGCCGATGTCACGCGCTGCTGCTTTGGGCCGGCGGGGCCGCACGGTCCTGGCAGGATCCGTCTCTTTTAGTAGTGTTCTTCTGGCAGCCGCATCCGGAGGGTCGCTCTTGAGAGAATGGTCGTTGGCTGCTTGTGCGAATGCCGAACCGCCGGTGAGAGCCGCTGCCAGCGAGAGTGCGATAACAGGCCCTCCTTGGCCGGTATTTTGTCGAAAGCTGAAAGCCGGTGCCGCGGCCGAGTAGATTTCATTCAACATCGCCAAGCTAACGCGACCATGCATAGTGAGCTCCGCTTCTGTATTGTTGGATTTGATGGATTGCGCTCCGACCTGATCGGCCGGAACTGACCAGTATTTGGGGTATGAAGTCGGTCCGGAGTGACGCTTCGCAGCAGGTGCCAGTATCAATCTCGGCGAGGCCCGCTTAGCCTTCGCGAGGCTGGTTACTGGGGGGAGTGCCGCACGCCATGGAATGGTTGGGGTCGTATGTGGCGAGCGCGCCATACCGCCGAGATTCGAGATCGACAGTTGCAACGTAGTTCGGCCGCGTCGTCTCGGCGTCGGGAGCGGGCACTATTGTTCGCCGCCTTTGCTGAGCCAGATAGTGGCAGTCGATCGACGCACCGTAACGTTTTCACCATTTGCTGCAAACGAGCCATCTCTTTCACCATAACGGTGAGAAGAATTTCTGATGCCGAAGATCCTGGTCGAAGAAGACGATTCTTCGAGAAGATAGAAGTCGCCGGAACGGAGGGCCTCGCGTGCCAGCTAGTTGGCGGCACTGCGCTTGGTTCGCATGCGGTGGCTGAGAGACGAGGCAGTTGACAGGCTAGAAGCCAAGAGGCCACTGAAACATGCGCGCTCGGCGATCGCGCGATAAAGTCGATCATGGAATTCGTGAAAACCAGAGATAGCGGATGGAGGAGACTTGATAGCTGCAGGCGAGGGGGCGGCACATTTGTCAGGACCGTTGGGTGCGGCCGGATCTATATTTCATCCGGATTTCCTTGATGTGGCCGTCGCGCGGGGTTCATTGACACTGAGTGCCATGTCTGCCTCACGTCCATCAATTGCTGAAGTTGGTAGTTGACTTGCGCGCGCTCTGACGCATCCGGCCACGACGCACGCACACCATCAAGCCTTCAACCTCGAAGGCGCTGGGGGCAATTTCATGTTCGATGTGGGCTCGGCTTGGCGTGCCGAGTGGACGGTGTACCGTGGGAGCTGCGCGAGAGCGCTCGGCCCCAAGTGGTCGCGCCCGTAACCTCCCGTAGCTCCGGATCACAGTAGGATTTAGAAGTGGCTCTCGTCTGCTGAGGGCTGACGGCATTCTTAGCCGCGTAAAACAGACGCTTGCGGTACGAGCTACACGGAGATCAGTTGCCGTGAGTGGTCGATTTCCTTCCTCGCTCGGGCTTCGGATTTCCTCGTTGCTAGTCTTACGGCTGGGCTCTGTGTTCAGTCCCAACCCGGATTCCTACAAGGCCAGGCAGACGATTCTGCCGATTGCCCAAAATCGGCGACTGCCAGGCGATGGTGCGTTGGTGTGTGAATGGGGTTGCGCAGCTAGGTCTGCGCCGAATGCGGGTGCCGCCGCATTAAACGCGACAGTGCTCGCACTCACAAGAAATAGGCCCCTTTTTTCGGGCTTCCCTCCTTTGGGTGGCCTCTAGCAACCCGTGTCCCATCAACACCAAGTATGATAGCTGCGGCACAATATTGAGTTCTTTAGCTTGAATCTCGTGCTGCGAAAGGCTGTAAGCTCACAACCTCACTATCAACAAGTTACAAATGAAAGGCTTTGACGGCATGCCATGTCGGGCGTGCGCGTCAATGCCAGGGGTGGAATGAAGCATGATCAAAGCAAGCGAGCCGTCAAAGTCGCAGGCCGAAAAGCCCACGTGGCTGGAAGAGATCGAAGGCGCGCGGGCGCTGGAATTTGTCGAGCGCCCAAAATCGCAAAACGCTGCAGGTGTTTGGTGGCGCAGCACATTCGAGCGGGAGCGTTGTTTGGTTGCGAAGCCCTCAGTCGAAATTGCAAGGCAGCAAAGTTCGCTCATGCTTGGAGAGCACGCGGGCGGATTGCGGCTAAGCTGATCTTTTCAAAGAACTTCCGAGATTGCCCAGAATCCACGCCATCACCAGAAGTGCAGCCAGGAGAAGCCGTCTCTCCCCAATGCAGCCGAGCAGACCGCCGGTACCAAGCTTGCCCAGAACCAGGAGCCACCACGAGCGGCGCTGATCGACCGAAGATAAAGATAGGCGCCGATCAACGTGCCGTAGTTCCAAGCTTCAAGGAGATGATGGCAATCTGAAGGATGATCGCGAAAGCAAGAACACGCTAAGCGGCAACTATGTCGCCCTACTGGGTAATGGCACTAGCGAAATGTGGCATCACGTACTTCAACGCGACGCCAGCGTTATGCGATGACGGAAACTCTTGTGCGTACTTCTGGGACGCTTCGTCTGGAAAGTGGCAGACGCGATTTGGAATTGCAGTTACATAAATGAATGGCGCTTTGTCCCATTTGGACCGAATGACGCCATGCGTCGTTTCCACCGACGTTATGTTCGTGGCTCCTGCCTTCTTTGCTAGCGCAATAGCCTTAGAATCAATGTCGCAGTATGGAGGAGGGGCGCCCGGCCCTACCGACGGAATGTTTACCGAGCTAATTCCCACAGCGTCACCATCAATGAGGAGCTGAAGCGCGCCCGCAGGACGAATTTGCGGTGCAATCATTTCGAGGCTGATAGCCTCCATAGTTTTTTGATCGGCGGCTACGCTAGTGAAGAACGATGCCGGTGTTTTGCTCGGAACAAGCTTCTCCATGAAACCGGACCATTCCCAAGTACCGCCAGGAAACCCGGGAACGTCCTTCGCGGCATCATGAATGTAGATTGTTCCGCCAATCGTGCTGCATCCGTTGTTTGAGGCAAGGCCCGGATAGCCAGCGGTGCCGAACGCAACGACCCCGTCAGGCGCGCTGGCCGGACTCGTGTAATTGGTGATTAGGTCCATAGCCGTTATTTTGTCGCCACTGACTCCTTTCGTGTTGGCAAGATCATCAATGCACCAAATCTCCACGGTTGCTGATAGAGCTTTGCCCGAGGGATCCTTAAGCACGTCGATCAGGCAGCGCGGTTTTTGGCGATCTGTTGGTGGGTCTGTTTGAGGGCGCGGCCAAGCCACATTGTATGGAATACTAAGGTTTGGATTGTGCTTCATCTGGTTGCAGGCGGCGGCCATAAGACCGTCTGCTTCGTGATACCGATTAGCAACGACGACAATTCGAAGTTTTTTGGCGGGAGTCGTTTGGGCGAGTGATGCCGTGGGACCGGTGACCAGCGTTGCACCAGCACTCGCCAGAAAGGCTCTTCTATCTATCATGGGCTCCCTCGACAATGTTGCGCTCTGAACCCTACGATGCACTCATAATATTTTGCGCGGAGAGTTGGGTCGCGCCGATCTTTTCGACCGTTCCATCGTACTTGTAATAGAAAACATCGCCGTTCTCCAAGAAGTACACTGGCATAGCTGAGAATAGCTTGTACTGGATCGAGTCTTCCTCTGCGATGTAACCGCCATGTTTTTCCCCGGCCGGGATTACATCGAATGTGCCAACGGTAATAACTCGTCCTTCAGTTCGCACTCTTCCCTTTATTAGGAATAAAGTCTGCACAGTCGGATGGTAATGAACCGGGAAAACGGCCCCGTTATCGATCTTAGCAAGTTCGATTGTTGTGCCCATCACTGGGTCGCAGAATAGGACCTTGTTAGAAATTCCTGGCCAAGGCATCGGCTTCCAAGGATACTTCTCGTGATCGCCAACGCACGAATAGATTTTGGCGCGATCCAATGCATGCATAGTTCGCCTCCATATGGCCGTTTCCGAATAACACTATAAATAGTATCTTGTCAGCAAGGTAACCCGGACGCAAGTTCGATGATCAATGGCAGGTTAGATTTCTGCTCGCGCTGCCAACCAGCGCCAGCGAGATAGGTCGTTGCACGTCCAAGGCTAAGCAGGCGTCGGATTCCGACGGATCACATCGAGATAGATCAACGGAGTGCGAGCGCCTTTACGTGTCATGCTTCGGACTGGAGCTGAGGTCGGAACGCGGGGCCTTAGCCCGCGAAGACCGCGGTGGAGACGATCTTCGGCGGGAAGGGGCGCTGTAGAATCGCCGCTTCCTGCAGATGTGCAGCCACTACTTGGTCGACCCCGTTGCCTGCACGCCGGCGTCGGGCTGGGAGAAGGGGCAGGTCGAGAACCAGCTCGGGCTGGTCTGGTAACGCTTCTTCACGCCGCGGCTGCGGTTCGAGGGTCAAGAACCTTGCCGAGTTGAGTGCTTGGCTGCTCGACAAATGCATCGCTTACGCCAAGGCACATCGCCATCCAGAGCTGGCCGATCAGACGATCTGAGAAGTGTTCGAAGCCGAGCGCCCGAAGCTCGTTCCCTATGCCGGCCGCTTCGAGGCAGGCCTCGTGAGGTGGGCGCGGGGTGAACTGAGCGCGCTGGCTCATCAAAAAAGCACTCGAGCTATCAGCCTGGAAAGGACGAAACCGCACAACTGTTAGCGGAAGGGGTAGACACCCCAATCAAGGAACTTGCGGAGAAGGAGAAGGAAGAAGCGGACCGCGCGCTCGATTGAGCTGACGGCGTTACCATGCCGCTACGGTCAAGAGCGCCTATCGAGAGTCAGGAACAACACGTCCGGTTTACCCCTGAGCGGACCGATGCAGTCGATTTGGGCCGCTGGATCGCGAGCCGACGCTGACCTTGCCCCTTTCGGTTAATCCAGTTTGAAGTTCGTTCTGGCCCAGACTAGGACCGGAGCATGAAGCGCAACCGGTTTTCGGAAGAACAAATCATCGGGATTTTGAAGGAGCACGAGGCCGGCGTTTCGGTCGCCGATCTGTGCCGCAAGATGGCGACAGTGAGGCCAGCATCTACAAATGGAAAGCCAAGTTTGGCGGGATGGAGGTCTCGGAGGCCAAGCGGCTGAAGACGCTTGAGGACGAGAACACGCAGCTAAAGCGGCTGCTAGCCGACGCCATGCTGGACAACGCGGCGCTGAAGGACCTGTTGGGAAAGAAGTGGTAACGCCCGCGGCCAAGCGGAAAGCTGTCGCGCATCTCATGGATGCCCACGGGATGAGCGAACGGCGGGCGTGTAAAGCGATCGGCTATTGCCGCGTGACCATCAGATACCAGACGACCCGGGGCGGATGATGCCTCCCTGCGTCAACGCATGAGGGCGATCGCCCAGGAGCGCCGCCGCTTCGGCTATCGGCGCCTGCATGTTCTGCTCAAGCGGGAGGGTCATGTGATCAACCACAAAAAGCTATTCCGGCTCTACCGGGAAGAGAAGCTCGCG
>NZ_AWZU01000068.1 GCF_000472385.1 Bradyrhizobium sp. ARR65
TGTGCGGGTTGAGCTTGCGCGCAGCCATGTCTTCGATCATACGCTGACGCAGCGGACTGACGGTGTTAGTCTTGCTCATGGGGAGCTCCATTCTGAGTGAGGCTTGCAACACCTCGATTCTCAGGACGGGGCTCTCCAGTGCTACTACTATCCTCTCAACCGGCTACCGGCCTCTCGGCTCTTGCTCCCGCGCAGCGGGCTGGAGCGCAGCGACTTTGTGCTGTGGCCCTTCGCGACATTTTGCGCTGCCGCGTGAGCTTGGTCGCCAGTGGGGCAAAGCAGACATCGGCTTAGTCGCGTCACGCAAGTTTATTGGTAGACGGCCTAGACTAAGACTAGCGTCCGATCCCCCGCTTCATTCCAATCGACCAGGAAATTCCCTCCCCGCCGACGCTGCCGCTGACCATTTGGCCGCGCGCCCGTTCCAGAACCGGCCGCCAGGGCACCAGCGCGAAGTCATGCGACCGCTCGATCAGCGCGTACCGTCCGCTGTTGAGCGTGAGCATACGACGATAGATGCCAGTCAGGTTGTCACCGGCTTTCACCTCGATGTGGTCAAGCCCCGTCCGCGCCGAAATGTCCGCAGCCACCTTAGCGAGCTCACGCGCCTCAAGGGTCTGCAGCAAGTCCCGTGCATAACGCACCTCCCCGCCCTGCTCGCGCGCAAGCCCCTGTTCGATCAGCCATTGCCGCCTTGCTCGGAGCGAGGTCTCGACTTCCGCACCCATTCCGGTCGGCCCAAGAGCCGCAGGCATTTTGGCGAGGAGCTGGCGATCAAGCCAGGTCGCCCCCAGGGCCTGCGGCAGGTCCTCCAACCTCTGGCATGACAGCACAGTAAGCCGAACCGGATTCCGCGAACGCTGGACCGCCTCATATCGCAGCGCCCGCTCAAGGTAATCCTCGCCAACATTCCAGCGACCGTCAGGGAGGCGGTCGACCATGCCTTGGCGTCGCAGCGCTTCCAGCCGGCGAACGTGGGATGCGATGTATTCACCGGAGGCTTGAGGATCGAACTCACGGTGCAAGGTGTCGCTGTAGATGCCATGCCGGCTGGCGGCGATCTTTGCTATCGTCCGATCGATCTCGCGCGGCTCAGCCCGGCGAGTCCTGAGCTCAACGACGGTATCCCGGACGAGCTGCTCTTCGTTGGCGGACAGAGCGCCAATCTCGGCGTAATGCGTCCGCCCGTCGATGCCGTCGATCACGACATAGCGGTGCTCGCTTAGTTCGTCCGAAAAACCTTCGCCGACAACGCGCCCGATCAGACGCTGATCGCCGCGTTCCGGGTCGAAGATCGTATAGCTGCCGGCTGGACGAGAAACACCTGCCGCGGCAAGCTCGCGATGCATTGTCTTGATGATGTCGCCGCGCTCCCCCATACGCCTGAGCTTACCCTCCAGCTCGGCATCGATCCGCCAACGGCCGGGACTTTCCTCCTGCGCCAGCCCCATCCGCTCAAGCGTCCGCAATCGTCCCATTCGGGTGGCGTGCCAAGCCGGCTCCTTTGCGGGCTTTGCACTGAGTTCAAGACGTCCCTCCGGTGCATCGCGCAGGATCAGCCGGTCGAGACGCGTGAACCGTTCTGCCGTGACCTCCTGCTGAAGCTTGCGAGCGGCCTCGATCTCAGTTTCGGGACCAAGCTCACGTGTGACGAGATCGGCGGCGCGGGCCCGCAAACCATGCGCGATGTAGTCTCGGGCAATCACGAGGTCATGTCCCTCATCGTCCTTTCCGCGGATCACGAGGTGAGTATGGGGATGCCCCGTGTTGAAATGATCCGCCGCGACCCAGTCGAGCTTGGTGCCCAAGTCCTGCTCCATCTGCCGCACGAGGTCACGGATGAATGGCTTCAGGTCCGAGAGTTCTGCGCTGTCTTCCGGCGCGACGATGAACCGGAACTGATGGCGGTCTCCGGCGCAGCGCTCAGTGAAAGCCTTGCCGTCAGCGCGGTCATTGCCTCTGCCATACAGCTCACCCGGTTGGCCATCACGCGTCACGCCGTCACGCTGAACGTATCGCAGGTGCGCCCGGACGGCGCCCGTGTCGCCTGCCTTGATGCGCACGATCCGCGCCTTGATCACGACGCGTCTCCGGCCCGCCATGCGGGTGCGTCCGGCAAGCGTCGCACCATAGGCGTGTCCGCGACCGATCCGACCGCCCGTAAACGAGGAAGCTCGCCGCGAACTCGCGCCGATCTTTTGCGTCTCCTGGCGGACACGCCGAAGATAGCTGGTTGCTCTCTTGGCTTTGCGATTGCCGATCCGCCCGAGCTTCACTTCGAATTCGTCATCGATCTCTTGCATGGCCTCGTCCGCTTCAAGAACACGGCCGATATGTGGAGCCGACGGTCGCGCGCCAAGACGCAGACGCAATCAAGCTGGACCGTCATGGCAGTCAGCCTGGTCTGGCGACATTGCGCGGGCAGATGGCGCCAACTCTGGGATGTGCAGACAACGACTTAGTGCCGACAAGGCGCGAGTGCTTTTATCTTGCTCTCCCGCCTGTTCCGCTCGATCGCTTTGTCTCTATTGATTAGCTTGCCTCGCGCGCTACCCAATGACGTAGCTGTCGATCAGGGAAAGCAATATACGGTCCGTTCCGAGGGCGTAAGGCTCACAGAGTTTTCCACTTCAAATATCCGGATTCCAGGTCCAGAGGGGGTGCGCGACACCCAAAATATCGCAACCTAGGACCGGCCCAAAGTAGCGGGAATCGAACGAACGCGGGTGTGGCTGAAGGAGGAAAAACTCGCCTTCGACGAGCCGCATGCAGCCTTCCCAGGTTGGCAGTGGCCGCCCTTCCTCGTCCTTCTCGAGCACCTCGGCGATGACCTTTCCGTTGATGGATATGGTGCCAACTGGCTCGTTGGCGCGGCACACTTCATCACCGCCAGCTGCGGCGATCTGCTTAAGCAGCGGCACCGCGGCCGGTAGAACACGGTGCGCTATGATGACGAGCTCGATGGCGGGCGGCGGCTCGAAGACCGCGAGCTCACCAGGCAAGGGCAATCGCCGCTGCACATAGTAAAAGCCGAGTGGCGCGCTGCCTGAAGCATTGTAGATCAACCATGGCAGTTTGGGCGCAAACGACATCAGGATGGCTATGACCCCGGTACACATGGTCGACGCGATCCCGACGCGAGAGCCCACGATTTCAGGATCGACCAACATCGGACGTCGACTTTCGCTTGTTGGCCTGGGAATACTCCACTAAATCCTCAATGTGGTATCGGACATAACGCCCGTGCTTGCGATAGGCAGGTCCTGTGCCGTTCACCCGCATCTTCTCGAGCGTGTTCTTTGTGAGGCGTAGCCAGGCCGCAGCTTCCACAGTAGTGAGAAATGGCTTTTCTGGATCTCTCGCTTCACTCTTCGTCATCATCGACCCTCCTCTTCCAGCTCCGGCACAGCCGCGAGATGCAAGACGAAACGTCGTCAATCGGGAGAGATTTTGGGAGTGGCGAAGACAAACGTCTCTGTTTCGCCATCCGCTAAGAGCAAATATGGTCAAATGACTGGGGGGACCAAGGCGGACGAAACTTTCCGGCCAATGATCCGCTCGCCGGTGTCGGTCTGGAGGCGATAGACGCGGGTCGAATCCTTCGGCAGCCGTTTCCAGCTCGGCAGCAGCAGCCCAGCGACGACGTGGATCGTGCTCTCGGTGAACTCCGGCACGTCTTTGAGCTCAGCTCTCCAGGCTACACTGAACGGCTCGTGGTCTGCCTCGATCCAATGGCTTTCGACCATGGCCTTCGGCGAGGTGCTGTGGCTTTCCATGGGCCGGACCAGTTTGACGCGCGGCTCGATTTCGCCATCGTCACGCATCAGGCTCGGAGCTGCGACTTGCACCGCCGCGCGGCCGGAGCGTTCGTTCACCAGCAGGACTGCGCGGCGATCCGACAGAAGGCCGAGGGCGTCATCCAGTATGAGCGGCCGGTTGCGCTCGCGCTGGAGGATCGTGAGAAGCCGCGTCTCGGCACCGGTTGCGGAATGGGTGTAGATGGCGCGCCGATCCGTGACGATGAAGCTTTCGGCGCGAAGCGTTTCCAGGCCCGCATCATAGGTTCCGGACGCGATTGCGCCTTCGATCCGAGCCGTCAGCAGCTGTTCGAACACGGTGAACAGCACGTTTTGCAGCCCGATGGTCAGCGCCAAAAGACGGTTGAGGAAGGTCGTGATCGGCGGCAGCTCATCCCTGATGCCATTGGTCGACGAGCTTCCGCCCGGTCGCAGTCTCGAACATCTCAAGAGAGCAACCATCCACCTTGCCCCGGACCGGGAGCAAATAAAGTTGGCGCAAGGCATCGCGGCCGTAGATGCTTTCGAGATTGTCCTCGGGCCGAAATAGCCCCTGCCCGCCGGTCTGACGCTGACCGCGGGTGATGGCGCCGAGCGTATGGAGGCGGCGCGCAATCGTGCTGAGAAAGCGCTTTTCGGCCTTCACGTCGGTCGCAATGGGACGAAAGAGCGGCGGCTGCGCCTGATTGGTCCTGTTGGTGCGGCCAAGCCCCTGGATTGCTGCATCGGCCTTCCAGCCGGGTTCGAGCAGGTAGTGCACCCGCAGGCTGCGATTACGCGCCGACAGCTCGGCGTGGTAACTGCGCCCCGTCCCGCCGGCATCCGAGAAGATGAGAATGCGCTTGAGATCGTCCATGAAGGCCGCGGTCTCCACGAGGTTCGCCGAACCGGCGCGGCTCTCGACCATGAGGCGGTCGTGCTTGCGGATGATCCGGCGCGAGCGGCCGGTGACTTCGGCGACCCTGTCGGTACCGAAGCGCTGGACGATCTGGTCGAGCGCGCTGGGCACGGGCGCGAGCGAGGCAAGCTTCTCGATCAGGCAGTCGCGCCGCGCAACCGCGTCCCGGCTCTCCACGGGCTGACCATCACGGTACACCGGCCGGGACGCAAGATTGCCTTCGGAGTCGGTGAAAGGCTCGTAAAGCTGGACCGGGAAGGAATGGGCGAGGTAGTCGAGCACGTATTCACGCGGCGTGATGTCAAGTTGCACATCGCCCCATTCCTCGGTCGAGATCTCCGCGAGCCGGCGTTCCATCAGCGCTTCGCCGGTCGAGACGATCTGGATGACGGCGGCATGCCCCTGTTCGAGATCGCGCTCGACGGCGCAGATCAAGGAAGGCGTCTTCATCGACGTCAGCAAATGGCCGAAGAAGCGCTGCTTTGCCGATTCGAAGGCCGACCGGGCCGCGGACTTTGCCTGGGCGTTCAAGGTCCCGGTCTCGCCGGTGATGTTGGCCGCTCGCATCGCGGCATTGAGATTGTTATGGATGATGCTGAAGGCACCCGCATAGGCATCGTAGATGCCGATCTGTTCGGGGGTGAGGTGATGCTCGATCAGTTCATATTCGACGCCCTGGTAGAAAAGGGATCGCGCCGCATAGAGACCAAGCGCCTTGAGGTCGCGTGCCAGCACATCCATTGCCGCGACACCGCCCGCCTCGACCGCCGCGACGAACTCGGCGTGCGTGGCGAACGGGAAATCGTGACCGCCCCACAAGCCGAGCCGCTGGGCATAAGCGAGGTTGTGAACGGTCGTGGCACCGGTGGCGGACACGTAGTCCACCCGTGCATTGGGCAGCGCGTGCTGAAGCCGCAGACCTGCGCGTCCCTGCTGCGAGGCGGCCTGCTCGCCGCGCTCGCCCTTGCCGCCCGCGGCGTTCTGCATGGCGTGACTCTCGCCGAAAACGACCACTCCGTCGAAATCGGAACCCAACCATTCGACGATCTGCCGGACACGCGAAGGCTTTTCGCCGCGCTCATCGATGCTACCCGCCCGTGTCGCGCTTTGTGATGTCCTCAGATATCCGCGCGCGTCTTTGTCTCTGCATCATAGATTCTGATCCGAAGCATGGGAGGCCGCTTCTTCAGCTCCTCCGCACCGGTCTTGGTCCCATCCCTGGTCGCAAAATTCGGCCTAGAGCCGGCCATCAACTTCGAGCGCGTTACCTGAAGCCGGCAATTCACGGGCAGTTGCAACCATCTTATAACTTTGCTCAACGCTTAGATCACAACGGCCCACCCCGAGTCGCCCCGATGCGCGCCAGTGAGCCAGCATTGTTGAATTTTCCGGCCAAGCGGCACGGGCGTCGATTCGCTGCATCCCAAGACATCCAAGACACATCCACGAGCATCCAAGACACAACCAAGGTGCCTTCAAGGATGCGCGTTGGCGTCATCGGAACAATCGGCCGGTTTGCCGCCCGATCGGATGCACGCACGGTACAGCCAGGGCGCCACATAGCTGCCTGCCCATATCCCGCGAGCTGAACGATCCGCTTCGCGCTCCGCGGCTCGATACCGGCCGCCGGAATAGTTCGGCCAATCCAGAGCGAGACCGTTGCTGACCAGCCATTCCCCGAGATCGACGGACCCGACAAAACATGTCGCCACGGTACGTCCATATTGGTCCTCGTACATCGAGGAGCAACGCACCGGACGTTGGGCGATGAAACCATCGAGCTGATTTGCCGCGTTCGCGCCGCAGCGATAAAGTTTGAAGTCAGGACCCCGACACAGCTGAGTGCTTTCCGGCGCATCGATCCCCCAAAGGTAGATGCGGATACCCTGTATTTCCAGCGTATTACCATCGATGATGCTGGCCTGTCCGACGATGTCGGCAGCCAGCGCCGCCTTCGCGAACAGCAGAAGTATCAACAATAAAGGCGTTGCGCGCTTGCTCATGATCATGGCGGCCAATCGTCAGGAGAGTTTCCCAAAGGCCCTCGCGAGTTCGACAATTTCATCGGGGCGGCGACCGGGGCCTTGAGACCGGGCAGGTACGTCACTGATCCTAAGGCCGCCGGAGCTCATCAGTTCGCTCCCGCACGCCTTTGGTCAAAAAAGCGTGCAGAGCCACTTGGCTTGTCAGTCAATTTTGTAGGAGGCCTGCAAGAAGGTTCCCCATCGTTCCATGCGGAATTTCGCCAGCGCAGGAATCTGAACTCGGTCGTGCTCCGAGTTGACGTTGAGGTTCCCTTCACTGTCCTTTCTCGTCCACATTGACCAATATCTGGCGCCAACTCCGATGCTGAAATTCTTGGTGAGGAAGTAGGAGAGCGCCCCTTCCACCTGCAGGCCTGCGCCACCGTCTCCGCGGTGATCGTAGAAAAATGTCTCTGGGCGGAGGAGGTGGTGGTCGCGCCCCCGGAACGAGGTCCATGGCAGGTAAGCGACGTCGGCGCTCACGCGCCAGCGTTCAAGCATCAAAGCCTCGGCGCTAATGCCGATGCGCGGCGCATTCCAATCGGTGTCTTGACTGCCGCTAATCTGCCCCTGCCACTGGAACTTCCCCGTGCAGGGCCAGGGCGGCGAGGACGAGGCGGTCTGCACGCAACCTATCGAATCCGACTTCTGGCTGTAGTTGGTCCATCCGACAAAGGCGCCCACCTTGTAGCTGCTGCCGCGCAGAAAATCATAGCCGACATCCGCCGTATAATACTCGAACCGCCCGTTCGCCTGTCTCAACAGCGTGTTGGAATAGGCCACCAATTTGTGGGCGCTCGAATCTTCGTCGTTCATCTTTCCTTTGTTGAAGCGTCCGAGACCCATATAGCCCTTCAGGAATATCCCCCAGGGGCTATCAAGGCGGCCGAACAACTCGCCGGACACTCCGTCCAGCCGATGATAAGTGAGCCTTGAATTGGGAACGCTTTCATCTCCTGGAAACCGCGGCGGATATGTGAAGTCCCACTGGAAAAGGCCGCGGCTGAGCCAGATCCGTGAGCCGCTCTCGAACGACCAGTCGCCGGTCGATAGAACCGGCTTGGTTTTGACGCTTGCTTCTGCCGGGTGCAGCGGCGCATCGACCCACTCCGTGTTCGGGTCGGCGCCAAAATGATAATTCAGGCCGATTTTGCCAATGTGGTAGTCGCTCGATAAGCGGCTCGTGCTGGCGGGGACGATGGCATAGGGCGGACCCTGCATGGTTGGAGGCGTCGCCACACGAGGACCGGCAAAGCCCATATAGTCGTACTCAAAATTGACGGACCAGGCAGGTGTGAGCTGCTGCTCGATGCCGACGCCGATTGTCGCGCCGAAGCGACCATCATCGAGGCGCGTCGAATAGCGCGGAAAGCCGGCAAAGTCGCCGTGCCGGAATTCGTTGTGATTGACGATCGCGCCGCGATTGTTTTGCCAGGCGGCGCCTGCCTTGACGTAGGCCAGCGTGTGGCCCTGCGGACCAAGAGTGTAACCCACACGAGCGGTTCCGGTGGCAAGGAAGCTTGGACCTGCGTTGCAGGTTGCGATCACAACCGCGCTGGAGAAGGCAAGACAGGTGTTTGTGCCGTCCGAGACAGCACGGCTCCCCTCCAGTTCGACGCCGAACACCCAGCGCTCCCACTGCCAGTTGTAGCCGATCTGTCCGCCGACCAGGAATGCAGGCGTATCAACGACGTCCCCGTAAATTGATGGGCCATAGGGATCACTGAACGAGGTCCGGCCGTAGCCCCCGCCGACATGTCCGCCGATATATCCGCCGGTCCAGCTCCACAGTTTCGGCGCCACTGATTCCGGCCGCGTAAGATCTGCTGCATTGACCGCGCCGCTTGCAACGAGCGCAACCGTTGCGGCCCCCCAGGTAAGAACTTCAAATCGCATCATCACCCCATGATGTGCGTCATCACCGAACGAAGGTTGATGACACACAGGAATTTGCACCCATTCGTCAGTGGAGAGGGTGCGACATCTGCTTCAGGCATGCGGCCGCGGCGCCTGCATCAGGGACAGAGCGAGATGGACATGCTTCGAAGCTCACCGCCGGCAAGGGCAGACGGTCTCATCACTGTCCAAACCCGTCGCCTTCTTGATGCAGCTACGCCGCTTTACACACGCAGCATCGCGACTGCAGGATCCGGGCCAGCCCAAAACGGCCTTCATTGCCTCTGGTTCGTCGCGTGCAATATCGCGTTCGCGCAAGAATTGGCGATTTCGGACAAGGCTTGTGTTTGCTTTCGCACATAAGCGGCCACGGACCGCGCTAGCTGCTAGCGACCGCACGCGCGCCGTCTACGCAATGGCCATTCTCTTTAAATGGTGTTCGGGACTTAATGGTGGCGGAATCGCTTTGACCCATTTGGCGCGGACCTCGTCTGGAGCGAACATCCATTTGATGCGGGCGCCCCCGGCATCGACCGTCATCTTCGATGCGCATACCCCCGAAGCATCAAGCTCCCGACCAGCGAGCATCATTGATTGCTTTGAATCAGTCTCCCGGTGACGGCCCGATCCAGGTCGAACTGGGCGAGGCACAAGTTTCGTCGTGAAGGAGCGGTTTCGATGTTGATGAAGAGGGCGGCAAGCGTCGGGCGAGTCCCACGCTGCGTCGCTTGGCGATCTTTCTGCTGCTGGAAGATTGGCGCCATCGCGAGTGCAGTGAGCATGGCTGGATCGCGCCGGTTCGCACCCTCGCAAGTGCGCCTTCAATGCCGCTCACCGGGATCGGCCGCAGGCCGAGTCAGTCGAGCGCGACGCCCAGGCCATCGATCACGTGCTGAACGGGACCGGCGACACCTGCACTTGATATCTGCACCGGGTGGCTGGAAACCTGGACGGACTGTCGCCGGAGAGCCTCGGCGCCAGCGCGGACCCCTTTAGCGACCGAGCCGTTTCTCCACGCGCTTGCGCATAGCACCGACCTTCTTGACGACCTTTTTCACCGCCGACGCTGGCTTCAACGACTGGACAGGCGCATCAGGAAGCTCGCCGACGACGTCTGCCGCATCTTGTCGAGGTCGGCGGACATCGACACGCGATGGGCAACTCCTGGCTGCGAGGTCAACGACCCCGGCTTGCGCTGCGGCCGAACGCCCGTGAACTGGCGTTCCATGTCCGAGAGCCGCGCTGTAAGCAGTCGCGGTCGCGGTAGAAAGTCCTGCGCTGAGCATAAGGTGAGCCGAAATTTGATCTCGCATCGTCCTCACTCCGCCTGCGGCTGAACTGGTTGCGGTTATTTTTCGGTCTTCGGGGTCTTGGCAGTCAGGCACCCGGCTATGCAAGACGCGCTTTCGGCGCGTTCTGCTTGCCGCAGCAACTCGTCGCGCTCCTTGCCAGGCGGCAAGCTTCCGGCGTGATCGCGATCGTTCTTGGCTTCTTGCTGCGCGAGACGCTCTTGCAGCGGCACGGTTTGCTGCAGACCTCGCCGTCTTTTCACCGGCCGCTTTGTCGGTTGCCGGGTCATGATATGCGCGCCCGGGCGGCTGAAGAGCGCAGCCGACGTGGCCGGCGCTCGACCGGAATCCCGGATTCTGTCCGGCTACGTGGCGCTTGGGCCCTGCCACCTGGTACGCGACGGCCTGGTGCTGAAGCTTTCGTGCCCACCTCATCTCCAGCGTTCGATGACGTGGCGCGGCAAATTGAGGTCTTCCATGGCTTTCCTCCTAAGCGGCGGCGCATCTCTCGACCGATCCAAGCCGCATCGGTTTGCCGCCGCGCGGGTGCCGCGGGCTTTTGTCCAGCGCGCAGAGCGCTTCCATACTCTCGTCAACTGTCACGGGCGTTATCAGTCCTTTCGGACCCCGCAGCGACGTGCACGCCGCGATCGCGCATGCATCCGACGCCTCGACGCCACAGGACGGCGGAAAGGCTGAGGCGCGGGTGCGCGAAACCGCATCGCGCGGGCGCTCTAATGCGATACCGGGATGAAGGAAAGAGTTGAAATCGACAATGTAACCGCAGGGAGCGTTCGTCGGCCGCATGGTTGCCTCCTGTACGGCGCGAGTTGCAGCGTCCGCCGCGCGGGTCTGCGCGGCGGACGGATACAAGTGCAGGTCTCGTCAGGCGGCCCGGGAACCGATCTGGGTCACGTTGCTCGGAGCGGCACCGTTGATCGGGCTCTTAGGCTGTCGAAGATCCGATCTGAGGAAAAGGTGGTAGCCATGCTCGTCTCTCGCGACGATGCCATGGCATGGCTTTCGACTTCGATGATGTAGACGTTCGACATGATGCTCATTCGCTGACCTGCCGGTGTAATCGGGTTGGCTCGAAGATGGGTCAGCGACAAGGCGCCGGGTGCTGTAGAGAGGCAACTCAGGCCATGCGCTTTTGCGTAGGGTCGGTTGCCGCTGTTTGGGCCCAACGATGCCGACTCGTCTGCAGCAACCGCTACGCATCAGACGGAGCGGACGCTCGAGCGGTGGACTGCACCGCCAGTATGGCCCCAAGCATCGGACTTTCGTGCGCCGTCAAGCGCAAGTTTTTTTACTCCGCCTTGTTTGGCAAAACTACTTTCGCCTGCGGCTCCTATCGCGGGAGTGCGCTAACGCGCGATGCGGAGCACCGCGATCACTGAAAACTTTCATTTTCATTGACCTCTGCAGCGGTCAACATGATTGGACCACAACTGCTCATATTGAGATTCCGTGAGCACTCCAAAGGCAACGGTCATGTGTAGACCTGTTTTGATCTCTACCGGCGCACGGCCACGGGTGACGAAACCGGTGGCTGAAGGACGATCTGAACCTGATCACCGCGCCGACGAAATTCGTGAAATGACGGAGAAGTCTCGGCCAGCGAGATCGAAGCTCCGAATCACGAAAGCAAGCACTGCAAGTGATCACTGCTCAGCCGTAGCGCTGGGCGACAATTTACGATACCTTTTGCCGGCGGGTCCATAATGCGTACCCGAATCCAATCGCCTCGGGGACAGAAGGCGATCATCCGACCGCTTGATCCTTCGCACCCTCAGAGCTGGGATAATCCCGACAATGAGGAAATCTGGCTTGAGCTGGCGCGCGCCCTCGGGCGGCAGATGGCATGGGACGAAAACGACGGTTTGGAGCAGCCGAAGGAAGAACATGATGACGGGGCCAATAAAGAGGAAAGCCGTGTTATACGCCCGCTATTCGAGCGACATGCAAAAAGCGACCTCGATTGGCGGTCAGCTATTGCTCTGCCGGAAGATCGCTGCACGCAACAACCTAGATGTCACCGGTGAATTTGTTGATGCCGCCAAGTCTGGCCTTACCGAAGATGCGAGGGACGGCTATCAGCAATTGCTAAATGGTGTGCGAAACCATGCTTTTGATGTCGTCATCGTTGAGCATTTCGATCGCTTGTCGCGCGATCCCGCAACCATCCAGCGCCTCAAGCAGGTTTTCGAATTCAACGACGTAGAGCTCATGGATCAGAAAGGCGTCTATGCGACCGCCACCGACATCAGCATCGCAAGTCTCTGCAACACGATTTATAAGCCGCAGCTCGCCGACAAGGTCCGGCGTGGCGATGATAATGCTGTCGCTAGTGGAAGAATCCTGGCTCATACGCTTATAGTTACCGACCGATGCCGGGCGCACCCGGTGAGCGCGTGATCGATGAGAACGAAGCGAAGATCGTGCTCCGCATCTTCGCCGAATATGTGTCGGGGCGTTTAACCCGAGATATTGCGGCCGCTCTCACCCGCGAAGGCTTGCCCTCGCCTGGCGCCACCCCTCACAAGAACACAGCTGGTCGTACGACCTGGAATCATCAGTGCCTCACTGGCGGTCGCCACGGTCGCGGGATTATCGGCAACGAGCTGTATATCGGCGAAATACATTGGAACGTTCGCTCAACAATTCTTAACCCGGAAACGCAAAAGAAGCAGAAGCGCCGCAATCCGGAAGGCCGTCACATCATTGTCAAGAAGCCCGAGCTCCGGATTGTTCCGCAAGCGCTTTGGGATAGGGCGCAGAAGGTTCGCACCGCACGCGCCGTCCATATGTTCGGACCAACTGGCAAGCCGCGGCGCCCTCCTGTGATCCCGCGCAACAATGAGCACCCACTTGCCGGCGCCCTCCGGTGCGGTATCTGTAATGGGCATATGCGAATTGCTCAATCCTCCAGGAATGGCGCGCCACGCGCCGCATGTGCCAACGCGCATCAACGAGGTACCTGTGAGCACACCCGGAGCTTTGATATGGACGTGCTACTTGAGGACGTCGTAGGCAAAATGGAATTGAAATTGCTTTCGCCCAAAGCCATTGAAGAAGCGATGCGTGCTTGGAAGGAGGAGCGTAAGAAAGATCGGAAAAACAACAGCGGGCACGCAAACTTAAAGCCTCGACTCCGTACGTTGACTACCGAGATCGAACGCTTGTCATATGCCATCGCAAACAGCCGTCGCAAACCGGATGAGTTGCTCAAGCGGATCGATGAGTGCGACGTGGAACGAGAAACCGTCAAGGAGCACTTGCGGCTGCTGGGTAGCGGCAGCGAGAACGTAATCCCGTTCGACCATCCGAAGTTCGGTGATCGATACCGTTTGGAGGCTAAGAGAGTCATCACCGCGCTGAAGGTTAATCCGAAGGCCATCGAAACGCGCGTCGCCTTTCGCAACTTGATCGACAGCATCGTAGTGCATCCGGTCCGCAAGCGGATGCCCTACGAATATTCTTCGTATTTGAACAGCGCCGCCCTTTTCAGCATGAATCTGTTCCCCGAAAATCGCTGCGGAAGGAGAGAAATCAGTACGTTTGTCTACTATGATAACGTCAAGTCAGAGAACCCCGGATTAATCTAACAAGTCGCGATAGCCGCCCTTCATCAATTCGTTCCCTTTGCTGACGAGCCGGCGGGTTCGGTCTTTTAAGAACTGGCTGGGACCCTGCCACTCCTCAGCAACTTTTTTCTCTCCAAAGATATTGATCGCGATCTGGCGGTAGGTTTTGCCGTTCAGGCTCGCCTGAAGCGCGATAAGGGCATGGCGAAGCCGCAGCCGCTCGTCATTCGTAAACCGCGGCCTTTGAGTCGTCGTAGCATGTTCTCCTGTGAAGCGCTGCAGGTCCCTGAGCAACTCGGTTTGGCCTGAAAGATCCGTAAGACCATGCAACTCGAAGACCGGCGCAAATGGCGCGGTCAGCACGGCAAGGCCACCGATTTCAACCGGAATTTGCAAGCCCCTCCCCTTGAGGAGCACCAGCGGGTGGCCATCGACCCCGATGACTGCCCTTCGCTGGACGTTAAAATCAGCAAGCGTGCGCGCCGCACCCATCTGCTTCGGCGCCCTTGCAGCCAACCGCACAACCCGCTTGAACGCGCTTGTGTGCCAGAACACCGGAGCCTTATGGGGGCAGAGCCGAGGATCGGCGAAACTGTAGAGGCCCCATTTTTCAGCACGGGGAAAACGGCGGCGAAGGCGCAACAGCTGCGTCCCATCACTGAGCCTGATGCATGGCTGGTTTCGCGGCACGGACCTTCGCCAATCCGCGATATAGTCCTGATTTAGCCGTAAGAACTCCCACGCCCAGTCAACCCCATCATAATCGGCGGGATCGAAGGACGTCCTTTTCTCACTGGGACCACACGAAGAACAGACAGAAGAATTCAATGGCCCCCCACAGACAAGTTTGCCAGCACGAAACGTTCGGACCAAATGGGGCAAGAGAAGAACGCCGGTCACTACTTGTTCTCTTGGCCGCGACCTCCTCGCGTCATGACGCGAGAAATCTCTGACCTCAACGGCTTAACGATACACGTCGATGTCGAAAACGTCGATTCTATGTTACGATCGCCTTGCATGCCGATCCGGCGTGTCCATCGACTAAGCGAACTGAGAGGGCATATGGCTAAGAAAGCGAAAAAGGCAAAAAAATCCCCCGCGAAAAAGGCCAAGAAGAAGAAGAAGTGACTCCTTCTTGTAGCAGCTCTTGCTGATCAAGGCGTAGGGGTTACGCCGCTTCAGCTAACTTGATGAGATTGACAGCGCTGATTGAGGAGCCAGAGCCGCTCCAAGCCCCGGCTGGTTTGGCGGCCGGGGCTTGCCAGGCGCGGCTCACTTGGCGTTTTTGCGGGACCGCGACCAGAGGAGAGCCACATTCGTCCTCGAACAAGTTGGCGTAGATCGGCGCGTCGAACGAGGGGTCATCGAGCTTGGGCGAAAGGTACTTGCGGCCCTGCTCGAAGCGCTTGGGACCAGCCCGCACCGATCTCGGCCTTATGTGGTGCATCGCATCGCGCCGACTGCGGAGCAGAGCGTTGTGCGGAGTGGCGCGCTCTAAACGCAGGTTTTTTTGGCTCATGCTCGGCGGCGGAACACCGCAAGATCCCGTGGAGAGAAGCCGCGGCGCCCCGCGCGAGGTGAGGCGCCGCAAGCCGAGGTCAGCGCGACCAGACGAGTGCGTACCCGTCATCGACCGCTACGAGGTTGGCGTAGATTGGCGCCGGGAAGGATGGGTCGTCGAGCTTGACGGAGTGATAGACAGTGTTGTCCTTGGAGGATCGCTGCCACGCGGCACCTATCTCGACGTCGCGGGCCATCACACGCAGGCTCGGAGCCTTCTCGTTCTCGGAGGGTTCGGCGGGAAGAAAACGCGCCTTAATATTGAGCGAGAGCGTCTTGATGATGCCGGTGTACGAGCCATCTTCGGCGCGGGTGAAGGTACCAATTTGAGCCATGGTGATCTCCTGTTGCTGTTTTCAAGCCCGCGACCATCGCGGCCTTGATGGCGATCTCTGAGCGCCGCAGCGACCGACCCGCAGCCCTTCGGCCCGCAGCGGCAGCGGAGGATGGGGCGCTGAGCGATCTTGTTGCCTCGCGAGGAATGCCGCCGCATGGCGGCAGGGGAAGAAGATCGCGAACGAGCCATTGCGGGTGAAGGTCGGCGAGCGTAGCGAGCGTATTGTGGCGCGTGATCCGCCAGCAAAAGGCCGGTATGGACGTGGGCAAGCAGCCTGACAGGAGGGCAACGGCTCAAAGGCACCCAACCACGGCCGCGACCGCAACACCGCAGCAGCAACAGCAGAGCAATGGAGGTACCGCGGCTGGATCCACAGAAGCCGATCCAACGAAGAAGGCTCATTGCACATGCGGATGGCTTAGTGATGCCGCTGCCGCGGATCCGATCTATTTCGTCGCGACGGAAGGCTGCCCGACGTCTCTCGCCGCAAAGATAGAAATGCGTCCTCCAACAGCGAGGCGATCGGAGATCGTGCCAAGGTTAGTCCAGCTCCACCACACCCGGCTTCAAGACGCTCAGTAAGCAGTATGCGATGTTCGCGGAAGACCGCTTGAAGCTTTGGGATCAGCTCGCGATCATCAGCGGTGTGCCACTCGACCAGCCGAGCATCGAACGCGCCGATTTCAGGGATGCGACCAAGAGCTTCGAGACGTCGCTATCCAGCCTGAGCTGGCGGGCCAGGACGCTCTTATCCGAGGAACAAAGATCTTAGACCGACTTTTAGGTTAGGCCCGGAAGGGCTGCACAGCACGCCGTCCTTCGGGAGGAAATGGCACCAACCCTATTCAGACGACATCGGCCCGGTGCAGTGTATCCACAGTGATGGTACCGCGAGCGCGAGATACGCAGGCGCAGATCTTTTGATTGCTCTCCTTTTGTTCGTCACTGAAGAAGACGTCGCGATGGTCGATCTCGCCGTCGAGTTCGACGACGTCAATAGCGCACAAGCCGCATTCTCCGCGGTTGCAGTCGTAAATCACCTCATGGCCGGCGTTGTTGAGCACGTCCAATAGCGTACGCTCGCGCGGGACTTCGAATTCTACGTCCGAATTGTTCAACCGCACCCGAAAAGATTCTGCCGGCAACGAACCGCTGGATCCAAAGGTCTCGTAGCGAAGATCGGGCAGCGGATGGCCTGCGGCGATCCAGGCATGGCGCGCCTCAACCAGCATCCGCATCGGCCCGCAGAAGAGCGTCAGCGCACCCCGCGGCAACGATTCGAACAGGTTGTAGAGGTTGAGCCGCCGGCCGTCTTGGCCGGCATACACGACAAGACGCTCGCCGAGCAGTTCGGCGAGGTCTTCGAGATATGCGGCATCTCCCACCGAGCGAATGGCATAGTGTAGGGTAAGATTGGCGCCTCGTTGGGCCAGCGCCTGGGCCGTGCCGACGATCGGCGTGATGCCTATGCCTCCCGCGATCAGGCAATAATGTTTGCGGGTCCAGTCGATCGAGACGAGTGACGCGGGCTGCGTCACGTCGAGCCGCGCACCAGGCTGGAGCGACCACATGTAGCGCGACCCGCCGCGGGATTCTTCAGAACGGCGCACTGCGATCCTAAGACCACGAGGATCGGTCTCGCCCACCAGTGAATACGAGCGCGTCTCTGGACGCCCGTCGATCGTCATTGCGATATCGATATGGCTGCCGACCGGATAGGGGACTGCCTCAAAATCGTCGGGCCTGATCAGGAATTCACGAATGGTTGGAGTAAGATCGCGTGTCGCGAGCAGCGTGGCCGCGGTCCAAGTTTTGATGAATCGCATGACATTTCCTTGCTTTGTTGGGTCGCATTGATCAGCGCCATGGCTGGTCACGGATTGAGATGGGGCCGGTTTGCGAACCGCGGATTTTGAAAAGCGAATATTGCGCACGAATGATAGCTTCGGCGCCCGCCTCGCCCGAGGGATGGGCTGCAGTTCGCAAGTGCGTTCGCGCCGCCGCAGGCTGGCCGTGAAGCGCAGAGTGAGCTGCGCGCCACGGCCTGCGTAACTGGGAGATCCGATGTCTGCGCAGTCGATGTCGCGCTCGGCCAAGCTCTATTCCGCGGCCTCGCGCACTGGCGGTGGAGTTTCCTTTGCCACCATGCGGTCGATCAGGCGCCGCGCCCACATCGCACCGGCATCAATGTTGAGGTTGTAGAACACGCGCTCCGGGTTGTCGGCGATGGCCCGCTGCTGGGCTTCGAGAATTAGCTCGTCCTCCTTAAAAATTGCGGAGATACCTTCGCGGATCTCGGCAGTGATGCGCCGCTCAGCCAGCCGATAGTTGCGCACGAAAGCCCAAAAATAGTGGCACGTTTTCTCAGTCTCTGGCGTGATGGTATTGAGCACGAAACCATTGACGCCTTGCGAGCGGTCGCCGTCCGGCGCACCGGTGCCGGTGGGCGCCACGCCGACATCGATGGCAATTGTGCACGGTCTTTCGAACCGGATGATCTGCCAACGGTCGACCAGGCCAGGTTTGCCCAACTGCTTGGCCCAGAATGGCGGCGGCTCGATGCCGCGCATCCAGCGGGTCACGGTCACTGTTTTCTCACCATGTGTGACGTCGAAAGGCGCTTCCGCGACCGCGCCATTGCCAATCGACGAGCCGTGCACGAAAGTTTCGTGGGTGAGATCCATGAGATTGTCGATGACCAGGCGGTAGTCGCAGTTCAGATGCATGGTTCTGCCGTCACCAACCCAAGACGGGTCGTGATTCCAGTGCATGTCGGGCACGAGCGCTGGGTCGGCGACCGCCGGATCGCCCATCCAGAGCCAGATGAAGCGGTGGCGCTCGATGGCAGGGTAAGCGCGTACGCAAGCCGAAGGATTGATCGTCTCCTGCGATGGCATGAATGTGCAGCGACCCTGCGCGTTGAATTTCAGGCCATGATACCCGCAGACGACGGTGTCGCCCTCGAGCCGCCCTTTGGACAGCGGCACCAGACGGTGCCAGCAGGCGTCTTCCAGTGCCGCCACCTCGCCATTGGCCTTGCGGTACATCACCACGTGCTTGCCGCAAATCGTCCGTGCCAACAGCGCGCGCTTGATCTCGGCATCCCGGGCGACAGCGTACCAGGCATTCATTGGGAATGGTTTTGTCACTGGTCTCTCTTGTGTCGTTGATAATACGATGTGTGTACAAACAACACGAGATGATGGATTTCCAAAGGCATGACGTATCAATAGTTTGGATGCAACTCCGAACATACATTCATCGAGAAGATCGGTTTCCGACTGATGCTTGACGCGAGGTCCGAAGGGATGAAGCGTTGGCCAGACGCGCGATGGTGCGTCGTTGATCCAGTGGTACTGTATCGATGACGGCGCTCACGCGCCGCTGTCGGCATATTTCCAGACCGGGATTCCGAGTTTCCTCGCCTTGTCGGCGAGGTTGTCCTGGATCCCGGTGCCCGGGAAGTGCATGACCCCGATCGGGATGGTGGCGAGCATGGCGTCATTGCGCTTGAACGGTGCGGCCTTCGCATGATTAGTCCAGTCGGGCTTGAACGCGATCTGCGGGACTTTCCGGCTGCTCGCCCATTTTGACGCGATCAGCTCAGCGCCCTTTGGCGAGCCGCCGTGCAGGAGCACCATGTCCGGATGCTTCGCATGGACCTGATCGAGCCGGTTCCAGATGAGAGCGACGTCATTGAAATCGAGTCCTCCGGTGAGCGCAATCTTCGGCCCAGGGGGAAGCATCACTTCGGTGTCGGCTCGACGTCTTGCGGCAAGGAAGTCTCGCGAGTCGATCATCGCGGCGGTAAGCGTGCGATGATTGACGATCGATCCGACACGGGGTCGCCATGGGGAACCGGTCTGAAGTTCGAAGCGCTCAGCGGCCTGATCCCGAAAGAGCTCCATAGCGTTGCGGCGCTCGATCAGCGTGATGCCCTCGGCTGTAAGGCGTTCCAGCTCGACTGATCGAACCTCCGAGCCGTTCTGCTCTCGCTGGCTCTTCTGCTGCGCCTGTTCATTGTCATCGAGCTTGCGTTCGATGCGGGCGACTGCTCGATGAAACAGGCTAACCGCCGACCAGAGCAGATCTTCGAGGTCGGGTTCAAGGTGGGTATCGGAGAGCGCCGAGACTAGGGCATCAAAGATGTCGGCGACGGCACCTCGGACGGCGGCACTTTCAGGGGCCGGCCTTGGATCGGGTCCGCCCTCGCAGTGATGATAGCCGTAGAGCTGGAGCTCCTGGATGACGTGATCGGTCGGAGATGAGGCGTGCGGCGGTTCGAACTCGGCGGCATCATGGTGATCGGTCATCATAGGGTGAGGTCCTCTTCCGGATCGGCCGCGCCCATCGCGGCCTTCGTGGCGATCACTCTGACGGCGGGCGGGTCGGCCCAGCACCCGAAGCAACGCGGAGGGCCAAAGCGAGAGCGGAGGATGGCGAAGGGGCGGCTATTTTGTTTCGCGATGCAAAGGCGCAGGATGCGCGCCGGCGGAAAATAGCCGAATCGCAGCCGTTGCAGGGCCGAACCGCCTGCCGTCCGATCGCCCCTAGAAGGCCGGGGTGCGACCCTATTCGGCAAGGGACCTCAACACTTGACGATCGATTGTGGGTGTGCCCGAACGACGCTGGCCCTTATCCCCTCTCGATGGCCGCCAAGGATAAGAAGCGTGTGACGTCCTGCGGAGCGAGCTGCCCCGATAACGCCCCCCTAAGCTCATTGACGCCGAAGGTCCGGAGATCCTCGTTGAAATCCCCAAGGCGCGGCGACAACGCAACCGCCTCGACACCGGCCGCGAGGGATCGTTCAGTCAAGGTTGCTAGCGCCAACTCGCCGGCCGGGTCGTCGTCCCGGGCTATATAGAGCCGGCGAAGCGAAGGTGGGAGCAGAAGTGCAGCGAGATGGTTGGCGGAGAGCGCTGCTGCCATCGGCAGGGTTGGCAGCACACAGCGGAGTGAAAGGATGGTCTCGATGCCCTCACCCGCCACGAGCACGTCGTCAACCCCGCCGAACCGAACCGCGTTGCCAAGAAGGTGCCCCATGGCCCGCCGCGGCGTGTCAATAGGCGCCTTGCCGAGGTCGGCGCAGTCAAAGACGTCGGGATCGAGCCAGGTCCGGTGGACGCCCGTCGTGCGGCCGCTCAGATCGGACACACGGGCAATCAATGCCGGCCAGGTCTCAAGCGCCGCTTCGTCATTGGGCCGGTAGTAGCAGCGTGGATGAAAGCGTAACGCACCGCCGTGATGTACAGTGGTGATGCCGCGCTTGCGCAAGTACATCTCAGCGAGGGTCCCGGCAATAGGCCGAGACATCGCAAATAGTCGTCTCGCCGCCTCCTGCAAGCCGCCCTGCACCAAACCTCGCGCAGTCCCTCGCGAGTCCCGAATCTCCGAGCGAGGCAACATCAGAAAGCGCCGCGCCTCTTCCGCGACATCGTGGAAGTCGACCAGCCCGCAACTCTCCCTGATGATGTCGAGCAAATCGCCATGCTCGCCCGTCGCCGCATCGGTCCATTTACCGGCAGGTCCTTTGTTCGATTTGCTCAATCGGACAAACATCGAGCGTCCGGGCGTATTTCGGACGTCCCCAATCAACCAATAGCGGCCCTGTCGACGGCCATTTGAGAGATAGTGGCGGCATACCGCCTCGGCATCACGCGCGAGACGCTGGGCCAGCTCGGAGGCATCTAGCGGCATCACACGGCCTCCCGATCGCAGACGCGCTCAATCGGGTAATGGTCCAGCACCTTGGCCGCGACATCAGCGCCGCCCGGGTCTGTCGGCAGGACCGGACGCAGCTTCCAGGAGATGATCGCGTGGAAGAGGCCGTATCCGTTGAGACGGTCCCCCATGGTGTCGTCGAGCCCGGACAGCTCGATGCGCTCGGCGCGCATGACGCGGACCCGCCGAAACTGAAGGCCTTCGGCGAAGATAGTTCGTCCCTCCGCGAGTGCGGCAAGGATGGCCTCTGGACTCCGGGACGAAGCATCGGTTGCGAGCGCGCTAGCTGCCGATGCCGCCGAGACCCTGCGGCCGATGATGGGCCCAGGGAGCACATGGGCGAGGAGATCAGCACGGCTTGCGGTCAATTCGTTCACAACGATCCGCGCCTTGGCGAGAAAACTGGCGCCGGCCGAGGGCTCGAGGGCCAGATCCCGGGCCGTGATCGCTGCCGCCGCGCTAGCCGCGAAGGCCAGCGGGACTGGTGTCGAAAACTCCTGAAGCGCGTCACTCTGTTCGGAACGGCGCGCCTTCGTTGGAAAGAGGGTCGCAATTGGTGTAAGCGTCGCAAGCATGCTGGCGTGTAGCGCCGCCTTGGCCCTCATCGCGTGGGCGTACTTACGCAGGAACAGGACCGTTGCCGCTTCGCAGGCCTCATAGGCCAACTTCCAGGTCCAGGCACTGCTTCCGTCACCGAATGCATCTTCCATTTCGGTGCGCAGGAACGCCCCGTCGACACGCTGACCGCGTTCAAGAGCGAACAGTAGGCGATCGGCCGCGCCGAGGACGGCAGAGGCAAGATGCGCGGCCAGGCGGCATGAGCCGGACGTGTTTGCGCCGGGAAAAACATCCATCATAGGAATTTCTTTCGGGAGAGCGGGACTATTCGAGCCGCGCGGCGCTCTCTTTCCTCCGCCACGGCTCCAAAACCCTCCCCGGCCCGCCTCTCGCTCTTTTGCGCCCCTCCGACAAAATGGCCCGACCGAAGCGCCGGCACTCGATGTCACGATTGCGCCGAATCGATCGGGCGATAGGCACGGCTGTTAAGGCTGGGACGCGGGTAGAGGCCGCCGGCTTACAGCTCCGGGTACAGCACGGCGCGATGGCTGTGCGGATCGCCCACGAAAGGTTCGCAGGGCCATGCTCCCAAAAGCTGCGCCGCGCATTTGCACGGCGTAGCGTCAAAGGATCTTCACGGGAGCGACGTCACTCACCCTCGTTCCCGCTGCAGAGCGGCGAGCGCAATGCGCAGAGAGCGTTCATCGACCACGATCCGCCGGGCCTTGCGAGCCGCCCACGCATACACCGACAGCGGGAACTTGCCCTCGAACAGGAGATCGCGCTCGATCCTCAAACCAAATGAAAGCTCAACAGTCTCAATTTCGCCGAGACTGAACGAACCGAGCTCGGGTTCGCCGAGATCAGCGAGACCAAAAAGTGTATCGCCGTCCTCATCGAGCTCGGTCGCGAGCCAGGTGCCGACACCAAGTGGATTGAAGAACTTCACCACCGGAACGTGGTCGAGGCCGCGACGGCGACCGTTCGCGAGCAGACGCTTGCGCAAACCTTGCGTGAGCAGGATCATGCCACCCTCCGCGCGTCTGACTGTTCGTCCTCAGACGGCCGGCTCTCCGGCAGCAAGCCGAGGATGTAGTCCGCGGCCTTGCTGGCCTGGCTCGCGGCACGCACGATGGCCCGGTTGTCCTCGCGCATCGCCTCGAGCCATGAGCCGATGTTGTCGGCATGGCGCACGGTCGGCACGGTGCCGAGCGAGGCACATGAAAACGCCACGCACAGTTCGGCAATATATCCTGACAGTCCAGCCCATTTTTGAAATTTTACCCCGTTGGAGATGGTGCTGATCATGCGGCCATCTCCTCGGTTCGAGGCTGCTGGGCGTGCATCCAATCAGCCGCCTGTTGAGCCTTGCTGGCGGCGGTGAAGATCGCGCGAGGGTCGTCCTTGAGGAGGCGCAACCACGATGCCACGTACGCCGCGTGATCGGGCCTGGGATGATGGGCGACCGCTAAATCCGCCAGAATGAATGAAGCGGTCAATTCGGCGGTTGCCTCTTCGATCGGCAGCCAATCGCGCTTGAACCGTTCCTGGAAGTTCCGGTCGAGCCTGTGCTTTGCGCCAGTGGCGTGAGCTGCCTCATGTATTAATGTGCCGGCGTGGGCGGCTGGGCTCGTGAACGCCGCATATTCCGGCATGAAGATCGTGTCGAGGTCGATGCGGTAGTGCGCATTGTAATTGCCGGTGACGATCGGGATCTTCAGCGCATCGATGAACTCGCCGACGTGAGTGAGGCGATCGCTCTCTGGAAGCTTCTCGACGAGCTGTGGTTCGTAGCCATCGACTTGGGCGACATTGAACAGCGTGAATGCGCGTGCAAAGACGCGGCGACGAGTGTCATCGTCACCGTCGTCTGCATCGTCGTTGATGGCCGCCTTTTCCTCCTTCCAGAGAACAACCGTCGTTCCTCGTTCGCCCTTGCGCACCTGCGCGCCGACAGCCAGCCACTGCCGATAGGTTCCCCAGAGGCCGTTGGCGTAACCATGAGCTTGCGCAGCAATCCAGAGTGCGAGCACGTTGACCCCACGGTATCGATTGCCTGATGAGATGTTCTGAGGGCGGGTGATGGCGGTGCCGTCGTGATGCCAGGGCATGCGCCATTCGCCGGCGCCAGCTTCGATCGCGGCGACGATCTCGGCGGTGATGCGGGTGTAGACATCGGCGCGCGCCGCCGAACTCGAGGTTTGGGACATGGGAGAATCTCCGCGGCCGGCGGAGCAAGCCTCTCTCACTCCCTCAACCGGCCCGCCCAATTCCGGCCCTCCTCGTCCTCTCCCGCCGCCCAACAGGGCGGCCGTCTTTGGTTCTGTGCTGTCTCATCATGATGGGTGCTCACGTTCGGCCGGGGTCCGTCCCCGGCAGCGGAGCAGCCACCTGCGATGCCCGAAAGCGCGACCGCGCACTCGCAGAGCTGAAGCGACAGCGGAGGACGGCGATCAGCCGTTGCGCGGCCGTGCGGGGCATCGCGCGCTCCGACTATGCCGGGACGGACGCCGACGAGAGCGATCCGGCGCGGTTACAACACGAGGCCTGGAGTTCTGACGTCAGGTGCTGCAGTCGATATCATGGAGGACAGCCTCGATGCGCGCGAGATCCTGTTGCAGAGCGGAGCGCTGTAGCGAGGACAACCGCTTCTCTTTGAGGACGGCTCTCGCCTCATCTGCGGAACGCGCCCATGTCGGCCGGCGCCTGGCGGTGATGCAGGCGTTTGGACAACTGTTGGTTCGCAAAGCGCCGTCAGCGGCGTCTTGTTGTCGGCGCTGGTTGCGTGCTTCAGGCATAGGACGGTCCGGGATCGAAGAAGCAATCGGCGAGCACCCTGACGTGCAATGTGCGCGCGAGACTGGCGAGCATCGTGCGAAGCCGCGCGCGATCTGCAATCATGACTGGAAGGGGATCAAATTCTGCCGCCGCAGCATCAAGTGCCTTTGATATGCGCGGCACCGCTGGGCCGGAAACCGCTGCTCCAGCTTGACGCTCATCGAAATAGGTCAGCAGATCCTCGAGTTGGCCCAGGCTTCGTTGGTTCCTCGACCCCGGCACGGAAGCCGGATCTGCTTGACCCCGCATAGTCCTCGAATGCAGCGAGGGAGGCGTGCTTATACTGGATCATACCGGCGATCGTGCCGAAGGGACGGTTGGCTATATGCCAGGCGTTCGTTCGACGGAATTGCCGCGTTGTGATGCGCCAAGGCTTGCCTTCCGGGCTGTTGGGAATAACCGGCTCGTTGACCGTGCCGAACAGCTTATTGAGGTGGTCGCGATAAAGATTGAGCTGCCGCACGATCTCGGCAGAGAGGTGATCCTTGCACACGGATTTAGCGGCTAGTACCGGCCAGAGTGTCGTGAGCCCGCGGGCGGTTGCCGCCGGGAACGACAGACGCTCCAATACCTCGACGGCTTTGGCAGCGGGTTCGATCGTGATCCGTGGCGAAGCGGCGCACTCCTCTCACTCTTGGCTCAGCTTCGACGGTTCGAGCTGCCAGCCATTATCGCCCGCGAATTTGAATCACCTGCATCTGAAGCAGCGAGCGAAGTGTATTAATGCAGCGCAAGCAGAGAGCCCCGCCTAAGGCAAGACGTAGCAAAAGGGCAGCCGCAGGAGCGTCAGCACAGCGCCGCTCTTGGGCGGGACGCGGGACCGACTGCAGTCCTTAAGACCGGCTAACAAGGCACCCGGAGGAGGGTCAGCACCGCGCCGGCGCGGAACGCGCCGGGACCCGGGACCGAGTGCCTCCGGCGAGGGACACATTATTATCTTACTACGCGCGAGGGATCGAAGCCGGAGGCCGAGACGCCACGCGGCTCGGTTCAACGAGAGCCCGGTGCGGCTTGTGCCGCACGCGCCTGATCAAGCAAATTGCAACTATACCTCTTCACGCGCCCCCGTCTGCGCGTCGTAGATTCTGACCCGGAGCACGGGGAAACGTTTCTTCAGCTCTACGGCCCCTGCTCTTGCTCCATCCCTGGTCGTGAACTCGGCTTTGAACCGACCATCCACTTCCAGTGCGTAGCCTGAGGTGGGGAGTTCCCGCGCAGCAGCAATCATGTTCTTCTTCTCGCATTAGCTTGGAAGAGGATTGCTTAGCGTGAGTCGGCGAAATCGCGCCAGCTCCGATCCCGCCTGTGGATGGTCGCGACCCGTCGATCCTGAGCCGCGTTCACCGATTTCGGACTCGAAAACTTGATAGAGCTCATAAGGATACAGAAGTAACGCCGACCTCCTCAAGGGATGAAATCGGTGATCCACTCTGCGCCGCTTAGCTCCGATCGAGGCGAAGAGACGAAGTGACTCACAAGAGTGCTCAGCAATTCAATCTGCTCTGTGTCTAAGCTCAGACGCGCAGCTTGCTTGAAGTCCACCGGCCTTGTTGCGAATACGACATTTCGATCGAAAACCCGCGGCAAATGCAGGTCGCGGCGACTGGCCTAAGTCCTGCACAGCACAAGCCCCATGAAGCCGCGCCGGCAAAGTCGGATCATTCGCCTTTGTGCAAGATGGCGTGCGCCTTCTGTGTTCGTGAGGTGATATGCGATCTAAACTTCCTTTTTGGGTAGCTGCAACAGCTGCGCTCGTTACAAGCGGTGCCGGCCATTCGGCGGATCTCGGACCGACAGCAAAAGCTCCGTCAGCACTATGGAGCTGGACCGGGGGATACCTCGGGGGGCACTTCGGCGGCGGCTATGGCCGTACATCGTTCACTGACCCCTATGGACCGTCGATTTATGGTGACGTCGTCGACACCCCTGTGTTCGTGGCCGGAGGACAGATCGGCTACAATTGGCAGAGGGAGCGCTGGGTTTTTGGAGTCGAATTGGATGGCAGTAGCGCTATCTCCGACGGTACAAACACCTGTCTTGCCGTCTCCGGCAATGTCGTGAGCGCAAATTGCAAAGCCGGTCCAGACGTCTTCGTGACCGGGACCGGTCGGCTGGGCTATGCCTTTGGCCCGCACGGCCACACGCTAGCCTATCTCAAGGCCGGCGTTGCCTGGCAACACAATGCCGGAGATGTCGTCAATAACTACGAGTTTCATGACACGCTCTCACCGACTGCCACCCATTTCGACTATGGTCGTTTCGGTGGCACAATCGGCGTGGGTGTCGAGCAAGCGCTTACGCCGGCTTGGTCCGTCAAATTCGAGTACGACTATTTGGGGTTTGGTGGACCAAGTGTCGCGACGCCTCCGACCATTCAGTATCCGCCGATGCTGGTGATCCCAGCCAACGTCACTAGCCTGTCCAGCAGCTACCACATCGGGAAGGTGGGCCTGAACTACCATTTTGATGCTGGCCCATGGATGCCGGAATGGTCCGGTCCGCCGCTTAGCTTTGGGCCACCGGCGATTGCCCTCGCTCAAGGGTGGTCGCTGGAAAGCGGCACACGGGTGTGGCTGAGCCGAGGACGATTTCAATGGGACTATCCCAGGTCCGATCCAAGCAGCGATCCAAGCAGCCTTGTGTCGAGGCTCACCTATCACAAGTTGGATGGGATTTCTGGTGAGCTGTTTGAACGTATCGACAGCCCCTGGGGGGTTTTCCTGAAAGGTAACATCGGATTCGGACGTTTCAACAATGGAATCATGAACGACGAAGATTGGGGCTTGCTGGACAGGGAGAATCTTCCGAGCGCTTCTTATCATTTGACGGGATCGGGTCAGGCAAACGGCCGTTTCACATACTACACGGCCGATGCCGGATACGAGTTTTTGCGCGGCACCTACAAGGTCGGCGCGTTTGTGGGCTGGAGCTATTACGGCCAGAAATCTGACTCTACAGGCTGCATTCAGCTGGCCCTCCCCAATTATTCATGTCTGAGACCGGGTGATAAAAGAATAATGGGCAGCCAAGACACCGATTGGAATGCGCTGCGCATCGGCCTCAGCGCTGAGACCATGTTGCTCGATCGTTGGCGCCTAAGCGCGGATGTTGCTTACCTGCCGTGGACGGATTTCCAAGGGCGCGACAACCATCTTTTGCGCGATGCGACGACCTTCGATGATCAGCGCGCGACTGGCGGCGGTGGTGTGCAGCTAGAAGGCGTCTTATCCTACTTTGTCACCAACAATTTCAGCGTCGGCGTCGGTGCCCGCTATTGGGCGATGTGGGCTCCAAGAGGGATCGAGGACAGCCGCGACAATGGAAGCCCTATCACTCATTACCCTCGCGACTCGAAGTATAGCATGGAACGGTGGGGCACGTTCCTGCAGGCCTCCTACAAGTTTAACTAAAGGCCCTCGCTCCAGCACGCGAAGGGCCACGATATATGGGCGCCTGCGTCGATTGAGGATAATGGCGCCCGCTCGGTCATAAGCGAGCATCGCAGGAAGCGGCAAGCACAGTTCGCTGCGTGCCGCTTTCTGCTACGGCCCCTGATCCAGGCGCATACGGATTTATTGAAGTTCTGCCTCGTAATGCCGAACAAACCCAGCGGCACGCGGTCGTGGTAGGCACGCGGCCGTTCAGACGATCGCCACCAGCGACCAGCAGACCATAACGGCGTTCAGAGCTGACAGGGCTTCTGCGATTACAACAGCATCGGCTGAGCGCGCCTCGCCCAAATGCTGCTCAAACTCCCCTGCCCGACTTGTCCCATGTGCTGCCGTTGCAGTATGGCGTCATATGCCTGCCGCCAACTTGGATCGAACGGATCGAAATTATGCGGCTCCACGGTACGCCTCACGTTCGCAGATCACACTGAACAGGTCACCTTCAGTTGGTCAAGCTTTCGAGAAGGTCCCGCGCGGCGCCGGGCCGTGCCGGTGCCGTCGGGCCGGACTGCAGACAGAGGCTCCCCTCTTCGGCGGCGAACCAAAATCGTGCTCGAACGCGAGGCGGAATCCAGCTCTTAGCCATCTGGCGCGCGCGGGCGAGCTCGAACGACAATCGGCTGGGAGCCAATCCATTCCTGCTGTCCGGGTCGGCCTCGGAGCAGTCCCGAAGACGCGCACGAAGCTGAGGGGGAGAACCGGTCGTATCTCGGCAAAATGGCCAGATCGCGCTAGCGGGGATTAGCCCGCACTCGGACGCGCAGACCCGGATCGAGCCGTTCGTAGGTGATTTCGCCTTCGAGCTGCTGGGCGAGGAGCTGGACGATCCGCGATCCCAATCCGCCGGGCTCGGCTGCGGCCGAAAGCCCCGTACCGTTGTCAGTGACCGACAACTCGACTCCGTCTCCGCTCGAGAACGCGACTACGATGTGGCCCGGCGCGTCGCCGGAAAATGCATACTTCAGCGAGTTCGTGACGAGTTCGTTCGTTATGATGCCTATCGCGAGCGCGTGATTATTCGAAAGGTAGATGTCTTCCTCGCACATCACCTGGAAGGCGACCGGCCCGGATGGAGCCAGGGACTGAAAGACCTTCTCCACGACGTCGTTCAAAAAATAGCGCATATTGACCGAGCGCGAGTCCTGCTTGAGCGAGAGATGATCGTAGACCTCCGCCATCACCTGCAACCTGCGTGCAGTTGCCTCCAGCGCCGCCGCGACCTCCGGCCCGCCGTGCCTTGCCTCCAGCCGGATCATCCCGCCGAGGATTGCGAGATTGTTCTTCGTCCGGTGCGCCATCTCCTGCAGCAGCAAAGTCTTGGTTTTATCCGCCAACATGACGCGCCTGAGCTCCGCGCGTTGCAATTCGGCGACGGTCGCCGTCCCCGCAGCCGTGATCGCGAAAAGAACGTTTGTGGCAAGATAATTGAGGCCGAACCCAGCCGCGTAGCTGATGTAGGCCACCACGCAGACGGCCATCAAGGCAGCAAAAATGCCGGAGCCGCGATCGAAGATCAGGCCCGACAGAAAGACGCCTGGCAGCAGCAGGAAGTATCCTGGCGCTCCGGTCTGCATCTGCAGCGCCATCTGGGGCACGGCGCACACGACCATGATGCACGCTGAGATGCAGTATCGGGCCCAGCTTGGAAGCCGGTGCTCCAGCACCAGCGGGTAGAGCCTGTTGTTCATAATAAATTGCAACCGGCTGCATTGGTGGCAGTTCCAGCCGCTGATACGGCAATTCGGCACCCTCCCCGGAAAGCGCCGAGCCGTTGAAACAGTGGCGATACGTCATCTTTTTTCGAGGACGATTGTGAGCTCGCTCTCACCTCCTGCGGTTCATTGGTCAGCGATGCCGCCCAGCCCGAGATCTCAGAGCCGCAGCCGAGTTCAGAATCGGCCCTGAAGTGAAACAAGCGGCCGTTGTGCAAGGCAAGAACCGGCTCGAAGAGTTCGAGCATACCAAGAACGATGGCACGACAGGACTGAGTTGCACCCGCATTCATTGAAATGAGAACGACGCACGATGCTCCCCTCAATCGCGATCCGCGCCGCTGCGGGATTTTGATTGCTGGAACCAAGTAACATGATCAAAAGCCGGCCGCTCTTTCGGAGTAACAGGCATCAAAAGGAGTATTCGCCCGCACAACCCCCAAGCAATCGGATGGCCAAGGGCAAAATGTCGCAATGCTAACGCCGATGCCCTAGCGGGATGCCGAGTTGAACCGCCTTGTTGCGCAAAGATGGCACGGTTCTTTTCATAAGCTTCGCGATCTTTGCAACAGGCGTTCTTGCCTTCGAGTGAGTACGAAGCTCTTTTACGTCCGCCTTGGTGTACTCGCGACGAACGATCTTCTTTGCCTTCTTTGCCATAAGGACTCCACTGCGTTGAACTCGGCGCGGCTTGTACACGAAATTCATTTCTCCAACAAAACAATTTCGAATGCATATATGAACTCAATACTTATCGGGGAACTTTCAGCATGGCTGACGGCGACATTGTTCGCAGAATTACAATATCCGCAACCGGAGAAGGTATCGATAGCACGACAGATTTTGTAAACGCACTCGGCGACGCGTTCTCATCTAGCTCTGACAAAGCATGCAGATTGCGTTTTCTGATTTGGTGTCGGCCTCGCTGGCGTTGGAGTCGCGACCGCCGGTTTGCTGGCGGGAATGCGCGCCTTCGTTGAGTTTGCCGGCAAGCAATCTCAGGCGCTAGTCGATATCGCCGATCATACGGCGGTCGCCAGCATGTCGACGAACGAATATCAACAGACGCTATACGCCGCCATCTCAAAGAGCGTCAGCGAAGAGAATTTTACGCAGGCCTTCGGTAGGATAACGCAAGACCTTGTTGCCGCGTCGCAGGGAGCAACGACCTTCGGCAGGCTGTTAGAGCTAACGGGATATCCATCAAGGACAACAACGGGCAGCTTATCGGTACAAAAACCGCGCTTGCCGACATCATGCAACTGATGCAGGGTGCGACGCCAGCGGTTCAAGAGCGCATAGCATCCATTGTCGGCTTGTCGCGAGACTGGATTCCGTTCCTGAAGGAAGGCGCAAGCCAGTTCGACGCTCAAAAGCGAGCGGCCCAAGACCTTGGGATCGTGATTGACGACTCACGGATTTCAAAGGCGCGCGAGTTTAAGGACGAATGGAAGACTGCGGTTGCGGCGTGGGACTTGCAGTTCAAGTCTTCACTTGCAAACATCTTTCCCGCTGCTCTCGCAAGCAGTCGGCTACGCGACAACTATGCTGAGTGCTGTGGGCAACGTAAGCGGCACGTTTGGAAGATGACTTACGCCGATAGACCAGCAGACCACTTCGCAGCTAAACCATACAATCGACGACTTACAGGGACTGCTTGACAAGGTCGACGCGATGGGCGGGAGGGTCTCCCGCGACTCGTCTGGCATCGTTCCGTCCATCGCGGCGGGGCGCGTACTGACCAATCCTCTATGTTGGACTTAGCGGCGACGACGTTAGCTCCTACGACATTCAGAAACGTATTGATGAGCTAAGCAGGCAGTACGACGAACAGACGGCAAGATTGTATTCGATCAGCTTGGCTTTCCATAAAGCGTCGCCGNTCTTTTCCCAGTTCTTGCGCCAAACGACGCTCTCAATGCCGGAGGCGTCTGGCTCAGTCCAGCGGTAGCCGAGGCAGCCTGCCGTTTCCTTGAGGCCGTTCGAGTAGGCTGGAAAGTAGAAATGCGGGTAGATGATCGTGAGTACATTCGTCAGCGCAGCCAAAATGGCGTCAATGGGCTTCTTACGCCGAGCTTTTCGTCGCATGCGCGCGATAACGGCTCGCTCGTAGTTGCCGTAGGAGTAGAGGCGAGGCGCGCTATGCTGCGCAACGATGGCGAGAAATCGAGCGA
>NZ_AWZU01000069.1 GCF_000472385.1 Bradyrhizobium sp. ARR65
TCGATGACAGAGGGGCGCATCGCGATCGTCACGAACGCGAGGCGGGCTGCGGTGGACGCGAGAATGCCGACAGACGAGCGGCATGATCGCGGACGGTGAAGTCGTGTGGTTCTGGCGCGCCCATGCAGGCGCCAAGTCTTGCGGACGTGATGATCCGCACGGCGACGGTGGCAATCAAGCCTGGTTCACCGGGAAGAGCACGAANTAAGCCGTAAACCACTCGCGCGGGGAAGGCCGGTGTGATCACCGCCTGTACCTGTGGTCAACGCGCGCTTCGCGCAAGTTTTTTTTGCGCGGAGGCCCCGGGTGCAGCGGCCACCCGGCCTTCCCTGCGCCCTCTGTTCTCTAGGGAGGGTGACCGTGATGCACGACTCGGGCGAAAGGCGTCGCGAGAATGCGCCTACTTGTCCCTACGCCGTCATTCCGGGGCGCCTTGAAGAGGCGAACCGGAATCTCGAGATCCTCAGGTGCGCAATTGCGTACCATAGTTCGGTGCTTCATCGCCCCGGAATGACGGCATAGGCAGTTCGAAGATTCCCTCGGAAAATTGCCGATGTCGCTGGAACGAGGCTCTAGATCAGCAGCTCCGCCTTCCAGGCGCCCTGCCCGACGCTCGCCAGATTGTATTCGCGAAAGCCCGACGTGGACCAGAGAACAGCTACAGCTTCACGGCCCGCAGCCGCAACGCATTCCCGACGACGCTCACGGACGAGAGCGCCATCGCGGCCGCCGCGATGATCGGCGACAGCAGGATGCCGAAGGCGGGATAGAGGATGCCCGCGGCGATCGGGATGCCGGCGGCGTTGTAGATGAAGGCGAAGAACAAGTTCTGGCGGATATTGCTCATGGTGGCCTGCGACAATTTGCGCGCGCGCACGATGCCGCCAAGATCGCCCTTCAGCAGCGTGACGCCGGCGCTTTCCATCGCCACATCGGTTCCGGTCCCCATGGCGATGCCCACTTCCGCGGCGGCAAGCGCCGGCGCGTCGTTGACGCCGTCGCCGGCCATCGCGACGATGCGGCCGGCATCGCGCAATCTGGCCACCACCGCGCTCTTCTGATCGGGCAGCACCTCAGCCTCGACTTCGGACAGTCCGAGCTTGCGCGCGACCGCCGTCGCGGTGGTGCGGTTGTCGCCGGTCAGCATGATCACGCGGATGCCCTCACCGCCAAGCTCCTTCAACGCCTCCGGCGTCGAGGCTTTGACCGGATCAGCGATCGCAAACAATCCGGCGAGCTTGCCGTCGACGCTCATGTTGATCACGGTCGCGCCGTCCTGGCGCAGACGCTCCGCCTCGCCGGCGAGCGCAGCCGTTTCGATGCCGAGCGAGCCGAGATAGTTGGTATTGCCGAGCACGATGGATTTGCCGTCGACCTTCCCGGTCGCGCCCTTGCCGGTCGGGGAATCGAACTCCTCGACCGGCTTCAGCTCGAGTTTGCGTTCCCCGGCCGAGCGCGCGATGGCATCCGCCAGCGGGTGCTCGCTGGCGCGCTCGACGCTTGCCGCAAGCTGCAAGAGCTGGTCCTCCTCAAATCCGGCAGCCGGGACGATGGCAACCACCTTCGGCTTTCCTTCTGTCAGCGTGCCGGTCTTGTCGACCACCAGCGTGTCGACCTTCTCCATACGCTCGAGCGACTCCGCGTTCTTGATCAGCACGCCCGCCTGAGCGCCGCGGCCGACGCCCACCATGATCGACATCGGTGTGGCCAATCCCAGTGCGCAGGGACAGGCAATGATCAGCACGCTCACGGCCGCCACCAGGCCGAACGCCATCTTCGGATCGGGCCCGAACCAGCTCCAGGCGGCAAAGGCGAGAATCGCGACGGCGATCACCGTCGGCACGAACCAGCTTGCCACCTGGTCGGCGAGCCGCTGGATCGGCGCACGCGAGCGCTGCGCGTCCGCGACCATCTTGACGATCTGCGAAAGCAGCGTGTCGCGGCCGACCTTTTCGGCGCGCATCACGAAGCCGCCGGATTGATTGAGCGTGCCGGCAATCACCTTGGTACCGACGTCCTTGGTGACCGGCATCGATTCGCCTGTTACGAGCGATTCGTCGAGCGCCGAGCGGCCTTCGAGAATGATGCCGTCGACCGGCACTTTTTCGCCGGGACGGACCCGCAATCTGTCGCCGACCTGAAGCGTATCGATCGCGACCTCATGGTCGACGCCGTCCTCGCCGATCTTCCGAGCGGTCTTTGGCGCGAGCTGAAGCAGCGCCTTGATTGCTCCCGATGTCGCTTCGCGCGCGCGCAATTCCAGCACCTGCCCGAGCAGAACGAGGACGGTGATGACGGAGGCTGCCTCGAAATAGACCGCGACCGCGCCATCATGTCCACGGAACGTGGCGGGGAAGATTTGCGGCGCAAGCGTGCCGGCAAGGCTATAGAGATAGGCCACACCGGTGCCCATCGCGATCAACGTGAACATGTTGAGGTTGCGCGTGACGATGGATTGCCAACCGCGAACGAAGAACGGCCAGCCCGCCCACAGCACGACGGGCGTTGCGAGAACGGATTGGATCCAGTTGGAGAGGGTCTGGTCAATGAGGCCGTGGCCGCCGACAAGATGGCCGCCCATTTCAAGAACCACTACGGGCGCCGACAACGCGAGTCCGATCCAGAAGCGCCGCGTCATGTCGATGAGCTCGGGATTGGGGCCGGTCTCCAGGCTCGCGACCTCGGGCTCGAGCGCCATGCCGCAGATCGGGCAGGTGCCGGGTCCAACCTGCCGCACCTCCGGATGCATCGGGCAGGTGTAGATCGTGCCGGCGGGCATTTCGGGTTCCGGCTTCGTCTTGTCGAGGTATTTTGCCGGATCGGCCGCGAACTTGGTACGGCAGCCGGCGGAGCAGAAATGGAAAGTTTCGCCGCGATAGTCGAAGCGGTGCTTGGACGTCGCCGGATCGACGCTCATGCCGCAGACGGGATCGCGGACGGTTTGGGCTTCATGACGATGCCCGTGGGCGGCGTGATCGGCGTGGCCGCCGCAGCAAGCGGATTTCGCAGTCGGAGCGGGGGCTTTGGCAGCGTAGCCTGAATGAGCCTCGTGATCCGAATGCGTATCCGCCATCTTCGCCATCTGAATCCTCCGATCTCTTGCAACCCATACCCGGTAGGGGTATATAAGCGACATGCGAAACGACATCAAGGCATCCGTGCAGAAACGCCTGAGCCGGATCGAGGGCCAGGTTCGCGGCCTCTCAAAAATGGTTGAAGAGGACCGCTACTGCATCGACATCGTCACCCAGATCGCAGCGGTGCGCGCCGCCTTGCGCCGGGTTGAGGAAGAGGTCTTGCGCGACCACGTCGCGCATTGCGTCGAGCACGCCATTGCCAGCGGCGACAAGGCAGACCAGCGCCAGAAGATTGCGGAGCTGATGGCGGTGATCGGGCGGTCGGACAGGTAGGCGCGATCAGGTCGCGTCCTGCATTCGGACTATCCCCCTCATCCTTCGAGGCTCGTGGAGCCCGTCATCAGGCCGCGCTTCGCGCGGACCCGTTGGCTCGCGCCTCCAGCGACAAACGGCGAAGCCGTTTGCGCAGGGATGACGGATCGCGCGTCGGAGACACTAAGCCGCGATCGCGCCGCCCTCGCCGCGCCGCTCCGGCCGCCGGAGCTCGACATGTTCGCTGCGCAGGAAATGTTCGTCCACGGCGATGCGCTCCACCAGTGTGCGCGCCTCGTCCGCCGGCGTCACTTCTTCAGGCGTAAGCGGCGCCTGCGCGTCAGTCTCTTCAGGAACAAGCGACGGCGAGTCGACCGCTTCCTGAAACACACTGAACTCGCCCGCTACCTCCGGGAGCGGCTTCTGCTTGTCCGCCCAGTGCAGGGCCGTGTAGTCGAAGCCGTGCACGATCGTGGGTTTGACGACTTCGAAATAGGGCGAGATGTCGAAGTCGCGCGGCATGTAGAGCGAGGAATCGCGAATATGCAGGATCTCGCGTCGAGCCTGCCGCGAGCCTGCGCGCGTGATCTTGGGCAGGATCGGATAGCGCACGGCGTCGAAAGCCTGCGCGATCAGCGCCGAGCAAATCATCTTTGTGGGATCGCCCGAGCCGAACGCGATCAAGCGCCGCCGCCAGCGCTGCGGCACCGGCAGCGGAATCAAATACCGCATCAGGTCGAGGATATTCTTGGTGTCGTAGCCGAAGCCGATCCGGTTGATGGCATAACGGCACACGGTGTTGCGGTCCTCGAAGGACAGACCGACCGGCCGGCAAATTCTCGTGTGATACGAATAGTACTTGGACAGCGGCGCCGATACGACGCCCTCGCCGACATTGGCCTCGATCAGCACGTGCGGTTCGCCATCGGGCTCCGCGGCACCGTCGACCGGGCCGACATAAAGCGCGGCATGCGACCAGGTGGACTGGGTCAGGTACTTGATGATGCCGGAAACGCGGTTATTGCCTTCGACCAGCAGCACGTCGCCGGGTGCGATCACGCCGCGCAGATATTCCGGGTCGCTCGGCGTAAACGGCTCATAGCCGGGCAACTCGGTCTGCAGGTAACCGGCGATCAGCTTGCCGATGGTATCGAGCATGACGCCCATGAGGATCCCCCCGAGCGGCCTTGCCGGCCGCCTTTTTCCCTTCTCATATCATGACAAACGGCCGTTGCAATTTCGTTCACGAGGCGAGCTGGATCAATCATGATTGATTCACCATGACGGGTTGCCGCGCAGGAGGAGATGCGGCAAGTTCGCCTCACGTTCTCGCGATCTCAAAGTTTCGGAAACCATACCATGACGATGACGCGCCGCGGCTTTCTTTCGGCGTCCGCGGCCCTTGCGGCAACGCCCGTTTTCGCCGCGCCCCCGCGGGCCGCGGCACCTGCGCCGAGAGAGGCCGATATTGTCGTGATCGGCGCGGGTGCGGCCGGCATTGCTGCGGCACGACGCGTCTTGGCCGCTAATCGCAAGGTCATCGTGGTCGAAGCAACGAGCCAGATCGGCGGTCGCTGCGCCACCGATGTAACAACCTTCGATGTGCCGTTCGACCGGGGCGCGCGCTGGATCCATAATCCCGAGACCAATCCGCTCATCAAATTGGCCCGCGACGCGGGCCTTGATGTCACGTCTGCCTCGCTTGGCCAAAAGATTCGCATTGGCCGTCGCTTCGCCCGCGCGGGCGAAACGGAGGAATTTCTCGCCGCGTTGGTGCGCGCCAATCGGGCCATCGATGATGCCGCACGCGGCAGGTTCGATGTGTCCTGTGCCTCGGTACTGCCAAAGGATCTCGGCGACTGGTCCGGAACAGTGGAATTCATGCTTGGCCCGAACGCGACGGGCAAGGATCTGAAAGAGCTTTCCGCGTTCGACAAGGCGCGCGCGCAAGACCGCACTGCCGTGCTCGGCTGTCGGCAGGGGCTCGGCACGCTGATGGCGAAGCTCGGCGGCCAGTTGCCGATATCGCTGTCGACACCCGCTACGCGGGTCGGTTGGTCCAATCGCGACGTTGCGGTGGAGACGCCCGCCGGCAAGATCGTAGCGCGCGCCGCCATTATCACCGCATCAAGCAATGTCCTTGCCGGCGGCGCCATCAAGTTCACGCCCGACCTTCCCAAGCGCCAGCTCGACGCCGCGGCGAACCTCGGCCTCGGCAGTTATGATCACATCGCGCTGCAACTGCCCGGCAATCCCATGGGCCTAGGCCATGACGAGATGCTCATCGAGCAAAGCAATGCAACGCGAACCGCAATGCTGCTGGCCAATGTCGCCGGTTCGTCGCTGTGCGTGGTTGATGTTGCGGGCTCCTTCGGCCGCGATCTCACCGCGCAAGGCGAGAAGGCGATGGTCGCCTTTGCGACGGAGTGGCTGACGAAGCTGTTCGGCAGTGATGCGACATCGGCGATCAAGCTGACCAGCACGACGCGTTGGAACGCGATGCCTTACGTGCGCGGCGCGATGTCGGCGGCTGTGCCCGGCGGCCAGCCATCGCGCAAGACCCTGGCCGAGCCGGTCGGCAGCCTGTTTTTCGCCGGCGAGGCAACCCACGAGACCCTCTGGGGAACAGTCGATGGCGCCTGGGAAAGCGGCGAGCGCGCAGCGGACGCGGCCTTACGCAAGATCGGCGCGCTGAAGGAGGCTGAGCCGGCCGCGCCACCGCCGCGAGGTGCAAAAACCTATCGCCGCAGCGAGCCGAGGCGATCGGCCGCGCCTTTCGATTGATGTAGCCGCGTCAGCCGTGGCGCAGCACGCCGTCGAGGATCGGCAGGCCGACGATCACAGCCAGGGCGATCAGGACGTAGCAAATCGCGCGGAATACGTCCTGGCTCGCGCGGCCGAACAGCAACGCCCCGAAAGCAACGCCGATCGCATAGACCGGTCCGACCAGGAGTGAGAGCCTGATGGCGTCCAGATTGATGAGGCCTGCGAGCACGTAGCTCGCGAGCGAGAAGAAATCGGACGCCGCGAAAAACAACACGATATTGGCGCGCGCAATCTCGGCCTTGACGGGTCGGCCAAGCCAATAGCCGACGATTGGCGGACCTCCGGTCTGCGCGAGTCCGCTGCAAAAGCCGGACAAGCCACCGATGCCGATCGATAGCGCGAGGTGGTCCTTGCCCCGGTAGCGCCAACCGGACAGCAGCAGCACCAGCAGTGCGGCTACAAAGGCCGAGATGATCCAGCGCGTGCTGACCGGATCGAGCCGGGTGAGAAAGTAGGTTCCGACCGGCACGCCGACCAACGCGCCGGTGACGATGATCGCGGTGGCCTTGCGGTCGCCATGCTTCCACGCATTCGGGATCAACGGCGCGGCGGCGATGAAATCGATGATCAGCAGCAGTGCCGCGACAAGTCGCGGCGGGGCCATGCTGCTCGCCAGGGGCATGAAGATCAGCGCTGAGCCGAAGCCGGAGAAGCCCCGCGCCGTTCCGGAAAGGAAGGCGATGGCGCAGATGCCGATGGCCGCCCGGATGCCGACTTCGGCCGGAACCAGGCCGAGCGGCATCATCCCCGCAACGTGCCGCCGGTCTTTCTGGCGACCTCGGCGACGATCTTGGTGGCCACCGCCTCGATCTCCTCGTCGGTCATGGTCTTCTCGCGCGGCTGCATGACGACGGAGATCGCGATCGACTTCTTGCTCTCATCGATGCCCTTGCCTTCATACACGTCGAAAACGCTGACGTCGGTGATGAGCTTCTTGTCGACCCCTTGTGCTGCCCGCACGATATCGCCCGCCTTCACATCGCGGTCGACGATGAACGCGAAATCGCGCGACACCGGCTGGAACGCCGACAGTTCGAGTGGCGGCTTCGCTCGCGTCGGCCGCTGTTTGCCTTGCGGGATCCGGTCGAGAATGACTTCGAACGCCATCAGCGGCCCATCGACGTGCAGCACCTCAAGCGTGCGCGGATGCAGTTCGCCGAAATAGCCCAGCACATTCTGCGGACCCATCTGGATCGTGCCCGAACGTCCCGGGTGCAGCCAGGTCGGGCCGCCAGGCACGATCTGCAGTGCCTGCATCGGCGCGCCCGCCTCTGCAAGCACCGCCAGCGCGTCGGCTTTGGCATCAAATGCGTCCGCTGTCTTCGAACTCGACCAATGTCGGCCGATCCCTTGCGGCGTCGCAAAGCCATGGCGGACGCCCGCCGCGGCGACGAACTGATCCTGCGGCCGATCGCCACGGAAGACCTGTCCGACCTCGAATAGCGCGACGTCCGAAAAGCCCCGATCGGCATTTGCCTGCACGGCCGCGGCCAGTCCCGGCAGAAGCGAGGGCCGCATGTCCGAAAGATCCGCTGCGATCGGGTTCGCCAGCGCGAGTTCGCTCTTGCCACCACCGAACAGTTCGGCCGCCGGCTTCGAGATGAAGGACCAGGTCACCGCTTCCACCATGCCGCGCGCGGCGGCGGCGCGTTTGGCGCGGCGAGTGCGCAACTGGATCGGCGTCAACACCGGCTTGCGCGGCGCATCACCGCGTTCGAACGGCGTCTCCGGCACCTTGTCCACGCCGACAATGCGGACGATCTCCTCGACGATATCGGCTTTGCCTTCGACATCGGAGCGCCAGGACGGAATCGCGACCTTCACGACCGGGCCGTTGCCGGCCATCATGAAGCCGAGATGGGACAAAATGCGCCGCGTCTCGGTGAGCGACACCTCAAGGCCGGCAAGCCGCTTGACTTCGGTCAGCGGGAAATCGATGACGCGGTCATCGGCGAACGCCTTGCCGACGACGACGTTTTCCGAGGGCGTGCCGCCGCACAGCTCCAGCACCATCCTGGTTGCGAGCTCGAGCCCCGGCACCATGAACGCCGGATCGACTCCGCGCTCGAAGCGGTAGCGTGCATCTGAATTGATGCCGAGCTTGCGTCCGGTCTGGGCGATGTTGATCGGATTCCACAGCGCCGATTCGATCAGCACGTCGGTGGTGTTCTCGTCACAGCCGGAAGCTTCGCCGCCCATGATGCCGGCCAGCGACTCCACGCCATGTTCGTCCGCGATGACGCACATGCTACTGTCGAGTTTATATGTCCGGCCATCGAGCGCCAGCAGGCTCTCGCCCTCGCGGCCGCGCCGCACGACGAGACTCCCTCTCACCTTGCTGGCATCGAACACGTGCAGCGGGCGGGCACGGTCGAACGTCATGAAGTTGGTGATGTCGACCAGCGCGTTGATCGGGCGCAGCCCAATCGCGGACAGACGCTGCTGCAGCCATTTGGGCGAGGGACCGTTCTTCACGCCACGCACCAGCCGCAGCGCGAAACCCGGGCAGAGGTTTTCCTCCTCAACCGTGACCTTCACCGGACAGGCAAATTCGCCCTTGATCGGCTTGATCGCCGGCTCCTTGAGCTTGCCCATGTCGGCGGCGGCCAAATCGCGCGCAACACCATGCACGCCGGTGCAGTCGGGCCGGTTTGGGGTGAGATTGATCTCGATCACGGGATCGCCCAGCCCCGCCCATTCGGCATAGCTCTTGCCGACCGGCGCGTCCGCCGGCAACTCCATGATGCCGTCGTGATTCTCGGACAGCTCGAGTTCGGCCTCCGAGCAAAGCATGCCGCGGCTCTCAACGCCGCGGATGGTGCCGACCGAGAGCGTAATGTTCTTGCCCGGGATGAAGGTGCCTGGCGGTGAGAACACGCCGATCAGGCCAGCGCGCGCATTCGGCGCGCCGCAGACGACCTGCACGGGGGCGCTCCCGTTGCCGGTATCGACCATGCAGACGCGCAAGCGATCGGCATTCGGGTGCTGCTCGGCCGAAATCACCCGCGCAATGGTGAAGGGCTTGAGCAGTTTGGCCTTGTCCTCGAGATTTTCGACCTCGAGTCCGATCATGGTGAGCTTATCGGCGAGCTTTTCGAGCGGCTCGTCGGTGTCGAGATGTTCCTTCAGCCAGGACAGCGTGAATTTCATGCGCTCAGCCCTCCCGCCAGCGTCGGGACCTCGAGCGGCCTGAAGCCGTAATGGGTGAGCCAGCGCACGTCGCCGTCGAATAACTGCCGTAGATCATGCATGCCATATTTCAGCATGGCGATGCGGTCGATGCCCATGCCCCACGCAAAACCCTGGTACTCATCGGGATCGATATTGCAGGCGCGCAGCACGTTCGGATGCACCATGCCGCAGCCGAGAATTTCCAGCCAGTCCTCGCCCTCCCCGAAGCGGATTTCGCCTTTGTCGCGCCGGCATTGGATGTCGACCTCGAGCGACGGCTCCGTGAAGGGGAAGAATGACGGCCGGAAACGCATATTGATGTGATCGACCTCGAAGAACGCCTTGCAGAACTCGTGCAGGATCCATTTGAGATGGCCGAGATGCGACCCCTTGTCGATCACGAGCCCCTCGACCTGATGGAATTGCGGCGTGTGGGTCGCGTCCGAATCGATGCGATAGGTGCGGCCCGGGCAGATCACGCGGATCGGCGGCTTTTGGCTCAGCATGGTACGCACCTGTACCGGCGAGGTATGGGTGCGGAGCAACAGGCGCGAGCCGTCTTCCTTCGGGTTGAAGAAGAAGGTGTCGTGCATCTCCCGCGCCGGGTGGCCGACCGGGAAATTCAGCTTGGTGAAGTTGTAGTCGTCGGTCTCGATGTCGGGGCCTTCGGCGATGGAAAAGCCCATATCGGCAAAGATCGTCGTCAGCTCGTCCATCACCTGGCTGAGCGGATGAATCCGGCCCGCCTCGGCCGGTGCTTCGCGTACCGGCAGGGTGACGTCGATGGTCTCGCTGGCGAGCCGTGCGTCAAGCGCGGCGGATTTCAGGACTTCGCGGCGCGCGGCTAGCGCGGATGTCACCTTGTCCTTGGCGAGGTTGATCGCGGCGCCTTGCGTCTTGCGCTCCTCCGGAGACATCTTGCCGAGTGTCGAAAGCAACGCCGAGATGGAGCCTTTCTTGCCGAGCGCGGCGACGCGTACCGCTTCCAGGGCGGCCTCATCGCCTGCTGCGGCGATCTGGGCGAGGATGGTTTGTTCAAGGCTGGCAAGGTCGGACACAGTCAGTCTCTTCCTTCAAAGGGCGGCTCGTTGTCGCCGTGCAAGGGCCGGAACGTCAAGCGAAAAGCCTGTAAACCTCGACGCCTCCGGCGTTGTTGACCCTTTCGATTGCGGGCTTCACCAATGGAGCGAACAAAGAAGGTGTCGCGCGATGCGTAGCGAATTCCCTCTGGCTGCCGTGATCGTGTATCTCGTCTCCACGGCCCGGCATTTGCCGGCCAATGCCCTGCCAAATCCACCCAGATGGATGATGTGATCACCGCGCTGAACGAAGCCCCGAATTGCGACCGCGCGATGAAAGTGTTCGAGGCCTGCGAATACGGCGCGAGCGGCGACGTCCAGTTCGGCGCAATCGTGCAGAAGAAATGCGAGGCGGATTTCTTGACGCGCCTGCGGGCGCCCCAAAAGCTCGGCTATCAGCGCGGCCTGCGGGCCTGCGAGCGGAAATACCAGAACGAGTCCGGCACCATGTATCTTTCGTTTGCCGCGTTCTGCCGGGCGGAACTCGCCCAGCGCTACTCGCATCAGGCGCTGAAAGCAGCGAGCGCCGGCGCCCGCTAGCCTCGCGTTTTCGCCGTCAGGCGGCGAGCGCCGCCTTGGCCTTCTCGGCGATCGCCTGGAACGCAGCCGGTTCGCGGATAGCGAGATCCGACAGCACCTTGCGATCGACGACGATGCCGGACTTGGAAAGTCCGTCGATAAATCGGCTATAGGTCAGGCCAAACGGGCGGACCGCGGCGTTAAGGCGCTGAATCCAGAGCGCGCGGAAGGTGCGCTTCTTGCGCTTGCGGTCGCGGAACGCATATTGGCCGGCCTTTTCGACCGCCTGCTTGGCGACGCGGATGGTGTTCTTGCGGCGGCCGTAATAGCCCTTGGCGGCCTTGTAGACTTTCTTGTGCTTGGCGTGGGCGGTCACACCGCGTTTGACGCGAGACATGACTGATATCCTTCAATGTGATCTGGTGATGGGAGATGCCGCGCGGGGCGGCCAAAACTCGTTGCGCGAAAAGTCCGATCAGCCGTTCGGCAGAAAGTACTTTTTGATATTGTCGCCGTCGGTCTTGAACAGCACGCGCGTGCCCCGGAGCTGACGAATCTGCTTGTTCGTCCGCTTGATCATGCCGTGGCGCTTGCCGCGCTGGGCATGCATCACTTTGCCGTTGGCAGTCACCTTGAAGCGCTTCTTGGCGCCCGATTTGGTCTTCAGCTTGGGCATTTGGCTCTCCTTGATGGCCGCAACACGAACGCGCCCGCGAGGGGCGTCGGCCGGCTAAAATGCTCGTTAGAGCGTTGGAAGTGCTCAGGTTTTCTGACAAAGGCAGGAAACCGCACCATTGATCGCCACGGCAGCCCGTAATCAGCCGGGCGATCGAAGGCTGCGCTTATGACAGAGAGCGGCGCAATTGGCAACGATGAACCGCGCAACCCATATGCCGAGGACGCGATATTGGCCTCCCGAAGCTTGATCGGAGCAGGACGATGACGATTGCACTCAAGAATTCAGCGAATCTCACTCCGTTTCGCCGCTTTCGAACCCGGCTCCTGGTGCTGGCCATTGCGGCGATGGCCGCCTCAATCGCTCCCGGCACGGCGGATGCACGAACGCGGGCCCCCGGCGCCTATGCTTATCCGGGTCCCTATGCCTATCCGGGCCATTATGACGGCGTCTGGAACGTCGTTTTCGCGACCACGCGCGGGACCTGCAGTTCCGGTCTTAGCGTTCCCTTCACAGTCTGGGGTGGCCGCGTGTCGTCCGCGGGCGGGGGCAGGGTCAATGGCCGGGTCAGCCCCGCCGGCATGGTGGCGGTCAGCGTCAGCGTCGGCGCGTCCCGCGCCTCGGGCGGAGGCCGGCTAGTTGGCAATTACGGCGCCGGCGCTTGGCGCGGGATCATTTCCGGCGCCCCCTGCAGTGGCACCTGGCAGGCGACGCGCGGCTGAGGAGGAGTTGAGGCAAAAGACGCAGCCCCGCCACTGCGGGGCCGTTTCCGTCTTGCCCTGATCCGTCCTGCCCTGAGGTGTGGGCCTCGATGGAACGAGGTGCCGGAGGCAGGCCCCGGCTCTCGCCGGGGCTGGATGCAAATCAGCGCGGTGCTAGCACCATCACGACCTGGCGTCCCTCGAACTTGGCATCCTGTTCGACCTTGGCAATGTTGGCGACGTCGCCTTTGATCTTGTCCAGGAGCTTGGTGCCGATCTCCTGGTGCGCCATCTCGCGACCGCGATAGCGCAACGTGATCTTGACCTTGTCGCCCTCCTCGAAGAAGCGCTGCATCGCGCGCATCTTCACGTCGTAATCGTGGTCGTCGATCATCGGCCGGAGCTTGATCTCCTTGATCTCGACCGTCTTCTGTTTCTTGCGGGCTTCCGCGGCCTTCTTCTGCGCCGAATATTTAAACTTCCCGTAGTCCATAATCTTACAGACGGGAGGGCTGGCGTTCGGCGAAATCTCTACCAGATCCATGCCCGCTTCGAGGGCCATCTTGATAGCAACCACGGTCTCGACAGTGCCGCGGTTGGTGCCGTTCTGATCGATCAACTGGATCTGCGCATTACGAATATCATCATTGACGCGCGGCCCGTCTTTGCTGGCAGCGGGCGGGGCTCTATTGGGACGGCGAATGGGTCCTTCTCCAAGGTTGTGAACGATGTCGATATTTTGAAGTAATAAGCTTCAAGGGGCAAGCGCACTCGCGTGAGGGTGTGCGAAAAAGCACGACGCACGAGGCATATTGGCCACGCCCGTCGAGATAGCGAGCGAGAGAGTATTTCGCAAGCACATGGAAAGCCCTAAAGCCTGGTCGCCCTCGCGTTGGGCGTGCCCACTCAAACAGCAGATCCGAGTAAACGCTCCATGACCAGTTCCGCCGCAACCGATCAGCCGGCTTTCATCGAGGTTGGCAAGGAGCCGGCGCGCCGGATCGCAGTGCGTGTCCGCCAAGGTGGCTCGCCCGGGTTGTTCTGGCTCGGCGGCTTCAAATCCGACATGAAGGGCACCAAGGCGCTGGCGCTCGACGCCTGGGCCGCCGAGCATGGCCGTGCCTGCGTGCGGTTTGATTATTCCGGCCACGGCGAATCCGACGGCGATTTCCTCAATGGTACCATCGGGCACTGGCTGGAAGAGAGCCTGGCCGTGTTCGCGCAATTCTGCCGCGGGCCGCAGGTGGTGATCGGCTCCTCGATGGGCGGCTGGATGGCGCTGTTGCTGGCGCGCGAAGTGGCGAAGCGCAAGGGCGATTCCCGTGGAGCCGATGGCTCGCTTCAAAGCAGTGCGTCCATCGCCGGCCTCGTGCTGATCGCGCCGGCGCCGGATTTTACCGAGGAGCTGATGTGGAAGGGCTTTTCGCCGCAGGCCCGTCGGGAGATCCAGGAAAAGGGCGTCTGGCATCGGCCGTCCGAATATGGCGATCCCTACCCCATCACCAGGAACCTGATCGAGGAAGGTCGCAACCACCTGCTTCTTGGCACGAGCATTGACGTCGGGTGCCCGGTTCGCATCCTGCAGGGGGCGCGGGATGCCGACGTGCCCTGGCAGCACGCGCTGCGGCTGGCGCATCGACTGCCGGCGGAAGACGTGGTGCTGACCATGATCCAGGATGGCGATCATCGTCTGTCGCGGCCGCAGGACATCGCGCGCATCATTGCCGCGGTTGCCGAGATGGCGTGAGTTACGACAACGCCCCTGCGCGGCAGCTAGGAAACGCATCGCCATTCCTCGCGCACGGCTTCGTCGCTCTCCGCAAGGCTCGCTTCTGCCGCCAGCGCCTCAAACCGCTCCCGCGGCAGCAATTGCGATAGCGCCCACACGGCGGCGCCGCGAACCAGCGGGCTGGCATCGGAAAGCAATCGCTCCGCTGCTGGCGCGAGCGCCGGATCATTCGAATTGCCGATTGCCGTCAGCACGTTGCGGACAAATCGGTCGCGGCCGATGCGCTTGACCGGCGATTTCGCAAACAGCGCACGAAATGCCGCGTCGTCGAGCCGCGCAAGCCGTGCGAGTTCAGGGCTGCGCAATTCGGCGCGGGCCGCAAGTTTGGTCTCCCGCCCCGCTTGCGCGAACTTGTTCCATGGGCACACCGCCAGGCAGTCGTCGCAGCCATAGATCCGGTTGCCGATGTTCTTGCGAAATTCGCGCGGGATCGCGCCCTTGTTCTCGATGGTGAGATAGGAGATGCAGCGGCGTGCATCGAGCCTGTAGGGCGCGGGGAACGCCGCCGTCGGGCAGATATCGAGGCAGGCATGGCAGGAGCCGCAATGGTCGATCTCGCGCTCGTCGCGCGGCAGATCGAGCGTGGTGAAGATCGCGCCGAGAAAAAGCCATGATCCAAATTCGCGCGACACCAGGTTCGTGTGCTTGCCCTGCCATCCCAGCCCGGCCGCCTGCGCGAGCGGTTTTTCCATCACGGCGGCGGTATCGACGAAGACCTTGACCTCGCAGGGGCTGGCTGCGACGAGCCATCGCGCCAGCGTCTTCAGGCGCTTCTTGATCACGTCGTGATAGTCGTCGCCGCGCGCATAGACCGAGATCGCACCGCGCGAGCGCTGCTTGAGGATGTCGAGCGGATCCTCGTCCGGCCCGTAGTTCACCCCAAGCATGATCACCGAGCGCACCTCGCCCCACAGCCCGCGCGGGTCGGCGCGGCGCTCCGGTCGAGCTGCGAGCCAATCCATGTCGCCATGGGCCCCGGTCGCGAGGAACTCGTAGAAATGCTGTCGCGCATCCGCGATCGTATCGGGCGCGGCAACGCCGACGCAGTCGAATCCGAGCGCGCGCGCCTCGCTCGTCAGCGCGGCCCTCAGTTCGGTGAGCCGTTTCTTGTCGCTCTCGCTCAGAAATCGAGATCCACATAGGTCCGCGACGCCGGCACGCCCGCCAGCCATTCGGACAGCAGCGGACGGAACGACGGACGCGACTTGATCCGCGCATACCAGGCCTTTGCTGCGTCGTTCTCGATCCATGGCACGTCACCGAGATAATCGATCGCCGAAAGATGTGCCGCCGCGGCGAGATCCGCATAAGTCAGCCGCTCGCCCGCCAGATAGTTCCGCCGCTGCGCCAGCCAGCCGATATAGGCCAGATGATAGCGCACATTGGTCTTGGCCGCGCGGATCACGTCGGCCGCAGGCGGGCCGCCGCCATCTTCCTCGCTCATGAAGCGCTTATAGATGCGCTCGGTGACCAGCGGATTCGAGGCCTCCTCGAAGAATTTCTCGTTGAACCAGGCCATCAGGCGGCGCACCTCGACGCGTTCGCTCATCGAGGTCGGCAGCAGCCGGCGGTCGCCCATCTCATGCCCGCGGGTCTCGTCGATGTATTCCGCGATGATGGCGGCGCCGGGTATGGCAGGCTCGCCTTCGGTGAATAATACCGGCGTGGTACCGGCCGGATTCATCGCCAAAAAGCCCTCGCGCCGCTCCCAGGCGCGCTCTTCCACCAGCTTGAGATCGAGGCCGTATTCGCCGAGCACGAGCCGGATGAAGCGCGAATGCGGACAGAACGGGTGATGGAACAGTGTGAACATCAGCCTTGTGAATATTAGGGGGTGCTTAAGAAACCACCAACTTTGGTCGGAAGCGGCGAAACTACCTAAGCAAACGTCCGAGGCAATGGCCGCGTGCGCATTTTGCGATTGCGGCAAGGAAACGAATACGCCACAAGAACGCGTCATTTTGGCCGAATTCCGATCGTATCAGACCTCCGACCCACAACAGGACAGAGAATGATCTCAGATACGCTGCGTGCGGTAATCCTCGGCGTCGTCGAGGGTGTCACCGAGTTCCTGCCCGTGTCCTCGACCGGCCACTTGCTGCTCGCGGGTCGCTTCTTCGAACTCGGCGAAGACAATTTCTGGAAGAGCTTCGACATCCTGATCCAGCTCGGCGCGATCCTGGCAATCGTCGCGCTCTACTTTGTGAAGTTGTCGCGGATCGCGCTCGGCACGTTCAGCGACCCCTTCGCTCGCCGCTTCGTGATCGGCGTGCTGCTCGCGTTCTTGCCTGCGGTCGTCATCGGCCTGATTGCTGGAAAGTACATCAAGGAGTTCCTGTTCAATCCCTGGGTCGTGTGTTTCTCGCTGATCGTCGGCGGAGCCATCCTGCTCTGGGTCGATCAGCTCGACCACAAGCCGCGCTGGCACGACGCCACGAAATTCCCGCTGCTGACCTATCTGTGGATCGGCATCGCGCAGTGTCTGGCGATGATTCCGGGTACGTCCCGATCCGGCGCGACCATCGTCTCGGCGATGCTGCTCGGGGCCGACAAGCGCGCGGCGGCGGAGTTCTCGTTCTTTCTCGCCATCCCGACCATGATCGGCGCGTTCGCCTATGACTTCTACAAGAACCGCGCCGACATGACGGCCGATCATCTCGGCATCATCGCGATCGGCTTTGTCGTGTCGTTCGTCACCGCGATCATCGTGGTGAAGACCTTCCTGGAATACGTCACGCGGCACGGCTTTGCGCTGTTCGCATGGTGGCGCGTCATCGTCGGCACGCTCGGCTTGGTCGCGCTGGCGATGGGGCGGTAAGGCTTTCACAGCCTGCGCCCGGCGAAAGCTGTTGACCCGTCATCCTTAAGGTGCGAGCCACCGGGTCCGCGCAAAGCGCGGCCCGATGACAGGCTCCACGAGCGTCGAAGGATGGCCCGCCGTATCTATACACGGGCCGTCTCCCTCGAGGCTCGCTTCGCGAGCGCCTCCAGCGACAAACGGCGAAGCCGTTTGCGCGGGGATGACGGGGATAGCTGGCAACAGAGGCGGATTCGATTTTCAAACAGCAGGAGGATGCGAGTGCGCATTCTCGCGACGAAATTCGTCCGAGTTTTGCTCAACGACCACCCTCTCGAGAATCAGAGGGCGCAGGGAATGCCGGGTGCTGGCTGCACCCATGGCCACCGCGCAAAAAACTGCGCAACGCGCGCGTGTTGACCAACAGGTTCAGCCGGAGCAGTCCGGCATTCCCTGCGCGGTGGTTTACGGCTTACTCCGTGCTCTCCTCGGTGAACCAGCTTGTTTGCCACCGTCGCCCGCGCGATGTCTTCGCGAACTTGGCGCCTGCATGGGCGCGCCAGGACCACACGACTTGACCGTCCGCGAAAGTCGCCGTTCGTCACTCGGCACTTCCGCGTCCACCGCATCCCGTCTCTCGTGTCGTGACGATCGCGATACGCGGTCGTCCCGGCGGAAGCTCGGGACCCATACCGCGGTGCGCGTCCGTAGTTGGTGCGAGTCTTACGCGCTCTTCCGCTGGAACTGCCCGGCGGGGCGGAAGCGCCAGAGATATTGCGGGGCGATCGCTTCCAGCGAATCGGGCGTGATCCCGAGCCCTTCGAGCGTCAGCCCCGCAGCCTTCGCTGCCTCCGAGACGACATTGTCGGTGCGCAGCAGCTCGACCTGGTCCGGCGTCAGCTTCAGCGCGCCGGGCGCGAACTGCAGGAACGCGGCCTGGAATTTCGCAAGTCCGAACGGCAGCGAGACCAGCGCGCGGTCGCGGTCGGTGATCTCAAGGATGAGCTCCATGATCTCGCGCATGGAAAGAACTTCGGGGCCGCCGAGCTCGTATGTGGCGCCCGGCCTGGTCTTGCCATCCGCGGCCTCCGCGATTGCGGAGGCAACATCGCCGACATAGACCGGCTGCAGCTTTGTGACCCCGCCGCCGATCAGGGGCAGCATCGGCGAGATCCGAGCCAAGGCCGCAAAACGGTTGGTGAATTGATCCTCAGGCCCGAACATGACGGAGGGACGCATGATGGTCGCGGACGGCAGCGTGGCCAGCACCGCCTTTTCGCCGGTAGCCTTGGTGCGAGCATAGGCCGAGGTCGATTTGTCGTTGGCGCCGATCGCGGAGACATGCACCAACTCGGCCCCAGCGGCGGCCGCCGCCTTGGCCACGGTCTCGGCACCGGCCGCCTGGACCGCATCGAAGGTCTGCGCGCCGCTTTCGGCGAGGATGCCGACCAGGTTGATGGCGAGCTGGGAATCGCGCATCGCCGCCTCGACGGAAACCGGGTAGCGCAGATTGGCTTGCACCGCGTGGATCTGCCCGGCCCGCCCCAGTGGTTGCAGGTACCCGGCCAGCTCCGGCCGCCGCACCGCCACGCGGATGCGGTAGTCGCGCTTGGCCAGCGCCCGGACCACGGCTCGGCCCAGAAAACCCGATCCGCCGAAAACCGTAACCAGGGTATCCAGATTCGAAGGCATGGGTAACGTGTCCTAAGGGGCCAAATTCGAGGGAACGGCAGGCATTTAGCGGATTTGCCGATACGCCATCAGGCGATTTCTGTACAGCTTAATCAGAATGCAAATCTGCAATTTGACAAGCGCGCGACGGCCCCGTAGTAACCGCCCCCATGCCCAGGTGGCGGAATTGGTAGACGCGCTGGCTTCAGGTGCCAGTGGCCTCACAGCCGTGAAGGTTCGAGTCCTTTCCTGGGCACCATTTTTCCTTCGGTGCAGATGCGGTAGGGCGGGTTAGGCGAAGCCGTAACCCGCCGAAGGTGCGGACCCGGCGGATTACGCCTCCGGCCAATCCGCTCTACGGGCTTCCTGGGCACGATTTTGCGGATTTCGACGCAAAATAGTGTTGCCTGCGATCGATGGAGGTAGCAGGCCGGTGACCCATGCATCGCCGTCGTGACGAGGCGCCCCATCGCGCCAAACCAGTACGCTTGCAGTCAGACGACCCGCCTGCCGGCCCGATTCGCCACCGATTTCTGCACAAAGTACATCGCGATCAGCGAAAGGATCGACGTCGTGACGACGACGTATCCGAGCCGGTCGAAATGGATCAGAGAACCATCAGGGTCTTGCGCGATGATCGCGGCGGCGAGCATCGAGCCGAGCCCGCCGGAGAACTGCTGCAGCGACGCGCTGACTGCGTTGAACGAGCCGCGCTGGCTCGCGTCGGGGATTGCCGACATCAGGGCCTGCGACGGGATCATGCGTGAAAAGATGCCGACGAACATCAGGACGTTGACGAGGATCGCGGTCGTGAGCGAGACGTGGCCGAGATGGGTGTAGATCAGCACCATGATCACGGACACCACGCTACCGAAAACAAAGGTCGGATATTTGCCGAAAGCGTCGCTCGCCCTGCCGACCAGCGGCCCTGTGACGATGCTGAACAGTCCGGAGACGAGATAGATCGTCGGCAGGTGCAGGATATCGATGCCGAGATTGTGCACAGTGAAGGCGCTGGAGAAGGGCATGAGCATGAACCCGCCGGTCGCCAGCAGCATCGTTACTGCGAAGGCCAGCGTATAGCGTGGCTGTCCGATGGTCGCGATCAGGTGGTGGAAGGGATTCTTGTCCTGCTTGAGTCGCAGATGCGCATTGACCGGCTCCATCGCGAAGGCGATGAGAGCGATCGCTGCGATTGACAAGCCGACGATCGCAGCGAAGCAGACGTGCCAGTTCCAGTGATTGGCGAGAAACAACCCGGCCGGGATGCCGAGCACCTGGCTCGCGGCGAACGCGGTTTGGACGAATCCCATCACGCGGCCGCGCAGATGCAACGGGAACAGGTCGGTGATAATGGCAAGCACGACGGAGCCGATCACGCCGCCGAACAATCCGGTCACGATCCTGCCGAGCAGCAGCACATCGTAGCTCTGCGCCACCGCGCAGAGCACGGTTCCGAGCGTGAAGCCGACATAGAAGAACAGCAGCAGGCGCTTGCGATCGAAGCGATCGGCAAAGCCGGCGGCCAGGATACCTGAAATTCCCGCACTGAACGCGTAGGCCGAAACCGCGACGCCGAATTGCCCGGCCGTGATGTTGAGCGAAGGCATCAGGATGGCGCCGAGCGGCGACATGATGATGAAGTCGAGAATGATCGTGAACTGTGTGAACGCGAGCAGCGCGATGAGGAGCGACTGGTAGCGTGAAAAGCCGTGTTGGCGTTCCTGCTGATCATCAATCGGCGCTGCCAGTGTTTGTTCGGTCATGGCTCTCGTTCGTGGCAAAGGGGAGAAGGGGGCGAGGAACTGGCAACAGATAGGGTGGCCCGGGACGATTTCACGGCCTCGCATGGCAGAAGTTCCGCGGAAACGCTGAGTTCGCGTCGGATTGTGGGATCCATGCAACGGATCGAAAGAATTCAGGAAGGCATGAGCTTCATAAAGCAAGCGCGCGAATCGGTTGCGCCGAAAGACGCCTAAGGACAGTCGTCGTTCGTTGAGGGCCATTGCCGTTGAACTGGAGAAAGTCGCCTGCAAGAGCGAGAGAGCGGCAAGTATTACGGCCGCTCTGGCTCGGGTGCTGGGCGAATTGACCCAAGGCCAGGCAGAGGGTAACCCGCCGATAGCATAGGGCCCGGACGGCGGATTATGCCTCAGGCCGATCCGCCCCACGCGCCCACCGAGGAGCAGGAATGGCCCTGGTTCTCTCCAAACTGGTCCTGCCGCCTCTTCTCATCTTGCTCGCGAGCCTGGCGGGGCGGCGATGGGGCGATGTGATCGGCGGATGGTTGGTCGGGCTGCCGCTGACTTCCGGCCCCGTCGCGGCCTTTCTTGCCATCCAGTACGGCGCGGATTTCGCTGCACTGGCCACCAACGGTTCGCTTGTTGGCACGGCTGCGCAGGCCTGCTTTGGCCTCGGCTATGCCTTGCTGGCTCAGCAGGGCTGGGTGCCGGCGTTGTTGATCGGATCGGCGGCCTACGCCGGTGCAGCGTTCCTGATCCAGGCGATGCCGCTGGCGCATTGGGGCTTCTTCGTAGTCGCGCTGGCAACGCTCACCGCGGCGGCGCTCCTCATCCCGCATCGCGACACCTTGCGTACCACCGTCGCGTTGCCATGGTGGGATTTGCCGGCGCGCATGGTGGTGGTGACGGTGCTTGTCGTCACTCTAACCGCAGCCGCCGCACTCGTTGGAGCGAAGGTCGCCGGCGTGCTCGCCAGCTTTCCGATTTTCGGCGCCATTCTTGCTGTTTTCGCCCATCGTATGAAGGGACCGGGGACGGCAACGGAGGTGCTGCGCGGGTTGGTGTTTGCCCTCTACGGTTTTGCCACGTTCTTCTTCATCCTTGGCCTTCTCCTGGTGAAAGTCGGCATCCTTCCCGCTTTTCTCGCCGCTATTCTCAGCACCTTGCTGGTGCAGGCCGGCGCGCTCAGCCTCATCCGCCGGGGTCAGGTGCCGCATGGATATGGGCCCTAATCTCGGCAGCTCGGCGGACCGAAAGGCCGCGCCGGTGTAACAGTGCATCAAGCGGCCGTAACCCGGTGCGGCGGCGGATTACGCCTGCGGCCAATCCGCCCTCCGCGCTACTCCCGCCCGTTGCCCTCCAGCCTCTGGCGCAGGGTTCGAATAACGCGGTGCGTCGCCTGGATGTCCTTGATCGCGAGTCCGTCCGCGAGGCTGTTGATCCAGGGCGCCTGCAGGCGCATGGCGGCTTCGAACGTCTGTCTGCCTTTCTCGGTCAAGACGACGAGTTGCGCGCGCCGGTGGTGCGGGTTGGCCTCAAGGGCAACGAGCCCCTCCCCGTGCAAGTCATTGATGATCCGCTGCACGTTTTGACGGTTGGCGCCAAGGTCGCGCGCCAGCCACGCCACCGGTTGCGGACGCTCAGTGGCGATGATCGCGCCGAGGATCTGCCAGCGCGCGCTGGTCAGCCTAAGTCCCTCAACCAGGCGGTCGCCGGCGGTCAGAAGCAGGCTGTTGACCCTGAACATGTCGAGGACGAGGCCGCTCAGGGCCTCGCCTGCGGGTGTTCGCTCAATCCTTTTCATACGTCACCATCAGCCATAATTGACATTATGATGTCAAATGCTCTATGCTCCTATCGTACCAAGCTGGTTCCATGCAACCAAGTTCGCTGGAGTGTGTCATGCCGCTATTGCGCCCTCTCGACCCCGCCTTCCCGATTGATCGCCAGATCACGATCGACGCGAGCCCCGTTGTCCTCGTGAACGTGTTCACGCTCGACAAGGCGGACGAGGAGACCTTCCTCAAGGTTTGGCAGGACGATGCGGAGTTCATGAAGCGCCAGGGCGGCTTTATCTCCACCCAGCTTCACCGCGCGATCGGCGACAGCCCGACCTATCTCAACTATGCGATCTGGGCGTCCACCGCCGATTTCCGCGCGGCGTTCAGTCATCCGGAGTTCAGGGCGAAACTCTCGGCCTATCCCTCTTCGGCCGTCGCCTCCCCGCATCTGTTCCAGAAAGTCGCGGTATCAGGCATCTGTGTCGCATAAGCACAGCAGATGGCGGATTGCGCCTTCGGCTAATCCGCCCTGCGCGCTTTCCGCGATTGTTGACGATCTACTTGGTCCGGCGGCCGAACGACTCCGCGTACGCCTCGGTGCGCGTATTGATGATCGGATCATCCGACGCGTCGATGCCGGCCGTCAGATTGGTCGGCAGGAACAGCAAATCGTTCTCGACCTTCTTTGTATCCAACGCCTTGGTGACAGCGATTTCGCCGAGCTCCACCGTCGGCCGGCTGTCCGGCCAGACTTTCGTGGCATCCGTGGTTGGATCGTCAGCAGCGGCAACCTGCACCAGAAGGCGGAATTTGACGGGTCCTTTTTCGAGCGATGCCCGCAGATTGTCAGCGAGGGCGTCAGGAGGACGCTTCGCCGCCTCCTCGTCGCTCACGTAAGCCGGGCCGCTCTCGGGGACGATGCGGTAGCGGCCGAACTTGGCTGTTCCTTGCGCATTGGTGAATTTGAATGCGTTGACGCCGAAGAAGGGCTGCGTGCCGTAACTGACCGCCACAGGCCGCGGCGTCTTGACAAACACGGCCGCGGCCGGGTGGGTCGACAGGAATTTCTCAAGCGGCGTCGGCTTGGGCACGTCGGGACCGCTCGCGCCGATCGCCTGCAGCAGAGCCAGAAAATCCTCTCCGGTCGCGACCGGAAACCCGTTTGCCGAGATGCAGACCATATCTTGCTCGCTCCCATCGGGGAGACGGAACTTGATCGCCATGCCGCGGACGCCGCCGGTCGAAGGATCGGTGTCGCGCGCGTCCGGCACGCCGCCGGCATTCGAAAAGCGAATGACGAGCGGCGTCGGAGCACCCTTGAGAAAGACAGCCGAGCTGAAGGTGTCGGCGCCTTGTGCCGGCGTGAATAGGCCTTCAAACACGGCGCCCTTGGCGTGGTTCGCGCGAACCCCCGGATGCTGGCCGTAAAGCGCATTCATTTGATTGACCAGCCGAACGCCGAGCGGCTCGTCTTCGGCGCCGGCGCAAGTCGCGGCGGCTGCGATCAGAGCGGACAATGCGGCGGTCAGAGCAATGCTTTGAAACGATCGCATGACTATCCTCCTGATTGACGAAGGAGCGCCTACGGAAAGCGGTTTCAGGATGGCAAAAAATCGCGCCCACTGCGATCAATCTAAACCAAACCGCGGCACCAACATAGTTCGGCCGAGCTGACAGCCATTAACTTTCGCGGTGGCTACTCGCCACCGACGGGCTCGGCGGTGCCGGCGCGCCTGGCGTCAGCAGGGCGATAATCGTCCCGGTGGGTTGCTAATTTGGCCGATTTTGCTAGCGAAAGGCCGCCCGACCGCTCGCCCCTGGCCGCTTTGGGCGTTAGGCTGTTTGCCGCATCGAATCCACCAGAGGCTCTATTTCCAGAGGCCCGAATTTCATGACCGTACGCCTGCATCGCGGCGATCTGCCTGATCTGTCCCGCTACACCACGTCCGTGGCGATCGATACCGAGACCATGGGGCTCAATCCGCATCGCGACCGGCTGTGTGTCGTGCAATTGTCGAACGGCGACGGCAGTGCCGACGTGGTGCAGATCCCGCAGGGGCACACCGACGCGCCGCACTTGAGGGCGCTGCTCGCCAATCCCGGCATCACCAAGATCTTTCACTTCGCCCGCTTCGATATCGCGGTGCTCTACCAGGCTTTTGGCGTGATGCCGCAGCCCCTGTACTGCACCAAGATCGCCTCCCGCCTCACCCGCACCTATACCGATCGCCATGGTCTGAAGGATCTGGTGCGCGAGCTGCTCAACATCGATCTGTCGAAGCAGCAGCAGTCAAGCGATTGGGGCTCGGAGCAGTTGTCCGAGCCGCAACTCGCCTACGCGGCGTCCGACGTCTTGCATCTGCACGCCTTGCGCGAGCGCCTCGATGCCATGCTGGCGCGCGAGGGGCGCACTGAGCTCGCCCAGGCCTGTTTCCAGTTCCTGCCGACCCGGGCCAAGCTCGACCTGCAGGGCTGGGAGCTCGAGGATATTTTTGCCCATTCGTGAGGCGCGGGTTCTGGGTCACCTCCGCCTTTTCGGAGAATGGACTTCCCCGCCCCGTTTCGGTCACAGTCGCGCGTCCAGTTCCCGACTGCGTCATGGGGCGATGCGGGTTACAATGAGGGTCAACCCTCGCACGCGGAGCAGCGGTGAATTCGGTCCAGAACCCAGCCTACCAGGCCAGCCTCGAAGCGCGCTTTGCGATTGCCGCGCGCCACAGCCGGATGGTGCGGACGCTGCGCATCGCGGTGCCCGCGGCGGTGTTGCTGGCGCTCGCCGTGATCGTTGGCATCTCGATCTTCAATCCGTTCCGGATGCTGATGCCCAAACTGCCGCTGGACGTCGGAAATCTCGTGGTGTCCGGCACCAAGATCACCATGGAATCGCCGCATCTGTCGGGCTACACGCCCGACCAGCGCCCGTATGAGCTCTGGGCGAAGACCGCCACCCAGGACCTGACCGACCCCGATCATGTCGAGCTGAACAAGGTGCGCGCCAAGGTGCTGATGGAGGACCGCTCGACCGTGACGCTCGACGCCCTGACCGGGCTGTTCGACAACAAGCAGCAGACGATCGACCTGCGCAAGGATATCTTCCTGCAGACCACGACAGGCTATGAGGCACGCCTCACCCATGCCTTCGTCGACATGGCAAAGAACACGGTGGACTCCGACGAACATGTCGATGTGAAGCTGACCAATGGAACGCTGTCCTCCGACCGCATGAAGATCATCGACGGCGGCGCGGTGGTGCGTTTCGAGGGCAATGTCGTGATGCATCTGGATCACCTCGATGCCGAGCAGCCAGCAAGCGACGAGACGAGCGCTACCGCAGCTCCGGTCGAGCCGGCGCCGCCTGCCCCATCGCCGAAGTCGCCGCGGTCCGCTTCCGGCAAACCCACGCATTCCAAGTGATACGCATGCGCAAGCTCTCGCGGTTGGGTAATTCGAGTGGACAGCTTTTGCTGTGCGGCTTTGCCGTGACGTTCGCGGTCGCTTTCGGTGCGGCGTTCGGCGCCAGCGCGCAAAGTGCCGTGCAAGGCGTGCCCAATGCGATGCAGGGCTTTTCGCAGAATCGCGACCAGCCGATCCAGATCGAGGCGGCGTCGCTGGAGATGCGCGACAAGCAGAAGGAAGCAACCTTCTCCGGCAATGTGAAGGTGGTGCAAGGCGACACCACCATGACCTCCAAGACGCTCGTGGTGTTCTACGAATCAAGCTCCAACAAGCAGCAGCCGCCTGCCAAGGGCAAGGCCCCGGCCAAGGGCGCGCCCATGCAGTCGGCCACACCAGGGCCCAGCGGCAGTTCGTCGATCAAGCGGCTGGAGGCGCACGGCAATGTGGTCGTGACCCAGAAGGACCAGGTCGTCACCGGGGAGACCGCGGTTTTCGATACGAAGACCAACCTGATCACCATGCTCGGCGGGGTGGTGCTGACCCAGTGCAAGAACGTGCTGCGGGGCGACCGGCTGTTCGTCGACATGACCACCGGCGTTTCGCGGGTGGAGTCCGATTCGGGCAAGGTGCAGGGCCTGTTCATCAACCAGTCGGGGCAGGGCGGCAACGGCTGCGGCGCGCCAGGGCAGGGCAGCGGATCGCCTTTGCCCGCTCTGGGATCAAATAAACCGAAGTGATTTCAATCGCTTCCGAGGCCAGTCGAGGCGGTGCAGTTGAAGGCGGGAGCGCAAGCCTGTATCTAGCTGACGATCGTGTAGCTCGAAACGAGCTCCCAACTCGACCCGTCATCCTGAGGTGCTCGCTCTGCTCGCACCTCAGGATGAGGGGTTGAGCAGGGTGCCCGCTTTCGGTCCAAAATGACCGGATATAGCTGCTCGTCCTGACACCGGGCGTTCCGCTGGGCAAGGAACGCCCATTCCTGCATGCCGGGCGAACGAATCGAAGCCGGCGGCTAGCTACGGAACACCTTCAAAGAGACGCAGAGCGAAGCGGGGATGGTGGATTTATTCGGCATGTTCCGTCGGCGCCCCGCAAAAAGCGGCCGGAGCGGGTTTGCGCGCGCGCGAGAGGATATCACCGCCTTCGGCGACATGGTGGCGAGCCCGGTGCGCGAGGCCCCGCCGATCGCGCGTGAAGCGCCGATTCCCGGCATGGATTTGAGAGGGACGCAGCACGCGGAAGCGCCGCAGGCGCCACGGGCGCGCCCGCCGCAGAGACCGGCCAAGCCGCCAGCCAAGCCGGGCGCGAGGGGCAACGGGGCGGCCGCGCCCCGCCTGTTGGGACGGCAGGGCTATCTGGCTGTGCATAGCGTGGAAAAGAGCTTCGGCAGCCGTCAGGTCGTGCGCGGCGTGAGCATCTATGTCCGCCGCGGCGAGGCGGTGGGCCTGCTCGGGCCGAACGGCGCCGGCAAAACCACCGTGTTTTACATGATCACCGGGCTGATCAAGGCGGATCGCGGTGCGATCGAGCTGGACGGCCATGACGTGACGCAGCTGCCGATGTATCAGCGCGCGCGGCTCGGCATCGGCTACCTGCCCCAGGAAGCCTCGATCTTCCGCGGCCTGACGGTGGAGCAGAACATCCGCGCGGTGCTCGAAGTGGTCGAGTCCTCGAAGAAGAAGCGCGAGGCGGAACTCGATTCGCTGCTCGACGAATTCAACATCACGCGGCTGCGCAAGACGCCGTCGATCGCGCTCTCAGGCGGCGAACGGCGTCGCGTTGAGATCGCGCGTGCGCTCGCCACCCGCCCGAATTACATGCTGCTCGACGAGCCCTTCGCCGGCATCGATCCGATCGCGGTCGGCGATATTCAGGACCTGGTTCGCCATCTCACCAATCGCGGCATCGGTGTGTTGATCACCGACCATAATGTGCGGGAGACGCTGGGCCTGACCGACCGCGCCTACATCGTTTACGCCGGCGAGATTCTAACGGAGGGCAGTCCCGAGGAGATCGTCAGCGATCCAGACGTTCGCCGCCTGTATCTGGGCGAAGAGTTCCGCCTGTAGTTCTTTATTTCAACTCGTCAAGCCGTGTACATCGACCTCAGAGTAGGATAAGCAAGAATCGGACCAATTTCGAGGAACGGTTTTTGCTTCGATGGCGCTGACGCAAAGGTTAGAGTTCCGTCAATCGCAGTCGCTGGTGATGACGCCGCAGCTCATGCAGGCGATCAAGCTGCTGCAATTGTCCAATCTCGACCTGTCCGCCTTTGTCGAAGAGGAACTGGAGCGCAATCCGCTGCTCGAGCGGGCGAACGACGACCCCGAGCCTCCGGTCGCGGGCGAGCACGTGGAAGGGCGGGCGGATTTCTCCGATTCGGACGCAGATGGCGGCGAGGATTTTACGCCCGGGCAATCCGAAGCGGCCGGCGGAGAGGGCTTCGAACCGAGCCAGGAAGAATGGCTGAGCCGCGATCTCGGCAGCCGCGCCGAGATCGAACAGACCCTCGACACCGGGCTCGACAACGTCTTTTCCGAGGAGCCGGCCGAGGCGGCCGCGCGCCACGCGCAGGAAGCCACGCCGACCGCCTACACCGAATGGGGCGGCGGCGCCTCCAGCGACGAGGAGTACAATCTCGAGGCCTTTGTGGCGGCCGAAGTGCGGCTCGCCGATCACCTTGCTGAGCAGCTCGCGGTGGCCTTCAGCTCGCCGGCCGAGCGCATGATCGGACAATACCTGATCGATCTGGTGGACGAGGCCGGCTATCTGCCGCCGGATCTCGGCCAGGCGGCCGAGCGCCTGGGCGCCAAGCCGGCGGAGGTCGAGGCCGTGCTCGCGGTGCTGCAGAAATTCGATCCGCCCGGTGTCTGCGCGCGCAATTTGAGCGAATGTCTTGCGATCCAGCTCCGCGAGCTCGACCGCTACGATCCCGCAATGCAGGCCCTGGTCGAGCATCTCGATCTGCTGGCCAAGCGCGACATCGCTGCCTTGCGCAAGGTGTGCGGCGTCGATGACGAGGACATCGCCGACATGATCGGCGAGATCCGTCGCCTCGATCCGAAGCCGGGCTTGCGGTTCGGCACCTCGCGGCTGCAGACCATGGTGCCCGATGTCTATGTGCGGCCGGGGCCGGACGGCGGCTGGCAGGTGGAGCTCAACAGCGACACGCTGCCGCGCGTGCTGGTCAACCAGACCTATTACGCGGAACTGTCGAAGACCATCAAGAAAGACGGCGACAAATCCTACTTCACCGATTGCCTGCAGAACGCGACCTGGCTGGTGCGCGCGCTCGACCAGCGCGCCCGCACCATCTTAAAGGTCGCGACCGAAATCGTGCGGCAGCAGGACGGCTTCTTCACCCATGGCGTTGCGCATTTGCGGCCGCTCAATCTGAAAGCCGTGGCGGACGCGATCCAGATGCATGAATCGACAGTCTCGCGCGTCACCGCCAACAAATACATGGCGACCAATCGCGGCACCTTCGAACTGAAGTATTTCTTCACCGCCTCGATCGCCTCCGCCGATGGCGGCGAAGCTCATTCCGCGGAAGCCGTGCGGCATCACATCAAGCGGCTGATCGATGGCGAGGATCCGAACGCGATCCTGTCCGACGACACAATCGTGGAAAGACTGCGCGAAGCCGGCATCGACATCGCGCGCCGCACGGTCGCGAAATATCGTGAAGCGATGCGCATTCCCTCTTCGGTGCAACGCCGCCGCGAAAAGCAGAGCGCGTTGGTGCTGCCGGTGTGAAGTTCCGCTGCGACACCGCGCGCGGCCGCATCCCTGCTTCCCCGGATTGCGTCCCTCTCAAATCGGGATAGTGTCGATTCCTGCGAGAGCATGATCCGGAACGAGCGGGGACCGCTTTTCCCGGACGATCATGCTCAGCAAGGACCCAAGGCATCTATGCAAGGCATCCCAAGGGAGGCTTTAAATGACTCTCCGGATCTCGGGAAAAAGCATCAGCGTCGGCGAGGCGCTGCGCGGTCGCATCAGCGAGCGCACCGAGGAGGTTTTGCGGAAATATTTTGACGGCAATTTTTCCGGCCACATCACCTTGAGCAAGGACGGTTTTGGCTTCCGTACCGATTGCGCATTGCATCTTGATTCCGGAATAACCCTGGAGGCCGACTACAACGCGCCCGACGCCTATGCCAGCGCCGACCAGGCGCTCTTGATGATTGAAAAGCGGCTGCGCCGGTACAAGAGCCGGCTGAAGGATCGCTCCGCGCGCAAGGCCCATGCGGCCGCGGCGGCAATGGCCGATCTGGAAGCACCGAGCTATGTCATCGAGGCGCCGGACGAAGGCGAGGAAGAGGTCAGCGGCTACAGCCCGGTGATCATCGCGGAGGCAACGACGTCCTTGAAGCGGCTGTCGGTCAGCGAGGCCGTCATGGAACTGGACCTGACGGGCGCGCCCTGCCTGGTGTTTCAGCATGGCTCGAGTGGCCGGGTGAATATCATCTACCGCCGGGCGGACGGCAATGTCGGCTGGATTGATCCGCCGACCGTCAAATCCTGATAAGCCGGTGGCAAACATGACAATTTTGGCGCTCTCCCCGTCGTCCAGGGTTTTTAGGGTTAGGACGCGCGGAACACATGCCGGGAGTTGGCACAGCCGTTGCGTTGGAGTAGAAGCGCCCCAACCAGGGACCCGGGCTCGGGCGTAAACCCCGCCTTCCTTCCTCTCCAACTTCTTGACGACGGCCAGTAAAGGCCTATTTCGCAACCTGACGGTTCAATTCACCCTCGGAACGCCCCATGACGATTACCGATCTGGTCGCACCCGAGGCGATTCTCCCGGCATTGAAGGTCAACAGCAAAAAGCAGGCGCTGCAGGAGCTCGCTGCGAAGGCGGCGGAGCTCACCGGGCAGAACGAGCGGGCCATTTTCGAGGTCCTCTTGCAGCGCGAAAAGCTTGGCACCACCGCTGTCGGTTATGGCGTTGCCATTCCGCACGGCAAGCTGCCGAAGCTGGAAAAGATCTTTGGCCTGTTCGCCCGCCTGGAGCGCCCGATCGACTTCGAAGCCATGGACGGCCAGCCTGTGGACCTGGTCTTCCTGCTGCTCGCGCCCGAGGGCGCGGGCGCCGACCACCTGAAAGCACTGGCGCGGATCGCCCGGCTGCTGCGGGATCAGGACATCGCCAAAAAGCTGCGCGCCTCGCGTGATGCACAGGCGATCTATTCCGTCCTGGCGCTGCCGCCGGCGAGCGCGGCGTGAGCTGCCGTCTTTGCCCTAAGCATCCATCTCAAAGCGTCATCCTGAGGTGCCGTCGCGAACGGGTCCGCGCAAAGCGCGGCCCGATGACAGGCTCCGCGGCGGGCCTCGAAGGATGAACGGCCCCGCTGCGAGAGCCGGGCCGTGCTTCGCAGTGGCCGCGCCGGTCCGACCGCGTGGGCAAAATAAAAACGGNGGGCGCCTCTGATCCATCAGAGGNAGCCCGCCNTTTTCGAATTCCTCTCTGGTGCCTGACGTCAGTGGACGCTGACGGCCTGCAGCTCGTTGCTCCAGGCGTTGGCGATCGCCGCTTCGCGCGAGTCGGTAAGCATGATCGGCGTACCGTCGGCGGCGTGGAGCGCGAAAAGCTTCAAGCCCGGCGCGATCTTCGGCGCCTGCGGAAACAGCTCCGGCACATCCTCGGAACGGATCTGCTTCACATAGGC
>NZ_AWZU01000070.1 GCF_000472385.1 Bradyrhizobium sp. ARR65
GCGGCGTTCGCGCCATTTTGGTCCACGGCGCTGCGGCAGCAGGTCGGCCTCCGCGCCGCTGCGCAGATACCGGTTATAGTACTTCCGGAAGGTCTGCGAGCACGTGCCGTGGTGGCGGTAGAAATCCCCGACCCGGCGGAATGTCGCCGATCGCCCCGCTTTCACTTCCTCATATTCTGCGATCAAGAACCGCCACTTCTGAATGTAATTCCGTTCAATCGTCCGGTCGAAGCTGTTGTCGCGCATCGAATCCCCCCTGCTGGGCTGGATTCGATCAGCGAATTAGTGAACATGCACAGCAATGACGGCGGAGCGCGCGCACCGTCCGATTCGCTTAGCTCGGCAACCGCTCTAGCTGCCCGAGAAATGCGCCAGATAATGCGCGAGCGCCTCGATTTCCTCTTGGCTTAAGGGATAGGCGACATCGGCCATGGCCGCGACGCCGCCGCCGGATCGCTTGCCGGACTTGAAGTCCTGCAGCGCCTTGACGAGATATTCCTCGCGTTGGCCGGCAATGCGCGCCACCGCCTTGGTGCCTGCGAAATTATCGGCGTGGCAGGAGGCACAGCGCCGGCCGACCGCAGCCTGCGCGCCCTTCTGCGACAGATCCGGATTATCGTCGGCCTGTGCTTTCGGCGGCGTCAGCGAGGCAAAATAGGCGCCGAGATTGCGGATATCCTCATTGCTGAGCTGCTCGACGATCGGCTGCATTTGCTCGTTCTTGCGTGCGCCGGAACGAAAAAAGACAAGCTGCCACTGAATGAACTGATCGGGCTGGCCCGCGAGCGAGGGGATGTTTTCAGTCTCCGAAATGCCGTTCGCGCCGTGGCAGCCGGCGCAGAGCTCGGCCTTCTCCTTGCCGGCCGCGATGTCAGCGGCATAGGCTGACGAGGCGCCGATCATCGTGACGGCGAGCAACCCCAGCAATCCGTTTCGCATCCTGTTTTCTCCTTGCGTGCTTTTCGAACGCGCTGGCGACCCGCAAAGCGCAAAACGTTTCTTAATTCGTGCGACGCGGCTTCGGCATCACAAGAGATCACAAAGAGAGAGGCTGCGGCGCCTCTTGGGGCAACCGCAGCCTCTCGTTCGTCAAACCTTCCTATTTACTGTAGCTGATGCGGTAGATCGCACCGGCCCAGTCATCGGAGACGAGGATCGAGCCGTCCTTGGCCAGGATGATATCGTCGGGCCGGCCGAGATAGCCCTGGTCGCCTTCGAGCCAGCCGGACGCGAACACTTCCTGCTTGGCATTTTTTCCGTCGGGATCGGCGGTGACGCGAACGATGCGTGCGCCCTGGTATTTATGCCGGTTCCAGGAGCCGTGCTCGGCGATCAGGATCGAGTTCTTGTATTCGGCCGGGAATTGGCTGCCCGTGTAGAACTTCATGCCGAGCGGAGCCACATGCGCGCCCAGCTTGAGCACGGGCGGTACGAACTCCGAGCACTTGTGACCCATCGCGAATTTCGGATCCGGCAGATCGCCCTGGTGGCAATAGGGATAGCCGAAATGCTCGCCGATCCTGGAGATCATGTTCAGCTTGTCGGAGGGCAGGTCGTCGCTGATCCAGTCGCGCGCGTTTTCCGTGAACCAGTATTTGCCGGTGCGCGGATCGACGTCGCCGCCGACGCTGTTGCGCACGCCGAGCGCCCAGATTTCCGCATTGCCGCTCGCCGGATCGACGCGGCGGATCTGCGAGACGCTGGTCGGGGGAATGCCGATGTTGAAGGGAGGGCCGAACGGAATATAGAACCAGCCGTCCTTGTCGACCGCGATATATTTCCAGCCATGTGCGGCGTAGGAGGGCATGTCGTCATACACCACCTTGCCCTCGCCGAGATGATCGAGATTGGCCTCGGCATTCTCATATTTGATCAGCTTGTCGACTGCGATCACATAGAGCGCGCCATTCTTGAAGGCGACGCCGGTCGGCATGTTCAGACCTTTAAGGACGGTCTTGACCTCGCGCTTTCCGCCATTGTCGGTGATCGCGTAGACGTTGCCGAGCCCGAAGGAGCCGACGAAGAGCGTACCCTTGTCGCCCCAGGCCATTTGCCGTGCCGCCAGCACGCCGGGCGCCCACACTTCGATCTTGAATCCGGGCGGCAGCTTGATCTTCTTGATCAACGCCGCAAGCTCCTCCTCCGACGCGCCAGTTGGCGGACCTGATGGCGGCGCCAAGCCCTTCTGCGCTTCAGTCTCGTCGCCCAGAAACCAGTCGTCCGGCGGATGCGTCCAGAATTCCTTAGTGCCGGATTCGTAGTGCTTCAGCCCGCGGCTCTGCTGCTGTTGTTGTTGCGCTTTGGCGAAACTCGCGCCCGCAATCAGACCGATTGCTGCGAGCGCAAGAACGGTGTGGTGGAAAGCCGGCTTCATCACGTCACTACTCCCCTATGCGGCCTGGCGGCCGCGTCTGTCGTCTTATTTTGAGAACGTTTCGAGAAACGAACTTGGCGTCTGCCGTGTGATCAGACGGAAAAATGTTAGCACATCTAGGACGGCTGAGAAGCGTACACGACATTGTGCGATTGAGGCGGCGAGAGTTGAGAAGACATTTCGCACTGCGGCCTTGCGCAGAGACTTTGGTATGCTGCGGCTCCGTCGCATTCGCCGTGCTCGACGCTCATGCCGCATTGCTAGGCAACGCAGCGCCTCAGGAGGCAGGAATCAGACGCCCCAAACGGACCGCCGTCAGACCTGCCCACAGGCGCTGCGACGGCATCAGCACAAAACAATCGTCATGCGGGGTTACGACGGGCTCGCCGCCATCATGGCCGATCACGGTGCCGGCACGCGGAATGATTTCGCCGCCGCGCAAGGGAAGCGCGAAGACGAATTCGTGCTTGATGGTCACCGGCATCGTGATCTCGATGAAGCGGCTTGGCTCATCAGGCAAGGAGACGGTCGGTGCCTCGAAGGCTGGGGGCGCCATGTCGAGGCGCTGCAGCATGCGGATGCAGGCTGCGTAGGCAACCTCGCCGCTTGATGCCGCCCAGTGCTGACCGCATTCAATCAAGAGCGCGGTCTTGGCGGAGCAGGGATCACCGAAGCCGCCGTAATCGCGCATGCGTGGCCCTTGCGCGTGGCCGCGGTCCACCACGACGAGATCGGCAACGCCAACCTTGCGTGCGAGCTCGCGACTGCGTTGATGCGGGCCGGCAAGCACCAGGGGTTCATTCGGATGCTGGGTGGTGTGCAGGTCGAGCAGATAATCCGCCTGCTCGACAAACGGCCGCAACGCGACGGCCCGCGCGACATCGGCGCTGCGCGGCGACGCATCCAGAATGTCTGACGACCAGATCCGGTTCATGTCTTCTTCGACCCAGCGGCTGGCCCGGGGCGCGGAAGGATCGAAACGCGCATAGGCATCGACATTCGCGAAAGCGAGCGTGAGGCGCCCGCGCGAGGGATTAAGACCTTGCGACAGCAAGCGATCGAGCGCCACCGCGCCGGCCGGTTCATTGCCATGAACCAAAGCCGTGATCAGAAGATGAGGACCGGGCCGCGCGCCTGCGAAACTGTGAACGAAAGGAACGCCTGTCGTGCCGTCGCGCCAGCGCCCGATGTTGGGTGGCGAAAACTCAACGGGATATTCGATGATAGGCTGGGCCTGGGCGCGGGTGTCGGTCACGATCGCACCCTTAAGGATCAGCGGAGTTGAAGAAAAAATTGGAGCGGGCGATGGGGCTCGAACCCACGACCCCGACCTTGGCAAGGTCGTGCTCTACCACTGAGCTACACCCGCGTCCTCTAAGCATTGGCGGTCGCCCGTGGGCGCCGACAACGGCAGACCTATGCCAAATGCCGCCGGCGAATGCAATGCCTGCGGCAGGCCTGGAACCCGCAAAAATCGGCTGGTCGCCGGCAAATCGGTCCAAATTCTCCCAAGCGGGCTCCAAATTCGCGTTTCCCTGCCGCGGAGGCCGGCAAATTTGCCCTCAAGCTTGCCCACCGCGATTCGCGCCATTCGGCTGGGAGGCGCTGCCCGCCCCAATCTCAAGTACCGCCGGCAAGAGCCCGAACCGATTGAAATTTGTCGCCAGACCGCCATCTAGCTGAACAGAACTCGTAAGACCACCACGCGGGCCGTGCTAGAAGGGCCCTTTCAGACAGCGGACGAGGATCCCGTGACCATAGTAGAGCAGGGCGGCGCGACGGCCGCGCCCGATCTGATCAAGGAGACCACGACCCAGAGCTTCGTGAAGGACGTCATCGAGGAATCCAGGCGTCAGCCGGTGCTGATCGACTTCTGGGCGCCGTGGTGCGGTCCCTGCCGCCAGCTTACGCCTGTTCTTGAAAAGGCGGTTCGCGCCGCCAAGGGCAAGGTCAAGCTGGTGAAGATGAACATCGACGAGCATCCGGCCATTCCGGGCCAGATGGGGATCCAGTCGATCCCGGCCGTGATCGCCTTTGTCGGCGGACAGCCGGCCGACGGTTTCATGGGCGCGCTCCCGGAAAGCCAGGTCAACGCCTTTATCGAGAAGCTGACGCGCGGCGTGCGTGCGGCAGGCGAGCCCGATCTTGCGGAGATTCTGAAAGACGCGGACGCGGCTTTCGCGGAGGGCGATGTCGCCGCCGCCGCGCAAGTCTACGCCGAGGTGCTGGCGCATGATTCGACCAACATTCCGGCGCTCGCCGGCCTTGCGAAGTGCTATGTGGCGACCGGCGCGGTCGAAAAGGCCAAGCAGACGCTGGCCATGGTACCGGAGTCCAAGCGCAACGACGCCGCGGTGAAGGCCGTGCAGGCCGCGATCGATCTTGCCGAGCAGGCCTCCTCACTTGGCCCGGTCCACGAACTGGAACAGAAAGTCGCCGCAAATCCGTTGGATCATCAGGCGCGCTTTGATCTTGCCACCGCTCTCAACGCGGCGGGCAAGCGCGCCGAAGCCACCGACCAGTTGCTGGAGATCGTCAAGCGCGACCGCAAATGGAATGACGATGCCGCCCGCAAGCAGCTCGTGCAATTCTTCGAAGCCTGGGGTGGTGCCGATGAGGCCACGATTGAGGGACGCAAGCGTCTGTCGACGATCCTGTTTTCGTAAACCCTCAACCGCCGGGGCCGCGGTGGATTCTTTGAGCTAGCGCCCCTTCGTTCCCGAAGTTCGTATCAGGGGCGCTGCCAGGGATGTGCGAACTTCGGAAGACGGGGACTTGATGCCGATCAACGCCGAATATCGCGGGCCCGGCGATCTGCCTGAGGTGATTCCAGTGTTTCCGCTGGCGGGCGCGCTCTTGTTGCCGCGCGGACAGATGCCCCTGAACATCTTTGAGCAGCGCTACCTAGCGATGGTGGACGATGCCTTCCGCGATAGCCATCGGCTGATCGGCATGATTCAGCCCGACGTTACTCACTCGACCAATGAAGAGAACCCCGCGCTGTTTCGCATCGGCTGCGTCGGCCGCATCACTCAGCTCGCCGAGACCGGCGATGGCCGCTATATCCTCGAATTGACCGGCATCTCACGGTTCAAGGTCGTCGAAGAAATGCAAGTGCTGACGCCTTACCGGCAATGCAAGGTGGACTATTTCCCGTATCTCGACGATTTCACGGCCCGCAAGGGCGAGGAGGCGGTCGACCGCGAGGCGCTGCTCGCCGTGCTCGCGGATTTCCTGAAGGCGAACAATCTCAGCGTCGATTGGGAGGGCATCGAGAGTGCGCCCAACGAGGCGCTGGTCAATGCGCTGGCGATGATGTCGCCCTATGGAGCCGCCGAAAAGCAGGCGATGCTGGAAGCGCCCGACTTGAAGACCCGCGCCGAGATCCTGATCGCGGTCACCCAGATCGATCTGGCCAAGAAGCGCACCAGCGGCGACCCGCCGCTGCAGTAAACTTGGGTTGATCCTGGCGCTTGAGCGTGAACCGTCATCCTGAGAGGTGCGAGCGGAGCGAGCACCTCAGGATGACGGGCACAATCCCACTTCACCTCGCCGCAACGGCGTGGGCACCGCGCTCCTGTGCCGTCATCAGCATCAGCAGACCCGTGACCGCGATCACGGCCAGATACACCCAGAGCTGCATTTCGGTCGGCTGATCGGTGTAGCCGATCAGCGTGTGCAAGGCGCGTCCAGGGATGCTCTGGTCCGACAGCAGCCAGCCCGAGTCCCACACCACCGTGTCCAGCGAGGTCAGCCAGTTCGCTCGCTCCAGGAAGGCAATCGCCTGCGCCGCCATGCCGGCTGCGAGCAGGGTGATCAGCACCGTCGTGGTCCCGAACAACGCGCGCGGCGGGATGCGCACCAGGCCCAAATAGGTGAGCAGGCAAACGCCGGCGCCGAGCACCAGGCCGAGGCAACCGCCAAGCGTGAGCGTCAAGGCCGAGCTGCCGTCGGACGCCGCCACGCCATACAGAAACAGCGCGACCTCGCTGCCCTCGCGCAGCACGGCGACACCAACGACGACGGAAAGCGCCAACAGCGACTTGCTCCCTTCGGCGACCGCCTTTCCGATCGCGCGCATTTCGCCCGCGATCGCCCTGCCGTGCCGCGCCATCCAGACATTGTGCCAGGTCAGCATCACCACGGCCACGCCAAGGATCGCGGCGTTAAAGACCTCTTGCCCCATGCCTTCGAAGAGTTGCGACAACACCCCGGCGAAGGCCGCGACCAGGCACGCGGCCACGACGCCCGCCAGCACGCCGCCGCCAATCCAGCGGCCGCGATGCGGCACCGAGGCTGTGACCGCAAGCACGATGCCGACGATGAGGCCGGCCTCGAACACCTCACGGAACACGATGATCAGCGCAGCCAGCACCTTGGCTTCCTATTGCACATTCAGCGCACCGCGCGCTTTTTCGTTGAAGTCGTCGTAGAACTCATAGCGCCCCGGTTTGAGCGCCCGCACATTGATGATGCCTTCGCTTTTTGCGGCGACCACTTTCTCCACCCGCAGCGATTTGCTTTCGAACTCCATCGCCTTCCCGTCGAGATTCCTGACGCGGAACACCACGGACCTGTCCGCCGGCGCGCGAACCTCGTTCGGCTGAAAGGCACCGTTGGCATAGGTGAGCTGAACCTCCACCGCCTGCTCCGCGCGTGTCGGAGCCGCGGACAGCAGTGCCAGCGCGCAGGCGCCGGCAAGGCTCAGGCGTATCGGTATCGGCTTGGCGTGCGACATCATCGACCCTTCAATGCGAGCAAGATCAGAATTCCCAGGCGAATTTCAGGCGGGCGCGATGGCGCTGGAATTCGGACAGGTTGAGCGCCAGCGAATTGCCGGCCTCGCGGCCCCAGACCTGGCTGTTCCAGGCCGCAACCATGAACATTTTCGGCGTGAACTGCACATAGAGCGTCGGCCCCAGCATCACGGCGTCGCCGGTGAAGGCCGACAGAGTCGGACTGTCATAATGGCGTAGATACCAGACCTCGCCGCCCACCAGCACATTGGGAACAATGCGAAGCGAAAGCGCTGCCGAGCCGCCGAGGGTTGCTTCGCGAACGGTATCGCCCGTGGCCGTCCATGTCACCTCCGGCTCGTACAAGAGATCGAAGCCCGCATAGAGGCGGTTGCGCAGCAGTTCGAGATCGGCATTGACGGTGGTCTCGAACTCGTAATTGTGCACGTGCTCGCCGCTGGTCTCGTCGATAAGGCGCACATTGGGCTCGAAAGCGAGCGTCACCGAGAGCGGGTTGCTGGAGGTGCGCTCGACCGCGAGATAGCGGAACTCGGCGAAGCCGCCGGCGAAGGCGGCGGCGTTGCGGTTATCGAGATCGGTGACGCCACCGATGTTGTGGGTCGAGCCGAGCGCGCCGAATTCGATCTGCACGAACTGGGAGGGCGTGAATTCGTATTCGTATTTGGTCTCGGTGGCTGCGTAATGACCGTCGCGCTTGCCGAACCGGCCGATACTGTCGATGGTGAATTCCTTCTCGCCCTCGATGCCGATGCCCGAGCCCGTGGTGAAGCCGAAGATGTATTTGGTCTCGATCTCGAGCCAGTCGTTCGCCTCGTCGGCGCGCGCAATGCCGCCGAGACAAAGCAGAAGGACAACGTGGATCGCCAGGATGGCATGCCGTTCAACTTCGATCGCTCTGCGCATGCCAATGATTCCGCCGCCTGCCCCTTTTCGACGGCACCAGCTAAAGGCTTGCGGCACCTGCGGCCAAAAAGACTCGTTCTAAACTGGAACGATTCTAAGTCTTTCTCTCAAATCGCCGCACCCTGACACCGCACGCGGGGCCTGCTCGCGCACTCAGTAACCCGCAAGCGCGAGCGCCACCACGGCGCTCATGGCGATCCAGCCGAAATGCCTGCCTCTCAATGCCCAGGCATTGCCCAGCGCGGCGAAGGCGTACACGACAACGAAAGTCACGACGATCCAATGCCGCGCCTGGTCCGATTCCATCCACGACGCAGCAATCAGCAGCACACCGCCGCCGACCCAGGCGACGGTGCCGGCTTGCCATACCGCGCGGATCAAGGTGCGCACGCGCTTTGGCTCGATGGTGGCGCGGGCGAACACCTTGGTCTCTCCGAGCACGCCATGGATGAGGGCCGCCACGATGGCGAGCAGCCCTGAAGATTGCAGCAGGAGATCACGCATCGAAGCCTCCGCTTCCATACAGCGCTGTATGGTTTATGCGCCTCGCTCTGGCGCCTGTCAATACAGCAGTGTATGGTCGCGGCATCATGGCTGATCAACTTTCCGCCACCGACTGGCTCGAAGCGGGCCTCAAGGCGCTCGCGGCAAACGGTTTCCCGGCACTGAAGGCCGAGCCGCTGGCCAAGGCGTTGGGCGTGTCGCGCGGCAGCTTTTACTGGCACTTCGCCGATTTGAACGCCTATCACGCCGCGGTGCTGGATCATTGGCGGGAAGTGGCCGCCGAGCGGGTCATCGCCGACCTGGAGACGGGCGAGGCGGGCGAGAGTCCGCTGTCACGGTTGCTGCGGCGAAGCTTCTCGGGTCGGCTGATGCTGGAAAAAGCGGTGCGGAGCTGGGCGACCTTCGATTCCCGAGCTCGCGCCGCTGTGCAGGCGATTGATCGGCGGCGGCTGGAATACGTGGAAGGCCTGCTGCGCGGAACCGGATTGCCGGCCGAGACTGCGCAGGCGCGCGCGCAAATTCTCTATTGGGCCTTCGTCGGCTATGCGCTGTCCGACAAGCCGCTGCCGAGAGCCAAACAAGACGCCGTGCTGCATGAGCTGATACGGATGGCCTTGGCACAGGCCGACGACATGCAAGGCACGGCTATGCTAAAAGCGAATCGCTAGCTGGAGCACGCGAATGACGCCGCCGGAACGTCCTGAAAACACGGTCGATCCCAAACTGCTTGAAATCCTGGTGTGCCCGGTGACCAAGGGCCCCCTGGAATATGACGCGGCGAAGCAGGAGCTGATCTCCCGCTCGGCCAAGCTCGCCTATCCTATACGCGACGGCATTCCGATCATGCTGCCGGAAGAGGCGCGGAAGATCGAGTAGGCGATCGATGCGCGCCGTTCTGGCCGCGATCGGCCTTCTGCTTTTCGCACTCACCGCGGCCGCGTCGGCCGAGGAGAGCAAGATCACGGTCGGCGCCATCGACGCCGTGTTGACGACGCCCGCAGGCGTCGAGCGGCCACCGGTCGCGCTGTTGATCGCGGGCTCGGGATCAACCGATCACGACGGCAACGGGCCGCAGATGAAGCCGGCGACGCTGAAGAAACTGTCCGAGCAACTGATCGCACGCAATATCGCGACGCTCCGCTATGACAAGCGCGGGGCCGGGACATGGAAGCCAGAGTTCGGAAAGCCGGAGGATTTTCGCTTCAAGGACTACGTGGAGGATGCAGCGGCCCTCGTGAGCTATCTCCACGCCAGCGGCAAGTTCTCGCGCGTTGTGCTGGTTGGACACAGTGAAGGCGGTCTGGTCGCCATCCTCGCGGCGCAAAAGCAGCCCATCGATCGCCTCGTATTGCTCGCGACCGCCGCGCGAAAGCAGGGTGATCTGCTCAAGGCGCAGTTCGAGAAGAAGCTTCCGCCCGAGACGTATGGACCGATCGCAAAAGCGATCGACGCGATCATGGCGGGCCAAATCGTCGATCCCTTGCCGCCGGGCCTTTCCATCCCGCCCGCTTTGCAGCCTGGCATTGCCTCGGCCTTCACGGAAGATCCCATCGCGCCGCTGAAGAAGGTGCAGGCACCGATGCTGATCGTCGGAGGCGGCCGCGATCGCCAGGTAGCCCGGCTCGACTTCTTGGCCTTGAGCACCGCCGCCTCGACAGCGAAGACCCTGTGGGTGCCAGAGATGAATCACGTGCTGGTCGACGTCGACAACGACGCCGACGATCTCGCCGCCTATAATCAGCCGGAGCGGCCGCTCGATGCCACGATGATCGAAGAGGTCGCGGCGTTTATCTCGGAGAACGGCGTGCGTTGATTTAGGGATGTCATTCCGGGGCGCTCGCGAAACGCGAGCGAAGTGCGGAATCCAGAGGCTGTGGCGCGAGATTCCGGGTTGGCTTGCTTCGCAAGCGCCCCGGAATGACGGGTGCCCCACGCTACAACGCCTCGCCCCTCAGCAGCCGCGGCACTTCGCCGGTGAGCCCCGCCGCTTGACGGATGAACAGGTTTTTCAAGGGCGGCGCGCGATCGACGAAACCCAGCCCGATGTCGCGCACCGTGCGCAGCAGGGTGGATTTGTTCGAGAACAGGAAGTTGAGCGAGTTGGTGGCGACGCCCATGGCCATGGTGTCGAAACGCCGCCAGCGCTGATAGCGCTCGAGCACGTCGGCCTGACCGATATCGATGCCAAGCCGCGCCGCATCGACCACCACTTCGGCCAAGGCTGCGACATCCTTCAGGCCCATGTTGAGCCCTTGCCCCGCGATCGGGTGAATCACATGAGCGGCGTCGCCGATCAGCGCCAGGCGTTCGGCGATGAAGGAGCGCGCGACGAAATAGGACAGGGGGAAGGCACGCGGCTTGTCCAGCGGCTTGATTTCGCCGAGATGCAGACCGAACCGCTGCTCAAGCTCCTGTAGAAACGCGTCGCCATCGAGGGCAACGATCCGGGCAGCCTCGGTGCGTTTCTCGGTCCAGACCAGGGAGGAGCGCTTGCCTTTGAGCGGCAGGATCGCAAAGGGGCCGGCGGGCAGGAAGTGTTCTTCGGCCCGGCCGCCATGATCGCGCTCATGGCCGACGGTCACGACGATGCCGGATTGATCATAATCCCAACCATGGGTGGGAATGCCGGCACGCTCGCGCAACTTCGAGCGGGCGCCGTCGGCGCCGACCAAAAGGCTCGCCGCGACGGTGCTGCCATCGGCCAATCGCACATCGATGCCGTCACTGCGCGCGTCGTAGTCGGTGACGGCGGTCGCCCTGAGGTCGACGCCGCTTTCTTCGGCACGCTTGACCAGCGCGTCGATCAAATAGCGGTTCTCGATCATGTGGGCGAACGGCTCGCCCGGTTCGACATGACCGGCGAAGGTCAGGAATACCGGCCGCGTCGCATCGTGCAGCTTGGAGTCCGTGATCACCATGTCGAGGATCGGCTGTGCCTCGGCGGCGACGTCCTCCCAGACCCCGATGGTGGCGAACAGCCTCCGGCAGGCGGCAACAATGGCCGTGGCACGGGGATCCCGGCTCGGCCGGGACGCCAGCGCGGGGTCGGCCACAATGACGGGGATATCGGCGCCCAGGCCCTGACGTAAGCCAAGCGCCAGCGCCAGTCCCGCAAATGCGCCTCCGCCGATGACAATACTTCCTTGTGCCGACATGAACTCACCCGCCTCCCACCCTTGCTACCGGATTATAGCTGGGCGAAACAGATGGGCGAAACAAGGGCCCGAATGTCTCCGGCACCGTCATTCCGGGGCGATGCGACAGCGTCGAGCCCGGAATGACGTCCCCAAGAACCCGAAAGCACGCAAATGTCCAAGAGCCTGATCGACCTGCTTGCCATTCTCGACCTCGAACCGATCGAGGTGAACCTGTTCCGCGGCAACAGCCCGAAGACGAGCTGGCAACGGGTGTTCGGCGGCCAGGTGATCGGACAGGCGATGGTGGCGGCGTGCCGCACCGTGGAGGGCCGGCTGCCGCATTCGTTGCATTGTTATTTCATCCTGCCCGGCGATCCGCAGGTGCCGATCATCTATCAGGTCGAACGGCTGCGTGACGGCAAGAGCTATTCGACGCGGCGCGTCACCGCCATCCAGCACGGCAATGCCATCTTCTCCATCATGGTGTCGTTTCACGCCGAGGAGGAGGGGTCTTTCGACCACCATGACAAGATGCCCGACGTGCCGGGACCGGAAAAGCTCACCGCCGAGGAACTGTCCAAGCAGCCGATGTTTCCCGAAATGCCGGAATTCATCCGCCGCTATTACGAATCCGATCGTCCGATCGAATTGCGCCCTGTCGAGATCGGCCGCTATTTTGGCCAGAAAATCGAGGACGGCCGTATTCATATCTGGATCAGGACCGCGGCAAAGCTGCCGGACGATCCGGCCCTGCACATGTGCGCGCTCGCCTATGCCTCGGATTTTTCGCTGCTCGACGCGGTGATGGCGCGCTACGGCCGGACGCTGTTCGACAGGCGGATGATGCCGGCAAGCCTCGATCACGCGATGTGGTTTCACCGTCCGTTCCGCGCCGACGAATGGCTGCTTTACGCCCAGGATTCGCCCAGCGCCCAAAGCGGGCGGGGTCTCACGCGCGGGCTGATCTTCAAGCCTGACGGCACGCTGGTCGCCTCCGTCGCCCAGGAAGGCTCGGTCCGCGAGCGTCGTTGAACCGGAGCTCCGTGCGGCGGGAACAGCAGGCCCTTCCCTGGTCCACCTCTCCCCGTTTGGTTGTGCCGGCGAACATTCACGCTCACTGGTACTCTTCAGACGGAGTCGTCTCGGCCTGCACAGGGTTAATTTTCGAACAGGTCCCGAACGGGCCTCTTAACCTTGCAGCTTTTTTGTGCCATTTGCCCATAAAGATGCCAGAGCGCGGCGGGTCGGCCGTTGACCGACCGAGCCGCCGAACCCCCGGGGGCCCCGATCATGAAACTCATCGTCGCCGTCATCAAACCGTTCAAGCTTGACGAAGTGCGCCAGGCCCTGACGGCGATCGGCGTGCACGGCATGACGGTGACGGAAGTGAAGGGCTATGGCCGGCAGAAGGGCCATACCGAGATCTATCGTGGCGCCGAATATGTCGTGAATTTCCTGCCGAAGCTGCGAATCGAAATCGCCGTTGCTTCAGACATCGCGGACAGGGCGATCGAGGTGATCACGACGCATGCGCGCACCGGTCAGATCGGCGACGGCAAGATCTTCGTCACACCCATCGATCACGCGCTGCGCATCCGCACCGGTGAAACCGACAGCGACGCGCTCTGACCTTGATTCTCTTTAGCCGCGCGACCGGCACCGACTGCGGCCGCGCCATCATGCCGGGAACATGACAATGGGGGCACTACTGCTTCGCGGAGCGCGCTGCGCTGCGCTCATCGGACTTGCAACGATCACCTGCGCGTCGACGCCGGCCTTTGCGGCGACGTCAAGCGTCGATGGCGCCGATACGGCGTGGATGATCGTCGCCACCGCGCTGGTGCTGATGATGACCATCCCGGGGCTCGCGCTGTTCTATTCCGGCATGGTGCGCAAGAAGAATGTGCTGGCGACCATGGCGCAGAGCCTCGCCGCGGTGATGATCATTTCGATCCTGTGGGCGGCGTTCGGCTATTCGCTGGTGTTCACCGGAGACGGCCCATGGCTCGGCTCGCTCGATCGCATTTTCCTCGCCGGCATGAGCATGGACAGTGTGCATCCTGCCGCCAAGACGATCCCCGAAGCTCTGTTCATGCTGTACCAGATGACGTTTGCGATCATCACGGTGGCGCTGGTGGCGGGCTCGGTGGCCGACCGCATGCGGTTTTCCGCCTATCTGCTGTTTTCGATCGCCTGGTTCGTGCTGGTCTATGTCCCGCTTGCGCATTGGATCTGGGGCGGCGGCTTTCTCGCCAGCATGGGCGTTGTGGATTTTGCCGGCGGCCTGGTGGTGCATCTATCCGCGGGCGCCAGCGGTCTGGTCGCCGCCAGGGTACTGGGCCAGCGCCACGGCTATGGCTACGAGAATCTGTCGCCGTTTGACCTGTCGCTCGCGGTGATAGGCACCGGCCTGCTGTGGGTCGGCTGGTTCGGGTTCAACGGCGGCTCGGCGCTAGCGGCGGACTCGCGCGCGGTGATGGCGATCATCGCCACCCATCTAGCCGCGTGCGCCGGCGCCCTGACCTGGGGCGCGATCGAATGGTCGAGCCGCCGCAAGCCGTCGGTGCTGGGCATGATTTCCGGCGCGGTCGCAGGTCTCGGGACGATCACCCCGGCGTCCGGCTTTGTGGCGCCCTGGCATGGGGTCATCATCGGCGTGATCGCGGGTGCGGTCTGCTACTGGGCCTGCACCTGGCTCAAGCAACGTTTCAAATACGACGATTCGCTCGACGTGTTCGGCGTGCACGGCATCGGCGGCCTGACCGGCACCTTGCTTGCCGGCGTCTTTGCGACCGCCTCGATCGGTGGGGTATCCGGTGTGATCGAGGGTCATGCAGAGCAATTGCTGGTTCAGTTCTACGGGGTCGCGGTCACCTTGACCTGGTGTTCCGGCGTCACCTACGTGATCCTCAAACTGGTCAGTGTTTTCGTGCCGCTGCGGGTGTCGCGGGAACACGAGCTGGAGGGCCTCGACATTTCGCAACATGGCGAGGCGCTGCAGTAAACAACTGGAAAATCCAGCGCCGCATTACCGTTCCACAGGCGCCTTTCTGCCCCGCGCGTGAGCACGATTGTGTCGGGACGTTGGCGTGCGCACCATTTGAGCAACACTGATTAATCCTTAGGCGCGACCAAATAGCACAGGTCGCGCCCGTTCTCGCAAAGCGTGAAAAGACCCGCGTTCATAATCCGTTAGGGCATGCCGTCGATCTGGCACGGCATTTGATTCCTCCCGTCGCGGCTGTGCCCCCGCGTTGTGAATTATTCTCCGCGTGGTGAACCTCAGTCGAGAACGCCCGGCCTCGTCCACACCGGGCCCAAGCGGGGATAGGACCCATGAAAATTGTTATGGCGATTATTAAGCCATTCAAGCTCGAGGAAGTCCGCGACGCCCTGACCGCCATTGGCGTTCATGGTCTCACGGTCACTGAAGTCAAGGGATATGGCCGCCAGAAGGGTCATACCGAAATCTATCGCGGCGCCGAATATGCCGTGAGTTTCCTGCCCAAAATCAAGATCGAGGTGGCTGTGTCGTCCGACCAGGTCGACAAGACCATCGATGCCATCACATCGGCCGCGAAGACCGGCCAGATCGGCGACGGCAAGATCTTCGTCATCAATCTCGACCATGCGGTTCGTATCCGCACCGGCGAGGCGGATGCGGCGGCCCTCTGATTTCGCGCTCACCCTTACCACTCAGGAGTAATTGAAAATGACGTTTAAGCGTCCCACCCGCGCGGGATGGGCAGCCCTCGCGATCGCTGCACTCTGCGTCGCGGGCTTCGTCGATGCGGCGTTCGCCGAAGACGCGGCACCTGCCGCGGCCGCCGCACCTGTTCCCAACAAGGGCGACGTGGCCTGGATGCTCACATCCAGCGCGCTCGTCCTGATGATGTCGATCCCCGGCCTCGCGCTGTTCTACGGCGGCCTGGTCCGCACCAAGAACATGGCGTCCGTGCTGACGCAGGTGTTTGCGATCGTCTCCATGATCGGCGTGACCTGGACGATCTACGGCTACTCGCTCGCCTTCGGCGACGGCGGCGGCATGACGCCCTATATCGGCGGCTTCACCAAGGCCTTCATGCACGGCATCGACGCCAGCTCGACCTCGGCAACCTTCTCCAACGGCGTTGTCATTCCGGAACTCGCTTACTTCGTGTTCCAGATGACGTTTGCGATGATTACGCCGGCCCTGATCGTTGGCGCCTTCGCCGAGCGCATCAAGTTCTCGGCCGTGATGCTGTTCATCCTCTTGTGGTCGACCTTCATCTACTACCCGATCGCGCACTGGGTCTGGTACGTGGCCGCTCCGGATGATGTCGCCGCCGCCGCCAAGGCCCTTGCCGCCGCGACCGACGCCGCGGCCAAGACCGCAGCCCAGGCCAAGCTCGACGAAGTCACCGGCAATGTCGGCTGGCTCGCCGGTGCTGGCGCGCTGGACTTCGCCGGCGGCACCGTGGTGCACATCAACGCCGGCATCGCAGGCCTGGTCGGCGCGCTCATCATCGGCAAGCGCGTGGGCTACGGCAAGGACCTGATGGCCCCGCACTCGCTGACCATGACCATGATCGGCGCCTCGCTGCTGTGGGTCGGCTGGTTCGGCTTCAACGCCGGCTCGAACCTCGAGGCCAACGGCACCACCGCGCTGGCCTTCGTCAACACCATGGTTGCGACCGCCGGTGCGGCGCTGTCCTGGCTGCTCAGCGAATGGATCGTCAAGGGCAAGCCGTCGCTGCTCGGCATCTGCTCCGGCGCGGTGGCGGGTCTCGTCGCCGTCACCCCGGCCTCCGGCTTCGCCGGCCCGGTCGGCGCGCTGGTGCTGGGCCTCGTCGTCTCGCCGATCTGCCTGTTCTTCGTCTCCACGGTGAAGAACTCGCTCGGCTATGACGACGCGCTTGACGTATTTGGCGTGCACTGCATCGGCGGTATCGTCGGCGCGCTGGGCACCGGCATCCTGGTCAATCCTGCGCTCGGTGGCGTCGGCATCACCGACTACACCAACATCACCGGCAACAATGCCGGCACTTACGACCTCGCCACCCAGATGATCGCGCAGAGCAAGGCCGTGCTGGCCACGCTGGTGTGGTCCGGCGTCGGTTCGGCGATCCTCTACAAGATCGTCGATCTCATCGTCGGCCTGCGTCCCTCGGTCGAGCAGGAGCGCGAGGGCCTTGATATCACCGACCACGGCGAACGCGCTTACAACATGTGATCCTCCCGGGGCGCGGCTCCGCGTAACCGGCCGCGCCCACAACTTCGGTTTGGGCACATACCCGGCAATGCCCCGACCGTTGAGGGGCTCCAGCGCAAGTTGGAGCCCCTTTCTTTTTGCGCCGAAGCCCGCCAAACTCCCGGCAACCGTCAGAACGGAAAAAGGCGGCAAGGGGAGGACACGATGAAGCTCGAAGGCGGATGCTATTGTCGCGAAGTGCGCTACGTCGCCGAAGGTGACGCAATGATGAAGGCACAGTGCCATTGTCGCGAATGCCAGTACATCAGCGGCGGCGCGCCCAATATTTTCGTGGCAATGCCGGCCGACGGCTTCAGCTATACCGAAAGCCAACCCAAGCAGTTCGCTCGCAGCGATCTCCCCCGCGCGGTGACGCGCGAATTCTGCCCGACCTGCGGCACCCATCTGGTGACACGCGTGCCCGGCCTGCCCATGGTCGTGCTCAAGGTCGGCACGCTCGATGATCCCGCGCTGTTTGGAACGCCGAAGCTGGCGATCTACACCATCGATAAGCAGGCGTTTCACCACATCCCGGAAGGCATGCCGGCTTTCGAGCGGCTGCCGCAGCGCTAGCGGAACCCGGGAAGGCTGTACGTCAAATCCCGGCTGGCACAGCCGCCCCGAAAGTGGTTTTTAGGAGTATGGAGGCGCCAAAATCACCGCTGGCTTCGATGGTTAATCGCGTCTTAACCTCGCCCTATCTATGGTGATCTGATCCGCTTCCGGCCGGTCCCGTCAACGTGATCGGCGGTCTTGTCTCGAGTACTGGCGCTTTACGTATGCCTCTGACCGCTCCATCCCGCACGCCGCAAGGCGCCGGCCAACAGGACAGCGAACGCTCGCCCTTTGCGCGCACGGCGGAACTTCTGGCGCCGTACAAGCCGGGCAAGCCCTTGATTACGCTGTCCCTAGGCGAGCCGCAGCACCCGCTGCCCGGCTTTGTCGGCGATGTGCTCGCCCGGCATATCGCCGAATTCGGCCGCTATCCGCTGGCCAAGGGCATCGAGCCGTTCCGTAAAGCGGCAGCCGCCTGGCTCTCCACCCGTTTCAAGCTGCCGCGTCCGGTCGATCCCGAGAGCGAAATCCTGGTGCTCAACGGCAGCCGCGAGGGCCTGTTCTTCGCCGCCATCACCGCAGCGCGCTATGTCGGTGAACGCCGCGGCAAGCCTGCGATCCTGATGCCGAACCCGTTCTATCCCGTCTATGGGGCGGGTGCGCGCGCGGCCGGTTGCGAGCTGGTCTATCTGCCGACCACGCCCGCCAACGGTTTTCTGCCCGACCTCGATTCGCTGGATGAGGCCCTGCTCGCGCGGACGGTCGCGATCTACATCGCCTCCCCCGCCAACCCGCAGGGGTCGGTCGCCTCGCCTGATTACTTCAGGCGACTGAGGCAGCTCGCCGAGCGGCATCGCTTCGTGGTCCTGAGCGACGAGTGCTATTCGGAAATCTACACCCGCGAGGCGCCGGGCAGTGCGCTGGAATGCGCGGGACCGGACTTTGCCCGCGTGGTCGTATTCCAGTCGCTGTCCAAGCGCTCGAACCTGCCGGGCATGCGCGTCGGCTTTGCCGCCGGTGACAAGCAATTCATCAGCCTGTTCCACGAGCTGCGCAACGTCGCGGCTCCGCAAGTGCCGGTGCCGCTGCAGCATGTCGCCGTGGCGGCCTATAGCGATGAGGCCCATGTCGAGGAAAATCGCAGGCTCTATCGAATCAAATTCGATCTGGCCGACCAGATCCTCGGCAGCCGCTACGGCTACAAGCGGCCTGCGGGCGGCTTCTGCGTCTGGCTCGACGTGTCCGATCGCGGCGGCGATGAAGCCGTAACCGTCAGGCTCTATCGCGACGCCGGCGTGCGCGTCATTCCCGGCAGCTATCTGGCGCGCCAGCAGGCGGATGGATTCAATCCCGGCGCAGGCTACATCCGCCTGGCGCTGGTCTCGGACAGCGAGTCGACGGCCGAAGCGCTGCATCGGCTGGTCGGGACCTTGGAGTAATCGCTAGGGGCGCATGAGGATGCCGGCGATCGAACGTGTCATTCCGCTGGTCGGTCACTTGCCGAACTCGATTCGCGAGGCGTTGGCGCGGCGCTTGCGCGAACTCGCCGGCCTCGGGCTGATCGCCCTGTCGGGCGTGGCGGCCGCCGCGCTGATGACCTGGTCGGTTCAGGATCCGTCGCTGAGCCACGCGACCTCGCGCGCCATTCATAATTTGATGGGCTATCCCGGCGCGATCGGCGCCGACCTGTTGATGCAGATCTTGGGACTCGGATCGATCATGGCGATCCTGCCGCTCGCGGTGCGCGGCTGGCGGATGATGAATCACCGGCCCTTCGACCGCGAGGCGCTGCGTTTCGGCTGCTGGGTGCTCGCCACCGCGCTCGCCGCCGGCTTTGCGAGTTGCTGGCCGCACAATGGCGCCTGGCCGCTGCCGACCGGACTCGGCGGCGTCGTCGGCGATGCGCTCGTGCGCGCGCCGGCCGTGGTGTTCGGGCCACCCGGCTTCGTCTATCGCTTCGTGCTCGGGATCATTCTCTTCCTCGCCATGGCCGCGAGTTTCCTCCTCGCCGGCGGCTTCGGCTCGTGCGAGGTCGAGGAGGATGAAGCGGCCATCGTTGATGAAGATGCGCCTTTCGAGGAAGAGGAAGATGATCGCGGCTCGATCTCCCTGGGATGGATCTTCCACGCGTTGATGAGCGCGAAGGCGCGCCTGATCTGGCTGCTCGGCAAGGCCTATCGTTCGCTGGTTTCGAGCACGTCGCAGCCACGCCTGTCCTTTGAGCGCCAGGAGCCAAATCTCGGCGGGCGCACGGCGCCGGCCTTGGCGCCGGAATCCGAAGAGGATTTCGACGACGACGTGGATGAGGAAGCGGAAGAAGAGGAAGAAGAACCCGCCGCGCGCAGCCCCCGCAAGAAGCCTGCGCCCCGCACGCCCGCGCGGAAAACCTCCGAGAAATTCGATCTTCCCTCGGTCTCGATGCTCGCTGCGCCGAGGGCAGCCGATCGCCAGCCGCTCAGCAAGAGCGAACTGGAAGCAAATTCACGCGCATTGGAAGGCGTGCTGCAGGACTTCGGCGTCCGCGGCGAGATCGTCAAGGCCAATCCCGGCCCGGTGGTAACGCTTTACGAACTGGAGCCTGCGCCCGGCATTAAGTCCTCGCGCGTCATCGGCCTCGCCGACGATATCGCGCGCTCGATGAGCGCGCTCTCCGCGCGCGTCGCCGTCGTTCCCGGCCGCAACGCCATCGGCATCGAGCTGCCGAACGCGCATCGCGAAAAGGTCTACTTGCGCGAACTGCTCGTCGCCAAGGAGTTCAACGAATCGGTTGCAAAACTGCCGCTCTGCCTTGGCAAGAACATCGGCGGCGAATCGATCATCGTCGATCTCGCGCGCATGCCGCATCTGTTGATCGCCGGCACCACCGGCTCCGGCAAATCGGTTGCGATCAACACCATGATCCTCAGCCTGCTCTATCGGCTGCGCCCCGATCAGTGCCGGCTGATCATGGTCGACCCCAAGATGCTCGAACTGTCGGTCTATGACGGCATTCCGCATCTTCTGACTCCCGTCGTGACCGACCCCAAGAAAGCCGTCGTCGCGCTGAAATGGGCGGTGCGCGAGATGGAAGAGCGCTACAAGAGAATGGCCAAGCTGGGCGTGCGCAACATCGACGGTTACAACGCGCGCCTTGCGGAAGCCCGCTCCAAGGGCGAGGAGCTGACACGCACTGTGCATACCGGCTTCGACAAGGAGACCGGCAAGGCGATCTACGAGGAAGAAAAGCTCGATCTCGATCCCCTGCCCTATATCGTCATCATCGTCGACGAAATGGCCGACCTGATGATGGTTGCGGGCAAGGACATCGAAGGCGCGGTGCAACGCTTGGCGCAGATGGCACGCGCGGCGGGCTTGCACGTGATCCTCGCCACGCAAAGGCCGTCGGTCGACGTCATCACCGGCACCATCAAGGCGAATTTCCCGACCCGCATCTCCTTCCAGGTCACGTCCAAGATCGACAGCCGCACCATTCTGGGCGAGATGGGCGCCGAACAACTGCTCGGACAGGGCGACATGCTCTACATGGCTGGCGGTGGACGCATCAGCCGTGTGCACGGCCCGTTCTGTTCGGACGAAGAGGTCGAAAAAGTGGTGCGCTACCTCAAGACACAGGGCGCGCCGGAATATCTCGAAGCCGTCACCGCGGAAGAGCCGAGCGAGGAAGACGGCGCCGTGTTCGATGCGACCGGCATGGGTGGCGATGGCGGCGGCGATCTGTTCGCGCAGGCCGTGGCGATCGTCAAACGCGACCGCAAGGCCTCCACCAGCTACATTCAGCGCCGTCTGCAAATCGGCTATAACCGCGCCGCCTCGCTCATGGAGCGGATGGAACTCGAAGGCATCGTGGGACAGGCCAACCACGCCGGCAAACGCGAAATTCTGGTCCCGGAAGAAGAAGGCGGCTTCTAATTGCCGCGCGCACGGAATTTCGACACGAAGTCCATATTTCACGGAAAAGCCATATCTCCGCCTGCCGAACCACGGTAAAGTGGCCCGAATCCAGACAGGACGACGCGTTGCTTAAAGATCCAGCACTTCGATCGGCCAAATCCTTCGTCTCTCGCGGCGCCGCTGTCGCGGCGGCGCTATTGGTCGTGGCCTCACTGATCGCGCTTGCGGCGCCGCTGTCGGCGCAGACCGTTCCGATTCCGAAGCCGTCCCCGAAGGACCGCGGAAGCATTCAGTTGAGCGAAGCGCCGCGGGGTCCGGTGACGACGGCCGCGGCGCAGCCAACGCCGCCGGAACCGATCATTCCGGATCCACGCCGCAACGTGCCGACCAGCATATTTCAGACCTTCGATGCCAATCAGAAGGCGCAGGCCGCCAGGGTCAGCGCCTATCTCTCCTCGCTGCAGTCGTTGGTCGGCAATTTCGTGCAGGTCGGTCCGGACGGTACCAAGACCAAGGGCGACTTCTATATCCAGAAGCCGGGCAAGGTCCGCTTCGAATATGATCCGCCGACCCCGATCGAGATCATCGCCGACGGCTCCTCGCTTGCAGTGCGCGACCGCAATCTCGCGACCCAGGACATCTATCCGCTCTCGCAGACGCCGCTGCGTTTTCTTTTGTCGGACCGTATCGACCTGATGAAGGACACCAATGTCGTGAACGTCAGCGCCGATGACGTCTTCATCAGCGTCACCATCGAGGAGAAACAGGCCCTCGTCGGCACCAGCCGCCTGATGCTGATGGTCGGCGCCAAGGACGGCCAGCTCAAGCAGTGGACGGTGACCGATCCGCAGGGCTACGACACCACCGTCGCGGTCTACAACCTCGATACCACCAAGAAGATCGATCCCGGCCTATTCAAGATCGATTTCACGCGCTATCCAGGCTCACCGGGATAGCCTGATCGGTTAGCTCGAAGCCGGTCCGTCTAGAACCGTCGCCCTGAGGTGCCGTCGCGAAGCGGCGGCCTCGAAGGCGACGGCCGCGGCTCTCGCAGCGGGGCCCTTCATCCTTCGAGGCTCGCGGAGCCTGTCATCGGGCCGCGCTTCGCGCTGACCCGGTGGCGAGCTCCTCAGGATGACGGGTCAACTTAAGGGCTCGGTTCGATTTGAAGCGGGCGCGCCTTTGGCGCCACTCCAATCCGGCAGCTCCGCGCCAAGCGTTGCGGCCTGCAATCCAGAGGATTATGTTGGCTAAGTTGCCTCGTCGCTTGCCCTTAGCGCGGCGACGGGAATAGTTGCTCCCATGCGTCTTTCCTTGACAACCTGGAACATCAACTCGGTGCGGCTGCGCATCGATCTGGTCGCGAAATTCATCAAGTCGGCGCGGCCCGATGTGCTCTGCCTGCAGGAAACCAAGTGCATCGACGACGCCTTTCCGCTCAAGCGCTTCAAGCGGCTGGGCTATGAGCACATCGCGCTGAACGGGCAAAAGGGCTATCACGGCGTTGCCATCATCTCGAAACTGCCGTTCGAGACCACCGATATCAGGACGTTCTGCGACAAGATCGATTCGCGCCACATCTCGGTTGCCTTCGGCGACAAAGCGCAGTTTGCCAAGCCCCTGGTGCTGCATAATTTCTACGTGCCCGCTGGCGGCGACGTCCCCGATCCGGAAGCAAACCCGAAATTCGACCACAAGCTCAAATTCCTCGACGAGATGAAGACCTGCGAGCCGCTGCATCCCCGCGGCGAGGACCGCCACATCCTGGTCGGCGACCTCAATGTCGCACCGCACGAGAACGACGTGTGGTCGCACAAGCAGCTCTTGAAGGTGGTCTCGCACACCCCGATCGAATGCGAGAAGCTGCTGGCCGCGCAAGAGCGCGGGCAATGGTTCGACGTCGCGCGCGAGCGCATCCCGCTGTCGGAAAAAGTCTATACCTGGTGGAGTTATCGTGCCGCGGACTGGACCGTCGGCGATCGCGGCCGCAGGCTCGACCACATCTGGGTCTCGCGCGCGCTGAAGAACACGGTGAGCGATTTCCAGATCCTGCGCGACGCCCGTGCCTGGGACCGTCCATCCGACCACGTGCCGGTGACAGTGACGCTGGAGGTTTGAGCTCGCCGTCGCCCCGGCGAAAGCCGGGTCCATAACCACAGGCAGCAGGTGTTGCGCTAACGGCCAGAGAGAGGCCGGCTATCGGCGGATTACGCTTCGCCAATCCGCTCTGCGCACTGCGAAGGTGCCGTCATGGATAGAGACAGACATACCATCGCAATCAGGGTTGCCCTTGCGGTCGGACTCTTGCTTGCTCTACCGAGCACTTTGCGCGTCGTGTCTTCTGCCATAGCTCAACCGAGCGCGCTTTCGAGCAAACAAGCGGATGCGCTCAACGCCTACGAGCACGCCTTGAGCGAGTTCAAATCAATCCTTGCCGAGCGACGACACCAGATCGATTCGCACCAGGTGCTTCCCAACCTGCCGGGACAGGCGCTTTACCTCGCGCGCATCGACATGATGAGCACGTACAAGGACCTCACGGACGCGCTTCCATCAAGGATCGGCAGGCCCAACAAATTCGGAATCCCCCCGCAATATTTTGACGCCGACAATGAACCGCTGGTCGACGAGTACAGAAGACTCTTCGACATCATGGAGGCCCCGCCCGCCAACGCGCAAAGCTCGGCGACGCCGTTCAAGGACGTGATCGACCTGGGCGTCGCCATTGCGCGCGCCAAAGGCCTCGACACGGCCAGTGCCGAAGCCGCGGGTCGTATCAGTCTGGGGCTGTTCTTTGCCGAGACGAGCGGGATTCAAAATGCCGGAAATGCGCGCTCCAATGCCTACAAGGGCAGTTTCCAGACCGCGCCATCCGAAGATCGCATTGGCCGGAGAAAGTGGGAAACCATCAAGGCGTCGATAGCGGCCTTTGATCCGCAGCTCATCGCGCGCGATGAAAAGGAAGAGCGACGTGCCGGCGGCCTGGATCGTCGATTCAACCACTGGACCGCCGTGCGAGATGGCCTAATGAACGCACACGCAGAACTCTTTCTGCAAATACCTGAAATCGCGAAGACACTGCCAAACCCGATCGATCAGATGAAGTTCTTTGAGCTCATCCAGATCATCCCCACACCGGCACGAACCGCGCTCAACTCAGGCCGCTTGCTCGACTACAGGGTTTCCGACCCGAGGATCATGCGATATCTGCGCAACAACGGCATCTTCGCGCTTGGACACGCCGAGCGGGCAAGAACGTCTGCAAGCTTCCGCGAAATCTTGGATGCGATGTGGCTCTTCACCGGCAAGTTCGAGCGGGCGATTTCCAAATTTCAAGAGATCAGGTCTCCCTGAAGCGCGCTGGTTGAGTACAGAGGCGGCGGTCTCGACCATCGGACGATGTGCCGGTGACGCTGGAGGTCTAGTGTAGACGGCCTAGGAACGTCATCCCGGGGCGCTCGCGAACGCGAGCGAACCCGAAAATCCAGACGTTGTGGCGCGAGATCCCGGGTTCGGTGCTGTCGCATCGTCCCGGAATGGCGAACCAAATCACACGCCCAGCCCCTAGCTCTCGATCATCCCATTGTGAGGGAACCAGCCGAGTGCCACGCCGATTATTCAGGCTCCGGTCTCACCACAACCGCTGGCCATGACGATGACAGCAAGATTGCGCCGCGCGCCGCTCGGAATTCTCTTGGTCGCAACAATGCTCGCGGCAGCGCCTGCCGCGGCGGAGAGCTCCCATCATGAGAGCGCCGGCACAATCGGTCCGCCGCTGCAAACCGTGAAGACGTTCGGTGACGATTTTCGCCTGGTTGGGATCGGCGTCTCAGCCAATGGCCGGGTGTTTGCGACGGCGCCGGCTTCCCAGGTCCGCTCTCGCTTCAGCATCGTCGAGGTCGATCCAAACACGGGCGCGGTGACTCCCTATCCCGACGCGGCATGGAATAATTTCAACGAGCAGGGAGACGGCGCCTCGCAATGGATCTCGGTTCAGGCGCTTTGGGTTGATAGGGCCGATCATCTATGGGCGCTCGATTCGTCCTTGACGAAAGTGGATCAAGAACGACTGCCGCCCAAACTGGTCGAGTTCGACCTGTCGACGAACCGCGTGATCCGACAATATGATTTCAAGGGCGTGGTGTCGCCGAAGGACTCGCTGAACGATCTCCGCATCGATGTCGCTCACGACTACGCCTATCTCACCAATGCCGGCAACAAAGGCAGCCTGGTGGTGCTCGACCTCAAGACCGGCAAGGCGCGACAGGTCCTGGTGGGCGATCGCTCGACCTTCGCCGATCCGAAACAGCACCTGATGATCGACAAAGAGGTGGCGCTGCGGCCGGACGGCTCGGTCGCCGCGATCCAGGCTGACGGCATCGCCCTGTCGCCGGATGCGGAATGGCTGTACTACCGCCCACTCACCGACCACAATTATTGGCGCGTGCCGACAGCCGCGTTGCGCGACGAGAAGCTCTCGGATGCGGAACTGGCCGGAAAGGTCGAGTATCTCGGCAGCTCGGTGCTGAGCGGCGGGCTTATCATGGATTCGCAGGGCACGCTTTATGGCGGCGATCTCGAGCACGCCACTGTGGCGGCGATGAAGCTCGCACCGGACCACAAGCTGCGCACAAGCATCTTTGTCAGCGATCCCTCCAAGCTTTCCTGGGCCGACGGCTTCGCGATCAGCGGCGGCTATCTCTATATCGCCGACTCCCATCTCTGGGAGGTCGCGTTCAAGAATAACAGGCCACGTTCCGGTCCCTTCACGATCTTCAAGGTGAAGCTGCCGGGTTAGCGCATGATCCGGGATCATCGGCGCCGCTTCTGGGACGCCTCAACCCCTATCGGGACGACCGATTTGTCCGGCCGGCACGCTTCCAAAATTCCTGTCAATCCGGCCGCGCAAAAATATTTCTGTTTTTCCGAAGCTAGAATCAGTCGTATGGTTCGCGCATCCCGCCTCGATGACAGAGGGGCGCATCGCGATCGTCACGAACGCGAGGCGGGCTGCGGTGGACGCGAGAATGCCGACAGACGANCGGCATGATCNCGGACGGTGAAGTCGTGTGGTTCTGGCGCGCCCATGCAGGCGCCAAGTCTTGCGGACGTGATGATCCGCACGGCGACGGTGGCAATCAAGCCTGGTTCACCGGGAAGAGCACGAAGTAAGCCGTAAACCACTCGCGCAGGGAAGGCCGGTGTGATCACCGCCTGTACCTGTGGTCAACGCGCGCTTCGCGCAAATTTTTT
>NZ_AWZU01000071.1 GCF_000472385.1 Bradyrhizobium sp. ARR65
TCGGCTGGTCTCGCTAACCGGGGCCGGAGGCATCGGCAAAACGCAGCTCGCGCTCGCGGCCGCGCGCCAGGTAGTGCCGAACTTTAGCGGCGGCGTGTGGCTGGCCGAGCTCTCGCCGCTCGCTGATCCCGGCTTGCTGCCCGCCACAGTTGCCGCTGCGGTCGGCCTTGAGCTTGGTGGCGGTGAAATTTCGGCACAACGCGTGGCGCTGGCGCTCGCCGACCGGCGACTGTTGCTGGTGCTCGACACCTGCGAGCATGTGATCGGCGCCGCTGCGGGAATGGTCGAGGCGTTGTTGCACGCCAGCCCGGCGGCGCATGTCATCGCAACGAGCCGGGAGCCGCTAAAGGCAGAAGGGGAGTGGATCTACCTGGTGCCGCCGCTCGCCGTGCCCGCTGTGGAGAGCGATAACTTTTGGCAATACGGCGCGGCCCGGCTGTTCGTCCTCCGATCACGCGCGAGCGGGGCCCATGTTTCCGAGGATCGGCATGTCGCCGCGTTTATCGCGACGATTTGCCGGCGGCTCGACGGCATCCCGCTGGCGATCGAGCTGGCAGCGGCGCGCGGCGGCGCGTTCGGCATCGAAGCGCTCGCCGCCGGCCTCGACGATCGCTTCCGGCTGCTGACCGGCGGACGGCGGATGGCATTGCTGCGGCACCAGACTCTTCGGGCGACGCTCGACTGGAGCTACGAGCTGTTGTCCGAGCCCGAACGCGTGATCCTGCGCCGCCTAGCGATCTTTGCTGGTGTCTTTAGGCTCGAGGCGGCCAGTACGGTTGTGGCGAGCCCCGAGCTTCCACAGTCGGAAGTCGTCGAGGGTCTCGCCAATTTAGTCGCGAAGTCGCTCGTTGCGGCGGAGGTTGACGGTCGCGTCGCGCGCTACCGCTTGCTCGACACAACGCGGGCCTACGCGATCGAAAAGCTCGGCGAGAGCGGGGAGAGCGAACGGCTCGCGCGGCGTCATGCCGAATATTACAAGGATTTCTTCGAACGGGCTGAAGCCGCATTGGATGCGCGATCCACGGTCGAGTGGCTTGACGATTACGGGCGTCAAATCGACAATTTGCGCGCGGCACTCGACTGGGCCTTCTCGCCGAACGGCGAGGTCTCGATCGGCGTGGCACTGACCGCCGCTGCAGTGCCTCTATGGATGCATTTGTCGCTGCTGGACGAGTGCCGCAATCGTGTCGTTCGGGCGCTCGCCGCTATCGAAGTGGGAACGAACCCGGATGCACGCCTTGAGATGAAGCTCCATGCGGCCCTCGGCGGATTGCTGATGTACGCTTATGCTCTCAAGGATGCGGTTACCAGGGCTGGCGCAGCCTGGACGCGGGCCTTCGAGATTGCCGAGAGCCTTGACGATGCCGAGTACCGGCTGACCTCACTTTGGGGTCTGTGGTTCTTTCAATTCGCAAGCAGCGGCCATCGCGTGGCGCTAAAACTGGCGGAAAGGTTCTGCGCCCTGGCGGCAAACGGGCCTGACCCCAATTATCGGCTGGTCGGCGAACGCATGATGGCTATCTCGCAGCACTATCTCGGCGACCTACCGAGCGCGCGGCGTCATCTCGATCGGGCGCTCGGTGAGTATGTCACCGCCAATCACACATCGCCCGTCCTTCGCTTTCAGTTCCGCCCGCACGTTGCGGCGCGCGTTCTTCTTGCCTGGATTCTGTGGTTGGAAGGATTTCCCGATCAGGCCATACGCGCCGCCGAAAAGAGCGTCGAGGAAGCTCGGGGCGCCGATCATGTAATCTCGCTGTGCTACGCGCTGGCTCAGGCATGCGCGATCACGCTCTCGGTCGGCGATCTGGCCGCAGCGGAATCTTACGTGAGAGTACTCGTCGACCAGTCCACACGGCATTCCTTGCCGTTCTGGGCTGCCTTGGGCCGCAGCCATCGGGGATCGCTGCTGATCATGCGTGGCGACGTCGATGCCGGACTACGGTTGCTGCGCGCCGGCGACTTCGAACTCGGCGAAGGCAGGGTCGCCTGGCGGTCGGTTACGTTCTCCACGGTGACGGCAGAGGCGCTCGGCCGTACTGGGCAGATCGGTGATGGGCTTATCATGGTCGAGGCGGCGATTGACCACTGTGAACGCACGGAAGAACTATGGCTATTTCCCGAGTTGCTGCGCGTCAAGAGCGAGCTTCTTCTGTTGCAGAGCGGATCCAGCGCTGCGGCAACGGCTGAGGATCACTTCCGGCAAGCGCTCGACTGGGCGCGCCGGCAAGGCGCGCTGTCCTGGGAACTACGCGCTGCCACGAGCTTCGCTCGCCTGTTGCGCGATCAGGGCCGTCCCGCCGAAGCGATGGCACTCCTCCAGCCGGTCTACGACCGGTTCACCGAGGGCTTCGCCACCGTCGACCTGCAGGCGGCAAAAGCGATCATCGACGCCCTCCAATAGTGGGTGTCATGGCGTCCCCATGGAGGCCTCAAGCTCTCGACGCCTCCCGAGCGCGATGGCTGCATCGATGAAGGCGCGGACGCTCGCTGAAGGCTCGGCTGCGCGGAACGCGACCGCGAGCTCCACCTTCTCGGCAAAGTCCGCGAGCGGCCGGAATACGACCTCAGGGAAGCCCAATCCGTGCATGGATTCAGGCCCCAGCACCGCGCCGTAACCGGCGGCAGCCATGCTGAGTGCGGTGACGAAATCGCCGACGTCATGAACGATCTTGATCGGAAATCTGCCAACGGCCGCCAGCCGCTCCAGATGGCTTCCGAAGGTCGCGACGTGCGGGACGATGAAAGCCTCGTTGCCCAAGTCCGCCGCGTGCAGCGTGTGGTTGCTCGCCAGCGGGTGGTCGGCGGCGAACGCCACGCAAAGTGCTTCGTTATAAATCACATGTGCCGCCACCCCAGCCGCGTAACTGGGCCGAGGTCGTATCAGGGCCGCATCCAGCCGACCTTCCGCAAGCGCGTCGAGCTGCCGCGGCGTCTCCATCGCGGTTAGGCGAAGCTGCACCGCAGGGTGGCTTCGGCGATACTCCCGCAGCAGGCTTGGCAAGATCCGATTCATGGCCACGGACGTCACATACCCAACTTCGATCTGGCCGAGTTCGCCGCGCGCTGCGAGGCGTCCGACCTGCTCGGCCTTTTCCAGCTGACGGATGGCGGCCTGAGCTTCGGACAGGAACAGCCGTCCTGCCTCCGTGAGCGACACTGCGGCCCGCTTGCGACGGTTCAGTAAACGAGCGCCGAACGCCTCCTCCAGCGCCTTGATTTGCAGGCTGACGGCCGACTGCGCCACGTTCAGCCGGTCGGCGGCGCCCGCGAAACTGAGCTCTTCGGCGACGGCTATAAAATAGCGGAGCTGACGAGCGTCAAGCATGTGCCAAGTCAACCTCCGTGATTGCAATCCAACAATTCCATATTGGAATCTGCAGCTAACCGCAGGTCATTGCCGGTCATAATGGCGTTTGCCAAGGCCGAGCAAACCCCGGCGGGTAAGCCTCTCTCTTCGAGAAGCGACAACGTGCAAACGCTTCTCCACTTCGCGGGCATCGCCATGATCAGCGCGTCGGCGACAAACTGCGGTGTCATGGTGGCGTTCATCGACCAACCGACAACGCGAAAGAAATCGACGGCAGCAACATAGAGCCACCCCTCGGCCGTCCAGTGAAATGAGGACCCAATTCCGGCTCGGCTGCAGCACCTCAAACTGGCGATCGAGATGGCGACCGTCAAGCCGAGGCGATTTAATCAGTATGCCTGATTAAAATCCAACAATTCGATGTTGGATTTGCGGTCGACGATAGGCCCAGATAAGGGCCGTCAACAACTGGCATTCGAGGTCGGATGCGCCAATCACACGACTGCAAGATACCGATCAAAACCGGCGTTCGGTCAGGATTGGAGGAAGCGTGCCGCAAATCTCTGTGAATGGCCTCGACGCCTACTATCGCGACGAAGGCACCGGCGTCCCAGTGTTGCTCGGGCATAGCTCCACTGCCTCAAGTGGACAATGGCGGGAGCTCTTCAAGCGAATGTCGGACCGCTATCGCTTAGTCGCTCCCGATCACATCGGATACGGACGTACAGCAGCGCATTCGGGCGACATTCCGCTGATGGAGCACGAGATTGCGATTGTCGAGGCGCTCGTCTGCTTGATCTCGCAGCCGGTTCACTTGGTCGGTCACTCGTTCGGAGGCTCCATTCTAGCGCGGGCAGCCGTCCGAATGCCAGGACAGGTGCGAAGCCTAACCCTGGCCGAGCCGGCACTGTTTTACCTGCTTGCCCCTTCGGGAAGAGTATCCAAGCATGCCGAAATCAAGGCCATTGCGGATCGCGTCATTCGTTACGTTGGTGAGAAGGACACCGACGAAGCCGCGCGTGTCTTCATCGAATATTGGGTCGGCCCCGGCGCTTACGACGCGATGGACGCCAAGCTGCGCGAAACGGTGAGGGCGAGCATGGCCAAGGTTTCCGTCGAATGGCCGACAACCTTCCAGCCATACGGAGCAACGGTCGAGGCACTCGCTGCACTCAAGATGCCTATTCAATTGATCGGCGGTTCACGGACGACACCCGCCGCAATGGCCGTCATGGACGTGCTGCGCAGCTTGTGGCCAGGAGCGGCGTATGCCGAGATCGAAGACGCAGGACATATGGGTCCGGTGACGCACGCGGACACCGTCAACGAGATTATAGACACATTCATCGGCCGGGTGACGGCGTCAATCTCTGCGACAGGCGTGTAGGCCGTCGGCGACACGGAGAAGAGAATATGAGTATGGAGGGCCTTGGCCAGCCAACAGCCAGTTTCGGTATTTTTGATCATTTGGATCACGCCGGCGGGAGCCTGCGCCAGCAGTACACCGATCGATTAAAAATCGCGGCGGCGTGCGATGAAGCTGGCTTTCTCACCTATCACGTCGCTGAGCACCACGGCACGCCACACGGAATGGCGGCTTCACCGAACCTGTTCCTATCGGCCGTAGCTCAACGGACCAAAAGGCTCCGGCTTGGACCGTTGGTGATGCTGTTGAATCTGTATCATCCGCTGCGCGCTTTCGAAGAGATATGCATGCTCGATCAACTCAGTGGCGGCAGACTCGATCTTGGTATTGGCCGCGGGGCCCCGGTGGAACTTTCGTTTTTCGGTGTTTCGGCTGAAGAGACACATGACCGCTACAGAGAGGCGGCCGAAATTGTTCTCAAAGCCATGGAAACCAAAAGGCTTACGCACAGCGGCCGCTATTTCAATATGTACGACGTGCCGATCACGCTCTCACCCATCCAGAGACCCCATCCACCGCTATGGTACGGGGCGATGAAGCCTGAGACAGCCCGATGGGCGGCCGAGAACTCGATCAACATAGCTTGTGTTGGAAGGAGCGCGACGATTCGGGCGATTACGGACGTCTATCGGGCGGGCTGGAAGGCGCCGCCGACGCAGGTTATGCCGCTGCTTGGCATGGTTCGCATTATGGTGATCGCCGGGTCCGACGCTCAGGCTCGTGCGCTGGCTGCTCCAGCCTATGCGCGCTGGATCGAGACATTCACGTTCCTGTCGCGTACCCGCGATTTGCCTCTTCCACCGAACTTGCCGACGTCATTCGAGCAAGCCTTGAACGACGGCTTCTGTCTGGTCGGATCACCCTCCACCGTGCTGGAGGCCCTCAAGAGACAGGTGACGGAGGCGGGCGTCACGTACGTCATGTCTCAAATCGCTTTCGGCGACCTGCCGCTCTCTGCATCGCTTCAGACGATCTCATTCATGCGGTCGACGATTATGCCCGCACTCGCAGACCCCTTTGGCTAAACGTGGCTATGCGGCCGAGGCGGTTCTTGACTTACATTCACAAAACGCCGCGCGATCCTTCTATCGACAGGCATTGATAGCGGCTATCCTGCAAACGACTGGCAAACCGTTGCAAACCCCTGCGATGTGGAGGGTAGGAATCATGGACGAAGCCATCAAGTCTGCGACAATCATCGCCGCGGCGCGCCTCGCGGCTGGTTCTTCAGTGTTGATCTTGTCAACACGCTGGAGACGGACAGCCGTGCCGCGAGTTGCATCGCCAAAGAGACAGGTCTGCGTTTGATCAGTTCGTCTGATTAAAATCCAACTATTCGATATTGGATTTGAGAGCCCCACACTGAGACCTTACGCCTATCGATACTTGGGACTGGACCTACGCAGATGGTAATGGATCACACCGGCCTTACCCGACACGTGTTTGATGCGAACGATGCTGAGGCGCTCGCCAACGCAGAAGAACGGTTCACCGATGGCAAAGGACACTTGCTCGCCCACAGCACGACCGCGTGTCTCATTTTTGGTACGCCGAGCGATTGAGATATGGCTTACCAAATCCAGCGTTATCCTGCCGAATTGATCGACGTGCTACGTTTGACTGCTGGCGAACGTGTCGTTATGCGGCCAGTCTTGCCGCAGGATAGGGAACTCCTGAACGCGTTCTTCCATGGTCTCTCCGCTGACGCGCGGTGCAGTCGGTTCATGCATCCTGTCAGTGAACTGTCTTCCGAACTATTGCGGCAATTCACGCAGGTGGACTATGCCAATCATGTCGCGCTCGTTGCCGAAGTCTTCGTCGATGGCTGCGAAGTCGTGATTGGTGAAGCGCGCTATGTGCGGGCGGCCGACGCCTCGTCAGCAGAATTTGCGGTATCGATAGCCGACTCCTGGCAGGGTAACGGCCTCGCAAAACATCTGTTGGGAAGACTTGAACGCTTCGCGTCAGACGCCGGCGTTCGTCAGATAACGGGTCAGACACTTGCTAGTAATAAGAAAATGCTGGCGATGGCAGCAAAAGCTGGCTTCAAGATTTCTGCGATTCTCGGCGCACCGGGCGTAATGCGGCTTGAAAAGAGACTGGCTCCGCTGCAGCAGGGACCGAAATGACGCCCAATACCCCGCTAGACAAATGCGATCGGGCTATCCGCTACGACGGCGCCGGCCGAGGGTCCTCCGACGATCCCAATTTTGCGGACCGTGAGGTGAGCGAGGCCACCGCGTTGGCAGGAGGTCGAGCGCTCGAGACGAACGGTCGGCCCGGAGTCATCTCCAGGTCGCCCGCTTGGGGCCGGCTGCTTTTAGTCGCGACCGCCGTTGGTTGGGGCCTCGGCTGGCCAATGATGAAGATCGCCATGCACGATTGGCCGCCGCTGTTCGCCCGCGGCTGTGCCGGGCTGGCTGCCGCGCTCGGCCTCACCATCATCGCGATGGTGCGAGGACAGAACGTCTTACCCTCGCGCAGCCTGGCGTCGCGGCTCGCCCTCGGGGCAGTAACTAATGTGGTCGCCCCGATGGGCTTCACAGCCCTGGCGCTGCTGTGGCTTACGGTGGCACAAGGTGCGCTGCTGACTTTCTCCATGCCGATCTGGGCGACGTTGCTCGCCTGGCCGATCCTCGGGGAGCGCCCCAGGTTGCGAAGTGTGATCGCCTTGTGCCTCGGCGTGGCCGGATTGGTCCTCCTTATGGGGGCAAATCTAGGAGGCGGGATCGAAACGTTTCCGGGCGTGGCGCTCGCCCTTGCCGCGGCCATCCTGTTCGCCCTGGGCGCAGTCACCTCCCGAGCGCCTATTCCGCTGCCGCCCATGGTCTCAACCGCGTGGCAGATCGGCCTCGGTTCGGCGGCAATGATCGTCCTTGATTTGACCCTCAACGGGTCGGAAATCGGGCCGCTGAGCTTCGCTGGAGCAGGCGCGCTCGCCTACATGGCGGTGTGTCCCATGGCTCTCTGCTATCTCTCGTGGTTCGCCGCCCTTGAGCGTGTTCCCGCAGCAACGGCATCGACCGGGCTTCTACTGGTCCCGGTTGTCGGCGCGCTGTCCGCCGCTGCGATTCTCGGTGAAGCACTAGGTTTCCGCGAAATCTGCGCGTTCGTGCTGACTCTTGGAGGGGTGGCGCTGGAGTTGCAGGGACGCAGATGACGGACCGCCCGGAGCAACGCGAAGAGACGCGCCCAACTAAGTCAAGCCTGCGCTTGATCAGTTCGTGAGATTAAAATCCAATTGTTCGATATTGGATTTGAGAGCCCCGCATATTCTAGGCTTACGCCTATCGATATTTATCAAACGATAGGGTGCATGATGACGTTCCTTACACAGACTGCTGGCGCCGAGGGTACCGGCGCTCCGCCGTGGCAGGAGAGCTTCACCGCGCGTCTCGAAGCGCTCGCCCTTTTGCAAACCTTGAACGCAGAGCTTCTAAGCCACGACAGCGCTACGCTGACTCTGGACCGCTGGTGTGCCGCCCACCGGTTGGCCTCGTCGGCTCGCATCGTGGCCGTGCGCGCCGCGGGTGCGGAGCAAGCGCCAACGGATGAGCAGCGTCAGCTTCTCGGTGTCAGCGCGACGGAGCCTGTCCGCTACCGTCGAGTGCGCCTCATCTGCGGCGACCACGTTCTCTCGGAAGCGGATAACTGGTACGTACCCGCCCGGTTGACACCGGAGATGAACCGGCTGCTCGACACCACCGACATCGCCTTCGGCCGAGCAGTGCAAGCGCTTGATTTCCGGCGCCACACATTGTCGGCGAAGCTGCTCTGGCCGCCCCTGCCGCAGGACTGGGAAATGGGCGCCCCGCTGCCCGAGCGGAAAGGGGCGACGCTCACAATCCCCCACGCGGTGTTGCAGCACCGCGCTGTGCTTTCTCTGCCGGACGGCACTCCATTCAGCGAAGTGGTCGAGACCTATACTCGCGAGGTGCTTGCCTTCCCAGAGCCGCAACAGCCCTAGTATATCGGCAACGGCGACAACGTCACGATCTGCTGCGCCTCCGGCGACCGTGGCTCGGAGGCGATCGATGATCTGGACGCGTCATAGTCGATTGGTGTCGCTCGCATATGACACTCGCAAGCGGTCACCGGCTGCGGCGTAGTCGCGGCCGATTCTTCAACATCGATCTGATCACCAAGCTCGAACCGCACCGCCGTGCCGCGAGGCCGCATCACCAATTAGCTAAGCCTGTAATTTGATCAATTCGTGCGATCAAAATCCAATCATTCGATATTGGATTTAGGAGCTCCACACGTTGACCATACGCCTATCGATGCATCGACGCTTATTTGTCGGGTGACGAGACGTCGAAAAGGCAAAGGCAATGATGATGAAGGCAAGATCCGCGGAGCTCACGATCAATATTCCAATCTCACTGCGCCAGCCGCTTGAGGACGAAGCGCGACGGGCGTCAACCACGCCGTCCGCGGTGGTGTGCACAGCACTCGCGCTGCATCTCGGTGTATCACTGCATACCCTGTTCCAGATCTCGACCTCGGGCGCCCTCGTCACCGGCGTCTATTCGGGAGCAATCACTGTGCGCCAGCTCCTCGCCCACGGCGATTTCGGTCTCGGCACTTTCGAAGGCCTGGACGGCGAGATGGTCGTGCTCGACGGAGCCGTCTACCAGGTACGGGCCAGCGGAGAAGTCTCGCAAGCCGCGGCGTCGGCGCTGACGCCGTTTGCCGTCATCACCCGATTCGCGCCCGGGACCGATGAGCAGATCGGTGCCGTCTCCAATCTGCGCGAGCTGGAGGCTGGCTGTGACCGGCTGCGCACCTCCAACAACATATTCTTCGCGATCCGCCTGGACGGACGGTTTGATCATGTCCGCACCAGGGCGGTGAGCCCTCAGAGCCCCGGTGGCCGCCTCGTCGATGCGGCCCGCGATCAGCATGAGTTCGACCTGGTGGACGTCTCCGGCACCCTCATCGGCATCTGGTCGCCTGGGTTTTCGAGCGCGTTCAGCGTGCCCGGATATCATTTCCACTTCTTGACGGAAGACCACCGCCACGGCGGCCACGTACTCGAATGCACGGCGAAGCGGCTGCGCATCAGGATGGAAGCGTTGAACGACTTCCATCTCGCACTTCCAGAAACCGAGGCCTTCCTGAAGGCGGATCTGAGCAACAGCTCCGCAGACGAGCTTCTTTACGCAGAGAAATCTCACTGAGCAACAGGAGAGCACTATGACAGTCGTCACACGCAAGTGTCCGCCGCGCACGCCACTCCCGGTATGCCCGCAGGTGCCACACGGGCCGTTCCTAAACGGAGTGATGATTGTGCTCAAGACGCTTACAGCAGTCGCCGCTGGCATAGTGCTCGTCACGATAGCCTTTGCCAAGTTCGCGAGAGGAATCCCCCACAAGCGCAATCGGTCGCACTTCCCTGACCACATTGGATAGGCATAGGGCGTCCCACAGGAGGTCTTAGCAAAAAGTGTTCGCCATTGCCGGCAACCATTGGCGGTGGTCGCTTTCCCTAAAGGCGTACAGGGCTCCGTTCGAACCTCGATTAATCGAAACCAGGAAGACAACAATGCACCGTAAATGTGTGGAATGGAGCGGCGGAAGAGAGCAGATGGCCGTTAGTCTGCTTTTGGAAGGTGGGCGCATGATCGTTAGTCCGACGAAGGTCGGCTACATTATCATGACCACTGACATCGGCGGATTAACCCGGATGTTTTCTTCGAAGAAGCGAGCTCTCAACAAGCCCAGCGTGGTGCTGTGCGGGTCGATGGAGCAGCTTCGGCAGCTCGCGGTCCTGAACGCCGAAATCGACGCGTTCTATCGGGCGGCCTGGGACAACGACATTCTGCTGGGTTGCATTCTACCTTGGAAAGCAGACGCCAAGGAACACATTCCCCATGATGGTTCAGAGTCCTTGATCATGGATCAGCGCTCCACCAGCTGCTTCGTCGTCAAGTTCGGAGCACAGTCCGAGCTCATCACGCGTGCGCTTTGGGAGGATCATGGGACGCTGACGTTTGCCAGCTCCGCGATCCCTCGGGCAAGGGCAATTCCGGTCGCGTCGACGGCATCGGGGAGCGCATAAACAATGAGGCCGATCTCGTGATCGCCGCAGACGATTATGTTCGCGGAATTCAACCAGGTGCGAATGAGAAGACTCGCTACGCACAGGGGGTCATGTTTTCAATGGTCGACGCCGAAGGCAGGCTGATTCCGGAGCAAAGAGGTGAGCGCTCGATTCAACCAGGACCAGTTGTCATTCGCAAGGGTCTCGACCTCGAGCGGATTCTTCTGCTGCTATCAACAATCTATCCCAGCTGGGATTATCGTCACGGAACCTACTACTGAGGCTTTCTGCCAAGTAGTGAGGCAAAACGCAGTTCAAACATCTCGCCCGGATTTTTGCGGAAGGTAGAGCTCCCATGAACAAGCAAGACGATCATCAGCCAAAGTGTCCAATGAATCGACGCACATTCGTAGGCTTGGTCGCTGCGGGGGCGGCAAGCACTCTTATCCGGGGCACTGCCGCTGCTGCGCGAACCGCGCCGAAGGCCCGAAACGTCGTCCTTGTGCACGGGCTGTTCGCCGACGGATCATCCTGGTTCGAGGTGATCGCACGATTGCAAGCCGCGGGCCTCAATGCCACGGCCGTACAAAACCCGCTGACAACGCTGCCCGAAGCGGTAGCCTCGGCCGAGCGCGTGCTGGCGCGGCAGGATGGTCCCACAGTCCTGGTTGGGCATTCCTTCGCCGGGATGATCGTGACAGAGGCAGGTCAGCATCCCAACGTTTCGGCTCTTGTTTATGTGGCTGCGAGGGCGCCGGATGCGGGCGAAGATTACACGACGTTGGCCAAGACATTTCCAGCGCCACCAGCGTCCGCTGGCATTGTCTTCGACGGCGATGAAGGACGGCTCAGCGAGACGGCGTTCTTGCGCGATTTCGCGGGCGACCTGCCGAAAGCGAAGGCCAAGGTCCTCTATGCGGTCCAGGAGCCGTTCCACAAGGCTCTGCTCGCCGGCAAGACGACGCATGCGGCCTGGCGGTCGAAGCCGAGTTTCTATGCCGTTTCCACGGAGGACCGCACGATCAATCCCGATCTCGAACGCTTCATGGCCAAGCGCATGGGCGCCAAGATGATCGAAGTGAAGGCGAGCCACCTGTCGCTGATCTCTCAACCCGACGAGATCACCCGATTGATCCTGGAGGCCGCCGGACAACCCGCCTAGCAGGCGGGCGGCCGTCCTCGTGAACGTTCATGGGCGAGATCACTCAATTTGTCGCCATGCCGTTCGACTGGACCAGCGACGGGTTAGTCGCGGGTGAACCTTACAAGTGCGCAAGCCCTTCGAGCGCAATAGACCGAGCCAAAGGTTATTGGCAGGTCTTAGGCCACGCAGGCGCGGTGGCTTTTGTGCGGACCGGCTATCCCGCGACCAAAACGACAGTGCTCCGGACATTCGGCAACGTGCCCAAAGACTTGCCGATTTGAACGCGCATCGTCGCCGGCCGACGGAAGCTGCCTTTGGTGCCGTCTTCCTGATGATGTCTCGAAAAGAATTAGGGACTGGCAATAGTCAAGCACCCCGGCGACCGTCGGGCAGGGCGCGCGGTCGCCGAAAGAATGCGTGGGCTTGTAGGGCGACCACAGTGCCGCGAGCCGCCGCCGGATTGTCGATGCCGCGACGTGCTCGACCTCGCGCATATAGCGCTCGCAGGCGGTCACCGCCCGTAACTGCGGCCGCCTCTTCAACATCGATCTGATCAACAAGCTCGAAGCGGACTGCCGTGCCGCGGGACCGCATCGCCAATTTGCAAGCCTGCGATTTGATCAGCTCGTGTGATTAAAATCCAATAATTCGATATTGGATTTAAGAGCTCCACACGCCGACCTTACGCCTATCGACACGTCAAGCGGTTGGAGCGTATCCGATGAATGGAGCTACTCTGCTCGTAGAGGCACTTGAGAACGAGGGTGTAAAGCAGATCTTTGGGGTGCCCGGAGAAGAAAATCTCGATGTCGTCGACGCGCTGCGCCGCTCGACGATTAAGTTGGTGGTGACCCGCCATGAACAAGCCGCCGCCTTCATGGCAGCCACGCATGGGCGGCTGACCGGCGAGGCTGGCGTTTGCCTCTCGACGCTGGGGCCCGGCGCGCTCAACCTGACTACCGGTGCCGCCTACGCGCTGCTCGGCGCGATGCCGATGGTTATGATCACCGGCCAAAAGGGGGTCCTCAGCCGCAAGCAGGCAGGCTTTCAGGTCGTCGACATCGTCTCCACAATGACGCCGCTGACCAAGATGGCGCATCAGATCGTCAGCCCGGCGACGATTCCGTCTATTGTGCGGGAGGCTTTCCGGGTCGCGCAGCAGGAGAGACCGGGTCCGGTCCATCTCGAACTCCCGGAGGACATCGCGGCGGAGGAGGCGCCGGAGATTTCGCCAGTACCGCCTCATCCGATCGCATTGCCGGTTGCCCATCCTGAGGCGCTGGATCGAGCGGCCCGATTGGTCCTCGACGCCGAGCGTCCCCTGGTGATGCTAGGTGCAGCCGCGAGCCGGCCGCGCCTGTCGGGTGCCTTGTCGGATTTCGTGAGGCGCCTGCAGATTCCTTTCTTCAACACGCAGATGGGCAAGGGCTCCGTCGCGGGCGGATCCGGGCTGTACATGGGCACCGCCGCGCTATCGGAGCGCGACTATGTGCATGACGCGATCGAGCGCGCCGATCTGATCATCTCGATCGGCCATGATACCATCGAGAAGCCGCCCTTCCTGATGGGGCCGGGCGGACCCAAGGTCCTCCACATCGGCTATCTGCCCGCCACGGTCGAAGAGGTTTACTTCCCGCATGCGGAGCTCATCGGTGATGTCGGCGCGACCCTCACGCTGCTGGCCGACCGCCTGGAAGGCAAGCTGGCGCGCGCGAGTGCCCTGTTGCCGCTGCGCGAGCAGATCCTCGCGCGCATCGCCGACCGGGAAGAAGAAAGCCGCTATCCGCTGACGCCGCAACGCATCGTGCACGATGTGCGGCAGGTGATGCCGGAGGACGGCATCGTCTGCCTCGACAACGGCATGTACAAGATCTGGTTCGCCCGCAATTACCGCACCCGCGTCGAGAACACGCTGCTGCTCGACAACGCGCTGGCGACAATGGGGGCTGGATTGCCCTCGGCAATGATGGCCGCGGTGCTCTATCCGAACCGGCGCGTGCTCGCGGTATGCGGCGACGGCGGGTTCATGATGAACTCGCAGGACCTGGAGACCGCGACGCGCCTGGGGCTCAATCTTGTTGTGCTGATCATCGAAGACAATGCCTACGGCATGATCCGCTGGAAGCAGGCCGCAGACGGTTTTCCCGATTTTGGCATGACGTTCGGCAATCCCGACTTCGTTGCCTATGCCACGGCTTTCGGCATCAAGGGCAATCGAGTCGAAAGCGCCGATGGTCTCGCGCCGGCGCTCAAAGCCGCGTTCGCACGCGGCGGCGTTCACCTCGTCGTGGTGCCCGTGGACTACGCCGAGAACAGCCGGGTCCTTCTCGAGGAGCTCCGGGTCCATGCAGTGTGTGGAGGATAGCCATGATCGAGGTCGTCCAGGCATTCGATCGGGCGGCGATCACACGGCTCGACAGCGACGGTAGGGCCGCGCTCGACCGCAAAATCGAGGCCGCCCGAAGATTGTTCGCCGACCGCCGCGCTTGGCTGAAAACCCATCAGACAATGGAGATTCTCAGGAAGCTGGCTGAGCTGATGGAGGGCAAGCGCGAGCATCTCGGAGGTCAGATCGCGCGCGAAGGGGGCAAACCATTAAGTGATGCACTGCTCGAAACCGATCGTGCCATTGATGGCGTGCGCAGCGCAGTCGACGAACTGCGTGTCCGGGGCGGCCGGGAAATCCCGATGGGACTGACGCCGGCGAGCATGGATCGGCGGGCTTTCACGATTCTCGAGCCGATCGGCGTCGTCGCCGCAATCTCGGCGTTCAATCATCCATTGAATCTGATCGTCCATCAGGTTGTACCGGCGATCGCAGTAGGCTGCCCAGTCATTGTCAAGCCAGCGATCGCGACGCCGCTCTCCTGCCTCGATCTCGTCGACCTGCTCCATGAGGCCGGGCTGCCGCCCGATTGGTGTCAGACCTTTCTTCCTGAGACCAACGAGCTCGCCGAGGCGCTCGCGACAGACCCCCGGATTGCATTCCTGAGCTTTATCGGATCGAGCCGCGTCGGCTGGTATCTTCGCTCCAAGCTGCCACCGGGAACGCGTTGCGCCTTGGAGCACGGCGGTGCCGCGCCGGCGATCATCGATCGGAGCGCCGACCTCGACCGTCTGATCGAGCCGCTCGCGAGGGGCGGCTATTACCATGCCGGTCAGGTCTGCGTGTCGGTGCAGCGGATCTATGTCCATGCGGATTTGGAGAGCGCGTTTCTCGACCGCTTCGCCGCTCGTGTGGCGGCATTGAGGGTCGGTGATCCCATCTCGGCTGAAACCGAGGTCGGTCCGCTGATCCTTCCGCGCGAGGCCGATCGAGTCTCGGCCTGGACCGACGACGCCGTTGCAGCCGGCGCAAGGCTCATCGGCGGTGGACGCGTCAGTAGCACGACGCTGGCTCCGGCGATCATCGTCAACCCGCCGCGCGAGGCCAAAGTCTCGACCCTCGAAATATTCGGCCCGGTGACCTGCGTCTATCCTTTCACGCGGCTCGCCGATGCCATCGCCGCCGCGAATACGCTGCCATTGGCATTTCAGGCCAGCATCTTCACCGAAAATATCCGCACCGCGTTCGATGCCGCCCATCACCTCGCCGCCTCGGCGGTAATGGTCAATGACGATACCGCCTTCCGCACCGACTGGATGCCCTTCGCCGGCCGTCGCCAGTCCGGCTACGGCATCGGGGGAATCTCTTGGACGATGCGGGAAATGACCGAGGAGAAGATGATCGTCTTCAGGATTTAGGAGCGCTCGGGCAGTGTTGCGCGCGTGCTGCTCGGAGGCCGTCTGAACGGGCAACTGTCGGGCTCCTTCCTACTTTCACATCTCAATTCCCAAGGAGGGAATTCTCATGCGGGTCGCCATCTTCAGCAACCACAAGTACGACCAGAACTCGTTCGAAGAGGCCAATCGCTCGTTCAAGCACGATCTGGTGTTCCTGACAGCGACCCTCGAGAGCGCCACCGCCTCGCTGGCCTCTGGCTTCACGGCGGTCTGCGTGTTCGTCAACGATCGGCTCGATGCACCCGTGCTGGCACAGCTCGCCAAGGGCGGCACGAAGTTTGTGGCCCTGCGCTGCGCCGGATACAACAACGTCGATCTCGGGGCGGCCGGGGCCCACGGGATCACCGTCGCGCGTGTTCCTGCCTACTCGCCGTATGCGGTCGCCGAATATACCGTCGGCGTCCTGCTCGCTCTTAATCGGCAGATCTGCCGAGGCTGGCTGCGCGTCCGTGGGAACAATTTTTCCCTCGAAGGCCTGGTCGGCCGGGACCTGCACGGCAGGACCGTCGGCGTGATCGGCACGGGGCAGATCGGCGCACTTGTCGCGAAGGCATTCAAGCTCGGCTTCGGCTGCGATGTCGTCGCGCACGATGTCTACCGCAACCCGGAACTGGAGAAGATCGGGGTCCGCTATGTGGAGCTCGAGGACCTGCTCAGGAAGGGCGACATCGTCTGTCTGCATTGTCCGCTGACACCACAGACGCGTCATTTGATCAACGAGAAGACGCTGGCGCTGGCCAAGTCCGGCTTCCTGCTTGTCAACACCGGTCGCGGCGCGCTGATCGACACCAGAGCGCTGATAGACGCCTTGAAGAACGGCAAAGTGGGTGGCGTCGCTATGGACGTCTATGAGCAGGAATCGGACCTGTTTTTCGAGGATCTCTCCAATGAAGTCGTCGAAGACGATGTTTTCCAACGTCTCCTGACGTTTCCAAACGTGATTGTTACCGGCCACCAGGCGTTCTTCACGAGAGAAGCGCTCAGCGCCATCGCGCAGACCACCTTGCAGAACATCGCCGACTTCGAGGCAGGCTGTCCGGACCCCGCGCGACTGGTCAAGGCTCACACATCCCCGTCCGGTCGTTGCTATCGGGCCTGCATGCCGACGCAGTCGGTTGGAGCGCGTATCACGCTCGCAAACATCAGTCTCATGCGCTGAAAGGAATTGCCCATGGCGATCACAGAGATTCCTTTCTCGCGCCTGCGGATGGATTCATCGATCCGGTTCACGATGCGCTCGTCCGATTTCATCGCGCTCATGAAACCCCGTGTCATGTTGCTTGCGGTGTTCACTGCGCTGGTTGGTCTGGTGATTGCGCCGGGCCACCTCGATCCACTCCTCGGGTGTATTGCAATTCTCGCCATCGCCGCAGGGGCTGGTGCGGCCGGTGTGCTCAATATGTGGTACGACGCCGATATTGATGCGGTGATGAGACGAACCGCAATGCGTCCAATACCTCGCGGAACGATCTCGCCCATAGAAGCGCTTGTATTCGGACTTTTCCTCGCTAGCACAGCGGTCGCCGCTCTTGGCTTTGCCCTCAATCTCAAGGCGGCGGCGCTGCTCGCCTTCACGATCTTCTCTTACGTCGTTGTGTACACGATATGGCTGAAGCGGCACTCGCGACAGAACATCGTGATCGGTGGAGCCGCCGGCGCGCTTCCACCTGTCATTGGCTGGACGGCGGCGACCGGAAACATCGGGCTTGAACCGCTCATCTTGTTCCTGATTGTGTTTCTGTGGACCCCGCCGCATTTTTGGTCGCTGTCGCTCAATCGTGCCGACGAATATGCGCGTGCGGGCGTTCCCATGTTGCCCGTTGTTGCCGGAAGGGCCGAAACAACGCGGCAGATCCTCATCTATAGTTTTGTTCTCGTGCCGGTGTCGATGCTGCCGTGCGCGCTCGGGTTTGCCGGCACACTCTATGGCGCAACAGCCGGCGTCTGTGGGGCGGTCTTCGTCGTCCTGGCGTTGCGATTGAGCAGCAGGAGCGAGGTCGATCGGCGCCCCGCCCATCGCCTGTTCGCGTTTTCCATCGTCTACCTCTTCGTGCTCTTTGCGGCGCTCCTGGCCGACAATGGCAGCAATCGGTGGTCATCTCGGCTCTGGCCACACGCCGCGGCGGTCGGCGACGGGCCGACGCAGGCTGAATCCCGAGCACGTTCCTTCGCAATGGCTCGCAGTTTTTTCATCGTCAGCACGGACGAGGCTTAATATGCGATACATCGCACCAGCTCTTGCTTTGACCAGCGCTGCGACGCTGGGCGGCTGCTCGGAAGGCGTCCTCAATCCACAAGGACCCATCGCTCTCGCCGAACGACAAATCCTGTTCAATTCGCTCGGAATCATGCTGGCGATCGTGATCCCCACGATCCTCGCTACTTTTGGCGTCGCTATTTGGTTTCGCTCCTCCAACAGGCGCGCCGTCTACATGCCGGATTTCGCTTATTCCGGACGTCTCGAGCTGATCGTTTGGTCGATTCCTGCGATGACCGTGCTCTTGGTCGGCGGCGTCGCCTGGGTCGGCGCACACGACCTCGACCCGCGCAAAGCAATCACTTCCGCGGTGAAGCCCGTCACCGTTCAGGTCGTCTCGCTCGATTGGAAATGGCTGTTCATCTACCCCGACCAGGGCATCGCGAGCGTCAATCGCCTGACCGTTCCGGTTGGGACGCCAATCAGCTTTGAGCTGACCTCTTCCGGGGTCATGAACAGCTTCTTCGTACCGCAGCTCGGAACTCAGATCTACACCATGTCGGGAATGGTGACGCACGTCCAGCTGCAGGCCGATCATCCCGGAACGTATCCGGGGCTGTCGGCCCAGTTCAGCGGCGACGGCTTTGCCGATATGCGCTTTAGCGTCGATGCGGTGCCGGCCGACGAGTTTGCAGGCTGGGTGACCGCAACTCGCAGCACGGGTCCGACACTCGACGCACGAACTTATGCCGATTTGGCCAAGCCGAGCGAAAGGGTTTCGCCGTTCACCTATCGGGCCGTTGCTTCCGATCTGTTCAACCGGATCGTGATGTCCGGGACGACGCCGGACGAGACGTCTCAGTCAACCTGTTCGCAGTCACAGAGGGCGGAACAATGAATCTGCTTGGCAAGCTCGACTGGAGCGCGATCCCATTCAATCAGCCGATCATCATGGGCGCGTCGGGATTCATGATCCTGGGCGTAGTGTTCGTTCTGGCGTTGATCACATTCAAGGGATATTGGCCTTATCTGTGGCGCGAGTGGCTCACGTCGGTCGACCATAAACGGATCGGCGTCATGTATTGCGTGCTGGCGCTGGTCATGATGCTTCGCGGCTTCGCTGACGCGATCATGATGCGCGCTCAGCAGGCCGTCGCGGCTGGCGGCGCGCACGGATATCTGCCTCCGGAGCATTTTGATCAGATTTTCTCCGCGCATGGCACCATCATGATCTTCTTCATGGCGATGCCTTTCATGATCGGGCTGATGAACTTTGCGGTCCCGCTGCAACTTGGTGTTCGCGACGTCGCCTTTCCCACCTTGAACTCGGTGAGTCTGTGGCTGACCGCGTCCGGGATACTGTTGGTGAACATCTCGCTGGTGGTCGGCGAATTCGCGAAAACGGGTTGGGTCGCGTATCCCCCGCTTAGCGAGCTGCAATTCTCACCCGGCGTCGGTGTCGACTACTACCTTTGGGCCCTGCAGATCTCCGGCATCGGCACCTTGATGACGGGAATAAACTTCGTCGCGACGATTCTGAAAATGCGAGCGCCCGGTATGGGCTACATGCGCATGCCAGTCTTCTGCTGGACGGCGCTCGCCACCAACCTGCTCATTGTCGCGGCCTTCCCTGTTCTGACCGCAACGTTCGCGATGCTGCTGCTCGATCGCTATCTCGGCTTTCACTTCTTCACGCTGGCGGGGCAGGGCAACCAGATGATGTACGTCAGTCTGTTCTGGGTGTGGGGTCACCCAGAGGTCTACATCCTGGTCTTGCCGGCGTTCGGCATATTTTCGGAGGTCATCTCGACTTTCTCCGGCAAGGCGCTGTTTGGCTATCGCTCGATGGTGGCAGCCACCATGGCGATCTGCATTCTATCCTTCCTTGTTTGGCTGCACCACTTCTTCACTATGGGCGCCACCGCTGACGTCAATGGCTTCTTCGGGGTCATGACGATGATCATCGCGGTGCCGACCGGCGTGAAGGTCTTCAATTGGCTGTTCACGATGTACGGCGGGCGCGTCCGTTTCACCGTGCCGGTCCTATGGTCACTCGGCTTCATGGTGACCTTCGTCATCGGCGGCATGACCGGCGTGCTGATGGCCGTTCCTCCCGCCGATTTCCAGGTACACAACAGCCTGTTTCTGGTCGCCCACTTCCATAACGTCATCATTGGCGGCGTCGTGTTCGGCGCGATGGCAGGCTACAATTACTGGTTCCCAAAAGCCTTTGGTTTCAGGCTTGATGAGCGCTGGGGCAGAGCTTCGTTCTGGTGCTGGCTGATCGGCTTTTATATCGCATTCATGCCGCTCTATGTGTTGGGCCTGATGGGCATGACCCGGCGCATGCAGCACTACGACAACTTAAGTTGGCAGCCATGGCTTGTGGCGGCCGCGGTCGGTGCGCTCGTCATTCTCGCGGGGATCGTCTGCCAGATCGTGCAACTCATCGTGTCGATCCGAACCCGCGAGAAGCATCGCGACGTGACGGGGGATCCATGGAACGGCCGCACGCTTGAATGGTCCACGGCGTCGCCACCCCCGGCCTGGAACTTCGCGGTCCTGCCGCATGTCACTGAGAGAGACAGCTATTGGAGCCGGAAGCGATCCGCGAAAGCAAACGCGCCGGCGACGCCGCGGAAATACGAGCCCATCGAAATGCCGAGAAACAGCCCCACCGGCTTCATCAACGCATTCTTTGCGGTGGTCACCGGCTTCGCCCTGATCTGGCACATCTGGTGGATGGCGGCCCTCGGAGTGTTCGGCGCGTTGGTGACGATCCTTTTCTTCACCTTTCGCCAGCAGGAGGAAGTCGAAATTTCGGCTGAGCAGCTTGCCCAGTTTGATCGCGCTCACCACACGGAGGTCGCCATATGAACATCGCTGTTGCCGCCGATCATTTTGACGCTGAGTCCCTGCCGAGGGCAAGTGAAGCGGGTCCTGCTCCCAAGCGCGTGGTGGTTGCCTACGGCTTCTGGATCTTCCTGTTAAGCGACATCGTGATGTTCTCGGCCTTGTTTGCGGGATACGCGGTGCTGATGCATGCCACTGCGGGCGGTTCGACAGGCGCCGAGCTATTTAATCAGGTGAGCGTCGCGATGGAAACCGCTTGTCTTCTCGCCTCGAGCTACACGTGCGGGCTGATGTCGTTGGCAATCAATTCGCAACGACGTCATGCCACCTACTTGGGAGCCGTCTTCACCTTCGCACTCGGCGCCGCGTTCCTCGCCCTCGAGATCCGAGAGTTCGCCTCTATGGTCGCTCTCGGTGCGACCCCGGAGCGTAGCGCTTTTCTGTCCGCCTTCTTCACGCTCGTCGGCTGCCATGGACTGCACGTTGGCATCGGTCTGCTTTGGCTGACAATCATGATGGCCCAGCTCGCAATTCAGGGTTTTCGCCCAATCGTCGAGCGGCGCCTGCTTTGCTTTTCCCTATTCTGGCACGCGCTCGACATCATTTGGGTCGGCCTGTTCACGGTGGTTTATCTAATGGGAGTGAGCTCATGACCGCAACACACTACGATCGCGCGCCTGGAGACAGATCCAGGCCTGCCGAGTTGCCACGTGAAGCTTCGTCCGGCGTACTTGTGTACACGATCGGACTGTTTCTGGCGGCAATCCTCACGGCAACATCCTTCTGGGCCGCCAACACGTCGCTGCTCTGGCCACCCGGCGTGCCCCTGGGACTCGCTGCTCTCGCTATCACCCAGATAGGAATTCATCTGGTGTTTTTCCTGCACATCACCTCGGGACCGGACAGCACGAACAACGTCCTGGCGCTTGCGTTCGGCGTGCTCATCGTAGCCCTCGTGATTGCCGGCTCGCTCTGGATCATGACGAATTTGAACGAGAACATGATGCCGTCGTCCGAGCTGATGAATTTGCACGCAACGACAAACCGTCATTAGAGCGAAAAAGGAGCTTGCAAATGAGGGGTCTGCGCGTCCGACCAGTTGCCCGCGCCTTAGCGTGTCGCACTGGGCCGCCGGTGAAGCTGCATTGATGCCGCACGGTTTAACGCAATGGTCACGGGTACTCATCAATGAACGACGGCGCTCATCCCACCTTACACAACGATTCCGCGGATCGTGGCGTGCTGGTGCCGTCGGTCGACGGTTCACTCGCTGCAAAACTGCTGGTTTTTGTGCTGAGTGTCATCGCCGGGAGCGTGGATATCATCGGCTTTCTCGGGCTAGGTGGCCTGTTCGTCGCCCATATCACCGGCAATATCGTGGTTCTCGCCGCTAGGCTGGTCGCTGGCGATCAAGCATCCTTGGCACATTTGATTGCGGTGCCGCTGTTCGTGGCCGCGCTTGCACTGAGCCGACTGCTGGCCGCTGGGCTGGAGCGGATCCGGATCACTTCCCTGATGCCTTTGCTGCTTCTACAGTTCCTTTTGCTCTTGGCCTTCTTCAACATTTGCTTCGATGCTCATCGGGGTACCGATCCCAACTCGCCACGCATGATCTTTGCCGGAATGCTGGGCGTTTCCGCAATGGCCGTGCAGAACGCGCTGGTACGGATCTCGCTCAGGGGAGCGCCATCCACGGCGGTGATGACGACCAACATCACCCTGTTCACTGCGGATGTCGTGCAGATACTGCTCCGGGGCGATGCGAGCGGTGTTGCCGCGGCGCGCGACCGCGCCGGCAACATCTGGCCGGCGATCGCTGGCTTCCTTTTGGGCTGCGCCGTCGGTGCGGCGTGCGAGGCCGCGCTCGGCCTGCGCTCTCTCGTGTTGCCGGCTGCCTTTGCGCTTTTCGCCATCGCCTTGGGCTTAGCCGCTGCGCTGCAGGATGCTGGGTTCGACTAATTCATCGAACGAAGAACGATATGACGAGCGCAAGGGTTGAAACCGACGGTATGGGTCAAGTTGAGAGTCCTGCGGACAAGTGATGGGGCGCAGACCCGGCGCTCACTTGAGCATTTCAGCATCGCCTGGTCCTGACGAGACCCAAAGAGCTTTAAGCCGCACGGCGGAATCCGGCAAAGGAGACCAAGCTTGCGAATAGGGCTAATCGAACTGAGGTTGCCCGAGCTGCGCGAACTGGCGTCAGACTTGCGCGCGGTCTGCGATTGGAAGGCGGCTTTGGTGAACGCTGCGCGGGCCGCCGGCCCGCCGCTACTATTCGGCCTGCGGCTGTGGGCCTCTGTCTGTCTCGCTCTCTACGTCGCGTTCTGGCTTCAGCTGGAGAACGCGTCTTGGGCCGGCACGTCCGCGGCGCTGGTGTGCCAGCCGCTTCTCGGCGCGTCGCTGCGCAAGGGATGGTTTCGCATGATCGGCACCTTGGTAGGCGCCGCCGCGATCGTGGCGCTGACGGCATGTTTCCCGCAAGACAGCGCCGGTTTTCTCGTTGGTCTGGGGCTGTGGGGCGCAGCCTGCGCACTTGTCGCCACGCTGCTGCGCAATTTCGCGAGTTACGCAGCAGCGCTGGCCGGCTACACGACCGCGATCATCGCCAGCGATGAACTCGGCGCGATCGGCGGCACGAACGGCGAAGCCTTTACAATCGCCATCACCCGCGTCAGCGAGATCTGGATCGGCATCGTGTGCGCCGGCATTGTCCTCGCCGGGACTGACTTCGGCGCGGCTCCACGGCGGCTTGCCGTGCTGCTCGCGGGCTTGTCAGCCGAAATCGCGAGCAAGTTCGGCGCCGCATTGACACTGGCCGGATTGGCGCTGTCGGACATGCAACCGGTTCGACGCGAACTCGTCCGACAGGCGATCGCGCTCGACCCCGTGATCGACGAGGCGATCGGAGAATCCTCGAGACTTCATTCTCATTCGCGGGTGCTGCAGGCGGTCATCGATGGCCTGTTTGAAGCGCTGGCCGGTTGGTCAGCCGTGGTGAGGCGGCTCGCGCGCTTGCCGGATGACGCCGCTCGGCGGGAAGCCGATGCTGTGCTGGACCGCGTGCCACGGGAGTTGCGGTCCGCGCTCTCGTTGGGTGATGCGACACCCTGGGTGAGCGATTCGACTACGATGCGTCGCCTGTGTGACACGGCGGTGCGGAGCCTGACAGCTTCCCCGGCCGCGACGCCGTCATTGCAACTGCTCGCCGAGCAGACCGCGTGCGTACTAGCCGGCTTGTCCGACGTTCTCAACGGACTGGCGTTGCTGGTCGCAGACCCCGCTCATCCCCGACGTAGCCGCCCCGCTAGACTCCATGTGCCCGATTGGCTGCCGGCAGTCCTCAGCGCCGGACGCGCTTTCGTGACCATCGGAGCGATCGAGGTCTTCTGGATCGTGACCGCATGGCCAGACGGCGCGTTAGCCATCACCTGGACCGCCATTTCGGTCCTTCTGCTTTCGCCGAGAGCCGACGCGGCCTACGTGCAGGCTGTCAAGTTCATGGCGGGCACCGGTCTTGCCGCGGTTTCCGCCGCAATCGTCGCATTTGCGGGCCTGCCGAATGTACAGACCTTCGCTGGCTTCAGCATCGTGATGGGGCTCTTTCTGGTGCCGGCGGGTGCTCTCATGGCTCAACCGTGGCAGGCCTCGATGTTTGCCGCCCTGGCCGGCACTTTCGTGCCGTTGCTCGCGCCAGGCAACCAGATGAGCTACGACATCGTGCAATTCTACAACGCGGCGTTGGCGATAGTTCTGGGCTGCGGCGCCGCGGCTCTGTCGTTTCGCTTGCTGCCGCCGCTGTCGCCGGCCAAGCAGAGCGAGCGGCTGCTTGCGCTGGCCTTGCGCGACCTGCGCCGGCTCGCGACGGCTGCCGTTCGGCAGCCCCGCGATGAATGGGAAAACCGCATGTACAGCCGCCTCGCGGCTTTGCCCGACCAAGCCGAGCCGCTGCAGCGGGCGCAGCTTTTGGCGGCGCTGTCAGTCGGGGCCGAGGTTATCCATCTTCGTCGCATCGCACCTCAACTGGGCCTTGTCTCGGACCTCGATTCCGCGCTCGAGGCGCTTGCGCAAGGGAACAGCGTTGCTGCAACCGCAGCGCTGATCGCGCTCGATCAACGGCTTGCCTTGCTCAGGCAGGGCGATGCGCAAACCTCGATTGTGCCGCGAGCACGTAGCCGAGTTCTCGCGATCTGCGACGCTTTGGGCCGGCATCGCTCTTACTTTGACGAAGGAGCATCAAATTGAAGTTCGTCGAGGTCAATCTGCTCGGCGTTTATGTTGCGCCGATCTCGGTGATGATGGTGGCGGCATGGTTCGTTACCGCGGTATTGCGCTGGGTCGCGGGCCGCTCTGGCTTGCTGGCCTACGTCTGGCATCCGGCGCTGTTCGTTTTCACGGTGTACATCATCGTGCTGTCGTCAATCGTACTCGTCACCGCGCGCTGAGCTCGCTATGTCCGATTCTGAAGCCAAAATGTCTGACGCTGAAACCATACTGGAGCGCAAGAATACGGATCTTCACGTCGTGCGCTCTGCACAGCCAGCAGCCTACAAAATGCACAAGGCGCCTATCCGAACCGTCCCTGTTTTGATAACGCTCGCCATGACCGTTTTTGCCGTGGTTCTCGGTTGGGCGATGTGGGATACGTATATGGGAGCGCCATGGACACGCGACGGAACCGCGCGCACCTATGTCGTCACCATGGCGCCGGAAGTCGCGGGACGTATCGTTGAGCTACCAGTGGTCGACAATCACTTCGTGCACAAGGGCGATTTGTTGCTGGTGATCGACCCGACCAACTATAAGATCGCCCTCCAGTTGGCCGATGCAGCCGTCGATCAGGCTCACGCCATGGCCGAGAATGCGCGGCGCGAGGCGGAACGCCGGCGCAAACTCGACGACCTGTCGGTCTCGGCGGAGCAGAAGCAGACCTTCGACGCGAACGCCGTCGCGGCCCAGGCGCAATATCAGCAAGCGGTCGCAAACCGCGATCAGGCCAAGGTTAACTTGGAGCGCACCCAAATTCGCTCTCCTGTGAATGGCTGGGTGACCAATCTCTACGCACGGGTCGGCGACTACGCCGCGATAGGAAAAAGCGCCATCTCAGTCGTTGATGCCGATTCCTTCTGGGTGGATGCATATTTCGAGGAAACACAACTTGCCTCCATGCACGAGGGTGATCCTGCCAAGATCAAGTTGATGGGCTACAGCCAGATCGTGCGTGGCGAAGTCGGCGGCGTCGCGCGCGGTATCAAAGTCTCGAACGCGCAATCCGACCCGCAAGGGCTTGCCGCGGTGAATCCGATCTTCACCTGGGTACGCCTCGCTCAACG
>NZ_AWZU01000072.1 GCF_000472385.1 Bradyrhizobium sp. ARR65
GTCCGCATTCGGAAAGACATCGGTGATTTCACCGAACAGCGGACCTGCGGAAGGCATCCTTCAAAATCGTCGTGATGATCGTCGGGACTTTGAAGCTCTTCGCCGCGTGAGCGAGTATCGCAACATTCGTGCGCAAGATGGTGATGTCAATCGACTTCGTGTTGAAAGCCATTTGCGATTGATGGTCGATCAGCAGCAGCGCGTGATCATTCGGGCTCAGAAGCGTTTTGGCGGGTTTGNCGATGGCCTTGATGCTCATTTAGGTCTCCTTAGCTTGGCGCGGCATCGACAATCGATAAGCTATTGGGGCGCTACCGCGTAATTTCAGTGTGGACGAGGTGCGTCGCAGCCGTCCGAATGCCAGAACAGGTGCGAAGCCTAACCCTAGCCGAGCCATCCGTGGTCAGGCGGTAGACGCGGCCGGTCGGGTCGATCATTCGCCCGCCTTCCAAAAGCAGACTAACGGCCATCTGCTCTCTTCCGCCGCTCCACTCCACACATTGATTTTGAGCTTCATGAATGGCCTCCCCAGGGATTCGTATGCTGCCGACTTCTATTTTTATTAACTAGCATAACTAGACTTTTGTTACATGCGTAACTAGACTGACTTTTCCGGCGAGTCAATCGCTCCGGTGTGCTAGAGGTGCGCAACTTCGAGGGCCGCCGGGTCGCGGCGCCTCGTGAATGGACCGTCCGGAAATGCCCGTCACTGCTAAGATCCAGACAACCAAGGCCCCTACGAAGTCGAAGCCTCCGGCGACGGCGGTCCGGACGGCCGCCGGACGAACCGAACGCAATTGTTCCGTCGCCCGCACGTTGGACATCGTCTCCGACGCCTGGGCGTTCCTGATCATCCGCGAAGCCTTCTTCGGGACGCAGACGTTCGAAGCGTTTCGCTCGGCGCTCGGAATCCCGCGGGCGACTCTAACGGATCGGCTGAAGAAGCTGACCCAGCTCGGCATCTTCCGCCAGATCGCGCCCGGACCCTCCCAGCGCAAGGAGTACCGGCTGACGAAGATGGGGTTCGATCTCTATCCGAGCTTCATCGCTCTCATGCAATTCGGAGACCGCTGGCTGTCGAAGAGCAGGCCTCCGCCGCTGACGCTGATCCATATGACATGCGGTTGCGACAGCTATCCCGTCGTTACGTGTTCGCACTGCGGCGAAAGCGTCGGCGCGCGCGACGCGAAGTACCGGGACGGCCCCGGCGCCGGTCGTTCTCCCGCGAGGCCGGGCCGCAACACCCGTCGGCCTTCCGACGGAAGCAAGTTCGTCCTCGGCCGCCCGAGCTCGGTTTCGCGTGCTTTGGAGATCATCGGCGACAAGTGGAGCTTCATGGTCGTCCGCGAGGGCTTCTTCGGCAACCGTCGCTACGACAGGATCCTGACCGAGCTCGCGATCGCGCCGAACATTCTCACCGATCGGCTCAATCGCCTGGTCGCCAGCGGCGTCTTCTATCGGAGGCAGTACCAGAGCTCGCCGGAACGGTACGAGTATCTTCTCACCGACATGGGACGGGACCTCTACGGTCCCTTTATCGCGATGCTCCGGTGGGGCGATCGTTGGCTCTCCAAAGGCAAGCCACCGCTGATACTCACGCACCTCAAATGCGGGCACGATTTCCAGCCTTCGGTGAACTGCGATCGCTGCGGCAAGCCGATCGTCGCCGCGGACATGAGCTACCGGCTCGCATACGACCCCAAGTCGTTCGGCGCCTTGGGGCCGCGATCGGTCGACTGATCCGCTCTTCGGTCACGCGTTCAACGCCTCAACTAGTTTGAATCGCATGATCTTCCCGGAGCCCGTCCTCGGAATTTCGCCGACGAGATGGATCGCTTCGGGAATCTTGTACGCCGACAGATGCGCCCTGCAGTGATCCATCAGCGCAGGAACGTCGAGCTCGTTCTCCTTCGCAACGACGAAGAGCCAAGGCACCTCTCCCAACGTCGCGTGCTTCACGCCGACGACCGCGCAGTCGTTGACATGGGGATGCCGCACGACCACCTCCTCTATCTCGGCGGGCGCGATGTTCTGGCCGCCTCGGATAATCAATTCCTTGATCCGGCCCGTGATGGTCAGGTAGCCCGACGGGTCCGACTTCGCGAGATCGCCCGTGTGATACCAGCCCTTGCGGAGCGCGGACGCGGTCTCCGTCGGCTTGTTGTGGTAGCCCTGCATCAGGTTCGGACCACGAACGATCAGTTCGCCCTCCTCGCCGATCGGAACGTCCTCGATCGAGGACGGATCGACGATGCGCACGGCGAGGCCGGGCACGGGTAGCCCGCATGACCCCATCGGCCGGGCGCCGTGCAGCCAGTTCATCGTCACCATTGTCGAGGTCTCGGTGATGCCATATCCATCCAGCAGCCGCGTCTTGAAGCGCTCCTCGAACGCTTTGTTCAGGGTCGCCGGCATGATGGCGCCGGCTGAGATGCAAAGGCGAACGGCGCCGAGACGTTCGACGCCAATCTCCTGTGCGCGGAGCAGGAGATAGTGGAACATGGTGGGCACGCCGGGGAGGACCGAATACTTTCCCGTCTGCAAGAGATCCAGCGTCTGCTGGGGCGAGAACTTCTCCAATATGTGCTCGCTGGCGCCGACCGCGAGCACGCCGAGCACGGACAGATTGAGGCCGTATGAGTGGAACAGAGGCAGCGGCGATAGGACGACGTCCTTCTCCGTCAATTCCGCGATCGGCGCCCAGCAGGACGCGGCGATCCAGAGCATGCCGCGTAGCGACAGCAGCACCCCTTTCGCGCGCCCGGTTGTCCCCGACGTGTAGACGATAAAGGACGAACGATCGATGTCGCCGGGATCGGACGGTGATGCGGCACTGCCCGCCGCAAGATCCGCCATCGCAAGGCCCGCTTTGTGTGCGTCCGGACCTGCGAAGATCGACCTCGGCGCGATGGCGGCATCGCGGCAGATCTTGTCGATCAAATCCTTCCTGGCGGCCGTCGTGGCGACGAATCCGCAGCCGGCATCTGTCAGGCGATAGCTGGTCTCGCCTTCCGCCGCGTCGTAGCTGATGGGGACCACGACCGCGCCGGCGCGCAAAGCGGCGAAGCATGCTTCAATCCAATCAAGGCCGTTCGGCAGGTAGATTGCGATCTTGTCGCCGTCGCGCAGACCGGCCTTCGTCAGGTTGGCCGCGATCGAAGCGGTCCGCCCGGCGAGGTCCGCGTACGTGACGGACCGCGACGAATCCGAGTACGCTACTTGGTTCGGCCGTTGTTTCGCGTGACGTTCGAGAAGTGTCGCGATAGGCGCGATCAGATCGACGTGAAGCATGCCCCCTCCCCTAGACCATACTGTATCCGCCGTTGACGCTGATCACCTGGCCGGTAATCCAGCTTCCGGCATCGGACGCGAGGAGAGTGACTAATGGCGCGACGTCGGACGGTAGTCCGAGCCGGCGGATGGCGTAGGCCTTGACCAGCTTCTCGCGGTTTGCGTCGACCCAGGTCTTGTCGTGCGCAGTCTCGATCAGGCCCAGCGAGATCGAGTTGGCGGTCACGCCCGAGCGGCCCCATTCGCGCGCCAGCGATTTCATCAGCGCGATCGTGCCAGCGCGCGCCGCGGCCGCGATCGCCAGGCCAGATTCGCCGACCCGGGAGGAGTCGCCCATGATCGAGATGATGCGTCCGCGGCCCGATGCCTCGAGCAGCGGACCGGCGCTGTGGGAGCAATTCAGCGCGCCATAGAGGCATGTGTCGATCTGCTTCTTCCAGTCATCGGGCGTGCTCTCGCTGAAGCGCTTGCGGAAGACGAGACCGGCATTGTTGACCAGGATGTCCAGGCCTCCGAAATCGTTCTTGATGTCCGCGACCATCTTCTTGACGATGGCCGCGTCCGCGATGTCGGCCTGATAGGCTTTCGCCTTGCCGCCGGACTTGACGATCTCGGCGACAACCGCCTCCGCATCGATCTTGGAACTGTGATAGTTGACTGCGACGCTCGCCCCCTGCTCCGCCAGCATCCTGGAGATGGCCGCACCCACGTCCCGTCCGCCTCCCGTTACAAGGGCAACGCGTCCTTTCAAGTCACTCATCTGCTTTTCCTATTGAGTTAAGCCTCGCTTGTTCCATCAGTCTGAAGATGCGCTCCGGCGTCATCGGAAGGATCGAGACGTCGATACCGAGCGGCGAGAGCGCATCGGCGATCGCATTCGCGATCGCCGCTGGCGCGCCGATCGTGCCGCCCTCGCCCATGCCCCGAAAGCCGCCCGCGACTGCGGATTCGCTCTCGACATGGACGACGTCCAAGGAGGGCACTTCAGGCGCGGAAGGGATCATGTAGTCGACGAGGCTCGCGGTCAGAAGCTGGCCATCCTCGTCGTAGATCAGTTCCTCGAATAGCGCGGCGCCGATGCCCTGCGCCACTCCGCCGTGCACCTGGCCGTCGACGATCATGGGATTGATCAGCCGACCGCAATCTTCGGCGACGACGAATTTCAGGATCCGCACGAAGCATGTCGCCGGATCGACCTCTACAGCGGCGATATGGGTGGCGGCCGCGGTCGTTCCGTTGATCGGATCGTAGGTGTAGGTCGCGCTCAATTCCTCGCGTGCATCGACCGGCAGCGTCTTCATGTCGGAATACACGGCCTTGGCGATCTGCTTGAAGTTCACCGTTCGGTCGGTGCCGAGCACGACGGCGTTGCCCTCGGTCACCTCGATGTCGTCCGCGTTGGCCTCGAGCAGATGCGACGCGACCCGCTTGATCTTCTCCTGCAGCAGCCTCGAGGCATGCTTCGCGGCACCGCCGCCGAGTACCGCGCTGCGGCTCGCGTAGGTCCCGGTCGACATCGGCACCTCGTCGCTGTCGCCCTGAATCACGCGCACATCCTCGAACCGAGCACCCAGGTCGTCGGCAATAATCTGGGCCAACGTGGTCTCGAGGCCTTGGCCGTGGGACGCGACGCCGAATGCCGCGGTGATGGCGCCCGTCGAGTCGATGGTGATTTTCGCGGTTTCGGAGCCGGTGTTGATCGGCATACCTGGCGCCACCGCGATCCTCGACCCGATGCCGGTCAGCTCGGCGTAGCAAGCGACGCCGACACCGAACAGCCGCCCTGCCTTCCGCGCCTCGGCCTGCTCCTTGCGAAGCCGGTCGTAACCGGCCGCTTCGGCGGCGGCATCGAGGCATTCGATGAAACCGGTCTTGTCCCAAATGATTCCGGAAGCGATCCGGTATGGAAACTCCTCGGCGCGGACCAGATTCCGGCGTCTGATCTCGAGAGGATCGATCCCGAGCGCCGCAGCACCGAGATCCATCAGACGCTCGGTGACAAAAGTCGAGATGGGCCGGCCGACGCCGCGGTACGGACCGGTGGGCGGCTTGCAGGTCGCGACGCCGCGTACGGCTCCCCTGTAAGATCCGATCTTGTAGGGTCCCGGCAGGAAGCTCACGACCTGGACCGGCTCGAGACCGCAGGTCCAGGGATAGATCGAGAATGCGCCCACGTCTCCGATCACGTCCGCCTGCAGCGACGTCGCGATGCCGTTCGCGTCGAATCCCATCTGCGCGTCGACGATCTCGGCGAAGGCCTGGCTGCTGCTGCTCATGTCCTCGAGCCGGTCCGCCGTCCACTTGACCGACCGGCGGAGCTTGCGCGCGGCGATGCAGATCAGAAGCTCCTCCGGATAGAGAGAGCCCTTGGAGCCGAAGCTCCCGCCGACGTCTGGCGCGACCACCCGCAGCCGATGGCCCGGCAAACCCAGCGATTCCGAGACTGCGTCGCGTACGATGCCGGGAATGTTCGACGAAGTGTAGAGCGTGATCGCGTCGCGACGCTTTTCGTACTCCACCGCGTAGCTGCGCGGCTCCATCGCGAGCGGCGCCTTACGGGTCATTTCGAAACGCCCGCCCACTCTGACCGCCGCCGCCTTCAAGTCAGCGGCGACGTCGCCCTTCTTGAACTCGCGTGCGATCAGGATGTTGCTGCCGGCCTCTTCGTGCAGAAGCGGAGCGCCTTCGGCGATGGCTGTCTCACCGCGCGAGATCGCGCCGAGAGGCTGGTATTCGACGTCAATCAGCTCGAGCGCGTCCTCGGCCAAGTACCGCGAGGTGGCCACGACCGCGACGACGGCCTCGCCGACGTAGCGGACCTTCTTGGAGGCGAGAGGCAGGATCGGCGTCGCGTAGTAGTTCGGCATCCGCGAGAAGGGGATCACCGGCTTGAAGTCGTCCGCGATGTCCTCCGCCGTGAGCACTGCGACCACGCCCGGCGCCTCCTGGGCCGCCGCGGTGCCGATCCGCACGATCCGCGCATGCGGCTGGCTGCTGCGGAGGAACGCGAGATGAAGCGGCCGGTCCGGCTTCCGGTCGGCCGTGTATTCCCCATTGCCAGCCAGAAGACGCGCGTCTTCGGTGCGCTTGACCGGCGCACCGACGTTCCGTGGTCTCAGGACTTCGGAAGGATTTACCCGCCGATCGCTACTCATAGCCTTCTGGTCCCTTGCGCAGACTCTGCCATTGCCGGTCGTCATGGCCGCAGACGACGATGGCGCCCCCCTTCTCGATCCGGCGGACCTCCTCGAAGGTCTTCAGTTGCTGATCGACGTTCCACGTGTTGCGCGGGGCGGTGTCGGCGTCGAGGTTCTGCCGCAGACTGACCGAGTCCGACGCGAGCAGAAATTGGCCGTCGCGATCAAGGCCGACGAGCGCGCCGACCGTCCCCGGCGTGTGCCCGGGCAGCGGCACCAGCACGACGCTGGAGTCGCCGAACAGGTCCTTCTCTCCGCTAAGGGCTTCGATCGGCTGCCCGTAGTCCCAGTCGGCCTTCAGATAGCCCGCCGCCTCGGCGCCCGGCGCCTTCGCGGCTTCGATCTCCTTTGCGTGGGCGAAGATCGTCGCTTTCCGGAAGAACTGGTTGCAGCCGCAATGGTCGGGATGGAAATGGGAGTTCACGACGATGTCGATGTCGTCGGGCCCAAGCCCGGTACACGCGAGGCTCGGCAGCAAGGTCTCGTCCGCGCTCATGAGAGGCTTCATGACCTTCGCCAGCGGGCCCCAGCGGTCCTCGGCGTTGTCGACGACCGAAGGATGACAGCCGGTATCGAACAGCACGTTGCCCTGCTTGTGCCGGATCAGTGCGCTGCTGACGGGAAGGTCTATCGTTTCGTTGCGGTCGGCGCCCGGCACGTAGATGCTCTTCTTCATCCGAAGCCGGCCGGCGGCGAGGAAGTTGAGCTTCACGACGCTTTCTCCGTACGCCTGGCGGCAGCGCTTCTGATCGCCGCGACGATGTTCTGATATCCGGTGCAGCGGCAGAGATTGCCGGAGAGCCCCTCCCGGATGTCTTCGTCGGTCGCGAGCGGATATTTCCGGAGCAGATCCTCGCCGGTCATGACCATGCCGGGCGTGCAGAAGCCGCACTGGAGCCCGTGGTGCTCGCGGAACTGAGCCTGCAACTCATTGAGTTCTTCGGGCGATCCGAGTCCCTCAACCGTGACGATCTCGGCACCGTTGGTCTGGACGGCCAGCATCAGGCAGGAGCGCGCGCTGTCGCCGTTCACCAGCACGGTGCAGGCACCGCACACGCCGTGCTCGCACCCCACGTGCGTCCCGGTCAATCCGAGCCGGTCGCGCAGGAAGTCGGAAAGGAGCATGCGCGGTTCGACGTCCGGAACGTCGTACTTCTCGCCGTTCACGGTCACGGAAACTTTCGCCATCGGATCAGCCCTTCATCGCCAACGCCGTCCGCAGCGCGCGCTTCGCCAACTGCGCCAGCAGATGCTTCCGGTAGTCGGCCGAGGCATGGAGGTCGTCGTTCGGAGAGACCAGAGAGACGACGATTTCCGAGAAGCGATCCGGCGTCCCGTCGTCGAGCTCCATCGCGACGAGTTCCTCCTCCGCCTCCCTAAGCCGCAGCGGCGTGTCGGCCACCCCCATCACCGCGACGCGCGCGGCCTCGAGTCCGGTTGTCCCGCGACGAACCGAGACCGCGATGCTCGCGAGCGCGAAGTCACCGAAGCGGCGCGCAACCTCCTCGAACGCCCAACCGTCCTGCTTCAGGATGGGAAACTCGACCTCCACCACGATCTCTTCCGGCTCCAGACAGTTCGTCAGAGCATCGACGAAGAATTCTCCCGGAGCGATCGTCCGCCGGCCCGACTGTCCCTGTACGGAGATTCCGGCTCCGTAGAATGTCGCGAGCATCGGGAGTTCGGCGGCGGGATCCGCATGGGACAGACTGCCGCCGATGGTGCCGCGGTTGCGGATCGCAAGGTGCGCCACGCGCCGCATCGCCGCCGACATCACGGGTAGCTTTGAGGCGATCAACGACGAATGCTCGAGTTCGCGATGGCGCGTCAGCGCCCCGATGGCGATGCGGTCGCCCCGGTCCTCGATGTACGACAATCCCTCGATCCCGTTGAGATCGACGAGCACGGTGGGACGGGCCATCCGGAAGTTCAGGAGCGGCAGCAGGCTCTGACCGCCGGCCAGCACCTTGCCCTCGCCGTTCGATGCAACGAGCGCTTCGACGGCGGCGTCCACCGTCGACGGCGAAACGTAGTCGAACTGGGCAGGCTTCATGGGTAGCCCTCCAAAATAGGTGCCTTTCCTTTGCGGACCTACGTGCCGCGAAAGAGCGGCGCCCGCTTCTCGGCGAACGCGCGGCGGCCTTCCCTAAAGTCCTCGCTGTCCGATGCCTCGTCGATGAGCCGCTGCGCCGCAGACGGATCGAGCGCGCCGGCGCCCATCGAAAGTCCATTGAGCATGTACTTGGCGCCGGCGATCGACAGAGGCGCGTTGCCCGTCAGGCGCTGGAGGAATGTCTCCGCGGCGAGACCTGCGTCTTCGTGCAACTCGTCGAGCAGTCCCATCGACACCGCCTGCTCGGCTGGGTAGCGATCCGCCGAATAGAGGATCCGCTTCGCGTTCGAAACTCCTGCAAGCGCCAGCAGCCGCTGGACGCTATGCAGGCCATAAACGATCGACAGCTTCGCTGCGGGTATGCCGATCATCGCGGTACGGTCACCGAAGCGGAAGTCGCACGCCAGAGCGAGGTGGCAACCGCCTCCGAGGCAATAGCCGGAGATGGCGGCCACGACCGGCTTCCCGAGCGCCGCGATCGCACCCGAACAAGCGTCGACCGCGACTTCGTAGGTGGCGCTCTGATGCCTGTCGTCCCTGATCCTCTCGAATTCGGAGATGTCGGCGCCGACCGAAAAGTCTTTGCCCGCGCCTCTGAGGACAACCCCGCGGATATTCCGGTCGTCGGCGAAGCGCGCGAATATCTCGGCGAGTTCGCGCCACATCGCGAGCGTCACAGCATTCTTCACGGAAGGCCGGTTCAGAATGACGTCGACGATGCCGCCGCGTCGCTCGATGCGAATTTCCTCCAACGTAACCTCTCTGGCACCAGCCGACGAAGTCTGGATTCCGGCGGACAGCCGGGCCCCATCAGTTACTTGCATAAGTAGACTAATTCGTCCAGCCGTGTCAAGTTGCGAGGATCTGACGAAGTTGCTTTCACCCAAGGCCGCTGCGCGGGCAGCGGCTTTCGGTCGATAAGTGACTGCCAGTGTGAGACCGCTCCGCCGGCTATGCAGCCTTGTCTTCACTTTCGGCCAGGCGGCCAATACGGCGCGGTTCAGGATCGTTACGAGCAGATCCTTGAACATCGGATCAGGGTATCCGCCATCAATAAGCTCCGCCGCCTTAGCAAGCGCGTCCTGCGCGGTCTCTACGATGACCGCGACGGCACCCGCCCCGCTGCGGGTGTGACATGGTACCTCATGATCTCAAAGCTCAGGCCTGCCTGGGCGCGGGCTGCGTCCGACGTCGACGGACCACCGGCACGCCCGTATCGGTCATGCCGCGGCGAGGTCGCGGGCCAGGTGATGCGGCGGTGAAAGAGCAAGGTGTTTGAGCTGGAGGTTGACCGACATTTTGATCGCGGCCTGCACGCCGAACAGGATCGCGAGCCCCGAGGCCGCAGAGCGCGAGAACATGTCGTCATTGGCATAGGCGCGCGACAGCGTGCGGATGATGACGAAAGCGAACAGCGCCAGCATGGCGAGGCACAGGATGATGCCGAACTCCTCCGCGGCGACCGCGAACACGAAGTCGGTGTGGCTGTTCGACTGGCTGCGTCAGGAAGATGAGTGGGCCCTCTGAAGAACCGGAGCGCCGAACTCCGTCAAGCCGACAGGCGGGCGACCAAAAGCTGCACGCGAAACGGCGCTCTACTACCTCGCCGCGGGCTGGGTCGTCGCCGCCGGCAACGCCTGGTCGCCATCGTGGCCAAGAGGGTTCGGCCTAGTATCAGCCGGGAGCTTGAGGTGCATCCGGCAGACGAGACCCGAAGGCTCGAAGGCCATCTCCGTGCCGCCGCCGAACTGCTCCAGCGCGCGCGAGAGCAGGCGCAGACCGAAGCCGCGCGTGGTTGGAGGCGTCACGGGCGGGCCGCCCGCCTCCCGCCACTCGAGCCGGAGAACCTCGCCCGACATGTTCGAACGCAGGGCGACGCGGCCGTCCGGCATCGAGAGGGAGCCATATTTCGCAGAATTGGTCGCGAGCTCATGCACCAGCAACGCAATGGTCAAGGCATATTTCGGAGGAAGAAGAACGTTGGGACCTTCGATCGACACGCGGGACGCCAAGTACGGGCCGAGCTCGGTTTCGGCGATATCGCGCGTGAAGGCACCTTCTCCGTTGGCGTCTTCGATCAGTTGATCGGTGGCGGTCAGAGCCTGGAGCCGGGCCAAAATGTCCGTCCGAACCTGCGGCTGATCGCGCAGCTGGACGCTGATGATCGACTGAATCGTCGCGATCTTGTTCTTCAGGCGGTGAGCCAATTCCCGCACGGCGAGCTGACGGAGATGTTCCTCGTCCTCGAGCCGCTTCGCCAGCCGACGGAAATAGTCGGCGACGTAGATGATCAGAAGGGAAACGATGGCGAACGTGATCAGCGTGATGACGTCCCCGCGATGCTCCAGCGAAAAGCTGTAGACAGGCGGCATGAACCCCCACCAAGCGATCAGGGTGCCGGCGATCGCAACCAACGCCCCCGGGGCGGTCCCCGCCAATAGCGCCGTCAGCGCAACAGCAGGGTAGTAGCCGCTGAGCGGCGACGCCTTCGGATCCAACCATAGAAGCCAGACTTCGAACAGGGTTGCGCCGCACGTACAGATAACCGCGAACGCATAGGCCTGAACGGAGCCATGAGGAACGTGTCGACGCAAGCGGGCCAGGACTGTGTCGAGAACCGTGGTCAGGCTTGCCAAGCCGGTTTGCCCCATGACTCGTAACTCGCAGGGTACAATATCTTTCGGAACCTTATCACACCGCCGACGGGGGTAAAGCTGCGCCGCACTCCCGCAATGCGGGCACTCATTCGCGATTGCCGCCGCTCTCGCCCTCGCGGGCTCCTTCACATCTTCCTTTTCGGAGACGGCGTCGTGAGCGATTCGGTCATCCACGCAGCTTCTTCGGTCCGCCTCGCGCGACGCAGCAGATCTTTCCGCTCCCTGTCCGGAGGGAGCGACCTTGCTCGTTCGCGGTCGTCCCGGGGCCCGGAGCGCCAGTCACACCACGGTCTTGGAGACTTGGATCAGCCAACCAGATCTTGTGCGGACCTGGCACCATGCCGCGAAGCTTGCGCGCGAACTCGTAGGCCTCGCGCATCTCTGCGGACATCTGATCCAGTCGAGCCTCGACATAGCGGCCGAACGTTCCAAAATCAGACATCTCGCTCGCATCCCTAAGCCGGCGGTGAGCCTTGCTCCGACGCTGGCCCCTTCAAATGGTCGCGTCGCCCTTACGACTTCGTGCCTGTGCGGGCACCAACTGGCCCCTGTTCGTCCGAAGCCCTCGAATGAACTCTTCCAAATAGGGCAGGAGTTCGAATAACAGCACCGCCGTCATGAAAGAGAAGACATATAGGGAAGGCAACGGCGGCGATTTTCGTTCAATGTCGAATTCAGCCGCTTCGCTGCCCGCGCCGAACAGAGCAAGAAACTGTCCCCAATGGATCGACACCACCGTGACAATGGCCATGAGAGGAATCATCTCGAGAAAGCTATCGACATGCTGCTCGAGCGGGGTCACCTCGCGCGCAGTCGATGCATAGCTTACATCCCAGAGCGCGGTCGCTTCATGGGCGAAGAAGCCGACTATCGTGATCGCGATGACCAGCGCATTGACCTTGAGGAACATCGCGGCGGCCAGCGGAATGCCGACTTCGACAAACATCAGGAGATGGATCAAGGATTCCTTCGCTCCGGTCGTAGACTCGATATGCGAAGCGCGGTGACATAAGAGTCGGCAAATCCGGCGGCCAGCCAGACCGGGAGAATAAAGTACAACAAGATAAGCACTGCTGGATCGGAAAGCATGTATGACGTCTACCCGCTTTACTCCGGTGGCCTTAGCTCGCTGTCGATCAAGTTTTGTATGTCAGCCCGATCCATCGGGTCTTCCGGTAGCGGAAAGGACTCCTGCGGTTTGCGGCCCGCGAATGTGTTGGGGAGAAGATTTCTGAAGCAATTCCTCCGAACGCTGTAATTTCTCACGAGCGTCAGCGATCTGCTTCGAGTCGTGATCAGTCGGACGTTTGCCGGACATAGCCGCGCTCCCCTGGTTGAATTGGGCGGGAGCGCTAACGGCGTTCTCATCACCGATCGATGCCACGAGCCTTGCGGTGATAGACTCAGAATGTCCTAACCGGCGAAAGGTTGCGAGTCACGGAACCGGGAACATCGTTTCTGCCCGACGCTAGACCCAATGTTCGCCCCCTGAGGTGACGGGCGGCCCGCCCCGCGGCAAGCTCCTATCGAGGGTTGCGCCGGATGGTCCGGCGCCGAGCCTCAAGCATGGGGAGCAAAACCAATCCTTCCGTCCAAAAGCACCCAGACGATTGGATTTCCGGCGATGAGCCGATGACGGATGCACAGGCATCTTACTTGGAAACACTGTCTGAGCAGGCTCATCAGCCGTTTCAGTTCAGGAAAGATCTCAGCAAAGCCGAAGCGTTCAAACTCATCGATACGATGCGCGAGAAGGCCGGCGTCACCGACTACGAGGTTCAAGGAGCCGCCAACGAACCGGTTGAGACACCCTCCCAGAAGCATCAGAGATCAGGATCACGATTCGAGAGCGGGGGCACGAAAGCCGATGACCTCGACCTCTTTCACGGCGAGGGCGGCAGTGTGGGACCAGCGACGAGGCCGCCAGAGCTCGGTCGAGACGACTGATTGAAACGGCCTGCACACGAGGAACGACGCTCAGACGGATGAGTTGGCTCGCATGAGCAAAAAGTCTCTCGAAAATCAGGCAGACCGGGCTGACGGCATCGCCGATCAGATCGTGGACGATGTCCTGAAGGAGACGCTTCGAGACGCCGCCAGGGAATACCGGGAAAAGCGTGAAAACGAAGATGACAACGAAGGTGCTGACCACGGCGGCTACGCACTGTTTAGCGGCAACACTCAGCTTGGCAGGACCTTCGCCACCGAGAAGGAAGTGCGGGAAGCTGCCCTGATTGAGGGACTCGTAACGGACGTCCCGGTCGCAGACGAAGCAGGCGGCCAAATTCTTCCCAAGGGCTATCATGTTGAGAGAATCCGGGAAAATTATGAGCCTCAGCCGGACTGGAAATCGCGCGGGTGATCGGACCGAAAGATCGAACGGTCTCGTGTGCTCGCTTTCCATCCGCGTGCAGATCTGACCTTCACGCGAAGCGTCGGAGCGGCGGAGATCCTTCGTGCGGGGCATCTTTTCGGATCGCGATCCGGACCGCTCATCCGTCGTCTCAGATGAAGTGCTTCCCTCCGGTGACGGCCACGGTCGTTCCGGACGTATAGCTCGAGAGCGGGTCTGCGAGCATCACGTAGGCCGTCGCGAGCTCGGCCGGCCGACCGGCGCGCTTCAGCGGGACCTGCTTGCCGAAGTTCTTCACGGCATCCTCCGGCATGGTCGACGGAATCAGTGGCGTCCAGATCGGGCCCGGCGCCACGGCGTTCACGCGGACTCCCTTTTCCGCCAACATCTGCGCCAGACCGCCGGTGAAGTTCTGGATGGCGCCTTTGGTCGTGGCGTAGGCGAGCAGGATCGGATTCGGCATATCCGAGTTCACCGATGCGGTGTTGATGATGGCGCCGCCCGGTGCCATGTGCGGCACGGCCGCCTTCGATCCACTGATTACCCATCATAGGGTGAGGTACGTCCCCGTCCTCATCGTCTTCATTTCTGATGGTCTTTAGTCATTCGAACGCGCGTATGTCGATTCCGTCATCAGAACCGCTGGGGCCCGTGCCTTCGATTGATTGCCAATCCTTGAAATCGTAGACGAGCTGCCGGACCAAGTCTTCAAAGCGGTGCGGATCGAGGTCTTCGAAATGAATGGGTCCGTATGTTCGCGAAACCTTCGGCATGATCGGATTTCCTCGTACCTCGCTTTTCCCGAGAAACTAGTCAAGGCTAGTCCGCTGTGCGCCCCGGAGTGCCGCCTCGATACTTCTATTGGTGCTGCGCCCGGCGAAAGTCAGAAAGCGCGTGCATCCTCGCCACTTTCAATGACTTACACGTATGTCTTAACCTTGTCGGGTCATTTCCAACTCAAAGACGCCTTGAGGTCACCCAAGCTCTCTCCCCGCATCTGAACTGTCTAGACGCTACCTGCTTAAGCGTCCGACCGACGGTGGCTGACCTCTGGCGGTTTCAGGCTGCTCCTCGCGGGCTGAACTTTTCGAAACCGCGATCGGCCTATGATCCCGCACTCGCATTCTTCGCGATGATCTGCTGCAGCGCCCAGCGCGCGTTCTTCCGGACATCGGGATCTGGATCGTTGGCGACCAGCGCCAGATACGCCTCGCCCTCGCCGGCCGCGATCTCGCCGAGTGCGGCAGCGGCTTCCTTACGCAGATTCGCCTGTTCATGGGTGATGCAGCCGCCGATCGAGCGCACAGCATGCTCTATCTTCATCTTGCCGAGGCTGCGAATCGCCTTCAGCCGAACCTGCCAGAAAGCATCATTCAGGCACGCGATCAGCTGATCGGCCGCCAAAGCGCCATTGCTGTTCAGCCCGAGCGTCTCGGCGGCCATCTCGCGGACCATCCAGTCCTCGTCCCTCAGCGCGCGCGTGATCGTCTCGGCTGCCGTCTTCATCTGCGAGAAAGCCAGGGCGCTGACTGCCGCGCGGCGGACATGCCCGTCGGGGTCGTTGATCAGCGCGGTCAGCGCCGGGATCGATTCCTCCAGCTTCAAAAATCCGATGACGCCGATCGCCTGCACGCGAACCGCCGCGTCCGGATCCTGTAACGCTTCGAGCGCAGGCTTGAGCGTATCCTTCCGCCGCAGCTCCTTCAGCGCCCGCAACGCGCCCATGCGAACGAAGGCGTGGCCATGTTTCACCAGCGGCAGGATCACGTCGGCGCAGGCCGGGTCCTTGGCCTCGGCCATGCTGTCGGCCGCAGCCGTCGCCACGTTGCTTTCAGGATCGACCAACAACTTCACGAGCGCCGCCGCTGCTTCGGGCCCGTCGAACTCGCCGAGCGCCATCGCCACCTGCTGGCGCACGCCGGCGTCGGGATCAGAGACCATGTTGGCGAGATGCCCGACCGCGGCGGGATCGCCGGAATGGCCGAGCGCGATGATGGCGACGCGGCGCTCGGCCGGATCGGCGGCTTGCAGCCGCTCTTCGGCATCCTCGAGATCGTCGTAGGATTCGAACGGGCTCGACATGCTCACCTCAACAGATAGGGAATATTGACGGTGACGGCGCCGGTCGGGCAATCCGCTTCGCAGGGCATGCAGTACCAGCACTCGTCATAGGCCATGTAGGCCTTGCCCCTCATGTCGCTGATGCGCAGCACGTCGAGTGGGCAGACATCGACACAGACGGTGCAGCCCTTGTCGGCGATGCATTTGGTTTCGTCGACGACCACCGGCACCGAGGTCTGATAGGTAGCGAGAGGCATCTCAAAATCTCCTGTTGCTTGACGTTGGCGGCTTACGCGCTGGCCCGAATGCGCTGCTTGTCGTAAAGGTCCTTCTCGTCGTCCGCGATCGGCACCACATAGGGCTCGACGGCGCGCTTCTCGCTGGTCATCACCCCGTTCCGCTTCCTCAGCAGCGTGTGGCAGAACCAGTTCTCGTTGTCCTTCTCGGGGAAGTCGGTACGCAGGTGATAGAGGCCCCAGCGGCTCTCCTCGCGGTAGAGCGAGGCATGGGCCGCCATGTCGGCGCAATCCATGATCGACTGCACTTCGAGTGCGCGTAACAGCTCATGCGCATTGCGCGCGATCATGCGCTCCTGCATATCCTCGCGTACCTCGGCAAGCCGGCGCATGCCGAGCTCGTACTTCCTCGTGACCTTCGGCGGCTGCAGATAATCGTTCACCAGTCGGCGGGTCTTGTACTCGATCTGGTTCGGCGGAATGCCGTCCTCACGCTTGGTCGGCGCCAGCACGCGCTCGCGTTCGATCGCGATCTCACCGGCGTCAAAATCAGCGAAATCATGGCTCTCGGCAAATTCCATCGCGTCGATGCCCGCGACCGATCCGTTGGTGAAGGCGCCGAGCATGTAGTTGTGAGGCACGCTTGCCATATCGCCCGCGGCATAGAGGCCGGGCACGGTGGTGCGCGCATTGTCGTCGACGAACACGCCGGAGGCGCTGTGGCCGGAGCAGAAGCCGATTTCGGAGATGTGCATCTCGATCGATTCGCTGCGGTAGTCGACGCCGCGTCCCTGCTGGAACAGCCCGCGCGTCGGCCGCTCCACCTTGTGCAGCGTGGATTCGATCTCTTGAATCGTGTTCGGATGCAGATGCTTGAGCTGCAGGAACACCGGGCCCTTGCCCGAGAGCAGCTCGTTGTAGAATTCGAGCATCATCTGGCCCGACCAATAATCGCATTCGATGAAGCGCGAGCCTTCGTTGTTGGCGGTGTAGGCGCCGAAGGGACCAGCGACATAGGCGCAGGCCGGACCGTTATAGTCCTTGATCAACGGATTGATCTGGAAGCATTCGAGGTTCGCGAGTGCGGCGCCCGCGTGATAAGCCATCGCGTAGCCGTCGCCGGAATTGGCGGCGTTCTCGTAGGTACCGAACATGTAGCCCGACGTCGGCAAGCCGAGCCGGCCCGCGGCGCCCATGCAGAGGATCACGGCCTTGGCCTTGATGACGAGCAGCTCCGCGGTGCGGGTGTTGACGCTGATCGCACCGGCGATGCGGCCATCGGCCGACTTCAGCAACCTTGTCGCCATGTAGCGGTTGGAGATCAGGATGCGCGCGCGGCGAAGCTGGCGGTACAGCGCCTTCTTCACGGTATCGCCATTCGGCATCGGCAGCACATAGGTGCCGATGTGGTGCACCTTCTTGACGGCATAATCGCCGTTCTCGTTCTTCAGGAAGCGGATGCCGAAACTGTCGAGCTCCTCGACGATCTCAAAGCAGTTCTGCGCGTATTTGTAGACCGCCTTCTGATCGACGATGCCGTCATTGGCGATCGTGATCTCCTTGGTGTACTGCTCGGGCGTGGCGTAGCCGGGAATGACGGCGTTGTTCAGCCCGTCCATGCCCATCGAGATCGCGCCCGAGCGCTTGACATTGGCCTTCTCGAGCAGGACGACATTGGCCTTGGGATTTTTCAGCTTGGCCTTCAGCGCCGCCATAGGGCCTGCCGTGCCGCCGCCGATCACAAGCACATCGCAGGACACTTCCGAGAGCCCGTCCACGATTTCATCCATTGCCATCATTCGCTCCTGCCCTGGCAGCCTTTCGGCGGCCACACACCGCCATGTCAGCATCAGATTTGTTCAGGCGACTTTCCGGCGCTAGCAATTAGTTGTCGCTCGCGTAAGAAAGCCAAATTTTGCTCGTTTGCTCAAAAGCCAGACGCGATTTTGACCAACAAACGCGCAAATGCAGGCATCACCGTTCTACGAAGGCCTTCTCGATGACGAAGTGTGCGGGCTCGCTGTGGCTGCCCTCGACGAATCCGCGCGCCGTAAACATCGCCCGTAGCTCCTCCAGCATCGACGGACTGCCGCACAACATGATGCGGTCGGTTTCCAGATCGAGCCCGGAAAGCCCGATGTCCGAAAACAGTTGGCCCGACTCGATGAGATCGGTGATGCGGCCACGGTTGCGGAACGGCTCGCGCGTCACGGTCGGATAATAGATCAGCTTGTCTTCGATCAGCGGACCGAACAGCTCGTGCTGACGCAGGCTCTCGACCACCTGCTCGCCGTACGCGAGCTCGGACACATGCCGGCAGCCATGCACCAGCACGATCGTGTCATAGCATTCATAGATATCGGGGTCCTTGATCAGGCTGGCAAATGGCGCGAGGCCTGTTCCAGTCGAGAGCAGCAAGAGCCGCTTGCCGGGAATGAGATTGCCGGTGATCAGCGTGCCCGTCGCCTTGCGACCGACCAGGATGATGTCGCCTTCCCTGATCTTCTGCAGGCGCGAGGTCAACGCTCCGTCCGGCACCTTGATCGAGAAGAATTCCAGCGCCTCTTCGTGATTTGCGCTCGCCATGCTGTAGGCGCGCAGCAGCGGCCGTCCGTCGACCTCGAGCCCGATCATCGCGAACTGGCCGTTCTGAAAACGAAAGCCGGGATCGCGCGTCGCGGTGAAGCTGAACAGGGAATCGGTCCAATGCCTGACCGACAAAACCGTTTCCCGCTGGAAGGCGCTCATCGTCATTCTCTCCGTTGTTCGTGCGCCGAACGTTTCGGTGAGAAGTGAATCGCGGGCAACGAAGAAGCTTCGATCTCGGTCGATTAGTTTCTAAAGTCGCGGGCGATGGCGAAAAGTGAGGCAGCGCGCCTCGCAGCCTCGATTGCTCAGGCAATTAGTTGCTATCGGCGCAATCCGTTCCCAGCTATGAACGATCATTGAGGAGATCACAACCATGACGGCATCGGTCGCGTCGACCGTGACGGACTACGAATTAAGCGCCGATCTTTCCGAGCTGTTCGTGCGTGCAACGGACGATCACGCGATCTCCCTTTCCGCGGAGCGGCTTCGCGTAGCCTGCAAATGCGCGCATTGCACCCGCGCCCGTATCGATGAGCGCTTCCCGGCCCGCTTTCCCGGCATTGCCATCGTTGGGATCACCGATCTCGGCTACGGCTTGAACATCGCCTTCTCCGACGGCCATTGGCGCGGCATCTATCCAAAGTCCTACCTGCTCGACCTCGCCAGCCATTGATTCGGCTACCATTTCTGGCCAGTTTTGGCGCACCCGCAACGCCAGCCGTCTGGCACGAACATTGCTGCTTTTAGGGTCAGATTGAACAATCCAGAGGCGGATTAATGTTGCTGCGGGCAGCCAATTCGGTACGCGGAAGCGTTCCCTCGGCGCAGAAACCCGCTGCCAGCTCTTCGCTGCTTCTCACCGAGAATCAGCAACTGGTCGGCGGTCCCCCTGCGCTGATGGAAAAGCTCACCTTGCGCGAGCGGGAAACCGTCCTCAAGCAGGGACGGCGCAAGGTGCTCAATCGCGGGCAGACGCTGTTCAGCCAGGGCGCCAAGCATGACGGCATCTGGCTGATCGAAAGCGGCCGCATCCGCGTGTTCTACACTTCCCCGCTCGGCCGCGAGATCACGCTGGCCTACTGGCATGTCGGCAATTTCGTCGGCGGGCCGGAGGTGTTCGACACCGGCGTGCATCAATGGTCCGGCGTCGCTTCCAGCAATTGCAGCGTCGTGCAATTGCCGGGAAAGGAGCTGCGCGCGCTGGTCGCCGAGATTCCCAATCTCGCGATCGGCCTGATCGAAGGGCTGAGCTTCAAGGGCAAATGCTATTCGGCACTGGCGCAGATGCTGGGCACTCGCTCGATCACGCAGCGGCTCGCGCATCTCCTGTTGCAACTCGTCGAACTCTACGGCGTCGAAGACCCTGACGGTACCGTGATCGCGGCCGCCTTTACCCATGCCGATATCGCCCACATGGTCGGCGCGACCAGGCAATGGGTCACGATCAGCCTGAAGCGAATGCAGGAGAAGCAGATCGTGCAGAGCAAGCGCTCGCAGATCGTGGTCTGCCGGCCGGACATTCTCGAGGAAATGCGCGGCTCCGCCGCGGACTAAGATTAATGCACATCTGATTGGCGTTGAGGTGCGAAACTGCCCAACGATGATGCAACCGCGCTTTGGCGGCAACTAATCCACCCTGATGGCAAGTCCGGATTTGCCCTTGAGCCCGGCCCAACCAATCATGGCGACACCACATCCAACCGGAAGAGGATGAGAATGGCCCGCCATCTTGCAACACTCTCCATCGCGATGACGGCGAGCGCGCTCATGCTGGCGGGAGCTGCATCCGCCGAAACCGTCACCATCGGCATCGGCACGCAGGATACCACGACCAACACCGTGACCGCCGGCACCGTGATCCGCCAGCTTCATCTCCTCGAGAAATATCTGCCCACCGACGGCAAATACGCCAACATCAAGTTCGAACTGGAATGGCAGAACTTCACCTCCGGGCCGCCCGTCACCAACGCGATGATGGCAAACAAGCTGCAGTTCGGCATGATGGGCGACTATCCCCTCATCGTGAACGGCTTCACCTTCGAGAATAATCCCGAAAGCAAGAGCCGTCTGATCGCGGTTGCGGCCTACAGCCCCTCCGGCTCCGGCAACGGCATCGTCGTTCACAAGGACTCGCCCTACTACGATCTCGCTGATCTCAAGGGCAAGCTCGTCAGCGTGCCCTTTGGCTCCGCGGCCCACGGCATGGTGCTGAAAGCGATGCAGGACCGTGGTCTTCCGGCCGACTACTTCCAGCTCGTCAGCCAGAGCCCCGAGGTCGGTTCGACCAATTTGCAGGAGAAGAAGATCGATGCCCACGCCGACTTCGTGCCATTCGCCGAGCTGCTGCCGTTCCGCGGCTTCGCGCGGAAAATTTTCGATGGGGTCGAGACCAACATGCCGACCTGGCATGGCGTCGTGGTGCGCACCGATTTTGCGGAGAAGTACCCGGAAGTCGTCGTCGCCTATGAGAAGGCGCTGATCGCAGCGAACGAATGGCTGCGCGCCGATCCGAAACTCGCGGCCGAGAAGATCCAGGAATGGACCGGGATCAACAAGGAAGTCGTCTACATCTTCCTCGGCCCCAGCGGCAACATGACCACCGATCCTGCCATCAAGCCGGCGCTGATCGATGCGGCCGCAGCCGACGTCAAGGTGTTGCAGAAACTCGGACGCATGAAGGAATTCGATCCGCACAAATGGGTCGACGATTCCTACCTCCGCAAGGCCTATGCCGAGCTGAAGCTCGAGTACGACGCGCAGCTTGCCAGCACCAAGAATTACGAGATCTCCGGCGAGGATAAGTTCTGCAAGAAGCCGATCACCGATCCGCGCAAGTCCGGCGAAGTGTGGGTCGATGATGAGGGCATCCTGCCCTTCTCCAGCGCCGCCTGCACGCTCGGCGCATATGCCGACTTCAAGGCCAAGGGCAAGAAGATCGACGTCACTTACGTCTTTGATACCTCGCACGGCATCAAGCTGTTTGCCGACCAGGCCTTCTTCGCGGTCGCCGGCAGCGACATCGCCCCATTCCTGCTGAAGAAGGACGCGGAGACCTACGCCGCCAAGAACAATGGCAAGGTGCTGGGCTTCGACGATGCGGTGAAGGCCGCCGTCGGTGGAGGCAAGACGTGAGCAGTTCCGCCATCCTGCGCCATCAGGAGGATGCCGTGACGACATCTGTCGTTGCCGAAGCAGAGCCGGCGCCTGCCCTTGACCCGACGCCCAAGCGCGCCGTCGGGCAACTCGCCGCACAGTGGTACCGTCTCAACAAGGAGAGTTTGCGCGGCGTCGCGATCGGCGCGATCTCGCTGTTTCTCTTCCTTGTCGTCTGGCACCTGCTCACGACCTACCGCGTCGTGTTCTTCGTACGCTTCACCAACGTGCCGGCGCCGCTCGAGGTCTATGCGAGCTTCACCAAAGCGATCCACGATCCCAAATTCCTGATGCACCTCCTGCTCAGTTGCCGCCGCATCCTGATCGGCTTCTCGCTCGCGGCTGTCGTCGGCGTGCCGCTCGGCCTCGTGATGGGACGCTTCAAGCTGATCCACGAGATCGTCTTCCCGGTGGCGGAGGTGCTGCGGCCGATCCCGGCGATCGCCTGGGTACCGATGGCGATCATGCTGTGGCCGACCAACGAGCAGAGCATCGTCTTCATCACCTTCCTCGGCTCGTTCTTTCCGATCCTGGTGAACACGCTGCACGGCATGTCGCTGGTCGATCCCGTGCTGGTGCGCGCCGCGCAATGTCTCGGCGCCCGTGAAAGCTCGATCTTCCGCGAGGTCTATTTCCCGGCGTCCCTGCCCCACATCTTCACCGGGCTGACGGTCGGCATGGGCGTCGCCTGGGTCTCACTGATCGCCGCCGAGATGATCTCGGGCCAGTACGGCATCGGCTACTTCACCTGGGAAGCCTATTCGCTGGTCCAGTATGCCGACATCGCGCTCGGCATGATCGCGATCGGCGTGCTCGGATTGGGGTCGAGCCTGCTGATCCGCGGCGGAGGGCAGCTTGCGATGCCATGGAGGTCGAAATGAGCCAGATCGAGCGTCAGGTCGATATCCGGCCGCCCCAGGGCCATATCGAGGTCGAGGATTTCGCGCTGAGCTACGAGACCATCGAGGGCTCGGTCGAAGCCGTCAGCAACACCCATATCCATGTGAAGCCGGGCGAGTTCGTCTCGATCGTCGGCCCTTCAGGCTGCGGCAAGTCCACGCTGCTCAATGCGGTGGCCGGCTTCCTGAAGCCGACTAGCGGCACCGTCACCGTCGATGGCGAGCCGGTGAACGGACCCAGCGCCGAGCGCGGCATGGTGTTCCAACAATACTCGCTGTTTCCCTGGAAGACGGTGCGGGAAAATGTCGAGTTCGGCTTGAAGATGCGCGGCATGCCGCGGGCCCAGCGCGAGCGTGCGGCGCGGACCCTGCTTGGTCTTGCCGGGCTGGAAGCGTTCGAGAAGCATTATCCGGAACGGCTTTCGGGCGGCATGAAGCAGCGCGTCGGCATCGTGCGTGCGCTCGCAACGGGGCCGAAGGTATTGCTGCTCGATGAACCCTTCGGCGCGCTGGACGCACAGACCCGCGTCATCATGCAGCAGATCCTCACCAATCTCTGGCAACGGATGAAGATCTCCGTGCTGTTCGTCACCCACGATATCGACGAGGCGATCTTCCTGTCGGACCGCGTCTACTGCATGAGCGCGCGTCCGGGCTCGATCAAGGCGGAAATTCCGATTCCGCTGGAGCGGCCGCGCCAGCAATCCATGATGATGTCGTCGGAGTTTCTCGCGCTCAAACGTGGGCTGATGTCCTTGATCCGCGAGGAAAGCCTGAAGGCCATGGGCGGCGAGATCAGCGATCTCGGCATGCAGGGCCTGAACATCGACCTGCACGGCCATTCGCTTGCAGAGATTCTCTAACAGGCCGATCCGCTCGTGAGAGATCTCACCGCTGGCAGGAGGGCAAAATCCCGGAAAACCGCGAGGAAAATCGCGAGGTTACGTTCCAAAGGCTGTCAATCCTTGTCAGTACTTGCCCGTCTCCTGTGCTCCGGAAATGCGTGCACCAACCGAAGCGGAGCCGCGCCACTTAGAAAAGCTTTCTCACACTGGCTGACCCAAGATTTTTCTTGATCTCCCGGTGCACACGCGGCCTTCTAACCAATTGACAAACTTGAATTCTCGCTCCAATGCATCGGCAAGTTTGAGCTAGTTACAGCCAACTGGGTAAAATCAAAGCAGTGTCATCTCACCAACGACAAATCAGAAGTGCAGCGGAGGGAGTGGGAGTCAAACCCACGATTTTCAATCGTTCCACTTCGAACAACTGAGACTGCTCGTAAACGCTCGCCCGCCTGCTGCCTTCGGAAATTCAGACCCTGTACATGCGCCACAAGCCTGCTCACGTTGGCTGTGACAAGATTTTTCTTGATCTTCCGGTGCACACGTCGTGCACATGCGCCCTTCTAACCCGTTGAAGACCTTCAACTCTCAGTCCAATCCATCATGAGCAAGTTTGAGCTAGCTCCAGCTAATTTCAAGAAAGACCGAAAGACCGTCTATCATGGCAGCATGAAAACGATTTCGGGGATTGGTAGGGGGAGCGCTACGAACGGTCCCCCACCCATTTCAAGGCTTTGTTTTTAAGGACTTATCAAGCGGTTTGACACCTTATCGGCCCGCACGGGCCTCTTGTTCCGCCGCCGAATGGAGCTTCTCCCCCCGGACCTACATTGATCCGCTCTGCATCAATGGTCTTCTCTTCTCATCGCGCCCTCATGAGAATTGAGGAAGCACGTCCGTGACAACAGCGATGATTTTGGGAACACCACTGGTGTCCTTGCATATTATGGTATTTGAACCCTTGACGAACGTGACATCTTCCCGGGACCCTCCGGCGTTTGCTCCGAATGAGAACGGGCCGATACCAATGCCTGCACTTCCCGACCACCAAGATGCAGTCCTATCGTAGTCGGCTTTGGTAAGCGCCAGATTGATTTCAGGAGCGTAGGCCACGATCAGTCCGGCCAGACGCAGGTTGAATACTCCATTTTGGCCCCAAAATGCATTATTCCTGATGACCCTATCAATAGGACCGTCTCGCTGAAAGTCCAGAAGCTTCCACATCTTTATGAGATTGGCCGAGTACCAATCTCCGGCGCTCACATCAAAGCGTTGAATGCCCTGAGCGCTAACACTCATCTTAAAATCAGTCGTATGCCAGTCTATATGGCTTGAGCTGCCGCCGTGACCTTGCCCCTTCCGGTTAATCCAGTTTGAAGTTCGTTCTGGCCCAGACTAGGACCAGAGCATGAAGCGCAACCGGTTTTCGGAAGAACAAATCGTCGGGATTTTGAAGGAGCACGAGGCCGGCGTTTCGGTCGCCGATCTGTACCGCAAGCATGGCGTCAGTGACGCCAGCATCTACAAATGGAAAGCCAAGTTTGGCGGGATGGAGGTCTCGGAGGCCAAGCGGCTGAAGACGCTTGAGGACGAGAACACGCGGCTAAAGCGGCTGCTAGCCGACGCCATGCTGGACAACGCGGCGCTGAAGGACCTGTTGGGAAAGAAGTGGTAACGCCCCGCGGCCAAGCGGAAAGCTGTCGCGCATCTCATGGATGCCCACGGGATGAGCGAACGGCGGGCGTGTAAAGCCATCGGCTATTGCCGCATGACCATCAGATACCAGACGACCCGGGCGGATGATGCCGCCCTGCGTCAACGCATGAGGGCGATCGCCCAGGAGCGCCGCCGCTTCGGCTATCGGCGCCTGCATGTTCTGCTCAAGCGGGAGGGTCATGTGATCAACCACAAAAAGCTATTCCGGCTCTACCGGGAAGAGAAGCTCGCG
>NZ_AWZU01000073.1 GCF_000472385.1 Bradyrhizobium sp. ARR65
CCTCCATGCACGAGGGTGATCCTGCCAAGATCAAGTTGATGGGCTACAGCCAGATCGTGCGTGGCGAAGTCGGCGGCGTCGCGCGCGGTATCAAAGTCTCGAACGCGCAATCCGACCCGCAAGGGCTTGCCGCGGTGAATCCGATCTTCACCTGGGTACGCCTCGCTCAACGNGTGCCGGTGCACATCCGGATTGATCAGGTACCTGATGGCGTTCGCCTGGTCGCCGGCATGACAGCGACCGTCCAGATCGATACGCGAGCAGGACGGCCGTCGAATTGAGTGGCCTTGCCGATGACTACCTGCGGCGAGCGGAGAAAGCGTCGCAAGTTGATGCAGCCAAGGATTGGCTCGCGTAGCTGCCGATGCCGTAGGCGAGGCCTTGTTTGAAAGGAGGCTGAACATGACCCACGTGTATTTTCACTGCTCCAAGAGGAGCGAGGTTTTGGTCAATCGCTGTGGCGCCTTGGTAGACGACCTCGCCGAGGCGCGTGATCACGCCGCCTGTGTCGTGCGATCGCTGACTACGGCGCGCAGCGTGGAAGATTGGCGCGGCTGGATCTTGCACGTCAAGGACGACCTAGGCGATGAGCTATTCGTCGTCCCCTTTGCTTTCGTGCTAGGCAAGCCGCATTGAAGGTCCGACGGCTATTTCGAGGAAAACGAACCTTGCTCCGATCCGCGTTGGAGACGCCGCCGGATCAAGCTGATGGGCTACGATCGCGTGGTGCGCGGTCATGTCGAAAGTATCGGCCGAGCGATCAGCGTTGCGAACGCCCAGGCCCAACAATCAGGGCGTGGCCACCGTGAATCCGATCTTCACCTGGGTGCGCTTGGTGTGTTTCGGCGCGGGGGCCTGGCCTGACCGGGATCGGCGAAGTGGTCACGGTATTTCTATTCAATCTGGAAATGCCGATGGGGGTCAATTTTCAATCCGTATTCACAGTTCAGGGTTCGGAGGCGAGGTGCCCGATGTCGAAACTTCTCGAAATCGCCGCCACTCTGAAGGCCATCCTCATCGCGGCGAACTTCGCTCTCCCGCGCGCGGAGACATACTCTCGGTCATCCTGATCTCGGACCCCACGCCGGATCACAGTCTGCGGCTTGCCCACGCAAGTCAGCTGCGCTTCTTGCTGAAGTATTCGTAGAGATCGTTGAAGATCGCGCCCCCGCGAGTGAGCCGTTCCTCGTCTTTCCGGTGCGCCATTACGACCCCGGCGATCAGAGCCTTGATGCCGTCAACTTCGTCCCGTCCGAACTTGGAGTCCTTCAGGTCGATGTCGTGGACGATTTCGGCGATCGCCTGGAGCGCTGGGTTGGTCAGGCCGGCGTGGCCGAGCAACACCTCGAAGCTGCAGCGGTCACCCTGATGGGTGAATTCGGCCTCGAACATGTCGAATCGCAACTCGCCAGGGCTCGGCGTGTAGTCTTTGGCAGATACGAATCTAAACCGAGCCCCTGGGTCAATGAAGCGCCGGATCAGCCACGCGCAGGCGATGCGGTCCACATGCACGCCTTGTCGCGTCACCCATGTGCGGTCCTTCAAGTGTGCCAAGCCAGCCGTGTGATCGGCCGCGCCACCCTGAGATGTCTCCGCCATGGTACCCTCCGTGAGTTTGGTCTCCAAGCCGATGAGCAGTCCGTCGACCGTTTCGCGACCGTTCGCCCCGAAGAAGTCGATCGCGACGACCTGCGCCATCTTGGTCTTTAAGCGCGTCAATTGTGTTCTCGCCTCAACCTGACCCCTGGCGTTAAGGTCCTGATCCAGAGCCTCGGCCAGAGTCTTTGCCTCTTGGGCGATCGCCTCGTAGTCCTCGTCGCGAGCGGCCGTGAACAGTGCCCGGACCTCCTGGTCCGATACGCCATCGACGAGCTGCGCCTCGCAGATCATCGCCTCGCCGCCTCCCTCGGTGATCTCCTTGAGCACCCATTCGAAATCTTCCTGAGTTTGTTCGTTTGCCGGCAGAGCGTAGACCGCATTTTTGACCGCGACCGCCCCAAGCGCCTGGAGCCGCCGCCAGATCTTGACTCGCAGGTAGGCAGGCTTGGCTGGAAGTTGATGGATCAGCAGGAGCCATCGATCCGCAGTCACCGTCTCGATGGTTGCATCACTCATACTAACATCTGTATCACGCACGGCTGATTGGTGAAACACTTGTATCATTGAATGAAGGGAGATAGCTCGCCGAAGCCGGGCTCATCCTTCAATCCAGAGCCAAGGTCAAACTTACCAAATAGAGGTCAAACATGCCGAAACAGGTTCGTGACCACCTAGCCATCCTTCGCGCGGAGCTGCTGGACCACCCCATTTACGCGGAAGTCGCTTCCGTCGATGATCTGAGGCGGTTCATGGAAGACCATGTCTTCGCCGTCTGGGATTTCATGTCGCTGCTCAAGCGGCTGCAGCACGACCTGACCTGCACAAAAGTGCCGTGGTTCCCGGCGGGCAATGCACGGGCTGCGCGCTTGATCAACGACATCGTGATTGGCGAGGAGACAGATGTCGATCCGGACGGTTCGTACATCAGTCACCTCGATCTTTACCTCCGCGCCATGGCGGAGGTCGGTGCCAGCACCCGTCAATTCGAAACCTTTCGCTCGCTGGCGCAAGCCGGTACGTCGATCGAAGCGGGTATGGTGCGGACCGGCGTGGCACCTCATGTCCGATCCTTTGTTGCGCACACGATGACATTGGCCCAGTCCGGCTCGACGGAAGAGGTCTTAGCGGCCTTCTTTTACGGCCGCGAGGACATCATTCCGGAGATGTTCAGCAGGCTTCAGAAGACGGTGCTTAGCAAGAAGCATGACAAGGATCGCCTGCGTCATTTCATCTACTACGTCGAGCGGCACATCGAACTCGATGGCGACAGCCACGGTCCGATGGGGAGAGAACTGCTCGAAGGCCGGGTCGCGGACTCTCCACAAAGGAACGAATGGGCGCTGCGCGCCGCGTGCAACAGCATTCAGGCCCGGATCGAGCTTTGGAATGGCACATTAAGAACACTTCGAGCCACGCGCGCCGCGTGAAAGGCGTCTGACATGTAAGCCACAGGGTGACCGATGCACGGACTTCGGTGGCTCCGAGACGAGCGAACTTAAGAAAGGCGTGAGACAGCCCCGCCCTTTCCCAGCGAAAGACCGCGAAAGCGGCGGGGCGTTCGATCCGCTCGCCGGAATCCAGCCGTTCTTCATTCACGCCGTATTCACGCCGTCGGATCGGAAGTGCTCACCCGATCTGCCAGCAACTCGAATGCGATCACTCCACGGAAGAGAGCCATGAAAATAAGAGAGATCAGAATGAAGAACTGTAATGCACAAATTGCTGCGAAGGGGATTTTGGTCGGCGCGACCATCTGGTCGTTGTGTGACGTTGGCGCCGCATTCGCACAGGTCGGGATGGGCGCCGTCACCCCGCCGCTGGGTACGACTTCGCCGCTCGGAATCGGTGCTGCGGCGCCGGTCGGCGTGACCGGCGTTCCACTCGGAGCCACCGAGCTTGCGACGCCGGGCGTCAGTCCGATGACATCAAGTTCCTCCGCCTCAAGCGCGATGACGACCCCCTCAGCGTGTTCCAGCACTATGGGAGCAATGCAGACGGCAACCTCCGTCATGAGCAACTCCACAGGCGGAACCGCCGGTTCGCTCCCGGGAGAATCTTCGGCGACGGGGGCTATTTCCGGAACATCGGCGCCGACCCAGCTGTTCGACGGCACTGGGATCGCCGGTACCGCGTCGGGTACGTGCGCGAGCGCTGCGACCGCATCGTCCAGTCCAATCTCTTCGGCTTCGTCTCCAACCATGGGTTCGCGTGCCACCGTCGGGCGCGCCGGAATTCCGATGGGATCCACCGAGCTCGGGACGGGCGGTCTCAGTCCTTTGCCGGATCCTACGCTGAACCAGTCGACTGTGGTGCCGACCGGGACGAGCACGGTGCCATGTCCGACTACAGGAATGCCGACGACGGCAGGATCACCGATGTCCTCCGGCGGCTGCTGACACCACGTTCAAAGGACTCGCATCCATGCGTTTGAGAACCCTGGTTGTTGCCATAGGCGTCATCGTCATTGCAGGCGGCGGCGCGTTTGCCGTCGCGCGCAAAGCGTCTCCGCGACCGCAGCAAGCGCCGGCGCCTTCGATGCCAGTCGTCGCCGGAACCGTCAGCAGCCAGGACGTGCCGATCTACCTGCGCGGTATCGGCACCGTCATCGCCTACAACACCGATATCGTGCGCAGCCAGATTCAGGGAGAGCTGACGCAGATCGCCTTCACCGAAGGCAAGGCGGTTCACGCGGGCGATCTGCTGGCCCAGATCGACCCGCGTCCCTTCCAAGCACAGCTGGACCAAGTGACCTCCACCCGCGATCGCGATCAGGCACAGCTGACAAACGCGCTCGCTAACCTCGGTCGCTACACGCAACTGGCGAGCAAAGGATACGCGACACCGCAGCTCCTCGACACCCAGAAGGCACAGGTGGCGCAGCTGCAAAACGCCGTCAAATCCGATGACGCACTGATCGAACAGGCGCAGGTCCAGCTTGGATATACGCGATTGACGTCACCGATCTCGGGCATCACCGGCGTGCGGCAGGTCGACGTCGGCAACATCATCCACCCAAGCGACCCCAATGGTCTGGTTGTCGTGACCCAGATCGAGCCGATCTCGCTGATCTTCACGCTTCCGGAAACTGATCTGCCGCAGATCCAGCAACAGATGGCTGCCAGCCGCACTCCGCTAAAGGTTCTTGCCTACAGCCAGGACGACAAGATCCAGCTCGATGTCGGCAAGGTCGATCTGATCAACAACGAGATTCTGCAGACAACCGGCGCAGTCCAGCTCAAGGCCGAATTTCCAAACACCGCGCATCGGCTGTGGCCGGGGGAGCTGGTGAATGCGCGGCTGCTGCTGGATACGCGCAAGAATGGATTGACGGTCCCGGCCGGAGCCGTTCAGCAGGGCCAGCAGGGCTTCTATGCCTACGTAATCAAGCCGGACAACACCGTCGAAGCGCGAACGATTACGGTTGGGCAAACGAGCAACGGTCAGGCGCTGATCGATAGCGGACTTGCCGCGAACGAACGGGTTGTCGTCGACGGTCAATACAAGCTGCAACCCGGAAGCCATGTCACCATCCTGCACGGCAAGGCAGCAGCCGAGGCCGCAGCTCAGAGTGCTCAGCAGATTGCCATCCCATGAACATTTCCGCGCCATTCATCACGCGGCCGATCGCGACATCAATGCTGATGGTCGGCTTGTTGCTGCTCGGCCTTGCAGCCTACCCGCTGCTGCCGGTCGCGGCGCTGCCGAACGTGAATTATCCGACCCTCCAGGTAACAGCCCAACTGCCGGGCGCCGATCCCCAGACCATTGCGTCGTCGGTCGCAACGCCGCTCGAGGAGCAGTTCGGCCAAATTCCTGGCCTCATCCAGATGACCTCCTCGAGCGCGCTTGGGACCACTGCCATCACGTTGCAGTTCGACCTCAACCGCGACATCGAGGGAGCTGCGACGGATGCGTTGGCCGCGATCAATGCCGCCAGCGGGCAGTTACCGCCCGCGATGATCTTTCCGCCAACCATCCGCAAGGTCAATCCGGCAGACGCCCCGGTTCTTCTGCTCGCCCTGACGTCCAATACGCTGCCGATGACCACGGTAGATGCCTACGCCGAGAACATCCTGCTGCAGAAGATCTCCCAGATTTCCGGGGTGGGTCTCGTCGGCATCGGCGGCCAGCAAAAGCCGGCGATACGGATACAGGTCAATCCGCAGGCGCTCGCGTCACGCGGGATCGGCCTTGAAGACGTGCGCAATGTGGTTAGCCAGGCCAATGTCGATATGCCCAAGGGCACCCTCAACAGTCCGCGCAAGACCTACACGCTCAACACAAACGATCAGTTGCCAACTCCGGATGCCTATAACTCCTTGATCGTCGCCTATCGCAATGGCTCGCCAGTGCGGGTGAGCGACATCGGCAAGGCAATCAACGCGCCCGAAAACGATCTGCTCGCCGGGTGGTCCAACCGTCAGCCAGCCGTCATTCTCACTATCCAGCGTCAGCCAGGCGCCAACGTCATCGCGACCGTCGATCGCGTCAAGGCGATGCTGCCTCAACTGCAGGCATCGATTCCCTCCGACATCAACGTTTCGATCCTGTCGGATCGTACCCAGACCATCCGCGCTTCGGTCAGCGACGTGCAATTCACGCTAGTGTTGACGGTCGCGCTTGTGGTCATGGTGATCTTTGTGTTCCTGCGCAATTTCTGGGCCACGATCATTCCAGCCGTGACCGTACCTCTCTCGCTGATCGGTACATTCGCGGTGCTCTACGAACTCAATTATAGCCTCGATAATTTGTCACTGATGGCGTTGACGATCGCTGTCGGTTTCGTGGTGGACGACGCCGTCGTGGTCATCGAAAATATCGTCCGCCATCTCGAGGACGGCCTCTCGCCTATGCAGGCGGCCCTCACCGGCGCAGGCGAGATCGGCTTCACGATCGTGTCGATCACGCTGTCACTGATTGCCGTGTTCATCCCGCTGTTCCTGATGGGCGGCTACGTCGGACTGCTGTTCCGGGAATTCGCGATCACCGTCAGCGTATCGCTGGTATTATCGCTCGTGATTTCGCTGACGCTCACGCCGATGATGTGTTCGTGCCTGCTCAAGCCCGAGAGCCGTGAGCACGGCCTTCTGTACCGGATACTCGAACGCGGATTCGACGGGCTGCTCGCGCATTACGAGCGCGGATTAAAGATCGTGATGCGTCACCAATTCATCACGCTGATGACCCTGCTGGCGACGATTGCCCTGACGGGATACCTTTACGTCTTCATTCCGAAGGGGTTCTTCCCGCAACAGGACACCGGATTCATCTTCGGCATTACTGAGGCCTCCCAGGATATTTCGTTCCCCGCGATGTCCGAACGTCAGCAGGCGGTAGTCAATACAGTGCTACAGGATCCCGCGGTCGCCTCGGTCGGCTCCTTTATCGGGCCTAGCGGCGCGACGCCTACGCTGAACAATGGCCGGGTGTTCATCGCGCTGAAGCCGAAGGGCGAGCGAACCGCCAGTGCCGACGACGTTATCAATCGCCTGCGGTCAAAGCTCGCTCACATCCAGGGGATTGCGCTTTACATGCAGGCGGCCCAGGACATCACCATTGGCGGGCGGCTTTCGAGAACGCAGTATCAATATACGCTTGTCGACGCCGACCCCGGCGAACTCAATTACTGGTCGTCGATCTTCCTCGACAAGCTGAAGAGCATTTCCGGCATTGCCGACGTCGCCAGCGACCAGCAGAACGCGGGCCCTCTGCTCGATATCACCATCAATCGCGATGTTGCTTCGAGCCACGGAATCCTGCCCGCGACCATCGACAATACGCTCTCCGACGCATTCGGTCAGCGCATCGTCTCGACCATACTCACCCAGCAGAACCAGTATCACGTGGTGCTTGAAGTCTCCCCGGAGTTCCAGTTCGGGCCCGGCGCTTTGAGCGATATCTACGTTACCTCGTCGAACGGGCAGCAGGTGCCCCTGAATACCCTGGTCAAGGCCGTCGAAAAGGTCGCGCCGATCGTGGTCAATCACCAGGGCCAGTTCCCGTCGACCACCATTTCTTTCAACCTGCTGCCTGGAGCGTCGATCGGCAATGCGGTGGCTGCCATCCAGCAGGCAGAAAAGCAACTCGGGAAGCCTCTCTCCCTGAGCACCAGTTTCCAGGGCAACGCCCAGGCGTTCCAGTCATCGCTGTCGAGTACACCGATGCTGATCGCCGCGGCGCTCATCGTCATCTACATCATCCTGAGCGTGCTGTACGAGAGCATCGTTCACCCCATCACAATCCTTTCGACGCTGCCCTCCGCCGGCATCGGTGCGCTGCTGATCCTGATGGCATTTCGCTTCGATCTGAGCGTGATCGCCTTGGTCGGAATCATCCTGCTCATCGGTATCGTGAAGAAAAACGCGATCATGCTGATCGATTTCGCGCTCGAGGCCGAGCGCCATCAGCACTTGTCGCCGGAAGACGCCATCTACAAAGCCTGCGTGCTGCGCTTCCGCCCGATCCTCATGACCACGATGGCAGCACTGCTAGGCGCCGTGCCCTTGATGATCGGCGCTGGCGTCGGCGCGGAGCTTCGTCAGCCGCTCGGATACACCATCGTGGGCGGCCTGCTCGTGTCGCAGCTGCTGACGCTGTACACGACGCCGGTGGTCTATCTCTACCTCGATCGTCTTCGAATCTGGGTGTCCACGCTCAGGACCGGGCGAGCTGCTCGCGGCGATACCACCGTCCTTCCTGCGGAGTGAGGCGCCCGCTGCCGAGGACGTCAATGGGCGAGGAGAAAGATTTTGATGAAGGCAACATCAAACCAGCTTGCAGCAAACCGCACTGACCAGTTGGCCAGGGCCGCATTGATGTGCAGCCCTGGCTCAAACTTCGCGCCTGGCGCCGTCAACAAGCCGATCCGGACGAGCATCACAAACGTACAATGTATCCTCAGCCCTTCCTCGATCGGTATCGCTGAATTATGTGCTCTGTCGTCGAGGCCTGCAGACCACCGCCCATTCCAAGACGGCTCGCCGTTCAACTTCTGCTCACCACCCGAGGTCACTATCATTGGATCTCGGGCGCTGAGCATATGCACAGAAACATGAGCCGCCTTTCTCCAAACTGTCTCGCTCGTTTCCATTGGTGCCGTCGAGGCGCGCTCGGTCGTCGGGGCGCGGCAGAGGCGGCTGAGATGTCACGATGAACTTGGTAACTTTTGCATTGCGGCGCCCGATCTCGCTTTTGACGATGGTCATAGCCGTTGCATTGATGGGCTTTCTAGCGCTCGACCGCATGGCCCGCGACATCTTTCCCGACCTCGGTGTGCCAACCATCTACGTCGCGCAGCCTTATGGCGGCCTTGATCCGGCGCAGATGGAGGGGTTCATCGTCAATTATTACGAATACCATTTCCTCTACATCACCGGCATTGAGCATGTCGAAAGCAAATCGATACAGGGCGTAGCGCTGATCAAGCTGCAATTCCATGCCGGCACCGACATGGCTCAGGCGCTGGCCGAGACCGTCAGCTACGTGGACCGCGCGCGCGCCTTCATGCCGACAGGGACCGTCCCGCCGTTCGTGGTCCGGTTCGATGCAGGTGGCGTGCCGGTCGGCGACCTCGTCTTCTCCAGCAAGACGAAAACAGTCGCCGAGCTTCAGGACGCGGCGCTCTTCAAGGTGCGCCCATTGTTCGCGACCTTGCCAGGTGTTTCGGCACCGCCGCCCTTCGGCTCGAGCCAGCGCACCATCCTCGTCCGCGTAGATCCCGGCAAGCTGCGTTCCTACAACATGTCGCCGGACGAGGTGGTACAGGCGTTGGCTGCCGGCAACACGGTCAGCCCATCGGGTAACGTCCGCATCGGCGACCTCTTGCCGATGGTGCCGGTCAACTCGGTTGTCGGGAACTTCAAGGGCCTGAACAACATCCCCATCCGCTCGCAGGGAACACAGACGATTTTCATACGCGACGTCGGATCGGTCGAAGACGGGGCCGACATCCAGACCGGCTACGCGCTGGTGGATGGACGTCGAACGGTCTACATCCCCGTCACCAAACGCGCGGACGCCTCGACGCTCGCGGTCGTGCAGGCCGTCAAAGCCAACTTGCCGCGCTTCCAATCCGTACTGCCGGACGATGTTAAGGTCAGTTACCAGTTCGACCAGTCACCCTATGTGACGCGCGCCATCCAGGGCCTTCTTGTCGAAGGCGCTCTCGGCGCAGTGCTCACAGGGCTCATGGTGCTGCTGTTTCTGCGAGATTGGCGCAGTTCGCTTGTCGTGGTCTTGAACATTCCGCTCGCGATTCTCGCGTCGGTGACGGCGCTCTGGGTTTCGGGTCAGACGATCAACATCATGACCTTGGGCGGGCTGGCCTTGGCTGTCGGCATCCTGGTCGACGAAGCGACAGTCACTATCGAGAACATCCATACCCATCTTGCCGATGGCCGCAGCCTTGCCCGTGCCGCGAGCGAGGCCACGGCCGAGACGACGCTGCCCCGGTTCGTCGCCATGCTCTGCATTCTGGCGGTGTTCATTCCCGCCTTCGTCATGACCGGCGCTGCGCACAACCTGTTCGTACCGCTGGCCTTGGCGGTCGGCTTCTCGATGGTGGGCTCGTATGTGCTTTCCAGTACCTTTGTCCCGGTAGTGTCGGTCTGGATGCTGCGCAATCCGGGCACGCACCACATGCCGCAAGAGACGTTTTTCGACCGGCTGCGTGCCAGGTACGATCGGTTCTCGCGCGCCGTCATGAAACGGCGGCGCGTCGCCGTGCTTTCCTATCTCATTATCAGTGGCGCAATCATTGTCCTCGTCGGCAGCTCTCTCGGCACCGAGATTTTTCCAGTCGTGGATACCGGCCAGCTCCAATTGCATCTGCGGGCTCCGGCGGGAACGCGCATCGAGCGCACCGAGCAGATCGCGCTGCAGACGCTCGACGCGATCAAGCGCGAGGTTGGTCCGGATAACGTGGAAATCAGCCTCGGTTTTGTCGGCACGCAGCCTCCCAATTACCCCATCAACACGATTTATCTCTGGAGTTCCGGCTCTGAGGAAGCGGTGCTGCAGCTGCAGCTCAAACGCGGCGCCGGGATCGGCATCGAGGATTTGAAGGAGCGGTTGCGTCAGAAATTGCCCCAGGAACTGCCGGGTGTACGCTTCTCATTCGAGCCAAGCGACATCGTCAGCCGGGTGATGAGCTTCGGCGCGCCGACACCGATCGAAGTAGCTGTGAGCGGGCCGAACCTCGCCGATAGCCGCCAATACGCCGATAAGCTGCGAGCAAAATTGGCACAGGTGCCGACGCTGCGAGACCTGGGATTCGAGCAGGAACTCGATTACCCGACCGTGAAGGTCGCCGTAGACCGCGAGCGAGCGGGCGTTCTGGGGGTGACGGCGGATGACGTTGCGAAATCGGTCGTCGCGGGCACGTCATCCAGTCGCTACACCTCCGCGAATTATTGGCCCGATCCCAAGACCGGCATTGGTTATCAGGTGCAGGTCGAGATCCCCGAAAACCAGATGAATTCCCTGGAGGACGTGAAGAACCTCCCCATCGCTCACCGGTCGGGCCAACAGATCGACCTCCGCAATGTGGCCGGCGTTACCGACGGCACGGCGCTCGGCGAATATGACCGCTACAATATGCAGCGCATGCTGACACTCAGCGCGAACATCTACGGTGAGGATGTGGGACGCGCGGCGGCCCGCGTGCAGCAGGCGATCAGCGATACGGGAAAGCCGCCCGATCGCGTGAACGTGACCGTGCGCGGGCAAGTCCAGCCGATGGCGGAGATGTTCAGAGGCCTCGGTCTGGGACTCCTGATGGCGGTGAGTGTCATCCTTCTGCTGCTGACCGCCAATTTCCAGTCGTTCCGGCTTTCCCTGGCGGTGGGGTCGACGATTCCCGCCGTTATCGCCGGGGTCGTACTCATGCTTTGGCTCACCCGGACCACGCTCAACATTCAATCCTTCATGGGCGCGATCATGGCGATCGGTGTAGCCGTGGCAAACGCTATCCTGCTTGTGACTTTCGCTGAGCGCAGCCGGGTCGAGGGCCGCGAACCATGGAAGGCAGCAATCGAAGGCGCACGCAGCCGTCTGCGTCCGATTCTGATGACCAGTTTCGCGATGCTGGCCGGGATGGTGCCGATGGCGCTGGGCCTGGGCGAGGGCGGAGAGCAAAGCGCGCCGCTTGGGCGGGCAGTGATCGGCGGTCTGCTCGGCGCAATGTTCGCTACGCTCGTCATCCTGCCGGCCATCCTGGCTGCGCTGCAATCACGGCATACTCGGATTTCTGCCTCGCTCGATCCTGATGACCCGCACAGTCGCTACTTCGAGTCGGAGCCGCGGCTCGCGACGGATCGTAGCGATGGACGCGCTGAACACTATGCTCGGGCGGCGGAATAAGCGAACAGCCAGAACGGATATTGAAGGCGGAACAACAATGAATTTCACGAGTGGGACGGGCCTAATGGTCTTGGTAGTCGTGATCGCCATCGGCGCGGGGGGCATCGTTGCCGAGCGGAATTTGGCTGCATCTCCATCGCCAGTTAATTCAACGAAGGCGGATAACCCTCCGCGGGTCGAGATTGTGCGTCCACGCCGCGTCACCGTGGCCCAACGTCTCCAAGCCAACGCTACCCTCGAAGCCTTTGAAGAAACGGATCTCTTCGCCAATGTCTCCGGATACCTGTCCGACGTTCGCGTCGACATCGGCGATCACGTGAAGGCGGGTCAAGTGCTCGCGGTGATCGACGTCCCCGAAATGAAGCAGGAGCTTGCCGAAGCCGAGGCCCAGCTCGAATCGAAGAAAAGTTTGCTGGAGAGCTCGCGCCGCCAAGTGGACCACGCCAAGGCGAACCTGGCGCTTCAGACCGCTCTGGCGAAGGACCGGGAGCAGCTGGGTGAAGGACGGAATTTCATCAGCGACCGGACGCTCGATCAGGTACACGCCAACGCGGACATCGCCAAGGCGGATCTCGGAATTGCGGAAGCGAACCGCGACCTTGCAGCCAACGAAATCGAGGTCGCTGCCGTGAGTGTGGAGAGGATCAAGACCCTGCTCGGCTATACGCGGATCGTGGCGCCTTTCGATGGCGTGGTGGCGCGACGGCTGGTGAACCGAGGCGATTTGGTCCAGGCCGCAACGGCCACGCGGACGACGCCGTCCGCGGGGTCGCTTTTCACGGTGCAGCGGATCGACACGATCCGGGTGTTCTGTGACGTTCCGGAGAACGACGTACCTCACCTTCATGTCGGCGATCCGGCCATCGTCAAGCCGGCTGGATTCGACGGTAAGCCGTTCATCGGCAAGGTAACCCGCTTCTCCCTACGTCTCGATCCCGAGACCCGCAACATGCGTACCGAGATCGATCTGTCCAACCCCGACGAACGACTTTATCCGGGCACGTATGCAGAGGTATCGCTGGAAATGAACCGGCGCCCCGATGCGCTTACCTTACCCACCGCCGCTGTAGGTTCGGATGGCGACGGCAACTTCGTGTACGCGATCATTGACAGTCGGATCACACGCCTCGCCGTCAAGACTGGCCTCATCGATAGCGGCCGCATCGAGGTGACTGCGGGCCTGTCGGAAGAGACGCCGGTAGCGGCAAGCACCAAGGACGTGCCGCCAGCGAAAACGGCGGTTCAGCCGCAGATGGTCCGCGAGAACCCGTAAGCCCTCGCGCCGCGATTCTATTCGAATCGTCCCAGGCCGGGAGCTTCTCCCGCGGCGGGTATCGCGGTGCAGCGGACCACCGGAGATCTCCGTACGCCGCAGCTCTGTAGAACGCGCTTTCTCAAGATATGACCTCGACGCGAGATCGCGCCGAGGTTTTTCCGACAATCAGTTCTCACGCCTTCGGCTATTCCGGTCAATGCGACCGCACCTCAGCCACACACCTGAGCCAGGCGCGTGTGCCAGCCGTGCGTAGTATGCACGCGCCGCCTTACGAGATAGCAGCCGCCGTTGTCGTAGTAGGAATCGCCGCCATCGGCGTACGAATAGTCGTACGGATAGCTGTCATCATAGGGGTAGTTGTCGTAGAAGCCGTAGCCTATGAAGCGATGATCGAAGTCACGATCATGGCCGCGAAAGCCGTGGTCGTGGAATCCGCCACCGTCACGATCGTGGAATCCACCGTGGTCAAGACCAGCGAAGCCGCCGGAGCGGAAGCCGCCGCGCGCCATGCCGGATCCGTGGAAACCGCCGCCAGCAAAGCCGCCCATACCGCCTCCATGAAAGCCGCCGCCACCAAAACCACCCATGCCACCGCCATGGAAACCACCGCCGCCACCACCAAACCCACCACCTCCGTGGCCACCTCCACCTCCACCTCCGCCGCCACCACCACGCGCCAGCGCCAAGGTTGGCGAGAGCAAACCAACGGACGCAACTGCCAACAACGCGATCACTGTCTTACGCAACATGAACACTCTCCGTCAGAGATATCGCACCCAGCACGCCGCTCTCTGCAGGTGGCGCTCGCTTGGCGAAATCGCTATCGATTTCAGCGCAATCCGCGGCTCAATTCAACGCGACTCCGACAAGATCAAAACTCAGAGACACGTGTTACGCGCGACGCGATTAGCAACAAGTGAGTTGCTTGTTGTCGAAGAGCGCTTGGAGCGTGATGGGTAAACGATGTCACGCTTGACAGCTGTATGAGCTTCCTCAGCATGACATCTCGCGGCGACGTCAAGATCCAGGACTGCATTATCACGGTTGAAGGAGCCAGCCAAAAAGCCAGTGTCAAAACTGACGCACGATCCCATGTTCTCCTTACACAACAGGAGACGAACATGAAATTCGTATTGATTGGTACAGGCGCTGCTATTGCGGCAGCGTTCGCAAGCCCCGCAGGGGCACAAGCCGTTATCTCGAACCCCGGCTATTGCGCGCAATTCTACCCCAACGCAAATTGTCAAAATCTGGGAGCGGGAAATCCGTACACCAATGGCGGCTACTGGGGTGATGGTTGGCAGAACGGCTACGCGTCTATGGACCATCATGCGTATCATCGCCATCGACGGTACCGCTGACGCTACATCCAAGTCGTCGTGACGGTCGAGATTCAACTCGCCGTGAGAGCCGCAAGCCGCGCGCCTTGTTCGTTGCCGCGATCGCCAACATGTCAGGCATGGCCCGGCGCGTAGACGATCGCAGGGCTCAAAGAAGAAAGAAACCTCCGGGACGGAAAGCGAGCATCATGGCAACCACCGAGATTGAATAATGGCCAGTTCTGCCGAAGCGACCTTCAATCAATCCGCTCCGCTTTTTCCAACTCGAGCGACTCCAATTAGCAATTACCATCCACCGGCATGGGGACACTCGAATCTCGAAAATCGCTCGATGGTGGACTACTCGCCATCGGAGATTGTAAGGCGCCGTTCCGCAGCCTTGTCAGGCTTGATCGTGGAAATGGTAGATATCATGCGGCTCAATCCGTTTGAGTATCGATTCCGGGCTCCCTGCCATCTGCTCATTGCCGCGGAGCTCGCGGAGCGCGACGACGGTGAGACCGTTATTGAAGGTCTGCCCCGGTCGACTCTGCGCAATTTCACGGGCAAGCTGACCTTCGTTCCCGCTGGCCATGACTTTCGTGGATCGCAGAAACCGCGCGCGTTAGCCCGTACAACCTATTTCTACATCGATCCACGCGGGCCCCTTGCCGATCCCGCATTGCGGTTTGGCGAGATTGAATTCAGGCCGCGTCTGTTCTTTTACGATGCCGATCTCTGGCAAACTGCTCTCAAACTCAAGTCGCAGGTCGAAAGCCCCGGCGCAATGCTCCGCCAATACGTCGATGCGCTGGGAGTTTTACTGATGCACGAACTCGTCCGCATCAACGGCGATGACGTACCCTGCGAACCAGTCACTCGTGGCGGCCTTGCGTGCTGGCAGCGCAAGCGAGTGGCCGCCTATATCGAGGAGCATGTTGCCGATGACATACCGCTTGCAACCCTGGCCGAGCTGGCGCGGCTAAGTCCTTGGCATTTCTCCAAGTCGTTCAAGCAGTCCTTCGGTGTGCCGCCACACAAATATCATGCGAGTCGCCGGATCGAACGAGCCAAGAAGCTATTGGTGAATCGCGAACTGTCCGTTACCGCGATCGCATTTGAGGTTGGCTTCAGCGAAACCAGCACATTCACTGCCGCGTTTCACAGATTGACCGGCCAGACCCCGAGTAAGTATCGCCGCAACATCGACTGAAAGCGCGGCGTCCGAGCCAGGGGACCCGTCCTGCCTGCGGGGGATGGGGGGCTTTTTCAAGCCGTAAGTCGAAGGTCCATGATAGTGGAGGTTCCGGCGCCTTGAACGAGGCAATCTCAAATTGGGTGCTATCGGGCGCAACGTACAGATGTTTGACGCTCTCGCCGGAATGCGTCGGGCCGCTGTCGCTGAATAACTTCCGGCCTGTCGAGCTTTCTCGCAAAGCCGCTGCAATCGCAGCAAACGAACCAAAGTAATTGCGAAGTGGACGGATACATTCCACCCGCGCCCCTTATTCCGCAAACGCCGACCGATGGCGTTTGCGAGCCGCCGCAGAGCAGTCGGTTGTGGGGGCGATCGTCTTGCAGTAGAGGAGCAATCCGTGGCCAAACGCCCTACACTCACCACTACCAGCGGCATGCCGCTCGCTGACAATCAGAACAGCATTACAGCAGGTCCGCGCGGCCCAGTGCTGATGCAGGATTTCCATCTGCTGGAGAAACTCGCGCACCAGAACCGCGAGCGTATTCCGGAGCGGACCGTTCATGCCAAAGGCTCGGCGGCGTATGGCACGCTGACTATCACACACGACATCACCAAGTACACAAAAGCCAAGGCTTTACAGATGGGCAAGAAGACGGAAGCTTTCTTGCGTTTTTCGACGGTGGCGGGCGAGCGCGGCGCGGCCGATGCCGAGCGCGATGTACGCGGCTTTGCGCTGCGCTTCTACACCGAGGAGGGCAACTGGGACCTCGTCGGCAACAATACGCCGGTGTTCTTCGTTCGCGATCCGCTGAAGTTCCCCGACTTCATCCATACCCAGAAGCGGCACCCGATGACCAACATGCGCTCACCGACCGCGATGTGGGACTTCTGGTCGCTCTCGCCGGAAAGCTTGCACCAGGTGACTATCCTGATGTCCGACCGCGGCCTGCCGCAAAGCTATCGAAATGTCGATGGCTTCGGCTCGCATACTTATTCGTTCATCAACGCCAAGAATGAACGGCACTGGGTCAAGTTTCATTTCAAGACCCTGCAAGGCATCAAGAACTGGACCAATGCCGAAGCCGCTCAGAAGGTGGCATACGATCGCGAGACCCATCAGCGCGACCTGTTCGAGGCGATCGAGAGGGGCGATTTCCCGAAGTGGAAATTTTCGGTGCAGATTATGCCGGAGAGCGATCTCGACAGGCACTGGTACAACCCGTTCGACCTGACCAAGGTGTGGCCGCACGCGGATTATCCGCTGATCGAGGTCGGCATTCTCGAACTCAATCGCAATCCCAGGAACTATTTTGCCGAGGTCGAGCAGGCGGCGCTGGCGCCGTCGAACATCGTACCGGGTATTGGCCATTCACCGGACAAGATGCTGCAGGCTCGCATTTTTTCCTATGCAGACGCGCATCGTTACAGGGTCGGTGTCAATGCGCATCAACTCCCGGTAAACCGGCCGCGCGCAGAGGTGAACGACTATCACGCTGACGGTTCAATGCGACTTGGGGGCAAGCCCGACCCCGACGCCTATTACGAACCGAACTCGTTCAACGGCCCGCTTGAGGACCACAGCTACCGCGAGCCACCGCTCAGAATCACGGGAGATGCGGCCCGCTACGACCATCGAGACGAGAACGATGACTATCGGCAGCCGGGAGAGCTGTTCCGCCTGATGACAGCCGATCAGAAGCAACAGCTGTTCAACAATATCAAGGAAGCGATGGACGGCGTGCCGGCCAAAATCATCCAGCGCCAGCTTGTTCACTTCTATCGAGCGGATCCCGCATATGGCATCGGCGTCGGCAAGGCGCTCGGCATCGATTTCAAGCCCGGAACCGTCGCCGCAGAGTAGGCTTGCACATAGCCGGCCGGCGGCGTTCCCGAGCGCCATCGGCTACTCCCGACCGCTGTTTCGTTCAGGCGCTATCTGATCGCGCCCGAGCCTTCACATCATCTTTGGAGCCAACGATGTCTAACCAGCTTGCACCCAAGCTCCTTGCCGAGTTCATCGGTACCTTCGCGTTCGTCTTCATCGGCGCTGGCGCCGCGGCGGTGGTCGGCGAAGGTGTCGGACTGCCCGGTATCACTGCGGTCGCCTTCGCCCACGGCCTGGCCATCATGGCCTTTGCCTTCGCCTTCGGCTCAATATCGGGCGGGCATATGAATCCCGCCGTCACGATCGGCGTTCTCGCCGCCGGCGCGATGCGCGTCGGCGAAGGGATTGCCTATATCATCAGCCAACTCATCGGAGGTGTCATGGGCGCGCTCTTGCTGCGAACCGTTCTCGGCGGGGCTGCCACCGGTCTCGGCACACCCGCACTTGCGCAGAATCTCATTTTGGGCGCGACATCGATTACTATCACGCCCGCCGCCGGTTTCATGATCGAGGCGCTGCTGGCGTTTTTTCTGGTCACGGTCGTACTCGGCACGGCGGTCGCGGGGCGCGCCGGCAATCTCGCGCCGCTGGCAATTGGAATGACGCTGACGTTCAACATCGTTATGGGCGGGGCCCTCACAGGCGCGCCCTTCAACCCGGCACGGGCTCTTGGCCCTATGGTCGCGACCGGCAAATTCGATGATGCTTGGTTGTACCTCTTAGCTCCGATCGTTGGCGCTACTATCGCTGCCATCGTGCACACCGGCCTTGGCCGGCTCGCCCAACAGGCGCTGCCGGCCGGTCAGGGCAGGGCCGCCCAGACCGCCGCCGAGTGATACTAAGCTGGTGCAGGCCATGCTGCTGGCGGACGTGGTGGTGCAAGGGCTCTCGGTAACGAAGGCAACGAAAAATTGCATGTTGGCCGTAGGCTTCGTGTCCGAAGATCACTCGATGAAAACACAGACGATTGGCGACTATATCGCCTACGAAAGGTGGTGGAGGTGACACCCGCCGGACTCGTTCTGATGGAGGACGCTGCCGGAATACTGCCAACCGCAGAGCGTGTTCGGCAGCGTGTTCGCTTGGCCGGCGAAGGGCATGCTGGCCGTAGGACGTGGGCATCTTCAGCTCGGGGGTGCTGAGTGGCTTGCCAAAGCTTCTAGCAAGTTTTCGGGCTCAGCGGCCGGCCGTCGAGGTCAGCTTGCACAACGTGTCGAAGAGCATCAGATAGAGGCGCTTCAAAAAGGCCGGATCGACATTCGGCTTCAGCCGGCTTATTCCCGACGAGCCGGGCATTGTCGTCGAGAAGGTTCAGAGCGAATCGTTCCTGGTGGCGTTGCATGAGAACCATTCGCTTTGCGCAAAGAGGCAGCTACCTGTTGACGCTAAGACCAGGAACAGTACGGCAGCGGAATGAGTTTCAGTAACAACGCCGGACACAATTCTTCCGATGGGAAAATGGCGATGGGGCCACTGGCCGGCGTGCGGGTGGTGGAGATGAGCGCCTTCGGCCCGGTGCCCTATGCAGCGCTCCCCTTGACGGAGTACGGCGCTGACGTTGTGAGAATTTGCCGCCCGGGACGAAGTGATCCGGTCAAAGCAAGGTACTCAACGCTTGAGCGTAGCAGGTCCTACATTGAATTCGATGTAAAAAATGAGACCGATCACTTTAAACTCGCCTCGTTAATCGGCGAAGCCGACGTATTCATCGACGGATTTGCGCTGCGCATGAAGCCATCGATGTCGGTCTGGATTCTCTCGACGAGGTCCGGCGATCTCTCAAATTTCGCTGCCGGAGATTCCGCAGGCCCACGCATGCTTCAAGCCGAGAGCTTCGACCTTGTCCGGCCGAGTAAGATACCTCGCAGATGATCTCTCGCTGGCGCAAAATTTACCGCGTCATCGAGCGCCCCGGCGGACAATTTATGCGGAGGAGCGGATGTCTTCGAAATGAAAAGATCTGATGTCCGCTATTCATGATGCTTGTTTGAAGACCCGGGAAAGGTTGACATGGACCTCAACTACCCGTATCGCGATTTGGCAGCGGACCAGGACAGAGAGGCCAGAGTGCGGACGAGCGCCGGCCCCTAACAATGGATTCGCTCGAGATGCATTTGGGTTTAGCAGAGATTCATTGATTCTTCTATCCAGCGCCGGGAATGTGCCGGCCCTTGCAATCCGTCTTGCCCTTCGTGCTTCACGCGCTATGGGTTGTGCGGCGATAGTGCCGGGAGCCGCTGGATCGTCAATGCCGCAACGAGCTCGACCTCGCCCATATGGCGCTCCCAGGCGGTCACCGGCCGCCGCTTCAACATCCATCTGATTAAGTTCGAAACGGATAGCGGTGCCTTAAGGGCGTTGCCGATAGTAAGCCTGCGATTTGATCAGTTCGTCTGATTAAAATCCAATAATTCGATATTGGATTTAAGAGCTCCACAGGCCGACCTTACGGCTATCGATACATCAAACGGTTGGAGCGTATCCGATGACGATGAGCGGAGCGAATCTCCTCGTAGCGGCACTCGAGAACGAGGGTGCAAAGCAGATCTTTGGGGTGCCCGGAGCAGAAAATCTCGACCTCGTCGAGGCGCGGCGCCGCTCGAAGATTGAGTTGGCGGTGGCCCGCCATGAACAAGCCGCGGCCTTCATGGCAGCCACGCATGGGTCGCTGACCGGCGAGGCTCGCGTTTGCCTCTCGACGCTGGGGCCCGGCGCGCTCAACCTGACGACCGGCGCCGCCGACGCGCTGGTAGCGGTCATGATCACCGGCCAAACAGATCAGTGAACCCTGGCGAAGCGGCTCACTGCCGAATGTAGCATCCCAGATCCACACGCGTCCGATCTCAGGAAAAACTTGCCATGCCCGCCATCAGCAATTCTGATCGTCCCGACGTCGTTTTGATCGGCGCCGGGATCATGAGCGCAACGCTCGGAACCTTCTTGAAGGAGCTCGAACCCTCTCTGACGATCGCTATGTTCGAAACGCTTCACGACTGCGGGCACGAGAGTTCCAACGGCTGGAACAACGCCGGGACCGGCCACGCCGGCTACTGCGAGCTGTACTACACGCCGCAGCGAAATGATGGCAGCGTCGACATCTCCAAGGCGCTGCAGGTCAACACCGAATTCGACATATCGCGCCAGCTCTGGTCGTTCCTGATCGACAAGGGAGCGATCCCCGATCCCCGCGCTTTCATCCACCCGTGCCCGCACATGAGCTTCGTCTGGGGTGCTGGTAATGTCGCGTTCCTGCGCCAGCGTTTCAAAGAGATGTCGGCGCACCACTGCTTTCGTGGCTTGGAGTACAGCGAGGACCGCAGCAAAATTGCCGAGTGGGCGCCGCTCCTCATGGACGGGCGGGACGACACAGAGCCGTTCGCGGCAACCCGCATCATCACCGGCAGCGACGTCGACTATGGCGCGCTGACCCAGCTGCTGGTCAAACACCTCTCCGATCAGCCCGGCTTCGACGTTCACTATAATCGGAAGGTCATTGGCCTCGACCGCGAGCACGACGGGCGTTGGCGCATCTCGGTCGAGGACGTTGTTGATGGCAGTGTGGAAACCGTGTCGACCAAATTTGTCTTCATCGGAGCGGGCGGCGGTGCCGTGCCGCTACTGCAGAAGTCGAAGATCCCCGAAGCCAAGGGCTATGCCGGTTTCCCCGTCAGCGGCATCTTTCTGCGCTGCGACGTCGATGCGGTAAGCCATCGCCATCATGCCAAGGTCTATGGCCAGGCACCCTCAGGTTCTCCGGCGATGACGGTGCCGCACCTCGATACGCGCATCATAGACGGCAAACAGTCGCTGCTGTTCGGTCCTTATGCGGGCTTCTCCACCCGTTTCCTCAAGCATGGTGCACTTACGGACCTGTTCACATCGCTGACCATCCATAACTTCATTCCGCTGCTCGACGTCGCACGCGACAATGTCCGCTGGGCCGAATATCTTATCGGTCAAGTCCTGCAGAGTTCGAGCCAGCAGTTCGCGACCCTCAAGGATTTCGTTCCGCGAGCCATGAAGAAGGATTGGAAAGAGGCTGTCGCCGGGCAGCGCGTGGTGACCATAAAGCCACATGAGAGCAAAGGATGGCTCAAACGCGAAGAGGGTAAGCTCGAATTCGGCACCGAGCTCGTGGTGGCGCAAGACAAGTCGATCGTGGCTCTGCTCGGCGCCTCGCCCGGCGCCTCCACGGCCGCGGCCATCGCGATCGGCGTGCTGGAGAAATGCTTCAACGACAAGCTGACGGCCGACCGCTGGCTCCCTAAACTGAAAGAGATGATCCCGTCTTATGGCGAATCGCTGATCAAGGACGCCGCGCTCACCCGACAGGTGCGCGCCGACACGGCGGCCTTGCTGCAGCTGGAAAATGTTTGAACATCAGTCTACCGCGCGGCGGTGTTCGCAAAGCGTGCATCGTGGCCCTGAGATCTCCGAGAGTTTCGCCACGGCTGGAGTCAAAACAGATTTGGGTTGAGGATTGATCTCCATGAGCTTCTTCACACCGCCACGCCGGGTCGAGACCACGGTCTTCACACGCCTGCCGGACCGCTTTCGCAAGTTGAGGCGTTCGGCCTGGGCTGACGCCAACCGCGACGTCATCGAAATCGACAGTTTTCTCGAAGGACCGTCGTTCGATCGCGAAGGCCGTCTCTACGTTACCGACATCCCATTCGGCCGTGTGTTCCGGATTGATCATGCCGGCGAGTGGGAACAGATTGCCGAGTACGATGGCTGGCCGAACGGACTGAAAATCCACCGTGACGGGCGGATCTTCATTACCGATTACAGGCGCGGGCTGATGCTGCTGGATCCGGGGAGCGGTCATGTCAGACCTTTCTTGGAGACGGTCGGCTCCGAGAGTTTCAAGGGCGTCAATGATCTCGTCTTCGGACGGTCGGGCACAATCTATTTCACCGACCAGGGGCAGACCGGCATGCACGACCCGACCGGCCGCATCTACCGCCTGACCCCGGATGGACGGCTGACCTGCCTCATCGACACGATCCCGAGCCCCAACGGCATCGTGGTCGATCCGGAGGAGACGGCCCTCCTGGTAGCGGTGACGCGGGCGAACCAGATCTGGCGCGTGCCGCTGCACAAGAGCGGTCTTGTTACCAAGGTCGGCATCTTCGCGCATTTGCATGGCAGCCTTGGCGGCCCGGATGGTTTGGCGCTTGATATTGAAGGTTGCCTTCTCGTCGCCCACGAGGGTTTCGGCTCGATCTGGCGCCTGAGCCCGCACGCCGAGCCGCTCGAGCGGATCGTGTCCTGCACTGCGCGTGCGACGATGAACCTCGCGTTCGGCGGCCCCGGCAACGCTCGGCTCTTCATCGTGGAATCCGAGACAGGCTCGATCCTGCAAGCGGACCTCTCGACGCCGGGATTGCCGATGTTCTCTCATCTATAGGCAAGGCGACGTCTGAGTAAGGGGCGCCAGATGTGTAGCGCGCCAGTTCTATCACTTCGGGGTCTTTGGTTCTGAAGCGAACAGAAAGGTAAGCGCGATGAATGCGAACGAATCGTCCAAAGAACCTTCGAACCGTCATGAACGTGAGAGCGGTTGGTCGGAGGTCATACGCGGGGAACGCTACATCATCCGCACATCGTCAGCCGAAACGAACGGCGTCTATTCGATGCTGGAGGTGGTCGCGGATCCTCGCAACGGCGTGCCCATGCACGTTCACGACAATGCGGACGAGCACTTCATTATCCTGGAGGGTAGAGCGTTCATCGCGAATGGAGACAGAAGAGCGGAAGTCGCTGCCGGTTCGTCCATCACCATCACTCGAGGCGTACCTCATGCATGGTGCAATCCTTCGGAAGACGCTCCCGTCCGCATGCTGGTGATCTTCAGCCCCGGAGGACTCGAGGAACTGTTCCGAAAGCACGCAACGACCGAACCCGCTGAGATGACTGCCCTGGCCAACGAATACGGCACTCGGATCACGGGCCCTGCGCTGTTCGATAACCTTTACACGATGCTCTCGCCCCGACCTTGAAGATGCACCTCGGGCTGATCCGCGCGCCTTCTTGGCGGAAGGTCATTGGCTCTGCAGTGTCGCGTATGGACGCTTCCCGAGCGCGGTGGCTGCATCGACGAAGGCGCGGACGCTCGCAGAGGGCTCGGCTTCGCGGAACGCGACGGCGAGCTCCACCTTCTCGGCAAAGTCCGCAAGCGGGCGGAATACGATCTCAGGGAAGCCCAATCCGCACATGGATTCAGGCGCCATCGCCACGCCGTAGCCGGCGGCGGTCATGCTGAGCGCGGTTACGAAATCGGCAACGTCATAGACGAGCTTGATCGGGAATCTGCCAGCGGCCGCCAGCCGCTCCAGGCGGCTTCTGAAAGTCGCGAGGTGAGGGACGATGAAAGCCTCGTTGCTCAACTCCGCCGCATACAGAGTGTGGTTGCGCGCAAGCCGATGGTCGGCGGCGAGCGCCACGCAAAGAGCTTCGCGATGAATCACACGGGCCGCCACCCCTGCCGCGTAACTGGGCCGAGGTCGTATCAGCGCCGCATCCAGCCGACCTTCGGCGAGCGCCTCGAGCTGCCGCGGCGTCTCCATCGCCGTTAGGCGAAGCTGCACCGCAGGGTGGCTTCGGCGGTACTCCCGCAGCAGGCTTGGCAGGATCCGATTCATGGCCACCGACGTCACATACCCAACCTCGATCTGGCCGAGCTCGCCGCGCGCCGCGAGGCGCCCCACCTGCTCGGCCCTCTCAAGCTGACGGATGGCGGCCTCGGCTTCGGACAAGAACAGCCGTCCCGCCTCCGTGATCGACACCGCGGCCCGCTTGCGACGGTTCAGGAGACGAGCGCCGAACGCNTCCTCCAGCGCCTTGATTTGCAGGCTGACGGCGGACTGCGCCACGTTCAGCCGGTCAGCGGCGCCCGCGAAGCTGAGCTCTTCGGCGACGGCGATGAAATAGCGGAGCTGGCGAGCGTCAAGCGCGACTCGGCCGTGGGCTACGGGTTTGGAAATGCTGGAATGACGCATTCGATCAATGCGCAACAGCTCGTTTAACGCGC
>NZ_AWZU01000074.1 GCF_000472385.1 Bradyrhizobium sp. ARR65
GAACGGAGCCTGCGCGGATTGGCTCTGGGCAGAAAGGCCTGGCTGTTCGCGGGATCCGACCGCGGCGCGCACCGGGCCGCCGTCATGCTCACCCTCATCATGACTGCGCGCCTCAACGACGTCGACCCCAAGGTCTGGCTCGCCGACGTCTTCAGACGCATCGCAGAAATCGCGCAATCCCGCCTGCACGAACTNCTCCCGTGGGAGTGGAAAGCAAAAGNCNCCGCTGCGGCTCAGGCCGCCTGAAACCCTCGGCATCATCATAGCCGGCAACGACTATCCGCACGCCCGGGAATCCCGCGGTATTGGTCGTATGCTTACGCAGCTTCGACGGGTTCGTCGCCAAGTTCATGGGCGACGGCGTGCTGGTGTATTTCGGCTATCCGCAGGCCCACGAGGACGACGCCGAGCGAGCGGTGCGGGCGGGCCTGGAGCTGGTTGCGGCAGTGAGCGCACTCAAAGCGTCCGTTTCGCTGCAAATCAGGGTCGGTATTGCGACTGGGCTTGTGGTGGTCGGTGACCTAGTCGGATCGGGAGAGGCTCAGGAGCGCGGCATCGTCGGCGAGACCCCGAACCTCGCGGCCCGCCTTCAAGGCGTCGCCGAGCCGAACATGGTGGTCATCGCCGAGGGTACGCGAAAACTCCTCGGCGATCTGTTCGAGCTTGAGAACCTCGGAGCCAAGGACCTCAAAGGCATCGCCGGACCAGTGCGGGTCTGGTCGGCGCTACGGGCGGGTTCGGCGGAAGGTCGCTTCGAGGCGTTCCACGGGACCGGCCTGACCGACCTCGTCGGGCGGGAAGAAGAACTCGAATTGCTGCTGCGGCGCTGGTCGGCGGCAAAGACCGGCGAAGGTCAGGTGGTGCTCATCTCCGGCGAGGCCGGCATCGGAAAGTCTCGACTCACCGCTGCGCTGCTGAAACGCCTCGCCGCCGAACCGCACACGCGCTTGCGCTATTTCTGCTCCCCGCAGCACACGGACAGCGCGCTTTATCCGATCATCGGCCAGATGGAACGTGCGGCCGGACTGGCGCACGACGACAAGCTGCAAACGCGGCTTGACAAACTCGATGCCGTGCTCGCGCAGACCTCGACCCCAATCGCGGATGTCGCGCTCTTTGCCGAGATGCTGTCGCTCCCGAATGATGGACGTTATCCCACGCTCGAGTTGACCCCGCAGCAGCGCAGGCAAAAAACGCTGGACGCGCTCATCTCACAATTGGAGGCGCTGACCCGCCAGAATCCAGCGCTGATGATTTTCGAAGATGCGCACTGGACCGATCCGACGAGCCTGGAAGTGTTCGGTCGGGTTGTCGACGTGATCGCGACCCTTCGCGTGCTGCTGATCGTCACGTTCCGGCCGGAATTCGACCCGCCGTGGATCGGACAGCCTCACGTGACGGCCCTCACAATCAATCGGCTGACACAGCGCGACGTCGGTGCCATGATCGACCGCGTCGTCGGCAACAAGCTGCTGACGGCGAGCATCAGGCGGGACATTATCGAGCGCACCGATGGCGTTCCCCTCTTTGTCGAGGAGATGACGAAGGCGGTGCTGGAGGCGGAGAGCGAGGGCGCGGCCCGGCGCATGGTTGCGGCGGTTCCGTCCCCAGACGTGGCGGTCCCTGCAAGTTTGCATGCATCGCTAATGGCACGGCTCGACCGGATTGGCCCAGCCAAGGAGGTAGCGGAGATCGGGGCAGCAATCGGGCGCGAGTTCTCCCATGCCCTTCTGGCATCGGTGGCAGGCAGGCCCGAGGCGGAGCTGGAATCCGCGATCGCCCGCCTCATCCAGGCTGGCTTGCTATTCCGGCGAGGCGTGCCGCCGCATGCGACCTACCTGTTCAAGCATGCCCTCGTGCAGGACGCGGCCTATGGTACGCTGCTGCGAGAGCCGAGACGCGCACTTCACGCTCGTATCGCCGAGACCCTCGAAAGCCAATTCGCCGAGATTGCGGAGAGCCGGCCGGAGATCCTGGCGCATCACTGCACCGAGGCCGGGTTGATCGAAAAGGCCGCGGGCCTCTGGGGCAAGGCGGGACAGCGATCGCTGGAGCGCTCGGCGCTGGTCGAAGCCATAGAGCAGCTCACGCGTGCCCTCGGTCAGATTGCGGCCTCGCCCGCCACGCCTGCACTGCGCCGCGAACATATCAAGCTTCAGGTCGCGATCATAACCCCACTCCTCCATGTCAAAGGGTATGCGTCGCCAGAAACCAAGGTGGCTGCGGAGCGGGCACGTCTGTTAATCGAAGAAGCCGAAGCCCTCGGAGAGCCTCCTGAGGATTCGCTGTTGTTGTTCGCGGTCCTCTACGGCCTGTGGACCTCGAGCTATGTGGCATCCAATGGCGACATCATGAGCGAGCTTGCGGCCCAGTTCCTGGCGCTTGCCGAGAAACAGGGAAGGCCGGCTGCGCTCCTGACAGCACATCGCATTTTGGGTATTACCTCCATGTGCGCGGGGGACATCGAGCGAGGCCGGGCGCATTTGGACAAGGGGATCGCGCTTTACGATTATGCCGAGCATCGTCCGCTGGCGGCGCGTTTTGGCGTAGATGCTCGGGTGTCGATCTTGTCCTATCGGTCTTGGGCTTCGTGGTTCCTTGGCTATCCCGGGGCCGCGCTCGCCGACGCAGACGTCGCGATCAAGGATGCACGAGCGATCGGCCAAGCTGCCACGCTGATTTACGCGCTGGGGCATGCGACGATCACCTATTTCCAATGCGGGAACTACGCAAAAGCAATCGCAGCGGCCGATGAACTCGGCGTACTGGCAGACGAAAAAGGCTCTCTGCACTGGAAGCCGCACGGAATGATGAACCAAGGTTGGCTTGCCGCCGTGGCCGGCAAACCCTCGGACGCAGTCCGCATGCTCACCTCCGGGATCGCCGCATACCGGTCAAGGGGAGCCGCAGTATGGATGCCTTTGTACTTATCGCAATTGGCGAGGGCCCATGCTGAGCTTGATCAGTTCGATGACGCTTGGCGCTGGATGGGCGAAGCGTTCAGGGCCGTAGAAATAAACAAAGAAAGGTGGTGGAAGGCCGAGGTCCACCGCATGGCCGGCGAGATCGCGCTGATTTCGCCCGAGCCGGACGCGGCGAAAGCGGAAATCTATTTCGAACGTGCGCTCGCGATCGCGCGCGAGCAGCAGGCCAAATCCTGGGAATTGCGCGCGGCGACAAGCATGGCGCGGCTGTGGCGTGATCAGGGAAAACCGCAGCAGGCCCGCGATCTTCTGGCGCCGATCTATGCTTGGTTCACCGAAGGCTTTGACACGCTCGACTTGAAACAGGCCAAGGCTTTGTTCGACGAGATGGCGTCATGAGGATGCCATTGATGCGAGGAAGCCGACGGTCCATCCCGAGCGGCGCCGGCACCGCCCCGGGGTCGAGGAGACGGTCGGCACGATAGCTTCAGCGGGAATGATGGTCGATTGCATCCTGCCGGGCGAAAACGTCGATCACTCTCGAAGCTACCCCTTACACACCTCCTTCCGGATAAAGACGTTCGATCTCGCGTTTCCGGGAGAACGTCGCCCCGATCTCCTCCGGATCCATCGCCGGCTTCACGCTGCCGGTATCGAGCTCCTTCGGCGCTGGAGCAACTCAAACAAGATGCGTAGCCAACGTAGCTCCCTCCGACAGGAAGCCCGCCTTCACTTCGAAGCGCTTTGATGTGCGTGGAGTCGATCATTTGCGTTTCCGTTGCGCGACCCTGGACGGCGAGCTCTCGGAACGCTCTGGGGCTACATCGCTCGGCGCCTTGACCACCAGGAAATGCCGCTCCTGCTGCTTTGCGAGCGCGAACAGCGAGACGTACTCGCGCTCAAACCGCTCGACTTCCTCCGCGGGCACGATGACGGTGGGGCAGCGGTTGACGGGGTTCACGACGGTGAACGTCTTCAGATGTCCCAGAGCCATGAGCCTGTGAGCCACGCGATCATTGGTTTGCAGCCGGTCTTTCAGCGCGTGGCCGGTCAGCCCGCCATGTTCGGGCCCGCGCCTCAAGACCAGTCACAGGGACATGTAGCCGCGCTCGCCAGCGAGCTTCCACTTCCGCTGCACTTTGCCATCGAGAATCAACTGGACGACGTCCTCGCTCATGCAGAAGGCGCGGTGGCGGCCTGCGGGATGGTGACCTGACCGTCGACGGCGGCATCGGCCAGCACCGCGCCGTCGAGCAGCCTGGCCGGGAAGACATCCAGGTCCTCGGGGGCAACCGGTCGGCGGCGCCGTGGCCGACACCCTTGATCCAGGGCACTGATGCCGGCCCAGTAGAGACGGTCCCGCTGCACGCGGGGAGCATTGAGGTATTCGCCGACGTGGCTGACGGAGAGGGTGGCAGCCGATGCGACGCTGGAGCCCCGTACAGCATCAAACAGGCAATTTCCGTCTGAGAGGTCGCCCAAGGCCTCCGGCAGCACTCCTGCCGCCTCCAGGAGCTTTCGGAGACGCTTCGGGTGGAGCTTGGTCTCGCTGATCGACCGTTTTGCCGAACACGACGTCGACGGGGCCGACCGCCAGGCGCGTCCGGATGAAGCTGCCGACCAGGTCCCGCAGCGGATGGTAGGCCTTATCCTCCCGTCCGAACTCCAGCACCTGGTAGATGCGCCCCACCCGGGCCTGCGGCCCTTCGTTGCCTGACCGCGAATAGGGGTAGGTATCGCGCAAGTGCTCAAGAAAGGCTTCGACGCCGGCCTGGAGCCGGCCTGACCCAGCGCAGCACACTTCCTGAACTGAAAAACCCACCGTCGCCGGCGGCGTTTTGTTTGTTCCAGGTTAAGGGACCAACTTTGCCCCCAAAAAGGGACATACCTGTAGGGGACGTACTTTGCCCGTCGCTGCACTGGAGCGCGTCGTTCGGTCGTAAAAACTGCCTGTTTCTAGCTGGAGCCAATCATGTTTGCTCAAGCTCTGACGAGCCGCGTCCTTGCCTATGCCGATCAACAGGCGATAGGAGGCGAGCCCTTCTACACGGACATTCCGGGTTTGATCGTCGCGCGACTTCCGGCCGACCGACCTCTCGCCCGTGCTCTACCGGCCAATCTTGTGTCTGGTGCTGCAGGGTGCCAAGCAATCGTCTCTGGGTGACGAGAGGGTTACCTTCTCACAGGGGCAATCGGTCATTGTCAGCCTTGAGTTGCCCACCTATGCGCGAGTCATTGAAGCATCCAGGCGGCACCCCTACTTGGCACTGGCTCTTCAGATTGACATGACACTGATCAAGGAGCTGGCTGCTGAGATCGACGATCTCGGAGGTGACGTCGCGCGTGGCAGCGACGGAGAGGGGCGTGTCGGTGCGATCGCAGCGGGCGAAGCGGACGACGCCATTGTGAACGCGATGGAGCGGCTGTTCGGACTGCTCGGCAAACCAGCGGCCGCGGCAATCTTGCGCCTGTTGCTTATGCGCGAGATGCACTTCTGGCTTCTGTCAGCGAGCCATGGCCGTCTGCTTCGTGAGCTCGTCCACGCGAACAGTCATGCTGCGCGGATATCCGAGGCCATTATCTACATCCGGCGCAGTTACACCGAGCCGGTGCGGATTCCGGATCTTGCACGGAGGGTAGGAATGAGTGAGTCAGCCTTTCACCGGCATTTCAAGGCCGTGTGCGGAACCACGCCTCTTCAGTTTCAGAAGCGGTTGCGTCTCATTGAGGCGGCTCGTCTGATGACATCGGAAGATCAATCCGTCTCGGCGGCTGCGGCCGCCGTCGGGTACGAAAGCCCGACCCCGTTCAGAGGTCTCTGGGTTTGAGACAGCGCAAAGGGGTTGAAGTGTGGGCCTGGATTTGGGCCGATCACCGGTTACAACCTGGCGAAAGCCAAGGCTAGAGCCCGCGCCTTGCCGGGCGATCGAAGAATACTGAACACGCCCGCCTGCTGAGACGGGCTGAACTATCCACGAGAGGAGGCCGTGCAACGTGCCGGGCCAAGCGGTTGCAATAGTAATTCACGAAGGGGTCCAAGCACTGGATGTCGCCGGGCCGGTGGACGTGTTCACCGAGGCCAACGCCTTTCTCGATTCGTCTGACCGTTATGAGACCATTCTCGTCGCCGCCGACCGCGACCCTGTGCGTGCCTCGAATGGAATTCGTTTGCTGGGCGACGTGACTTTCGAGGACGCTAACGGAGGCTTCGATGTCATCCTCGTCGCGGGTGGTCCGGCACTGCCCGGAGCAGCGCCAGAACCGCGCTTGGTTGAATGGGTCAAAGCCGCGCCGTGGCACTCGAGTGTGTACGGCTCTATCTGCACCGGAGCGTTCGTCCTCGGCCATGCTGGTCTGCTCGATGAGCGGCGGGTCACGACTCATTGGCAGGATGCACCGGCCCTGGCGGCGCAATTTCCCAAGGCGAAGGTCGAGCCCGATCTGATCTACGTCCGTGATGGGCGCCTGATCACCTCCGCAGGCGTGACGGCGGGAATCGACCTCGCCCTGGCATTGGTCGGCCAGCGGCATGGCGCGGAGACAGCGCTTAAAGTCGCCAAGCGGCTCGTGGTGGTCGCCCAGCGTCAAGGGGGACAGTCCCAGTTCAGTCCGTATCTCAGTGCGCCTGCTGATCCGGACTCTCCGATTGCGCGGGTTCAGGATCACGTCATGGCGAACATCGGAGGCCGTCACACGCTGGAGTCTCTCGCTGCAGCGGCCGGGATGAGTACCCGGAATCTTGCGCGGCATTTCGTCCAGGAAACCGGAATCACGCCGCACGAATTCATCGAACGTGCTCGTGTCGATGCGGCGCGGATGATGCTGGAGGGAAGCGATCTGCCATTGAAGGCGGTGGCATACGACTGCGGCTTCGGTTCGGCGGACCGGATGCGGATCGTCTTCACGGCTCGCCTTGGCGTAACGCCAGCGCAGTATCGGGCAAGTTTTCGTAAGGCGGACCCAGTCTAGGACCGGTTGCGCTCCGACGGGCCGGATGCACTTTCGTAACACGGCCGATAAAGATAATTGCGAAGCAATTCGCCCCGCGGGTGCTCATCGAGGGGCCGAAAGCCGAGCTTGGCATGAAACGACGTGCGGCTGGCCAGATACGCAGGATCACCTTCATTGCGCAGGGCGGATGCACCGAGCGATATACACACGCGAGGTTCAACGCAATGAAGCCTGCGGGAGAAGTGATCCGTGCGTCCGCCCTTACCCCCGTTCACCGAAGCAACCGCTATCGAGAAGGTCCGGCTCGCTGAAGATGCTTGGAACAGCCGCGATCCGGCCAAGGTGGCGCTTGCATACACCTCTGACAGCCAGTGGCGCAACCGTGCCGAGTTCATCAATGGCCGCGCCGAGATCGAGGCGTTTCTGACGCGCAAATGGGCGCGGGAGCTCGATTACCGGCTCGTGAAGGAGCTGTGGACCTTCGCGGGCAATCGCATCGCCGTGCGCTTCGCCTACGAGTTTCATGACGACAGCGGCACTTGGTTCCGCGCCTACGGCAACGAGAACTGGGAATTCGACGGCGAGGGCCTGATGCGCCGTCGCATCGCCAGCGTCAACGAACACCCCATCCAGCAAAGTGATCGAAAGCTCCTGTGGCCGGACGGCCGCAGGCCCGACGGTCATCCGGGGCTGTCCGACCTTGGCTTCTGATCGAGAGCACGTCAGCCCGCCCGTTCACGACGAAAGGAAGAAAATCGATGAGCGAGAAGCACCCTCCCATGACACACGCGACCGGTGCTCCGGTGGCGGACAATCTGAACATCATGACTGCGGGCCCACGCGGGCCGGCCCTGCTTCAGGACATCTGGCTGATCGAGAAGATGGCGCACTTCGATCGCGAGGTGATTCCGGAACGGCGGATGCATGCCAAGGGCTGGGGCGCCTACGGCACCTTCACGGTGACGCACGACATCACCCGCTATACCAAGGCAAAGATCTTCTCGGAAATCGGCAAGCAGACGCCGATGTTCGCGCGCTTTTCGACCGTCGCCGGCGAGCGCGGCGCCGCCGACGCGGAGCGCGACATCCGCGGGACCGCTCTCAAGTTCTATACCGAGGAAGGCAATTGGGACCTGGTCGGCAACAACACGCCTGTGTTCTTCTTCCGAGATCCTTTGCGCTTCCCCGATCTCAACCACGCGATCAAGCGCGATCCTCGCACCGGCCTGCGATCGGCCGACAGCAACTGGGATTTCTGGTCGCTTCTTCCCGAAGCGCTGCACCAGGTGACGATCGTGATGTCCGACCGCGGCATTCCGAAGAGCTTCCGCCACATGCATCTCTTCGGCAGCCACACCTTCTCGATGATCAACGCCGCCAATGAGCGGGTCTGGGTCAAGTTCCACTTCCGGACGCAGCAGGGCATCGAGAATCTGACCGACCAGGAAGCGGCCGCGCTGGTCGCGAACGATCGCGAGACGCATGGCCGTGATCTGCTCAATGCCATCGAACGCAAGGATTTCCCGCGCTGGACGCTATTCATTCAGGTGATGACCGATGAGCAGGCAAAGGCCCACAAGCACAATCCGTTCGATCTCACGAAGGTGTGGCCGAAGGCGGACTACCCGCTGATCGAGGTCGGCGTAATGGAATTGAACCGTTACCCCGACAACTACTTTGCCGAGGTCGAGCAGGCGTCGTTCTCACCGGCGCACATCGTTCCTGGCATCGGCTTCTCGCCTGACAAGATGCTGCAGGCACGCCTGTTCTCCTACGGCGACGCGGCGCGGTATCGGCTCGGCGTCAATCACCACCTCATTCCCGTCAACGCCCCGAAGTGCCCGTTCCACAGCTATCATCGCGATGGCGCGATGCGCACGGACGGCAATCTCGGAGCCACGCCGAGCTATTGGCCCAACAGCAAGGGGGCATGGATCGATCGCGATCCCCAGCTTGCAGAGCCGCCACTCGAGTGGACGGGCGCGGCGGCGCACTGGGACCACCGTGTCGATGACGACCACTATGAGCAGCCCGGCATCCTGTTCCGCAAGATGACCTCGGCGCAGCAGCAGCTTCTCTTCGAGAACACCGCTCGCGCGATGGGCGACGCGCGCCTCGAGGTGAAGCAGCGCCACATCGCCAACTGCGCCAAGGCCGATCCGGCCTACGCTGCCGGTGTCGCGAAGGCGCTGGGGCTCACCTTTACAGCCGAGGCGGCCGAATAATCGGCCGCTCCAACATACCACCACAACCCGCAAGCGCTTCGCGTGACCGCTCACGCGGCAGCGGAGGGCTTACCCGTCAAGGAGACTATTTTCATGTCACAGATCATTGCCGGCATTCGCGTTCCTGACAGCAACATCGCGCGCGCCGCTACTCAGCTCGTTCGCGACACAGAGGACGACCTGCTCTACAACCACAGCCGCCGCGTCTTCTTCTGGGGCGCGCTGACCGGTGAGCGCAAGGGATTGAAGTACGATCCCGAGCTTCTGTATCTCGGCGCCATGTTCCACGACATGGGCCTCACCGAGAAGTATTCGAGCCCCGATCTGCGGTTTGAGGTCGACGGTGCCAACGCGGCGCGCGACTTCATGAAGAGCTACGGCGTCCCGGAGCGCGATATCGAGGATGTGTGGACCGCGATCGCGCTTCACACCACGCCAGGCATCCCCGAGCACATGCGCCCGACGATCGCGCTGGTGACAGCGGGAGTGGAAATGGACGTGCTTGGCATCGCCTATAACCAGTTCTCGCACGAGCACCGGCATCAGGTTTGCGCGTGCCATCCGCGCGAGGGCAATTTCAAGGAAAATATCATCGACCACTTTTACGAAGGCATTAAGAAGAAGCCGCTGACGACCTTCGGCAACGTCAAAGCAGACGTCCTGGCGCTCAAGGACATGAACTACACCCGCCAGAATTTCTGCTCGATTATTCTCGGTTCCTCCTGGCCGAACTGAGAAGCGCCAGGAAGACCGTCCCTTCGGCGTGCTGACGGGACGGTCATTTCCCGGCTTCCGACTATTTCAACGTGCGTCCGCATCCTCACCTTGACAATATGGAGCAAATGCTACATATCAGCTTATGGAGCAATTGACCCATAATGGAATATGGAGACATGGCGCGACCCCGCGAATTCGATGAGCAGGCTGTACTTGATGCGGCGAGCGAGGTGTTCTGGGCCAACGGTTACGAAGCCACGTCGACACGCGACCTGAGCGCCAGAACCGGCCTGACGCCGTCCAGCATCTGTGCGGCCTTCGGCGACAAGCGGCGGATGTTCAGGCGGGCGCTTGACCATTATCTGGGCCGGCTGCGCGAGAAGATGACCGCTCTTAAGGAGACGCGCTCGCCGGGAGAGGCCATCACCGGTTTTTTCGAGGACACGATCGAGCGAAGCCTCGGCGACGCCTTACAGCGCGGCTGTATGCTGGTGAACTCGGCGCTGGAAGCTTCGCCCCAGGATCCGGAATTTCGGGGCGCCATCGCGGCCGAGTTGGAGCTCATAGAGAACTTTTTCCGAGAGCGGATCGCGGAAGGGCAGCGGCGGGGAGACATTTCGCCTGCGCATTCGCCCGAAGACGCCGCACGCCAATTGCTGGCGGTGCTGCTGGGTGTCCGTGTTCTCGCGCGGGTTCGACCGGAAAGTCCGCTGCTCAGGGGCGCTGTGAGCCAGACGCTCGCTTTGCTGGGACTGCCGCCACTAGCGGTGACCGCCGGCACTTGATCCGCCCGCCCGTCCTAACGCTCTCTTCCTTCTACTTTTTCACACAGGAATTTATAATTGACGAAGCGGACCTTCCTCATCACCGGCGCAAGCAAGGGTATCGGACGCGCGCTCTCGCAGCGGCTCACGGATTCCGGCCATCACGTCGTGGGAATCGCCCGTGGGCAGGATCCTGGTTTCCCCGGCACGTTGGTGTCGATCGATCTCGATGACAGCGCAATGTCGGCCGCGGCCTTTGCCGAACTCGCCCGGTGTCATTCCTTCGACGGCGTGGTCAATAATGTCGGCTTGGCCCGGCTGCATCGCATTGGGGAGATCGAACTCCGCGATGTGGAGGACATGCTGCGCATCAACGTGCATCCGACGATCCAGACAGTGCAAGCCATCTTGCCCTCATTGCAAGCGAAGGGGTGGGGCCGGATCGTGAACGTCACCAGCCTGGTAACCACGGGTATCCCCCTGCGCAGCGGCTATGCGGCCGCCAAGGCGGCCGTGAACAGCCTCACGCGCACCTGGGCGATGGAGCTGGCGGAGATGGGGATCACGGTGAACGCAGTGGCGCCGGGCCCGGTCGAGACAGAGATGTTCCGCCGTAATACGCCGGCCGGAAGTGAGGCCGAGGGACGATTCCTGTCGATGATCCCGATGCGGCGCCTCGGAAAGCCGGAGGAGGTCGCTGCGGCCATCGCCTTCCTGCTCTCGGACGAAGCCGCTTTTATCACCGGCCAGACCCTGTTCGTCGATGGCGGTGGTTCGATTGGCAGGACCACCGCCTGATCCTTCTCATCGCGTTGTTCACGAGGATACCATGACTTCTCCTTCCGTACTGATTACAGGCGCGCTCACCGGCATCGGCCGCGCCACGGCCTATGCGTTTGCGGAAGCGGGCGCACGGCTCATGATTTCGGGGCGCCGGGAAAAAGCGGGCCGAGCCCTCCTCTGGGAGCTACGGGAAAAGGGCGTCGAAGCGGAGTTCGTGCGCGCCGACGTCCGCGATGATGACGAAGTACGTAAATTGGTCGATGCAGCCGTGGCTCGTTTCGGCCGACTGGACGCGGCCGTCAACAATGCCGGTACGGAAGGAACTGTCGGCCCGATCGTCGAGCAATCCGCCGAAAGCTACGCAGCTACGTTTGATACGAACGTCCTGGGCACCCTGTTGTGCATGAAGCATGAAGTTCGGATTATGCTCCCTCAAGGCAGTGGCAGCATCGTCAATCTGTCTTCCGCGATGGGGAAGAAGGGCGCAGCTGGCGCCGCCATCTACGCGGCGAGCAAGCATGCCGTGGAAGGTCTGACTAAGTCGGTCGCGCTTGAGGTGGCCAGCTCAGGGATACGAGTCAACGCTGTAGCGCCAGGACCAACTAATACCGACATGATAGTGCGCTTCACGGGCGACGCTGCAGGGGCGGACAGTCTGGGAAAAAGCCTGCCCGCCCAGCGATTGGGCGAAGCCGATGAAATCGCTCCCGCGATCGTGTTTGCCGCAATCGGCAAAGCACATTTCCTGACCGGTCATTCGATCTCCGTCGATGGCGCCTTCACCGCATGAACGGCCCTGTAGAAAAGATCAGCAAGCGAGAGCAGATAATATGATGCAGTTAGACAGCGTGGCTATCGTCGAGAACTTCTGGCGTGAGGTATGGCAGCAGCCGCAGAATCCCGACGCGATCGATCGCCTGGTTCACGAGGATTTCGTGATTACATCGGGCGGTCGGGATATTGTCGGCCGAGAGCCGTTCAAAGCCTGGGTCAGGGATTTCCTGGCTAAGGTGCATGATTTTCAGTTCCACATCATCGAGACTTTCCAAAACCATGACGGCAGCCGTGTCGCGTCACGCTGGCGTGTTACAGGACGCAATAATGGACTGATGGGCACGCAGCCGAACGGCGCCTCCATCGAGATGACGGGAACCGCGGTATGGGAGGTGGGACCGGATGGTCTTCTGCGCCACAACTGGGTCGAGCGCAACGCCTTTGAGGTGCATGGCGCAATTACCCGCGAAGACGCGCGGGCCAACGTCTTCTGAGCTGAGGGGAGTTTTTCTGGGCCGAGACTTCTGGAAGCCGCCTTCTTAGCCGCCGTCGCGCCTTCCGAGACCGATGCGCATGATCACGATCATCAATGTCTTCACGGTCGATCCGCCGAATCAGCAACGGCTGCTCGATCTGCTTGCCCGCGCCACGAATGAATTCGTGCGCCGGGCTCCCGGCTTCGTCTCCTCGACGCTCCACCGCAGTGTCGACGGCTCGAAAGTGACAATGCATGCGCAGTGGCGGAGCATTGAGGATGATGAGGCCATGCGCGCAGATCCTGGACCACTGCTGCTTTTCAAAGAGGCGCTTACGTTCGCCAGATTTGATCCGGGTATGTATGAGGTAGTGCGGACCTTCTCGCCCCTGGAGGGAAGCGCGGGAACGCCACCTCGTAGGTGAACCCCTCGTGGGCTGTGGACGCTGCCTACACACGTGATCACTGGGAGGAGCGGGCGTTTGCCCGGCTTTATGACGTCGGCGACCGAAGCTGTCCGATCGGTCCAAAAGCTGCGGACGATAGCGGAGCGAGACGGAGCCCTTGTCGTCACAGGCCACGACCCCGACGAGTGCTCTGGCTTTCGTAAAGCGCCAGCTTACTACGATTAACTGACTAGCGGACGATGTGAATGTTTGATGCCGTAACAAAATAATCGCTTTCAGCGTGTGGCGGCTTCCGTGTTGGGATGAAAGCGATGCCTGCAATTGGCGGCGCTGGATCGAGGAGAGCCCGACCGCGGCCAGTGATCTTGAAGCGAAAATGACCGATGTGATTCCGAACCGGTCAAATGCTACGGGAAGAGAGTGACTTGACATTATGGATCATATGCTCCATTAATATGGAGCGGATGATCCATAATAGAGGTGCAACGCTATGGCCAGACCTCGGGAATTTGATGAGGTGGAGGTTCTCGAAGCGGCGGGTGCAGTATTCTGGGCTAAAGGTTTTGAGGCCACCACGACGCGCGATTTAACCGACTCCACGGGTCTGACCCAAAGCAGCATCTATGCGGCTTTCGGCGACAAGCGGGGCATCTTCCTGCGCTCGCTGCGCCACTATCTCGATAGTATCCTGCTTGAGCGTATCGTACGGCTCGAGACTACAAAGTCGCCTGGGCAAGCGATCGTCGGATTCTTCCGCGAGATCGTCGACCGATCGTTGGCCGATCCCCAGCACCGTGGCTGTATGCTGGTCAATGCCACGCTCGAGGCCACCGAGGACGATCCCGAGTTACAAGCATATCTGGCCGACGAGACGATAAAGATCGAGCAGTTTTTCCTGCGCTGCGCATCCGCCGGGCAGAAAAGCGGCGAAATCTCCACCAGTTTTCGCGCCGAAGATCAGGCCCGACAGTTGCTAGCGCTGCTGCTCGGACTACGGGTTCTCGCCCGGGTGCGCCCCGATGCCGCTTTGTTAAACGGCCTGGTCGGGCCGGGCTTGGCAGCGGTAGGCCTGGCCTGGCCTTCCGCTAAGAGGAGACAGTCATGATTGATTTGTACTACTGGCCGACGCCGAACGGACACAAGGTAACGATGTTTCTTGAGGAGACGGGACTCCCTTATCGGATCCATCCCGTTGACATCAGTGCTGGCCAGCAGTTCAAGCCAGATTTTCTCGCCTTCTCGCCCAACAACCGCATGCCGGCAATCGTCGACAACAAGCCGCTCGACGGCGGTGTGCCGATCAGCGTGTTCGAATCCGGCGCCATCTTAATCTATCTCGCCGAAAGGACCGGGACGTTCTTGCCGCGCGAGCCGCGTGCCCGCAAGGCGGTGCTGGAGTGGCTGTTCTGGCAGGTTGGAGGTCTTGGCCCGATGGCGGGACAAAACCATCATTTTGGGCTCTATGCGCCAGAAAAGATTCCCTATGCTGTGTCGCGCTATGTGAACGAGACCAATCGGCTCTATGGCGTGCTCGATCGGCGTTTGGCGAACAGCCGGTTTCTGGCCGGTGATGACTATACGATCGCCGACATGGCGGCCTATCCGTGGATTGTGCCGTGGAAGCGCCAGCAGCAAAATCTCGGCGATTTCCCGCAACTTCGCCGCTGGTTCGATGCGGTTGCGGCACGGCCTGGCACCATTAGGGCGTATTCTATGGGCGACCCTTACACCCACCGGCCAACGGTGACGGAGGAGGGTAAGTCGGTCTTGTTCGGCCAGACCGCAGCGAGCACGGCCCCTCGCTGAACGCTGCACGCGTAATCGAAAATCATCCAGGCGGCGGTTCATCGTGGCCGCTCGTGCCACCTGCTGCCATACGGACTTTTTAGAAGGACGCCGGAACCCATGATGACCAGACGTGCCCTAATCGTTGGTGCACCATTCGTCCTTACAGGATGTGTGACGCAGGACCGCCTCAGCCTGATAGCTAGCGATGAGCGCGATTCGCATTATGCAGCGATCTATGCCGCCGTGCCTGGCGAACCGTTTCCAGTGCCAGCAGTGGATCTGAGCCGGATCGACCCAAAATACTTTCGCCGCGAGGTTGCGTATTCGACACGCGAGATGGCTGGCACAATCGTGGTCGATCCGGGAAAGCGCTTCGCATATCTCGTTCAGGAGGGGGGCCGCGCGATCAGATACGGCGTAGGCCGTAGGGGAGGAGGAGGCCTTTAATTTTCGTGGTATCGCGACTATCGCGCGCAAGGCAGAGTGGCCGCGATGGGTGCCGACGCCCGATATGATCAAGCGCGAGCCGAAGCGCTATGGGCCCTATGAGGGCGGCATGGCTGGCGGTGTCGGCAACCCGCTGGGACCGCGTGCGCTCTACCTCTACGCGAACGGGCAGGACACCTATTATCGCCTGCATGGCACCCTGGAGCCTTGGACAATTGGCACGATGGTCTCCTCGGGCTGCGTGCGCCTGATCAACCAAGACATCATCGATCTCTATCGTCGCGTCCCGATTGGTACCAAAGTCGTGGTGCTCCCCGCTCATGGTGGCGATCTGGCATAGCGCCGCGCCGCCCAGCCTTTCGCAAGGGCTGTGTGACGATATCGTCCACGCCCATGTCAATCCCGCTCAATCGCGCAGAGTCCATGCCCCACAATTCACAGCGTCATTCCCTGGCGCAGGTCGAGCCTATTCTGGTCTGGCGCCACATCTTCGCCGGGTTGAGTGCCAGCCTTGTTAGTATCGGGCTCGCCCGTTTCGCTTTCACGCCGCTAATTCCCGAGTTAATCCGGGCTCACTGGTTCTCGGCTTCGGCCGTTATCTATCTCGGCGCGGCGAATTTAGCGGGCTATCTTGGCGGGGCTCTCGCAGCCCGACCGCTTGCCGCACGACTGCGCAAGCACACGCTACGCTTAATGATGCTCGTTATCACCTTGGCGTTCTTTGCCTGCGCCGCGCCTCTATCGTTTGTCTGGTATTTTGGGTGGCGATTCATTTCTGGCATGGCTGGCGGCGTAGTGATGGTGCTGGTTGCCGGCACCATCCTGCCCCACGTCCCGCAGGCGCGTAGGGGTATTGCCGGCGGCGCCATCTTCCTCGGGCTTGGTCTCGGAATCGCCGGCTCGGGTACGATCGTTCCGCTTCTGTTGAAATTTGGATTGAGCCAGACGTGGCTCGGACTTGGCGTCGTCTCGGCGATCATAACAGTGGCAAGCTGGTTCGCGTGGCCGTCACGGGAATCCGGTGCCGGGACTGCGACTAAGCCGTTCGAAACCGGAGACTATTCGCATGTTAGCCTGCACATAGGCATTCTTTATGTGCAGTACGCGCTAATGGCGATCGCCGCCGTGCCGCCCATGGTTTTCCTGATCGATTTCATTACGCGTGGTCTCGGCGCCGGGGACTTATACTGGAGGCTTGTTCTGGATCCGGTATGGCGTAGGAGCTGTCGCCGGTCCGCCCCTGTACGGCTTTCTTGCGGATCGCATCGGCCCGCGCCCGACGGTCAGGCTGGTGGTGTTGATCCAGGCGGCCGCGCTACTCGGCGTCTATGCGACAAGCAATCGGCCCGCGCTCGTCGCCCTGACTATCGTAATCGGGACCTTCGCGCCCGGAATTGTTCCGCTTGCGCTTGCGCGCGTCCGAGAGTCGATCCCCCACAATGTCCACCGGCAAAATATCGTCTGGAGCCGGGCAGCGATTCTTTCAGCCGCGGCGATGGCGGCGGCGGGTTACGCGTTCTCTGCACTGCTCAACATCAGCGGGGGCAATCACCGCCTGCTGTTCCTGACCGCCGCTTTGCTCCTGTTGGTGGTCCTTCTGATCGATCTGGGGTATAGGCGGCGCCTTCACAGTGGCATCAAGTAGCTGCAGACGACTTGTGCGAGGGCGCTCGCGTTCGCATCGCGGCTGCGGCGTGTTACGTTGGACCTACCAGTTCTTGCTCTCCGCAGCGCCGACGGATGGGGCGCGGGCGACAAGTGGGTGAAGAGCCTGCGTCGTCTCGCGACGGATGTGGAAGACCACGTAATTCCCGGCGCGGGACACTGGGTTCCTGAGGAACAGCCAGCCGCTATCGCCGCGCATCTGGAACGCTTCCTGAAGAGTTCAGCTTAAGCTTTGAGCCGTTGGACTGCAATCACTCGAGGTACGCGCCACTCGCGCAGTCCCGCTTTGCCTGGACATCATTGTCGGTGATTGTACGGACCGGCTGCAAAGTACGTCCGTGACGAAAGAGGATCCGCCTCCTCAACATCTTCTCGAGAAACAACCTCACCCAAGGAGCGGCGCCTGATTCGAGCGGTGCCGAACAAGAGCGACTACTCGCGGCAGCCGATGACCGAGTCCGAGATGATCCATTTCCACTCGGATACCGTCGGCCTGGGCGACCTGTTCACGAAGCTGGAGCCCGTGGTGAAGATCTACGCCCGGGAGCACACTAGGAAGCCACCGGATGTGTCGGCTACATTGAATGCCGAGGGGCACCGCACCGCGGACGGAGCCTTATGGACGCCCCGCTCGGTGCGCTTCCTCCTCGCGCTGATGGTCAATGATTCAATGATTTCGCGGGCGGCAATACGCGTCTCCCGATGAGGAAGTCACGGCAACGCAGCCCAGCTATGAGAACCTCAAACTGGTGATGGCGGAGGCTTGGCGTTCGCTGTGGACAGCGAGGAGGACGATCGAGACGCGGACTTCCGACAACCAGTTAATCGGTCCGGTCATGTGCTGGATCGAACTTGCGGCGAAACACAATGATCGCAACTCTTAAACGTCTAACACTTGGTCTCTTGGATGGTGGACATGCGGCCGATTTCCCAGCTGCTCCATACGCCGCATCTTTTAAATCGGCATGTACCCCCTAGCTCCGTCCGAGTGGCCGACGATGCGATAGCCGAGGTTGAACGCGTGCCGTACCTTCGAATTTGCTGCGAAGCTACAAAAGCAACTTGGGCAAGAGCATGTGGATGCCCTTATTGCCATCGACAAGTTGAGTGACACGAAGATTGCCGGCAAGCGAACACAGCATATAAGCCTCGTTGCGGGTCAGATTTGTGCGCGCGCAAATGTGCTTCACCATTTCTCTGACAGCCTGCTTTGCTGCATCATCGAGATCCTCGTCGAGGCCGATCGACATCAGGTGTGTTGCGGTCTCGGCGAAAGGCCATCGAATCTCCATGTCCTTGCGCACGGTGAGGCGGAATGTCTCCGTTACTCCCGTTTCGAGCGCGGTGATGCATACTTCACCGTCGCCTTGAACCGCGTGTCCATCACCGGCAAAGAACAGCGCGCCTTCGTTAAAGACAGGCAAATATAAAGTTGTGCCAGCGCGCAGCTCTCTATTGTCCATGTTGCCGCCGAACGCCCGCGGTACCGGTGATCCGCATCGCCCCCAGCTTGGCGGAGGTGCAGTGGCAATGATTCCAAAAAAAGGATCAAGTGGGACCTCGGTTCCCCATGGCATCACGCAAACGTTGCGATCCCGATCGATTCTCGGATGGATCGTCTCGTACTCGGTGAATTCGTCCGGGAGCGTTCCAAGCAGCGGGAGGATCGATACAAAACCCCAGTCCTGCCGTATCTTCACATCCAGGATATCGATCTGTAGGGCGTCGCCAACGGAGGCGCCCCTGACATAGACAGGGCCGGTGATAAAATGGGGGCCTGGGCCGGGCTCCAGCGTCTCAAGGGCAGTCAGGTAGTCGTCCGGCACGCTGCTCAGGTCATCCGGCAACGTTTCTTTTCCACCAGCGGGAAAGCTGTGCATCGTTACTGTGTCGCCTGAACTGACCTCGAGTATGGGCTTGATCGCGCTGTCGAGGTATCACCATACCATGTTCTCTGGTGTGCTCGGTATTTCGTAGCGGCGTGGCATGTCAGACTCCGGGAAGGAACCAAGGAAATCAAACGAGGCAAGAGTCCGCAAGGTGGTCGCTTTCGCCATCGTGGTGCAATGCTCATGTGCAGGTGCTGGGCATGGGAGCTTGATTGCTCCCGCGCTATAGTCTGCACTGCCGGGTGCCGTCGGGAAGATGGAGTCCTTCAAATGAGGCGTTCCCAATTCACGGACAACGAAATTCTGCAGTTGCTGGGCGAAGCCAGCGCTGGGGTGCCGGTGCTGGAAATTTGCCGGACTGCCGGGGTGACAAGACGAACCTTCTATCGCTGGCGTCGCCGGCTTGGCGGATTGGACGTTCCCGCCGCAAGACAGATGAAAGAACTGGCGACTGAGAACTTGCGGTTGCGGGGACTGGTCAACAATCTGTTCGAGCGACTGCGGGCTTCCAGCGAGAACTCCGCCGCGACATCGCAAACCGTTCGCGCGTCCCAACAGCCAATTCGCGACAAAGAGCGCGAAGGAGGGCGAGCCGCGCGCATTGCCGCGGAAAAGTGTGGCGGGGCCGTGACCGGGCGCTTCGCTTCCCTACGCGTCAATCCTTGAGCGCGATATCGTTCACGCATCAGCTTCGCGTGACGCTGTTCGATTTTCTTGTTGCGACACGACGGGTACGTGCTCTGCGCTCGGCCTGCCCGCATGCTGCAAATTCTTTGTGCGGGGACGGTGACAAAAGTGACGGCACGGCGATTGCGATGATACCCGATTGGTCATTTGGACTTCATTGAGAGCACGAAAATTTCACGACGGCAGCAGTGCAAGGCGCATTCTGTCATCGGATGTGACATAATGAATTGCCACGCCAATTTTCGGTCAGTCGGCGTCGCTATTTTTGTCTTCTGATAATTTTGCAGACGAACTAATGTCGGTCTGAAGCTTCATTCGGGGGAGTTCAGAGCCATGGCCGATCAAGTCCGCCGTTTCTCCACAAACAGCAGCCAACCGTTCACCAGTCAACCCTTCAGCCGGCGTCATTTCTTAGGCACTTCAGCGGCCGTTGCGGGCTGTCTCAGTACGTCAGCGCTGCTTGGCTCTCGCGCTGCATTGGCCGCAGCCCTGAAGACCGTGCGCTTCAGCGAGGCGGTCCACAACCTGGGTTACATCAATCTCTACGTCGGCATGCACTCCGGCATCTTCAAGAAGAACGGGCTCGACATGCAGGTGAGCGCGGCCGGCGGCGACACCCAGACGTTCGCGGCCGTACTGGGCGGCTCGGCGGATTTCGCCATCGGAGATGCAACCATGGCGCAAATCTCGCGGGAGAATGGCGGTCCCGGCGTCGTGGTGGGCACGGTCGTGCAGCGCGCGCATTATTTCGGAGTTTCCAAAACACTCCAGCCCATTACCGATCCGAAGCAGTTCAAGGGTCTCAAAATCGTCACCTCGCCCGAGCCGAATACGAACTATAGCGTCGCCAAGCGGCTGCTCGAAAAAGCAGGTCTGAAGGTCGGGGTCGACGCCACCATCATTCCCGTCAATCCGGGCACGGAGATCGCCGCCATGCTCGCCGGTCAAGCCGATATCGCCATCGCCTACCAGCCGAGCGTAGCGGCCGCCGAGGCGCAGGGCGCCAAGGTGGTGTTCGATTTCGCGAGTTATATCGGACCATTTTGCAACACTGGCATCATGGTGCTTCCAAGCACGATCCAGAAAGATCCAGAGATGGTGCAGGCGCTCGTCACTTCCTTCGAGGAGGCCTCGCGCAAGACCTACGCCGATCCGGCCTTCGCCAAGGCGGTCGCACGCCAGGAGTTTCCCGATCTTCCGGGCGACGTGGTCGACAAGGCGATCGACGCCGAATTGAAATACCTCATTCCGGCGCAATCGGTGATCACCAAGCCGGATCAATGGAAAAACCTGATGGACATGCAGATCTATCTCGGCAATGCCAAGGGCACGGTTCCCTTCGATCAGATCATCGACAACTCTTTTGCGGAAAAGGCGATCGCCAGCCTCAAATGACGGCTCAGGGCGCTGATCGAGAACTGGAAGGCGTGATGAGTGCGCAGGCGCGGACTGCTGAGCCTCCGCTCGTGGTCGAGCACGTCGCCAAAAGCTATGACCTTGACGGTCGGATCATGCCGGTCATTTCCGACCTCAGCCTGATACTGAGGGTGGGAGAAATCATCAGCATCGTCGGTCCCTCCGGATGCGGGAAAACAACGCTTCTCAACACCCTCTGCGGATTGCTGTTGCCGGACTCCGGGCACATCCTCTGGCACGGACGAGAGGTGTTCGGCCAGCCCCAGAATGTCGGCTATATGCTGCAGAAGGACCTGCTATTGCCCTGGCGAACTGCGCTCGGCAATACCATGCTGGGGCTGGAGATCCGTGGTGTCGCGACGGCCGAGGCTGAGGACCGCGGCCGTGCCATGCTTGACCAATTGGGCCTTCACGGCTTTGCCGATCACTATCCGTCGACGCTTTCGGGTGGAATGCGCCAGCGCGTGGCGCTCGCGCGCACTTTGGTCAATGAACCTGACGTGCTGTTGCTGGATGAGCCATTCGCGTCGCTGGATTTTCAAAGCAAGCTTTTGATCGAGAACGATACCGTGGGACTGGTGCGGCAAGGCAGGCGCTCACTCCTGCTCATCACCCATGATATCGAAGAGGCGGTCTCGCTGGCCGATCGGGTTATTGTTTTGTCGAAGCGACCGACCAAGGTCAAAGCGGTCTATGACATTGAGCTTGGCTCGGAGCGAACCGACATGATGGCGGTGCGCGAAAACCCGGGTTTCAGTCACTATGTGCGGAGCATCTGGGCCGATCTCGATGTGGTCCGGCAATGACCGCGGAAATCGAAACGGCAATGGCGCCCACGACCAAGTCTCCCGTTGAGACTGCCCGGCCATTTGCGGCGCGCCGATGGAAACGGCTCCGCGCCGCGCTCACGATCCTGGCGACCCAACTCGCTATCCTCGCCGCGTTCTTGAGCCTTTGGGAGCATGCGACCTCTGCCAACAGCGTCTTCGCCTTCATGTTCGGTTCGCCGTCGGCGATTGCCGGCTTTCTTGGACAGATGGTGCGCGACGGCAGCGTCTTTCGCGACACCTACGTCACCGGACTGGAGACGCTGCTCGGGTTTTTTGTCGGTAATCTCTTCGGTACGCTGATCGGCCTCTCGCTGTGGTATTCGAGATTCGTGTCCCGGGTCGTCGAGCCTTTTATCATCGCGCTCGGCTCGATACCGATCATCGCGTTGGCTCCGATCATCATTATTTGGTTCGGTACGGGGCTGGTTTCCAAAATCGCGATGTCGACATTGTCGGTGGTGATCGTCGCCCTGGTGACCTCCTATAAGGGGGCCGTGGGCGTCGATCCCGATCAGATCAACCTGATGAGAACGTTGGGAGCATCCAAGTTCCAGATTTTCCGCAAGCTTGTGGTGCCGGCGTCGCTGGCCGACATCTTTGCGGGCTTAAAGCTCACCGTAGGCTTTGCCTTGATTGGGGCGATTGTCGGCGAGTTCATGTCGTCGTCGGAGGGTCTCGGCCACGCGATTTTCAAGGCGGGTTCGCTCTACGTGATACCGAAGGTGTTCGCCGCCTTGGTGGTGACGATCGCGCTGGCTTTGCTCCTGACCTTCATCGTGGGCAAGGTCGAGCGGCTGCTGATGCCGTGGCGACGGCAAATCTAGTTTGAGCTGCAATCAACCTGTCTGGGAGGAAACATGTCGAAGCGCATCAGCAAGGCCGGCAATATCAAGTTCGCGCTGTCCGGAGATGAAGATTTCATCGCAAGCGTCGAGCCGGGCGAGACATTTGCGGTCGAGTGCGCGATCAACGTCAATGACGGCACCATACGTCATGTCGGGCAGCAGCTCACGGCAGCAGATGTCACGCTGCCCTTTGTCAACGGCGCAACCGGACCGATCGAGATCAAGGGCTCGAAACCGGGCGACATGCTCAGGCTGGATATCCTCAACATCGAACTCGACAGGCTCGGTTTTACCGCGCTCTGGCCCGGCATCGGAATGTTCCCCGACTGGGTCAGGCGCAAGGAATTCGGCATCCAGACCAGGGTCGTCGAGGTGAGGGACGGGCACGTGCTCTGGAACGAGCACCTCAAACTGCCGGTCAAGCCGATGATCGGCGTGGCCGGCGTTGCGCCGGTCCACGGCGCGGTCTTGACCGTCGACAACGGCCCGCATGGCGGCAATCTCGATGTGCAGGAGATCACGACCGGCAATTCCGTTTTGTTTCGCGTCAACAAGGAGGGAACGCACCTGTTTCTCGGCGACTGTCATGCCATTCAAGGCGACGGCGAATGCAATGGCATGGGCGCTATCGAGATCGCCACGACCCTGACCGTAAAAGTCGCCGTCGAGCCCGCGCCCGCACGGCTCAATCATCCGCGCATCGAGACATCAACGCATATTTGCACCCTGGGCTGCGCGCGCCCGCTTGAGGACGCGATGCGGATCGCATTCGAGGAAATGATTTACTGGATGGAGGACGATTGGAAGATCCCGGCCGCAGAGGGCTACATGCTGCTCGGCCAGATTGCGGAAGCGCGGTGCACTCAGGTAGTCAATCCGAAATACACGTACATTTGCAAGGTGAACAAAAGTTTGCTGTCTGGCTACTATGGTTGAGCGTGATAATCAGGCGGCGCTTGTGTGAATACATATCAAGCCCCTGGACGAATCGCCGCGAACGCGCTCGCGTGCTCACCGAGGATCGAGGGGGCGGTTGCGGCCATGGCGGCGGAGGCGGCGGGTGCGGTCATGGCGGCGGCGGGTTTGTTGGCGGCGGAGGTTGCCGTGGCGGCGTGCCTGCTGCGCATCCTGGGGAGCGTGCCGCTTGTGCTAAGTCCCACGACCTAACGGCCGGCCGTCACCTGCTAAGCTGCGATCAGCCTCTCGCTCGTTGCAAGTTTACGGTCGCCTTCGGGTAAGAGTGGAAGTGCCCGAGGCCGCGATCGTCCGCCTCTGGTCTAACAGCCGACGTAGAGCCGACCGGCACGTCAAGCTCGTCTCCCGATCCGATATTTCTTCGCCCGTCTCTTGCGCGGCGTAAGCTTCCGCCGAGCACCGCCTTCCGGATCGCGTTTTGGCGTGAGATGGTTTGCTGATTAATTTGCAAGCAAATGAGCAAACGTGACGACGGTTACGGTTCTNTCCGGTCCGGAGCGGCGTCGGCGGTGGACCNCTGCCGAGAAGCTTCGGATCGTGGAGGAGAGTCGGGCGCCTGGGGCCAGTGTTGTCGAGGTTGCGCGACGCCATGATGTTCACCGCAATCTGGTTACGG
>NZ_AWZU01000075.1 GCF_000472385.1 Bradyrhizobium sp. ARR65
GTGCGGGCGAGATAGTCCCGCTCGGTAGAACCGGGGACGTAGTTGCCAGTTCGCAGGCCGAGCAGGAGGGCGTAGCTCACCGAGATATCGGCAGCAGTGAAGCGGTCGCCGGCGAGATAGGGGCAATCCGCGAGGCGGCGGATAACCAACCCCAGCCGGCTCTCGACAGTCTCGAGCGCCCAGCAGGCAACCCGGGCATCTCGCTCCGGGCGACCAAGCGAACCTGAGCCGTGAGGGCGAGCAGGTACTCAAGAATCGCGATCGATTCGACCATGATCGTCTCGCCGTCCTGCAGTGCGGGAATGAAGCCGGCGGGGTTGATCGCGAGGAAATCGCGATCATTCTCGACTGCGAGCAGATCGACCGGGCGCAGCCGATAAGCCAATCCCAATTGCTCGAGCAGCCAAATAACACGGAAGCCACGACCTTCGCCAGAAACGGTGAGCATAGTTAAGCGTTCCTGGATTGGGCCAGGTGTACTCTAGTTCGTAGACCCGTTAATAGTCACGGACTCCGACGACGCATAAGCGCCTGAAATCAGCTTATAGCAACTACATGCTTTTTGCTCGAGCCACTGGCGGTCATCTATCTGCAACATGCCGCGCGTCTTACGAATAAATCTCTGCTCTTCGAATCGGATCAACACCTCCGTCACACTAGCGCGGCGCAATCCCAATGCTGACGAAAGATAGTCATGAGTAACTGGAAGCACCTGGGCGCCAAGAGCATCGCTTGCCAAACAGAGCCAGCACGCAAGCCGTTGCTTGCAATCGTGCCGGACACCGCAGAACCCAGTCTGAGCGCAATGCAGGGCTTGGGCTTGAACGTACCGAAAGAGATGTTCTCGAATTTCAGAACGCGCGTTCATCACCCGATGCAAATGCTCTACCCGGATTCTGTGCGCACTGCCGGGAAGGAGTACAACAGCCTGGTGAGTCGAAAGATGTGCCCCAATTAAGAGGGAAGCTCCGACCGCCCCCCGATGACCGATCACTGCCGTTTCAAGGATACTTCCCGCCGCAGCGATCCTTAGTGAGACGAGGCCTGACTCGATGAAATAGACGTGTTCAAGCGGTCTCTTGGGCTCTTGCAGAACCATCCGTTCTCTTAGAATGATCGGCTCCAGAAACTCCCCAATCGCCGCAAGATCTTGAAGACAAATCCTCGTCAGAATCGCGTTTTTAACAAAGGAACGTCCATTAGGACGCGCCATATTTGGCCGGTAAGCCATAGGCTGCGTGCCGGCCTCCCGTTTGAGAGCCGCATCTCCGGACCCATCAACAGTACCTAGCATGCCAGGGAAATGATCGGTCAAAGTGCGGTCCGTCCCATACTGGAGGTCTGCTTACTGGAGGTCTGCCGGGTAAATCCCCTGACCTTCACAAAAGATTGATTTCAACTGTACCAATGCTGCGGTCCTGATTAATGCAACGATCCCCAATCGGCGACGAAATCCAGCGCTCCACGCTAGCTCGTCGACGAATTTCACCGCCATGATCGTTCTGCATACCTGTGCCGCACTCGAGCGGCAAACTGCCGTTCTTGCCCCAATTCCCCGCCGTGATTGCTGCGCACTACGGGCTTCCAAACTCGCTACTTGGGCATTGGCCTCGAGCAAATAGCTGAAGCCGTTCGAGCCGGCCCGGATCGTGACCGGAAGGGATGAAAGGGGAAGTTCTGCAACCAACGAGTTGAAGCCTCCGGCGCTGCCGATTGAGCGAAACTCGCCGCCTAATTGGTGTGCTTCGGCCCATCTCTGGGGATGGCATCCATCCTATCTCAAAGTGTGCCACTCTCGATGTTTGTTGAACCCGACAGACGAATGCGCGCATTCACCATGATTCGCTGGCGGTCTTTGCACAAGAGAGTGCGAGTCCTGTTCACAATTGGTCTCCAGGCGCCGCAAAAACTCGTTGTGCAATTCTTCGTCGGGTGCGATTACGCACGACAAGCAGGCGACAGTCACTCATTCGCCCTCGCCACAATTGTCAGCCTGAATGGTTAGATGCTGGGCTGGGAGTAGCTAGGCACGCGCGGGCCCCGCTGATCGGCACACTCGCAAATGGCAGCGTCCACTTCCTCCAGATCTGCCGGCGTGAAGCAATATGGCGGCATCACGTAGATGGTATCTCCAAGAGGACGCAGCAGGAGATTTCTGTCTTTAAAGAACGTCTGGAGCGTCGGACCAATGCCCGCCAAATAGCCCGCATCTTTCGTTTTTAGATCAACTGCTGTGGTGGTTCCCGTCCGACGGATGCTTGCAAAGCGCGGGTCGGCCCGAAATCGCTCGATAGCCCGCTCTTGCATCCTGGCGACCGACTCCACTCGGTGGCGAGTACTCTGATCGTGTCATAACTCCAGGTTAGCCGGTTAGCCTTTGCGGCCGCGCACGCTAGCGGATTCGCGGTGTATGAACTAACTCGCAGAGGTAAGCCAGTCGCGCAACGGACTATCGATGGCGCATAATGCACTCGAGGCTTGGCGCATATTCGTCATCCTACTGTGCGGGCCCTTCCCACTTTATGGGTTCACGACCTTGTCGTCAGATTAATTCTTCCAGAGACACTAATTTAGATTTTCGGTGCGCCTCGGCGCGACCCCGTTGCGCATCCCCAGATTGACTGAAATTGGTCTGCAGCAGTAGGGGGAGTATGCGGATGTTCACAGTTGCTGCCGCGCTCGCAGCTAATTTGATGTTTTTCGTCGCTGTCCGGCTGCGGGCGGAGACAACTCGCCTAGCGACTGTAGTCCCTCGTCAAGGCAGAGCATAGCATGGAAGCTAGCGGCACAGTGAATCCTGCCTTGAACCGATCCAAAACGACCATCGTTTCAATGCGCTTTATGTCTGATCCTTCGTCCGCGAGGCGGCGGGTAAACTGCTCGTATTCCTCTACGTTATTTACTGTAACTAGCAAGACGACATCGGCGTTGCCGGTAACACAGAATCCACTCATTACCTCGGGCATCTTGCGAATTTCACGCTTTAAACGGTCAATGGTGTCGGCTCGAGTGCGCTCAAACGAAATGAGAACCAAGGCCGTCACGTTCCGCCCGATTGCCTTTGGAGAAATGATTGAGACGTCGGCTTCGATAACGCCTCGCGATCGAAGGCGCTTCAGTCGACGCAACACTCCAGATGCAGACAGGCCGACCCGCGCGCCGAGTTGTTCACTGGTAAGACGATTGTTGCGTTGAACAAGATCAAGAAGACGCGCATCGATTTGGTCGAGTTCAATGGCAGCGCCGCGATCGATAGACCGCGATCCCCCCGTGGAGGCAAACGACCGGCCAAGAGGGCCTGTCATTTCCAGCCTCCCCACAGCGCGCGCTCTTGTGCGTTGAACGAGCCAGGACGCCTCCCTCTCATATATCTGGGATCCCTTTTGAGAGCTTTACTCCCCTGCAATCGCACATCACGCAGCCCAGCTCGCAACGATCTCGACGGGCTAACGACATTCAGGCGGACCTCGTCGTCGCCACGACAGTGTCATTGCATGGCGGCGAATATTTCCTGATGCGACAAGGCATAGAACCGTTTTCAGCCCCAGCTCTGTCAATCCCGACCCTCGCCCCACAACCGAACACATGTCCCATGCCGCCGAAAACGGCAAGTTCGAGGATCAAGCTCCGGAGGCGAGAGCTTTTTGCGCATCATGAGCGGCCAACAGGATGTCATTGACGACGCGATATGCGAACACGATTCCTGGACCGATGGTGATGCCTGCTCCGGGATAAATTCCACGCATTGGCGAGGTCATATCGTTGCCGCAAGCATAGAGACCCGCGATCGGTTTGCGTTCGGCGTCCAAGACCCTTCCGCATGTATCAGTTGCCAACCCGATCGCGGTGCCGAGCGTCGCCGGAACGATCGGCAACGCGATGAACGGCCCTTTCTTAATTGGTCCAAGATTTGGATTTTTCCTGCCAACGGCCGGATCGCCCAGCGTACGATTGAAGGCGGATTCACCGCGCTGGAAAAGCGGATCGTGTCCTTCCGCAGCGTGCGCGTTGTGTTCCTCAACGGTCCTTTGGAGCGCATCTGGATCTAGTCCGAGCTCTTTGGCAAGCTCCGCAATTGTTCGGCCGACTTTGATGTAACCGAGGCGCGCATACTTTCCGATGCTCATGGTCCATGGCCAAGGCAGCAAGTGTCCCATGCCCCTGAGACGGACAAAGTCCTGATCGCAAATGAAGTAGAAACGCTTGTCTGCCGGATACCCGTTTGCGAACATCGCCAGACAAATGTCATGGTAGGAATTGGACTCGTTAACGAAACGGCCACCGTTCGGCCCCACCGCGATGACGCCGGGACGGCCGCGATCGAGCCATCCGTACGGGACGACTTGCGAGCTGCTGCCGGTCTTGAGGATCGAGACGGGCGTCCAAAAGCCCGCGGAGGCAACATCTTTATCGACCTCCCCTCCAAGCTTCCTTGCAAGCGCAATGCCGTCGCCAGTGACGTCGGGATGAGCTAGCGTCTCGTTGTGCTGGTGAAGGCCGCTAAGCTCGGCCCTTAACCGTGCATTGTGGGCAAAGCCGCCTGTTGCGAGGATGACCCCACGCAAAGCGCGCACGCGGATTTCAGATTTTGACCGTTTGAGGATCGCTCCCGTAACCCGCCCGCCTTCCTTGATAAGATCTATGGCCGGACATGCCGGCCATATTTCCGCACCCAAGTTTCGCAAGCTCTTGAGCAAGCGCGCGATCAAGGCGCTGCCTCCGCTTAATTCGGTGCCACGCCTGTAGCTCAAGCGATCCCGCGCATATCGGCTCACGCGACGCAGCACATGTTTGAGGGACGCGAATGATTGAAATGGATTCAGGAAGCTTCGGACCTCGCCAGACGAGATCATCATTCCCCCGAGCACAACCCGAATGGGATCGCCGATCAGATCGAAATCGCAGCCGAGCAGCCGTCCATCGTAGGCTGCAGGGCTGAGCGCCCTGCCCTTATCAAGGCCACCGACTTGGCTCGAGTGATAATCCGGCGTCGGGGCCAGCGTGAACTTCACTTCCGTCCCATTCTCGAGTGCTGCAAGGGCAGCTGGACCGTCCCCAAGATAGGCCTCAATGAAGTCTTCCCGATAATAGTCGCCGAGCTCATGCTTAAGATACGTCGCGGCCTTGGCAAGAGAATCGTCGATGCTAGCGGACCGCGCGTGATGTGAACAAGGAACCCAGATCATACCGTTTGACAGCGCCGTCGTCCCCCCAAGACGCGCCGCCTTTTCGCAGACGGTCACGCGCAGTCCGTTCCTTGCCGCGTAAAGTGCCGCCGACAGGCCGGCCGCACCGCTACCAATCACGAGCACGTCTGTTTCGAAGGTCTCATCCGACCCGCGCCTTCGTGGCAAGGCCATTGTTTTTTGCTTGGTTGAGTGTATCGGCTTGCCCATTCCGGCCCCGCTGCGATAATTTGCGCTTAAATCAGTGATTTCGCGGAAGCGGGACAGCTTTGAACTCCTCAGCCACCGCCTTCACTGCCCGCTCGATTGGGATTCTTTCGATGGAGGAGGCGCCGACGAACCCGACGCATTGCGTCGATCGGTAGACCTCGAGCGTATCCTGCGGTTCCGCGATTGCCCCGCCATGACAAAGCAGGATGACATCGGAGCGGACGCTTCTCGCCGCCGCGTTGATATCATTGATGCGCCTGATCGCCTCTCGAATGGACTGCCCCTCCTCATTGCCCGCGAGCCCGCCACGGGTTGCGCCGACATGGGGGACGATGCAGTCGGCACCTGCACTCGCCATGGCTTTGGCGTCTTCGGGACTAGCGACATAGGCAAGCGAGAAGATGTTCTTCTTGCGGGCAGCCGCGACCATCTCGAGCTCGCGTTCGAAGCCGAGCCCGACGCGGCCGCGCCGGTCACGCCATTTTTCACCCATGGTCGAGATGGTTGGATAATTGATCACGCCGGAGAAGCCAGCAGCCCAAAACTTGTCGAGAAGCGCATCAAGATCGAGCCGAAGGGGATCCCACGCTTCGACGCCGCCGATCACGGGCACAGAAGAGACGACGTTGCGGATTTCTGCTGCAAGCTCGAGCGTGCGCGCGTTGGAATCGCCGATCCGGCTCGTCGGAAGACCCATGAGGCGTGACAGCCCGGTGCTATAGACCACCAGCATATCGGCCCCTCCGAGGACGGCACACTTCGCGACCAGGCCGCAGCTGCTCCCGGCTGCAAGAACTGCTCTCCGATCCCCCACCTGGCGTGCGATCCTAGAAAGGATTTCGGCTCGCTCAAACATCCGCATCGAATGAGCCTCCTTGCCTCAACTGTTTGAGGATCCACGTCACGGCGGCCTCGGCGAATTCTGGATCGTTGATGTGGCAGTTCAGTTCACATACCTTGATTCCCGGGCGGACGTTGCGCTTGACCGCATCGAGCCAAGCCTTGTCGGCATCAACATCACGGAAAATGCCGCCCTCGCGGTCATAGTCGGAAACGCCCTTCGCGGGCCAAAAGACGATTGCAGGTCCCTCAGCTTGCGACAGCCGCTCGGCCGTGAGCCAACCGATGGTCGCGTTCTCCGAAGCCGTTGTGCGCATGAGTGTCGTGTAGGGTGTATGGGAATAGAGCTGCCGGCCGCGAAATTGATCAGGCACGCTGGATGGCGGACCAAAATTGACCATATCGACCGCACCGGGCGCGACCACTTGCGGGACCAAATGCGCCGCCGCTGCCTTGAGCCGATCCGAACCGGCGCTCGCGGCGCCCCCAAGGATTTCGTCAGCCAGCTCGGTTGTTGTTAGATCGATCACGGCGTCGAATTCGCCGGCCGCGATGAGCTGCTCCATCTTGCGGCCGCCAGCTCCGTTGGCAGGAAAGACGATCGCATCTACGCCGGCATCTGCAAGGCGCGCCACGCAGTGATTTGCTGCAGGGGTCGTCACACCGAAGGCCGTGATCGCAACGGTCTTCCTTTTACGCGCATGTTGGGCGGGCGCATGCTGCATGGCCGCAATGGCACGCCCTGCATTCTCCAGCACGCGCGCGGTAAAGACGTTGATCCCGAGCAGATCGACCAGGGTCGGATAGAGGATGATATCGTTATGAAAGGCCAATTCGGCGAGTAGCGCTGGCCTGGCGCTGCTCACGAGCAACTTGGGGAAGCCATAAGGCAAATCCGATACGACCTCGCCGAAAACTGCGCTCCCCTTGCCGCCCGCTATCCCGACGATCGCACTGATCGCACCAGATTGCAGGAGGCTGCCAACCTTTTTGCGCGTGCTTGCAGCTATCTCTTTCAAGAGCGCGGCAGGCGAGGCGACGCGGGCACCGTTGCCGCCGGTCGGTTTATCCCCGACAACCAAGTTTGATGTACCCGTGTCGATCAGGACGGTCTTGCGGCCGCACGTTTCGATGATACCCGCAAGGTAAGACGCTTCGCTGGCCTTGGTATCTAGCGTCGCGACGATCGCGACCGCGCCCGCAAGCTGGGCCGGCTTACCATCCCGGACTGACCTCTGGTCGTCCGTGCAATGGTGAGACACGATCTTCCCTCCCGGACTACTCTAAACACCAGGCGGTCTTAGACCGGGCTGAACCCGGGTATAAGATTCGGGAACGCTGCGTTTGGGTAAAATTGGGTAGATCTGGTGAAAAGACCGCCCAGCTGCTCCCGCAGGCCCGGCCCGGGAAGTCTACGTACCGTCTTTTCGCAGCCTTTCAGAAGCCTCCTACTCGTCACCTCAACGTTGTCTAATTTTTGGTGGAACGACTTCCCGTTCGCAATCCTTGCATCAGGATGCTCCCTCGCCTCTACGCAGCGGTCTTCACAATGAATCAGTTCGCGCGCTGGGAGGATTCCGCCGAGTTGCCGAAAGCGGAACTATAAATTACTGCCTTGATCGATATCTACCCGCGGGGGATGCGGTGGTGCACGAAGTCGAGCGGGATCCCAGAAAAGGCCCTATTCAGGGATAGAGCCATCGAAACACGCGGGGGCCGGTCTCGCCGTTTGCAATCATTTTCGGGCAAGCAAGGTCGGTCTTGAGGGCTCCCTTGCGCTGCTTGGGCCGACGCATTTCGTTGAGACGTCACGAGACCACGCACGCAACTCCGTCCAGTGCAATGATTATCGCTGCTAACAAGTTGATCCAGCCCCCGGGCTGCTACAAAAAAGGCTGGATCATGCTTTCGCCGATCAGATGACCTAATACTTTTCAAATCCAACCATTTTCATGCTCCAGCCGTTGACGCCCCCCTTATCGTTGCGATGAATAAACATTTTCCGGATCGAGGTTTCGAGGTTTCTGCGCTCGATTCCAGATAGGAACGGAATGTCAAACTGGCGCGTCTGCGCGAACTTCTCAATGACGGCCTCGCTAGGATTGCAGGACGGTAGTCTTGCTGCAATCGCGTGCGTGGTGTGCAGATCCTCGATAAAGTAAAAGCCACCAGGCTCGACGATGGGAAAGAGCTTTGCGAGAGCAAGCTGCTGGTGGTAAGCGGCGTGCGAAGCGTCTTCGATAATGATCCTCACGGGCGGGAGTGAGCTCGCAAGACGTTCCAGGGCTAGGGCATCGCCCATGTCAACACGCTCGAACCGGAAGCGGTCCAACTTAAAGGCGCTAAAATCGGAGATGTCACAGCCGACGACCTCGGCTTTGGGAAAGAACTCCAGCCACATCTTAATAGATGGAATGTCGGAGACCTTGCGAGTTAGCAGTACATCGGGATCGAGAGAACCGTGCCCATGCTGCAGCCCAATCTCGACCATTGTGAAGGGCTCATGGCGGAATTCCTCGAACAGAAAAGAGTAGAAGCTCGTATATCCATGGGCGTGGCCCACCTCATCACCCTTGTCGGTTCCGAGGGCATTTGCTCGTTTCGTCAAATTGGGGACGCTCATTCCAAGATCACCTATTATTGCAAGACGCCGGCACACGTCAGCCCGCACTTCAAGCTGCGTGCCAAACGGCACTTACTGATTTCTCTTGCCTATTCCCATTTAGCGCCCGTCGCTGGTTCGACAGAGTGTCGTGACTCCGACGCTCGGCGTCGAACGCCGTTCCATCTCACTACATTCGTCGCGCATACCATTGTGAAGAAGGCTGAATGGCCCGAGCCACCCAAATCACACGCCCTCTGGCCAGCATGAAGCAATCGTACGATGATCTCTGGACTACCTGCATCAGCACAGGCAATTTTATCAAATCGGCGGTACACGCCGATGACTCTGTCTGACAGATCGAATTCACCGACCGAACCGGATCGCTCGATAGAGGGCAACCGACGACAGTCCCCAGAGCTTAAGACTTATACCGGGATCACCGCACCGAACGGGTTGTGCGCGAGCACGACAAGGTGTCGCTTTTGAAGCGCTCGCAACAGGGCAACACTAGCGACGTTAAGCTCAGTTCATTTCGAGCCGCTTTATCACCTAAGAAGGCGCCAACACTTGACCCTTTCGTGGTGGGTGCCTGTTAAACGACTCAATTCCCTTCGGCCCGCCGCCAAGTTCGAGGGCTGGTGCCGGTGCTGCGCTTAAACTCACGACTGAAGTGATAGACGTCGCAGAAACCGCAGCGTTCGGCGATAGCAGCGAGCCCCGCGTCGCTTTCTAAGAGCAACTTTTGCGCCATCATGATCCGCTCTCGAAGCAGCCACCGCCTTGGGCTGATCTGTAGGTGTCTTTGGAATAGCCGACGCGTCTGTGCTGCACTGAGGCCGGTAACGGAGGCCAGTTCCTCGGCATGCCAAGAGCGCTGCGGGGCCTGCCGCATTTTTGAGACGATGGTACGTAATGGAGCGGGCAGACGAGACTCACCATGCTGAGATGAAGGTGCTGCGATCAAGTGTAGCAGTTCCGCCACAAGGTGATTGAGGGCCAAATCAACATTGTCATCTCTGGCGCGCAACACATCAAAGAGATTCCCAAACCACCGTTCGATGTCTTTCGGCACCAATATCGTGACGAGGGTTGCGCGGGCGCCGAACACTTTTCGCCGAATGGCCGCACAGTTCGGCCCGTCGATCCGCACCCATAGAACGGTCCACGGATCGCTTTCGTCCGGCCAGTGTGCATGTGGCGTCTCGTTCGCAATCCAAATCAACTGATTGCGCCCAACACTCAATGTCCTGCCCTCGCTCGAGACGAAGCCACGCCCCGCCGTGCAGTAGAGAATATCCTGACCCGGATAGCTATCTCGCGCGATGTGGTGGTCGCGCGCGGTGATGGCTTTCCCAGCTCGCAGAACCGTAAAGGCGCAGCGAGTCCAGGCGGCATCAGCAAGCACGTACTGATGGCTCTCAGGAAAAACAGTGCGTTGCAGCGGCAATGTCATGCGCGTTTTATATAAATCGGAGCGTGCTTTGTCCATTTCCACTCGCGCACTCCACATCTAGGCTCGCTGATAACGAGTAACAACAAACTCGCCGATTGGAATCCTGGATGCACGTTTTGCATCCTTCGATTGCTGCGAGAGTCCAGGGAGGAGCCGGTGCTGATACTGACCGCGCGCCAACTGCACCAACACGTTGAGCACGGTTATTTTCCGCGTTCAGATAGCGTGCAGGCAATCGACACGATTGCGCTGGCCTCAAGCATCGCTCCCGGGAGGAATTGATGAGCAAACCGAGGATCACCGTCGTCGGCAGCTTCGCGGTAGGACTTACCATTCGCGCTCCGAACATCCCGGTCTTCGGCGTCACGATGCTCGGCAGCAGCTTCGATATGGGACCTGGCGGCAAGGGCTCAAACCAGGCCGTTGCAACTGCGCGGCTGGGGGCGGACTCCTCGTTAGTGGCTATCATCGGCCAAGACAAGTTCGCCGATATTGCAATGGATCTCTACCAGACCGAAGGGGTTCGTACAGCGCATGTCAAGCAAAGCGCAGAAAGCCCGACGGCCGTTGGTTTCATCATTCTCAATGAACGCGGTGAGAACTTCATCATCATGGACTATGGCGCCACCAACGCCATGGATCGAGCTTTTGTGGATCGTGCTGAGAGCTGCATTCGGGAAAGTGACGTCGTCATGGCCGTCCTCGAGCCTCCGGTCGAGGTGGCTATGCGGACTATGGAGCTAGGCCGGAAACACGGCAAGATAACTGTCCTCAATCCGGCCCCTGCCGCGCCGCTGCCAGATGAGATTTTCCCGTTGGTGGATTACCTGACACCGAACGAAAGCGAACTCCGTATTCTGCTGGGTCTGCGGCCCGACGATCCGCGGCCCTCGCGCGAGCTAGTCGAGCTGCTGCGCAGGCGCGGCGCCGCCAATGTGATTGTAACCCTTGGCGACCGCGGCGTGCTCGTCGTCACCAACACGATCGACGAAGCCATCCCGACTGCCGAGGTCGAGGTAGTGGATACCACGGGGGCCGGCGACGCGTTTAATTCCGGCTTCGCCGTGGCTCTGGCCGAAGGCTGGGATGTGATCAATGCTGCGCGCTTCGGGGTTTGCTGCGGCGCGCTGGTCTGTACCAAACTCGGGGTCATTCCGGGCATGGCAACGCGCAGAGCAGCCGATGAGATGTATCGTACACTTTTCGCATAGGGTTGAAGAAGCAATGAAGTTGGACAAAAAGCTTTCAAGCGCCGGTTTAGACTGCACCATCGCTGAAAGGACCAACAGCGAAATTGGAGTGGTCCCTAAACCAGAATGCCGCAAGCCGCCGCGCTCCTTTTTGCGGCCCAGTTTCGCCATCGCTGCAGGACATCCCAGGCATGGAGACACGGGCGGGGTAATCGCCCCTGGCTTGAGCACTTTCCATACCGCCGTGTGGTCGAGGGATGATGCGCCCCTGCTCGGTGGCACGGCCGCCGCTCGTCACACTTCGACGAGCGCGGAATCGGCGCGCCGTACACTTGGCAAGCACATAATGAGTGATTAGCAAGATGGCGCGGATTTACGATTGGGCCGCGCGCGAAGCAGAGCGCTCGGTGACGGTAGCCGATCTGCGCGCCGCCAGAGACTCAGGCCAGCGCTATACTCAGGTCACCGCTGAGACGGCGGAGGAGGCAGCGGCCGCGGAAGAATCCGGTATCGACATGCTGGTTACCCGCGCCCGCAACGTGGAGACCGTGCGCAAGGGCTCGAAGCGACTTTTCGTCACAGCGGCGCTGGGCTTTGCCGATGCCGCAACCCAGGACGATATCCTACGCACCGCGTTGAAGGCGCTGACCGACGGCGCCGATGCCGTGATCACCGCGCGCGGTATGCCAACGGTCTCGATGCTCGCGGCCGAGGACATTCCGGTTGTGGGTCACCTGGGTCTCGTTCCAAGGAAATCGACCTGGGTCGGAAAGCTTCGCGCTTTCGGCAAGAATGCGGACGAAGCCATGGAGCTTTTCCATCGTTTCCGCCGTCTAGAAGAGGCCGGCGCGTTTGCAGTGGAATGCGAGCTAATCCCAGCCAGAGTCATGGCAGAGCTACGTGGGCGGACCGCACTGGTGACAGTTTCGCTTGGCTCTGGAGCTGATGCGGACGTGATCTTTCTCTTCACTGAGGACATATGTGGCGGCGAAGGCCGGCGGCCGCGGCACGCTCGGAGCTATGGAAACCTGCAAGCAGCGCAAGAGCGCGTCAAACAAGAGCGTGTGAAAGCTCTCAGTGCATTCCGCGCTGACGTCAATGCGAATGCGTTTCCGGGGCCGCAGGAGTCCACGCAAATCGACGACGATGAATTCGCCGCGTTTATGTCAACGCTGAAGCAAAGGGGCTTTTGATTGCTGGTCGGCACACTCGTGCGAGCTATATCGGCGGAAAGCGTGATTTCTCGACACCTGAGAATTTCGCTCGCCTCATCCAAAAATCCGTGGGAGTTGAGACAAATATGGACGACACCTTATACGGCGCGCGCGACAAACGCGGGAATTGGACGCCGAACAAGAGGCCAGAGCGGGCGCCGATTTTTGTCTGGCCGGTGCAACCGAAGAAAATTCTTCGTTGGTTGCCGGGGTACCTCCTGCCTTGGAACACCCTGTATTTCGCGATCTCGCTCGTATCGTGGATGTATCTGACACCCGCGCTTGATACGATGCGGGAGTTCCGCACTGACTGGATTTTGCTCCTTTTACTGCGCAATGCCGGGCTGACGGTCCTTGTCTATGGCAGCTTCCACTTCATTCTCTATGTGCAACGACGTCAGCAAACCAACTTCAAGTACAATGCAAGGTGGCCCGACACCAATAATACGGTCTTCATGTTCGGAAGCCAGACAGCCGAAAACGTGTTTTGGACTATGTGTAGCGGCGTACCGGTATGGACCGCCTACGAGGCCCTCACCTGGCGGATGTACGCTAACGGCTATTTGCCCCACGTCGATTTCAGCACGCACCCGATGTACTGCGCCGCCCTTGTGCTGGTGATGCCGGCTTGGCGCGAGCTGCACTTCTATCTGATTCACCGGCTCATTCATATGGGACCTCTGTACCACATCGTGCATAAGGTTCACCACAAGAACGTTAACCCGGGACCTTGGTCCGGCTTGTCAGCCTCTACGCTGGAGCACATCGCGTATTTTTCCGGCGTGCTGATCCATTTCGTCGTGCCCTCGCACCCGCTGCATGCGATGTTTCAGCTGATGCACGCGGGGTTATCGCCGGCGAAGTCCCATACTGGTTTCGACCGAGTAGTCGTGGACGACGGCAAGGCGATCAACACAGACAACTTTTATCACTACCTGCATCACAAGTATTTCGAAGTGAACTACGGTGAGCGGCGCATCCCGCTCGACGAGTGGTTCGGCACAGCTCACGACGGTTCTCCGGAAGCCGATGAGAGGATGTATAGGCGCGTAAAAGCCAAGAAGTGGGCGCGCGGCAACTAGCTCTGGAGTTGATCAGACAGAACATAAGGTGTGTCCGAGTCTTGTAATAAGTGATGAACACTTAGGTGCTTCCCTTCCGCCCACCAGCGCCGAGAGATCGGTGCGAGTTGATCCAAAGGAATACCAAATGAATAGCCAAGGTGAGTGGGTTGCGGCCTGCGCTACTCATGCATTGATGCCGGAAGAGGCTCTCCGCTTCGATCATGGCAGCCGCACGTTTGTAATCGTTCGCTCTCCGGATGGAGACTACTTCGCAATTGACGGCCACTGCTCTCACGAGAAAGTCCATCTTGCGGACGGCATCGTTGATGGGGGCATCATCGAGTGCCCCAAACATTTCGGGACCTTCGATTACCGAACCGGCGAGTCGCGTGCATTGCCTGCATGCGTTAAGCTGCGCAGCTACGAGGTCAGGGTCGAGAACGGCACCGTCTTCATCAAGCTCTGAGCGGAGCCAAAAGCCGGAATAGCAGGACAATGTCGAAGCGGAGCTTGCCTATACTACAGTCACTTTGGGCAATGGAACGGCGTCGGCCCGATAGGGTCGAACGTTCCATCGATCAGAACATAGCGATGATCCGGGAAGCAGGGTTCGACGGCATCAGCACCTCATGTACTGATCCTGCGCGCGTCGCCCTGATTGCACGTGCCCTAGCCGGCTCGGGACTTGCAGTCGAGGGTATGTGCTTCCCGGAGTCTTGCATCTCAACGTCCAGCCTGACATCCGCCCGCGCCGTGTCGCCGACTATATCCCACTTCTGGAAGGCTGGATCAGGGTGGCCCAAGATGCGGACATGCCGATCTATTTCGAAACGCATCGTAACAGGATGACGACGGACCTCTTCTTCACACTCGACCTGATGGATCAGCTTCCAGAGATGCGCATGCTTGCTGATCTCTCGCACCTCCTGCTGGGCCGCGAATTCTGGTATCCGATTTCGGACGAAGACGAATTGCTGGTGCGGCAAGTGCTCGACCGCAGCGGGGCATTTCATGGCCGCGTTGGGTCTCGCGAGCAGATACAGGTCGAGATCACATTCCCTCAACACAAAATCTGGCTGGATCTCTTCCTCCGTTGGTGGAAACACGGCTTCAAGAGCTGGCAAAGACGCGCTGGTGCGGATGCCCGTCTCACTTTCGCGTGCGAACTTGGCCCGCCGCCTTATGCAATTAGCGATCGCCACGGCAAGGACACCACCGATCGCTGCGAGGAAGCTCTTCTGCTCAAATCGCTGGTGCGCAACCTGTTCGAAAGTACGGCGAACGATGCGCAGCCGTCTGTCGAAACTGGTTCCGTCGCTTGAGCGAGCAATCCACGATAGTGATCGCTGGAGCGGGCCAAGCCGGCACGGCCGCTGCCGTCGCCCTGCGCGAATGCGGCTGGCGAGGAATCGTGGTCCTAATCGGCAATGAAACTATGCTGCCGTATGAGCGCCCACCTCTCTCGAAGGCGACGCTGATTGACGAGATGATCCCTGGACCCAAGTTGATTGTCACGTCAGAACGCCTTGACGAGCTTGGGATCGCTTATCTCCAGGGAAGCGAAGTGGCTTCAATTGATCGCGCGGCCAATATGGTCACGCTCTCAAACGGATCAGCGATAGCGTATCACCGGCTCCTGCTGGCTACGGGAGCCCGACCTCGGAAACTGAGCATTCCGATCGCCGAAGGAGCCAATGTGGCGACACTGCGCACATACGCGGACGCCATGCGCATCCGCCAAGTCATTGGCCAAGGATACGAAGTGGTCGTGATCGGCGGCGGCTTCATCGGGCTAGAGGTTGCCGCGAGTGCGGTCTCCAGAGGTGCTTCGGTGACCGTAGTTGAGGCAGGACCGCGGCTGCTTACGCGGTCAGTACCAGCTTCTATGGCTGAGCTGATCAGGGCCAAGCACGAACGTTCTGGTGTGCGCATCGACATAGGCGCGATCGTCGAACGTATCGATAGCAGCGAAGGACGTTACAACGTGGTGATGGCAGGTGGTCGCTCGCATGTGGCCGATCTGGTGATCGTTGGGGTTGGCGCGAGGCCGAATGTCGAACTTGCGCAAGCGGCGGGGTTAGCCGTCGACGACGGCATCGTTGTGGACGAGACGCTCGCGACTTCGGATCCGCACGTGTTCGCGGCGGGTGACTGCTGTTCGTTTCCGCATCGTCTCTATAAAAAGCGTATCAGGCTGGAGGCCTGGCGCAACGCGCAGCAGCAAGGTGTGGCGGCGGCGGTGAACATGCTAGGTAAGAACCGTGCTTGCGAGGACGTTCCTTGGTTTTGGTCGGATCAATACGATGAGACGCTGCAAATCGCCGGACTGTGTTCGGAAGGAGACATTCCCGTAACTAGAAACCTCGGCGCGAGGGGCCAGATCTTGTTTTATCTAGCCGCCGACGGACGCCTGGTGGCCGCATGCGGATTCGGGAGCCTGGGCCCGATAGCGAGGGAAATACGTGTTGCCGAGATCATGATCAGTAGGCGAGTTAGCCCCAAGCCGGAGGCACTCGCAGACCCCGCGATAAACATGAAAGATCTATTGGGTTAGGAGGAGGCAATTGGGATTGCGGATGCGCGTTCATTCCGACAAACCCGGCCAGCCAGCATCGTCGGGCCAAACGCGGTACTGAGCATGAAGAGTACTAGCCTTACTCAGTCAGAAAGTCGTGGGCGTATTTTGAAGCAAGACAATTGCCAATTGGCGGTTTCCCCGTCGATTGCCGATCACCATGCGAGCCTGCCGATCGCCTATCGTTTGTATTTGCCCAGAGCTGGGCCGAGGACGAGGAAGGTCGAGAGAAGGCCGGTGCGCCTAAGAATGTTGCCTTCAAGATCAAGCCCGAGATCCCCTTGAGCAAATCCGATCGGCATGTGAAGCGGCCATTGAGCGTGGCGTGCTACTGATGGATGCCGGATATGGCGCGGATACAACCCTGCGCGAGCAAGTGACGGCTTTGGAATTGCGCTATGCAGTTTTGCATCCCTCCGGCCTCGCCTCACAGGCGGCTCTGCCAGGAGGACCTTGCGCGCTCAGCCGCACCTGCGGTGCTTGAGACCGAGCGCGAGTGAAAAAAACGCATTATGCCGCTAACGACTCCGCTCTAGGTCGGCACCAAACCTTTGAAGATGCCGGATATGGTCTCGGGCGCGACAGGAAGTTGAGCGAAGTGTTCCGGCAGTGAATACCGCACGTGTTTCGTATGACCCTTATAGATGACCACTTGCCGGTCCAGCCATTTCGCGTAGGGATGAATAAATTGCTCGATTTCTGTGTCCACGGAGCGCTGTTGTGGGGACGGTGAGAACATCGTCCACCATCTAGTGTATTCGTTGTGGATCAGGGGAAGCGTTCCGGCAGGTGGTTTGGCTAGATATCGCGCGCATTCCTCCTTGTCGAAACTGAGATCCGTCTTCTCGACGACCCTGTCGATCATGGTAAGGAGGCTTATGTTGCCAAGAATTCTGTTTCCGTAGGCGCCCCCCACATCGGAGTGAACGCCGGGCATCCAGATCTGCTCAAGATAAGTTTTCGGGTCGCGTTTTCCCGTCCACATGATAGGCCTGAAAAAATTTCTCTGTTCGTCAATCGCGAGTATCTGGACAGCGTTCTTGACGTTCGCGTCCACTTTGCGCTCATTGAGACGCAGCCTTTGCGCGACCTCGGTGAGACCATGGCCGCCAGCAACCGTATCAAAAACGCCTAGGAATTCGATTTTGGGATTCGTTTCAGAGCATTTGGCTTTGTATTCGGCAATTGAGATCTTGGAGCGAACATCTCCTGGGAGTCCGGGCACGGTAATTTCGTTTGCGCCGATGTAATCGGCCCACACATGCGCGAACATGTTGACGTGCCGCGCATCCAAGATGCCCTTTGAAAGGAGACCCGAAAGGGCGCGGGCAACAACTGCCCCGCGCGAGAAGCCGAAAATGTAGAGTTTATCACCGGGCTCATGATTTGAGCAGATGTTTATGTACAGGTCAGCGACCAGCTCATCTATCCCATACGCAAATCCCCCGGACGTGTATTTGCGTATGCCGGTGACGGCTCCAAGCCCTCGCGAATAGTGAATGATTTGTGCATGTCCGGTCGCGTCGTCTGCGTTGAGCAGCGTGTTCAAACGATAGATGTTAGAATAGACGTCCAGTGTTCTATCGCTACCGGGCCAAAGCCACGTCCCATCGATAAAGTAAATCAGGTGCCGAAATCCACCTTTGCGCGGTGACATTTGCGTCTTCCTCCCGCGTTGTACTTAAGTGCTATCCAATAGATAGACCCTGACATTCTGCTACCACAATCCAGCAGGATCAACTCCCAGTTGCTTGGGGGCTCTCGCGAGCTATGGTTCCAAGCAACCTCAGTCGCTATCCGGACCAGCTCGGCCGAATAAACGGCCAACCTAAATACCGGGCGTCATGCGGCTTCTCGGCGGCCTGTACGGCGGCCCGTCTCACTGCGGCCAATCGTTCCAGAGCGTGATTCCGATCATGATTAGAGAGCCGATTGCGACCACTGCCGGGCAGATAAACGGCAACTCTTCCAGCACGCCGACAACCACTGCCCGGACGCGGAGAGTACCTTTCATATGCGCGAACCGCCAGCCTGCCACACCCATCGGACATCTCCGTTTTGGCCCCCAGCAGCGGCGGTCCGACTCTTCAACGCGAAACGATCCCCGGCTATAGCCAATTCGGGTGTATCCTAGATCAAGTTGAAGGAATCCTTGGAAAATGGAATACCTTGGCGTCGAGTATAGCGTCGGCAGAACGTTGTCTCCGAGTGGTTAGAAGTGGTCAGTGAACTTCCGCGATCGGGAGAAGACAGGCACATTTCCCGAGCGCGAGGGTGCAATCCGACTGCCGCAAAAGTTCGTTGACGAACTGATTGGTGACTCGACACCCGTCAACGAATAGAGCCGTCGTTTCCATGACCTGCCCACAAAAGACCCCTTCGGGGAGATGCGCGCTGCTGACGCGCGCAACGTGCTGATCTATTGCACGGACTACACCTGCAGCCGCTGCGTCAAGGTGCCGGATGATGCCGATCGCAGGCCGGATGCGCTCAAAAAGTCGTTCACACGGTGAAATTGGTCAGGACCGACAGACTCCTGCGCATCATTTCAATATCGTCGCGAGGAGACTCCTGCGGTCTGCCTGTCGGATCGGCGCCTGAGCAGTCTGAAGCAAGCGTGACCGATATGGCCCGCACATTCGAGGTCGAGTCGAAGCAAATAATTTTCCTCTGAGAGCCGAAAAGATAATGGCGCCATCGCTCCGTTCCCGTAGGGAGCATGAGTCGTCTCACGATCTGATCAAGCTTGCAAATTGTGCTGCAGTGGTGCAAATGCCGCACCCTTCTGCTGGCCCTTGCCGCGTCGTCACGAGCTCGACGGCTGCCCACGCGCTATGACCAGCCCACCATCCAGACGGCGATTTAATCATTTGGGTACGCCCCGGCATCCTCCGAAATGAACGCACAAGACATCACCAAGCGAGTGGCCCACACGCTGCCCCGGCATTTGCGGCGCCTGGAGGCCGAGTCCATCGAGATCATGCGCGACGTGGTCGCCGAATTCAAAAAGCCCGTGATGCTTTATTCGATCGGCAAGGACTCGAGCGTGATGCTGCATCTGGCGGTGAAGGCTTTCTACCCCGCAAAGCTGCCCTTCCCGCTGATGCATATCGATACGACCTGGAAGTTCCGTGAGATGATCAGCTTTCGCGACGAAACGGCCAAGCGGCTCGGTGTCGATCTGATCGTGCATATCAACAAGGAAGGCCTCGAGCGCGCCATCAATCCCATCGATTCTGGCTCCTCCCTGCACACGCAGGTCATGAAGACCGATGCCCTCAAGCAGGCGCTCGACCTCCATGGGTTTGATGCCGCGTTTGGCGGTGCGCGGCGCGATGAGGAGAAAAGTCGAGCCAAGGAGCGGATCTTCTCGTTCCGGTCGCCGGGACACGTTTGGGATCCGCGCAACCAGAGACCGGAGCTCTGGAATCTATTCAACACGCGCATTCGCCAGGGCGAGACCATGCGCGTGTTCGCGCTGTCGAATTGGACGGAGCTCGATGTCTGGGAATACATCATGTTGCAGAAAATCCCGGTCGTCCCGCTCTATTTCGCGAAACAGCGCCCCGTGGTGCGCCGAAACGGCACGTTGATCATGGTCGACGACGAGCGGCTGCCACTCGCGCCGCACGAAAGCCCTGAAATGAAGATGATCCGCTTCCGCACCCTGGGCTGCTACCCCCTAACCGGCGCGATCGAGTCCGAGGCGACCACGATTGAAGAGATCGTGGCTGAGATGCAGGTTGCGAAGGTCTCGGAACGGCAGGGACGGTTGATTGATAGCGATGAGGCCGCTTCGATGGAGAAGAAGAAGCGGGAAGGATATTTCTGATGGATACGGACGCCTTCCACCAGGTCCGTCCCGCCGAGACGAAGGACCAATTGCGCTTTCTCACCTGTGGCTCTGTGGACGACGGCAAGTCGACGCTGATCGGCCGGCTCCTGCACGACAGCAAGATGATCTACGAGGATCAGCTGCAGGCGCTCGCGCGCGACAGCATCAAGCACGGCACGACCGGCGAGGACATTGACTTTGCGCTCCTGGTCGACGGGCTCGAAGCCGAGCGCGAACAGGGCATCACTATCGACGTCGCCTACCGCTTCTTCACGACCCCGCGACGCTCCTTTATGGTCGCTGACACACCGGGCCACGAGCAGTACACCCGCAATATGGCGACAGGCGCGTCCAATGCCCAGCTTGCCATCATCCTGGTCGACGCCCGCAAAGGAGTGCTGGTGCAGACCAAGCGCCATTCCTTCATTTGCTCACTGCTCGGCATCCGCCATGTCGTGCTCGCGGTGAACAAGATCGATCTCATCGACTACCGGAAAGAGGTTTTCGACCGCATCATCGACGACTATGTCGCCTTCTCATCCGCGCTCGGCTTCACCTCGATTGCGCCGATCCCGATCTCGGCGCGCTATGGCGACAACATCACCGAGCACTCCGGCAAGACCGAATGGTATCGTGGCCCGTGCCTCCTGGATTATCTCGAAAGCATCGACATCCAGTCCGAGACCGCCAGCCCGCCCTTCCGCTTTCCTGTGCAATGGGTGAACCGCCCCAACCTCGACTTCCGCGGCTATGCCGGCACGGTGGCGTCCGGCAATATTGGGGTCGGCGACGAAATCGTGGTCGCGACCTCAGGGCGCAACTCGCGTATTGGCCGGATCGTTACCCATGATGGTGATTTGCCGATAGCACGGGCCGGCGATGCCGTGACCATCGTGCTTGCCGACGAGATCGACGTCGGTCGGGGCGATATCCTGGCGCGGCCTACCGAGCGGCCCGAGGTCTCCGACCAGTTCGCCGCCCACGTGATCTGGATGAATCAGGAGGCAATCGTTCCCGGCCGCTCCTATGCCTTCAGGGTCGGCACGCAGACGGTGTCTTCAGGCAGCATCACTGCCGTCAAGTACAAGATCGACGTCAACACGCGCGAGCATTTGGCGGCCACCACGCTCGGTCTGAACGAGATCGGCTTCTGCAACATCGCAACCGCCCTGCCCGTCAGCTTTGATGCCTATGGAGTGAACCGACGCACCGGATCCTTCATCATCATCGACCGCTACACCAACCTCACCGTCGGCGCCGGCATGATCGCGTTTGCCTTGAGGCGCGCGACCAATATCGCCTGGCAGCCGTTGTCGATCGGCAAACAGGAGCGATCCACACTCAAGCACCAGAAGCCCTGCATCATCTGGTTCACCGGCCTATCCGGCGCCGGCAAGTCGACCATTGCCAACGTCGTCGACCAGAAACTATTTGCGGCCTCGCACCACACCATGCTCCTCGACGGGGACAATCTCCGCCACGGGCTCAACCGCGATCTCGGCTTCACCGAGGCCGACCGCGTGGAGAACATCCGCCGCGTCGGCGAAGTGGCAAAATTGATGGTCGATGCCGGGCTGATCGTGATCTGCTCGTTTATCTCCCCCTATAAGGCCGAACGTGAGATGGTGCGCAATCTCGTCGGTGATGGCGAGTTTATCGAGGTGTTTGTCGACACTCCCATCGATGAGTGCGCGCGGCGCGATCCGAAGGGGCTCTATCTCAAGGCCAGATCCGGGAAGCTCAAGAACTTTACTGGTGTCGACGCGCCCTATGAGGCTCCGACCGCGCCGGAGATCCATCTGGAGACGGCCCGGCTGCAACCCGAACAGCTTGCTGATGAGGTCGTCGATACGCTGGCTAAGCGCGGCTTCCTGTCCTTGAAATGAGCTTGGCTGTGATGGCACAGTTTGCGATCGCATCACGGACACCCTCGGCAGCTCGATACGATTCAGCCGACATTAAGTAGCTTCATTCAACGCGAGAACGCTTAGTTGGTCGGACGTCATAACTCCGCAAATATCTCCAGCATTGCTGGATGACTGCGCGTCTTCGACTTTTCCAATCCATTGCGATCAGCAAGGAAACCATTCCAGTCTTTTGCAGACTAACGGAGAACACCAGACTGTGATCGATCCGCTCTACGTCGCTTCGGGATTCGGCGTCGGCCTGCTTGTCGGGATGACCGGTGTGGGCGGTGGCTCGCTTATGACGCCGCTATTGATTCTGTTATTCGGGGTGCATCCATCGACTGCGGTGGGCACTGATCTGCTGTACGCAGCAGCTACCAAGACCAGCGGCGGTGTGGTGCTCGGTTGGTCGCGTAGGGTTCACTGGCCGGCCGTACTCCGTCTTTGCTGTGGAAGTATCCCTGCAAGCGCGTTGACGCTTCTGCTCTTGTGGAAGTTCGATCTCAAGAGCGAGGTTGAGCGCAGTCTGGTCAACCTGGTGCTGTGCTTGGCGCTCCTGATCACGGCGGGGTCGTTAGTGGTCCGTCCGTGGATTATTAAACATTGTCGCGGTTCGCTGATGCGGGGCGACACCCATGCGACCGCGATTTTCACCGTGCTCGTCGGCGCCGTGCTTGGTGTGCTGGTCTCCATGTCATCCGTTGGGGCCGGCGCGGTCGGCGTCACTGCGCTTCTTCTGCTCTACCCTCGTCTGCCAATGTCGACCATCGTCGGATCGGATATTGTACACGCAGTACCGTTGACATTGGTTGCTGGCGCCGGGCATTGGGTACTTGGAACGGTCGATTGGCATCTCATGGGCGTGCTGCTGATGGGTTCCGTGCCGGGCATTCTCGTGGGAAGCTATAGTGCCGCACGTCTCCCAGAGACGGCCATCCGCTTTGCGCTCGCCGGAGTTCTAATAATGGTTTCAACAAAGCTCGCATTCGAGGAGCTGAGTCTTTCAACGGCGAAGCTTCCACCTTCGTGTCAGAGCGAATCGCACTAAGAGCGGTTCACGATTTTATTGAATCGAGGGGATTGAACGAAGCCGCTGTGCGGCATTGAATTTGGCGCAGCAGTGNGAGTACCAACAAGCTTGCTGCCGTGGGCAGGTAATGCTTCGAACCAATAGGCTGGTGTACGGTCGGACCAACAATGATAGCGACCAACAACATCTCGACAGATCCAAGGGACCATACCGGGGCAGTTTTCTGCAATTCCCTTGGACTCGTTGAAAGCTGTTACCGGCTTTTTCGCGGCAGGGTTGTCAGGAGTGACTTTTCCGCCACGCCTAACCTATTGAAAGCACGTAAGGTCGATAACCTACTTTC
>NZ_AWZU01000076.1 GCF_000472385.1 Bradyrhizobium sp. ARR65
CTCGACGTCAGTCGCCTGGCCGCGCTCGGCTGGCGCGCCCGCACCTCGCTGCAAGAGGGGATTGCGCTCGCCTATCGGGCATATTTGAGCGAGAGCAGAGAGGCAGCGGATTAGGCCATCGAGAATTCCGTCCACCGGGTCCGCGCGAAGCGAGGACCGATGACAGGCTTAAAGAGGCATGCAGCGAAAGCTGGCCGTTTCGGACACTCTTTCCCGCTCACGTCCGGTGAGGGGAAAGAGAAAAACCCGCGGGGCCTACGTGCAGCAGGTGATCCTGTGTTTTCGGTGCGCTTCAAGCGAGCTGCTTTGAGGGAGCGGAGTTGCGCATGAACCGCTCGCTCCGACACACCGCTGAGCGTCATCTGTGGCCGGCGTCCACTTTTGAGTGGTGGCTGGGGGCCCACCGAGCAGATACGTCAGGATTAGGCGCTTTGCTATCAACTCAAAGGCAAGCTCATCCATCTATGGCGCAAGCTCAAGCGAGCTGGAAATCATTAGAGCACGGTGAACCGCTATCGGAAGCCGCAAGAGATGACTGCGTTCATTTCTAACGATATACTGGAGCATATTGGTGACGCTTTCGGAGTTTCCACACTGGTTTGCCTGCTAACACAACGGGCGATCGAGATATTGATCGAGTGCGGCAGCAACCCCGCGAATAATGAATCGGTGCTCCTCTCTCACGCGGATGATGCCCTCTTTGACGTCCACTATCTCGTCCTCGGCGAGCATTAACAAGCGCTCGGCCGAATCCAGAAAAGCAAGCGGATCAAACCCGTGGCGGGCACATATCGTCGGCACGTCAGCCTCCAAATCGCACATCAGCCGCTCGATAATTTCGGCTCGCAGGCGGTCTTCGTTGCTGAGACGATGGCCCTTTGATGTCGCCAGACGACCGGCTCTGATTTGACGGCTGTAGGAACCCGTTGCAATTTCGTTCTGGACGTAGCCCTCGCCGAGGCGGCCGATGGCCGAAGGGCCCAAACCGATCACGGTTTTACAAGTGTCCGCGGAGTAACCGAGGGAATTACGCCGCAGACGACCGGCTTCTTGTGCCAGCGCGAGCTCGTCCTCCGGTAAAGCGAAATGATCAAGCCCGATTTTGCGATAACCGGCCGCAACCAGAGTTTCGGCCATCGCCGCGGCCTGTTCCGCGCGGGCCGCGACGTCCGGCAGCGCCGCTTCGTCAATCAGGCGCTGATTTTTCGCCAAGAAAGGAACATGGGCGTAACCAAAAACCGCGAGACGGCCAGGGCGCATCGCCACTGCCCTGGCCGCACTTTCAACGCAAGATTGCACCGTCTGGTTTGGGAGACCAAACAGGAGGTCGAAATTAATATTGGCTATTCCACGTTGCCGCAGAATTTCGACAGCCGCGACCGTCTGCGTCTCACTCTGGACCCGGTTTATGGCTCTCTGGACAGTGCGGTCGAAAGTCTGAACTCCGAGGCTCGCGCGATTCACGCCGGCCGTTGTCAAAGCGTCGGCCATCTCGACGGTGAACGTGCGCGGGTCGATTTCGATCGCGACGCTAGCCGCATTCCCGAATGCGAACAGGCTGCGCAGGAGTTCCATAAGATCCGTGAACTCGGCGGGCTTCATAAGGGTCGGCGTTCCGCCCCCGAAGTGTATGTCATTGACAGGAAGTCCTTCGGGCGCTAGCTCCGCGACCAAACGGATCTCCTCACGCAGCACCGCCAGGAAATTTAGAATTGGCGCATCCCGGCGCGTCATAGTCCTCGGGAAGCCGCAATACGAACAGATAGACCGGCAGAACGGAACGTGGAGATAGAGCGATACCGGCTCGTCAGGCGGCAGATGGCCCAGCCATTTCTCACAAGCCGTGGCTCCGACCGCGGCGGAGAAATGGGATACTGCTGGATAGATGGTGTACCAAGGCAGGCGGGCATCGTAATATTTTTTCAGGAGTGAGGTCCGCAACGGTCAGTGTCCCATGCTTATTTCACCCTCAGCTTGGCCGCTGGGTCCTCCTGCGTCGTTGCGCTAAGTCAATCGGTCCGCTTCACGTGCCCATGTGCGGTAGGCTGACTGCATCAACAACTGATGGCTCATTGATCAACAGGCGAGGGGCTTTGGACCAGACACTTGGCCATTTGAGAAATCGATTGTTTGGATCGAAACTATTTACTCTGTGGAAATGACTGCCCCCTCGTCCGGTGCTCAGGTCCCGTTGCCGGATCCGGCCATCACGACGAAATCCAACGTCCGCACGGCTCATCTCGCGATCTTTCACCGGAAAGACGAGTATTCACCAGACAAATTAGGCTAGAGACGTGCGTTCGCGACGAGATTCGCGTATGCACGCCGTCCTTAGCATAGTCTCCAGGATTCAAATCTCGATGGAAGATATTCGCCACGAGCCTCCCCGGGTTGCGGATCAAACGCGGGTTCTATGAGCCGTTCTAAGACAATACGATTCGCTAGCAGAGCGACGAAGCGAAAATCTCCGCCAGCGCGTAATGCGATGTCCTCTTCCTCTCCCCTGGGCATGATGGCTCTCCATTTGCTCGAACAGTGGAAAAAGTCGGGCCGTAAAGGGATCGTGTTCCTCGCCGAAAACGAGAATAGGGCCGAGCGGTTGGGAGCCGTCCTTCATGCTCTTGACCCGCTATGCGATGTGCTGGTTTTTCCAAGACTGAATACTCTGCCGTTCGATCAGATGGAGCCATCACGCGAAATCGCTGGCAGACGCAGCTCGGTCCTGAGGCGGCTCGCCAACCCTGAAAAGCCGGTCCTGCTCATCTCCACGGTCGAGGCCGTCATGGAGCGCCTACCAGCGCCCGCGAGTTGGGCTCGCGCAGTCCTGCGCCTCAAGCGAGGCGCTAAGTTTTCTGAGCAGGAACTCCAAGCCCGCCTCGATGCCTTGGGTTACGACCTTGATGACGAGGCGGTCTACCCGGGCGATGCCCTATTTCACGGAAACACATTCGAGATTTTTCCCGCTGGGGCACTCGGGCCGTTCAGAGTAGAGCATTCCGATCAGGTGATACGTCGGATCGTGGCATTCGATCCGTTACAACATCGCGACATTTGCGAAGCAAAGGAGCTTGTCGTCGATCCGATCTCGGAGCGGCTGAATTTCCGGAGTAAGCGCGGAAGACGCTCGACTCTGTTCGACTACTGTGGCCGGGCCAAGTGGATCGCGGATGCGGGGGTGTCTGCCCACGCTGATAACTGGCTTAGCACAATCGAAGAGGCCGGCGGCGGCACTGACAGAGAACGCGAATATATCGGCCGACGCGAATGGAAGCTGGCGACCAGGCATATGAGCGTTCTGGCTCAAACGTCGCGGTTTGGCGGTACGCCTGAATTTTCGAAGCTCGTATCACCGAAAAAGGCGCTGCGTGCATTCGTCAATGAGAAGCGGCGCGCCGGTTCGCGACTGGTTTTCGTTGCGGCCCAGGAGGATGATCTGCGCGTGATGGAGCGGATGAGCGGCATCAAGGCAGAGCGCTGTGCGAATTGGAGGGACGCGACGGCCGGACGTAAGCGTGAATCAGCGGTTCTGGCCGATTTCGATGCAGGTTTTGTCGTACCGGGCCGAAAACAGGCGATCGTTGTGACTGCTTGCGATGTGCTCGGCAGCAGGGCTCATCATCCTCAGCCCATGGCAAGAGTCTGGAATGCCGCATTCAACCATCCAGACATACCGGAACTGGGCGCCGTGGTTGTTCATCTGCAGCGCGGGGTGGCCTTGCTGGGTGGACTGCAGATTGTGGCTACGGGGGAGGTGTCGTCACGCGAAATGATCAGGCTTAAATTCGCTGGAGACGACGCCGTTCTCGTGCCGCCCGCCGATCTTGCCCTGATCTGGCCTTATGCATCGGAGCTCGGCCAGCTGACCTTGGACAAGGCAGATGGAAGTACATGGTGGGCTCGGCGCAGCCAGGTGGAACAGGAAATCCAAACCGCCGGCAAGCGGCTATCTAAGCACATCAGCCAGCGCCGTCGCCGGCGGGCTCCGAAATTTGTACCACCGGGTCCCATCTACGAGAGATTCGTCGCGCGCTTTCCGTATTTTGCTACGGTCGACCAAGCCAAAGCCATTCGGGAGGTCCTGGAAGATCTCGCGTCTGGCCACCCAATGGACAGGGTCATTTGCGGCGATGTGGGCTTCGGGAAGACTGAGGTGGCTTTGCGGGCGGCGGCCGCTGTGGTGCTGTCAGGTAAGCAGGTGGCGATCGCAGTCCCGACAACCGTCTTGGCAAGACAGCACCTTGCGACTTTCCGCAAACGTTTTTCTCCGTTCGGCATTGAGGTGGGTAGCCTGTCGCGCGCTGCTTCGGCCTCAGAGACAAGGGGAGCGAAGCAGGCTCTAAAGAGCGGAAGGTTGAAACTCGTGGTCGGAACACATGCGCTCGCGTCCAAAGACGTGAAGTTCGCCGACCTTGGGTTGATCATCATAGACGAGGAACAACATTTTGGAGCGGCAGAGAAGGCGAAACTTTCCGAACTCGCCAGAGGCATTCATAGCCTTTGGATGAGCGCCACGCCGATTCCGCGGACACTTGCGACAGGTCTCGCGGGCTTTCGAGATCTGAGCGTCATTGCCTCTCCGCCAGTGCATCGGCTTCCCGTGGTCACCAAGATCGCGCCGCTGTCAGACGCTGCCATTGCCGCAGCATTGCTGCGCGAACAGAGGCGTCATGGACAGAGCTTCTTGATCTGTCCGCGAATTCAGGATCTCGAGCCGATGCTGGCGCGAGTTCGATCCGCAGCGCCCGATCTTCGTATCGTGTCTCTACACGGCAAGTTATCCGTGGACGAAATAGACGATCGCATGATGACCTTCGTTGAAGGTGCCGCGGACGTTCTGCTCGCAACCAACATCGTGGAGAGCGGACTGGATATCCCGCGGGCAAATACGATCGTGGTCTGTTGGCCCGAAAGGTTCGGTCTTGCGCAACTTCATCAACTCAGGGGGAGGGTGGGACGCAGCGGCATACGCGCATATGCATATTTGCTGACCGATTCGGATTCAGAGCGATCTCAGAAGCGGCTGGCAATTCTGGAGGAGTTTAGCAGACCCGGTGCCGGTTTTGCGATAAGTGCGCGTGACTTAGACCTTAGAGGAGCGGGAGATCTGCTTTCGGAGCGGCAGTCCGGCCATGTACAGGTGTTCGGACCCGTACTCTACAGCCATCTTTTGAAATTGGCCACGGAGGGCAAGGAGAGAACAGCCGAGCTATGGGTCCCCGAGCTGAATCTGCCGATCGCCGACATGCTGCCGGCGAGCTACGTGCAATCGGAGGCGGTCCGACTGGAAATCTACGCTCGAGCGGCGAGGTGCCGAGACGAGGATGAATTGGACGAGCTAGAGGAGGAAACCCTGCGCCGGTTCGGAACGTTGCCGGCCCCAGCGCTCGATTTCTTTGCGGCGGCAAGGCTCAGGATCGATTGCAGGCGAAGAGGCATCATAAGACTGAATGTCGGGCCGGAGGCGGTGGCTGCGACATTCCTCCCGGGACGACTGAGAAGGTCAAAGGCGCGAGCGCTGCAACGCGACGGCGATCGGGTCGTCTACATCAGCAGAACGCGCCAAGCACCCTTTACACAGATTGAACAATTCTTCGAAGCCTTGGACGACTGACGGGCAGGTCGGTTAGGGGCGCACCAAGGCGACCTTGCCGGCCCTCAACAAAACAGGACAGCGAGTTTATTTGTGTCTTCGCGAGCTCGCTCTCTTCAGAAGTGTCGGCGCTGGGGGCTGGACGTGTGGCCCGGTCCCTGATCGGAAAGCTCTGCTCTTGAATAAACATACCACGCGCATCTAGAGATTAGCATGCAAATTACTTAAGCGCTCCAGCCCCTGCTCAATGAGAGATATTGGAAGATAGCTGAAACACAGGCGCACGTGACGGCCACTTCGTGGGCCATAGTTGCGACCATTTATAAGGTGCACGTCGTACTCGCGGCTCGCAGCTTCAATAAACCTCTCGGGATCCGTACCCGCGGTAAGCCGTATCCAGAACGAGAAGCCCCCGCTTGGCCGAGTATATTCCGGCTCGCAAATCCGGCTGCGCTGCAGTAACAAATGTACGCTGTCTCGCTTCGCTCGGTAGTGCTCGCGCAAGCGTGTTATGTGCGCGTCAAAAGCGGTCGATTGCAACAACCCCAAAACGATATTGCTTAGAACCGGACTTACGCCGCCGTCGCGTTTGAGGTGCGCAAGCTTGTTGATGATGTCCGGCTCCGCAAGCACCCAGCCTACCCGTAGCCCCGGTCCCGCAACCTTTGAGATGCTATGGACATTGACCACGTTGTTGCCTGGCGCCAGCCAATGCACTGGACCGTTATAGGGTAGCTCAGCATAGACAAGATCCTGCACCAAGAGCGCGCCGCTGCGGGCTAGAAGTGCCGCCAATTTCGCCACGTGGTCGCACGACATCTGGCGCCCGGTTGGATTATGAAATGCCGGCATCGCGTAGAAAAGCTTCACCCGGGCATTGGTCCGCAGCATTGCTTCGACTTCGTTCAGATCCACTCCCTCCGCGGACAGACCTAGCTGGACCACGGTTGCACCCGCGATCGAAAACGTACGTAGTGCGCCCAAGTAGGAGGGGTCCTCCGTCAGGACCACGTCACCGGGGTCAATCCAGCCATCGGCAAGCAACTGTAAAGCCTGTGAAGCACCACCCGTAAGCATAACTTGGTTATGCCGCACACCGTACCTCAGTGCGAGCTTTGTACGAAGTTCGGGCAAACCAGCCGCATCCGTATACTGCGGCAGATCGGTCGAAGCGACACCTGTACGTCCGTCAAACGCGCCTGGCCACGGCAGTTCTGCAAACGTCAGCGGGTCGGCCAGCGCGTGCCCGAAATTGATGCCATGCTTCGCACTTGAGGAGTTGAACAGTGCAAAGCCTTGAGCGACAGCGCTGCGCTTTGAGATGCGCGAATTCATGGCTTCGTCATTCGGATCTTGATGATTGCCAAATCTGTTCTTTGCAAAAGCGCTTGTTGTACTCCGCGGCAAAGTGTGCGGGTATTGGCGCGCTGAAACGGGGAAAGTCCACCGACGTCTTTGGCTGGGCTGCTAGGGCTGATGGCTGAAGGGACGGCCGCCACGCAACGCCAAAGTAGTGCTGGCCGTAGCCCATCGCTAGCTCAGGTACTACGGGATAGAGTAGGCTCAGGAACAGCGAGATGTGCGCAGCATTCCACGTCCAACCGTCTGGATGTGCAAAGCGACCTAGCTCGAAGTACCTGTCGATAATGTCAAGTGCATCCCAAAAACGCAGTGCGGTGATCGCATCGGCGTAATCTTCAGCCAAGCCGCGAAAATTCGGGGAGAGTTCGGTGCTCTCTTCTGTGCGTGCGTTTTCTGCATACCGGCGTAACGCATCTTCCCACACCCGAAGGCGCGAGGCTGCCGAGACGAGCCCGTCGAGATCAAAATCGTTTGCGTCAGTTCCAAACGGCTTGGCCACTCGCGCCAGTGCATAACGGAGTACGTTTGGCCCCACCTCGCGCGCCACTTCATCGGCCCAAAGAGCATGATCACGACTGGTGGAAAACTTTTCGCCTTCCAGCTTGTAGAAATCCTGGACGGAGTGATTTTTGGGAATTGGATAGCCGCGCGCGAGCAGAGCGCCGGCCACACCTAGCGTGTAATAGAAGCGGTTATCTTGCCCCATGAAGAAAAGAAGCTCGGTGTTCTGGTCGTGTAAGGTCGCGTTTGCGTCCAGACCGGCGCGGGCGCATTGCTCGCGAATTCCGGTATCGAAGCACCAGAGGCCCTCAAACCATGTAAGCAGCGTTTGGCCTTTCAGAGAGTGAGGCTGTTTTACCTCCACACCGTGCCTGAAATGGCGGGTCATCGGCAAGCCGCGCACTTTCCGGTGTAGCCAAGCGCGCGCCTTGGCGCGTATCGGCTCTGGCCATGTGCTTTCGCCAATGGCTTCGTCCAGTGGGCGAGCGAGACGTGGCATGTCGAACACGGCCTGCGTGATGGGTCTTAGTACAAGATTACGGCCACAAGTGACGTGCCGTGCGTCGAGGAGGGTGTCGTGCTGAAGAGCCAGCCCGCAGTTCTCACACAGATTGCTGTCGCAAGGCGATGCGCAAGCCGGGCAACGGCCAGTTGCGAGCGAGTCTGTCACGAACTCATCGCAATGTTCGCAATACAGTTGGACGCCATTCCGTACGTCGACGTAGCCGGCCCCTTGCAGCTCGCGGAATATCGCTCGCGCATTCTCTTTGTGAATCTCGCTAGATGTGCGCACGAACACATCAGGAGTAATTTGCACGGCGCGCAAACACTGTAAGATCTGGTGAACGTATTGTTCTGCGACTTCGCTAAAGGATCGGCCGAGCTTTCGCGCCGTTTCGAGCGTGTATGTGCCGTGCTCGTCTGAGCCAGTGATGTAGTAGGCCCGATGGCCGTTCATGCGTTGAAAGCGGACGAAAATATCAGCGAGTAAATACACGCCGCCGATGTGACCCAGATGTAGTTTGCCGTTCGGGCAAGGCGGCGCGGGACAGACAAAATAAGTGCGCACGTCAATCCCACCAAATCGAGATAAATTTCAGAGCGCTGTCTTGGCTGATATTGCGGATAGTGTGCGTCTGATGTGGCGCCATGTAACACAAGGTCGTTTCGCTGACCTCACGGACCTGACCGTCAACTTCGAATTCTCCACGACCAGAGGTAAGCAGCCAAAGTTCGTGCTCCTGATGATCGTGCGGGTCGACCGCATCCCCTGGAGCGAGCTCCACGACTGAGGCGCCAAATGCTGGGCTGAGACCCTCCGGGAGATGCTCCAAAAGGCGCCAGACCAGAACGCCGTATTCGGTTCGCATCAGAGAATGATCGGCCTGCTTGGTGTACACGTTTGTCTTCCTGACACGTGGCTATCAGTCGCGATAGAATATACCGTTGGGAACCTTTAGGTTTTCAAGGTCCGCCACCGCTTCCTCTGGTGGGTTGTAGGCGCGCTTCATGCGGTTGTATTCGTTGCGTGTCGGACCTCCAGTGGATGCGCGCTGGAACACCAAGTGAATCGCGCGACGCGACCGATTGCTCTTATTTGGCAGTGAGTAGTGGGGCGCATAGTCGTCGAAAATGAAAAGATCGCCAGCCTTCAATTGCACCGGCTCCCATGTGAAGGTCTCGGCGACCTCTGGGTGGATCACGCCGCCGGCATCCATCGGAAACACCCCTTCCTTATGGCGAGCTGGCGTGAAGAAAAGCCCGCCGTTACCCGGGTCAGAGTCGTCCACGGCAATGGATGCAATTGCGTGCACCATGCGTTCGGGTATCTTGTGTGGGATATGATAGATGTCCTGATGGGGGCGGTATCCGCCGCTGTCCGGATATTTGAAGATCAGAAGTTCCTTCAACATCCGTGTCTTCTCATTTAAGAGTGTCTCGACCGCTGTACGAATGCGGCCATCGGCCAGGAGCGCCTCCCGTAGAGGGGCATGATAGTCTAAGAAGTTCTCGGCCTTGGAGATGATCTTGCGGCTGTCACTCGTCTTCTCGAACCACAACATCCACTTGTCGGAGCTTACATCCCAACGTGCGACTTCCTCGACGAAACGAGAAATCTTGTCGCGCGTGGCAGAATCGAAGAACTGTTCCAATCGAAGATAACCATCCTTGTTCCATTTCGATTGTTGTGCTTCAGTCAGCATGTGAGCTCCTTCGTAAGATGAGACGGATCAGCTGTGCTCTACCCGAGGCGGCTTGCTAGGACGGCGTTGAGAGCGGTCGCGCTCAATAGGCTAAGCAACATCACGTCAGGCCCGAATCCTCGGACCAACTGCCCTCCGACTATGGGAAAGCCGAAGAGCCCGAGGAAGTATGCGAGCGTAAAGATCTGCGAGGTCGTGGGCATGGAGACGCCGTGCTCTCCGGCAAGATTGACGGCTATCGTGTTCAAGGTTGAATAACTTAAGCCATAGCCGGCGGCAAAGAGGGCGGTGGCTGCGATATAGAGTGAGGTGCTGCCATCATTGAGAAGGAACAACACCAGAGACGCAGCGGTCAGTAGGATGAGCGTGAGTGCCAGTCGCTGTAACGGCAGGCTGCCCATGAGGTGAGCGACCGAGAAGCGTAGGGCCACGCTCGTCGCAGTAAAAACGAGAAAGAACAGATCGGAATTCAAGTGACGTGATGCGGAATATGCGCTCTGATATGTGGACAACCCCGCGAATAGGCAAGCTGAAATCGCGATCATGGCGATGGGGAGTGCTGTGCACTTCTGAAGCAGTGTCGTAGTCGCGGCCAGTGTAATTTCGATATCTGGCATCGGCACTGCCGCTAGCCTCGACATCGCGCGTCTTGTAACGTCCACGCAGGCGGCTGCGATCACGCACGCAATCGCGAGCACCACATAAATCGTGGCCAGCGAACCAGTGTAGTTTGCAAGCAAGTGACCAACTGGAGCCGCCAGGCCGAGCCCAGCCATCTGTGATCCGGACAAGACAGTCAAATACTGAATACGTGCTGAGGGCCGTAGGTGGCGGATGATCTGCAGTGGTGCCAGAATGAAGAACACTGACCAAGCAGCGCCCACCAATAGTCCTCCACCGTACGCCGCGCGCTTATCGAGGGCAGCGCCGGCAAAGGCGAGCATGGCTAGGGCCATAAGTAGCGAGGCGACCGTCACCGTCGGTAATAGGCCTATCCGCTTTGCCAGCCAACCTGCCAAGCAACAGGAAACGAGAGTGGCAGCCATGCCGCTTGAAATAATAAGACCCGCGGCTCGACTATCCGTTCCGAGCGCATGCATGTAGTCCGGCAATAGAAAGCTAGTGCCGTAAGCTGCTGCAATGACAATGGATGCAATCAAAAATGGTGCAAAGGCGCGGTAGTCGAGCGTGGCTGAAAGCTGGTCGGCAGCTTTAGCCGTCCCCTCCGCAATCCGGCCCCGCAGCGGTGAGATCGAGCCGCTGTTCATATGCTTCCCAACACGTGTCGGCTTGATGGCATCGCGACCACACCGGCATCTCGTTCAGACGTGTTCGAAGGTATGGAAACCTCAATCATCTGCCTGTCGGATGTATTTAAATAGAACGGTCGGCCGAGGAGGCTATTAATAATCAGGCTGTTGCGGTACGCGACCAAAGATAGATTGGCGCTCTGCAATCCATGCTGCACGCGGCTTTGATTTTGCAGATATATTGGTCCTGGCATGTGCCGACTGAAGCGGACTGCGTAATCCGGGCCGAGTACGGGCAGGCCGTCTTCCATACACGCGCCCTCGAGGAGGGCCTGCAAGAAGGGCGGCGTACGTGGCTGGAAACCTGTAGCAAGCACTATACGATCGACGAGGACGCAGCTATTTCGCTGCGTTGCGATCTCATTTAGATCTACTCGCCAGCGCTTGTCGTGGGACGTCACGTGTTTTACGACTACGCTGGACAACACACGAAAACGATCGGCAAGCGTGCCATCCACGCTGCGTTCGTACAGCATTTCATAAAGGCGGTTGCACAAATCGACAGAAATACCATCGCTCGTAAGCATCTCGCCCTCGACTATATCCCGGCGTTGCTGAAGCGGTAGAGCGTGAAAGCGGCGGCTATAGGCGGGCGTGTAAGCCTCATTCACGAAGCTGTTGTCGTCGATGGCAAACAAGTTCGAACGCGACGTTGCCCACGTGATCTGGGTGGATACAGAACGAGTAAGAATGTCCTCGATAATCTCAGCGCCGCTCTGACCACCTCCCACCACGAGCACATGCTCGTCCGCAAACGGTGGCTGCCGCTCGAGATAGTCGGCCGCGTGGTAGACGGTGTCACATAGCAAAGAGCTGGCACAGGCGGGGATCTTGGGCTCTACGCCAACGCCGACAACAACAGCGCGCGTCAAGTACGTGGTTGTATTCGTGCTGATGCGGTAGCCGTGCCTAAAGGGAACAACATCCTTGACTTCCTCGGAGAAGCGGAGCGTGTTGAGTCGCCCTGCGACCCACCGGTAATACTCAATGAATTCCTGCCGGGACGTTGAAGCATTACGCTTGTTGACAAAGCTGTAGAGCCGACCATGCAGTGCCAAATAGTTGAGGAATGAATATGGGCTAGTAGGATCGACCAGCGTCACGCAATCCTTGAGCGGCGACACTTGTAGGCGACTGTTCGGCAGCGCAAGGCCTGGATGCCAGAAAAATGCGTCTCGCTTCTCCAGGAAGAGTGCGCGGAGCGGAGTAGGTTCAATAAGCGCTGCGAGGCTAAGGTTAAATGGGCCGATCCCAATCCCGATGACATCCAGCATGTCCGCAGAAGCCTCTTTGAGCTCGTGTAAGTTCTGGTTGTTGGCGCTCGTGTAAATTCTGCTCGGGTCCGGGTGCGTCGCTTTATTACGTTGTGTGACTTGGGATGGGGCAGCGGCTTGGGTTGTAGCCACGGGATGGGTGTGTTCGTTGACTTGCGCATCCGCAATGGACGCGTCTTGCAAGCCGTCTGTTGAAACCGCGAACAGTCTCATTGTGGGGTGGGGAAGGATGGTCGCAGCCGGAGTGTTCACGCTCTGCGCGTCGCGAAGCAAAAACGGCGTCTGGTACTACTAACTTCAGTGGGGGCAAGCCTCATCGGTAACTCCTGGGCCATGGGCGCGGCTTCCGGTGGTCTCTCTGCTCATCAGCAATCGCCGTGCCAAACTATGAAATCTCGACTGCGCCTCGTTGGACGGGAAGAACGTGCCCACCTACAGCTTTTCGTGCGGAACTGCGCTGGCAGCTCCTGTTGGAGTTACGCCATTGAGGCGGTAATCGGACATACACATCCGGAATACCCAGCCGGACGGATCCATGGCTAAGAAACGAACGCACTGTGAAGGCTCATCTACCCTGACAGTGCTCAAAGCTTCATGATCTTTCCACGGATTGTCAGCCCTTCAGGCCTCGCAGACCGCTCCTCTGTTGTCGCGCCAGGAGAGGGCGTCACCCTATGCGGGGCTGCAGAGATCTTCGGCTCTCCGCAACCTTGGCAGTTTCTCAGGCAGTGGCGGTGGACAGTTCCGCTTTGGCCGATTGCGCTGGCCTCGTTTGGGCTTAGCCAAGAGGCCGGTGAGCGTAAGCAACAACCCGTCTATTCAAGCCAAGCGCGAGGAGTTTCTGGTGACGGAGTCTTGCCGGCGCGCGCCCGTACGGGCGATCTTCTGACTGGCTAACGTGCGGCACACACCGGCTTTTGCGCTTCAAAAATGAACAATTTATGAGAGACCGGTCGTTCAGCTGGTGCTCAAACGTGAGTAGCAAGTAGCCTCAAATCCTGTCCTGTTAAAAACCTCCGGCCGCAGCGCGCGACCGGAGGCTTGCCGACGCGGTCAGCGCGCGTTAGTTGCGCTTGCCGGCGAGCGGTGCGCCGGTCGCCGAATCCTCAACTAGCCCCTTATGCGGGGCAATTCCGGTGGTGCCGGATCCACCTTTGATGCCCTTGGTCGGTTTGATACCGACCTTTTTGTCCGCTGCTGGCGGCTGAACGGCCAAATCCTCCTCATCATCGATTATGGTGCCCGGCAGGCTCTTGCCTTGCACGCCGCTGCGAGCCTCGGAGTCGGTCGCTAGCCCTTGCGCGAGCACGGGGCTCGCAACCAAAGCGGAAAGGGCGAATGCGATCACAGAGGTCTTCACTAAGTTCATCATGTCTCCTGAGTTGTTCGCGACGGAGCGGGCAGGCTTTTCCTGCGCCATTCGCCTCCCCCGATTTGCCCGCATCGCGCTAATGCGGCGAACGGCGCGACCAGCATGGAAGGTGATTCGTGTGGTGATCGTTGAGAGATTCTGAGGCGATTTCGCGGACTTGTCTTCCTATTGGCGACTGCATTGAACATCTGGGCGGAGTAGTTTCGCTTTCAGTCTTGAACTGGCCTGTAAAAGGCACGAGGGTCTCCATCAGATGACTTTGCTTGGCCGACGGACTTGCGAGCTGCTTCGTTTAGGCGTCGTCGTGCTTAGCTCGTCTTGAAGCCATCGGCTTCGCCTTGGCGGCAAAATGCGATCGAGCTTGCGGCCCGCGATCGGGTGATCAATAGGATAAATAGCTTGCGCGCGGGTTTATGCGACCAGCGCCCGGGAGGTATAACGGGCGATTTCGCGCGCCTCGAGCCAGAATGCGAGAATCGGTGCCGCTTTCGTGTCCAGACGCTTGAACAGCATATAGCGGTGGGCCGCTCTGGCAAAAACTTATCAATCCGGCGCAACTTCGTCCGCCGTAATGAATTATTTTGACTGTCCAGGTACTCAGGTTTTTAACGAAGGTCCAAGTGAAGGAAAACGGGGTGTGTATTCGGCTCTTGCAGGAACTTTCATTTTGTTAAGCTTAGTGATTTTGACGGCGCACGCCATAGATGCGTTTCGCTTAGATGAGTGACCCAGAGCAAAGGGCCGGTTGACATCCGTACCCCGTGGCTGACTGCAGGTGATGAGCTTGTCAATCGGCCGCTAACGCAGAGCGGCTTTCCCTTGAAGACACAACCTTTTGCCGTGGCAGCATTGTATAGGCAGCTTGCGCATCCATCCTACACGTAAATGGTTTGGATCTGTCGAGGGCTGCCCCTCGTACGCATGAGCGATGCTCGCTCGTCGCTCTTTGAGGAGGGGCCGCAATGGCCTATTACTAGAGGTGTTCCGGCAGCTAATTAGGCGAAACAAGCCGCCGGCAAGTACAAGCCGCTGGCTATCGCTGGTGGCCGAGGCCGATCCCGAGCTTCAAAGCTTTCTGCCTCAACGAGCCTTCTGTTCTCTTCATCTGTTTGGCGATTTTCGGCACCGGCGTTCTTGCTCTCGAATGCTGCTTTAGCAATTTGACGTCAGCGACGGTGTAGGGCTTGGGTTTCGATCCGTTCTTTTTCGCCTTAGCCACTTTCTCCTCCTTGAGCTGAGATTATCTCCTTAGCACGCAAGACTGGGGCTTCAAGAGATCATTTTGACACTTTTCCGTTTCTCCTGGTTGGAAGCCGCGGCTTCGATCCCAGCGCAGCTCACAGTCGCAGGAAGCACGCGAGCCGAAGCGGGCAGGCTGGATAGTGAGCCTGAGCCTTCTCAGTGCTGCTTACGTGGTTGCACTATCACCACGCATTCTCAAACCAATAGGCGAGTTTACTCATCGGTACCGAAGGACTGCGCTTACACAACCGCTGCAAATGCTGGAAATTCAGTCTGGAGCGCTCTGTTGAAAGCTGCAGGGCTTTAAAAATCAAAGATAGTCGCCGAGCCGCAGTCCTCAAGACTCGATTGCTGCCGGAGAGTTGACCGAAGCAGCAGCAGTTCAATCCGAGTGTGTTCCGGGTATCAAATGCGTTTAGCGACAATTTCCTGGATGTCCCAAAGTCTTACGCAGTTCAGAGGATCTACGTTTCACGCGCGTTAGGACGCGGACTTCGTTAAGGCGAAGCCATAGCCTGATTGACGCCAGTTGAATGAAAGCGATGCAGTTGTCGGTGTGCCTCCGCCGGGGTCTCAATGCCAGCCGTACCGTAAGACCGTTGCTATCGACCACCGCATGAATTTTACTCGTCAAGCCGCGGCCTGACCTTTCCTATCGATTGGCGCTGGTTCCTTGTGATACAGGCTCCATGCTGATGCACGCGGACAGTCGAGGTGTCGATCATCTGGACAGCGGCATCATGGCCAGCCGCAAGTGCGTCTATGATGCGGCCCCAGAGACCAGCTTGCCGCCAGCGTACGAGGCGGTTGTAGCATGTGGCGTACGGACCAAACGTCTCGGGCAGATCACGCCAGGGTGCTCCGGAGCGCAAGACCCAGAAAATGCCATTGAGGACACGCCGGTCGTTCACCCCGAGGAACGCCACGGGGCTTGTTCGGCAGCATCGGCTCGATGGCAGCCCATTTATAATCGGCGAGTTCGTAGCGCATGATTCGGGCCGCCAGTTTGGGAGTTTGAATCACAGAAGGTCGGCCAATCGCAACGCTCTCGGGTGTCCAACTCGGGTTCGGCGGTTACGGGCAGAGGCGAACATCAACCCAACAACAACCAACGCCGAATCCGTCGAAAATGACCATAGCCTGCCTCAGGACGGCTTTCTGGCAGAAAATAAGATCGCTTGGAGCGGTATGGTGGCCGGGTCGTTTCCGAACTCACTGCGGTACGCCTGCACGAGAGCGGCAACGATTTGTTCCGCTTCGAAGCCACCACGCTGCTGGATCTGATCGATCAGCGGAGAGCCATAGACCTGCCCACGGGCGAGAGCGGTCAAATCGGCGTCGCGCTTTTGCAAACGGATTACCTCGGCACGGATGTCGGCGAAGCCAGCATCGATCAGCGAGTCCTTGATTAGTTCGAAGCGATAGCCGAAAGGAACTGTCATGAATTGCGGAGGGTCAGCCGGAAAAAAGCGTTCCGCCACCTCATGCGCTATCCGGCCAAACGTATTGTATCGATGCGAATCCCAAACGCTGAAAAGATAACGGCCCCCGGGAACAAGAATGCGAACGGCATCGCGGTAGGATTTGTCCTTGTCGGGAAAGAACGCAACACCGAACTGGCATACGAGCACATCGAAGCTGTTATCAGCGAACGGGAGCGCTGTAGCGTCAGCACGTTGAAATTTGACCAACTCCTCGGGTCGAAATTTCGTTCGTGCGATCTCCAACATCGGTGAATTGAGGTCGGTCACTGTCAGCTCTACACCAACAGGCAGCAAATTTCGAAGTTCACGCGAAACGATCCCGGTGCCTGCGGCAATCTCCAGCACTCGTCGAGGTCCACAAGCGGCCGCGCGCAGAGAAATGTCCACGGCATAATCCGCGAAAAGCAGCGGCCCCAAGTTTCGCTCGTAGTGCTCGGGTATGCTGCCAACGTATGCTGATGAATCGTCTGGCATGAAAATCCTATCTGCCACACACGAGCTTAAGTTTGCAACAGTACAACTTGAAAACGCATCGATCAGCGCGAAGCGGACATTTATGAGTACGCACCCTAATTCGGCGCCGCCTTGCCGAGAGCTTTGTTCGCCAGCGCAATAGAACGGCATGAGCTGCGGCGGTTAAAGTAGGATAAATGCAGAAAGTCAGGGATGCAGATTCCGCCCGGGCCGGGCGCTATAAGCCAGTCATGCTTCACTTCGGACAAGCATCGGCCTTTTGCAGACTAGGAACGACGGTCCAAGCAAGGCGCCTAGTCACCCACTGTGGGCAGAGAGGCAGCGGCGCGCACCGCCGCACCAATCGCCTTCGTCCGAGCCGCTACAGGCTTTTGAGTCGCCGGGCAACTGACCGTCAATTCCCGTCCAGCGTTCAGTTAGCGTGAAACGCGCGGTTCAAGGGCTTGAATCGCACGTAACGTCACATTGTACGTACCAAGCCAACAAGCACACCTGCCAGGACCAGCTAGAATGACACGATCCTGTCTCGCTACCATCCTATGTTCCGCTATCGGCTTGATAGTGATGAGCGGGATTGCACTTGCGGACATCATTGCACGCTATGATTGCACCCCCACAGTCGCGGCTAGTCAAGAGCCGATAGGTGATCGGAAGGATCACGACATCGTCAGCTTTGAATATACCTGTCGCGGTGTAGAGGGCCTATTGAAGGATGGCGTGCTTACAGCAGTCGTGGTCAGTGAATGGGATGATCTAAAGGGAACGTACTTGGCTTCTGTCGACACGCATCGGGCACCGGGCGGCTTTGCGGTCGGGCAGCTAGTAGAGGGCACCGCCTCAATTCTCATGGATGAAGGCAAAGCTGTCGGCGTCGAAGCCTCAGGCAAGACAGTCTTCAAATTCGCATCAGGCACGCTGGCGGCTATCGCAGGTAGGACGGCCAAATTCAAAACGAAGCCCGGTGGTTTCGGGAAATTCCAGCTTGAGTTCACAGATTAGCCTGAAGCGGCTCAGGGTTAAGTAACCTCTGCTCAGGAACGCCTCGCACTGGTATCAATGCGCGTTCGACCTTTCCCGTGCCTGAATGATCAAGGGTACGGCGTCCACAATGGCAGCTGGAGATGGCCGCGCCGACACGTCCTCCAAAAGCGTGTGCGGGTGGTCGAAAACTTAGATGCGCAGACAAGAAGCTTTGCGACCGGGGCGGTCGCGTGGACTCGGGCCATGCACGTCTCAAGGTATTCGAGTAGACGGGCGGGCGGCTCCAGACCCGGTGCCACGACGGGCTAGGCGCACCTCACTCTCGAGCGTTTCTCAAGGAAATTTGAGCGATTGTCGTCAGCTGATCCAAACCGATAACCCCGCTGTTGGACCTGCACGATACATCGGACTGCATGGGTTGCGAACCGAAGCGAGGTCCGTTTTGCCATCCTAGATTCTTTTTCTGCGGGGGCAGGGGAGCTGTTGCCCCCAAGCTGACGATTCATTTCTCGATGGCGGCCCTCGATGGGGCGCCGGCTGTAGATCAGCAAGACCTTCGCCTGAATCTCGTCTCGACCGTCCGACAGACGCTCTAATTTTCCGAGTTGCCGTCATATCGAACGCCGGCCGAGTGTGACTTGCCAACAGCCGGCTAGCTACGAAGTCAATTGCGTACACATTATTCCAGAAGAAAGGTTCCGCCCAGCTATGAAGACGCTTGAAATGCTAGGGACCGACATTCGCAAAGCGTTGGGGCACGGCATCAGTTTTTCCGGAGGTCCGATAAGTGATCCGACTCCTCTCCTGTTTGCCGAGGAAGCCGACCTTTTGAGAAACGTCTCGCTACCTCGACGGCGTGAGTTCGCCTGGGGACGCCATCACGCTCACGAGGCGTTGCGGGGTCTGGGCGTCCCTCCTGTTCCGATTTTGTCACGAGTAGATCGAGTGCCCCTTTGGCCTTCCGACGTCGTCGGAAGCATTTCCCATTCTTCATCTCATTCCGCCGCTGTTGTCGGACGCTCCGATGACGTACTCGCTCTAGGATTGGACATCGAAGATGAAGAAGCGCTCGGAGCCGACCTTCTGCGGATCATATGTACAGCTGAGGAAATGGAACGTGGAGAGTGGTGCAGCAACCGCCTCGGTTCGAAGTTGATTCTCGTGATCAAGGAGGCTGTATACAAATCATATGCGTCCACAACGGGGAAACTCCTAGGCTTTCAGGATCTCAATGTGACGATGGATGACCATACCGGCGTGTTCAAGGCCGAGATTGGGAATTCGGAGAAACTCATGAATTGCGGTAGCCGATCTATAAATGGGATCTATCTGTCGTTTGCTGGGGGAATTCTTGCGATAGCTGCTCGTTTTCGCGGCGAGTAACGCTGGAGCGTCCCGTCGGAAGCCGCCCGCCAAATGCAAGGCGAGTCTGTGTTCAGATTACGCGTGAGTGCGAAGCGTCGATAACCGTTTTGATGTGTGTTGCGGTCGGGGCCGGACTAGGTCGTTCATCGACCGGACCGCGCCTTATATCTCTTACTGTTGCGCGTGACTGAGGGGCTGTCCGACGTAAGCAGCTTGCCCATCTGTGAGAGCGCGAGGAGCTATGCGGGATTTTGGGCAGATGAGCTGATCAGCAGCGCTCTGGAGTGAACGCGGCCGACTTCCTGCAGAGCCTGAAAAAGGCCCGACGCACTTATGGTGGGGGAGCAGTGCGTCGGGCCGCAACCGGGGGGTTGCGGGCATCCGCACGTCGGACCGTTTCGTGCCGATGCCTAAGACGGTCTCCTGCAAATGTTACGCCACGCGAACACTCTACTTTAGCTGTCTTGTCGGTCGCCTCACAGACGGAACGGTAGCCCAGGATTGAAATGGTGTCGCAATTCTCACAAGGTCGATGTGAGCTTGTCCGCTATCAAACACGTTCTCATCATGCGCTTGCCAAGGGCGCTTTAGGTCGGCGGACTGGAGCAAGAACAGCATGGACCAACCCCAGCGCTGGAGAGAGTAGGTGGTTTCCCGCCACATCTATTCCATCCTCGCCAACCGCAAGCGGGAGCTCGGCATCGCGTTCGAATCAGGTCGCCGGCTCGGCCACGAATTGGCCTTCGTCCACGGCATCGACCAGCATGAGGCCGCGCGGGGATGCGCGAACCAGATCGTATCATCCGTTTGAAGACCGTCCTCGCTAGGACCGGGATGTCCCGGTCCACCATCTACCGCAAGATCGCCGAAGGCACCTTCCCGGCTCAACTCAAAATCAGCGTCAACGGCACCGGGTGGCATGAATCCGACATCAATCGCTGGATCGCCGATCCCGCTCCATGGCGTCCAAAATGCGAACTAGATGAGGTCCAGTGACGTCGGTGGTTGTACCATTTCCTCGCACGGGTCCTCCGGGCCTCCACACTCATCGCTTTAGATCGCCACCGAAATCGCTTGACTTACCGGCGCGTCCCTATCCGCTTAGGCTGCGACACTCTCACTGGCCAAAATCAGCAAATCCGCTGGAACATGGAAACGCTCGCGCAAGCGCTTTACCATCGTCATGCTCAATTCGCGCTTGCCCGAGAAGACCTCGCTGACACGATTCGCCGTGCCCAGAAGCGGCACAAGATCGGCGCGCGTCAAATCATGTTGCTCCATCAGATAGGTCAGCAAATCGGGCAACGGCGGCGCTTTTCGCGGCCACCGCGTGCGTTCATATGCCTCGATCAGGCGAGCCTGCGCCACCATGCGCGCGCGGTCGTCAGCCTCCCTCGATCGCATCAGCTTGCTGACAAGCGCCTTGGCCGCCACATGATCGGCCTCATTCTGGATAATGATCAAAGTCGCCTTCATCACACCGCCTCCGCATTCACCTTATCATAATCTTCATGACTGCCGAAAAAGCGGATTATCAACACACCGTCGCGATATTGTACCAAGGCGATCAAGCGGTAGTCGTTGGCCTTGATATTGAACACTACGCGCCCGCCTTTTAGGATGCTCGCCTTGGGATGCGAACGCTTCACGTCCTGCGGCGTGCGCCAGTCCGAAGCCTCCGCAATCGCCAGCCATGCCCGGTAGTGGGCGCGCGCCGCGTCGATACCCCGATGGCCGGAACGTAAAGGATTTCCATTTTTGGGAAGAACATGCTGGCGCTAAAACTCTGAAAGACGGCCGATGAATATCGCTGGTTCTCAACGGCGTGGGGAAACTACCTTGCGAGGTGTATGTATAGGTGTATGTAGCGAAGAAGGTGCGTGCTAGCGATCCCGATAAAAGAGGCGTTTCTTTCATTTTTGGGCGGATCTCCCTCGTAGTCGATCTGGCCTCCAGCGGTTTAACTCTGGATTTCGATCTCGCTATCAGTAGCCGCGGCGCGACAATCCTCAACAATGCTTTCGCGATCTTAGCGCCTTGGAACCCAAAACGGTCGAATGGCCGCCGCCCGCATTTATCAATGGTGTCGATGCGTTCTATTGAAAAAATCTATTTTACCGGCTGCATGGAATTGCGCATAGAAGTTGTCGCAAGGAAGCAATGGCGGCCAGCCATATGCTCCTGCGCGATGTTAGCAATTGGATTGAAGGTCCGTCGCAGGGCGAGTGATCTGCAAGTGACAGGCGAGGCGCGAGGCGCACCACTGCCTCTAAACGTCAGGTCATGTATGCCGAGACTCGCTACACGTGTGACGGACTTGCCGTCCAGCAGGCTGGCTCCGGAAGCGGGATATACGACTGCTCTAACGTGCGTGAATATAAACACGAGCAAGCGTGCTTCGCTGCACGGCCTCGACTTTATGGTCTCGCTATGAACAGAGGAAAGCGACAGAGGAGTTGATTCTGGACGGGGCTCATCTGCTCGTGGCTGCGTTAACGGCGAATGCCCTCGCCGTAAAGGATCCGTCGGTGGGCTCCTTCGCCGACGGAAGCTGGTGCGATGCCTAATAGCGTCGCTCCTCCCAGACTGACTTCAGCCCGGCCACCGAAAGGGGCCGGGCTTTTTTTGGTCTGTCGGCTATAATCATCGCCTTTAACCATAAATTTGATCTGTCTCTCATATTCCAAATGCATCGCCGCTAACGCGATCCGCATAGCGCGGATGACATCGGCACTGCCATCGGCCGGCCGAATGTGGATTTCTGGCTTATGCGCTCGGCGGGCGCTCTGCATCAATGGCAGCGCGTACGTGGGTGAGGAGGCTTTCGCCGATGTGAGGCTTGGGCAGGATGTGGCTGATGCCGGCTGCAGCGGCATCGGTGAGAAGCTTTCGGTTAGGGGAGCCTGTAATAAGGATGATCGGCGCGCCGATCTTGCGCTTTCGCAAGGCGCTAGCCAGCTCGACTCCCGTCATGTGCGGCATTCTGTAGTCGATGACGAAGCAATCGGCGCTACCGATTGCCAACCCGTTGAGCAGCGCCTCGCCGCTGCGGAATGTCCGCACTTCGAAGCCATCTGCCTCAAGTAAAAATCGCAGCGAGCGCAACACATCGGCATCGTCGTCGATGACGTAAACGAGAGGTGCTCGAATTGAGGAGGGCATCCGTCGTTCTAGGCTTGTTTGGGAGCATCAGGTTCACCAGGCGAATGTTGATAGGATAAGAAGGCCAGCGCTTTGATGTGGCTCAATCTTTAGCGCGCACGCCCTGGTCGCGGTCTCCGCCTTCAGCGCGGCGATATTTCCAGCCTCGCAGCTAGCACTACTTTGGCAGATTGTCGCTTTTCGCGCGTTTTTTAGGATTCCCGAATCAATTTTTCAATGATTCATGGGTGGTCGGCTCTCGGAGGGCTGACCATGGCGGAGTGGGAAGACGAACTCGAACGCTGGCTGAAGCCGTTTCTGGACCGACTGGGTCATAAGACCCGGCAGCGGATGTGCCCCTTGTACGTTGCGGGACTGATCGGCCCTGGCGATCGCAAGAGCGTTCAGCCGATGGCAGAACGCCTTGCAACCGGCAACTACGATCAGTTGCACCATTTCATTGCCGACGGTGTCTGGGACGCGACACCGTTGGAATCCGA
>NZ_AWZU01000077.1 GCF_000472385.1 Bradyrhizobium sp. ARR65
TCCGCCGAAAGACGCCGCAGCAGTGCCGAGCCAACCATCCCGCGATGGCCGGCCACGAAAACCGTCTTGCCTTTCAGCTCAAAGGGCGTGTTCAACTCGCGGGCCTGCATCCTTTTCTCCAGTTGAGCCACGGCAGTGCCGCCCTTAGCACCAGCCTTGCGCGGTGTCTAACACCAAGTCGATTCAAATAGGGCGGTTACGCCGTGGAATTTGCTCCAGTTTTGAGCAAGAGCCCGATCGCGGCAAACGCCAGGGATTTGCGTACAAATCAGGCCCAGACAACATGGCGGAACGCGATGACGATTCGACGAAGTCGCTCTAATCACCATAGCTGCGCAGCCGCTCCAGATCGACAATGGTGACCCCGCCATATTCGAGCCGCAGCAGCCCTTCCCGCTCCAGCCGCTTCAAGCATTGATTGGCATTTTGCCGCGAGATGCCTGACAGCGCGCCGATTTCCTCCTGGGTGATCTCCAGGTGCCGGTTCAGATCGGGGTAGAGGATCGGGTTGAACAGCGAGGCGATCGCGCGCGCAAGCCGTGCCGTGGCGTCCAGTGTCCGGCCGTATTCCACCAGGCCGATGAACTGCCCAAGCCGTTCATTGAGCTGGGTGACCAGAAACCGGTTGAAGGCGGCGCTGTTCTCGTAGAGCCAGAAAAACGTGGTGCGGTCCATCAGCGCCAGCCGCGTCTCGCGCAGCGCCACGACGTCATAGCGCCGCGCCTCCTTCTTGAGCACGCTCCCCTCGCCGAACCAGGCCCCTGCTGTCAGACCAGCCAGCGATGTCGCCTTGCCGCCGCGCGACACCATGCCCATGCTGACCAGTCCAAACACCACGCCAGTCCAATAATCGAATTGGTCGCCGCGGACGAAGATCGCTTCACCCGCGCGATAGGACTTCTCGACAATGCCAGTACGCGCAACCTCGATCTCGCGCACGTTGAGCTCGCGCGACCAGAGCGCGATCCGCCGCAAATGCTCTTCAGTGATCATGCCTCACTCGACCGGATTTCCAACTCTGCGCGCCGGCATGTTGCGTCGCAGCAATACCGGTGCTTTGGCCCCTTGCATTGGTCCGCCCCCACCGCGTCTTCGCGAATTTGCCTGCCAATTGTCGGACATAAGACATTTCAAAATACCGCTTTACCCTATTGAGAGCCATCGCGGTACGCGCCCCTGCGGGGCTCGAGATTTGCGCGTAAACTGCCCCGGCCTGAAGCGGCAAAAGTTCAATAGTCGCATGGCTTGGGTTGGGTGGCCGATATAGGATCACCCTGAGGGATCGAAACCAAGGATAGAGAGCGCTGCCTAGGCGCCAAATCCGGGAGGAGTTTTTGGTGGACTATATTCTCGAAGCGCGTGGCGTATCCTTGCGATTCGGCGGCGTCCGCGCGCTGACTGACGTCAATTTCGGCGTCAAGGACGGCGAGCTGTTCTCCATCATCGGCCCCAATGGCGCCGGCAAGACCTCGATGGTCAACTGCATCTCCGGCCGCTACCGGCCGAGCGAAGGCAGCCTCGTCTACCGCGGGCGCGAGATCACCTTGCTCAATCCCAACGCCCGCTCCTCGCTCGGCATCGGCCGCACCTTCCAGAATCTGGCGCTGTTCCACCATATGAGCGTGCTCGACAACATCATGGTCGGGCGCCATCACCTGCTGAAGAACAATTTTCTGACGGGCTCGCTGTACTGGTTCACCGGCGCGCGGCGCGAGGAGCTGGAGCACCGCCACAAGGTCGAGGAGATCGTCGACTTCCTCGACCTGCAAACGGTGCGCAAGGCGACCGCCGGCACCCTCTCCTACGGTCTGCGCAAGCGCGTCGAACTCGCTCGCGCCATGGCGCTGGAGCCGAAACTGATCCTGCTCGATGAGCCGATGGCCGGCATGAACTTCGAGGAAAGGGAGGACATGGCGCGCTACATCGTCGATCTCAACGAAGAGTTCGGCATGACGGTGGTCATGATCGAGCACGACATGGGCGTGGTGATGGACATCTCCCATCGCGTCATGGTGCTGGATTTCGGCCGCAAGATCGCGGAAGGCGACCCGGCGGCGGTGCTCGCCGATCCCCATGTCAAGCGCGCCTATCTCGGCGAAGAGGACGAAGTGCTGGTCGATCCCGACGAACAGCCCGCTCCGATGCCTGCGGAGAGTGTGGCATGATGGACTATGCAGGACGCGTCACGCAGGCTGACACTTATCCTAAGTTGTTGCGCCTCAATGCGCGCGAACATGGCAACGAGATCGCTCTGCGGGAAAAGGATTTTGGGCTGTGGCGTTTGTTCACCTGGAGCGATTATCAAACACGCGTGCATGATTTTGCGCTGGGCCTGTTGGAACTCGGCATCAAGCGCGACGACGTCGTCGGCATCATCGGCGACAACCGTCCCGACTGGGTCGCGGCGGAAATCGCGAGCCATGCGCTGGGCGCTTTGAGCCTCGGGCTTTATCGCGACGTTCTAGATGAAGAGGCGGCTTATCTCCTCAACCATGGCGAAGCAAAGCTCGTCTTCGCCGAGGACGAGGAGCAGGTCGACAAGCTGCTCGGTCTTGCGGACCGCGTGCCGAAATTGAAGCACATCGTCTATTCCGATCCGCGCGGCATGCGCAAATATGACGACCCGCGCCTGATGCAGGCCGACAGACTCGCCGCCATGGGCCGCGAGCGTGCGGCACGCGAGCCAGACCTTTATGACCGCCTGGTCGACGCGACCAAGGGCGAGGATGTCGCGATCCTCTGCACCACCTCGGGAACCACCTCGCATCCCAAGCTTGCCATGCTCGCGGCAGGACGCGTGCTGCGGCATTGCGCGACTTATCTTGCCTTCGATCCCAAGGGACCGGAGGACGAATATGTTTCGGTGCTGCCGCTCCCCTGGATCATGGAGCAGGTCTATGTACTCGGCAAAGGCCTGTTGTGCCGGATGAAGGTCAACTTCGTCGAAGAGCCCGACACCATGATGAACGATTTCCGCGAGATCGCGCCGACCTTCGTGCTGTTCGCGCCGCGCGTCTGGGAGCAGATCGCCGCCGACGTGCGCGCCCGCGTCATGGACGCCTCGCCGCTCAAGCAGCGCCTCTATGACCTCGGCATGAGGGCCGGACTTGCGGCAATCGAGCAAGGCAAGCGCTCCGCCTTCGCCGACGTGCTGCTGTTTCGTGCGCTGCGCGACCGCCTCGGCTTCACGCGGCTACGCTCGGCTGCGACCGGCGGCGCCGCGCTTGGGCCCGACACGTTTAAGTTTTTTCAGGCGATGGGCGTCCCCTTGCGTACGCTCTACGGCCAGACCGAGCTGCTGGGTGCCTACACGCTGCACCGAAGTGGCCAGGTCGATCCTGACACCACCGGCATCGCCATGGCCGAGGACATCGAAATCCGCATCGAGCAGCCGGACATGCACGGCGTCGGCGAGATCGTGGTGCGGCATCCCAACATGTTCTTAGGGTACTACAAGAATCCGCAAGCCTCCGTTGCCGACATGCGGGACGGCTGGCTGCATTCCGGTGATGCCGGCTATTTCAACGACAACAAGCAGCTCGTCGTCATCGACCGCATCAAGGATCTCGCCGAGACCTCGCGCGGCGAGCGCTTCTCGCCGCAATATATCGAGAACAAGCTGAAATTCTCGACCTACATCGCCGAAGCCGTGGTGTTGGGCGCGGGGCGCGACCATCTCGCAGCCATGATCTGCATCCGCTATTCCATCATCTCGAAATGGGCGGAGAAGAATCGCATTTCCTTCACCACCTACACCGACCTTTCCTCCCGCCCCGAGGTTTATGCTCTGTTGCAGAAGGAGGTAGAAGCGGTCAACGCCACGCTGCCGCCGGCTCAGCGTATCGCGAAATTCCTGCTGCTCTATAAGGAACTGGATGCCGACGACGGCGAACTAACCCGCACCCGAAAGGTGCGTCGCGGCGTGATCAACGACAAATACGCCGGCATCATCGACGCCATCTACCGCGGAGATAACCACATCCCCGTCGACACGATCATCCGTTTCCAGGACGGCACCACCCAGCGTGTCCGCACCACGCTTCGCGTGGTCGATCTGGCGGCGCAGTCACATTTCGCGGAGGCCGCGGAGTGAGTCTTCAGCACCAACTCCAGCAACAGACGGCATGGCCGGACTTGTCCCGGCCAACCACGCCTTCGATCCGCTCGCGTGGGGAGAGGTGGATGCCCGGGACAGCCCCGGGCATGACAATGGAGAGAGAATCGCGCTCCTGCCGCATGGAAGCTCCCCCTCACCCTGATTGCTTCGCTATCCGGCCTGTCCCCGCATCCGCCTTCGCTAAAGCTTCGGCGGACAGAAGCGGGGCGATATTACCATCGGTTAGCTGCCCATGAACACCGCCTTCCTCATCCAGCTTCTCGTCAACGGCCTTGTCGTCGGCACCCTCTACGGCGTGGTCGCGATGTCATTCGTGCTGATCTACAAGGCCACCCAAGTCGTGAACTTCGCGCAAGGCGAGTTGCTCCTGATCGGCGCCTGGGTGTGCTGGGCGCTCCTGACCAAATTCCAGGTGCCGTTCTGGTTTGGCATGCCGTTGACCCTCGTCTTCATGTTCGTCTTCGGAATCGCCATTCAGGTCGTGATCTTGCGGCCGATGATCGGCGAGCCGATCATTTCGGTGATCATGGTCACGATCGGTCTTTCGACCGTGTTCCAGGCCGCCCTGAAATGGATTTTTGGCGTCAACCCTCAGCCCTTCCCGCGTGTGTTCCAAAGCCAGTCGGTCAATTTGTGGAGCTTACAGATCCAGACCGTTTACCTGATGAGCCTCGTTGTTTCGCTGACGATGATGGTCGGCATGGCCTGGTTCTTCCGTGCCTCGAAATATGGCCTGGCGATGCGCGCCACCGCATTCAACCAGCAGGTGGCGCAGTCGCTCGGCATTTCCGTGAAAAGCGTCTTTGCCATGGCCTGGGCGATCTCGGCGACGGTGTCGGCGGTCGCGGGCGTTGTCGTTGCCATCGTCAACGGCGTCTCGTCCGGCCTGTCCGCCTACGGCATCAAAGTCTTTCCGGCGGCGATCCTCGGCGGGCTCGACTCCATCGGTGGCGCCGTGCTCGGCGGCATCATCATCGGGTTGTTGGAAAACATCGCCCAATATGTCGACAGCCAATATTTGCACTGGGGCAATCTCTATGAGATCGCGCCGTTCTACGTGCTGATCATCATTCTCATGATCAAGCCGTACGGACTGTTCGGCACCAAGGACATTGAGCGCATCTGATCATGGCGAGCTCCACCCTCATCCCCGCCGGCGATTTCCGCACCTCCTATGCGGCCGACACCACGATCTTCCCGACCAAAGCGAGCCGCAATTTTGCGATCGCGGGCGTGGTGTTGCTCTGTTTCGCGCCGCAGCTCTTCAGCGCCTATTGGCTCTCCATCTGCATCCAGATCGGGATCTTTGGCATTGCCGCGCTGGGCCTGAACATCCTGGTTGGTTTCACCGGGCAGATCTCGATCGGACACGCGGCGTTCTTTCTCCTTGGAGCCTTCACCTCGGCCTACATCTCCAACAACTCGCCGATCCCGGTGTTCTTTGCGATACCGCTCGCGGGGCTCGTGACCGCGCTGGTCGGCCTCATCTTCGGCATTCCCGCCGCGCGGCTGAAGGGTCTCTATCTCGTGATCGCGACGCTCGCGGCCCAATACATCCTGCTTGACTTCTTCTCGCGCGCGGAATGGTTTTCCGGCGGCTCGGTGCCGGCCAGCGCCAATCCGTTCTCGATCTTCGGTTACACAATGCAGGGCGACCGGCAATATTTCTATGTCGTGCTCGCCTATCTGCTCTTAAGCTACGTGCTCGTCACCAACTTAATGCGCACGCGCGATGGCCGCGCGCTGGTGGCGATCCGCGACCATTATCTCTCCGCCGAGATCATGGGCATCAACCTGACCAAATACCGTACGCTCTCGTTCGGGCTCGCCGCCTTCTTCGCCGGCATTGCGGGTGCGCTCTACGCACATTACCAGCTCGTCATCTCCCAAGAAGGCTTCGGCATCGAGCGCTCGATCCTGTTTCTCGCGATGATCATCATCGGCGGCACCGGCTCGATTATGGGCACGCTGATGGGCACCGCATTCGTGGTCCTGCTGCCGGAATCAATGGAATGGCTCAGCCTGCATTTGAAAGGCAGCGCGATCGACCACGCGCTCTCGCTCAACAACAACATCACTTTCCTGCGCGAGATCGCGATCGGGCTGATCATTATCGCCTTCCTGGTGTTCGAGCCGGACGGGCTCGCGCATCGCTGGCGGCAGATCAAGATGTATTGGAAGCTCTACCCGTTTTCGCACTGAGGCCGACCCCAATATTCTAACAGGCTCAACAAAAAACCGGAGGAAAACACCCATGACGATCAAATCTCTTTTGAGCACGGTTTCGCTAGCGCTTTTGCTCGGCACGGCTTCGGCCGGCGCGCAGCAGATTTCGATCGGACATCTGGAGGATCTGTCGGGCGGCACGTCCGATGTCGGCACGCCTTACGGCCAGGCCGTCGCCGACACGTTTGCCTGGATCAACAAGAAGGGGGGCATCGGCGGCAAGCAGGTCAGTGTCGACAGCAACGATTACGGCTACCAGGTGCCGCGCGCGATTGCGCTGTATAAGAAATGGTCGGCGCCCGGCAACAAGGTCGCGGCGATCATGGGCTGGGGCACGGCGGACACCGAGGCGCTGACCGGCTTTCTCGCGCAGGACAAGATCCCCGATATGTCCGGCTCCTACGCCGCCGCGCTGACCGACCCCGAAGGCACCAGTGGGAAAGCCAAGCCTGCGCCTTACAACTTCTTCTACGGCCCGACCTACTCCGACGCTCTTCGCGCGATGTTGATGTGGGCGGCCGAGGATTGGAAGGCCAAGGGCAAGCCGGGCAAACCGAAGTTCGTGCATATGGGTGCGAACCATCCCTATCCCAACGCACCGAAAGCCGCCGGCGAGGCACTTGCAACCGAGCTCGGCTTTGAAGTGCTGCCGCCGCTGATGTTTGCGCTCGCGCCCGGTGATTACAGCGCGCAATGCCTCAGCTTAAAGAGTTCCGGCGCCAACTACGCCTATCTCGGCAACACCGCGGCCTCCAACATTTCCGTGATGAAGGCCTGCAAGGCGGCCGGCGTCGACGTGCAATTCTTAGGTAATGTCTGGGGTATGGATGAGAACGGCGCCAAGACGGCGGGCGATGCCGCCGACGGCATCGTCTTTCCATTGCGCACATCGGTCGCCTGGGGCGGCGATGCGCCCGGCATGAAGACAGTGATGGAAATCTCGAAAATGTCCGATCCCACCGGCAAGGTCTATCGGCCCGTGCATTACATCGCCGCCGTCTGCTCGGCGATGTACATGAAAGAAGCGCTGGATTGGGCCGCCAAGAATGGCGGGCCCACCGGCGAGAATGTCGCCGAGGGCTTTTACCAGAAGAAGGATTGGGTCCCCGCCGGCCTGGAAGGCGTCTGCAATCCCTCGACCTGGACCGATAAGGACCACCGCGGCACGATGAAGGTGGATCTGTATCGCGCCAAGGTGTCGGGTTCGACCGATGGCGACCTCAACAACCTCATGGCCAAGGGGACGATCAAGCTCGAGAGGGTGAAGACCATCGAGCTGCCGCGCAAGCCGGAATGGTTCGGGTGGTGAGTTCGGGTTTGCGCCCGAGGATCCCGAGCACTCAGTGGTCATCCCCCACGAAAGCGGGGGATCCAGTACGCCGCGGCTCCTCAGTGAAGTACTGGCGTCTCTGGAATACTGGGTTCCCCGCATTCGCGGGGAACGACAGCAAGAGGCAGTCGCTATGATCGAACCCCTCGATATCGCTCCCTTGACCGCGACATCCACGACCCTTTCCCCCCTCCTCGCCGTACGCAATATCGAGGTCGTCTACGATGACGTCATCCTGGTGCTGCGCGGCCTCAGCCTCGAGGTGCCAAAGGGTGCGATCGTGGCGCTGCTTGGGGCGAATGGCGCCGGCAAATCGACCGCGCTGAAAGCGATCTCCGGCCTCCTCAAGACCGAGGACGGCGAAGTGACGCGCGGCGAGATCGTCTTCGACAGCGAGCGCATCGACGGCATCGATCCCGACAAGATCGTCCGCCGCGGCATCTTTCAGGTGATGGAGGGTCGCCGCATCGTCGCCGACATGACCTCGTTGGAAAACCTGAAACTCGGCGCCTTTACACGCAGAGATCGCGAGGTCGATGCCGATATCGAAATGGTCTTCAGCTATTTCCCGCGTCTGAAAGAGCGCACCGGTCTTGCCGGCTACCTCTCCGGCGGCGAGCAGCAAATGCTCGCGATCGGCCGCGCGCTGATGGCGCGTCCAAAGATGATCCTGATGGACGAGCCCTCCATGGGCCTGTCGCCGCTGCTGGTGAAGGAGGTGTTTGCCATCATCAAGCAGATCAACCGGGATCTCGGCGTTACTATTTTGCTCGTCGAGCAGAATGCGCGCGCCGCACTGTCGGTCGCAAGCCACGGCTACATCATGGAGCAAGGCAAGGTCGTGCTCGACGGCACCGCCGACGCGCTGCGAAATAATGAGGATGTCAAGGAGTTCTACCTCGGCGGCGCCGGCGACCAACGCAAGAGTTTCAAGAACCTGAAGAGCTTCAAAAGGCGCAAGCGGTGGCTGTGAGTGATCTTCTTCTCCCTCTCCCCGCTCTTCGCGGGGCCGCGAGGAGCGAAGCGCGCTCTGTGAGGGTCGGGGTGAGGGGCTCCATCCACGAGCACAGCTCGTGGAGAGTCCCCTCACCCGGATCGCATCTTTCGATGCGACATAGCCGACGCTGCGCCTCGGCGTTCTTCTTTTAAGGACGGCCGCCAAAGGCGGCCTATGCCTCTCCGCGCAAGCGCGGCGAGGTAAGGACACGAGGCCAGAACTATGACGGACCACTACGACTCCCGTGAAACCCGCGATCCCGCCGACCGCGAGGCCGAGCTGTTTGCGCGGCTGCCCGCTATTCTGCGCAAGGCGATGGAAGCGCCCGCCTATACCGAGCGCCTGCGCGGCATCGATCCTGCCGCGATCACCAGCCGCGCCGCCCTAGCGCAACTGCCTATGCTGCGCAAATCCGAACTGCCCGCCTTGCACAAGGCCGCCCCGCCCTTCGGCGGCTTCGTCGCGACGCCGCTCGGTTCGTTCGCACGCCTCTTCACCTCGCCGGGTCCCATCTTCGAACCCGAAACCGCGCATGCCGATCCCTGGCGCGGCGCGCGGGCGCTGTTCGCTGCTGGCTTCCGGCCTGGCGACGTCGTGCTCAACACCTTCAGCTATCATCTGACGCCCGGCGGCTTCATATTCGATGCCAGCGCGCGTGCGCTGGGCTGCGCGGTCATTCCGGCCGGCCCCGGCAATACCGAGACGCAATTCGAGCTGATCGAGGCTTATCGCCCGACCGGCTATAGCGGTACGCCGGATTTCCTAAAGATCCTGATTGATGCGGCAACCGCCGCGGGCCGCCACGTCTCCTCGATCAAGCGGGCGCTGGTCTCGGGCGCGGCGTTTCCGCCCTCGCTGCAGAAGGAGATCAAGTCGCACAGCATCGACGCCTACCAGGCCTTCGGCACCGCCGACCTTGGCATGATCGCCTTCGAGACGCCGGCGCACGACGGCATGGTGGTCAACGAGGATATCATCCTGGAGATCGTGAAGCCCGGCACCGGCGAGCCGGTTGCGCCTGGTGATGTCGGCGAGATCGTCGTCACCTCGCTCGCTGCGGATCATCCCTGGATCAGGCTTGCGCTTGGCGACCTCACCGCCAGCCTGCCCGGCATCAGCCCGTGCGGCCGCACCAACATGCGCATCAAGGGCTGGATGGGCCGCGCCGACCAGACCACGAAGGTCAAGGGTATGTTCGTGCGGCCCGAACAGATCGCCGAGATCGCAAAACGCCATTCGGCGCTCGGGCGCTTGCGCCTGGTCGTCACACGCTCGGGTGAGACCGACGTGATGACCTTAAGGGCGGAATGCGCGTCGCCGAGCGGGAGCTTGCAGAGCGAGCTTGCGGTCACCTTGCGTGCCCTGACGAAACTCGGCGGTGTGGTGGAGTTGGTCGCCGTCGGCTCATTGCCCAATGACGGCAAGCTGATCGCGGACGAGAGATAGACCACTCCGTGAGCGACGAAGACACGCTTCGCCCGCGCGGAGCGAAGTCTGATGCCGAGGTGGTGCTCGCACAAGTGATTGCGGCCACGCCCTGGACCGAACACAAAGCCGGTAATTCCGTCTTTTTTTGAAACTCCGCGACTTCGGCGGGATTGTTCTTGGCAGCAACCCAGGAGGACAATCATGGCAATCCAGATTGTGATGGACCGCTCGGGTGACACCCGCCACCGCTTCGACCCGAACGACGCACGGGAACTGGCGAAGGCGGAGCAGCGCTTCTACGAGCTGACAAAGGTCGGCTTCACCGCCGCTGTGCGGACCGGTGCGGGCGAGGTCTCGCAGATCCGATCCTTTGATCCGCACGCGGAAGAAACCGTATTCCTCCCGAGGTTGGTCGGCGGATAACGGCCCTGCCGCCATGCCGCGCTCTACGCCGCCTCGCACAGGAGAACGTTCGCGCGTGAGAGCCACAAGGGCTCTCTTCATCAAACACGGCGCCGAAAGGACCCCGGAAGGCCGATCCCTGCTGCTTCTCCGGGAGTGGCTGTCGCCAGCCCAGCGGGCGCAGTTTGGGAAAAAGGGATATTTCGAGGTCATCGGCGGCGAAACCGGCAAGCGGTACAGGATCTATCCGGGCGCCATATCGAACGTGTGCGAGATCGACGAAAAAGGCCGCCCGAAGCTCGGCCTGTGCTTCCGAACGCTTGGGGAACTGCCGATCGGAGACGTGATGCTAGCCCAAAAGATCGCGCTGGAAAGCTCCGAGAGCAGCACCCTCGCGGTGGCCAGACGATTCCTTCCGAACGGTTTCTGGTTCCGCGGAAGCAGGCTTCTTGGCTGAGCAGCCACAGCGGTTCGGCGAAATCTACCCGCCGCAACCGTGCTCACAGACCGGCGGATACGTGTCTCAAGGTCACCGCTGACCAAGATAGCGACAACGCCACGCTCACGCCGGACTGCACTTGGCCCTGCGGATCGCGACATTCCCGTCACCTTCACGGCCAGGCTGGCGGAGCAAAATCCGGCGATTATTCAACGATCTCAAGGGGCGTTTGGAAAAAAAGCCTGAAAACGTGCTCCCGCAATTCCAATAGGTTGGCGGCCGTTTCCAAATAAGGATCAGCCCTCGTTATCTGCTCACCCGCAGGGGGGGCGCGAAAAGCGCCGCCACGCCCAGTCGCTAGATGGTTGCTTGCCCGGTCATCGCACTCGGGTCGTCCCCGCTGTGGCCACCTGGTTGGATTCCTATCCGTTCACACGCTTTGTTGGCATGATCTTAGCGTCGATTACCGCAGAGTTGGCGAAGCCCTGCGTCTGAGGTTAGTTCCTATTCCCATAGGGCTCCTAGCGGTCCAGAATTGAGCTTGAGATTCGAGGCGGGCAGATCAAATCATGAGCAGCCCAAACTATTCCTCCGCAGCCATCCGTGAGGCCTGGGAAAAGGTAGGGAAGCAGCGCTGGGATGGGCGGACCCACGGCCGAGGCCTGCGCCTACTGATCGTCGACGCACTTGCTGCTCAGGATACTTTGATACTGGACAGGTTGAAGTCGCCAGGCCGGACCTTCGAATTTTGGCGAGACCAGAACCAGATCCGCGGACGTTTTGTTGGTGTCGGCAAGGGCGTTGTGGTCGCCAAGCTCACTGGAGATGGTCTTCCTGAATAGAAAAACCTGCCGGGCACCTCCGCATCTGCTGCAACCAACCTAATAATAACCCGAGAGCCCGCATTCCGAAGGCTGAGCGCATCGCTCTATTCGCGCAATGCCGTAAACATCTACGGCGGCAACAGCCGCAAAGGTGGTGAGCAGAACTAAAGCAGCAAAATTGGCGACCATTCTTTTGCGAAAGTCGTCCGGACTCTCTCGGCGCATTTCGTATCGAGAGAGGTCAAACAGCCGACAAATGTCTTCATCCGAGCGAGCATTGTCCTTGCGATCGCGGCTCCCTATCAGTGTCCGCGGACGAAAGTTCAGAACCTTCGAACTGTCTTGCTGATCGGCTTTCATCCGAGGATCCCAGAAGTGGCTAGGGCAGCAACGTGAGCGGCAATCCCGCATCACGACGCCGAGCGAAACGCGTCCGTCGCGTGGGCCATTAGAATGCCGATGCTCAGAATGATGAATGCCCCTGCAAGAGCCGAGGCCATGCGCCATCTCCTTCGCTCAGCCTCGTTAAAAAGATGAGCGCTTGCACAATCAAAGCGATTCACGAACCGAAAATGTTGAAACCGGGCGGGCTGATGAGTTCGAGCCACAGTAGCGCGCCTGCAACATCCGGAACGACCCCGCATAAAAGAAAACGGTCCCAGCGGCTGGCTTGGCAGATGTACGAGCTGGGACCGTTTTGCGGGCATACCAGGGGGAAGCGCTACCCGCTGCACCTCATGTGCGATCGGGCGACCTTGGCCCCAAGGTGCAGCCGCTTCACGATCTCTCAAATCGGCGAGATGATTGGCACACCCTCCTCCCACGCGAAGGCAAGAACGCCAGTAGTGAAAATCTCTAAGCAGATGAAGCGATCCGTAGGATCATTGAGGCAAAAGGCTTTGGACCTGAGAATTGGTCTTGGCGATCAGCGTTGATTATGGCTCACCGGTCCGGCGGCTTCTTTCGAGTAATAGAGACATGGTGGCGTGTGTAGTGGGGATGCGCCGTTGCGGCACTTGCAGAAGCATACAGTATTAGGGACAGGCCTATGCCTACCGCCAAAAGGGAACGCATGATATTTGCTCCATTCAACTTGTTTTGAGCGATCGTCGTCGATCTCCGTTTAGGCGAGACGCGAAGCGGCGCTCCGACGTTTCGCCTTGGTTCACGTTCTTACAAATCTGGCTGGCAGCGGCTTTTTTCCAACGAAATGATTAGATCGTTTTGATTGGCGGAAAGAGATTGAACAACGACAACTGCGCGTGCCTGCGGGACTTGCCGGCGTTTTCAAACTCGGCGAGCTCGAGGTGTCGGAAGATGATGCGTTCTACAGCTAGACGGCCGAGCGGGATCAGGCTGCTTTCGAGGCCATGCCGCATATCGGCGAGTTCGAGACGATCGAGCATATAAACGAAACTGGCTGGCGTTCAGGGTCTGATCTCAGGCGCGTACGTTCACTCCGCAATCGTTACTCGATGCAAACGAAGGAGTGTCCAAATGTTTGGTCTTTCAATTTTCGCCGCCGCAGCCGTTCCGTCAGTGCTGACGGCAACCCCGGTGGATTTAGCCAAAGAGCATCACCGCGTCCGTAAAGCGCCGCAGCACATCAACATTGTCATTCCGCGATGGTCCTATGCAGCACTTCGACCGCTGGTGCACCACGACGCGTCCCCCATCTACGACGATCCGTCCAAGTTTGGTGGTCCAACGGCATTGGCGGTACAGTGATAATCACGCCGCACGGCCCCTTCACACCGAGCCAGATCGGCGCGATCATGGGTAACATGCGCGCGCGGTATCTCACTGATAGTCGCCGGCCTCGCACTCGTCTGCGGCGCGTTCATCTTGTGGCCTCGGGCATCGCGGACAGAGGTGGAAGAAGAAACGGAAGCGTGGAAAAAGGAAAAGACCGAGACGAGCGGAATGGCCGACGTGCTGCAGCGCCTTAACGAGACCTCCGACGATGATCCTCTCAAATAAACGGCGCGCGGAAAGGAAGGCCTATGAGCGATGAAGTGCAGCTATATTTTCCGAGTTGAGGAGGGCGGCATGCTAAGGTCGATCCTTTGCTGTGTTTCGCTGCTTGCTTTTGCGGGCGCTGTTTTCGCGGCCGATTTCCAAGGCGTGCCAGAATATCGTACGAAACGATGGTGCAAGGAAGTGGCAAACGTGTCCGGCGATTCAAAGGTCATCTATGATGGCTGTGTACGGCACGAGCAGAGCGCCCGCGATGAACTGATGGGGAGTTGGTCGACGCTGCCGATCAAAACGCAAAGGTGGTGCGACGAGGTGGCAAAGGCGTCCGGGCCGGGCTCATATTCGCTGTTGAAGTATTGTGTGGGAGAGGAAACGGCTTCCCCTGAAGGCGCAACGGGCCACAAATGAAGTCCGGAGCGCGCTGGGTGGCTAGGCGGATGAGGAGCGCGCCGCCAAAGCGCGTGCGGACTGAACCGTTTTGCGCGACTCACTCGTCCCTCATCCTGAAGGAATGAAAAAGGGCTACGTCATCTGTCCAAACTGCCACGCCGGCTTTCGGCGCATCGAGCTTTCATCCCTGCGCGGTTCCGTCGGGGATTATCGTTGTCCGCTCTGCAAAGAGCTTCTTGAACGTTTCGATGGATCAAAACACATCGCGTACCGCCTCACCATAACGCCCGTCAAAGTCCGGGAATTTTAAATTGATTCCCGGAAACAAGAAAACCTCTTCCGTGTGAAGGATCGCTGGAACCAACAGTACGAGCTGAGCTACTGGAACGGCGCACGCATCAAGTTTACCTTGCAGTCACCTTCGTGGGCATTGTTGCACTCGTCTTCGCGTTGCTTATCGCCTTGGAAAGACTGATCAGTTGATTTCATTGCTCGGACATTGGAAAAATGCGCATCATCGCTCCTCGTCCGGATGCAGCCATCGATAGGGTGTGATCTCCCGCTCCTCAGGCGGCCGGATCATATGCACGGGCGGAGCGTATTTGCCCTTTCGGCAAGATCTGCACTTAAGCGACGCCTCCTAAACCAGCGAGGCGAACCCGGTTCTTACGGCTCATTGGGCACGCGAACTTGCTGTTCCGCGCGGTGCGAGGGCAGCGTCATTCGCCCAGCGCCGACATATGCTCCAGATCCAGACGGCGCTGCTTTGCGCGTCGTTCGTAGCTGGCCTGGTTCTTGGTGGCGACAAGTGTGTGGGGGCTGCCACGCCTTTCGGTTGTGAGGTCAAGGTCGCACGCCGCGCGCCGGACGCTTTCCTCGACATGGGTCCTCCGATCCTGAACCGCCTTCAGGCGCCATCGCTGTTGGTCCGGTGCAACCAGGAACGCACCCAGTCCGCGACAGTCGCCACATGTGCATGTAAGCGGGTTGGTCCTGGTCCAGTCCCGCGGCGCCTCGACCGGCAGCGCGATGCGTTTGCGCAGGTGGTCGAGAGACGCCTCGCGCAGCCGCGCCGTCGCCGGCCATGCTGTACTATCCGCCAGTTTGGCAAATGCACGCGCAGCGGGAACCAGCACGTCGTCCGGGGTGTATGCTTTCGGCCAGGCCAGCAGATGCTCGATCGCACGAGCCGCAAGCCCTGCGTCGATCCGGCACAGCGCCGTCAGAAGATCGACGACGAAGTCCGGTTTCACGCTCTCCGGCCGGGTCCAAGGCTCGACCTTCTGTCGCCTCGTAGGCGGGCCCGGCAAGGCCTCGATCAAGGCCGCGCCGATCTGCATGAGGTCACACATCATACCGGCCGGCGCTGCAACGCAGCGCAGCAACAAGTTTCCACAAGCGGTAAGATGGGCCGGAGCGTTACGGCTGACAATCCTGACCAGCAGCTCCGTTGCACGCGGGGCCGGAAGCAGGCCGGCAGCACGCATGATCGCTTCGTTGTCGGGCGCAGCGTAAACGCCTTCGGCAGAGACGCCGGCGAGAAACGCATCGATGCGCTCCACATTGCCGAGCCGGACTTGCGCATCGAGCATTCTGCCCACGTCTACATTGCCCTCCTCGCGCCACGCGTGGCGAGGCCAGGAGCGCAGCATGTGTCCCGACAGTTCGTCGGCCTCGCGCCACAACGGCGACTGGATCGCGGCCCTGCTCGCCTCCCAGCGCGCCGTCAGATTTTCAAGATACGGCAGCGTCGTGCGGAGGCCAGCCTGATTCAGCACGGCGAGCCTTCGCGCGGTCGGCCACAACACGAAGCCCGCTCGGCGATAGGTGCGCTCGAAGGACGCGCCTTCATTACCCGTCGCCTCGTGAAAATGCTGTTCGTCCGGCGTCAGATCCTCGAAAGCATCAGGCGGGCACAGTTCGTCCTCGTCGAATGGAAAATCGCTGAAGCGGGCCTCGCCGCCATCCGGACGCCGCCACTCCGATAGGATCAGGGCGCGGTCGATGACCTCGGTAACCTCGAACTCTTCGTCCTCCCCCTCTTCCTCGCCTCGACTCCAGCGGCGACGCCTGAAATAGCCCGTATGTTCGGCGCTGCCGCTCTCCTCGATCGACACGAGGGCGAGGTGGAGATCGCAATTTGCCTCCGCGGCGGCCTTGACCAGCACAGACGCCACGCCGGCATCGGCTCCCTTGAGCGCAGTGAACGACAGCTCTGCCGGCGTATAGGCGTGCTCCAATGGCAGGATCAGCTTGTCAGGTTCGTCCTCGGCGCTCGTCCAGCTCTGCAGCAAGTCCACCACCCTTCCGTGCTCTGCGCGATAGTCGGGCGCCTTCAGGGGCCGCGTTTTGTTGATGAAACGCAAATTGTAGACGAGCACCAGGCGACATCCCGTCTCAACAGGTCGCACTTCGTGCACGCAATCGGCATAGAAGGCCGCGAAGCCGATCTCCGAGGGCTCCTCCGGACGTAGGTCGAGCACCACCTCGCGGCCGAGATGCCTAATGACCAGTTCGCCGCCGCGATGGGTGGAAGGCAGCACGAGTACCATCGTCGCGAACATGCCGGGAACCTTCTCGGTATCGCGATGGTCGACGAAGAAACTGCCGATATCATAGACAAGGAGCTTGTAGAAATCGGCCGCGACCGGCTCGCTCACGCCGAGTCCGACTGCGACATCCGCGACCAGTCCGGCCAGAGTCTTGTCCCAGTGACGCCCTCCGATCCGGACATTGCCTGAATCGATCTGCCAGGTTCTCCGGACTTCACGATCGACCACCGTCTCCGCGCCGCGCCCATACGGGGCTGTCTCGGCGATCTTGACAAGCCGCTCGGCCTGCACGGGCAGGATCGGAAAGGCGATTCTGCCCACACCTTCGACATCGATCGTCGGCATCAGGATCTCCCGAGTCCCGCCGACGCAAAAGTCGCCCGAACGCTCGACGGAACGAAGGCTGTTGAGCAAGGCTGCACCGATCGACATGGCAAGTCCCAGCGAGTTGGTTTCGTGAATGATCGTTAGATGGACGTGCGATCCTTCAAGAAATGATACGCAGCGAACGCACGCGTGAGAAATCGCGGCCATGCGTCACCAGGGCGGCCGCGTTGATCGCCAACGCGCTCGCAGCTTGGATGGCGTCTGCCAACTTGAGGCGGAGCGACGCCCGCAGTCTCGCAGCGCTTTCGGCAATGCCGACGTCGAGCGCAATCGGTTGCCACGATTCGAGGATCGCGCGATAACGCCGCGCAAGCGCATCATCAGCCGCCTGCAAGGGCCCGGTGAGCACCTCCGCGATCGTGATGGTCGTTACGGCAAAGCGCAAGTGCCCCGCTCCGTGCGCCTCGAAGAGCGGTTTGAAGCGCGGCCCGAAATTGGGGTGGCCCTCGAGGAAATAGATGATGGGTGCCGAGTCGATGAGAACCAGCGCCCCCTCGGGCAGATCCGCAAGAGCTAGCGGCTCCATTCGTCGCGCAACTTCTGAAGCGGGCGGGTACTATTCCTTCCCCATAGCCCGCGACCGGATCCTGCGACGGGCATCAGCGGCTGTTGGCGAATCGAAGCGCCATACGCCTCGATTGGCACTAACGCTGCAACCGGACGGCCATGTCTGGTAATGATCGTCGAACGGCCCTTCTCGGCTGCCTCGAGCAGATCCGGGAGCTGATTGCGAGCTTCTTCGGCGCCTTTACGCACAACAAGGTCTGCCATAGTTTGCCTCCGGTGGAGACCGTACGGTACCGTACAGTTTTAGTCAATGGCATCCGCTCGCGGCGCCCCTCGGCTCCCCTGGCTTCGACGTCGAAGCTTTCACCTGGAGAATGGCTGCGGAAGCGCCGGCGCCATGGTGGAGTCCATGACGACAATCGAATCGGAGCGACCTCGGTCGTTGGCGGCCTAACACCGCACGGGTGCCACCGGTGCTTTTGCCGACAAGAACGCCGGCGTGGGCACAACCGTCAGTATCTGGGGCCTGACGCTTGGCGGCGCGGACGCCGGCAACTACGCCCTCACCGCCACGACCGCGACAACCAAGGCCGACATCGTCAAGGCTCCGATCACCGCGGTCACGGCCATCACGGCCGCGAACAAGACCTATGACCGCACGACAGACGTCACGCTCGATACGTCGGGTGCGAGGTCACCGGCACGATCTCGGGGGACAGCCTAACCATTACGAGCGCCACTGTGCTGGGACTCAATTAAGCGTCAAAAGACCCAATTAAGTGTCACGTTTCTTCGCGCCTCAGACCTCCCGCGACGCGCAAGAAATGCAACCTGAGATAGATTATTGGTCCAGAATGGCACAGATTCAGGTTTCTGAAGTTCAGCGCTAATTCGCGGCGATCTACCCTGTCGGCCACCGACTTGGGGCAATAGCGTCAACCCCGGCGCTACAAGCGGGCATGCTGACCCAAATCTATGAGATCTCGATCCCGGACGAAGCGCGGGCGGTCTCGGAAATCGGGATTGACCATGTGGGCGTGCTGGTCGGGGACGGCGAGTTCCCGCGCGAACAGTCCCTGGACCGGGCGGCGGAGATCGCGGCGGCAATATCGGCTCCGACGAGGCTTTCGGCGCTGTTTCTTACGGCCAGAACGGCGCTCATCGTCGAATGGGCGCAGGTGTCGAAACCACTTAGAGCAAATCTTGGTCAGCACCAGTTCAGATCACCGACATCGATTACAGCCCCGAAGATTTCTCAGTCGGGCACAAGAACGGACAAACGAAGAAAAAAGACGTCGTGTGGTTCGCGCTCAACGAGGACCGTCCCCTGTTCGCCTTCGCCGGCATCTGCACCACCTACAACGGCGACCGTGGCACCAAGTCGAAGCCGATCCCAGGGCCGCATCGGGTCTATGGCTTTTTGACGACGGCGCCGAACGCCGTCTTCGCGCCGATCCATCCGAAGGCGATGCCGGTCATCTTGACCACAGACGAGGAGCGCGAGGTTTGGATGCGGGGAACGTGGGATGAGGCGAAGGCGCGGCTGCGGCCCTTGCCCGACGATGCGCTCAGGATCGTGATGCGGGGTGCGGAGAAGGAAAGTAAACCCGCAGCTTAAACGACGCTTGCCGCTGATCGTCCTTCGCCGATCTGGCCAACCACTGCCCAAGCGTCAAGGTCGCGGGCGTGGTTAATTCTATCCCGAGACATCGCGCGCCGCTTCCTGATCTCCCTCCTCGTTCGGACTTGAACCATTCCTTAGCGCCAGAACAGCGCAAGCAGTACGATAACGGGGAGAGGGATACCCAACAGCCATAGCAGGACGCCCCTACCAAGTGTCATGGTCCGGTCCTCGATAGTTTTCCTGACAACTAAGCTGAGAACCCATTAGGAGTTCCTTGGGAGGAACGGAAGTTTGAGCCGCGCGTTGGGAACCAAACGTAAGTTCCGGATGGAGTTCGCCATGGCTACGCGCACTATCCCTACGGCCCTGTTTGGCTGGACTTGGTCGGCCGTACTGGCCGGCGTGTTTACTTCGTTGGTCGTCCAAATCTTGTTGACCATGTTGGGCTTGGGCGTCGGTCTGCTAGCGGTCGATATACCTACGGCTACCTCGGCGCCGGCCGGCGCCAGCTGGGCCGCATTCGTGTGGTGGGCCGTATCCGGGATCATCGCCGCATTCATTGGGGGCGCGGTTGCGGCAGCCAATTCACCCGACCAGACCGGCCTCGGTCGGGTCGGGCATGCATTGGCCGCTTGGTCGGTCGCGACCGTCGTCGTGGTGGCTGCGGCGGCGTTGTTGCCGGTTTCCGGCACCAGCATTGCTGGCAACTTGGTTGGCCCGTCATACGCAGCGAGCGCGCGCATCGCGTACTTCTCCAACAATGCGGGACGGGAAACCGTCGGCTCGACGGCCCGGTCTGCGACACCAGCGCAAATTGATGAAGCTCGCAAACACTTTGCATATGTGATGTTTGCTAGCTTCTGTGCGCTTCTCCTTGGTGCAGGAGCTGCCTACGCTGCCGGAATGGCTACGACCGGCCAAGCTGTCAAGGACACGGCGCGGCCGGTGACGTGACCGTCGGTCTAAAAAGGCAGTCCCCTGATCTCCCGCGCCGCAGCGAGGGATCAAGGCCCCGCTCGCCTCGCCGGCTCGATGCTCGGTCGCCGAAGAAATCGGGTGAGCGAAACCCGGTGTCGAGGTGGAACCGAAGGATACCCGTGACGTTCCCCCTCCGACAAAAGTTGGAGGAGCGAAAGCATGAAGAAATACCTGCTTGGTGCTGCACTGTTCGGTGCGGCTTGCGCGCCCGCATTCGCCGATGAGGTCGGTGTCCATGTCGGCCCTTCGGGGCCGGGAGTGACGGTCGGCGAAGATCACACGGACCGCACGACTGTCACCAAGGAGCGGGAGCCGCGAGAGGATCGGAAGACCGTAATCAAGAAAGAAGATGAGTTCGGTAACCGCGAGAAGACGGTGATCCATCACGATCATGATTGAGCAGCTGAAAGCCCCGGTCTCAGATCGGGGCTTTCGTTTGATCGCAAAGGAAACCGCCCTCACATGGGCTAAATGTGCGCCGGGCGTCCAAGCGTCTTGGTCTGTTATTCACATTGCCCGGCTCAGCTCCGAGCTGAGCTCAAACGCTTACGTTAAACAAAGCACGGAGGGCGAGAGGGAGGGCTTAACCGTTATCGATCTTGTCAATTGTGCTGATGATCTCCTCTCGATGCGCGCGCATCGTTCGTAGCGAGCGCTCGAAGCTCCTGAGCATCTCTTCTGCTGCCGACGTGTCGCGGCCATCACGCCGCAGCTCATCGAGATTGGCTATTTGCATCTTGATCGCAACTTCGGCCTCGGCGATGTACCGATCAACCTCTGAAAGACGCTCCAGCTCGCGCTGCCTGTCTGGCGCCATTGTCAGCGCGCCAATCGGCGCTCCACTTTCCTGCGGCTGCTGCCGACCTTCTTGACGGCCTTCTTCACCGCCGCTTTCGAACGATGGGTCTTCTTCGCCTCATATCGAACTTCGTAATCCTGCCCGCCCGCAACGCGAGCGCGATCCTGTTTGCGCCCGCGGACCGTGCGCTTCTTGGCCTTCTTCGCCATGTCTGTCCTCCTAGCCGAAGGAACAATGCATGGCTAGGCAGGCGGGTTCCGCCTCGCAAACGATGGCATGAACACCAATGTTGGCTCCGTGTTTAGGTCGTTTGAGTTTTGCCTTCCCACAAGAGCCGCGGCCGTCCCTTCCGGACCCGACTGGCTCCACGAAGTAAAGTACGACGGCTACCGCATCCGGTTGGAGCGGGACGGCGATCGCGTGCGCCTAATCACACGCGCCGGCCACAACTGGGCGGACCGATATCCTTGGATCGTGGCAGCCGCGCGCGAGGTTCGGCACAAGCGGTTTCGTTCTGGATGGCCAAGCCGTGGTGCTGGGCATTGACGGCGCCGCCGATTTCAACGCTCTGCACTCCCGCAAGCGCGACCACGAAGTCCATTTCTATGCATTCGACATTCTGGCGCTGGACGGCGACGACTCGCGAAAGATGCGCAAGACCAATCTCGCGCGCCTGTTGGCGCGGCGGCCAGACGGCATCTTCGTGGCGCCGTTCGAACGCGGTGAGATTGGACCGGAGCTTTTCCGGGCGGCCTGCCGCTCGGGATTGGAAGGCTTGGTTTCGAAGCGTCGCGATCGGCCGTATCAGGCCGGCCGGTCGAAGCATAGCGGAAAGGTGAAAAACCGGATGCATCCCGCGGTGGATCTAGTGCTGGACGATCTGCGATAATGGGGCCGCGCGCTTGATCAGACAAACGGGCGCTTGCTCCTATTATCAACGTACTGTCAGACCGGCCCAGCCTTGTCGGCTCGGTCGGATCGTGAAACCTGCACCTCTTGGATGGTCCCGCACCTGGGACAGCGCACCGTCCAGAACTCGGAGCCGGGTTGATTGCCTGGGAATACGTGTTGGATTTTCATGGTGGCTCCGCACCGAGCACAGCGCGGATGTTGTGTGACGCCAGTCGGCGCTCGGTGCGGAGAAAGTAACGTCTCAGACATGGCAAATGCCGGCGCGCGGTGCCACGGCCGTCGCCTTTGGCTATCCAACGCGAGCGCTTGTTTTTGAACAGCGGGCACTTCTGCCTTTGGCTATCCGCGACAGGCGCCGTTTTGCTAACGGCGGGCGACGGCCTTCTGGTTCTGACTACAAG
>NZ_AWZU01000078.1 GCF_000472385.1 Bradyrhizobium sp. ARR65
CGCGATCGATCCGATCGCGCAATCGGTCGCAATGGCGCGCAAATACTGATCTCTCAGACCGTCGCGAAATCAGAGTTCCATCGTGCCCCGCACTGATGCCTCTCTTGGCCAGCAGTGTCAGCATTTGCCAGCACCCTGTCAGTCAGACCGGCACGTCGATGGCGACATGCTAGAAACCGATGGCATCGAGGAATCCTCTTGTCGCCAAAACCAGACTCACAGTAGCCATCAAAAATGAAGGCAATTGCTGCGGAACTACCCCGTGGCAGTCCTTGCCTTGGGCCTCATTGGCCTTCTCAAGCAGCTTGACACTACAATGCTCATGATGCCTCTACCTGCTTCCCGTTTATGGTCCGGCTTGCGACTTCGGTTACTGGAGTAACAAAGAGTTGCCGGGCTGCAATCGGAATGAAACGGCTGCGCCCTAAACACGTACTGTTTGACGAGACTGATCGGCAGCTACGGGCCGTGCGGCGCGACAATCCTTGTCCGTTTGGAGGCAGCCATGACTTCCTTGTAATCGCATGAGGCGGCCTGCAGTCGCTACCGATCTATCGAGCCTCGAAGTTGTCATCGAGGACAGCCGCATGATCAAGATACGCGCGATACGACCCTCCACAATTCGCGAGGACTATTTCTGCAACAACAACTCGCGCATTCCCCGTTGTACGAATCACAATCGGCGGACTACACCGATTCGCCGCCGCCGCTGGTCTCCGATTCGAACTCGTGGGTTGCTACCACCGAGCGAATACAGGCGATTGCACGAGGCGCTGCTGCGCATCCATTCGAGCGATTTGCAGAGGCCGCCGACGCGTCGCTCGGCGAGTGCGAACTCGGCGTTCTTCGGAGCATCAACTCGCACCTGAACTCCTATCTCGAAAAGCTTCTCATCCTATCGGCCCGAGACACAGACCGGGCGACGCGCCTGTTGAATGGAGGGTTCCATGACCGATCCGACCACAGAAATAGCCAGTCTCAGCCGGGCATTGCCTGACCGTGTATCCATTCCCGGCGATCCACGGTATACGGCAGCGATCGCGACTTGGGCAAAGACCGATGTCACGCCTGCCGCTGCCATCACATGCCGCGGCGCTGCCGATGTGCAGGCCGCAATCACAGCAGCACGCAAAGCGAAGCTGCCGCTCTCGGTTCGAGGGGGTGGGCATGACTGGGCCGGCCGTGCATTATGCGAGGGCATCGTAATCGATCTTAGTGAGATGCGAGCTGTAAGCGTTGCGAGTGATCGACGCAGTGCGTTGCTTCAGGGTGGCGCACGCGCGCGCGACTTGATTTCCACCATCGATCCCTTGGGTCTAGCTGCAGTTACAGGTTCGCACGGAGGTGTCGGCATGGCAGGACTGACGCTCGGGGGTGGCTACGGTCCTTTGATCGGATCTCAAGGGCTTGCCCTCGACAATCTGGTCGAGGCGCAGGTCGCGCTCGCCGACGGCTCGGTCGTTTCAGCCAGCGCCACCCACAACCAGGATCTGTTCTGGGCGATACGGGGCGGTGGTGGCAATTTTGGCGTAGTTACTCAAATGCGCTGCAAGCTGCATAACATCCCAATCGTGCTAGCGGGCGTTTTGATCTATCCTATATCCGAGGCAAAAAGCGTACTAACTCAGGCCGCCACCCTCACGGCCTCCTTGCCTGATGAACTTTCCGCGCAGCTCGGCATTGCCGCGGGTCCTGATGGCTCGCTTAGCGTGCTTGTCGCGCCGGTCTGGTGCGGCGCGCCTGAGGACGGTGAGCGACAACTCGCCCCATTTCTCAAGCTCGGAACCCTGCTAGCAGGTAAGGTCGAGCGCATGTCGCAGACGGCCCTGCTCTCGCGGTTTGACGCGATGATCGTTGACGGCCTGCGCGTTCACATCGAAACATGCTCGCTGGATGCCCTTGACAGCTGCAGCATCGACACGCTCCTTTCTTCGATGGCCAACGCGGTTTCTTCGGGTTGCGTCATTCTCACCCATGAATTCAAAGGTGCGGCGTGCCGCGTCGCGGCGGACGCAACCGCCTTCGGCCTTCGTCGGCCGCACATCTTAGTCGAGATCTTGACGATGTTCCCAGACCCAGAGGATGTAACCATTACCCAACAGCACATCACATGGGCTCGTGAGACACGCGAAGCGTTCACGGCCGCGCTCCCTGGAGGCTATCCAAACCTGCTCGGGCCAGACGAGGCGTCCCGCGCGACGAAGAGCTATGGCGATAATGCAACACGGCTGATTCAGGCCAAACGGCGTTACGATCCGGATAACGTTTTTTCCTCCACGATCCCACTACCCCAAGATTGATGGGAACCAGCGCATGATACGTAAACCCACAAGGTGGCTCTTGTTTACTGATAGCCGCGCCCGCGAATCGCTAAATGGCACCACACCCAACGAATCCCGCGGCAATCTGCTAGCTCTTCAAACGAGTATTTCGCTCAAACGACAGGCAATAGACTTGCAGGCCTTGGAGATGCCTGCAGATGCAGGCGAGGCGGCAAGCAGAGGCTAGCTTTCCTATTTCCAATCAAGCGGGCGCGCAAATACCCACCAGCACAGGTGCGGTGATGTCAATCGACTTGATGTTGAAGGCTATTCGTGACCGATGATCGATCAGCAGCAGCGTGTGATCATTCGGGGTGAGACGGACTTGGCGGGTCGCCATTGTTTGATGCTCATGTCGCTCTCCTTGATTGGAGGCGGATGCAAGGCCTCGATCCCGACGAATGGCTTCTCGTGGCGTCGACCGTCTAAAGGCCACTGGGTATTATGGCCTGAATTCATCAGCCCCCCGTGACGGCCTGGACAACGATTTTGGTCAGCGCTTCCCACGCCCTCGGCGCTTTCGCATAGGCCGCTTGGCTACGATCGAAAACCGTGTTCCTCGACCGACAACGGAGCTCACCTGAACGCGATGCCCGAGGATGCCCGTGGCTTGCCGCACAATGAAGAGACCGATTCCGAGACCTTGATCGGACGCCGGATCGAGACGCGCAAAGGCCTCGAATATTCTCGACATTTGCGCACCGGGAATGCCAATTCCGGTGTCGACGACATCGACGCGGATGCAAGTCCGCATGTGGCGGCAGCCTATCAGTATCCGCCCGCCCGGTTCGGTGTATTTGATCGCGTTGCTCACGAGATTGCGAAGCACTGAGCCGAGCAACAAGACGTCGCTTCTGATCCAAGAGCGGGTTGATACCATCCGAATCTGAAGCCCCTTGTCCAGCGCAGCCAGTTCGTAGTCACGCCGGACGCCTCGGAGCAGCGCCTCGAGGGCGACCGGCGACAACTTCACATGCCCATCGTGCTCGCCGATGCGAAGAGCGCTCAACAGCTGATCGAGTTGCCCAGCCAATTGATTGATTGCGCTCTGGCAGAGCTCCAGAAGGGTAAGCTCGGATCGGGTTCGAAGCCCGTTATCCAGCTGCTCGCGAACGCTCTGGATGACTTGCAACGGCTGACGAAGATCATGCGCCGCGATCGCAAGGAGCGTCGCTTCGAACTCGCGGCCATTTACCGGCTTTGGCAAAATAGTCGCGCTTGCCGCAGCGGAGGAGCTTCTATTGTCCTCGACGTCCCGAACGGATCTGCTCGTTCCATGCATCGATGCGTACTCCTTGGTTCGGCGGAGCGGCTCGCCGCCACTTGAACCTTCACCATCCGTCGGCTGACGACGGCGAGCATTATCTCCATTGTGCGATCGTTCGGCCTGACCGGCTCACTAGATGCCATCCCCGTTCGTACGGCAGTGAAACGACTTCACTTGCAGGATGAAAACGCTGCAGGTCGAACTATCCTCATTGAGCAGCCAGGTTTGCGAGAGCTCGACGGGGCCCCTCAAGCCAGAGGAAACGCCAACGAGGCATTCGATGATTCGAACTTGGATCCAGCGACCCGCAAGTGCATCTTCTGCATGACTATTGTGAATTGATCTGGCTCGATTGCAACTCAAGCTCAGATCGCGACGCGTGGAAGAGGCGCAACGGGAAGGGTAGGACCCTCCGTCTCAAGCGGGCCCGAGCGCAACGACTCGCTTGCGCGCATTAGCATTTCGCGTAGCCAGTCTTGTGCGGTATCGCCAAGGCTCCGTTCTGACCACAGAGCGCAGATATCCATAACGGCGGTCCTGTACGGCAACTCGTGGATCGATAACTGATGCATGCGGGCGAGCAATGCGCCAAGCGGCCGCGGTACGATTGCGGCCAAATGAGCATCTTCAAGAAGTGAGGGAATCGCGAGAAAGTGGGGCAGCGAAACCGCCACGCGCGGTTTTCGCTTCGCTCCCCGGAACGCTCGCTCGAGAGCAACCCGGTCGAACATTTCCAACCGACGGCTCAATCCATGTTCCGATATGAAGCCGTCGACGCTCCCTTCACGGTCGCCGTGCATCGCGACGGTGGCGATCGACAGCGTCGACAGCGTGTCGTACGACAGCCGGCCGAGCCTCCGCGACTTGTGGGCGAGAAGAACGTCGTCATAAGAGAATAGCTGCGTCGCCCGGAAACGGTCGGGTATCTCGGAAAAGGTCCCCACGGCCACATCGATTTGCGCAAGATCGAGCTGCTCGGCTAGATCGATGCCGCTGTCCGGCCGCAGTTCGAGATTGACCAGCGGCGCTTCTCGGTCCAGGTGACCGAGCAGATCAGATAGGAGGAGGGTGGTCACGAAATCGCTCGCTGCAAGCGTAAAGCACCTACTCGAGTTGCGAGGCTCGAATGTGGGCACGCCGATCGCGGACTCGAGCGAAGACCAGGCCTCGCGAATAAGAGGAGCCATCCGAAGTGCGCGCGCCGTCGGCTGCATTCCCGTGGTCGTGCGCACAAACAAGTCGTCGCCAAGCACATCCCGCAACCGCCCAAGGGCGTGACTGACAGCCGATTGACTGAGGCAGACCCGTTGACTGGCCCGCAGTACGCTGCGCTGCTCCATCACGGCGTCGAATACACGTAGGAGATTGAGATCGAGTCTGCTGATGGGTGTGGACATTGATCAAACTCGAAGGTAGCGCCCATGTGCTTAGCAGACTAGTTCATCGCCAATCTCACGCCCCGTTAATTATTGAAAAGCGGCGCAAAGTTGCGCTAGAGATGGAATCAGTTGCGGGCGACGACCACCTGGGGCCACCGATCCGTGCTTTCATCGACGCCGCATTTCGGAGATTGCCGAAGGTACTCTCTGATCAACACGCCCAGCTTTGAGCATGCCCGGTTCAATTGGCAGGGTGGATGCGCTTGCCGGTGGCGGCGAAAAGTGTGCTGTACCCGTTGATCCGACGCCCAATACGCGTCGGTTGTGTGATCTGGTCGCGGTGCTGCCGATCTGGACAGTACATGTTCGTCACAATGCGGCCGCCGCATCCGAATTTCGTGCCGGTCAAAGCAAGGACGTCGCAGCATGCATAGCTGTGGCGTATCGTCATCCACGTCGACCTTGTCGTTCGTGCCGTTGACCCTGATGGTGCTGGTCATCGGTTCTCTCAACATTACGCGCAGCTGCTTTCGCGAACTCGAAAGAGAGCGGCCGTCCCCGCTGTTGGCAGGCGAAGCATAGCCCGGCAGGAGGGTGGTTCGTTTCAATCGCCGTGAAGCGAATGTAAAGTGGTGTAAAGCAGGCCTGCTCGTTCACGGCGAGGATGAAGCCGCAGCGTTGAAGCAGCAAGCGGCTTGCCTCGCCGATCCCTATCGAAAGCTGACGATGCGGGCGTCAGCCTTCCGAGCATTCTTGGGGCGGTCGCGGTCTTCAGGTTGGCTTGTCGCGCCTCCGCCCTGAACGGTTCCCATCTCTTCGCGCCAACCCTCCATTACGATGCTCGGCCGGCATCGACCGAAGGAGCTGCCGCGCCTCAACCAGATCCGCGGTTTCAAATCCTTCCGTAAACTTGGACAACGTACGCCGAAGGATTCCCGCTGCGTCAGCGGCGCATCGGGTTTCCTTCGACAACCGCGCAAGCGAAATGGCAGCGCGTAGCTCCCAGCCAAGTGCGCCGTCGGTCACGGCCTGTTTGAGCGCTTTCCGATAACATCTCTCGGCCTGTCCCGTATCTCCCGGGCGACGGGCAAGCAGGATATTACCCTGCGTACGCAGCAGCTCCGGAAGCAGATAGGTCGGCGAGATGGTCTCGGCATGCTCAACGAGATCGGCAATCGTGCTTTCTGCCTCATCGAAATCGCCGATACGAGCCAGACCTTCCGAATACGCGCGCATTGCGGGCAAACGTATGATCATCAACTGCTCTGTGCGAAGCGGCTCAAGCACACCCTTGAGCAAGGCAACGCCTGCCTCTGTCTCACCTTTGGCCAGCAGCAACTCGCCTTTCAGCGCTAGCGCACCGGTTCTACAGGGCCTCATTTGATGCTTGTTTGCGACCTCGGTCAGGGTTTCAACCAGGTTATCGGCCCAATCCAGATCCCGCAACCAGAGAACCACCATCGTCGTATAGAGGTAAGCAATGCAGGTGGAGACGGGATGGTTCTGTGCGATGGACGCATCGAGCACCTGCTCGGCAAGACGATGGGCCTTCTCGGGCAATCCGCAAAGCCAGGACGTCCATACGCGGCCGATCGCGCCCCGACCCTTGTTGTCGAAGCCGAAATAGTAAGTCTGCCCGATGCCCTCCGCTTCAGCCCGTGCGATACCCATCTCAAGGAGTTCGAAGGCCAAACGCTGGTGACCAAGGAGGCTGTGAGTCGCCCCCAACATCCATTCGGAGGCGGCTATCTCAATTGGATCCTGCGAGCCGTTTGCCAGATCGGCGAACCGCTCTGCCGCGACGAGGGCGCCGGCATAGTCGCCTTGGCGGGTGAGAAAGAGGTTATAGCCTGCCAGCAGATGCAATTCCGAGTCCCGTTCGCCAAGTGAGACCGCGATATCCAAAGCACGTGTGATGGTTTCTCCGACTTGATCCTCATTCCCCATCATATACATGCGGCATAGGGCGAGCGCCTCCTGCAGCCGAAGTGCGCGGATCGATAACGGCTTCTTGTCATCGATGTGCGCCACCGCGAGTTCGCACCACCTGAGGCACTCAGTCAGCATCGAGCGATCCAGCAGCATCCGAGACGCGAAGGCCGCAAGCGCCGTGCCGAGCTCCGCATCACCCACACTGGAGAAGCACCATTCCAGGGCAGCGCGGACGTTGCCGACGTGAAGGCCACAGCTCGGACTTATTTGCTCGATCACATGACGCGGCTCGCGATCCGCCCGCTGCAGCGTATCGACACAAAATCGTGCGTGCCGACGCAGGACCTCCTGTCTTTCGCCGCTTTCCGCAAGCTTCATTTCGGCATAGAAGCGTGTGATGTCCGGAATCCGGTACATATGGCTGTCATCGACCGACAGGATCGCGATCAGCGACTTATCCGTGAGCTCCTCGACCGCCCGCGCCACCGTCCAATCGTCGGTGGCGGTATCAACCGCCAGCGCTTGCGCGGCGTGCATCGTGAAGGGACCGGTCAGAATGGAAAGTCGTGCAAGCACACGTCGCTCGACGTCTGGAAGCAGCCGAAAGCTCCAGTCGAGTGTAGCTTCCAGGGTACGATGCCTCGGCTCATGTCGACGCCCCGGCCAACTCAGGACCGCGCGGCCGCGCAGGCTGTCAAGGAGCCCCTTGAATCCATACGTGATGAGCCGGCTGGCTGCGAGCTCGATTGCGAGAGGATTGCCGTCGAGCCGACGACAGATCTCAGCCGCTGCGAGCGCGTGCGCATCGTCCACCCGTCCCACATACCCCCTGGCCGCCGCGCGCTGCATCAGCAGCTCAACCGATGGGGCGCGAAGGACGTCGCCGGCCGTCAAATCCTCCTTTTCCGCGGGCAGACCGAGCGGCTCGACCGAGTAAACCGTCTCTCCATGGGCTCTCAGGACTTCACGGCTTGTGACAATAAGATGAATGTTGGGCGCGTGGAGGAAAAGCCTAGCCGTGACATCGGCCGCTTCGTCAATCACATGTTCGCAGCAATCGACGATGAGCATCAGCCGCCGATCAGATACGAACGATGTCAGAGAGGCCAGTAGGTCGCCTGAATGCACGGCATAGCCCAGCGCGGCTGCAATGGTCGGCAACACAAGATCCGGCGCCTTCAGAGACCCAAGATCCGCATACCGGACGTCGTCATTGAACTCGCGCGCCAGCCGATGTCCGAGTTCGACCGCTAGGGTCGTCTTACCGATACCTCCGGGTCCGATAATGGTGACGAACCGGCAGCTGAGCGTCTGGGCGATGAGCGCTTCGATAGCCTCAGCACGACCGATTACACGTTGAGACCGCGCGGGCAGCCCGCTGCTCATCGAGGCGCTCGAGTCGCTTCCACCGGGGGGTCGCGACGAGGCGACCGCCCGCACCGGAGCGACGAACACATATCCGCGCCCTTGCACATTCATGATGTATGACCCGCCTTCGTCCTCCGAGTTCAAGGCACGACGAAGATCGCACATCTGCACGCGCAGGTTCGCTTCACCGACCGTCAGGTCCGACCAGACGTGATCGAGAATCTCCCGGCGGCTGACGACCTCGCCGTGGCGTTGCAGCAGCAACGCAAGAATGTCGAAGGAGCGGCTTCCGAGCTCAACTGTATTCTGTCCCGCAAGTAGAAGGCGCTTTGACGGGATCAGCCGATACGGCCCGAACTCGAATTCTCCTAATTGGCTGAAGTGCTGTTGCAAATGCTACCTCGGCCGTCAAAATACCCGGCCATCTTGTTCCGCAACCGCGTTGGCCTATGAATTCAACGACCGCGGGGTGCGGTGGCCTATTCTGCCAATACTCTCGTTCCGTTCATCTGGCAAGTTGCCGCGTCCCCCGGGAGTTTGGCTGGTCCAAAGCACGCCTGTCCGGGAACCGGTCTGTCGCCGCACGTCGGCCAGATCGCTCATAGTGCGAATTCGCGCCTCCGTTCAAATTCAATATGGTTCATCGGCATGCTGGCAGACTTTCACTTCTCCGCGAGACTGAACCGCTCCAGAATGCTCGCCGTCAATCAACCACAAGCCCTGCCGCCTCGCCGAAGCTGTCAGAACGCGAGACGAAATCACGCGAACGATCAAAGACGTCAAGGTGCCGGATTCAGGACTGTGCAACGAAATCGTTGAAGTTCGACGCATTCGCGTAATGGGCCATGGTCCACGTTTCGTGGAACTTGGGGCTCGCTATCGACGGCAAGCGCTTCTCATCGCCATTCCGGAGTTTGCTCAATGCCGATTACAGTAGTCCAGCACGTCCTCTCGCGGTTGCGAGACTTGGGCATCACCGATGTGTTTGGCGTTCCGGGCGACTTTTCCTTCCCGCTCAACGATGCGGCAGAAGCCACGATGCGCTGGATCGGTTGTGCAAATGAACTCAACGCGGCCTATGCAGCAGATGGATATGCGCGGGTCAAAGGTGCCGGAGCCGTTTGCACCACATTTGGAGTCGGTGAATTGAGCGCGCTGAATGCCATCGCCGGCGCCTACGCCGAACAAGTGCCGGTCTTTCATCTGGTCGGAATGGCGCCGATAGCTGCGCAAGCAGCCCGCAGGTTATCGCACCACACGCTGGGCAATGGCGAGTTCGACTCGTTCCGTCGCATGAGCGAGCCAGTGGTGTGCGCTAGCGCCGTCATGACGCCGCAAAACGTTGCGTATGAGACCGAACGCCTCATTCATGAGGCGTTCTACCATTTGCGCCCGGTCTACATGGGATTTCCTGCCGATCTGGCACTGCAGTCGGCGCTCAGACGCGCCAAGCCGGTCGATCCTCCGGGCAGCGACCCTGTTCTTCTCGATTACGTCGTGAAGGAGATCCTCTCTGCTCTGGACCAAGCCAGGACTGCGTGCATCCTCCCTGGCTTCCTGGTGGGCCGCGCCCGTCTGCAACCAGTCATGCAAGCGGTGGTGAATGCGTCCGGGCTGCCCTTCGCCACCATGCTTCTGGACAAGTCTGTCCTCGATGAAAGTCAGCCAGCCTACATCGGCATGCATGCTGGCCAACTGATGAATGAGGATGTACGCCAGTTTGTCGAGAGCTCCGATGCGGTGCTCGCGGTCGGCGTCTTATTCAGCGATTTGAATACCGGTGCGTTCACGACCCATCTCGATCCCGCGCGGCTGATCTCGATTGGACTGCATCAGGTCACCCTGAAAGGTAGAACATATCACGGCATCGAAATGGCGGATGTTCTCACCTGCCTATCGAAACGGCTGATCAGGCGGCGGACGTCGGTGAGTGTTCAGGCCTCACCACCCGGAGCAGCAAGCGGCAGCGGAGCAGATCCGATCACGGCAGCCGCCCTATATCCGCGCTGGGGCAGGTTCATCCGCCCAGATGATCTCGTTGTCGCCGAAAGCAGTACGGTGTCCATGGGGCTTGGTTTCGCGCGATTGCCGCAGGGAACGGCCTTCTACAACCAAGCCCTATGGGCTTCCATCGGTTGGGCGACGGCGGCCGCGCTCGGTGCTGCCGTCGCCGCGCCTACTCGCCGCCTGGTGCTCATCACCGGAGAGGGCTCTCATCAATTTACCATTCAGGAAATCGGCCAGTTCGGCCGTCTCGGCTTGAAGCCGCTCATCTTTGTGCTGAACAATGGCGGCTACACGATCGAGCGTCTGCTCTGCAACGATCCCAATGCCTCCTACAACGATATCGCACCTTGGAGTTATGCCGAGTTGCCGCGCGTGTTCGGCTGCAAAGGCTGGATGACGGAGCGAGTGACGACCTGCGGCGAACTCGATCAGGCGCTAGAACGCGCTGAAAATGCCGAAAGCGGAGTTTACATCGAGGTGGTGACCGCCCCGGATGAAGCACCGCCGTTCGCGCTGCGACTGAGGGACGCCGTGACCAGCCTGTATGGCTCCGAAGAACAGAGCGGCGATGGCGTGCAGCGGATTCCTCTTACGTACAACGGCGGCAGAGAACCGCCCGGTTCTTATCGGCTGTAAATCGACTAGGACCGTCGTCTGCATCGTAAGAGGATAGTTGTCATGCCAAGCGAAAGGTAGCGCATGCGCGTGTTGCGCGTTCCGTGCCTCCGAACATAAGCGTATACACAGGAGATGATCATGATTACCGAACAGTACGTCTTAACGATTTTCAAGGGTCTGGAGCGCGGAGATGGCGCGAGCTTTTTCGAGCATGTAGACGACAAAGTCGACTGGATCGTCGAAGGGACGCATCCGCTGGCTGGTCACTACAAGTCGAAATCCGATTTCGTCGCCGGCACCTTTGCGAAGCTCGGCAAGGTTCTACCCAACGGAGCTCAACTCGTCGTTGAGCACTTGCTCGTGAAGGACGATCAAGCCGTCGTGGAACTCCATTCCTTGGCGACGGCGAGGAACGGATTCAGGTTCGACAACAGGTACTGCTGGGTGGTCCATTTTGCTGGCAATACCATCGACCGAGTGAGAGCGTACCTCGATTCGGCGATGGTCGCGCGTCTCTTCGAAGAAAACCCGATCTAGCATCGGCCCTCTCATCCCACCATATCTCATCGGCTGGTGGCGACCGCAGCAATGTGCTCCGCGCCTGCCCTTCGGCTAGGGGAGTGGTGCCTATCGCGGCGAAGCTTTGCCCACCAGTGTCTCAACTGGACGCCGTTGGAGAAGCCCTGATCCCATTGAGATGAGTCGGGCTTGGAGCAGGCCCTAAGCGGTACGAATGGGTCGATCGCAAAACGCGCTACGAGAGGCGTCGTCGTCTGCCTCTAAGATGTTTGGCAGCCAGGGTGACGTCATTTGATGATCAAGCTCAGCACTCGCGGCGCCTTTACGACAGATTTCGTAACTCTAAAATGATGGAGCGTTGCGATGTCTATGTCTCATATCCAGACCCTTCGTACAATGCTCGGCACTGAGAAGGGCACCATTTTGCCCGGAGCACCGAACGCGCTCGCCGCCCGGATCATTGCGGATCTCGACTTTAAGGCCGTGTATCTGACCGGCGCTGGGATCGCCAACATGCACCTGGGCTTGCCGGATCTCGGGTTCATCGACCTGAGTCAATTGGTCGACCATGTGGTGGCTATCCGTTGCGTGATCGACCTGCCACTGGTCGTCGATGTCGATACTGGATTCGGTAACGCCATCAACGTCACCCATACAGTTCGTATCCTGGAGCAAGCCGGTGCAAGCGCCATTCAAATTGAGGACCAGCGTGCGCCAAAACGGTGCGGTCATTTCGACGGAAGGAGTTGATCTCACTCGAGGAGATGGTGGGCAAGGTGCGGGCTGCGGTCGACACGCGGCGGCAGGATCTGGTTGTGATCGCACGCACCGATTCATATGCCGTCGAAGGCTTCGAGGCGGCCATTGAGCGAGCGGAGCGCTATATTGAGGCAGGCGCGGACGTCACCTTTGTCGAGGCTCCAGACCGCCTCGAGGATCTCGAGGCGCTGCCCCGTCGCCTGAAGGCGCCTCAGCTTGTCAACATGGTGCTCGGAGGCAAGACACCGATTATTAAAGCTAGAGCGGCCGCCGAAATGGGGTTCAGCTTGGTGCTTTACGCAAACGCCGCCCTGCAGGGCGCCGTGCATGGTATGCAGGCGACGCTATCGGCACTCAAAGAGAACGGCGCCCTCGATGAGCGCGCCGTCACCTCATTCGCGGAGCGTCAGAGGCTGGTGGATAAGCAGGCATTCGACCTCATGGAGGCCCGCTACGCGGTGCATGCGGCGAGCGAGAACGGATAACAGGGCGAAAGGTCCTGCTGAAGGCCGCTGCTCACCCTCACATCGCCGCTTACTAATCTTCGGACCGCTGCGATGAATGCAAGCCAGACTACATAAAATTCGCTTGAGGCTCACGCCGGCGAACTGAGCACTTTGGAGGAATTGTTCGAGGACTGAGGTCGTCAGCTCGGTGAAGACGGTCGTTTGACAGCGCAACGCGCCTTTCCGCAGCTTCTCCAGGAGGTGGCTTCAGCGACGTCAATCCAGCTGCGGATGATCGTTTCAGCGTCGATAGCATTCTCGACATGCACGATCGACGCTGCTCATCTGATCAAGGGCGGAGGCGCGATGGTCGACGTACCAACTGTTTACGGGACTCGCTGGTGATTTAAGGGCTCAGTTTGTATAATTGCGACAGGCTGGGCTGCGCGCCACTAGAATACGCTCCAGCACATTGACGCCGCGATCGACGGGCAGGTTCACGATATTCAAAGCACTCGCGTCGTCGCAGGTATGAAAGGCCCGGCTGCAGCCAATCCAAAATGGCATAGACAGCAAGAACGATTTGGGCGCCTGGGCGGCGCCAAGCCTTCGCGAGGGCGAGCGCGCCAAATCTTGGCCATTTGTCGATCGACTATGCTTGTGAATTCGTCGACCACTGTCCTCCCGCGCCCTGCAGCAAGGTTGCCTGAGCTGCGCGATAGTTGGTCGCGTCCGCGTACTGATGGGACGCATCAACTCTCACGTCGACACTAAATGAGGCGCATTGAAACGGGTTCAAGCAGTCTGTCGTGTGCCGAGACAGAGCCGGACTGCACCCGAGAGAAACGCGACCGCACATGCGAGCAGCACAGCGTGCGCATGCGCCAGCGGGTCTACGCGGAGCGCCAACGTAATGAGTGGCGGCGTAACTCCGCTGCAAATGGCATAGGCGACATTGTATGAGAACGCGACACCGCTGAATCGCACGAGAGGCGGGAAACTCTGGACGAGCGCCCAGGGAACACCGGAGACGACGCCGGCCGAAAGTCCCACAAGCGCATAGAGCGGAAATAACCTTTCGGGATGGCCGGGCAGAAGCGCATACAGAGAATAGGTGCAAGCCGCCAGGAAGGGAGCGCCCAAAACAAAGAACATACCGACACCTAGCAGGTCGGCCAGGATACCGAAACCGACGCAGCTGGCGGCCAGACAGGTCGTCGCGAGGCTCGTCGCCTCAAACGATGTTTCGGCATCGATACCGTAGCGGGTCTGAAGCAGGGTCGGCGTCATTGCGAAGACCACGATGATTGTGACCGCAAGCAGCAGGGTCAGAGCGGCTGAACTAAGGATGCTGCCACGATGCCCGCGCAGCACGATCTTGAGCGGCAGCTCCACGGCCAGCTCCTTGCTTGCCTGCAATTCCTTGAAGATCGGGGTCTCAACTAGCCAGCGACGAAGATACACGGAGAGCAAGGCCAAAATGCCGCCCGCGAGAAACGGCAATCGCCAGGCAAAGGCCAATATTTCGGCCGGTTGGTAGAGCCGGTTGATCAGGATCCCCGCCAGAGCACCAAGCAGGTTACCAATTGCGAGAGCGCTTGTCAGGACGCCGCAAGCAAAGCCGAGGTGGCGCCTCGCGACGTGTTCAGCAACGAAGGTCCAAGCGCCCGGCATTTCGCCGCCCATTGCCGCGCCCTGTAAGATCCTGAACAACAAGAGCACAATCGGCGCCCCTATACCGATACTTGCGTAAGTCGGGGTGCAGGCAATTCCTAGAGTGGCGATTGCCATTAACAGTATGCTGAACAGGAACGTACGCTTTCTACCGAGCAAGTCGCCATAGTGGGCGAGAACGATTCCTCCAACCGGACGCACGAGATTGCCGGCGGCAAAAATGCCAAATGTCTGAATCAGGGTCAACCATTCGGGTATGCCGGGCGGAAAGAAGATGTGGGCGAGTACTCTTGCGAACAGCGCAAAGATCACGAAATCGTAATTCTCCAGAGCGCCGCCGAGTCCGGCAAGTAGCAATGTCCCGATTTTTGCGTTTTCGGTTTCGAGCGGCGACTGCGCCGTTGTAAACACCACTGCTTACCCTTGTTCTTGGAGGCCCAGCAACCCTCCGGCCAAGCCGACGCGATCAGAGTCCGTTCGGACCCGACCGAACGGGGGACGTCCGATTACTTCCCGGTTATTGCAGCAGGATTGCACCGCGTGAGACTGGTGCTACGACCGTAACATCAACGCTTCGGCTTGCAATCGCACGTGTCCCCCGACAGCAACGGCCTTGGCTAATGAGCAACGCCTATGGCTGGCGCAATTCTCGAGTCCGCCAAGATAGCTTCCTGACATCACCTTCGACTGACATGGCGCATAGCCGCCGTAGCACAGAATCGCCGGTCTCTTTTTCCAGAAGGCGCCGGAGCCAATACGGAACGCCAATGTCGTCGTTTGCGCGATGGAAATGGGTCCAGCGACATCACGCGCATTCATTACAGCTGTAATCGGTTTCCGCCGCTTGGAAATCGCGCGGTAGCCAAACCGGATCAGTCCTGGTGTCCTAGCCCTATAGGAATTCCAATGACAGTCTTTCCGACCGAAGCGTTGATGCAGCACGCTCGATCCCAACCTGAAAGAACGGCTTTCATCTTTCAAGAAGACGTGTGGACCTATCGTCTGCTTGCTCACGAGTCCGAGCGTGTCGCGCGAGGCCTTGCGGCGAGCGGAATTAAAGCTGGCGATCGCGTCATATTGCATATGGCGAATCGGCCCGAAATGCTTATTGGCTATTATGCGTGTTTCAGGCTGGGCGCGATCGCGACGCCGCTTGGCACCGCGTTCAAGTTTGCCGAGCTCGCGCCTATGCTGCAGCGGCTCCAGCCTGCGTTCTATATCGGCGACTCCTCTCTCTACCGCCATGTCGCTGCGGTTGACGCTGCGATCCTTCCTCGCGAGAAACGCCTTATTCTCGATGACACCAATGGAACGCAGGGCGGGCAAACGTGGGAGGCTCTGAGACAGTCCGCGCATGCGGACTTGCCAATGCCGGCCTCAAATAAGCCCGCAGTGCTGACCAACACCTCTGGAACCACCGGCCGGCCCAAATTCGTCACGCATACGCTGGATACGTTAGCGGCAGCCACGGACTTCATCTGCAAGCATTTCGGCTTCTCGGCCGACGACGTGATCGTCTCGCCGTTGCAGTTAGCACATGGGAGCGGCCTCCGCTGCTCGCTAAGCTTTGTCAAAACCGGGGTGCCCTTCATCATGCTCCAGAGCCGCGATCCTGACATCGTTCTTGACTGCATCGAACGCTATCGGGCGACTTGGCTGCTAGGTTTTCCTTACCAATATGCTGGATTGCTTGAGGCTCAAAAGCTAAAGCAGCGCGACGTGTCGTCACTCCGGATTTGCCTGACCGGAGCTGACGTCTGTCCCGTTGATCTGCAGAAGCGGGTCACAGCGGTCTTGGGAGCGCCCCTTTATAATTTTTGGGCGTCCACCGAGGTTTCCGGCCAGTTAACTTTCGGACTGCGACCCGGAGCCGTGGTTCGCATAACCGAGGACGCGCAAGTTCGGCTTGTCGATGAGAATGGTGCCGACGTTGCACATGGTGAGATCGGCGAACTCCTGATCCGCGGCCCGAATGTTTTCGTTGGTTACTGGGACGATCCGGAGGCGACGGTGCAGAGCCTAAAGGACGGCTGGTATTACACCGGTGACCTCATGAGGCGCGGAGATGGCGATGAGCTTTGGTTCGTCGCGCGCAAGAAGGACATCATCGTCCGTGGAGGGACCAATATCTCGCCGGCCGAGGTCGAGGAAGCTCTGGTTGCCTCCCATCCGTCGGTGGAGGAAGCCGCCGCGGTTGGCAAGCCCGATCCGGTGCTCGGTCAGCGCGTTTTCGCCTTTGTTAAGCTCACGGCTGGCACGAAGGAAAGCGTTGTTGCCGAGATTCTCCAAAACGTGGCAGAGCGCCTTGCACCCTATAAGGTTCCCGAGGGGCTTCGGGTGGTCGACGGGTTGCCGCGCAACGCGCTCAGCAAGGTGGACCGCAAGGCGTTGGAGAGAATGATGGCCGAAGGCGAGAGCGCTGGTCCTCGGTCAATAAACCAAAAAGTGCACAACCGGACTGGGCCGCCATGAGCGTTGTGGAAGCAAAGATCTGCGGGATCCGCACCCCCGAGGTGCTCGAGGCCGCGGCAGAGCACGGAGCTCGCTGGGCCGGCTTCGTTTTCTATCCGCCTAGCCCGCGCTCAGTGGGCCCGGATGAGGGCGCCCAATTGGTGCAGCGGGTGCCGATGGGGCTGCTTAGGGTCGGACTGTTCGTTGACCCAACTGACGAGGAGCTGGAATCGGTGCTCAATCGGATGCCGCTCGACATGATACAGTTGCACGGGGCGGAAACGCCGCAGCGTGTGGCCGCGATCCGTGCCCGCTGCGCCACGTCGGTGATGAAGGCGATCAAGATCGCAACGATCGAGGATCTTGCCGCCGTACCAAACTACGCTGACGTCTCCGATTGGCTGCTGTTCGATGCCAAGCCGGCAAAGAGCGCAACCGCGCTGCCAGGCGGCAACGGCCTGGCGTTCGACTGGTCGATGCTATCAGGCCGAAGCTGGCCCAAGCCGTGGATGCTGGCCGGCGGCCTTACGGAGGCCAATGTCGCCGAGGCGGTGGCCCGTACCGGCGCCACGACAGTCGATGTCTCCTCCGGCATCGAGGAGCGGCCGGGATACAAGACCCCGGAGCGGGTGCAGCGGTTCCTCGCCGCTGTTCGCGCCGCCGGGTCAGTAGTCGAGTGATGAGGCCGAGATGGCAAGAGCGGCCTCGGTAAGGCCGACATCAGGGTGATCGGTCCGGGAGACGTCATGAAGGAAGACCTCTTAAACGGCTTGGGCGATGCCGCGCTCGGCACGGTGACTTCGCATGTCTATTCCGCGGCGCATCCGTTCCGGACCAACAAGAGGTCGCGGATATGTTCCGCGGCCATGGTCCGGCCTGCCGTCAAGCCCATGCCGGCCGTGTGAACCTCCAGCAGTTGAAGGTGATGTCGGCGATCGAGCGCTGCCGTACTGCGGCGCTCGGAGGACATGTGTGGCGCGCTGCGAGAACTGCGCCTATGCGGCCATCGCCTACAACGGCGTGTAGTTCCAAAATGCGCAGATTCTGTGTTTTTGGACTAAGCGGAGTCCTTCTGGCCAATCAGGTGACGTCACTCTGTTCGCACTTGGTCGCGTGCGGTTGAGGTCATGGCGATCTCCACCAAACCGGTATGAGCATGGCCACGCGTTGGCGATAGTTCCTGTATTCCTCACCGAACAGGCCTACTAGGTCACGTTCTTCGAGCACGATGGCGACAAGGATGTACCCCGTGGTCACGAGCGCGAAAAGTAAATGGCCTGCAGTCATCACAGGCGTCGCCCAGAATGCGATGATAAAACCGAGGTAGAGCGGATGACGTGAGAGTTTGTAGAGAAACGGCGCTCTAAACCGTGGCTCTGGTGCAACCTTTCCGGCAAAATTGAGAATGACCTGCTGCAGGCCAAATAGTTCGAAATGGTTGATCAGGAACGTGCTTAGTAGAACGATGAACCAACCGAAGAAGGATAGTCCCCATATCACCATCGCTATTGTGGGATTGTTAACCAGCCAAATGATCGACGGAATCGGTCGCCACTGCCAGAACAGCAGAATGAGTGCGAGGCTGGCGAGGAGCACGTAGGTGCTTCGCTCGATCGACACAGGAACGAATTGCGTCCACCAGCGCTTGAACGGCATTCTAGCCATGACGCTGTGCTGGGCTGCAAACAGTGACAACAGCAGAACATTGATGAGGAGGGCTTCGGGCACGGAAGCAATGGTTGGTGCATCCACAGTCTTGGGTACAAGGACACCGGATACGAAACCGATCGCATAGAGAAACGTCCCGAGGAACACGAGGTAAGCTGCCACTCCATAGACCAGCGCAAGAATCCTTCGCATTAGCGTCTCCCTTCGAACCGTTTGAGCAGATAGAGGCCGAATTCGCGCTGCCTGCGCGTGGGCAAGCGATATCCTGTGAGAGGTCGCGAGCAGCGGTCGAATCGTTTTTCCGCCTTCGCCATCCCATGGCAATAACATTGAACATTCTTGTTACTGTACGATTTCAGTCTCGGAGAAGTGATTGGTTTCGTAGTCAGCCCAACAAATTGATGAGCCTCTAGGCGAGCCGGGACATGACGGAGATCACTTGGAATTCACTTTCGCCTGTGGGGCGCCGGGGCATCGCCCTGCGAAGAAAAAGAAACTGGACCTTCGCGGGCTCAGATGAGGGCGGCCGGCGTGCGGCGGCGATCTACAGCCTCATCGTCGATTGACGGTGCGGGCCGACTTGTCGAAGACGGTTACGTGCGGCTCGATCCCGTGCTCGTAGACCAACCACCCGAGCATCTCAGCGGAGCCATAGGCACTGTCGCCGAGAAGCCGGCTTGGATAAAGATCGAACCTTTCGAGTGAACGCTCAATCATGCGCTTGGCGGCCAACACTTCTGCCTGGCGGATCGCCGTGGTCGCCTCGACATCGACGATGATCGCGTTCTCGACGTCGACCAGATAGTTCGTCGAGTAGGCGAAGAAAGCTTGGCCGCCGTGCGCTCCAGTCCAGCGCGCCGCCGGGTCGGAGGGCGACACAAACTTGGGCGTGACCTTTTCAACGGAATCGGTGGTCAGCGGACCGAAATTGATCAGGTTGAGTGTTTCGCATTTTGACCCGTTGCGGACATCGACAGCGCTTCCGGAAGAAGTCGGCGAAAGTCGCGATCGAGCAACCCCATAATGCAGTCGTCGTGCCATTCGCCGTTGACCAGCGCGGCTTCCCGTTCACGACCTTCAAGCACGAAGCCGCACTTCTCGTAGGAGCGAATAGCCCGATGATTGTAAGCAAGCACACGCACCGAGAGACGATGCAGCTTCAAGCGGTCAAAGGCAAAATGCAGAACGAGACGCATCGCCTCGGTTCCAATGCCCTTGCCAAGGCACGTCGGATCGAGAATGCCTATGGCAAACGACGCACGCCGATCTTGCATATCAACGCGATCTAGACGGGTTTCGCCGATCACCCTTGATCCGTGCTCAATCACCCATGCAAACGGATGATCTGATAACCGCTTAACCATGGCGCCAGCGGCCTCGCGAGTCATGGCGAGATAAGTGTCACGGCTGCGTCCGAACATTTTGTGTATTTCTGGATCGCCCTTAAGGGCGAAAAACTGGTCGCGACCGTCGAGACGAACCCTTCTGATTGTGACGTTCGGACCTGAGAGAGTGGGCACTGCTAGCTGCATGAGCGCAGTCTATCCCAGAAATTGGCTGATGTCGCCCATTGGCCCGTTCCGGACCCTCCAGGCAGCGCCGACAATGGCCGCTCTCGGGGGACGACGTCAGCAACCAGAGGGCCGATAGGCCGCTTTTGACCCTGGCTGTGTGAAAACGCTGTGTTTCTGTTAAGATTCTCCCGTGATTCTTGGGGGAATCGATGAGGCGCTTCGTTGAAGAGGCGGATCGTGGGCAATGGATGTTATTGCCAGAATGCCTCGATGATTTCATTGACGAGAGTAACCCCGTTCGCGTGATCGACGTGTTTGTCGACGCACTCGATCTGGCCGAGATGGGTTTCGACGGGGTTGAGCCGGCGGCAACGGGTCGGCCCTCGTATCATCCCTCGGTTCTCCTAAAGCTGTACATTTACGGCTACCTGAACCGAGTGCAGTCGAGCCGTCGGCTCGAACGGGAAGCCGGACGCAATGTCGAGGTCATGTGGCTGCTGGGTCGGCTCGCTCCTGATCACAAGACGATCGCGGACTTCCGCAAGGACAATGGCCTGGCGCCTCGCAGGGTCTGTGCGCGCTTTGTCGAACTCTGTCGTGAGATGGGTCTTCTCGCAACGGCGAGTGTTGCCATTGATGGCAGCAAGTTCAAGGCCGTGAACAACCGGGACAAGAACTTCACGCGGGCGAAGGTACAGCGACGACGTGATCAGCTGGAGGAGAGTGTCGCGCGTTATCTAAGCCAACTTGATACGGCGGACCGGCAGGAGCCGACCGAGACGCTGGCGACGAAGGTGACGAGACTTAGCGAGAAGCTGACAAAGCTGAAGGAGGAAATGGGCAAGCTCGCTGTCTACGAGAAACGAATGCTTACTTCGCCTGACCAGCCAATCTCGCTGACCGATCCTGACAGCCGCTCGATGGCGACGAGCGGCCGTGGCTCCGGCGTTGTCGGCTACAACGTGCAGGTCGCCGTCGATACCGAGCATCATCTGATTGTGACGCATGAGGTGACGAACAGCGGCTCGGATCGGGCGCAACTTGCCAGCATGGCCAAGCAGGCGAAGGCTGTTCTAAAGACCGATGCGCTCAAGGCCGTTGCCGATCGCGGTTACTTCAACAGCCCCGAGATCCTCGCCTGCCACGAGGCTGGCATCACGGTGACCCTGCCGAAGCCGCAGACGTCGGGAGCCAAATCAGATGGCCGCTTCGGCAAGCAGGACTTTGTCTATCTACCAGAGGAGGACGCCTATCGCTGTCCAGCTGGAGAGCAACTTCCATATCGCTTTACGGGCGAAGAGGACGGTAAGCGGATTAGGCGCTATTGGACCACTGCCTGCCAGAATTGTTCACTCAAATCCCAGTGCACCACGGGGCCAGAGCGGCGGATTCCACGATGGGAGCATGAGCATCTGCTCGAAGCTGTGCAGCAGCGCCTCGATGCAAATCCACAAGCCATGCGCCTGCGCCGAGAGACGGTCGAGCATCCGTTCGGCACGATGAAGGCCCGCATGGGGGCGACGCATTTCCTGACCAAAACGCTTCCGAAAGTAGCCGCCGAGCTGGCACTCTCTGTCCTGGCCTACAATCTGACACGGGTCATAAACATCATCGGGGTCAAGCCGCTGATCGCCGCGATCGTAGCCTGAGAAACGCCCGCGTCCTCGTGGTCAGGGCGGACATCCATAAGGCCGTTTTTACACGGCCAAGACCCTTAGCGGAAATCGTTACGGACCACCGTGCCCGGCTTTCTCCCTTGTGTTTGTGTTAATGTCACTGCGTTTCAGCAAATAGTCCAGGCCGCCGACGCGATACCAGCGATACCCATAGCCTTCCATTAGCACCTTGTGCCGGCCGCGTCTGTCGGCGCGGCTGTGGTTCTCGTCGAGCAGGTTGACGAGCAGTTTTCCGGCCTCGCCCGGGACACCGACCGCAAANGAGATTTCGCGCGGCCGCTCGTCAAGATTATGCACGAAGAGCACCGAATTATTGCGCCAGTCGTAGCGGATGATGAAGATCGCAGGATCGCGCACAGAAACCACCTCGAAATCGCCCCAGCCGACCTCGGGCACTTCCTTCCGCATGCGGATGATGCGCTCCGTCCAGTTCAGCATCGATTGGGGATCACGGCGTTGCTTGGCCGCGTTG
>NZ_AWZU01000079.1 GCF_000472385.1 Bradyrhizobium sp. ARR65
TGCGTCGCATCGGCCGGCGTCGTACGCAATGTCCGCTCGATCACGGCAGCAACCTGATCGTCCTTGATGGTTCGGGGGCGGCCAGGGCGGGCCTCGTCAAGCAGGCCATCGCAGCGGTCCTTCAAAAATCGGCGGCGCCATTTACCAACGGTATGTTCGTGGATGCCGAGCTCAGCGGCAACCGACTTACTTGCTAATCCATCCGCACATCGCAGGATCGCGCGACATCGCTCAGATAACGAGCGGGCAACACGGCGACGACGAACTTGTCTCTCCAAATACGCCCGCTCCTCCNCACTCAGCATCAATGGCGCGATCGGCCGGCCTCTCATATCTGCGTTCGCCACAAGCGCTCTCCTCCATGATTCCGAGCGCTCCTTATTCCCTCATAATGTGACGAACTTGCGTTCCAGATGACTAGATTCTAAAATCATTAAGTCGTCTTCCCGATCTCAACTGCGCAACCAGCCAGCGCGGCTGCTTGCCTCTACCAGCCCAGGTTTCTGAAGGGCGATCAGGATTGCGATATTTTGGGAGTACAGGCGGGTATGGCCGACGCCCTGCCACCCGAGCCCCCAACCGGCTGAGGCGGTCTTCTAGTACCAATTTTTCCTGTTGGATTCTTTGTTGTAAGATCTTGGAAATCTCGACGTGCAACTTCCATAGTTGGTCAATACTTAACCGCTCTAGTTCGACTGGTTTCATGACAATCACTCCATCATGATCCCAAGCAACATTGACGATATGATAATATCGCCAATTTTATCTGATTTAATCCGGGTGAGCCTTGGATACGGAAGTCTTCCATGCGCAAGATTTTTGAAGGTACCTCTCGGAGCAAAACACTTTTTCCAACGAGGGTGGTCACAAAAAAACGGCCTCCGTATGGTACGCCTCCCAGCCGCACGCAATCGAAACCCCGCCAGGATTTGTGCAGCGCCTCCGAGTTGGCGTGATGATTTGCCAATGACCTACAATGTGATGTCGAGTTATTCAGAATCTTCGGTCCGTCTACCCCTAGACCTTCATGAAACCGCTTCGGTCTAATCGTCGAAGCTCCTCGCGGCTGTCCGTGAAGGCTTTTAAATTCGAATTCCCGACATCTCTATATAGCTTAGGTTATATGCGGCAATATTGCGCGCATGCCGAAAATCGATGCCAGAATTGACCAGACAACCATGCGTTTAGTGATTTGAGCATTGTCTTGGCCGGCGCCGAGGCTACCTCCATAAGGCTCGGCTCAGCTGTCGTGTGGCCACGAGCATCGCCGTGAGTACCAGTGGTGCGCAGCTGTACGGGAGATGAAGGAGGACATTCGGGTACTGCAATCAGGTGCTGATCTCAAGCCACTGCAAGCGGCTGCGGCCAAGTTTGTGGTGGCTCGCGTTGCGGAAACGCCGGGATGAGATTGCGATAGTGACGATAGAGAGGCGAGCGCAAGCTGCTGCAGAAGTATCGAAAGCGGATTAGGTGATGTGCTCCGTGCCGTCAGCAGAGAGGCCGCAAGCTGCTCCAAGCGCGACGGCGCGAGTACCGATGCGGAGCGCAGGAGCGGAGCAGTCGATAGCAGATCGCGACGACAGTGCCGCGATGAAGCCCTTTATGCTTTGCGTCGGCGGCGCGACTGTGAAAACCAAATTTAGAGCGCCAGGACGTTCTCGATCGGCCATGCGGCCGAGCTTTGATGATCTGCGACCGGCAATATGGGCGCTGAAAAGTTTGCACCTCGATTATTGGGGCTGCAGAACAGGCCGACAGATATGGCCTCGCACCTAGAATGAGGCTAGGGCCGACGGGCAAAACAGACTTTTTCGTCAATCTGCGTGGCTAGGAGTCATTCTGCCGCCGTAGACCGCAAGTCTGCCAGGGGCAAGGCGGAAGACGCACACCAATGATTGACAAAAGCCACACAAGGACCGTTTGTTCGAAATCGAAAAGAACGCCCGATATCTGCGAACTGATACAACATCATGTTATTACCTGGCATCGCTGCCGGCCACGCGGCTGTTCCAGTTTCCGTGTGACTAACGATCGGCTAGATAAGCGTGCCAGCAAAAGCACGGGCCAGGGAAGGCCAGGATTCATTCCCGTTTGCGGAGTTCGCCCCAGTAGTAGCAAGTCTCTACCAATGCGGTCCCAACATGCCCAAGATGCGCGTTATCCAGCTTCGGAAAAAGGAAACGAGCGCGGTTCGTTCGAGTTGGTCGAGCGGGAGCTGCGCAACGACCTAGGGGTGAGATGCGGGTCAAAGGTGCAGGCGTGTGGGGTTTGTCACAGCGACGATATCGCCAACTGACGGGCTGCTTCCCTGGTGCTTTATTGGATCGTACCTGCCACGAAAATCGCAGGCACCATCGACGCCGTCGGCAAGGGGGTCATAGGTTGGAATGTCCGTACTCGCGTTGGCTGGTTTGGAGGCCACTGCGGCCGGTATGAACCCTGCCGCCGCGGGAATCTGGTGGATTGCCGTAATTTGCGGATTCCAGGCGCCAACTACGACGGCGGTTACGCTGAGCCTACGGCAGCCCCGTTGGATGCGGTAGCGTTCATTGCCGACGAACTGTCGCCGGTGGACGCTGCGCCGCTGCTCTGTGGCGGCATCGCCACCGACACGGGCTCCGCGAAAGCGGCGCACGTCGCGCGATCTCGGCGATCCTTGGCATCGGCGCCGTGGCCATCTCGCCGTACAATTCGCCGGGAACGTGCGTTTTCGTACCGTCGTCATAGCCCTTGGCGTGGACAAGGAGGCGCGGGCCCGCAAGCTCGGTGCGCAGATCTAGCTGCACAGGCAGACGCAAGGCGTAGCTGCTGAATTAAGCCAGCTCAGCGGCGTAAGGGCGATCCTGGCGACGGTCACCAGCGGAAAGACAATGTGTTCGCTGATTCCCTGGCTTGCGTGCGAGGGAAGCTCGTGGTCGTCGGCGTCGGAAAAGACCCGATTTAGGTTTCGCCTTCGGACCTGATCGGCGGTAGCCGCATTGGTCGGTGATAACGCCTTCGGGTGCTTCGATCGAATCGCAAGACACCTCGCGTCCAGCGCACTGAGCAGGATTCGCTCGACGATCGAGATCATGCCGCTGGAACGTGTTGCTGTGCCGCTCTACCTTCATCAGTTCTTGTGCGTCTCTCAATGAGGGAATACGCCTTACCTACCTATTTCCGTATTCTAACGACCTTTTATTTCGGGTCTCGAAGTTGCAAGATGCAAAGTCGGCTCCTGACCCAGGTGTTGTATTTTCAGTCATTTTTGTCAGTGAGGTAATCCAGTGAATAGTCGTGGAGAGCTTTACAACCGCTCAAGTATTCTGCGCCAAACGCTTAGCGAGCTCATCAAACAATTGACGGAGGTCGAGATGCTGCGAGGGAAATTGCTTGCAGCGGAAAGGAGAGGGACCGGCCAAAGGCAAACAGTCCCGGCGTGCACAAAACCGGCTGCTCGTCGAAGGGGCTTGAGGTTCATCGGTCGATAGCTCCGATCTGCCTGAGCAGCAAGAGAGCAGGACGAGGCGCAACATTTAAGGCGCTCGCCGCCTGCCGTGCGTACGCCCTACCCAGACAACCCACGGCCGTGAAGTGCCAAGCGATCTCCGGATCTACCCACATATTGCCTCAGATGGGCAATGTTGTCGAAGCGGATCTTGGTTCCTTTCTGGATGAGCCTCGTCGCGAGTCGGACCAAGCCGCTTGAGAAGCGGCGTCCATTGTTGATGCTTGAGTAATTCTCCCCAGAGGTGCCGTTTCAAGGCCTGCAATGGGGCCGGACGAATCTCGCGCAGCACATCCGTGACGGCGGTGTAGCCGCCCTCGTAGCCGCGTTCGCGCAGTTCCCGCCAGAGCCGGCGGCCGGTCAGCCGGGGATAAGCCGTGACCCGCTCGCGCAAATAGGAGACGAATGGATCTATCCGGCGCTGGCGCGGCTTGCGCGGACCATAGACCGGCGGCTCCAGGCCACGCGCGATGCATTTGCGAACGGTCTTTCGGTCGATCCCGAGTTCGCGGGTGATCGCCGAGACCGTCAGTCCCTGCCGATGAAGATCAAGTATCATGATGACTTCCCCAACCTTGATCACCGAACCCGCTCCCTCGTTCTGGACAGAGCAGGATCGGGTGATCGATTCGCCGCCCATCCTCAGGGCGCGCCCCTGAGGATGGGCGGCACGATCAACTGGGGATTTTTCAAACGGCACTTCTGGGGAGAATTACTGAGGCATCAACAGCAAGGCTGCGGAAGATTGAGCCGGCCGCCAATATCGCGGCGATTGACCGCATGCGCCGTCCTTGACCGTAGGGTCACTCCCAAGGGTCGGAATCCAAGGGATCCTCGCGCAACCTGGTCGGGGCGGGGAAAGCAACCGCGCTGGTTGAAAGCTCGGCTTGAAGCTGGCAGGAAGCTGGATGATTCCTTGTTCCCCAGTCGTCCTTGCAAGAACATCGCTGGACGGTCTAGCAAGGCAAAAGCTGTGAACTGAAGTTCCGTGCTGTCTGCTAGCCCGCCGCTCGCGCGTACAACCTAGCGCAAACCCCATCGCACAGATCTGCGTTGCGCCGATCAGCCCGCGGCCCTCCTCGCGTTTCCCATGCGAAAGAAGGGGATGGCAGAAATACGTGTTTGGGCTATCAACGCATGCAGTTGAAACAGTGTTGCCGAGAGAGCCGTTGAGGACCTTAGGTCGGTCTGAGCAGATTTTCGAACGCAGTCGGCCTTCCTGAACGCCTCAAACTTGGCGTTATCGTCCTGTGCGCCGCAACACGGCGCGCGCCGAGCGTTGGGACCTGTAAAAATGTACTTGGAATTCGGCGTCAAAAAAATGGAAATTTCCGATTCGGCTTGAACCGAATAACCCCCTCTGTATCCTAACAACATACTGGTTCTTTTGCCTCTTGAACATATTTCGCTTCCCCCGGTGCTGAAAATGCGGAAAATTGGCGATTGTTCTGATGATCTTTTTGATCGCGGGCTTAGGCATTCGCTGAGCGCGATCAAGGAGGCTCATATTCGGCTACATGGGATGACCAGTGTTTCGACAACGGCGACTTCGCTCGCTTCGCAAATCGCGCTCTGCGACGTCCTGTTGATCGAAATCTCCGGCATCCACAGTAGTCTTGCCAGGGACATCAAGCACACGCTGGAAGTCCGCAACAAGTCACCGGCGACGTGGCGGTGATTGGCGTGCCTCATCAGGAACGCTGGTCTCATCGAAGCTTCTCTCCAGCCTCATCTTCAGTTTCGGCAATCCGGAATTCTTCGATCTGGTGTCCGGACTGGAGTGCAGCGACGAGCCATCGAGGCTGCTTGCCCCGACCTGACCAGGTCCCCGCTGGCTAGGAGGGATTAAAGTATTTGGCAGAACTTTCGGATATTTGCGGCGTGGCCGGTCACTTCCTGTCGGTTCGTCCGAGGGAATTGCCGGCTCATTCCTCTGCTCAGCACGGTTAAGCTGCGCGAGGCGCTTCTCGAGTTCGCGCTTTTCCGCGCCGATCATGTCCGAGTATCTCTGTCAGCTGTTCGTGCAGACCCCAGACGTCGTCGAAATCCCTGGCCTCCAGGTCCAATTTATGCATCGCACTCTCGTCACTACTGTTCACCAGGTTTGCAATCTGGTCGGAGTGAGCTCGGCTGCGAAACGACGTGTTCAGACCACGGGGGGAATAGGAGCAAGAAAGCGGCAGCCATTTAAAAGCTCCCTCAATCTTCGAAATACAGATTGGTTATTATCTCGGTTTTATAATTTAAATGGTATCGAGCCACTAGCAAAATGAAAAAAGATGTTGGCCGGGTCAAATGCCTGTTTCGACGGGCGAATCTTGGTCGAAGTGCGTTGCGTAGGGAGAAGCGAAATGGATTTAATCGAAATCTCTCTCTGCCGTCTTCAAGATTGTGTTAGCCGCTTTATTGGTCCTTCCGCTGCGTTGCGGGACGTACAGTCCCTTAAAATGCAGATAGAGCTTCGGCAGCTGGCCTTGAGAGACATTGCAGCCATTCGTTGCCGGTTGCGCCCATTACTTGGCCGTCAGGCAAGGGGGCCGCACCGTCGGCTCCCGGGGCAGGCGCCTCGGGCGGGCGCGCCAGGGCCCTGCTCAGGTTGGTCGTTGAGGGCCTTCTGAGTCGAGTTCCATCCGATGGGCCGGGGGTGGCACCGCAGATCTGCCGGACGACAACTTCAGATCGAATGCGCAAAGCCTAGTCGTGTCGATTTTCTGACAGGAGGTGTTTTGATGCTATTTTAAGCCGGAGTGCTGCGGCTATGCTCTTGATTAATATCGGACATGGACATATGACAGCGATTACAAGGGAAGGTACCGCAAGGCTGCAGCATGTCGGCGAAGCAACCTGAATTAGAATCCATGTCCTTGGATGATCTCTGGGTACTGCACGAAAGAATTACCGGGATTCTGTCGGCTCGGATCAAGGCGGAAAAGCACGAGCTTGAGAAGCGGCTTGCTATTCTTAGTCGCGGCATGGATGTTACGGGCCGCGAGCCTCGACCGGTTGGTGAGAAGCCTCGGCGCAAATATCCGAGAGTGTTACCGAAATATCGCAATCCGCAAACCTCCGAAACTTGGTCGGGGCGCGGAAAGCGACCGCGCTGGCTGGTGGCGGCGATGAAGTCCGGACATAAGATCGAGGAATTTCGTATCAGCGAAAATAGCGCGAACAGGGCACGCCAGAGAGCCTGATTCGAGGGAGCGATAACGCGCCAACGGGCCGATTTATTCCGGGCGTCGGCTCGCCAGCTCTTGCCATATTTGCAGTTCGTCTTTTTTCTACTTCGGGTAATTTGGGCTTGAGCCTTGGCGTCCGATTACGAGGCGATTGCGTGATATGAATCCCGCAAAGCGCGACCGGCACGATCTTCTTGGAACAACTCTTTCGCTCGTTTGGGAGCGCCGACGAATCGGTGCTCCCATCGACCGACCGGCACGGACTACTTTGCGGTCGAAGATCGCCGCGTCGGCCCCGATCTCGAAAGCGCTTTCGGCGATCTCCCTAAGCGATTTGTCCAGCGGTTCCCTTGCGGGCGAAGATCGTCACCGCACCGTTGTTGATATGGACCTGGATAGCCGTCGAGCCTGATCTGATGGGACCCACCAATGGTCATGTCTTCATCGTCAGTCCGTGGTCAGCAAGGCGGGCTTGATTAAGGCGGAAGGCGGGGCGCACGGCGCGATCTTGGCCTTGAAATCGGGATGTTGGATCGTGTCCCGTGGCGTGGTGTAACTGCGGTATGGCACCGCGTCGCCGGCAGAGCCGGGCAGGTCAGCTGGCGAGAGCCGGAATGCTGACGGTTGGATCATCGCTCAACGGCGCGATGGTTTCCGGCGTCATGTAGCGGGTAGGCTGGACAGCCTACTCATCGTTCTGTTCGAGCAGGATCGCACCGATCAGACGCACGATGGCGTCTCCATTGGGGAAGATGCCGACCACCTCGGTCCGCCGCTTGATCTCGCCGTTGAGAGCTCGATCGGGTTGGTAACCCGTATGAGATGCTTGGTGCCGATGTTCTGCTGCGTTCGCGGAGATCGTAGCACATGGTGCGACCATCCGGGACGGAGGCACCGGGAGCACGAAGGTGCGGGCAGGCCGACGCGTACGATGAGCTGAGAGCTCGTGTTAGTAGCTGGCGGCCCCTGCGGACTTGCCCGGTTGCGCCGTGAGCGCGAATCCGTAGTTGTCGTGTCGCCCGCCGCTCCCTGTTATGAACAACAGAAAGGAGATGCGGACGCGACGCATGATTGGTATTGATCTTCACCGAACCTTCGGCGACGTAGTGATCTGGGAAGACGGCATTCTTCGACATGCCGGCCGGGTCGACATGACCCGGACCGCTCTTGAAGGGTGGGGCAAGAGTCTGCGGTCGACCGATGAAGTGGTGATCGAGGCGACCGGCAACAGCATGGCAGTTTCGCGCGTGCTGAACCCTTTTGTCGCGCGAGTGATCATCGCAAATCCGTTGCAGGTGAAGGCGATCGCTCAGGCAAACGTCAAGACCGACAAGATCGACGCTGGCACGCTCGGCAGCTTACATGCGGCCCGGGTATCTGCCCCTGATTTGGACGCCTGATGCCGTCACTGAACGCAAGCGTCGACTGGCGGCGCGGCGGTACCAAGTCGTGAGGCATCACACTCGGATCAAGAACGAGGTCCATTCGATCCTACACGCGCACCTAATCCCGAAGTGCCCGCATGCCGATCTGTTCAGTGCGCTTGGCAGGGCGTGGCTTGTCCGTCAGCCATTACCCGACGACGAGCGCGCAGCCGTGAACCGGCACGTGCGGAACTGGATAGGCTGGCGGAGGACCTGACCGTGCTCGACCGCGAGATCGCACAAGCCGCGATTGACGATCCCGCAGTCAAAAGATTGATCACGATCACGGGCGTGAATCTCGCGGTGGCAACCGGCATCAGCCCGTTCCTGGCCAACATCTTTGCACTACATCCTCGATCTTTGGGTCCACCAACGGCGTCGTCGCCATGCACATGGTCACGTTGTGATCGTGCGCTATGCGGACGACGTCGTCATGGTCTTCGAGGGCAAGGCAGATGCGCAGGAAATGCTCTTGGCCCTCAAGGAGCGGCTGGCCAGCTTCGGCCTGACACTCCATGACGACAAGACGCGGCTGATCGAGTTTGGTCGGTTCGCGGCCCTCTCACGACAGCGGCGCGGCGGGCGGCGACCCAAACCTTCGCCTTCCTCGGCTTCACCCATTACTGCGGGCGGACCCGGGATGGCCGGTTCATCGTGAAGCACAAGACGGAAGGGAAACGCCTGACGCGCAAGCTGACGGCATTGCGCCAGGAGGTATGGCGGTTCATGCACGCGCCACTGGTCGCCGAGATCGCGAAGTCTCTGCTGCAGCCAACCCGTTGCACTGCGATTGGCCTCGAATTTCGCGCTTACCTGGTCAGCGATGTAGGTCTTGGCAATCGCGTTGACGATTTCCGCCGCCCGCTCGGCAGAATTGGCGCTATAGCTCTTCGATTACATTGCTCGTTCACCCGGCCTACTGCGAGCCTGTCTTGAAATGCATTGATCACGCCTTCAGGAGGTTGGCCTCGAACGTTCAATTGCGAGTGCTCTGGACGAGAAGAAACCCAGCCGCGAAGCTAGTGCAACAACGACAGGAGCGGAGATCCGGTCCGATTCTAGTCCGGATCGTTTGCGAGGTCGAGCTTATTGATAACGGCGACCGCGATGCCCCCTTGATTTGAGGATCTGAAGCTGCGTTTCGATTTGGCTGAGAACGTAGGCTGGTTCCGCGACCAGCGACTGTTGCTGGACGAATTGCGCCTTGTTGTTGGCCAGCATGATATGGACCTGAGCTGTATAGGTCGGCGGCGTGATCCTCAAGTAGACCAAGCAGGCTGCCATGGCGAGCGCGGCAGCGAGGATGATCACCAGGTATTGACGCCTAAAGAATCCAAGGACGAAGTTGACGAGAGCGCCGATGCCATCTTCGGCCTGACTGCTCTGTGCTCCGCCGTTGGGCGGCATACGGGCTCTGTCGATCTGCAGCATATTCCTCTGAAGCATGGGGTGCTCGCTTGCGCCGCTTGTCAAACGCGCTCGGCTGCGGCCCGGCCGAACCATTTAAGGACCGCCGAATATCGATTAACACTCCGGCAGATGCTCTCTTGCATTTAATATGGCGCCGCGAAGATAAAAACGCTTCGCAATCGGTGACGGGTGGGTGGCTAACGTTTTGCCCCAGCGTTGCTCGGATCGAGCAATAGGAAATTGCTTATGGTTCACCCGAAAAGCCAAACGGAGCGCACTTCCTACTGAACGCGCCTTCCGACGCGATCCAAGCCGTTTTGGTGGAGAATCAGTTGCCTCGCGTTGAATTGATGTTCGGCATCGAATGTCAGGTCAGCGTCGACGTCCTTGAAAAAGAAAGTTAAGTCGCTTTCAGGGAAGAGTTCAAACCGGTCTTGCCCGGTTGCTTGGGCGAACAGGCGACTGCCCTGCCTGGAAATACGAATCGAGAAATCAGGCGCGAATTGGTAAATCCCGACTAAACGATCCAAGGCTTGCGAGCTGACGTTCGTTGGCTGGCGGATCTTGGGCTGGCCATCTGGCCAGTCATATTCGGCTGCGATAGCATGCATGATCTCGCTAGCAAGTTGTCCGCCGCGAGCTCCGTTGGTCATGATGACAGCGCCATCTCCGTTTTCGAACATGATCATCGAACTGACGAACCCATCATTGACGCCTCCGTGCTGAAACTGTCGATGCGGTGAGACCCCGCGAACAATCAGGCCCAGTCCATAATCGCCCAGGCCCGGTGTGAGCATTTGAAGGGTCGTGGCTTGAGACAACACCGAAACATTCCGGCCGGTCCATGCATCCAGCACACCCAGTGCAAAGCGCGCAAGATCGGCAGGTGTCGTCCACAAGCCCGCTGCAGCCAGTTCGGGGTAGGTGTGTGGACCTCCGGGCACTGGCGCTCCCGTCGCTTTATAAGGTGTTGCGGCGATTTGAGCGTCATTTTCGGGTAGCGGCTGGAGGAAACCGCTGTGAGTCATTCCGAACGGCTTGAGGACGATTTCTTCAAGCAGTTTTGCAAATGGCTTATCAGTGACGTCGATGAGCAGTTGCTGCACAATAGTATAGCCGCCACTAGAATACTCGAACCGCGCGCCGGGCTCGTGATCGACCACGATAGGCGCGGTGTTTGCGGGCGGCGTGCCATTGAGAACGTCGCCGAGTGAGGGAATTGGTGCGCCTGCAGGATATCCCGGAAAACCACCGACAGTTATACCGGCCGAATGATTCAGCAGTCTTCGAAGTGTGACCTTGGATCGATCGGTGAACGAATTGGCGGGAAGCTTCCATCTTCTGAGGTAGAGATTGACGTCGGCGTCGAGATCGAGTTTTCCCGCCTGAGCCAATGCAAGCACCGCCACAGCCGAAACCGGTTTGCTGATGGAGGCCGCCTGGAACAACGTTTCGGACGTCACATGCGGACCACCGATAGTCGCGTACCCGAACCCACGAGCCTGGATCACGCCGCCATGAAGAACGGCGATGCTGACGCCAGGTACGTGCAGCTCGTTCATCCGATCGGCGAGTTTCATCGGAGGTTCGCCAGTCATGGCGATCGCCTGCCGCAGGCCATTCACGATGCGCTGGATGCGCTGCTCGAAATCTCTACTGGTGCCTGACGCCACGTTGTCTTGAGCAAATGAAAACGAAAGGACCACCATACTTGCTATGACGACTAGCAACGCTCGATGGCCGACGTTGAAGATCGTCGACTTGATGTTTCGCGGGCAGACAACGGGTCGAGACATGAGAGGGATTTTAGCAAAAGACGCCACTTCCGGTAGGGGCCATTCGCGTCGATTTAGCCGTGTCGCGCAGGGCGTCCGGTCTGGCCCTCACAGCCGATGCAGAGAGCAAGCGCTACAATTGGTCGGTATGGGCCAAAAAAAGGAAGTGGGTGGCGAGAGAGCCCGACTTGGGTCCTGCGATTTCGACGGCAGCTACAGCGGCATCACAAGCGGCCATCGACGAGAGCGCGAGCCAATGTCCTGTCGGCCTCCGCAACCCGACGTTCTCGCAGGTTTCCCGTTTTTCGGCTCGGGCCAGACGCGAACCCAAAAGAGCGGGGCGATCGGTGACGATAAGGCTGTTGCTCGGAACTAATCCTCTAATGTGAAGCCCACTCGCAGTAGCACCTGGTAATGACGCACAGCCCCATTTTCGATATGACCTCTGGTTTGCACGACTTCGAACCATTTCATCTCGCGAATGGTCTTTGATGCACGTGCTATGGCATTGTGAATGGCGTCTTCGATACTCGTTTCGGAAGATCCCACGAGATCGAAGATCTTATAGACATGATCCTTCATCTCAGTTGCGGCCGCCATGTTGAACCTCCGTTGCATATCGGTGGTGCAGTCAGCCGCGAAGAAGAAGCCCGACGGGCTTTGATAGCGCGCCGGGCCCCTCCTTGGGAGCATCGCGGAGACTGAACTCCACTCGCCCTCTGGTACGCATTGGGACGCAATTGTCGCAATCGTGCAAGTGGGGAGTCTCGCGATGCACAACGTCCCGGCTGCCTTGCAAAATGCTTGCGACGACTTCCTGCAGGCGACAACGCCGTCGGCCTGTTCACCAATAGCCCAGGTCGGTCTGATGGAGAAATCGATTTTCTAGTCGCCCCGGTTGAGGTGCTAGTCTCTCCCAAAATACGCGAGCCTTTGGGGGAGGCCGACAACAGGTAGGGAAGAGACATGGCCGGGAGGACCGGCAGGTGTTTCCGGAGCACAGCGTGGAGGACAATCTACTGATCGCGGCCAAGAGCGGTCCCGACGGACGGGAGACTGGACCCTGCCGCGCATCTGGGAAACATTCCCGCTGCTCAAAAGACTCCGGTCGCGCCTGGCGGGGCCGCCTGTCTGGCGGCGAGCAACAACTCCTGGTGATCGCGCGTGCCTTGATGTGCAATCCTCTGGTCGTGTTGCTCGACGAGCCGAGCGAAGGGCTGGTCCCGATCGTGGTCGCCACCATCGGCAAGGTCCCGCGGGAACTTGGGGGGGGGGGTGGCGCCACGCTCCTGCTCGCCGAGCAGAACATGCATTTCTGCTTACGGATTGCCGAGGAGGCAGTCGTCATCGATAAAGGAAAGGTGGTGCATCGCCAGGATACGGCGGGTCTTGCCGGGAATGAAGATATCCGCCGGCGCTATCTTGCAATGTAGAAATTTGTCAGGGCATCATAGCACGCCTTGTCGTTTATCCCGTATCCTAACGATCTTTTATTTCGTACCCGCAAGTTGCATGATTTTGGATGGTCCAAAGCCGGGCCCCTGACCCATCGCCGGGTCTCGGATTTCCCGTCAATTTTTTTCAGTGAGGGTAGGCCGGTGAATAGTCGCGAAGAGATTTGCAGCCGTTCAGGTATTCTGCGCCAAACGCTTGACGCGCTCATCGAACAATTAACGGAGGTCGAGACGCTGCGACAGAAATTGCGAGCGGCGGAGGTGAGAGGAACTGGCCAAAGGCGTACCGTCCCGGCTTGCGCAAAGGCCGCTCCTCGTCGAAGGGGCTTGAGGTTGGTCCGTCAATAGCTTCCATCTGCGCGGGCGGCGCAAATCGGCATGAGGCGCGATGTTTAGGCTCGCGCAGCCTGCTTTGAGCTCGCGCTAGGAACAACGTACGGCTTTTTGACGTTTCGCAGTCCCCGGCGGAATTATGTGACGTCCGGCGCGTTGCGCCGCGATCTTAACCGGACGTTTGTTTTTCGACTGCCCGTTTGTCAATGTTGCTTAGATTTGCGGCGGATGGCTTCTTGCGCGAATTCAGGAACTCACGCCACACTTTTGAAGGATATCAGAGGTTTAGAGACTGAGTGTGAGTGGCTGAGGCCGAGATATTATCTGCCCTGCGACAGAGGGAAGAAAGGTTTAGGCCGGTTCTGATGTGAAATAACGCAAGGAAGCCTCTCGGGCGAAAACGATGCAACTACATGTTAGGCTGTGGTAATTTATTATGGGCTGTGGTAAGTGCCACGTCCGTTTTCGTAGGGATAGAGGGGTTTTCGTGGAAGCCAAAGATTTCAAATCGATGTCGATCGATGAGCTCTGGAATCTTCACGAGCAGGTGTCATCGTTATTGGCTCACAGGATATCGGAAGAGAAAGCCAGGCTTGAGGAACGCCTGCGCAAGATCGAAACCACGGCGAATGTCGTCAAACTGGACCGCGAGCGTCGTCCGTATCCGAAGGTGCTTCCGAAGTATCAGAACCCGAAAAATCCGGCCGAGACTTGGTCAGGCCGTGGGAAGCAGCCACGTTGGTTCAAGGCCCAGCTCAAGGCGGGGAAGAAACCCGAGCACTTTCTGATCGCCCGATCCTCGAACCAAAGGCGCGGGGTGGGCTAGTCATCCCCAGCTGCGGTTCGAACAGACCTTGCGAGTCCTTGGTGAGATCTGCCCGCGTTCGGCCGCAGGTCTCGAGCTAGCCAGCTATCAATTAGTTGCACACGAACGACGAAGCGCGACACATCCGCGCCGACACGTGAGATCTTTACGGCTCAAGCCTCGTTCGGCGTTCTGTTCGCCGCGGGCGTCCGGGCGGTGAGCTCGTTGTCGCTCGTCATCAATGCCGACGGCTGACCCTGAATGATATTGAGCCATGTCGAACAATGAGGCGTGCTGATGCGCTGTTCCTGCTCGACATCATGACTCGACACGCGACGAATTATCTCGAACGCAAACAACGCGAGGACGGCGCCACGCGCGCAGAGGAGGTGTGCGTTTCGGCCAATCCTGGCACGGATTGCGCAGGTTCGACGTACGCGAGGGTGCGCGGCCGTATCCTCCTCGTCAATGACGGCGCTACTGGCGTGCCGGCGTTCACAGCGAGGAGACAGGCGATCGAGACTCGCACGGTGCACGCCGACGAGGGATTTTCCGGCTAAAGCAATGCGTCCTGTCCGAAGATCAAACTCCAAACGGAGCGCCTGCTTGGCTGCTCTGATGCGCACTCGTTTCAGGATGTCAGAGAGAGTGGCAACGCTTTCGCACTGCCTAACTTAGGGCAATGACAGAGTGATGGAGAGCGGAAACTCTTCGTGCGTGCGTGTTCAAAGACTCGCCATTTGAAGCGAGCGGCTGCGCAACCAATAGATTGAAATGAGCGGCGCGTGCTCTTCGAGGACCACCACTTTACCGCAGTGGTGCCTCTCCGGGGCCGCAATGTGCGGCGCTAATTAACACGACATGCAAATGGTGCTTTGCCGCTGTTTCCGAACGGATTGCTTCCGGAGGTAGCCCATGGAAGGTGATGAGCTCGAGTCGATGTCCGCAGATGACCTCTGGCAGCTGTATGAAGCGGTAGGGGCGACATTGACGCGAATGGTAGCGGTGGAAAAGGTGAAACTTGAGCAACGGTTGCGCCAAATCGAATCCGCGGGCCACGCTATCGGGCGGGGGCATGCGCGCCGATCATATCCAAGAGTCGTCCCGAAAAAATCCTAGCGAGACGTGGTCTGGCAGAGGAAAACAACCCCGCTGGCTCGCCGCACAGCTCCAGGCCGGCAAGGAACTGGAGCCCTTGCTGATTGCAGTCAATAGCTCTGGCAGAGGCTGCCCCTAAGCTGGGGTCTGTGAAGGTTGCAAGAGCGCGCGTGTCACGTGCGCTGCACTTCGCAAACAGCGCTGCGGCACTGATCGACCCGACGACTTAGCCCGTGCCGAGGCCGAAGATGGGAGCATGCCAGAACCTTGGGCAAAGGTACTGGGCTTGATAGGTCCGCCTGTCTGGGTGGGAAGTCACTGCGCTCGCCCGGCCAATATCCAAGCCAACACCACCATTCTGCTCTACGGCGATGCAATGTGCGCGATGGTTGACAACTGCGAGTCGCGGCTTGCTCGCTCGCGTTTAGCTTCGATAGTCTGTCCCTTTGCCAATAGGAAGGCCGGGGGGCCCATGGAAAGTAATGGCTTGAAGTCGATGTCCTCGGACGAGCTTTGGGAGCTCTATGAGGAGATCACAGCGAAGTTGGTTCGCAAAATAGAGGCGGAAAAGGCGAGACTTGAGGAAAGATTGCGGAAGATCGAGCTGGCCGGCAATTTTGCGGATATAGAGCGCATACGCCGGACGTACCCTAAAGTCGTTCCCAAATATCAGAATCCAAAAAATCCCCGTGAAACTTGGTCAGGGCGGGGAAAGCAGCCGCGCTGGCTAAAAGCTCAGCTTGGAGCCGGCAAGAAGCTGGATGATTTTCTTGTCCTGCGATCCTCCGTCCAAGAAAACCACTGGACCGTATAGCAAGGCCAGTGCAGGCTGAGCTGGTCTGCGAGGTTGTAAAGTCGAACTCCGTGGGCTGGCTCCTGCGCAAGCTAGCGCCAGGCCCAGTCGCGCAGATCTGCGTTGCGCCCGATAGGCCGCGCTCCTGCTTCGCGCTCCTCCTCCATCCGAAAGGGAGGATGCCAGGTTTACGCGGCTTGCGCGGTCAATCACGTGCAAATTAAATCGTGGTCCATTTCTCGGGAATGCCATTGTGGACCTTGCAGGCTAGGTCGATCATCAGAAGTTTTCGGGACGAAGGCAGCTTTTCTTGAACACCCGTGACGGGTCCGACCAAGTGCTTTTTAACGGTCCTGTGCGCCGCAACATAAGGCGCCGAGAGAAATTTGGAAACGGCGAAAAACGTGTCTGGAATTTCGGTCTGGGCAAAAAAGAATGGAAGTCTCCGTTTCCGCTTGAACCGAATAGCCGGCTCTGTATCCTAACAATGTACTGGCTCTTTTGCGCTCTTGGATATTTTTCGCTTTCCGGGGCTTAAAATGCAAAAAATTGGCGATTGTTCCGATGATCTCTTTGATCGCGGCCTTAGGCATTCGCTGAGCACGATCAAGGAGGCTCATGTTCGGCTGCACGGGATGACCAGCCTTGCGACGACAGCGACTTTGCTCGCTTCGCAGATCGCGCTCTGCGACGTCCTGTTGATCGAAATCTCCGGCATCCGCAGCAGTCTTGCCAAGCACACTTTGGAAGTCCGCAACAAATCACCGGCAACATGGCTTGAACGGTGATTGGCGCACCTCATCAGGAGCGCTGGTCTCGCCGAACTTTGTCCCGAGGCTCATCTTCAGTCTCGGCAATCCGGAATTCTTCGAGCTTGCGTCCGGATTGGAGTGCGGCGACGAGCCATCGAGGTTGCTTGCCGCGGCCTGACCATGTCTCTGTTGGCGCGGACGGATTAAAGTATTTTGGTAGAACTTTTGGATATTTACGGCGTGGCCGGCCAGCTCTCGTCGGTTCGCCCGAGGAAATTGCTGGCTCACCCATCTGCTCAGCGCGGTTCAGCTGCGCGAGGCGCTTCTCGAGCTCACGCTTTTCTGCGCCGATCTTTACTGCGAGTATCTCTGTCAGCTGTTCGTGCAGACGCCAGAGCTCGTCGAAATCCATAGCCTCTAGGTCCAATTTACGCATCGCACTCTCGTCACTGTTCACCAGATCGCAATCTGGTCGGAAGCAAGCTCGGCTGCGAAACGACTGTTAAGACCACTGGGGGACGATGGGAGCAGGAAAGCGGCAGCCAATTGAAAAAAGTTCCCCCGGAATCTCGAAAGATTTACCTTGATTAATATCTCAATTATAACCTAAATGGTGTCAACATATGTTCATTTATTTATAACATGAAATAAGGATATTGCTAAGTCAACGATCTGTTGCGATCGATGAATTTTGGTTGCAGGTGCATGGCATTAGGGGGCGAAATGGATTTAATTGAAATCTCGCTTTGCCGTCTTCATGATAGCGTTAGCCGTTTTGTCGGTCCGTCTGCTGCGTTGCGGGACGTACAGTCCCTGAAAGCGCAAATCGAGCTTCGGCAGCTGGCATTGAGAGATATTGCCGCCATTCGCTGCAGGTTGCGCCCGTTCCTTGTCAGTCAGACAGAGGGGCTGCGCCGCCGGCTCAACGGGAGGCGCGTGGGGCGGTCTCGCCTAGGCGCTGGACAAGCCCGTCGCTGATTTCAGCTCGATTCGGGTTCCGGGTCGTTGCCCGCGTAGGCGCCTTCGATGCGGCGAGCGTGTACAACTTCAGATAGTCGGACGAATACGGAACAATTGACCGCGATTTTATTTGACGTTATTTTGAGCGGTGACTGCTGCGGTTATCCTCTTGATTAATATCGGGCGTGGACATATGAGAGCGATTATAGAGGATGATCGCAAGGCTGCAGCATGTCGGTGAAGCAACCCGAATTGGAGTTCATGTCCCTGGATGACCTCTGGGCGCTACATGAGAGCATTACCGCGATACTGTCGGCTCGGATCAAGGCGGAAAAACACGAGCTGGAGAAGCGCTTGGCCGTTCTCAATCGTGGCATGGCTGGGATCGGCGAATCCGGTGACTTGCGGTCGCTCGAAAACGGGAAACTGCGGCGCAAATATCCGAGGGTGTTGCCGAAGTATCGCAATCCCCAGACATCAGAAACCTGGTCGGGGCGTGGCAAGCGGCCGCGCTGGCTAGTCGCCGCCATGAAGTCCGGACGGACAATGGAGGAATTCCGAATCAGGGAAAGCGGCTCAAAGGGCCGGCGGAGCGCCTGATCTGGAGGGTGGGTTCAGACGGCGAGGTTCTATTTATCTCGAGCATGTTTAAGCCTCGAAACTCACGAATTAGATCATCAGTCGACTAGTTAATTCGAGCCGCGCTAGCAGTCTGCGGTATCTGCCGTTTAGGGCAGCTATGCGGGGGCCTTTTCGAACAATTTGCGTGGCGAGGGCCCTCGCAGATGCGTTACTTCTCCAAAGCATCATGAGGGTTGCTCTCGGGCGCCGGGCGGAGAGGCGAGATTGGCGGCGTAGATCGGTTTGTCTATGTTCGCCACGCGCGTATGGGTGTCGCGCAGCTCCAGATAAGAATTGTGGTCGTCTGAACCCTCTTCAGATCATCGCAGCGTTCGTGGATGGCAGAGACCGCCCGATGCGGATTTTTGAGCCGGTCGCATCAGTAGGCGTTTCTGCCGCGCAAGACCTCCAAAGGGGTTTGTAAGAGGATCGCGAAGTCCAACTTCAAGCTCCAATTATCAATGTACCAGAGGTCGTATTCGACGCGCCGCTCAATGAGGTCTGTTGTGGGTGTTGGCCCTCGAAAGCCGTGAACTTGTGCCCAGCCGGTCAATCCCGGCTTCACCCGCTGCCGAAATGCGTAATTTCTAACAAACTTATCGAATTGATTGTCGTGGGCGATAGCGTGCGGTCGTGGTCCAACGAGGGACATGCTGCCGCTAAGGACGTTGAGTAGCTGAGGGAGCTCGTCGATGCTTGTCCTGCGGAGCCATTTTCCTATTCGGGTAACCCTATCATCGGCGGCGCGCGCTTGAACCGCCGAAAGTCCATCCTCCAGCACCGACATCGTCCGGAATTTGCAGATTTGGAAGCTGCGTCCGTTGAACCCCAGCCGCTGTTGCCTGAACAGGATGGGACCCGGCGAATCCAACTTTATCGCCACGGCGACCAATGCCAGGAACGGAGACATGAGGACTAGCACTAAGCCTGCAACAATCATGTCGACGCAGCGTTTGGCGGCGTGCTCCACCGCGCTCAGCGGGCCGCGCTGCAATTCCAGGCAAACTGTGTCGCCGAGATCACGACAGGGCCGGTGAAAGATCTCCGAGATGCCTCCCACTGGGACAAACGTGATCGGAAACGGCAGCACTCTGAGCTCAGCGGCAATTTCACGAAGCTCGGACCAACGGGCTGCATCCGCGGCCATAACAACCCCTTCAATGTCGGAGCCACGAATATGTTCGATCACGTTCGCGGCAAGCCTAGTACGGACGCTAGAACTCATACCCGGATGCGGGAGCGCGAAGTTCGCAGTAACGCTGAATCCAATGGAGGCCAGTGTATGAACGAGGACGGGTTCGTAGGCGTGGTCCCGGTCGGCAATGAGAACAATTTTTTGGCCCGCGAACCGCCGCTCAGCAAGCCCCTTGGTCAACAGGTCCCTTACGATCGTTCGATTTGCCAAGAGCGCCACGATGCTGAGCACGGCGAAGAGTATGCTCGTGGCGCGCGAAAACTCGCTGCCAATCTTCAGTGCGAAAACAATTCCGGATAACAGCAGGAAGACGCCGGCCCAGGTGAAAAAGATAAGTCGGAGTTGGCGATGCAATATCAGTAATTCCATGGGCCTGTACAGGCCCTGGCATTTCAAAAACAAAGTAAATAGCGCCGAGACCAGCGCTGCCGAACCGAGCGGCTGCCCAAAGTCCACTCGCATGCCGTCGTTCACTTGGTAGAGAATGCTCGCGCAGAGGCTTGCCACAGTGATCGTCGCAACGTCGAACATGATTGTTGCGGCCTCGACCGAATGATACCGGATCGGCCATTTCCGTCGCTCGGTTGAAGCCTGACCAAATTCGTGGCTGGGCAGCTCATGCGGCAACCCCGCTTCAACGCGGCGATTAACGAAATTCATTTTGGCAAATCCAACGCCTAAAGCCCGAAAATTAACTGATATTAAATCTTTTTATTAAACAACGCAAGCTGAAAATGGGTCAAATTAAATGGATTGAGTTGCCGCGAAAAAAAGGGCTTCGTTAAAAGTTCGCCATTAAGGCGTTGGCAATTGCTATGGGCCTTTTTCTGAAATGCTGTTTTTCCTGTACCACTTTTGCGCGGGGCTGCTTACCGGAGCATTTTTTCGTGTCCAAATGCTCGTCGCTTTCGTGCTTTTTGTCCTCGTCGAGATGGTCTACGGGGCTTTTGTGTACGGCGGTTCCGGTGGCGTTCTCTGGGGCTTGAGCGCAGAAATCGTTCTTCAGTTCGGATACGTCGGAGGCATGTGCTTCCGAGGCATTCTTGAGCGCTTCGGGCTCGCAGCTCAGCTTCAGTCCAGCCGAGGAGCTTAGACCAGTTCCCGATCAGGTTGGTTCCTAATCCAGCGGCTGCGAAGTAGTTGGCGCATTCGTGCGGCGTGAAGCGGTCGAGGCACCGTCCGATTGCGGTCCACAAGCCTTGGACGGTGCGCTCTGCGGCGGTGCGCAGCAGCGCTTTTAGCTTGGCGAAGGGTGGCCGTGCCGGACGGAGGCCCGCAGCCGCTCGCCGCGGGGCGCGCGCCCGCGCGTGCGCGCCATGTTAGTCGAGGCCCAGGTCTCATCAATGAAGATGAGCTTGTCAGGATCGAAGCCAATCTGGCTCTCGACCCACTCTTCTCGCTTCTTCAGGACGTCCAGCCGCTCTTGCTCGGTGGCGTATGCGGTCTTTTTTGAGCGTGATCTTGCGACGCTGGAAGAAGCGTGACAACGCGCAGACGCTGAAAGTTTGTCCATCGGCGGCGAGGGCTGCCTTCAGTTCCTCCAATGTGCTGTCGGGCTTGGCCGCAATCAGCGCGAGGATGCGTTCAGCCTTCGCTTCGATCGCCTGTGAGCGTCGATCGCCGGCCTGTGGCTTGGGCGTCACCTCGCCCGTCTCGCGCGCTTGCGCCACCCAGCGGATCGCGCTCGACACGCCCATGCGAAAGTGCGCCGCGGCCGCTCGACACGACATGCCGCCCGCAATGGCGGCGACCACACGTCTGCGAAGGTCAATCGAAAGAGGTGGCGCCATGCTTGCCGGCCTCCTTCGCCAGCTGGCAGTTTGAATCAGAACCGGCGTGATTTGCGAATCTTGAGGGTTCTGTGAGGTCGCGGGGCAGGCGCGAGCCGCGACCTCTGTCGTAGCGTGCGACCTCATAGAAGCCGGATTGAACGAGTCGCTGCCCCGCGCGAGCAACGGGCGAGGATTAAGGCCGATGATGGTCGGCGATCGGCAGGCCCAAATGCAGGCACAACTTGTGCGATGTGGCACGGATGTTGCTAATAGGGGAAAGTAGGTTATCGACCTTACGTGCTTTCAATAGGTTAGGCGTGGCGGAAAAGTCACTCCTGACAACCCTGCCGCGAAAAAGCCGGTAACAGCTTTCAACGAGTCCAAGGGAATTGCAGAAAACTGCC
>NZ_AWZU01000080.1 GCF_000472385.1 Bradyrhizobium sp. ARR65
CCCAGCGCTCGCACAGCACCTCATCGGAGAGGTCATAGGTGTGCTTGAGGATGGCAAGTCCCGCCATCAGCCGCGTCGGCAGCGGCGGCCGGCCCGGCTTGTCCTCGTAGACCGCGCCGAACCGCTCCTCCAGGAACGACCAGTCGATCGTCCGCGCCAGCTTCACCAGCGCATGGTCCATGTCGATGATCGCGTCCAGCCGCGAGCGCAGAAGATCGGCCTGTCCGCTGTCCCGTCGTTCCTTCGGTCGCATCGTCCCCTCCGATGCGACCAAAGGAATCACGACCCGCGATTCGAGGGAATCGCAAAAATGAAATTGCAAGATTTCGGGCCTTCAAACCCAAAAAGCTTGCAATCTCAAACCTCGCTCCGCTCCCAAAATCGACTCCCGCTCAACGGCTTGGGAGGTACTTCACTGTCGACAAATTCGATCATGGGCTCCGGCTCAGCCATCCGCTCGGAGCCGCCGGGCGCTTCCGCTAACGATATCAGCCTATCTTAGTCCGATCTCCGAGCCTTCGAGAAGCCAGTGGCAAGTCGGGCAATGGCCGTGTGTTCCTAGCGAACATGTCAGTCTGCAGTGACGCGGAGCTCGTTCGCTAAGCCATTTACGTCGAAGCGATGCTGTCTTTCGGCAAAATTCTTCGGGAAAATCCCGAACTCCAAGCCGCGATTCTAGCTGCAGAGCGATCTGCGCTTCCGGCACACGATTCACCTGCTAAATCCACCGATATGGCATTGTGACAGCTCGGGCTCGGCCGAGCTCTAGCGGAAGTTGGGCAAAGATCCTCTGAGGGGTACGAGCGCCATTTAGGGGGAGCAGCTTGCCCGTTTTCGTCTACCCTGAAGCAGAATGTTTGCGGCCTATCGAAACTTCGCAGTGCGGCCACGAGCTGACATTCGGCGCAGTTCGGTTTGGCATCACATCTGGGCGGAGCATCAGCGCTTTGTCACCGTTTCCGCCAGCGGTGCCGAGATCTCCTCCTGTTCCAGGCCCTGTTCGATATGAGGCTCTTCCAAGTACCATGGAATGTTGATCACAACGATGTGCGATCCGCCGTATCGCAGCAGCGCCGCGCGAAGACGGCGAGCGCGTTGGCCGTGCAACAGGTATTGCCACCAGTGCTCTTTTACGATCTCCGGAATCAGCACCGCAATTGCGCGGCCGCGATTGTCCTTTTCGACCTGTGCCAGGAACTGCAGCAGGGGTCCCGCAATTCGTCTGTAGTGCGCCTCTAGGAGAACAAGTGGTGGTGGGCGATGCCCAGCAATCCTCGCCGGCTGCTCGACGTGTTCGGACCAACGCTGACGCAAAAGGCGGCGCTGCTCGCGAACGTCAGGGCCGCCCAATTTCATTAAATGCACCGCAATTACATCTGGCGAGAGTCGCAGTGCGAACTGTAAGGCTCGGTCAGTCAAACGGTTCCATGTTTCGGTCACGACCAGCACGATAGGCGGGTGTGCATCCCGCAGATCAAGACGTGCCTCAGTGCGCATCTGAGCATCCAACTCGACGTAGTATCTCTTGACGGTTCTCAGCAGGAAGAGAACGCAAGGGATCACCAGTAAAGTGATCCATGCGCCCTCGACGAACTTGGCAACGAGGATGATTGCCAGCGCAATCCCGGTGGTGGCCATGCCGATGGCATTGATGGCAAGGCTTGCGCGGTGCTGGCGTTGTTCCCGCTCGGTCCTTGCGCGCTGCAGTTCGCCGCGCCAGTGAACCACCATGCCGAGCTGCGACATGGTAAAGGTGAGAAAGGCGCCAATTGCGAACAGCGGGATGAGCCGATCGGTGATGCCGCCGAACGCAATCAGCAGAAGGCCCGCCGCGCCGGCGAGATAGAGAATGCCGACCGAAAAAACGAGCCGGCGCCCGACGGCAGCAAAGGGTCGTGGCAGGAAATCATCGCTGGCAACGAGCCGGCAAACCCGCGGGAAATCGACAAAGCTGGTGTTGGCGGACAGACAGAGAATGCAGAGCACGCTGGCGATGGCGACGTAGTAGAAGGGCCCGCGTCCGATCACCGCGCCGGCGAGTTGGGACAGGATGCTCTGATAGCCATCCTGGGTCTGATCCATGGCCGTGACACCGTAGCTCCGTACCAGGTAGGTAATGCCACCGAGCAGCAGGCCGAGGATGACGCAGATGGCCCCGAGCGTCCGGTGGGCGCGAGTTACGACCGGCTCGCGAAAGGCACTCACGCCGTTGCTGACTGCCTCGACCCCGGTCATTGCGGTGCATCCGGCGGCGAAGGACCGAAGAAGCAACCAGATGCTGATTACCTCGGTTGGACGTGGTGAGCTGGGCGGTGGGACCACCGGCGGAGGCTCACCACCCGCCATGATGGTCTTGTAGACGCCGATCGCGAGGATAAGGGCAAGGCTCGCAACGAAGAGATAGGTGGGCAACGCCCAGGCGCGTCCCGCATCCATGGTGCCGCGTAGGTTCATGATCGTCACGAGCACCAGAATCGCAAGGCACAGCGCGAGCGTATAGGGATGGAGGGCCGGGATGGCGGAGGTAAGGGCGCCAACTCCCGCGGAGATGCCGACCGCCACGTTGAGCACGTAATCAATCATCAGGGCGGAGGCCGCAAGGAGGCTGGCATTAGTGCCGAGATTTGCCTTGGACACCGTATAGGCACCGCCGTTGCTGGGATAGGCGCGGATGGTCTGGCGATACGACACGTAAAGGATCACCAGCAGCGCGAGTATCGGCAGCATGACTATGTGGATCGAGGCCGTGCCGGCCGCGCCAAGCGGTATAAGCACCGTCATCGCCGCCTCGGGGCCATATGAAGCGGAGCCGAGCCCGTCCAATCCCATCGCGGGCACGCCCTCGAAGGCGCCGATCTTGCGTTCGACGTATTCCTCGTTCGCCAGTCGGCGGCCGAGTATGAGCTTCAGCAACGACATTCTCGACCCTTGAGCCAGCACACGCAAAACATCCAAGGAAGTCTACGTGTTCCTAACGTTGTGCAGGACGAGGAGCGCCATAGGTGAAATGAGGTCGCATTCCCAAGAGTGGCGTTTCAATGGACCTCTTCCAGGGCGATCAGATCGTCATTGCGCTCCTTAGCTCAGTGACAAAGGCGACGTCGTCCAGGCTAACGGCTTCGGCGGTCCTGGCTGAAGCGCAGGAGTAGACCGGGTAACCCGGGCGACCGTAGAGGCCCGACAGGAACGTTTCGCTGCGGGAAGAGCCTAGTTGGCTGGAGGTTCAGACGACGAGGCGACACTCGGTTCTATGAGTGCCCAAACGAAACCTGCCACTTGGCCCACGATCGGGCTTAGGGTCGTTACGGGTGCTAGCTGAGCATGACTGCTCTGGGATCGGCACCTACGCAAGTGCTGGTGCGCAGTTTGGCTCACTCTCCTTTGGACGACCGAGTTACCTCCGATGATGTTCGCGGTCGTATACCTTTCCGAGCTTGGGCAGGTCAGCGGCAAGGTTTTGTTTCAAGTTATTAGGGAAAAATGTCCCGGCCGGCTTCTCTCGCCGACTCTGCCCCGCGTGCTGATCAGGAATGACGACCTCGGCGGGCAAGGTGGCGGCCGCTCTCCGATTTTCATTCCGCTGCCGCTTCCGCTCATCGTGATCGGCATCGCCGCGGCGATTCTCAGGCCAGTAGATCTAGGACTCCCAGGAACTCATCCGCCATGTTCCGCGGCCTGACCTGGTCGTGTTCGCCTGTATGGGCTCTGCCCTGCTCGCAGAGCCGCATCCGTGGGACATTCTGCGTGGCACTTCGTGGCGACAATCCAGTTCTCATGCGACTTTTCTGTCCATTCGCGTCGCGATCATCGGCACGAGCCTGTCGGCGCATCTCTACACGCGGCGATCCAACCTCGAGGTCAAGGCGGCAGAGCTAGTACCTGGGAGCGGTCGCCAGCATCATTCGGACCAAGACTTCGTCTTCAGACGAGGATCGCGGCTGAGATTGCTCATGACCCACGCGTAAGCGCTCTACGAACCAACGCGACCAACGAAGCCATCGTATAAGGCTTCGCCAGCCAGCCCAGAGGAGCAAAGCGTTCGGCGCGCGCGCGTGTGTCCTCGTCGTCATGGGCAGTCGCGAATATGCAGCGCACGCCGAGCTCGCGAAACAGCTCTCCGGCCGCATCCACTCCGTCGCGCCGACCAGCCAAACGGATATCCATGACCGCAAGGCGTGGCCTTTCCTCTCTTGCGATAGCGACTGCTTCTTCAGCCGTGCTTGCGATTCCAATCACGTGAAAGCCGGCGTCGGTTAGAGCGGTCTCGCTCTGCATGCCGATGAGAAAATCGTCCTCCACGATGAGTACGCCCACCTGTTTACCGGATTGCTTGGCAGTGTCCTGCTGTTGCTGAAGCGAGGAATCGGGGTCGGAGGGTTTGGCCGGGAGCGCCAAGCGCGGCGCGTAAATCAGTGGCGATTGCAACATCAGTTAGTCTTTCCAAAACGAAGACTCGCTCGCGACGGCGTTCTCGACACTTCGAAGCTGCCGTGAAGCTGGCGTGCAAGGCCGAGCACGAGTCGCAATCCAGAGGATCTCTGACGCACGGCTTCGAGCTCGAAGCCGGGACCGCCGTCTTCGACATAAAGCTCGAATTCGCCATCATGTCTGTTGAGGCCGACCCGCACCATGCGCTTCGATGCATCTTTGCCGCCGTGCTTGGCCGCATTCGTCACGAGCTCGTTAAGAATCAATGCGAGCGGCATGGCCACGTCATTGGAGAGAACGCCACTGGCCGCCTCGCACACGATCGGGATGTCCTGCGGCAAGGTCTGGCGGACGGTCTCTGTCACCGCGCGCATAAATTCATCCGCAGCAAAGCGGCTGGCGTCGCTCTTGCCATAGAGCACCCGTTGCGCGGCCGCCATGGCCGCGATGCGACCGCTTGCCTCGCTGAGAACACGGCAGGCTTCCTCGCTCTTGGCATGCCTCGCGGCGCTGAACAACAGCGACTGCAGCACCTGCATATTGTTTTTGGTCCGGTGGTTGAGCTCGTTGAGCAGCAGCCGCTGCTGCGTCTCGGCCTGCTTGCGCTCGCTAATGTCGACGAGCATGTTGATGGCGCCGACGATCTTGCCGGAGGCATCGCGCAGCGGCGTCGGGAAGGGGATGAATGGCACCCGCGTGCCATCTGGCCTTTCCGCAACCGCTTCGGCGCCTCGCACGGCCCGTCCCTCCTTCAAGGCGATCGCCATCGGACACTGGTCGTGGGGCAGGGGCGTGCCATCCGGATTGTACAGTTTCCAGGTCACGCACCATTCATCGCTGTGAAGCGTCGGCGTGCGGCCGGCGAGCTCGACGGCTGCCTCATTGAAATAGGTGATCCTGCCGTCCGCATCGGTCGTGTAGATGGCCGCAGGAATCGCTGCGAGCAGCTCCTGCAGCCGGCGCTCGCTTTCCTGAAGCCTTACCTCGGCGAGCTTGCGCTCGGTGATGTCTCGCGCAATCTTCGAGGCGCCGATGATCCGGCCTTCGCGGTCGCGAATCGGCGAGATCGTCAGCGAGATGTCGATCAGTCTGCCGTCTTTACGACGCCGCACCGTCTCAAAATGATCGACCCGCTCGCCGCGTCTGATCCGCGCCAGAATGCCGGCCTCCTCGTCGGGGCGGTCGTCCGGGATCAGCATGGTGATCCCCCGGCCGATCGCCTCTTCCGGCCGATAGCCGAAGAGTTGTTCGGCGCCGGCATTCCAGGTCTGGATGATCCCGTCCAGGTTCTTGCTGACGATCGCATCGTGAGAGGACTCGACAATCGCGGCGAGCTGACGCGCATCGCGCTCGGCGAGCTTGCGGGCTTGCTCACCTTCCAGCTGCGACAGGCTGAAGCCGAGAAGCCGCGCGAGCGTCAGCGCCACGTCTATCTCGGGCTCGGTGAAGCGGTGTGGCGCATCATGATAGGCCATGAACTTCCCGGCGAGCCGGCCATCCTTCACGATCGGGATGAAGGCAACCGCCGCGATCTTTTCGCGCCCGATCGTCTGCTTCAGTTCATTCGGCAGGTCGGAGGCTGCGACTTCCTCCATATAGACCGGCTGCGGGTTGGGGGCGTCCTTAGCCCAGGGCGAGTGGCCCTCCACGGCCCTGCGGTATTCCTCGGAGAGGCCGCGCGAGGCCACGAAACGCATGACGCCTGTCGCATCGAATAGGAGAATCGAAGCCCGTGCGCAGCCAAGCGCGTGCGTGATCGCATCGAGGGCTGCGTGATGGATCTGTTGGACGGACTTGCAATGCTGGAGGCGTTCCGAGAATGCAAACAGCGCGGCCTGTTCTTCCATACGTCGCGACAAGGCTTGTTCCGCACGCTTGCGATCGGTGATGTCGTACTGGAGCCGCACGGCGTAGAGGAAGCTACCGGCAGCATCGCGGACGCTTGACGAGGTGACCGAAGCCCAGATGTATCCGCCGTCCTTGCGATAGATGCGCTTCTCGATCGTGTAGCGGTCGATCTCGCCGGCAAGCTGGCGCTCGAACTGCGCGCGGTCCTCGGGCACGTCTTCTGGCAGGGTCTCCTGGAAAATGGTTCTGCCGAGGAGTTCATCGGCTGAATAGCCGGTCAGCTGGCTGAGCTGCCGGTTTACCCGCAGCATGCGGCCGTTCCGGTCGACCTCCACAATCCCGGCTCCGATATGCTCGTAGGTTGCGGCCAGACGTGCGTCTCTCGCGCGAACCCAATCATCATGCGCTGCATCGGGAGCTTCCAGCCGCCCGCCCGTCGTGCTTTCATGGAAACAATTGATCGCCCCAACCACCTGACCGTCCGCATCGCGGACGGCGGCAATGTAGATGACGACCCAGATGTGAGATCCATCCGGCCGTTCCATCTTGCCCTCGGCGCCACGGATCGCGATTCCCGAGCGAAGCACTTCCGCCATTGGCGTCTGTTCGCGCGTGATGGGGCGGCCGTCAAAATAGAACTTGTGTGAACCGCAAAAGCGCTCACTGTCATCGCCGATCCGTGGGACCCGCCCCCACAGTTCGGCCGCGCGGCCGTTGAACCAGAGAATGCGGCCGGCGGCATCGCAAGCGTAGATCGCGATTGGCAGCTGATCGAGAAACGCCGGCGAGGGGTTTTGGCACGCAAGTTCGCCAATAGTTTCGACGCCCAGCTGCGCCGACACCTTCTGAATGTTCACGCCTCTACCCTCCCACGAAGGCATGATGCGCGCCAAGAGTAGCCGCCGATACGGAGTTGCCCAAGCGGCCCCTCGGTTTGCTGCCCACGCAAACGATTTTTAATGCTGGAAGCGCCGGAAAGTTCCTGGACACGAGGATTCGGGCGCTCCTCGCGCGGCCCCACACCTGGCGGCACCGGAGCCCGCCCATAAAGCTTCCTGTCACAAGGAAGGATGAGATTGGCATGTTTTTGATAGCAGCGCCCCTGAAACAGGAGCGGAGCGACACGCCGAGCAACCAGAGCGGCGATGCCCTCTGTGAAGCCTAGCTTTCCTCTTTTTAGGCCGACACGAGCTAGAGAATGGCGAAAGTTCAGACTCGGACTGTTTAAACCCCTGGAACGACGGCCAGTGCCTCAGAGTTGTGCCATCTCAACCAGGAATGGGAGGAGAGCAAATGGATTGGAATCGCGTGGAAGGCAATTGGAAAGAGATGAAGGGCAAGGTCAAGGAGAAGTGGGGCAAGTTGACAGACGATGATCTTACCGTGATCAATGGGAACCGCGATCAACTCGAAGGTGCACTCCAAAGACGCTACGGCTATGCGAAAGATCAAGCCCGGCAGGACGTCGATACCTGGTTTTCGACGTTACACTGAGAGATAGACGCCGGCCGCGGCTATGCGGCGGGCGCCCATCATCTAGTCCCGTGATCTCCTGAGCCCGCACCGGCTCCCGAGTGTATCCGTGTCCGCACCGCCAGATCGCCCAGTGAGATCGCTCTTCGGTGCGCATGCGGTTTCCGCTAGTTCGCTCGCTTTGGGCCAATACTAAGGTTCCTGGCTTTTCAACGTATATCCAACCGCCTAAGAGCTGAGCCCGTTGCGGCGCTCAGCGGCTGCCGCGGGCGAAGGATTGGATAAGATCTCGTGGGTTTGGGTTGGTATTGGGAAAAGCGGTAGTGCTCCAACGACTCGAACCCCGACACCGCAAGAAGAGCCTATTCGTGTCGAAAGGCTGCGAACTCAGAGATTCTTGTCTAGTTCAAGCGATCAGGGCCTCACAACGAACATGGCCGCTGCGGGGCGCATAAAACATAGAGCTAAAGCCCAATATAAAGCGCGTCCGCCTGTCGCATCATAAAGACGAACTGCTGCAGCTTTCCTCCGCCGATCCTTCATCGGCATTGGGGGCCCCCGGTGCCGTCACCCAGGCCAATTCGACTAGCGTCACCGTTCGCCGACCAGCACCGTCAAGCTGGCAAACGATGAGGCCTTGTTCCTCGATGTAGGTCAGCAGATGCCGCGCGCGGCGAAGCGAGTGTGTGCCATAGGCGCGTGCAATCGCGGCATCGCTCGGGCAGGGCCGACCCTCTTTCGCCGCGCGGGCGATCATCATGAAGACACCCTGCATATCGTCAGGCAGGATGGTGGCGCGGAGCGAGACATCCTGCCACGCATCATCCTCTGCGATATCGGTGGCGAGCCCAGCGCGGGCGCGTGTCAGCATGCGGCGGAAATCACCCAGGTCCGGCACGGCCGAACCGAGGCCCTCGATCCGGCAGCGGACCACGAACTCCTGATAGAGGACGCCGATGGCACGGAATCCTGTGTCCGGTTCCGCGAGGATCGCGGACAGGATGCGGTCTAGTCTCTTTCGCCGCTCCGCCAGTTCCTCAGCGCTGAGTGGTTGCTCGACCGCTTCGGGAGGGATCTCCATTGCTGCTGATTTCGCCGCCATGAGCTGGTCGAGGAGGTTTGGTGACGGCCGGCGCTGGGGCCGGATACTCTCGGGTGGTGGATCTGCCAAGATAACGGCGCGAGCGTCCTCCAGTGTCGCTTCAGGCAGCGGCATAAGTCGCGGGGGCGCATTACGCGGCCGGGTCTCTGTTGGACCGATGCGAAGCCCCAGAGGACGGCGGGAGAGGGCAGGGCCCAGCGCCATGAATTGTCCTCGCTCCAGGTCCCGGAAGGCATCTGCCTGTCGGCGCTCCATGCCCAGAAGGTCTGCGGCGCGCGCCATGTCGATATCCAGGAAGGTTCGGCCCATGAGGAAGTTCGAAGCCTCGGCGGCAACATTTTTGGCGAGCTTCGCCAGTCGTTGGGTTGCGATTATCCCCGCAAGCCCGCGCTTGCGGCCCCGGCACATCAGGTTCGTCATTGCCCCGAGCGAAAGTTTGCGCGCCTCGTCCGAAACCTCCCCGGCGACCGCCGGCGCGAAGAGCTGCGCCTCATCCACCACCACCAGCATCGGGTACCAGTGGTCGCGGGCGACCTCGAAAAGCCCGCCGAGGAAGGCTGCGGCGCGCCGCATTTGGTTCTCGGCGTCAAGCCCCTCGAGATTGAGGACGGTCGAGACGCGATGAATGCGCGCTCGCTCGCCGGCGACCTGCAGGCCCCGCTCGGAATGGTCCTCAGCGTCGATCACGAGGTGGCCGAAACGGTCGGCCAGCGTTACGAAATCCCCTTCGGGGTCGATGATCGTCTGCTGCACCCATGGGGCACTCTGTTCCAGCAGCCGGCGCAACAGATGGGATTTCCCAGAGCCCGAATTGCCCTGCACCAGCAGCCGGGTCGCAAGCAGTTCCTCGAGGTCGAGAGCCGCCAAGCCGCCTGCTGTCGTCTGTCCCATCTCAATCGCAACGGTCATGTCTCGACTCAAGATTTCCTGATAGCGGGGGCGGGTTATCAATCTGAGCGCCCGACGTCGAGCGCCTCATGCTCGAGTTCTGGGGGCAGCTGGTGAGGCTCAGGTTCAGGCGATCGAGCGCGGGGCGGGGCGATCCGAGCTTTCGCGGATTCTGATCCTGCCCCGAACCGACGAGGGCTGGGACGACGGCGTTTGGCCGATCTATGGAGCGGCGCTGCGCAATAATCTGCCGGTCACCCTTCAGGTCGAAGGCACCAACGGTCATCCGTCTACCGGTCGAGATTGGCCCTCTGGCCGTGGCCAACTTAGCCCCGCTGCCTCGAATCGGCGGATTGGCAGGCGGACCGTCGAAGGCGCGGCCCCGACCGTGGCGCGCTCTGGTCGATCGGACGTAAATTTAGGAGCTTGAGTGCGCTATCCTTTCGGGTCAATCGGGACTACTTTGTTTGTTGCACGTTTGCAATGTAGTGCCAGATCACTCAAGATTTCTCCCGGGTCGAAAGGCTGCTCCCATCGCGAGACGTCAACAAAGCGATCTGGGATGGGGTCCGCATTGCAAGCGACGGCAAACGCGAATGGTATCCGTTGGCGAACCAGCTCGTCTGCAATTGCATAGGCCAAGCTGTCATGCAGATTGGTATCAATCAGGGCAACGTCGAAGCCGTCATCATCGACCAGGCGCATCGCTTCAGAGATAGTTGCGATTGGGCCAATAACTTCGGCATCATTTTCTCGTAAAACTGTCCCCAGTTCGTTCGCAATGAAATGCTGTTCCTCGACGAGGAGGACTCGGCACCCAGTGAGGAGTTGATTGCGAGCTTTTGGCATGATCGGCTTCTCGCTAACGACCTTTACAGCAGAGTGGATTGTCATCCACATCGAGTCAAAGATGTCCCGGCGATCAGCATCATTCCGCGGTGACGAATACGACCAAGGACAGCCACTTCATCAATTGTCAATTACACGCCGTCGTTCCGCAGTTGCCGCTTCTGGTGTAATCGGTACCGTGCATCACTGGTACGTAAGATCAGCAGGACGCCGTCCACCTATTCGCTTTTCCCCTTACCCGGATTCTTGAACCTCAGGACAGGCCAGGTGATCCGGCTGATCGAACGCCAGCGGGGGGAGCGAGGGCAGTGATCGGGAACTTGCCTCACTGGGGACGACTAGCGTCGATCTCCGTCTCCCGAAAGCTTGATGGTCGAGATCGGCCATTGGCCTTCGTGCCCCTCGATCGACACGCGCAGCCCGTGCAACTCATCGAGGAAAACCTTGCAGATGGTGCCGGCTTTGCCATCTGATAGGATCACGGCTTGGCCAAGGAGTTCGGACCGGGCTTCTTCGAACTGCCGAAGGATCGCCAAGGCGACTTCCTGGCCCGTTGAGGATGGGGTCATCTGGGCCACTCTCTCCTTTGCGCCCAAAACCGAACTTCCTTCCGTTCCGATTGCCTCCGCCCTCCGCTCGTATTGCTCCGCGAGGTTGCGAATGGCCTCGGCCGTTTCAAGGTTATTGATGTTTTCTGCAATGCGGCGGCATCGTTCCGCCTGCTGTAGCAGACGAGCTTTCTCGTCCATACGCGCGAAACGTGCCGAGCCCTCCGAAGTTCAGCGGGTTTGAAGGTTTCTTGTCATTGCAGCGCAGGGTTGAAGGGGTGCCCTGGTCGCCATTTCGGACAGGCCCTCGGCTTCAGCTCGCCGCGACGGCGGTGCTATTCGTCGCTCGAGCGATTGGCTCTGCCAGCCGGACACAACAAGGCGCCGCCGTCCGTCTCACCATGGGTGTCGGGCCGAATGTCGCTTCCGCTGGTCTAGGATTGACGCGGCATCGGCCGGATCGATCTGCTCCGTGAAACGGGCGTGGTAAGGCTGTATAAGCACATCCTGAGCCTCATCGGACGAGCTGAAGAGAGGGGGACACCACGAGCACCAGGTGGCCGAGGTCGACCGATCCAGGACGGTCGCAAAGCAAGCACAAATGAGTCGCTGAGCCTGAGACAACAAGAAGGTGCGTTCGCCTCCGGCTGAGTTAAACGCGCGTATCTGCCCCTTCACCCGGCGGATCTAGTTGCGGACGTAACCGCGCTCAGATCGCCCGAAACGTCGGCCGACGGCATCCATATTTGGAACGCTATCGCCGTTGAGGGCGCCACGATGCTGATGGTCGCCGGCAACAGCATGGGAACTAACAGGAAAAGGCCACTACGCCACTTCGCTCCTGGACTTCTACGGCCGGAGCCGGCGGGTGCGCGCCAACGGCCTCTCGGAGACTGTCAAGCTCGTCATGCTGCTCGGCCGGTACATGCCGGACAATCACCAGGGCTGCTACTACGCCAAGGCCCAAAATCTCGCGCGTGTCTTGCGCGCCGCCTAGGATGAGGCGCTCAACGGAGTCGACCCCCTGCTCATGCCAACGTTACCTTCGAAGGCTGCGCTACTGCCCGGACGCGAGCCGCGAGGACTACGTTGCTCGGGCACTCGAAATGACTTCCAACACCTGCCCGTTTTTACGTTATTGGCCATCCTGCCACGACGGTTCCGGCAGGGGTGTCGGCATGGCTTCCTGTCGGCATGATGCTGATCGGACGCCACTGGGAGGACGGCACCGTGTTGCGCGCGTTCAATTTGCCGATCGACAGCATGCTCGCGGCCGTGACGTTGTCGCACTTTGGCAACGACATTACGCCGAGCGAGAGTGTGCGCGGCAGCCTCAGGTCGTGGCGGTCCGCCCGGGGAGGCACTTCGATTGAATAGTAAGACGAGTGATGCGGCGTTTGGACAGTGTGGCTGTCGGATCACGTCGCTTGCGGTGAAGCAAGTTTGAGCGTTGAATTTTGGGAGGCGAGTTTGGCTTGACGCTGGCGCAATTCTTGCAGTTACCAAGCCGCCTCCTGGCCGGCTGATTCGTCAAAGAGGAGTCACCATCATGTGTGCAGGCGATGATCAAACGTGCCCGCAATTCGAGCTGCATCGACAGAAACTTCTTGAGGACCTCGACCAAGAGCGGCGCGCATTGCTTAAGAGCGCGTTCGTCGCGGGCGGTGGCGTGGCCGCGTGGGCTGCGAGCGGCACGCTGGCCACCCCGGCATCGGCGCAGACCAGGCTCGGCCAGCCGACCTACCACTACTTGCCGGCCAACTCGGACACGGTGCATTGGGGTTATTTCAGCAAGCTATTAAAGCCTCAGCTCGAAGTGGATTCGGGCGATTACATCACCATTGAGGCCGTGACTCACCACGCCGGCGACGACGTCGAACGTATGGTCAAAGGAGATCCGGGTATTGAGAGCATTTATCTTTGGACCAAGGATAAGAAGGGCGTCAATCGCCGTGGCGCCGGTCCGATCGACGGCAAGCAGCTCGGGCGCGGCGCAGGCGAAGGCTTCGGCGTGCATATCTTGACCGGTCCGGTTTTTGTTCGCGGCGCCGAGCCGGGCGATATCATTGAAGTCCGCATCATGGATGTAAAGCCCCGGCCTTGCGCTAATCCGGCTTACCCGGGCAAGTCATTCGGCAGCAACGCGGCGGCTTGGTGGGGCTTTCATTACAATGATCTGCTCACCGACCCGAAGCCGCGCGAGGTGTGCACGATCTACGAAATCGACACCAGCGGGCAGCAAAACTGGGCGCACGCCGTCTATAACTTCCGCTGGGTGCCTCAGACCGATCCGTATGGTGTCGTGCACAAGATCATCGACTATCCTGGCGTGCCGGTCGATCATTCGATTGTGCAAGAGAACCATAACGTCCTCAAAAACGTCCGCATCCCGATTCGACCGCATTTCGGAGTCATGGGCGTGGCGCCAAAAGAAGCCGACATCGTCGATTCTATTCCGCCGAGCTATTTCGGCGGCAACATCGATAATTGGCGTATCGGCAAGGGCGCGACCCTGTACTATCCGGTCGCAGTAACAGGCGGCCTATTCTCAGTCGGGGACTCGCACGCTGCGCAAGGCGATTCTGAATTGTGCGGCACCGCCATCGAAATGTCGCTAACCGGGACCTTCCAGCTTATTCTGCACAAGCAGAATTCACTGAGCGGTTCGCTCGCCGGGCTCAGTTACCCGCTGCTTGAGACGCAAGACGAATGGGTTCTGCACGGATTCAGTTTCCCCAATTATCTCGCGGAGCTCGGCCCTACGGCGCAGCAGGACATCTACAAGAAATCCTCGATCGATCTCGCGCTAAGGGATGCGTTTCGCAAAATGCGTAGCTTCCTGATGACCACCAAGGGATTGACCGAGGACGAGGCGATTTCGCTCATGTCCATCGGAGTCGACTTCGGCGTGACGCAGGTGGTCGATGGCAATTGGGGCATCCACGCGATCATCAAGAAGAACCTGTTTGCTGGTATAGCGACGGCTTAAAAGTCTAGGACCATGAAGCGACGGGCAGCCAGCGCTGCCGCCGAATTACAGAGCTTGGATAGGCGCCTATCGCGCGGTAGGCATCGACAGCTGGCACCACACTCGGCCATGGCTGTATCGCCATGCCTGCAAAATATTGCCACCGCCCAGGCCCGACAAGGGTCGTAAGCAATGGTCGAGCCCATAAGGGCGTCTTTCCGGTTAATGCCTGATGGCCGACGTGCCAGCGGTCATTGCATTGCTCAGCTCTGCGCCAGATCCCCAGATCCGGACTATGCCATCCTGCCGTTCGCCTGCGCATCGCACTTCTGAATGTGTGGCAGGCTGTTATGCCTCCGTTTTGGAGACGTCGAAAAGAACTCGATGAGTTGGGCGTCCGAACGCTAAGAAACAGCCGCTCGGCAAACTCGACGACAAGGCGGCCCGAAAGGCCGCACTGGATTACGAGAGAGCGGAGAAGCAGCGACAAGCAGAGCGCCGGAAGGAAGAGGCTGCCAGGGCGAAGGAGCGGACCCAACGCGAGAAAGCGACCGCCGAGGCGCAAGCACTCGAAAGGGCCCAGCGGGAGCATGAGGCAAGGCAAGCGCTGTCGAAGGTGAGCGTGCGGCAGTCGAAAAGGCGAGCACAAGCCGAGCAGGCCCGTTGGGAGAAGCAGACGGAGAAACTGGAGGCCGCTCTGCGCCGGGCGCGGGAATAGCAGCGGCCAGCAGGATGCCGTGCGGTGTTGTCGAAAAGTGAGGCTGCAGTGCATGCAAATCTCGGATTTTCGTGTGGGGACATCGCGCTGCACGAGCGTCCGGCCTTTGCACCGGCTCGTTTGTCGCCATTGATCGTTCGCTGGAGGCGCCCTTCGTTAAGAGACGATCTTCCGCGTCTTAAAGCTGACGGCCGCCCTGGGCCGCTGCCCCAGATCTCCTCTTGATGATATTGGTTATCGTGCTATATATCTAACCAACATAATCCAAATTGGATGCTCAAGCCAATGGCCGCGGCTGAACGTGCCATCGAACTGTCCGGCGTCGGAACTGTCGCTGGGACCCCCGAACAAGTGCGGAGCCGACTTGGCCGGATGCACGTGGAAAAGGTCATCGCTTTGACATTGGAGCACGGCAACGAAGCGGCCGTTCGGGCCCTCGCGGACACCATTGCCAATCTTGCTCCGTTGGTCTCAAGCATTCTTGAGCGTCGGCAGGATGAGGCGTTCCGCTCGATCATCGAGGCTCTCGTGCCGGATGTTCCGCTTCCTCAGCACAAGCTGGTCGAAGCCCGTATGACGGCCGAAGCACGCAAGGCCGTGCTTGAGAGCGGCGATTGGCTGACCGCGGCACAGATCGCCGAGATGGCAGGATTCAGCGCCAGCAACCCCAGCGCCCAGCCAAACAAATGGAAGAAGGACGGGCAGATCTTCGCGGTGCGCCATCGCGGCGTGGATTATTTTCCTGGATACGCCTTGGATCCTTCGATCAATTATCGGCCGGTCAAGGGTCTGGCGAAAGTGCTAGCCACGTTTCGTGGACGGAAGGACGACTGGGGCCTTGCTTATTGGTTTGCCTCGAGCAACAGCTTCCTCGCCGGGAAGCGACCGCAGGATTTGCTGATATCCGAGCCCGGACGTGTAGTCGCCGCGGCAGGTGACGAGGTGGCCGGCGTGTTCCATGGCTAAGAAGCCTAGGGCTAGCCGCGCAGCGGCACGGCCATCGGGTGTGCCGGCGCCGCCAGCCGATCTCGCCAAGTTACTGAACATGATGGCCTGGCCGAAGGGGCAAATCATCCATCGTATCCACCTGAAAACCTACGGAACCAGCGAGTTCAACCCAGGCCTGAAGGGGAACGCACGGTTCAGCCCGATCAAGGCTTCAGACGGTTCAAGCATCCCAACGCTCTATGGCGGCACGACGTTTGATTGCGCAGCCATGGAAACCGTCTTTCACGACGTGCCGTTCACTGCGGGATTGAAGACGTTAGACAAGCAGAAGCTGGCCGATCAAGTTTATTCGCAGGTGATGCCGAAGCGAAATCTCAGTCTGGCGGATCTCACTACGACGGCACTGAGAAAGCTCGGCGTGAAGCGCAACGAACTCATTGACACCGAGAAGAACGAATATCCGAGCACCCGAAAATGGGCCGAAGCTATCCACGCGGAGTACCCTCGCGCTGAGGGGCTCTGTTGGGTGTCGCGGCAGGACGATCGCGCCCTGGCCGTCATGCTCTTCGGAGATCGTGTTTCAACGACGGATCTCTCGCCAACTGGCGACCCACGCCATGTGCTGGCAGATGTCCCCGTCTACGCGGACCTTCTGGCCCTAGCCGATCGGATCGGTGTTGATATTGTTGAGGGCAAGTAAGACGCGAGCCTCCAGGTTGGGATAAGGCGACTGCCGTGATCGATCTGGTGAGGGATCGCGCAAGCTTGTTTGACGTCTCGCAACCAGAAGCGCACATTACGAGCGGTTCGGCGGAATGTGATCTCAACACGATAATCCGGATAGCCGAAGTTTGGGCCTTCCGGCTCATCGTGTTGAAAAATGCCTCAACGGACCAATTCGATCTCGCTCAGCCGCCCTTCCTTAAGGATGAGGTCCGATAGCCGAGCCAACAGCCCTCGAAGCTGAGCATTCTCCTCAACAAGTTGAGCGTTCTCTTCAAGAAGGGAGTGAACGTCGTCTGTGTGTTCGTCAGCGCAAGGCGCTGGTTCCTCCTCACGCAGGGCATCCTCCAGCAGTGAAAGAGTGTCCCGGGTAGGTTCGTCAATCCACGGAGAGCGTTTATCGAGACCGCATGGTTTGTTGCCGGGCAGATGGTCCATTCCCATAATGCAATACTCCAATTCAAATAGCCGAACTCGCCCCAGTCACCCTACCCAGGTTCCAGACTGAATTGAGTCGGTAGGCAGATTTGAGTCCAAAATTGGAAATGCACGGACTCGTGCCGCAATGACGCCGCCATAGTGCCGAAAATTCTCGGCGTGATTTCAGCAGGGGATTATTTCCACTGCATCGTCCTGGAATTCGCGCCGGATCGAAGTAGAACCATCTCGCCTGCCAGGCCTCCGATCGTCAGCGCCTGGGCACCGCGTTCGCCCCGCTCACCGTCTTCGCAATGAAGTCCTCAACATCACTAAGGAAACGCGCTTCAAGGCCTTGCATACGGTGTGGGTGATGGCCGCAGTGTTTGTATTGGACAATTTCAAGATGGGGGTTGGTCGCCAGCAGACTGACGGCGTGTTCATCCCAGAAAGCTGCTCCGAACCGTTCTTCGCCTCGAATGAGCTTTGCTGGGCAAAAAAACGGTCGCTCAGTTGAGATCGATGACAGCGTCTCCTTCAAGCTGTCATTACGAAGACAACGAGGGTCAACGCGCTGTATTGCGGAAGCCTGGCTGAGCAAATGCCGAGCCGATATGTGATCCCGAGCCACACCTCCCAAGCGGTCAGGTCCGTTGGAGAGAAACTCAACATAGGTTGCAAACGGCGGAGGCTCCTGCTGCCATTTCGTCAGCCGCAATAGTAGGAGTGAGAACAACTTCGAGAATATTGACCTGGCCCATTCCTCCGGACGCCCCAAGAACCACGGCGGGTCCTCGAGAAACACCGCACGGACGTTCGGACTGATTTGGCTGAGCACACCGGCCACGCATGCTCCTAACGAATGCCCGACGAGTATGGCTGGACGCCCTATGGCGGCCAGTGCAATCTCAGCATCGGAAACATAACCTTCGAGATTGTAATCCGGCGCGCGATCAGAGTGGCCGTGACCACGAAAATCGAGCGTCCAAACGCAGTATCGATCCATCAACCGTTGCTTGGTCTCGTCCCACGTATCGCGACTTGCGCTTGCTCCATGCAAAAGCAGGATAGGCACTGCATCCATCGGGCCATCAACCGATGCAGCGAGCCGTACATTGCCGTTCGCCAGAGTAAGGTCAGTCATGCTTTACGCCATGCAAGGCCAGCGGCAGATTCCAACAGGACAGTGCGACTTTCGAAATTGGGTTCCAAGAACTGCTGTAGCATTCGTATCGGTACCAAAATCGTTCAATTGCGTGCCATTTCTGCAACATCGCCAAGAAAACACCTGCTCAATTGTTGAGCTCAGGAGCCGATTTGTTGCGCATGTAAGGAGCGTCGAGTTAGTTCTAGTGTGACATCGGCGCTGTCGGCTCGCCATTAACACGCCATACCCGTACTCATGCTCTGTCCGCGCCTCGCTGCGCACTCATTCTGGAGCTTTGCCGAATCCCGCAAAGTGCATGACATTGTGACCTTCAACGCACAGGCCGGAGCAGCATGACGATCCTCTGCCGCGTTCTAATGATCTATCCGAAGTTCGTTCCGAACTCGTTTTGGAACTATACCGAAGCCTGCGAGCTCGTCGGCGCGAAGTATCCGGCGGCGCCACTCGGCCTGATCACCGTCGCCGCCATGTTGCCGAAGCATTGGGACATCCGTCTCGTCAACCGTAACACCGAGCCTTTGACGGATGCGGACCTCGAGTGGGCCGATCTCGTAATGATCGGCGGCATGCTCAACCAGCAGCCTGATGCCCTCTACCTGATCGATCTCGCCCACCTTCACGGCAAGCCAGTATGCGTTGGTGGGCCTGACGTCTCCTCCAGCCCGCATCTCTACGCGGATGCGGACTTCCAGGTGATCGGCGAGGCCGAGCAAATCATCGAGCAGTTCATCGCCGCCTGGCAACGCGGCGAACGCAAGGGCGTGTTCATCGCCGACAAATTCAATGTCGACGTCACGCTGAGCCCAATGCCCCGCTACGATCTGATCAAGTTCGATCACTATCTCTTCATTGGCGTGCAATACTCGCGTGGTTGCCCGTTCACCTGCGAGTTCTGCGATATTATCGAGCTGTATGGTCGCGTGCCGCGTACCAAGAGCAATGATCAGATTCTCGCGGAGCTGCAAGCGCTCTACGATCACGGTTATCGCGGACATGTCGATTTCGTCGATGACAATTTCATCGGCAACAAGAAAAACCTCCGCGGCCTACTGCCGCGGCTGAAAGCCTGGCAGGAAGAGCGCGACTATCCATTCGAGTTCTCGACCGAAGCCTCGATAAACGTCGCGGACGACAGCGAGCTGTTGCAGGCAATGAAGGACGCGAACTTCTTCGCGATTTTCGTCGGCATCGAGAGCCCGGATCCAGAGACGCTCGCGCAGATGAAGAAAAAGCAGAACACCAGGCGCAACATCGCCGAGTGCATCCATAAGATTTACAGCTACGGCATGTTCGTCACCGCGGGCTTCATTGTCGGGTTCGACACCGAGAAAGTCTCGATGGGACAGGCGATGATCGACTTCATCGAGGAGGCGAGTATTCCAGTCTGCATGATTGGACTACTCTATGCGCTGCCTGGCACACAGCTGACGCGGCGGCTAGCCAAAGAAGGCCGCCTGCACAAAGGCCATGACCTCATGGACGTCGAGCAGGCGGGCGACCAATGCACGCTCGGTTGCAATTTCGAGACCAAGCGTCCGCTTCGTGACGTCCTTGCCGATTATAAGGCAGTGCTTGGCCACGTGTTCAGTGCGACGGCATATGCAGGGCGGCTGTCACGGCTCGCCCTCATGCTCGACCGGTCCGACCGGCGCCGCGAGCTGCCGGATGGCGACGTGCGCAAGAGGCTTGCCGGCGTCGACAGCATGCACAAGATCATGCGGAGGCTGCCGGAGGTTCGCGAGCCGTTCTGGAAGACCTTCGTCGAGGTCGCCAAGACCAATCCAGGAGCGCTACGTTACATCGTGATGATGATGGCGCTGTACATGCACTTCGGGCCCTTCTCGAAGCGAGTGATCAGTGAGATTGACCGCCGCATCGCCGAGCTGGACGGTATGCCCCCGGTGAGACTTTCAATTACCCATAACTTTGACCACTCGGGCTGATCCGCTGATCGGCGAAATGTTGAATCGAAAGAATCACTTGTGATTCCTTGCTGAGCACCTGATTCGCGAGGGGGTGCTCTATGGGGCTGACATTAAGGGATCGATCGGCAAGAGGCCGTTTGCGGTCCTTGGAAGGTGAATGTTGGATTGATCGAGAGAGTAGTGGATGCGAGTTTAGGGACGCGCGGCTCGGCGACAGATTCCGCAAACTGCTCAGGCAGATTGGAAGCGCCATGGGACAAAGCATCCCGCTCGTTTGCCAGGATT
>NZ_AWZU01000081.1 GCF_000472385.1 Bradyrhizobium sp. ARR65
CGGCATCCGCCCGATCGTGCTCAATCGCAAGAACGCACTCTTCGCCGGCCATGATCATGGAGCGGAGAACTGGGCCTGCATCGCCTCGCTGATCGAGACCTGCAAGCTAACAGGCGTCGATCCGCAAGCCTATCTCACCGATGTGCTGACGAAGCTCGTCAACCTCTGGCCTGCCGCTCGCATCGACGAACTCATGCCATGGGCTTGGGCAGAACATTCGGCCGCCAAACTCGCCGCCTGACGCCTTCCGGCGGGAAATCAAGCCCTCAGCGCCGTGCGGCCAGAGGGCCGCTTACAGACAGGCCAAGCTAACCCTGACTTGACGGATCTTTGGACAACCTGGATGCAAACTACGGCACCCCACGTTCGCAGACTCGATCGCACTGATCTGGCCATTCTCTCACGAGCTAAGATGTTGTTGGACGCATTTCCCCCCAGAAGTCGGGTCTGCGGCAGTGGAATTGCGAAAGGCGATCGCCCACTCGACAGGCAACTCGACCCGTTGCAGGAAGCCCGATGCGTCGAGCAGTGATGCCAGTACCGGGTTGAAGTAGACAACGTAGACTTCGCGCTCATGACGGGTCAGCGAGGCTTCCAAGTTCTGAAGCACCTGGCGAAACACCCTCTCGCCGAATGGGTGATATAGATAGATGACCAGATTATCCGGCGGAAACTCATAGGTAGCGGCATCGCCACAGGTCGAGGTGACATGCTGGCATCTTACCTTCGGATACTTTCCGATGTTGTCGGTCGCAATCGCATTTAGCTGTGGAGAGAACTCGACGCCGATCACGCGCTTGAACGAATATTCTGATGCAAGTAGTAGCGTCCGTCCCTTGCCAGAACCGAGATCGACAAAGACAAAGTCTTCGAGTCCAATGGGGAGAGTTTCGATGGCTGCCCGAATGAGATCGGGGTCTACCGGTTGATAGCGAGTGCCGTCATCGCGATTAGGACTGTCGATATCGAGTTGCCAAAGGTGCACTATGCTTTCGGTATCGGTGCCGAATTCCTCATCGAATGCACTATGGCTTCTCTTGATCGATCCGACGCTGGCGCGCCACAACCCGCGGATGCCCTCGCGCCGCAGTTTTTGCAGGACGGCTGAACAGAGCGCAGCGTAATGCATTTGCAAATGTCACCTCGTGGCAGCCTTTTCGAGAACCAAGAGGAAGAAGCCAGGCCTCGCAATGCCGCTCCTTGTTACCGATTGCCTACTTGAGAAACCCATGTCTGAGACTCAAGCTGGATGACTGTCCAGCCGACCCGATAATATTGACCTTTAGTGTTAGCTTGAGCCTGCTAAAAGGTCTGTGTTTATCTGGATTGCGATTATTTTGGCCCTCCTTTAAAATGGTCTTTTAACGTATTTAATCCGGCACTCAAAGTGAAACATTCTGATGCATTTAAAAGCCGCCTGAGAGCCAGTCGCCAGCAGTCGCGCTGGACGAGGCTTATACTATGGGCGCAACGTCGATATTGGCCGCTCCCGTCGTCGGTTCGAAGGGCGGCTAGAATATGGCTCCGAAGATCCTTACAAGCCAGCGACGATAAAAGCCCTGTTGAGGACTGGTCGTCACCATTGATCCCAGGTCGGATCGCGTCTCTCGGTGCTCCACCTGAGGCGTCCCGCCTCAGCGAGCTTTCGTCAGCTGAGGGGGATGTTGCGCCCGCGCAAGTGTCAGCGGAACTTGGCATCTTGACTGGCTCCACCGCTCCACTGCGCTGCCTTATCGTGACAGCGGTATTGGATGCCGGAGGCATCGACGAATTTGTCGCCTTCTTGGCGCGGCAGTTGCCGACATGGGGGGTCGATATAACAGTAATGTGCGCATCTTCCCAGGCGGTTCCTGCTCGCATCGGGCGACTTGCAACGGCACTGGCTCGTGAAGGGATATCGGTGATTGGTGTATTGCCCGAAGAGGGTCGGAAATGGCTCGCCCTAAATCGCCCCGACGTCATTAGTGCTCATTCAGCGCCTGAGTGGATCCTCGAAGCGGCCGTTGCTTTGAGCATTCCCGTAGTCGAGACGCTCCATGGAATTCCAACCCCCATCGGAACAGACTGGCGTAACGAATTAACGAGAAGTCGCCATATCGCTTCGATGGTGGCAGTAAGCGACTTGGTCCGGCGCCAATACTTGCGCGGAAATCCCAGATTTCCGGACACGGAGATCGTTACGATCCCCAATGCTTTCAATGCCTCCCACCGCCCCGTGATTAACCGCGGTGAGGCGCGCGGCTGGCTCGGCCTCAATGACGAATTCCTCTTCATCTCACTTGCTCGGCAAGTCTCTCAAAAGAATGCGTATGGCTTGGTGGCGGCGTTTGCTGACGTGGCACGCGCCATGCCGCGGGCACATTTGCTCATCGCCGGGCGGCCTGACGACCTGTCCTACGCAGAGCAGGTCCGATTGCTGCGCGACAAGCTCCCGGAACGAAATCGAATCCATCTGCGCGACAATCTTTCGGATCCCTCTCCCCTGCTCGCAGCGGCCGACGCATTCGTCCTGAATTCCTTTGTCGAGGGATGGCCGCTCGCGTCCATGGAGGCGCTTTGCGCAGGACTCCCGGTAATCATGAGTGAGGTCGGGGGCAGTCGCGAGCAGGTAGGATCAGACGGTCAACGCGGATACGTGGTCCCGAACCCGCTCGGCGATCCGGAAACCGTAACTTGGGAAAGTATTGGCCGAGAGCGCTTCCGCCTACATGCGAACAAATCCGCGCTAGTCGCAGCAATGAAAACTGTGATCAGTGAAAGCGAGCGTTGGACGGCCGTTCGATCGAGATTGGCCCGCGAGTCAAGAACGCGCTTCAGCGTGCAACGATGCGCAGAACAGCACATGATAGTTTTGCGAAGAGTAGCCGCAGGCCTGACCGCCTCCGGAGAGAAAGAGAGGGCCGAGAACGGCGTCACGGCTTAGGCTTAGGCCTTCACGACATTTGGTCCCAAGGCCCCCGATCGAAAGCAAGCATTGCGCGTGTCTACTACCAGCTTCGCGCTCTCCACAATCGCCTTGTAATCAATCGAGTCGTGATCCGTGGCAATCAACACCGCATCATAACCGGAAATCACCTCATCATTCAGCGAAACAGATCGGCGCCCCGCCAGGCTGGCGTACTCGCGGGTAAGCGGGATCATCGGAATGAAGGGGTCATGTACATCACAAGCGGCGCCATGCTTTTCCAGAAGCTCAATGAGCTTAAACGAGGGGCTTTCGCGGGTATCGTCGACGTTCTTTTTGTAGGCCAACCCCACAACAAGAACACTAGCGCCTTTCAGTCCTCGTCTTGCCCGCCGATTCAACTCGTCCGCAACTCGCGATACGACATATCGAGGCATATTACTGTTTATCTCACCGGCCAGTTCTATAAATTTCGTCGTAAGCTCATATTCCCTGGCCTTCCACGTCAGGTAAAATGGATCAATCGGGATGCAGTGACCACCCAGGCCGGGGCCGGGATAAAACGCCATAAAACCAAACGGCTTTGTTTTGGCCGCTTCCACAACCTCCCATATATCAATACTCATCTCTGCGTATAGGAGCTTCAGCTCATTCATAAGAGCGATATTGACTGCTCTGAAGACATTCTCAGTCAGCTTCACTGCCTCGGCGGTCTCCAGACTGGATACCCGGACAGTCTGCGGAACGAACAAGCTGTACAGCGCAACCGCGAAGCTTAGAGCAGTTTCTCCGTCGCCTCCAATCACCTTTGGAATTGTTGTCGTCGAGAACTTGTCATTGCCAGGATCTTCACGCTCGGGGCTATACGCGACAAAGAAATCTTTGCCGCTCTTAAGTCCGGAACTCTCCAATATTGGAATCATAATGTCCCGGGTCGTCCCAGGGTAGGTTGTCGACTCCAGCACGACGAGCTGACCGGCCCTCAAATGAGGAACGATGGAACGCGCCGTGCTTTCGACATAGGTCAGGTCAGGTTCTCGATGACGCGTCAGGGGGGTGGGGACACAAATAAGGATTGCATCAGCGTGGGACAAATCGCCAAACTCGGTTGTCGGCTTGAATCGCCCGCGTTCAATGGCATCCACAAAGAAGTTGAAGGATAGATGGCTGATATAGGACCTGCCATCCTTGATGGATTCTATCTTTTCAGCGTCTATATCAACTCCCACGACCCTCAATCGAGCGCCTATTAGCGCTCTCACCAAAGGCAGCCCGACGTACCCCAATCCAACTACTGCTACAACTGCAGTACGTTCGCGATATTTTTCCAACAAGGCTTCGATCGAAATCGGCATGTTACTTCTCACAACAAACATGGCGAAGTCCTTAGCAATGTTATTCAATGCGGCTCAAAGGCCGATTCAGTTCTGTGCTCAATGAACTCCCGCAGTTTACCAATAAGCTCGGGTGAAGCGCTCGTTCCGATACGTTCTGTCGCAGCGAGACTGTCCATGCGGTCAAGTTTTCGGAGCAACATCTCCTCGTCGAGGGCGACCACTACGCGAGCTCCCTTGACCAGGTAGTTCGCAGTTGCGACTTGATGGTCATTCCGTGTTTCCCTTAAGTCGCCTCGGCGCGGCATCACGATGATCGGCTTGCCAAGTTCTAGGGCAGTAATGATCGAACCCATTCCAGCATGAGCTACAATGAGGTTTGATGCCTCAACGGTTTTCCTGAAGTCTGGTGGATCGATAAACTTCGTCACTCTAATAAATCTTGGATGATAATTGGATGGACCGATCTGCGCAAAGACGTCCGTCCCGTCGTGTGATCCAGCCCATTCGTCCACGGTACGGATCAAACGGTCAAATGCCATTTGGGCGCCGACGGTAACAAAAATCATAGAACTGCCCCGGCATAGTGGGGGCCCTCTGGTCTCGCGAGGTGCGGCCATTGCGTGAGCCAGAGATCGGCATAGCGGCCAATCCTCGCTCCCGACATCGACAGGACCTCAACGTTCGCAATGCTGTCGACCCAAATTGTCTTGGCCCCTGCCAGCTTGCCAATCCTCAGCGCGAGATATCCCGGTGCGGCGCCCGTGGACACAACGACATCCGGCTTTTCCCTCCACATAACCCAGGCAACGTTCAGCGCTAAACGAAGTAGTCCAAACTTGTTCCAGCGCGTAGCATCGTGGATCGCGCAAAACTTGTTCTGCGGCACCTGGGATGCGTATGACCTATCAACTCCAACATAAATGACCTCGCAATCTGCAAATGCGGGGGCAAGGCGAAGCAGTTGCACCCAATGACCGCCTCCGGAGGAGACCGCCATCAGTTTTGGACGATTCCGACCAGGACCTATCAGCATAGCTGGTTGAGCCTCCCTTGAAGTGACGCAGCCAGGAGGCTCACGTTCGGTCCAAGCAGCAGATCGTTGACCTCGAAGTCCTCCAGGTGGTGCTCGCGTAGCGTTCCGGCGAACGCTCTCCATAGATCAGACCGATGCCACTTGTCGGCAGTCACGAATAGGTCGATTTCACCCGGGTATGGGCGCGGCCTGTACCGCCGGACTGCAGCAACGGTCGCCTTTTCCACCCGTCGTCTTGCCGAGAGCGTCTCGGAGCCGACGACTGATTGCGCTCGCTGTCGTTCGAGGCGCCGCTGCAGCTTTCGCGTGAATGCGCCGGGCGTAAGCGCCCTCATGTATCCAGACAGGCGCATCCATAATAGGGACGCGCGTCCGAACATTTTCGGGAACGGACTTCCGATGAGCGCCAGCAGCGCCACGTCTTGGCGTGCCGCTATGAGTTGCTGCGCCACCTCGAAAGCGAGGGTCCCGCCCGCGCAATGTCCTGCAATGAGATAAGGACCGTGGGGTCGGTATTGCCGTATTTGCGCGATTTCGTAATGCGCCAGCGCCTCGACGGAGTTGAGCGGTTCCGTGCCGTCCAGGCCCGGCGGCTGTACGCCAATCATAGGCTGCTCCGCGTGCAGTTGACGCGCCAATGGGAGAAAGCAGAAGATGTCGCCGCCATGACCAGATACGGCGAATATAGGTGGCCTGCACCCCTCCGGCTTGATCGGCACGATCGACGCCGGACCACTCTTGAGGGCGTCCGCCTGCTGCAGGAATGCGATGATCTCTTGCTTCCGGCTGGCCAGCGCCTGCCGCAGGCTCGCGTCGAGCACACCGACCGGAGCACTGCATTTGAGCTGCGCGTCCTCGACCCACAGCCTAACGTCTCGGGCACGAAGCGTGGAAAGGAGTGCTGTCGCATCCATCACAGCTCGAACTCCTCACGCGCGCCTGGGAGAGTTTTCGAAGCTACAGCGCGACTCGTCAGCACAAGCACGTCGATCGCTTCCGAAAGCTCGGCAATGTTTGGCCGCTCGAACAAAGTCGCAAGTTCGAGATTGACATCGAAGGCCGTACGAAGCCGCGCAACAAGCCCGACAGCTGTCATCGACTGTCCGCCTAAATCGAAGAAATCATCCTCGATCCCGATCCCATCGACGCCCAGTAGCTCGCTCCAGAGCGCTGCGACCGCCTTCTCGGTCTCGGTCTGGGGTGCCCCGCCTTTGCCGACGCTCGCGTTGGATGGAGCCGGCAGGAGCTTCCGGTCGACCTTTCCATTCGGCGTGAGTGGTAGCGCATCAAGGAAGACGAACTGTGCAGGCACCATGTAGTCGGGGAGCCTCGCTTTCAGGAATGCCCGCATCTGATCCGTCTCAACTGTCTCGCCCTTGCGCGGAACAAGGTATCCGATGAGCTGCCGGTTCCCTGGCTCGTCCTCGCGCGCCAGGACGGCGCTTGCCTGCACGCTCGGGTGCGCGGCGAGGTTCGCTTCGACCTCGCCAAGCTCGATGCGATAGCCGTGGATCTTGACTTGGTCATCGGCGCGGCCCAGGTACTCCAGCGTGCCGTCGGTTCGATATCGGGCCAAGTCTCCGCTTTTGTACAAGCGCGCGCCTTTCACTCCGCTGAAGCGATCCGGCACAAACCGTTCTGCGGTGAGGTCTGGCCTATTCAAGTAGCCGAGCCCCACGCCGACCCCGCCGATGAATAGCTCGCCCATTACACCCGGGCCCACGGGCCGCAGATTCTCGTCGAGGACATACAGCTGCGTGTTCGCGATCGGTCGCCCAATCGGCACAGACCCGCTGCGCGGGTCCGCAGCCTGCACCTCCTGAACGCAGCAGCCGACGACAGTTTCGGTCGGACCGTACTCATTGAACAAACGTGTCGAAGGAGCATGGTCGCGCCACAGCTGAAGTGTCTCGGCAAAGAGGTTTTCGCCTCCGATCACAAACGCCGTCGCCATGCACGCGGCCTGATCCATCCCGATCTGAGCGCTGAGCAGTTCGAGGTGAGCTGGCGTGATCTTGACGAGCCCACGGTCGCCAGCCCGCAGAAGAGCTGCCAACAAGTTCTGCGCGCCGACATCCTCTGGCAGCAACTCCGCAATGCCGCCACCGAGCAGAGTCGTGTAAAGGCTAGTGACCGTTAGATCGAAGGAAATAGAGGTGTGAACTGGCACCGAGCGCCCGGGATCGACGCCGTATGCTCCGATCGCCCACCACAGGTAGTTGACCAGTCCACGATGAACAATCATCGCTCCTTTAGGTCTACCGGTAGAGCCCGACGTGTAGATGACGTAGGCAAGATTTGACGGCACGGCGATTGGGGCGGGATTATCTCCACTCTCCTGACTAAGCTTCTGCCAGTCGTCATCGAGGCAGATCACCTTGTCGCCCGACATAGTTAGTAGCCGGGCGCACTTCTTATCCGTCAGGAGTACAAGCGGCTGCGCGTCCTGAATCATGAACGACAACCGCTCCTTCGGATATGTGGGATCGAGGGGCACGTATGCACCCCCGGCTTTCCAGACAGCCAGCAATGCCACGACCATTTCCGGCGAGCGTTCGAAGCAAACACCCACCAGCGTGTTCGGCCTCACGCCCCGTCGACGAAGGTGATGCGCAACCCGGTTCGCCTGCTCATTGAGGTCTCGGTAACTCAGCTGACGATTCCCGAATACCACGGCAACCGCTTCAGGATTCCGGTCGACCTGCAGCTCGAAAATCTCGTGCGCGCAGACCTGCGGGAAATCCGCATACGTATCGTTCCATCGAAGCAACTGTTCCCGCTCGTGCTCCGTCAAGCTCCCCCAAACCTGAGAGCGGCCTTCTTCCGAACGACTTGGCAATGCTTGCGTCAATGACACAGATTTCCTCCCGACGGCAATAACCAACCTATATTTTGTGATTTAAATTCGGCTCCTTAACTCCGGCGGCACCCCCGCCCCTGCCTAGGCGCCGGGCGCCAGCGACCGAGCCTCGGAAGAGGATATGCACCCGCCCGGGACGCACACATAATTAGCGTCATTAAATAAAAACACGATTAAACAAATAACCCATCTATTGTAAACGCGCAATCCAACATTTAAAAGGACTATTAATTCGCAATCGGTTAAATCCGCCCTCTGTCCGCAACAATCTTTCAAAAGCGTTCGAGGGCGACAGGCGACGCAACATGAGTCAGCGGAGACAGGCGCGCTTTGCCACGGCAACTCTACTCTATTTTCAGCATAAGCTTTGGCGTCCAGGATTGTCGTTCCGGCCCACGCGTAGCGAGCTGTTTGCCGGCACATACATTCTTGGCTGCACCAACGGTCTGGCCGCAAAAATGATTGCGTCCGTGCACTTATCTGGGTGGGTCGACGCGGCCGTTGGCAGTTTCGACATCAGCGCAATAGTACTAGTTGCGTGCTTTACCGGCGTCTCGTTGGTCCTAGTTGATAAGACAGGTATTATACGTGCGGCAGACCTCGCGGTTGTGATAGTTCTCTTATTCGCGATTGCTCTGCCAATCGGCGCAATGAGCTGGCTCGCCGTGACCATCCTTAGCGTCTATGTGCTGCTTTTTACGGAAACGACGGATTTGCAGCGTCGAGGCGCCATTGTTTTTCTGGCCGCGACAGTTCCAATGCTCTGGAGCCGCCTCATCTTTGATTTGTTTGCCAGTTTCATCCTAGGTGCGGATGCGTGGCTTGTTGGATGGATGCTGGGAACGCAACGAAACGGAAATTTGGTTGAATTTGCCGATCACTCCGGCACGCTTGCTATCTTTCCACCGTGCTCATCGTTAGCGAATGTCTCCCTGGCGTTCCTGTGCTGGATTACAATCAGCGAATCCGTGCGGCACAGATGGTCCCCTCAAGATATTCTCTGGTGCCTGCTCGCTTGCTTCTCCGTAGTCACTGTGAACGTCATCCGCATCAGCCTTATGGGATTGAGCTCGGCGCATTACCGTATGCTTCACACGCCGCTAGCCGAAATCGCCGCGAACTTCGTTATTCTCGCATCAATTGTAACGATCAGCCTGCTAGGACTGAAGCGTGAAACACTCATCCGCGCTTAAGTGGTGTGTTGCTATATTGCTTCCACTGACGATCGGCTGGAAGCTCGCAGTTGTCCGTGACAATCCGATTGACATACAGAACGCAATTGTAGAATTTCTTACCGAACAACAGTTCTCTGTGAGGCTCACGGACGAGAACATGGAATACATGAGCGTAATCGACGCTCGGTCTCGCTCATGCCAATTGCGGGTAGCAAGAGTTTCGCCGCTTGGGCACGACCGAGCTCTTGTTCGTCAAGCAAGCGCTGGGAATGACCGCACATTCTACGTGTTTCGGGGAAGTATTTACCATGAGCAACCAGTCCGCCTGACGATCGCCAATTATCTGTGGTTCAGGTTACTTCGAGAACTCCACTTGGTGTCGCGCATTCCGCCAGTGCTCGCTGTCACCACCTCATGCGAGGCGGAACAGCTGCCTTGGCGCATGCTGGGTTCGCAGGAACCAAGGTGAAGACCCGCAACCCCAATTGGCTGCTCGCAGTCCTTCGCAGGCGGTGCCGCGGCCCCACCAAGATCGTCGGCGAGCATTACCAACCGCTGAGTACGTCCGCCCCATGCACTCATCAGTTTGAATGGAATCCATCGATACGGATTCTGCGGCCCCCAAATATTCTATGCATGTCTTGGTCTTGGTTTTGCTTTGTCCCGGAAAGAATTATAAGCTTAGCAGAATATGAGAGCGCCAGAATTTAAACGAGTATCGAAGATCGCCATCAGCTTGGTCTATTACGGCGCGCGAACTCTTTTTCGTTATTCGCTTCGGTTGACGGGACGGCCGTCCACTCAGCGGCTTACCATCCTTTACTATCATGGTGTTTCTCCGAAACACCGGCATAGCTTTGCCCGTCAAATGGACGCTCTCCGCCGCAGCGCGTTCGTACTGCCGGCATCGTACCGAGGCGACCTCCCTTCAGGAAAGAAATGCGTCGCAATCACCTTTGACGATGCCTTCGTTAGTGTTGCCGAGAATGCCCTGCCTGAACTCGCTAGGCGCTCTTTTCACTCCACGATCTTCGTTCCGGTCGGCTGGATGGGCCGCACTCCGGGCTGGGCAATGAAGGGTGAGGCAGCCCCGGAGCTGGCGGAAGTCGTTATGGCGCCGGAACAGTTGAACGCACTGGATACCTCGTTGGTCGCGCTCGCGTCACATAGTGTGAGTCATCCGTTAATGACGAGGTTGGATTCAAAGCGCGCGCGACGGGAACTCGAGGAGTCACGCGCTCGATTGGCGGAGTTGAGCGGACGGAAAATTGTCGACTTTTCGTTCCCCTATGGGGATCATGATGCGTCCATAGTCGCGATGTGCCGTGCAGCTGGCTATGAAACGGCCTATTCGATTATGGCCCAGGAGGTGGACACAACTGGTCTCGAAATCTTGCGCGGTCGAACCAAGGTCGAACCATCTGATGGCCCAATGGAATTCTTCCTGAAGTTCGACGGCGCATACGAATGGACGGCGTGCACTGTTCGATTGAGGAAACTGTTGCGATCGATATTCGGGAAATGGGCACCAAGCATCCGCATCCAACATCGCTGAAGCTGCCGTTCATCCGGTGACAAATGGTTGCTCAACGATCGATCAGTCGTGAAACTTTGCCGCATCGCAAATTTCATTGGCGGGTCGGGCCAGCCGTTCCGCAACGGCTTCGTTCAATCGCCAAGGCGCCGAAGGTCACGTAAGCGGTCCCGGGAACCACTCGTCAGAAAATCCTGAGAGCCGATAGATGAGAAGATTGAGCCATTCTGCGACGGCGATATCCACGCGACGTAAATTGTCCGTGGCGGTCTTCGCAGGCCGCCACAGTTCATCCGCCCCGTGCGTGCGCAGGCCTACCGAAAAACCGATTACGTTAAACCCCGCCTTGCGGAAGGCCCCCATTGCCAGGGGCAGGTGATAGGCCGATGTAACTAGCAGCCACCGTGATGATGGCGAGGGATGGACCAAGGCGGCGGTGAATTGGGCGCTTTCTTTGGTAGTCAGGGATTGATCCTCGATCGAAATGCGGTCCGCGGCAATGCCGAGCGAAACGAAGTACTCTTTGGCGACCGCGGCCTCCCTTGGCCCGGGATTTGACGGGTCCGTGCCGCCAGAAAAGATGATACGAGCCCGAGGATAGCGGCGGGCGATATCAGGTATAACGGACATCGGTTCGGTATCTTCCTCGAGAAGTATCGAGCTCAGATGTCCATGGCTTTGCGAATCATAGGACCGGCCGAGAACAATAATTCCATCGATCTCCTGGCTCGGAATTCTGGCAGTGGGGAACCGGTGTTCCAGTGGGAACAAAAGGATATTTCCAGCCGGTGACAATGTGGCGGCCACCAGCGTCACCAACGCAACCGCAGCGACGCTAACGGCCGAGCGGCCGAGACAAACCGTCATGACAAGCCCCAGAACCGCCAGAGCCGCAATGATATTTGAAGGGACCGACAGAAAATAATATGCTTGAGCAAGTATAGAGTGCATGCGATATTACTTTCAAAAATATCATCATCATTAATGGTAGCGCTTTTCAGAACCTTTTTAAAACCCGAAGAAGGCCGACCCTCGGCGGTTTGCTCGTTTCGGAAGCTCGCTGCGGTGCGCATACCCCCGCACTGAGCTAAGGGTAGGAGTCCAACGCCTGCGTCTCCCATATTTATTTAACTCGGCATTAAATGTCATTTGAATTTTCTGGGGCCACCATGCAGATTCGCCGTTGTGAACCGGTTCAGGTCAAAAAAGCCTACCGTCCTACGGAACGGCCTGGCAGCGAGAGCAGCTGATGAACGTGCAGGACGCGAAGATCGCATTAAACCCTATTCAACACCGGGCTCAGCGAGAGAGTGGGCCATTATCTCTGACGCGATTGGGGCAGGGCCCCCAGCCGCGGAATATTGGTAATTGTGGGGAATTGGGGTCTTGCGACCCGAAGCCTTGTGCCGTGATGGTTCTCATCGTGGGCTTCCGTAACCCTCAAGACATTTGCGCGTGCCTGACTGCCCTCGCCCGCGCGAAGACCGAACCTAGCTTCGACATTTTCATTTGTGAGAATGGCGGAAGCAAATCTTTTCGCGAACTCTTCGAAGCCTTGTCAAATGCCGAGGGGCCCTGCATCACCGTTGAAAACGAATTGCCGGCTGTTCCGCTGGGGCGACTGGTTCAGATCAAACGCCTCGTCCTCAAGGGACGATCCTCCCGGGTAGAAATTGCTCTTGCCGAAAGAAATCTCGGCTACGCCGGCGGCGTAAACGCCGGGATCGACTACTTGTCAAAAATCCCTGGCTGGCAAGGAATCTGGATTCTCAATCCGGATTCACAGCCGGAGCCAGACGCCCTCAGTGCGCTCGTTCAGCGTTCCATTACGGCCAATAAAGGCATGGTGGGTAGCACGATTTTGCCTGTCGTGGGTGGAGACTATATCCATTGCCGCGGCGGCCTCTATTGGCGCAAATTGATAATGAGACCGGCCCTCCTCGGATATAGGCAGCGGATCAACGAACCTTTCGATCTCGAGGCTATGGAAGACCGCCTCGATTGCGTTTCCGGCGCCTCGTTGTACGTGAGCCGTAAGTGTCTTGAACAAGTCGGCCCCATGGATGAACGATTCTTTCTCTATTACGAGGATGCGGACTGGGGCATTCGAGCGAAGCGTTACGGTCTCGGTTACGCAAGTGCGTCAATTGTGCCGCACAAGGGGGGCACCACGATTGGATCATTCAATCGGTCGCAACTGTCGGTGTACCTCCAAAGCAGAAACCGCATCCTCTACATCCGGATGCATTTTCCAAGGTCGTTGCTCTGGGGCAGCCTCCTCTCGCTTGCCTATGCCATGCAGTATCTTTTGGCTGGCTCGCCGCGCAACTTCAAAACCGCTCTGGCGGGCTTGTGGGCCGGCTTGAAAGGCGAAATAGGGCCACCTCCTCCGCATATATTTGCCGAGATCAGCGAAACATTGGTTTCAAGGAATTAAACAAGACAGACGGATCAGCGATCCCGAAGTGTCGCCATGCATCTTGCACTATCGAAAGCGGCAGATTTTCTTTCCGTTCCCTCGAATGCCATTGCGGTTTTGGCCGTACTGGGGCTCCTCCTGATACTGCTTCGGCGTCGCTCTGGCGTCGTTGTAGCCGCTGGTGCCTTGGCCGCGCTGGCAGTAGCCGCCCTGACGCCGATTGGAAATATACTTTTGACCCCATTAGAACAGCGATTCCCCGCAATGAGATTTCCGGACCAAGAGATAGATGGAATTATCGTCCTCGGTGGATCGTACGACGCTCAAAGCCATTCATATCAAAGTCCGATCATTATCGACGAAGCTGCCGGGCCGATGCCTATCATCGTGGATCTCGCCCGTCGTTATCCCAAGGCTCGAATCGTCTTTTCCGGCGGCAGCGACCCCTCCGTCGCCGGGCCAAGCGAGGCCGCCATTGTGAAGCAGTACTTCATCTCGTTTGGCGTCCCCGCCGACCGCATTTCGATTGAGGAGCGGTCCGGCACGACCGAAGAAAACGCCCGGTTTACCGCCGACTTGATCCATCCTCCCCCATCATCGCGCTGGCTGCTGCTGACATCGGCGTATCACATGCCGCGAGCCATCGGCACCTTCCGAAAAGCCGGCTTCAACGTGACCGCTTTTCCGGCAGGTCAACGCACGCATGGTTCGCAAGAATTGTGGTGGCGAGCGACCAACGCCGCAGACAATTTGCGACGTGTGGACGTCGCTGTCCATGAATGGCTCGGTCTTCTTGACTATCGCATTGCGGGATATTGCGACGAATGGTTCGCCGGACCGTAGTCCCGGACGCGACACGTTAAGAGAGGTCATCCGAGTTGCGAGCTCAGGTAGTTAATGTGCGATCAAAATCTATTCAGCTTCGATTTCTTCTGAAGGCAGGCAATATTTCTCTCGGGAATTCGGGCAAGACCTCTCCACCATGTGAGATGGGACGGAGGTCACACCCAATGGGAGGGACGACCACGGATCGCATCCGCCGCATATTTTGGCAGGGTAGCAATTGACCCCTTGTCTTATGAGACAGATCACCGATTTAATATTAAAATGGCGTCTGAGTTTGCTTTGCTTGCAGCGACGACCCTCTCAATATACAACTAATCTAAGCGCCTGAGCGAGAAGTCGCCTGGCCAGCATAATTGCGGTGCCGGCATGCTACAAAACAGAGTAGGCCGCGGACGAGTCTCACCCTCACTTGGGACCGGCAGGCTCCGCGAGGGCTCGCGCTCAGGCGCACTCGCGGCATGGCTCATGATGATAGGGATTGGTCTGCCGCCGGCAGAAATTTATATCGGCGGGATGAAGTTCACGCCCGGCCGCATCGCTATTGTCCTGCTCATTGTCCCCGCCTTCGTACGCTTCTTCCAAGGTCAGAGAAGGATAGTCGCGGCAGATCTCTTTGCGTGTGCACTCTCCGCATGGATAGTGCTGGCGACCACTGCTGGTAAGGGCAGTCTAGATTCATCAGCTTTCGCCGTCGTGCTCGAATTCTTTGGCTCCTACCTCATTGCACGCGCGTATTTTTTTGGCCCCACCGCGCTGAAGACACTCGTTGGCGCGTTCGAGGCGACTGTCGTCGCCCTCGTTTTGATTGGCACCATTGATACCATATCCGGGCGGAACATAGTCTACGACACGGTTTCGCAGAGCTTTGGGACCGGGGGCCATTTCGTTCCGCAGTATCGGTTTGGAATTGTGAGGTCCTTGTCGACGTTCCAACATTCGATACTTTTTGGATCATTCTGCTCAGTGATGATGGCGATACTTTTGTATGTGGAAAGTGGGTTTCGTCGCGTCTTCTTTGTTGGGTTTTCATTCGTCGGAACGTTGCTATCCATTGCCTCCGCTGCGCTATTGGCGTCCGCGCTCGTTGCGATAAGCTTTTGCTATGACCGACTGCTGAAGAATTATTCGTGGCGCTGGACGGCGTGTTGGCTCGGTGCTGCGACGCTATTTGCGATGCTCTCCATTGTTTCCGACAATCCGGTTAAATGGGTCATTCTACATATGACGCTTGATCCAGACTCGGGTTATACGCGGCTAGTTATTTGGAACAGCGCCTTTGACGTCATTCCACAATCGCCTCTTATTGGATTCGGTTTCTCTGAAATCGATATGGACGTCATAGATCACACGATTGATTGTGTTTGGCTCGTGACCATGCTCCGCTTCGGAATTCCTGCGCTAATCTTCCTGATTCTTCTCAATGCGACAGCGCTCCCTCGATCGGTCGCGACCTTTGCCGACGACCCTTTTATGGGAAATATGCGAATTGGACTTATACTGATGCTTGCCTGTTTTATGTGCATCGGGATTACGGTGCACTTTTGGCTAAATCTGTGGGAGTTCTGGGGCTTTTGTATAGGTGTCTCGGCTTCGGTGAAGGAATATCATCTTCGCGGAGCGTCGGCAGCGGATTATTCGCAATCGCGATCACATATCCTATCGATTGCCAATACACGGCGGCAGTCTCGATCTCTCGTACAACGCCAGTACCCGCGAAAGATATGACGCAACCATGCTAAATCCGACAGCGGCGGAAGACGCCTCATTGACTCAGCAGCGTAGTCGAAGCACGAGCTTGGAAGCTTCCCCGTGCCAAGTTCGGGTCTTAAGGACTCGATCCGAGATCGAGGAGCTCCGAAGCTTTTGGACATCGTGTCGAACAGGTAGGGATGCTGACCTTGATTTCTTTCTCTTTGTTTCAGAGGTGATCACCGCGACCGTTCGACCTCACGTCATCGTTGTCTATTCGGGAGGCGTTCCAACCGCGCTCATGTGCGGCAGGCTGGAGGCCGCACCGAAGCACATCAAGGCCGGGTACCTCACTCTTCGCTTGCCGAAAGTGAAGACTCTCATTTTCGTCAGTGACGGTTGGTTGGGGGACATTTCCGAAGTCAACTCCAAATCGCTGGTCGGTAGCATAGTCGAGTCTCTGTCCTCGGGCGAAGCGGACGTTGCAATCCTTTATCATCCGGACCTCAATTCGCCTCTCGTTAAAGCTGCCAGAACTCTGCCCAAATGGTTTCAGCGTGACTATGCCATTTCCCCGCAGATCCATCGCGTGCGGGATCTCAAAATTAGTCCTGGTGGCTTTCTAGCCAGCATATCGAGCAAAGAGCGGAACAACCAAAAGAGACGTACTCGGAAATTGGGCGAAGTGTTTCGCGACGTCCATATCGATCCGCTCAAATTTCCCGATGATTTCGAACGGATGATGCGAGATGCAGAAGCAGTCGCAAGCAGGTCGTATCAGCGAAACTTAAATGTTGGTTTCATAAACAAGCCGGACATCCGCTCAATACTGGAATTCGAAGCCCAAAAGGGCTGGCTTCGTGCATTTATTCTTTACCTGGACCACAAGCCGTGCGCCTTTTTCATCGGATCGCTAAGGGAGCGCACATTCCTTTGTGAATACATCGCAGTGGACTGGGCATATGAGGCGTATACGCCCGGGATGTATTTGATACTGGAGGTCCTGGAGGATATCTCTCGCCAGCGCCATGGTCAGGTCGATCTCATCGATTTTGGCAGCGGCGACGCACCTTGGAAGGAACGATTTGGTAATCGTTTCTGGCAGGAATCATACGTACATATTTTTAATCTGTCCGTAAAAGGCACTTCGATAAACGCCGTCCAGTCTCTCGTAGCGGCATTGAGGCCCTCAATAAAGGGCCTGTTGGGGACTGCTGGAATCCTCGACGCTGTAAAGCGAACATGGCGTGGACACCTCGCTCGAAAGTGACCAATATTTTCAGGTCTCGATGCTCACTGGAATCTCAAAATGCTGAAGAGCGCTATCAGAAGGTTTGATACTTTGTTTTTAGACGACCTGCTTTGGAAAATTCGAAAAGAACAGCAGTTGAACGAGTTCTCCTCGAGTTTTGATTTCAAATTCACTGTCCATCACCACAAGAACAAGAAGGACCTGCTCGCTCAACTTTGCGATAAATATGGATCGGACAAGGGTGAAGTAAAAGCCGAAGGTCACCCCTACCCGTGGCCATCACACACATACACTGACTTTTACTCGCGCCTTTTTTCGCACTGTCGCAATAACATCAAGCGTGTTTTCGAGTGTGGATTGGGAACAAACAATCCGACTCTCGTGTCGAGCATGGGATCCGAAGGAAAGCCGGGTGCATCCTTGCGCGTCTGGCGTGACTACTTTCCCAATGCGGTCGTATATGGTGCAGATATCGATCAAAGCATTCTCTTTGAGGAAGAACGGATCAAGACTTTTCACGTGGATCAACTTGATCCAGAAACGATTGCGAGATTCTGGAAGAATGTTGGGGTTAGTGACTTCGAGTTTATGCTGGATGACGGACTTCATACGTTTGAGGCGGGAGCTTGTCTTTTTGAACATTCCATCCAGCATCTCTCACAGGACGGAATTTACGTTATCGAGGATGTACAACTGTTCGATCTGGTGCGCTACAATGACTTTTTCAGCAAAACAGATTATGTAGTCGACTACGTCACGCTGTTTCGTCCGAATGTCGCGCTAAACGACAACAGCCTTGTTGTGATCAGGCGGTCAACTTGAACGAGCGTCGTCTGGCTGTTTCGACGCCACGGTTCCATGAGCACCGGATAATCGCTGAGCTGGGCGGGCATGCGACAGAAGCCCTCGCAGCGAGGCCACTCGGCGGCAAGCGCTTCGTCAAGCGGATCAATCGCCGCGAATAGGCCGAAGATACAGGCTGCCCTTCATATTGGAGGCTGATTTGGGTATCGACGTTGCGGGTTTGCAGTTCTTATGCGGAGCAAAAGCCGCCGGCGTCGTCTTTGAGAAGACGATGCTCATAGGTCGTCAGAATATCCACATCCCAGAGCATCTCGCTCGCCGGCTTTTTCGACGGCTTGGATTGCCCCTTTCAAAGTATCACTTTGGTCAATTTGCCGAGCCACTGTTAGAATTACTCGGGGCTCTTGACATCGAATCGATCGATGCGTCGGATTACGAAGGCGCTACCGTTATCCATGATATGAACGCGCCGATCAGTTACACTCTGCATGGACGGTTTTCAGTCGTGATCGATTATGGGACGCTTGAGCATGTATTCAATTTCCCTCAAGCCATCAAAAACTGTATGCAGATGGTGCAAATCGGAGGACATTTTGTCCAGGTCGATGGAGCCAACAATTACATGGGACATGGCTTTTGGCAGTTCAGCCCCGAGCTACTTTTTCGGACTTTTTCACCAGACAATGGCTTCACTATCAAAGCAGTACTGCTGCATGTTCCCGACGATCGCAGGCCAGGTAAGGCGACCTTCGGTCAGTGGTACAAAGTCATCGACCCTGATCTAGCCGGAACTCGTGTTCAGATGGTCAATAACCGTCCTACATATATCTGCACCATCGCACAGCGAACGCACGTGGCCGACATCTTTGCGAGACCGCCACAGCAATCCGACTACGCGAAAACTTGGTCAGCCACTCTCAAGCAACAATCCGTGCGCAAGAACCTCATTAAGCGCATGATCCCTGCATCCATAAAGGACCGATTTCGCAAAGTGCAGTTCGTATGCGGCCCCACCTATGACCCACGGTTTTTTACCCGTGTCGCCGACCAGGACCTGACAAGCGGAAGACTATTTGCTAGTTGAGGCCCCATGAGTTGCAGTTCACAGCGCTGATGGCCTTATCGCCGGCGCGACATCGCGGACCGTAGGTGTTGTGAAACGACCCTCGCCATCGCAGCAGCGCAGCAGCAACGACCGCCGAAACACCATATCGCCGCGCCGTCGCCGCAACCTGGCGCGCGCCTGTAAGCTCTCAGGACGATCTTGAGCTTTCTCAACAACGCGCTTCATTCGGCGCGGAGGCCTTCACCGGCTTTCAATTACCCATAACTTTGACCACTCGGGCTGATCCGCTGATCGGCGAAATGTTGAATCGAAAGAATCACTTGTGATTCCTTGCTGAGCACCTGATTCGCGAGGGGGTGCTCTATGGGGCTGACATTAAGGGATCGATCGGCAAGAGGCCGTTTGCGGTCCTTGGAAGGTGAATGTTGGATTGATCGAGAGAGTAGTGGATGCGAGTTTAGGGACGCGCGGCTCGGCGACAGATTCCGCAAACTGCTCAGGCAGATTGGAAGCGCCATGGGACAAAGCATCCCGCTCGTTTGCCAGGATTGGGCGAATACCAAGGCAGCCTACCGCTTCTT
>NZ_AWZU01000082.1 GCF_000472385.1 Bradyrhizobium sp. ARR65
GCCGGTGCCGGCCTGCTGGCCGGTGCTGCCGTCGCCGCCGGAAGAGGTCGTGCCCTGGCCGGTGGTGGTGCCGGCCTGCTGGCCGGTGCCGCCGGAGATCGTGCCCTGGCCGGTCCCTTGATCAATGGTGCCGGTGCCGTCACGATCATTGGCGGTCTGCTGATTGGTCGTGCCGCCACCACTGAAGGTAATGCCCGGATCCGTCCGGGCATCTCCGCCCGAAGTGGTGCCTTGGCTCGCACCGTGATCGACCGTGCCGGTGAGGTGTTCGTCCCGGCCGTCGCTACCCGCCGCAGAGGTGTGTTGTTGACCGCCGCCGCCACCGCCAACGTGCCCAGCTGCAGGTCCGGCTTCGGATTCGTGGGACAAACCGGATCGTGGTCCCATTCCGCCCGGAATTGTCAGGCCGCCCGAGCCCGCGCGAACCGGCTCGGCCGTGTGCGCGCGCGATGATTGATCGGCACCGATATCGGATCCACCACCGCTACTCCCGCCAACAGGAAGAGGAGCGGCGTGTTCACCTCCCGGCGCCGCACCACCGGCCTGATAACCTGTCTCCGGCAGCCTTCCGGAAAGTGGTCCCGAGGGATCGGCATCCGCGCCCTGGCCGCCGTCTGCAGTACCGCCCTCTGGAGGCGGCAGATCGTCATCAGGACCAAAGATCCAGCCGATCGGCTGCTCCTCCCGCGCCGGCTCCGGCTGTCCGATAGGCCTGTCGATTGCTTTCTTGAGTTCCTCGGCTGAGATCAGCGGCGTGATATCTATAGTTTCGAAATCTCTCGAGGAATTGGTCATGGCAGACCTCCTCAGCGTTCGTGCATCGCAGTATCCAGCGTGGTGTAGATGGGCTTCAGCAGATATTGAAAGATCGTCTTCTGGCCGGTGAGAATTGTTGCTTCACCCGTCATACCGGGGGTAACCACGTGCGCTTCGTTCGTTCCAACATTGGGACGGGCCAACTCGATCTCGACTTGGAAATAGGGAGTCTGGCCCGGACCACCAACAGTGCTTGACGGAGCAATGCGAACAACTTTCCCCGGGATCGATCCATAGCGGCTGTAGTCGAACGCGTCCGACTTGACGATCGCCTTCTGGTCGAGCTGCACAAATCCGATGTCGCGCGGCGACACGCGCGCCTGGATCAGCACCCCTCCCGCCGGCACGATTTCGCAGACGGTCCCGCCCGGCGGGATCACTGTGCCGATCGGTGTCTCTGAAATCTTCTGCACGACTCCGTCGACCGGGGCCCTGACCTCGATGTCCGTGGATCGGCTCTGATAGGCGGCCTGGGTGGCCTTCAGCTCCTCCAGTTGAACCATGAGCTCGGATCGCTGGTTCCGGGCGTCGCCGGCGGCCTTTGCAATGATCGCGTCGCGCTCGGCCTCGAGCTGCCTGATGCGTGAATTATGCTGATCGACTGCCGCCACGAGCTGGGTATGCGTCCGCTCGGACTCCGCCGCCTGCTCCTGTGCCTGCGCAAGTCGATTGGCGGGAATGACGCCCAAGTTGACGCCCTGCTGCATTCGCTGCAGCAATTCCCGCGTCGCATTCATGCTGGTTCTAGCCGAGGGTACCTCGCGTTTGGCCGCGTCGAGCGCCGATTGTTCCCCCTCGATCTGCTTGTCCTTGTCTTCAAGGTTGCGCGAAAGCTCGCGCTGTTGCTGATCGTGCAAGGACACGGCCTCTTGCACCATGTCCGGATATCTGGCCTGAAACCGACTGAAGTCAGGCTTACGGTTGAGGGCGAACGCATCCAGCCGTTCGATCTGGACGGCCAGATAGGCCATGCGCACCTCGGAACGCGCGAGATCACGCAAGAGATTCTCGGCACGGAACTTGGCGATCAACTGTCCCTTCGCCACACGATCGTCGTTGTGCACCGCCACCGCGGCAAGCGCCCCGCCTTCCGGCGCCTGAATCACCTGCACACGCTCCAGCGGCACGAACTCGCCCCGCGCCCGCGCGACTTCCTCGACCGGAATGATAAAGGCCAGCGCAATAAGGATGCCCACCAGCGCCACGACGCCGACCAGCAGCATGCGAACGCCGCGCGTGACCTGCGAATATTGGATATCTCCTCCAATCTGCGCCGGCGGCCGCTGCTCTTGAGCGACCGAGAGGACGATGTCTTTGCCGGTTTGGTCTTTGCGACTTTGCGCGTCCACGCGATCCTCCTATCCGACCTTGGCCAGCTGTTGCCTGGCTGCAGCTTGCGTCACCGGACCCGCGCGCAGCACCGTGCCGCGCTCGATGACCACCATCTGATCGCTGCTCTGAATCTGGGCCGTGGAATAAGGGGACCAGATCACCGTAGTGCGCCCGCGGATCGAGTCGAGATACCTCTCGATCCTTTTGTCCCACAGCGGGTCTGCGCCCACGCCGGTGCCATCCAGCAACAGGATCGCGGGGTCGCCGAGCGTCGCCGCAACGAAGGCGACCATGTAGCGGAACTTCAGCTCGGCGTGGTGCTCGTTGAAAGGATTGAGCCGGCGATCAAGCACGGTGGCGGCGATGGACGCAAAAACCGGAATATCCGCCCAGTCGTGACCGAGAACCTGTCGGAAGGCATCGAGGGCCTCCCGGTCCGTCAGTGCAGGTGCACGCAGACGCAAATAGTCACGAACCGACATCGGCAACGCCGGGACCACCTGCGGCACGTAGCCGATCCATGCTCGATACTCGGTGACATCGAACTGGCGGATATCGCGGCCATTCACCAGTACGCGCCCGGATTGTGGCCGGCGCAAACCGGCCAGGCACTCCAACAGCGCGGTCTTGCCGCTGGCGTTCGGGCCAACCACGGCGATGCGCCCGCCCGCCGGCAGCGTGAAGGAGACACCGTTGAGAGCCGCCTCCTGGTCGGCGTCCGGCCGGTAGTAGAGACGCTCGACGGTCAGCGCGGCACGGGTGATGCCGCGCGGACTGGCGATGTCCGCGCCCGGGTGCTCAGCCGGGGTCATCATCAGTTGATCGAGCTGCGCGACCGAACTGCGGACCGCGCGCAGCCGCACCAATGACCCGAAGGCCTGTTGCGCCGGCGTTGTAATTCGCCAGATCAGCATCATCGATGCCACCAGCCCGCCCGCGTTCATCAGCCCTTCGAGCACCAGCACGATGCCGACGCACATGGTCGCGAGCACGGTGAACTCGGTGAGCGCCTGTCCGATGACCTGGGCGCGAGCCACCGCGATCGCATAGTCGCGGTTGCGCGCGGCGGCCTCGCGGGCCGCATCGGCAAGCTGGTTGTGCCACTGGCTGCCCGAGCCTGCATGGCGAAAAGCGTTGATGCCGATAAAGGTGGCGCCAACCATTTCCTCGAGCCGGTTGGACGCCACGCCCGCGGCGGTGGATTTGCTGGAGACATAGTCGGCGGTCGGCAGTGCAAGCAGCGCGTAAATCATCAACGCGACCAGCGGCACGAAGACCAGCCATTCCCCCATCAGCGCGATGGCGAGCAGGAAGATCACCGCAAACGGATAGTCGATCAGGTAGGTGCCACCCAGGCCGCTCAGGAATTGCCGCGCGCTTTCGAAGCTGCGCATGCGGATGACGTTGTTCTGGACACCAAATCTCGGCGACATATCGAGCGGGAAACCGAGCATCTTGCGCATGGCCGCTTCACCGATGCGGGTCCCGATCCAGCGGCTCATGCGCGACATCATCACCTGACGTCCGATCCTGAGCGCCCATCCTCCTACAATGGCGACCACGGCAAATAGTGCGATCCACCAGACCGAACCGGCCGCGCCCGACGGGATCACAATGCTGTAGACCGCCATCACATAAAGCGACACCGTCAGAGCAACCATGTTGATTAAGGTGCTCATCGCAAAGAGCGCGAACAATTCGTCACGCATCTGCTCGAACAGGCTGCGGAACCAGTTTGGCCTGACTTCATCGGCGGCATGAAAGTCGAGGTCAGGCTCGATCGCAGCGATGACGTCGCCCTTCACGGGTGCGAATGTATCCTGCACGCGGCCTCCGACCAGCCAGCTATCCTTTCCGCCTGGCCGTCCGAGATAGATGGCGACAGCGCCGGAATGCTGGACGAGGCTGCCCGCGCGCAGGTGCGTCGTGTCGGACTCGTTTCCGCGCGCCGAAATGCGGCGAACCCTAAATCCCAAATCGGACAAAAGCCGTTCGAGTCCTTGCATCGACAGGGGTACGTTGGGCGGCGGCAACAATGCGGCCAGGCTTCGCACGGTCCCCGGCCAGCCCAACGCGACCAGCAGCGACGGCAGGGCAGCAGCGACCGGCGAATTGGCCCGGCGCTCTGAACCGACGGCAGCCTCGAGCCGCTCCAGCCAGGCCGCCTCGCTCCAGCTCCCGTGACGCTGCGGCGGCGCTGGCTGAGGGTTTGCGACTGGCGGCAGGATCTCGTTCATGTCGGCGTTCCGCCTCCGCGCAGACGGATCGTCTGATCGACGATCTGCAAGAGAGTGGGATCTTGCGACACCAGAAAGATCGTGGTCTGCCCCTTGATCTCCTTGAGGATCTCGAGAAGCCGGCGCGTGCCGTCGAGATCGAGCGCGCCGCCGACCTCATCAAGGCAAAGAATGGCGGGGCGTCTCACCAGCGCACGGATCAGGCCGATGCGCACGGCGATGCCGGGGCTTACGATCTCCGCTCCGGCGGGCCCCACCATCGTCATGATCCCTCGGCTGAGGCCATCGATGAAGGTGTTGAGCCCCAGGCGCTGCATGAGCCGGATCGCATCGGAGGTAAATTGCGGGCTGAACAGCGTCATGTTGTCGAGCAGCGTACCGTTGATCATTTCCGTGCGGGCGCTCACCATGGTGATGCCGTCCCTGAGGCTGCGGGTCTCGAACGCGCCCCCCGGCATCCCATCATAGGTGACTTGGACGCCGATCGAGTCATCCAGCCGCGCCACGGATTCAAGCAGTGCGGTGGCCGCGAGTGAATCGATGGCGTCAACGTGAACAACGTTGCCCGGTGGAATCGCGACCGGTCCGTCCCGCAGCGCGGCCCCCGATAATCCGACTTCACCGCCGTGGAATATTCGCCCGGCGCCGAGTTTCCAGAGAGGGGCCTCCGGAAGCGACAATACATCCTCGATCTTGCGCTCGGCCTCCCGCCGGAAGCCGCGGCGGTTGAGGTACACGAAAGCGCCCATCGCGGGGCCGATGGAGCGCCCTGCCAGCAGCGTGCAAGCCGCCAATCCACCCGTCGTCAGATTGCCGGCTACGACCATGAAAGCACCGAGGGTCACCACGGCGATGGTCGCAAGCTGCGCCAGCAAGGCGCCGTTCTCACGAATCAACGCCAGCTGATTTTCCATGCGCGTATCCGCCGTCATCACCCGCGCGACTGCGTCGCGATACCGGGAAGTGAGCACCGGCTCGGCCGCCATCGCCTTCACCTCGACGAGGCCTGCAAAAATACCCCAGGCGAGGCTTCGCCGATCCGCTTCCGCCGCCTCAAGTTCGCGCATCGTGCTCGTTGACGCACGGGTGACAAGAAGTGCCGCGATCAGCGCAACGATCGTGAGAACGATCGGAACCAGGGCGAGCCATGTCGCGATATAGGCGATCAACGCGATATAGATCGCGAGGAAGGGCAGCTCGTGCAGCGCCGCGGCGGCACTGCCGGACCAGAAGTCGCGCACCTGGGCGACCGCGCGGATGGCATCCGAGAGAGCCGGTACGCCGTGCTGATGAACGGCCTTGCCGCTGACGCGCATGAGATGATCGAGCTCAAGCAGCGTCATGCGAGTCTCAAAGGCCTCTCCGATGTAGGCAAACAGCGCGGAACGCCCGTAGCGCAACAGCGCTTCCAGCACGATCGCGATCGACACGCCAACTGCCAGAACGAACGTCGTGGAATAGGCCGCGTTCGGAAGGATGCGATCGTAGGTCTGCAACAGCGCGAGAGGGAGGGCAAGGGCAAGAAGATGCGCACAAATGGAGGCGGCCGTGGTCAGCACGGTCACACTCATTGGCTTGGCTTCTGCCACTTGGTCGAGCACTGTCGGCGCCTCCTCGAACTTCGAGGACGAGGGCTGCCTCAACGTCACGGCACCTCGGGTTGTAGCCCTTCTCGGATTTTTTGGCCTACACCTTCGCGAGTACAGGGTTTAAGATACAACTGAAGTGAAAAATCTTGTAGTGAAAAAAAGCCCAGCGCTGCCTGCGCGTCTGCAGCGCCGGTTTGCATGCTCGCCGTCTCGTACGCGTCGCGCAAATTTGATCGTCGTGCCGATATCGTCCAGCATACTGATGATTGGAACCAATTCGTTCCATTCCGACAGGAACAACCCTGCTCTCGCCATGGGAAGCGGAACCATCCTGGAGAGACAGGCGGGCGATGCCGTCGAAATGGGAAGTCAGCCAAACGTAAGCCCTAGCAAGTGAGGAGAGTGTCATGAGGACGGCGGTTACGTTGAAAGTTCTTGTCGGCGCCGGAACTCTCCTGCCGGTGATAGTGGCCGCCTGTGTTTTGCTCGCGACTCCATCGTCGCCCGGGGCACAGGGAGCCCAGACGCCGCAAGACAGGGCGCCGGGAACTCTCAAGGCCGTCAAGGAGCGCGGCGAGGTGCGCTGCGGCGTCAGCGAGGGCTTGCCCGGATTGTCCGCGAAGGACGACACAGGACAGTGGTCGGGCTTCGACGTCGATTTTTGCCGGGCTCTCGCGGCCGCAATCTTCGATGATCCATCAAAAGTGACGTTTACGCCGCTCTCCGCGGAGAAGCGGTTCGTCGCACTGGCCTCAGGCAGTATCGACGTCCTGGCACGCAACACCACCTGGACGCTGACGCGCGAAGCGGGACTGGGAATGCAGTTCGCCGCGATCACCTATTATGACGGTCAGGGTTTCATAGTCCGCAAAAGCCGGGGCGCGTCTTCGGCCTCGGAGCTCGGCGGAGCCAAGGTCTGCGTCGAGGGCAACACCACGACCGAGCTCAACCTCGAGGACTATTTCCGTGCCCACAACGTCAAATATGAGGAGCGCGCTTTTCCGACGGCCGACGAAACCATGCAGGCATATGACGATGGCCGCTGCGACGTCCTCAGCGGCGACCTTGCGCAACTTCATTCCACGCGGCTGCGGCTGAAGGCGCCGGACGACCATATCGTGCTCCCGGACGTGATCTCGAAGGAACCGCTGGGTCCCGCGGTGCATGCCGGAGACGACCAGTGGCTGAACCTGGTGAAATGGACGCACTTCGCAATGGTAAACGCGGAAGAGCTCGGCGTGACCCAGAAGAATCTGTCCGAGGCGATGGAGTCGGACAGGGCCGAGATGAAGCGTCTGCTCGGCAGCTATGCGGCGCTGGGCGAGGTGCTCGGACTATCCAACGATTGGGCCGCGCGCATCATTCGCCACGTCGGCAATTATGGCGAAGTCTTCGAACGCAATCTGGGCACGGGCTCCAAGCTCGCCATCCCGCGCGGGAGCAATCGGTTGTGGATCAACGGCGGCCTGCAATACGCACCTCCGATGCGTTGACGTGGTCCTTCCGCATCACTGCGCAGCCGCCAGCTGCGCGGTCTGGGCGACACGCAGCACATTTCCGCGGTCAAGGACGATGATCTGGTCGCAGCTCTGGATATGCGCCGCCAGGTGCGGCGCCCACACCACCGTCGTCGAGCCGTGAATTGAATCGAGATAGCGAAGAATGCGCGGCTCCCACTCCGGAGAGCCAGCCACGCCATCGCCGTCGAGCAGCAGGACCGCCGGCCGGTTGAGCGTCGCCGCGACGAACGCGATGATGTGACGGAATTGCAGTTCGGCAATGTCCTGGGAGAACGAGTTGAACTTCCGGTCCAGCACCTCGTCGGCGCTGCGGCCGAACGCGGAAAGCTCGCGCCAGTCGGGACCGATCAAGCGGGCGAAGGCAGCGAAGGCCTCGTCGTCCCGCAGCGTCGGCGCGCGCAGGCGCAGATAATCGCGGACCGTCAGCGGTAGCGCCGGCACGACCTGCGGCACGTAGCCCATCCAGGCGCGGTATTCGGTCGTATCGAACTGCCTGATGTCGCGGCCGCCGAGCAGGACGCGCCCCGACTGTTGCCGCCGCAGACCGGCCAGGCATTCGAGCAACATGGTCTTCCCGCCGGCGCTCGGGCCGGCGATGGCGATCCGCTGTCCTGCCGCTGCGCTGAAGGTCACGCCGTTCAGCGCCGCTTCGCAGTTGGCGTCGGGACGATAATAAATCCGCTCGGCCCTCAGCCCGACATTGGCGAGACCGACCGGGCTGGTGAGCTCGGAGCCCGTGGGTTCGGCCGGCGTCGCCATCAATTGGTCGACCTGCTGCACGGCGCTGCGAACCTGGCGCAGGCGAACCACGGAATCGAACGCCTGCTGCGCGGGCGTGGTGATGCGCCAGATCAACATGATGGCCGCGACCAGCCCACCAGCCTCCATCATGCCGCCAAGCACGAGCACGATGCCGGTGCACAATGTCGCGAGCACGGTCAGCATGCCAAGCGCCTGGCCGATCGCCTGCGCACGCGCGACGGCGATCCAATAATCGCGGTTGCGCAGCGCCGCATCGCGCGCAAGATCGGAGAAGTGGCCAAGCCACTGGCTGTCAGCGCCGGCGCGATAGAAGGAGTCGACGCTAAGAAAGGCCGATACCGCGTGCTCCTCGAGACGGCCCGAGGCGATGCCGGCGGCAGTCGACTTGCTGCCCACGTAATCGGAGGTCGGCCAGGCCAGCGCCGCGAAGACAAAGAGCGCAATGACCGGCACGAAGATCAGCCATCCGCCCATGAGCCCGATCACCACCAGGAAGATCGCGACGAACGGATAGTCCATCAGATGGAGGCCTCCGGCACCGCTGAGGAATGCGCGCGCATTCTCGAAGCTGCGCATGCGGACCACGTTGTTCTGGACGCCGAACCGCGTCGTGATCTCGATGGGCAGCGCCAGCATCTTGCGAATGGTCGCCGTGCCGATTTCGGTGCCCGCCCAAGCCCCCAACCGTGAACTTGCAAACTGACGTCCGATCCGCAGCCCCCATCCGCCGATCGTCGCCACCACCGCGACCAGGGCGAGGCCCCAGACGGTGGCGGGCGCACCGGACGGGATCACGAGGCTGTAGACCGCCATCGTGTAGAGCGCCACGGCGAGCGCCAATATGTTGATCACGGAGCTGATGGCGAAAAGCTCGAAGATCTGATTGCGCATCTGCTCGAACAGCCGGCGGAACCAGTTTGGCCGACCCTGGTCGACCGGCTGGAAGTTGATGTCAGGCTCAACCGCGAGGATCGTGTCGCCGGCGGAGAGCACAAGGCCGCGGTTGCTGCCGTTGACGAGCCAGCGATCTTTGCCATCCGGCTGGCCGAGATAGACCCCGACATCGCCGGCGCGGGTTTGCGTCAGGCTGCCGGCGCGCAGCCGGGCGGTGTCCGATCGGGATCCCGCGGCGGCCAGGCGGCGCGTGCGGTAGCCGATCGCTGGCAACAGAAGCTCGAGATGAGCGAGCGTGACCGGCACGCCGGGAGGGGGCAGCAGCGCGGCGACGCTCCGTGCGGTGCCGACCCAGCCCAGCGCAACGAGCATGGCCGGCAGCGCGGCAGCAATCGGTGAGGCGCTGCGCCTTTCGGCGCCGACTGCTGCCTCCAGGCGCTCCAGCCAGACCTTTTCGGACCAGGCCGGCGGGTTTGTTGGCTCGGGTGGGGCCGGCAGGCTCTTTGGCGCCGCCGCTGGCACATCCGCCGTAATGGTCGGAGCGGATGAGGCCACCGTGACGTCGTCCTTGCGGCGATCGACGCGAATTCTCATGTCCGCGAGCTGCAGGAGGGCCGGAGAGCTCGATACGATGAGCACCGTGGTACGTCCCTTCAGCTCTTTCAGGACGTCGCCGAGACGTTTCACCCCATTGAGATCAAGCGAGCCGTCGGCATTGTCGAGGCAGAGGACGAAGGGCTGGCGCACCAGGGCACGGATGAGGCCGATGCGCGCCGCTATGCCGGGGCTCACGATGTTCGCATCGCCCGGGCCGATGGGCGTCATGAAGCCCTGGTGCAGGCCGTCGACGAAGGCGCTGAGCCCGAGTCGCTCGGAGAGCTCCATCGCCGCGGCCTCGTAGGGTCGGCTGAACAGCGTGAGATTGTCGAGCAGCGTGCCGCGGATCGGCTCACCGCGTGAGCTCGCCATCGTCACGCCTCGTCTGAAGCTGGCCGGATCATAGGCGCTGCTCGGCCGACCATCGAAAGTGATGGACAGGCCCAGGGAATCCTCGAGCCGCGCCACCGTCCCAAACGTCATCGCCGCGACCGGCGAGTTCGGCACGTCGAGATGCACGAACGTGCCCTGCGGAATCGAAACCGAGCCGCCGTGTCGGTGCAGGGCCTGACCCGACAGCACGATGGTGCCGCCCGTAAAGGGGCGCATCTCACCGGCGCCGTCTCCCGCCCACACGGGGGCCAACGGAAGCGACAGGACCTTGTTGATCCTGCCTTCGGCCTCAAGTCGCTGGCCGCGGCGGCTGAGATAGCGGAGCGCACTCATGACAGGGCCGACCGACCGTCCGGCAAGCAGGGTGCAGGCAGCGAGGCCGCCGGTCGTCAACTCGCCCGCAACGACCATGAAGGCGCCGACGGTCAGGATGCCGATCGTCGACAGTTGCGCGAGCAGGGAGCCGTTCTCGGTGAGCACCCCCATCCGTTTCTCCACGCGCGCGATCGCCTGCATCACCGGAGCGACGGCGTCGCGATAGCGTCGCGTCAGCAGAGTCTCGGCGGCCATCGCCTTGGCCTCGACGATGCCGAGGAAAATTCCCCATCCGAGCTTCCGACGCTCCAGCTGCGCGCCTTCAACGTCGCGCAGCGCCCTTGCCGTCGAGCGGGCGGCGATGAGAGCTGCGATCAGCGCCAGAAGCGTAAATCCGAGCGGGATCAGGGCAAGCCGCGATCCGATGTAGGCGATCAGGACGATGTAGATCAGCGCGAACGGCAGCTCGTGCAATGCCACCGCCTCGTTGCCGGACCAGAACTCGCGGACCTCGCCGACGCCGCGGACCGCGTAGCTCAGATCGGGGATGCTGAGTTGATGAAAGGCTTTGCTGTCGGCGCGCAGCACGTGATCGAGCACGCGGACCGTCAGCCGGGATTCGAAGGCTGAACCGACATGGGCGAGCAGCACCGAACGGGCATATCGCAGCAAAGCCTCCAGAACGATCGCCACAGTGACGCCCACAGCCAGCACGAAGGTCGTGCTGTAGGACTGGTTCGGCAGAATGCGGTCATATGTCTGTAGCAGGGCCAGCGGGATGGCGAGCGCGAGCAGATGGCTTGTGATCGAGGCCGCGACCGCGAGCGTCGACACTTCTGGAGGTTTCTCTAGGTCGAACCTGGCCACGGCACGTTCCCGGTGCTCGCACACGGCCCCCTAACATCCTATACTTCCTCTTGAGCGTCGCACCAGTGCTCGATTGACGGCGATACACCTTTTGATAGAATTTTCCATATGGAACTCGTTGCCAAACTCATTGCTTAGCGCGTTTGCAGCTGTTGCGGGCGCGGCGCGCAGTGACGACGAGCTCTCAGCAACGTTCACTCAAGGGTTCTCGCGCCGGTAACATGGACGACGAGTCGCACCGCATCCAGGAGTTCGTCGACGGAATCGCGGCAAGCGTCGCGGTCGTCGGACGCAAGGAGGGCGAGCTCGTCGTAACCGCCTGCAACGACGCCTTCTTCGGCATGTCCGGCGGGCGGCGCGGCAATATCCGGGGCTTTCCCGTCGCATTCGACCTCCTGCTGCCGAGCTACGCGCGGCACGAGCTCCGCAGGAAGCTGCTGGAATGCTTCGAGACCGGGACAGCGCAGGAGCTGGAGCAGGCCTATGACCTGAAGGAAGGCACGCATTGGTGGCGCTTGTCGCTGAAGCCGTTCCGGCATTCGGGCGGAAGCGCGCCGGTGCTCGAAATCCTCATCACCGGGCTAGATATCACGCCGAAAATGATGCTGACGCATGAGCTCGAGCTCAGCACGTCGCGCTTCCGGGCCGTGGTCGATGCCGCCTATGACGCGATCATTACGATCGATCAGCAGCACAACATCACCCTGTTCAATCGCGCCGCCGAGGATCTCTTCGGCTACGAATCCTCCGAGATGATCGGCCAGCCGATCCTGCGATTCATTCCGGAAGGCTTTCGGGGCAAGCACGACAGCTACATCCACCAGTTTGCCCGATCTCCAGTTCGTTCGCGCCAGATGAACGAGCGCAACCGGATCTACGGCGTGCACCGCGACGGTTCGCTGCTGCCCGTGGAGATCGCCATTTCCAAGATCAACGTCGGCGGCCTCGTCGAATTCACCGCCATCATCCGGGACATCGCCGATCGCGTGCGTCTGATGGACCTCTTGCAACAGCAGGCCGTGACCGACGAGCTGACAGGTCTGCCAAATCGCCGGGAATTTCTCGATGTCGCGGAAAACATCATGAGGTCGAACGAGGATTTTTCCGTGCTCATGCTCGACGTGGATCTGTTCAAGAAGGTCAACGATACCTACGGCCACGATTGCGGCGACGAGGTGCTGCGCGTGCTCGCCGAGGTGGGCAGGGCCGCGAGCAGCAAGCTCGATGTGTTCGCACGGTGGGGCGGCGAGGAATTCGTGGCGGCGCTGCCGGAGAAGGACGCGGAGCAGGCGGCGGCCGCCGCCGAGAAGCTGAGGGCGACGTTCGAACGGCAGGACTTCGCGCATGCCTGGCGCACGGGCCGCGCCATTCCCTTTACGGTCAGCATCGGCGTCGCAACGCGCGCGCCCGGCGAAAGCGACCTCGAGGCGCTCATGAAGCGCGCGGACCAGGCTCTCTACAGGGCCAAGGGAAACGGCCGCAATCGCGTCGAGCTGGCATAGGATCAGGCAAGCTCGAGCCTGCCGGGTCCGGGCGGTGATCGCAGCCACCGCTCGAGATCCCGTGCGTCGAGCGGAGGCGAGATCGCGTAGCCCTGGCCGATGTCGCAATCATGCTCGCGCAGCCATTGCAGCGCTGCCGCATCGGCGATGCCTTCCGCCACGACGCGATATCCCAGCGCGTGCACGAGGTCGATGGTCGAGCGCACCATGATCTGGTCGCCCCTGTCGACGGCGAGCCGCGCGAAGAATATCTCGTCGATCTTCACCAGCGTCGCCGGGATGTGCTTGAGGTAGGAGAGCGCGGCCTGGCCGGTGCCGAAATCGTCGATCACGATGGCTATGCCCAGCCGTCGGATCGCGTCGAGCTGGCGTCCGGCCCGGCCCGGGTCGCGGGCCGCGGCGCTTTCGGTGACCTCGATGTCGATCCGGTCCGGCCGAACCTCGTAGCGGCCGAGCAGAGCGGCGAGCCGCGCCGGGAAACCTTCGTCCGCGAGGTCAGACATCGAGACGTTGACCGCAAGCTTGAGATGGAGCCCGGCCGCTCGCCAATCTGCGACCTGACGGAGCGCAGCAGAGAGCACCCAATCGGTCATCGCGTGCACCAGCGCCGTGCCTTCGACCAGCGGCACGAACTCGCTCGGCGGGACGGGGCCGAGGATCGGATGATTCCAGCGAAGCAGTGCCTCGGCACCGACGCAGCGGCCGCTCTTGAGATCCGTCATGGGCTGGTAGACCAGGTGTAGCTGATCCTCTCCAGCCAGCGCCGCGCCGATATCGCGCAACAAGGACGCCGATCGCCGCCATGCGTTGGCGGTGGCCGCGCTGTAACGGCACCAGGGCCGCGCGCTGTGCAAGGACTCATGGGCCGCTTCGGCCGCGGCCCGCAGCAACGCGTCGGCATTGCCGCCATCGCGCGGGTAACAGGCGACGCCGATCGCGATTGATGTCGCGGCCGGTACGGCGCGGCTTTTCGCTGGCCGCCACACCTTTCCGCCTAGCTCATCGAGCATTTCCGTGATCCGGCTCTCGCCGCCCGGCAGGATGCAGGCGAACCGCGCGGCCGAAAGATGGTAGAGGCTGGTGCGCGCGGGGAGAAAGGCGCGGATCCGCTCGGCCCACGCCTTCTCGAAGGAGGCGGCGGCTAGCTCGCCCAGCGCGCGCGAGAGATCTGCGTATTGGTCCGGCGTTGCGGCATCGATCACCAGGACCGCCGGCTCGCCAGCCTCATGCGGCTCGCCCTTGATGCAGGCGTCGACGTCTCCGAGAAATCGTAACCGCTCCGGCGGCGTGGCCGGCCCATCGAATTCGTCACTCGGAATCGACGCTGCCATCAGCGTTTCCCTCCGGCCGAGCGGCTCACCGCACGCGCCGCGGCCGCCGAGAACCCGAGAGCGCCCGGAGTCCGGGCCGCCGCAACCTACATGGGATAGCGCAAGACCGCGGCAAGCAGCTTGTGTCTCGGGATATCGGCCTTGCGGACACCGAGAACGCGGCCACCCGCGTTGATGACGCGTCCGGCGATTTCGTCGACCACGTCGTAGCTCGTGGCACTTGGCGTGTCGGCGAACGTCACGCTGCCATCCACCTCCGACACCCTTCCGTGCACGTGCTCGTCGATGTCGACCAGCAGCGTGTCGACGGCCCCATAAGTAGCGGCGCGGGCCGCATGGATGATGTCGGTAGTCGTGCGTCCCTGGTTGGCGCGAGCTTCGAAGTGCCGGGCGAAGTCGGCCAACTCGTCGCGATAAAGACCATCGAGCACGCAGCGGGCGCCTGCCGCAAGTTCGGCGTCGGTCATCCCGTCGGGACTGCTGTCGATCCCGGTCAGCGCCAGATGGGCATAGCTGTTTACGGATCGATAGATCGAGCCAAGAGGCTGCAGCGCCGCAAGGACCAGCGGGATATCGGCGCCTGCAAGCAGTCCGCGAAGTGCGCTGTCCACGTGTCGTGCGAATTGGCGCAGCCTCACCTTCTGACCTTCGGCGCCCTGAATGCGACCGCTCGGCGAGCGGTCGTTGAGGGTCGAGCGCCCTACCGCGCTGGCGGCATCCTTCGGCATGTCGGCGAGCTTGACGGGCGCAGGCGGCAGGTCGGCGGTCACCTCGATGACGCGGACCGCTCCTTCCGACAGCGCCAGCACGTAGCAGGTGTGCGGAAACGTGATTGCCCGCAGCAGAGGTTTCACGAAGAAGCGGTCGGACACCTCGACGGCGGGTTCGAGCGCGTTGGGAAGGCGAAAGGTTCGGATGTTGTCGGGCGTCGCCAGCACCACGAGGCTGCGCGCCTGGAATCGCCAGAACTCGTCGTCGTCGATGAGATCGTCGACTTGCTCGGCCAAGGCGGCAACGCGGCGCTTATCGCGGCCCGCCTCTTCGAGTTGATGGATTCCCTGCTTCGCCAGATTCTTCAGTTCGATCCGATCGCCTGCGGTTTCCTGCGTCACCGGCGACGTTCGCAAGTACAACGACATGCAGATGTCGTCGCGGCGGGCGATCAGCGACTTCAGATCGGCGGTGGTCGGAATATCGACGTAGAGCATGATGAAGCTCCATCTCGCCTGTACGCCTGAAGCATAGCAGCTTGCGCCGCTCCTAGCTGTTCAATTCGCATTGCGGCATCGGAACCGGCCGTCTCTCCTTGCGCTGATGCGGAACCGCCCGCGATCCTTGCAGCCTGGCACCGTCTGGACCGACGTCGGCGTCCTAAAGAAAGAACAAGGGGGTGTGAATCAACGATGTAGGGCGTCGAGTCGATCGGCGTCCGGACCCCACGCCGGATGACGCTGAAGGAGGTCTCGACCGTGCAGATAGTGTTTTGCTGAGCAAAATGCAGGCCAGCCCTAGCGGCCGGCGTCTTCACGGAGCGTCCTGCTAAGCGAACTCGCGCAGAATCGATACACCACAATAATCAAATCAATGGGTTGGATCTGAGATCGAGTCGTTCTCAGACGGAAATCGAGTCGTTCTCAAAGTGTCCGCACAAGTCATCGATTCCGTGGTGGGCCCGGTAGGACTCGAACCTGCAACCAGACCGTTATGAGCGGCGGGATAACGGACGCGTTCGTTGATTTTCCTGCGGTTTTGTTTGATTCCGATCGCTTTCGTTGCGTTTCGTTCAGGCCGTTTCTGGTGCGAAACTGGTGCGGTGCTTGCGCTGCGCTGAGCTAACAGAGGCTAAGATCGCTCCTCGCACTACAGATCGCAAACGTGCTTTCCGACCAGTTTCGCAAGTTGAACCAGTTTTTGACCCTCTAGAATGCGGGTGAAGTCTGACGCTGATACTCAGGTCTTACTTAGATTCCGCCGAGCATTTGCGAGAGAACCAATCACCAAGTCCGGGACTGTATCGAACAGGCCGCAGAGAAAAGCATCCGGGGTCAACTTTCGAAGGTCGAATCTCTTCAGCTCGTTTTCTGGAAAGTGCCGCAAATTCCAGGTGAGAATGAGCGAGGCTTTGGCGGCGATTGCCGCCGCAACGACGTGACGATCATTCGGATCAGGCAGGGTCACCTCCGGAATGTGCTCCTCGTAGCCGTCGACTGTCGCCATCGGGAGCGCATCATCCATCAACTGCCGAGTGACCTGCAAACGCTCTATCGGAATGGCGGGCGCATCGGTCGTCAAGTTTCGGATCCACTCGTCGTGGATCGCGTCTGTCCAGCGCGCCTCAACAAGGCGATCTACTGCAGCCTGGACTATGATATTTCTGAGGTGGAAAGGATAGAGAATGCAGGCGTCCAAGACCGCGACCGAGGGCTCAAACGCCATGGCGTCGCCTGAGGTCCTCGGCGTCCTCGGCGAGCGCCTCCAGCGCCTTGCGCTGAGCGTCCATCTTGGTTTTCAGCGTCAATACGTCCTTTAGCTTTGTCCGGCGGTGCTTGCCGACATATCGGAAGGGCAGATCGCCAACGTCCATGCGGTGCACGACCAGCGGTCGGGAGATCCCCAAGATATCTGCCACGTCGTTCGGACTGAGTTCCTGATCCTCGGCAAGGACGGCGACGCGCTCACCCTGGAGGAGATGGCCGAGCGCAATCTCAAGCAGCGCGGCTGCTCCCGGCGGCAGCCTAACGACTTGGTCCTCGCCCGATTTGCGGCGGACCCTGACCTCGACTTGATCGCCCTTGCCGAGCTTGCCCAAGGTCTTGGCCGCCTTGCGGTCCTGATCGGAGAGTTCGACGAATTGCAGCACATGGGTGGTCATGGTGAGGTCCTCTTCCAAACCTCAATATAGGCTCGCGGCCCCTAACTGCAATATCTGAAAGGTATTGTTGGCGACGGGAGGGGCGACATCGCTGCGGCGGACTTCGGACCAAGCACTCACTCGCTCTCCGCCGCCACGGTGTCGCCGGCCCGAATTGCTTTCCCCCGGCGAACTGAAATGATCGAAGGAGGCAAATAGCCCTTTGGATAGACCTCGACGTGCTGCAAACGTCGCCGATGACGCTTGCTCGCTACGAAGGCATCCACATCGCGTTTCTGCGACAGGAGGAATTTCAGAAAACTTATCTCTCTGACGCGGCAGGTTTGATAAAGGCTCAGCAATACCAGATACTCGGCAAGGCCGGCTTCTTTGGCACTTCGTCGCACATCCTCCCTATAATCGCTGATGCGCTTGATGGCATTCTCGGCCAGATTGTTGTTCCACGACACGCCATCGTGCTGCAGGAATGTGAAGAGGCGTTGGCGATTTCGGAGTAGTCGTTCTCGTAAGGCTTTGGAGGCCTCGGATTCGTGGAACCGCTCGGCCAGTGCATCGAAGAATGCTTCGGCCGTCTTGGCGTGGATTCGCAGATAGCGCTGCTTGAGACCATGCTCGTCAATGGTCGTCACGATTGACCGCAAGAGGGCGCCGAATGGCGTAGTAATGGATTGAAGCTCCTGGTCGAACGGATTGTCGAGAATCGCCCGGTTCATGTCGCGTATCAGGTGGATGAGGCAACGCTGCTGCAAACAGGGAAGTCCGTCATACGCGGAATAGAAATCCGAGACCAGCACGCCTTTAAAGTCCTTGAGCATTTGCCGCAGGAAATCCCCTTCACGCGAGCGTCGGAAGATGTAGATCGTCGCGGATGGGCTGGCGAACACCCAGACATACCCGCTACCGTCCTTCAACTTGATCTCGGTCTCGTCAACGTAAAGCACCGGTCCGGCAATGAGCTGCGCGAGGAGCAGTTTGCAGGTCTTGCGATACTTGTGGACAAGCAGATGACGGAAATCGGTGAATTCCCAGAAATTCACACGGACTCCAAAGGTCTCATAGAACAGCGCGGCCAGCGACCTAAGCCCGAGCCTATGGGTGATATGCTGGTACGCGAACCAGCTCATCAGGCCATGAAAGTACCGCGTTAGTCGATCATAGCGCTCGGGCGTGAAGCACTTTTGGCAAGACTCGCAACGATAGGCAACGGTCCTGAACTCTACGACCTTTCGTCGGATCGCTCCCGGCGTGATGACGAGATCAATGGCGCGCTTGCGCCTCCTTTGTAGGTCTTTCGGCCGCTGCTTTGGGTCGAGTGGCGCGATCCGCTTGCTGCCGCAGACGGGACAGCGGGTTGCTGTGATTTCCATCCGGTGCGTAACGCGCAAGTCGCGATTTTGCCAGCGTCGGCTCCCCTTATTGTTGCCTCGCTTGCGCCGGGCCGGTTTAGTTCACACGAACACGTGGCGTTGCTGATAATCGAAATAGGCCCGCTTATTGACGAATTCGAAGTCGGCATGCGCGAATTTGGACCAAGTGACTGTGCGCGCCAGCTGGTCGAGCTGCGCCACGGATGCCACGCGCAGGCCGTCCTGCGGTAGGTCGTTGGCACTGCAGTTCGGCGCTTCCGCCAAGAACGCGAAGAGTCTACGCAGCGCTTCGCAGTCTTCCAGATTGTATTCGATCAGCTTGGCTTTCCATAAAGCGTCGCCGNTCTTTTCCCAGTTCTTGCGCCAAACGACGCTCTCAATGCCGGAGGCGTCTGGCTCAGTCCAGCGGTAGCCGAGGCAGCCTGCCGTTTCCTTGAGGCCGTTCGAGTAGGCTGGAAAGTAGAAATGCGGGTAGATGATCGTGAGTACATTCGTCAGCGCAGCCAAAATGGCGTCAATGGGCTTCTTACGCCGAGCTTTTCGTCGCATGCGCGCGATAACGGCTCGCTCGTAGTTGCCGTAGGAGTAGAGGCGAGGCGCGCTATGCTGCGCAACGATGTCGAGAAATCGAGCGAATAT
>NZ_AWZU01000083.1 GCF_000472385.1 Bradyrhizobium sp. ARR65
CGCAAAAAAACTTGCGCGAAGCGCGCGTTGACCACAGGTACAGGCGGTGATCACACCGGCCTTCCCCGCGCGAGTGGTTTACGGCTTACTTCGTGCTCTTCCCGGTGAACCAGGCTTGATTGCCACCGTCGCCGTGCGGATCATCACGTCCGCAAGACTTGGCGCCTGCATGGGCGCGCCAGAACCACACGACTTCACCGTCCGNGATCATGCCGNTCGTCTGTCGGCATTCTCGCGTCCACCGCAGCCCGCCTCGCGTTCGTGACGATCGCGATGCGCCCCTCTGTCATCGAGGCGGGATGCGCGAACGATACGACTGATTCTAGCTTCGGAAAAACAGAAATATTTTTGCGCGGCTGGATTGACAGGATTCTCGGGCGCGGGCCTGTCGGGCAAATCAATGAGCTCGCTGTGCGAGCGCCCCGGAATGACGATCGCTGTGAGACGATCAACTCGCGGCCTTCGTCCCGTATTGCAGCACCTGCACCTTCTCCAGCGTAACGAGGCCGCTCGACATCATTTCGTCGAGCGTCGGCAAGAAGGTGTTGATCTTGTCCTCGGCATCGACGATCTCGATCACCAGCGGCAGGTCTTCCGAGAGGCGCAGGATCTTCGTGGTGTGCAGGCGACTGGAGGCGCCAAAGCCCATGGGTCCCCGCAGGACTGTCGCGCCCGCGAGATGCATCTCGCGGGCTTTCAGCACGATCGCCTCGTAGAGCGGCGAGCCGCCAAACTGATCGTTTTCACCGATAAAGATCCGAAGCAATACCGCCTGTTTTGGAATCTGCATCATCAGCTCCCTTTCAATCGATTGAGGCGGCCCGCCAGCATGGATCCGAGCCAGACGGCAACAAGCCAGGTCACGACGGATACCGCGATATAGATCAAAGCCGTTCGTTCCGCGCCCGCTTGCAGCAGCCTGACGGTCTCCAGGCTGAAGGACGAGAACGTGGTGTAGCCACCGCAAAATCCCGTCATCACAAACTGCCGCTGGCGCGCGCTCACGAACAGCCGGCCATCCGGTCCGGTCAGCGTGCTGTAGAAGCCGATGATGAATGAGCCTGTGATGTTCACGAACAGCGTCGGCCAGGGAAATCCCGACGTGAGCGGGATGACAAGCGATGCAAGATAGCGCGCGAGGCTGCCCAGCACGCCACCGGCCGCGACATATGCATACAACATCGCCGTGTTCCGCGCGGTCGAGGGGGCCTTGCTGGCGGTCATCGCGTCCGGTTTCCGCTTCATTTCAATGCATCCACCAGAGCAAAACCGAGCGCTGCGGCCGAAAGTGCCAGTGCCACGGAAACGATCACGTAGCCCGCTGCTCGGGCTTGCTCCCCGTCGCGCGCGAGCGCCAGCGTCTGCAGGCTGAAGGAAGACACGGTCGTATAAGCCCCGAGAAAGCCCGTCACCGCGAACAGCCATGGATTGGGCATGGCAAGCGCCGACGCCGGGTCCCGCGCGAGCCCACCGAAGATGCCGATCACAAAGGCGCCGCTGACATTGATCAGCAGGGTGCCCCAGGGAAACGTTTCGCCGATGCGCCGTGCGACGAAGCCCGACACGAAATAGCGCGCCATCGCTCCGAGCACGCTCCCCAAGACAACGCTGATCAATCCGCTCATGACGTGGAAACGGTCCTTTCGGTCTCGCGTAACGCTGATCTTCTCTGTTGGTGCTTGTCGACACGCTGACCAACATAAGCGACTCGGCAAATCCCACGCCACGCGCGATTCCATCCATCGATCCTGTAGATGGGGTAACGGGCCTGCCCGCGCAAAAGCCCGCGCCAGAACCGGAGCCCTGCGGCACGTCCTATTCAGGTTCACCAGTTGCCGACCGTGGAGGAGTTTTGGACACGCTCCTACCGACGCGGAAAGCGCCTGGTAGGAGTTATCAGCCTTGCGGCGGTTGTCGGGGAACCCCATCCCCATCCTGTTGCCGAAAACGTTAGTGGAATCAGCACAATCGCGCAATAGCTTCCGTTGCATAAGGCTTGCATGCAGGACGAGACGTCACAGAGCGCAGGAATGAACGATGCAAGACTCCGGAATGGTGGGACATGATCAGGCATTGCGCCGAACAGTGATCATAGTCGCGCTGCTCAACTGCGCCTATTTCGGCATCGAGTTCGCCGTCGGGCTTGCGATCGGTTCGGTCTCGCTGTTTGCCGACAGTGTCGACTTTCTCGAGGACGCCTCAGTGAATTTCCTGATCGCGTTCGCGCTGGGCTGGAGCCCGGCGGCGCGGGCACGCCTCGCGATGCTGCTCGCGCTCATCCTGCTGGCGCCAGCACTGGCCGGGCTCTGGACCGCCTGGCAGAAATTGATCTCGCCGGCAGCCCCTGCGCCCGTTCCGCTGACGCTCACCGGGCTTGGCGCGCTCGCGGTGAACCTCTCCTGCGCGCTGATGCTCGCGAAATTCCGCCACCACCGCGGCAGCCTGACCAAAGCCGCGTTTCTCTCGGCGCGCAACGATGCGATCGCCAATATCGCGATCATCGCCGCCGGCGCTGTGACCGCCTATCTCTGGCGCTCGGCCTGGCCCGATCTCATCGTCGGCTGCGGCATCGCCATCATGAACGCGGACGCCGCGCGCGAGGTATGGCAGGCAGCGCATGAGGAGCACAAGGCAGCACGGGCTTAACCCGAGAACGGCCTTGAAGCTGGCGCATATGTCAAACCGTTAGCCTGAGGTGCCGGCGCCAACGGATCCGCGCGAAGCGCGGCCCGATGACAGGCTCCGCGGCGACCTCGAAGGGCGACAGCCCGGATGTAGCAGCGGGGCCGTTCATCCTTCGAGGCTCGCTTTTCGCGAGCGCCTCAGGATGACGGAACAACTGAAAGCTTGATGCAAAGCGATCGCGTTCTAACCTGCAGGCGCGGTCGGATCCGGCTTTGCGCCGCCGTCCAACTTCTCGATCAGAAACACGATCCGCTCCTGCGTGCGTTCGGTGATCTCGACCTTGTCGCCGGTTTCGCGGATCAGGTTCGGGATGTCGATCACCGAGAGCGGATCGGTGCAGTGGACTTCGAGGCAATCGCCCGCCTTCACGGATTTCAGCGCCTTGCGCGTCTTCAGCGCAGGCAACGGGCATTTCAGGCCGGACAGGTCGAGCTTTGTCGTGGTCATGCGTGCAAGATGGCGAGGCGATCGGCGGCGGTCAACGCTTCAGATCATGATCTAGCCGATCAGATCGGCGTAGCCGAGAAAGCCGACGACATCGCCGGGCTCGACCTTTGTCACTGTCTCGCCGAGTTCGACCAGGCCGTCGGTCTCCACCAGCGACGACAGCAGGCCCGCACCCTCGCGTGGAAATTTGATTGCCTGGAGCGTGCCGTCCTCGCCTGTGCGCAGGAAACCGCGGACATATTCGCGCCGGCCGATCTTCTTCTTGTAGGTGAAGGCGGCGCGCACCGGCATCGGGACGGGCGGCGCCGCGGGCGCGCCCATTAGCGCTAGCACCGTCGGCCGCACCACGTGAACGAAGGTGACAAAGCTTGCCACGGGATTGCCGGGTAGGCCGATCAACGGCGTGCCGTCGATGATCCCCATCGCCACCGGGCGCCCGGGCTTGATCGCCATACGCCATAGCACCAGCTTGCCCACGCTCTCGACGGCCGCCTTGACGTGATCCTCTTCGCCGGTCGAAACGCCGCCGGTGGTGAGGAGGAGATCGTGGCCGGCCGCCACCTGCTTAAGGCCGTTTGCGAGCGAGATGCGTTCGTCGCGCAGGATGCCGAGATCGCTGACCGCGCAGCCGAGGCGCTTGAGCATCGCCATCAGCATGAAGCGGTTGGAGTCGAAGAGTTGCGCCGCGGCGCGCGGCTCGCCGGGCGAGGCGAGTTCGTCGCCGGTGGAGAACACCGCGACGCGAAGCGGCCGGACCACCTCCAGCCGGGTCAGCCCGAAGGCGGCGGCGAGCGCGACATCCTGCGGGCGCAAGCGCTGGCCGGCCTTCAACGCGACATGGCCTTGCGGAATGTCTTCGCCGGCCGGGCGGACATTGGCGCCGGGTTTCAAGCCCGGCGGCAGCACCACGCGGCCGGCTTCGTCAATTCGCACGTCTTCCTGCATGAACACGGTGTCGGTGCCTTCGGGCATCGGCGCGCCGGTGAAGATCCGCACCGCGTGCCCGGCCCTTGCCGGCTGCGCCGCGCTGCCGGCCTGAACGCGCCCGGCGAGCGGAAATGCACGCGCTTGCTCGCGCGGCAGCTCACCGCCCCGCACGGCATAGCCGTCGACGGCGGAATTGGTGAAGGGCGGCAGGGGCAAGGGCGCGGCGAGATCCCGCGCGAGAATGCGGCCATCGGCCTGGTCAAGCGCAACGGTCTCGATATCGCGCACCGCCGCAACGCGCGCGGCGATGATGGCAACCGCTTCGTCGACCGACATCATCGGTCCGCCGAAGGCAAAGCAATCGTCGGACAATTGCGCCATGTGGCCTCTAGACTGTTATGGCTTTGGACTGAAGCCGGCATCCCTCTTTGACCGTCCCCCTGAGACGCGAGCCAACGCGTCCGCGCAAAGCGCGGCCCGATGACAGGCTCCGGGAGCACCTCGGGGTGACGGTAAGAGTTGGGTGGCCGTTTCGATCCAACACGACCATGTGTTCACCCTTCCACCGTGCTCATCGCCAGCAGCTCTTCGATCGTAACAGCCGACCGCCGCATCAGCGTGGCAATCGCGGGGATATCGTCGAGATGCGCCACCGGCAGCCGGGTTTCAACGGCGGCGTCGCTGGCAATGCCGACGATGCCGGGATCGTCGGGGAACAGAAACGGCTTGCCGTTGGAGGCGCGATGTACCTCGATCTTGCGATGCGGCTCGGCCTTGTAGCCCTCAACGACGACGAGATCGACGCGGCTCATCTTCTTCAAGAGCTCCGGCAGCCGCGGCTCGGGCGCTCCGCGCAGCTCATGCATCAGGGCCCAACGGTTGCCCGACGACACCAGCACCTCCTCGGCGCCGGCCTCGCGGTGGCGCCACGAATCCTTGCCCGGCACGTCGACATCGAACTTGTGGTGGGCGTGCTTGATCACGGACACGCGCAGGCCTTGCTGGCGGAACAGCGGGATCACGCGCGTCAGCAAGGTGGTCTTGCCGGCGCCACTCCAGCCCGCGAGTCCGATTACTTTCATCTATCCAAACTCCACATCGCGGGCCGCGGTCTGGGAACCGGCCCCGCACTCCGTCATTCCGGGGCGATGCGAAGCATCGGACCCGGAATCTCGAGATTCCGGGTTCGCGCGCATCGTGGGCCCCGGAATGAAGTGAGCGGTGAGGCTCTGGATTGCCTCGCTTCGCTCGCGATGACGATTGGGACGCATTTCGCTCCTCTCCAACCAGCATTATATCGGTATGCAGGCCTTGTCATGCTAAGCTGATGGCCATGATGAAGATCGACAAAAAGCAGCCTGTTCCTGTCATTCTGCCCAATCCGGACGATCCGCGGCTGACGCAAGCCGTCGAAGGCATCGACCAGACCGGGGCCAGGGTCGAAACCAAAGTGCCGATGGAACGGCCGCTGACGCTCTACCTCAATGCCCAGGAGATCGTCACCATGATGACGATCGGCGATTATCCCGAATATCTTGCGCTGGGCTATCTGCTCAATCAGAACATGCTGAAATACGACGACGTCGTCACCGAGGTCGAATATGACGACGATCTCCAGGTCGTGGTGGTGCGGACCGCGCATCACACCAATTTCGAACAGAAGCTGAAGAAGCGCACCCAGACCTCCGGCTGCGCGCAGGGCACCGCGTTCGGCGATCTGCTTGAGGCGGTGGAGAGCGTCGCGCTGCCGAAGGCGGAGCTTCGCACCTCCTGGCTGTACCAGATGACGCAGACCATCAACACCATGCCCTCGCTCTACCTCGAGGCCGGCGCGATCCATGGCTGCGTGCTGTGCAAGGGGGGGACGCCCATTTGCTACACCGAGGATGTCGGCCGGCATAATGCAGTGGACAAGATTGCGGGGTGGATGTTCCGCCATGGCGTCGAAGCCGGCGACAAGATCCTCTACACCACGGGACGACTCACCTCGGAAATGGTGATCAAGACGGTGCGGATGGGGATTCCGATCCTGGTCTCGCGCTCCGGCTTCACGGCCTGGGGCGTGGAACTGGCGCGGCAGGTCGGGCTGACGCTGATCGGGCGCACGCGCGGCAAGCGCTTCATCGCGCTGTCGGGCGAAGAGCGCATCGTCTACGACCAGAACCTCGACTACGTTGAAGAGGAGTCCGCGCGCCACCGGCGCAAGGGCGCGCGCGGCGATGAATGACATTCCGGGCGTCCTGCTCGCCGGCGGCCTGGCGCGGCGAATGGGCGGCGGCGACAAGCCGATGCGCAGGATCGGCGGGCGCACCATCCTGGAGCGTGTGATCGCGCGGCTGCAGCCGCAATGCGATGGCCTGATCCTCAATGCCAATGGCGATCCCGGGCGCTTCGCGGCGTTCGCCCTTCCGGTGATCGCCGATGGCATTCCCGATTTTCCAGGACCTCTCGCCGGCGTCCTGGCCGCACTCGAGTGGGCCGCGGCCAACCGGCCGGACGTAAAATTCATGCTGAGCGCGGCCGCGGATTGCCCGTTCCTGCCGCGCGACTTAGTGACGCGGCTCGCGGCCGCGCGCGAGGAGGAAAACGCCGAGCTTGCGGTCGCGGCCTCCGGCGGCCAGTCGCATCCCGTCATCGGGCTATGGAGCGTTGCCTTGCGCGACGAGCTCCGTCACGCGCTGGTCGAGGAAGACATCCGCAAGATCGACCGCTGGACCGCGCGCTACAAGCTCGCCACCGTGACCTGGCCGACCACGCCAGTCGATCCGTTTTTCAATGCCAATACGGTCGAGGATATCGCGCAAGCCGAGCAGCTTGCGGCGCTGGACGGAGAATAGATCGCCGCCGTCGCATGCCCTTCCGCTGATACGCCACATGCGCTAAGGGCGGCGCGAGCCAATTCTCCTCCCGCCCATGTGCCCATGATTCGTCTCGACAGCATCAGCAAACAGAACGGCCATCAGATCCTTTTCATCGAAGCGTCCGCCGCGCTCCAGAGGGGCGAAAAGATCGGCCTCGTCGGCCCGAACGGTTCCGGCAAGACGACGCTGTTCCGGATGATCACGGGCCACGACCTCCCCGACGAGGGCCAGGTTTCCGTCGATCGCGGCGTGACCATCGGTTACTTCAGCCAGGATGTCGGCGAGATGTCGGGCCGCAGCGCGGTCGCCGAGGTGATGGACGGCGCCGGCCCCGTCAGCATCGTCGCGGCCGAACTGAAAGAGCTGGAAGCCGCCATGGCGGATCCGGAACGTGCCGATGACATGGACGAGATCATCGCGCGCTACGGCGAGGTGCAGGCACGGTTTGAGGAGCTGGACGGCTATGCGCTCGAGGGCCGCGCCCGCGAAGTGCTGGCCGGCTTGAGCTTCAGCCAGGACATGATGGACGGCGACGTCGGCGCATTGTCGGGCGGCTGGAAGATGCGCGTGGCGCTCGCTCGCATCCTGCTGATGCGCCCCGATGTCATGCTGCTGGACGAACCGAGCAACCACCTCGACCTCGAGAGCCTGATCTGGCTGGAGCAATTTCTCAAAGCCTATGACGGCGCGCTGCTGATGACCTCGCACGACCGCGAATTCATGAACCGCATTGTCACCAAGGTGCTGGAGATCGACGGCGGCGAGCTCACGGCCTATTCGGGCAATTACGAATTCTACGAGCAGCAACGCGCGCTGAACGAAAAGCAGCAGCAGGCCCAGTTCGATCGCCAGCAGGCCATGCTTGCAAAAGAGATCAAGTTCATCGAGCGCTTCAAGGCGCGCGCCTCGCACGCGGCGCAGGTGCAGAGCCGGGTCAAGAAGCTCGAAAAGATCAATCGGGTCGAGCCGCCGAGACGACGGCAGACGGTCGATTTCGATTTCCCGCCGGCGCCTCGCTCCGGCGAGGACGTGGCGAGCCTCAAGAACGTGCACAAGAGCTATGGCAAAAGACCCATCTATGAGGGGCTCGACTTTCAGATTCGCCGAAGAGAGCGTTGGTGCGTGATGGGCGTCAACGGCGCCGGAAAGTCCACGTTGCTCAAGCTCGTGGCGGGCTCAGCCGAGCCCGATGACGGCACGGTGACGCTCGGCGGCAGCGTGAAGATGGGCTATTTCGCCCAGCACGCCATGGACCTCTTGGATGGCGAGCGCACCGTGTTCCAGTCGTTAGAGGACGCGTTCCCGCTGGCCGGGCAAGGCTCGCTGCGTGCGCTCGCCGGCAGTTTCGGCTTCTCCGGCGACGACGTTGAGAAAAGATGCCGGGTGCTTTCGGGCGGCGAGAAGGCCCGCCTCGTCATGGCCAAGATGCTTTACGACCCGCCGAACTTCCTGGTGCTGGACGAACCGACCAACCACCTGGACATGGCGACCAAGGAAATGCTCATCACGGCACTGTCGAACTTCGAGGGCACGATGCTGTTCGTCTCGCACGACCGCCGCTTCCTCGCCGCGCTGTCCAACAGGGTGCTGGAGCTGACGCCGGAGGGCATTCACCAGTACGGCGGCGGCTACACGGAGTATGTGGCGCGCACCGGCCAGGAGGCGCCGGGCTTGCGCAGTTGAATGGAAGAGTTTATCCCGCCGCAAAGACGTCATTGCGAGCGAAGCGAAGCAATCCAGAGCCACGCGTGAGACGCTGGATTGCTTCGTCGCTTCGCTCCTCGCAATGACGGATCTCAACTCCCCTTCCCTGCATCGGGGAAGAACAACTGCTGGCCGTTGATCTTGTAATTTGCGATGGTCGCCTGGCCCCCCGGCGAGATCAGCCAGTCGACAAAAGCCTGGCCGTCCTCCTTCTTCACGTGCGGATATTTTTCCGGGTTCACCAGCATCACGCCGTATTGGTTGAACAGCCGCTTGTCGCCCTCGACGACGATCTCGAGATCGCCCTTGTTCTGATAGGAAATCCAGGTGCCGCGATCGGAGAGCGTGTAAGCGCCCATGGCGTTCGCGGTGTTGAGCGCGGCACCCATGCCTTGCCCAATCTCGCGATACCAGGGGCCTTTGGCGGCGGCGATGTCGATGCCGGACTGCTTCCATAGGCTTAACTCGGCGGTGTGCGTCCCCGAGCGGTCGCCGCGCGAAACGAAGGGCGCGTGCTTCTCGGCAATCATCTTCAGCGCGGTCTCGATGTCCTTGCCCTTGATGCCGGCGGGATCGCTCTTCGGCCCGATCAGGACGAAATCGTTGTACATGATGTCATAACGCTTCACGCCATAGCCTTCGGCCAGGAACTTCTCTTCCTGCGGCTTGGCGTGGACGAACACGACGTCGGCATCGCCGCGCCGCGCAGTGTCGAGCGCCTGCCCCGTACCTTGCGCGATCACCTTCACCTCGATGCCGGTCTTTTGCTTGAAAATCGGCAAGAGATAGCCGAACAGGCCGGAATCCTGGGTCGAGGTGGTCGAGGCCACCACGATCGAGCGGTCCGCCGCGCTCGCGGCGCTCGCAATGACGAGCAACAAGCCCGCAAGCAGAGAGGATGTCAGCCGAGACATCTCTTGTTCCTTCACCGTTCAGATCACGAGATCGCCGCGCAAAAAGCTGGCCGCCTCTGCGGACGATGGATGGTCGAGGAAGTCGCGCGCCGGAGCGCGCTCGTGCTGGCGCCCGCGCAAGAGGAAGATCACATCGCCGGCAAGGCGCCGGACCTGGCCGAGATCGTGCGAGGCCATCACCACCTTGATGCCCGACAGCGCCGCCATCTGGATGATCTCTTCCACTCCGCGCGTCGCGGCGGGATCGAGATTGGCGGTGGGCTCGTCGAGCAGCAAAATCTCGGGCTCACGCGCCAGCGCGCGTGCGAGCGCCAGCCGCTGCTGCTCGCCGCCCGACAGCCGCCGCGCTGCCCGGTGCGCCAGCTCGGCGAGTCCAACGCGCTGCAGGAGATCGGCAATGCGCGACGCCCGATCCTTCCGCGGCACGCCCGCTTGCGCGAGCGCGTAGGCGACATTGGCGGAGGCAGAGCGGCGCAGCATCACCGGGCGCTGGAACACGATGGCGCGACGCGTAGGCGCGCGATCAAGGCGGCCGCCCCAGGTGATGCGGCCGGAGGACGGTGCCGTGAGACCCATGCACAGCCGCAACAGGCTGGTCTTCCCCGCGCCGTTCGGTCCGATGAGCAGCGTCGGCGCTCCTTGCGTGATCGTCAAATTCAAGCCGTCGAGGATCGCGGTCGCGCCCGCCCGCAGCGAGACATTTTCGAGAACCAGCGGCAGATCGCTCGAAGGCGCACGCATGATCAGCCCACGTGCCGTTCGGACCAGAGGCGCGTCCCCCAGACCGCGGCATTGATCGCGATCACGATCACCACCAGGATCAGCCCGAGCCCCATCGCCAGCGGCAGGTTGCCCTTGGACGTTTCCAGCGCGATCGCAGTTGTCATTGTGCGAGTAAAGCCGTCGATATTGCCGCCGACGATCATCACCGCGCCGACCTCCGCAGCCGCGCGGCCAAAGCCGGCGAGCAGCGCGGTGAGCAGGCTGAAGCGCGCATCCCAGAGCAGCGTCGTCACGCGGGAGAACGGACCCACATTCATCGCACCGAGCTCATCGCGATACTCGATCCAGAGATCCTCGACGGTCTGGCGCGTCAGCGCCGCCAGGATCGGCGCAATCAAAATGGTCTGGGCGATCACCATCGCGCTCGGCGTGAACAACAGCCCCATCGCGCCAAGCGGCCCGGATCGCGACAGCAGGAGATAAACGGCGAGCCCTACGACCACCGGCGGCAGGCCCATCGCGGCATTGAGCAGGACCACGAGAATGGGCCGGCCGGGAAATCGCGTCAGCGCCAGCAGCGCTCCTAAGGGCATGCCGATGAGAGCCGCCAACGCGACTGCGGAGAGGCTGACGGCCAGCGACAGCCGCACGATGGCAAACAGCGCCGCATCGCCGCTCAAGATCAGGTCCCAGGCGCTTGCGTGGTCCGGCATGGCTCCTCCCTCGGCCTTGTTCGGCAAAGATTCCGCGCTTTGTCAATTGGTTGAGCCTAAGCATAAATATGCATAGAAATGCAGGATGGAATTTTTGACCACCAGCGAGGCAGCGGAATACCTCCGGCTCGGGGAGCGCAAGCTCTATGAGCTCGTGACCTCCGGCGCCATCCCCTGCAGCAAGGTGACCGGCAAATGGCTGTTTCCGCGTCACGAGCTCGATCTCTGGGTGCTCTCGGGGCTGGCGCGGCCGACCGGCATGATGGCCGCCGCCCCTCCGCCGATCGTCGGCGGCAGCCAAGACGATTTGTTGGAATGGAGCCTGCGCGAGTCCGGTTCCGGATTGGCCTCGCTCAACGAAGGCACCACGCGCGGCGTCGACCGCTTGCTGCGCGGCGAGGTCATGGCCACCGCGATCCATTTCCACAGCGATGAAGCCTCGGACAACCGCGCCGGAGACCCAAACGTCGCGACAGTGCGTGCGATGCCGGGGCTGCATGACGCCGTACTGATCGGCGTTGCCAAGCGCGAACAGGGGCTGTTGGTCGCGCCCCAGAACCCGAAGCACTTGCACAGTCTTCCCGATGTCCTGGCGTCCGGGGCCAAGATCGCGGTGCGGCAAGCGGGCGCCGGCGCACAATTGCTGCTCGAAGAGCTGCTCACGCGCATCGGCGCTTCGCTGAAAGATTTGCGCCGGCTGGAGCCGCCCTGCCTGACCGGACCCGACCTCGCCGCGGCGATCGCGACAGGCCAAGCCGATTGCGGCATCGCCACCCGCGCCGCGGCCAGGTCAGCCGGCCTCGATTTCGTACCCCTGCTCTGGGAAGATTTCGACCTGTTGATGCGCCAGCGCAGCTACTTCCGTCCCGGCATGCAGGCGCTGATCGGCTTTCTCTCCAGCAAGCGGATGAAGCAGCGGGCAGCCGACCTCTCCGGCTATGACACCACGCCCGCGGGGCAAATTCGCTTCGCGGCGTGACGGCTAGCAAGCGGCTCGACCCGATGCCGAAGAATTAGTTGCAAATACAACCAATTTGCAGCTAAAGCCAGCATGGCCGAAAACAACGAAAAACAGGCCATCATCATCCGGGGAGGACAAGACGTGACATCCGCAAGACGAACCGTGCTTGCCGCGCTGGCGGTCGCGACGCTGGCCGCGCCTGCTGCGCACGCACAAATATCCGACGACGTGGTCAAGATCGGCGTGCTAACCGACATGAACGGCCCGGCTTCGACACCGACCGGCCAAGGCTCGGTCACGGCGGCCCAAATGGCCGTCGACGATTTCGGCGGCAAGGTGCTGGGCAAGCCGATCAGCGTGATCGTCGGCGATCACCAGCTCAAGCCGGATATCGGCGGCGCGATTGCGCGGCGCTGGTATGACACGGAACAGGTCGATCTCATTGTCGACGTGCCGGTCTCCGCCGTGGGCCTCGCTGTGCAGAACATCGCCAACGAGAAGAAGAAGCTTTTCATCACCCATTCGACCGGCACGGCGGATTTCCACGGCAAGTTCTGCTCGCCCTACGCGATTCAGTGGGTGTTCGATACGCACGCACTCGCGGTCGGCACCGCACGGGCGGTGGTCAAGCGTGGCGGCGACACGTGGTTCTTCATCACCGACGATTACGCGTTCGGACATTCGCTGGAGCGCGACGCATCGAGCGTGGTCACCGCCAATGGTGGGAAGGTGCTGGGTTCGGTGCGGCCGCCGCTCGCAACGCCCGATCTCTCCTCCTTCGTGCTGCAGGCCCAGGCTTCGAAAGCCAAGATCATCGGTATCGCCGCGGGTCCGCCGAACAACATGAACGAGATCAAGACCGGTTCGGAGTTCGGTGTGTTCCAGGGCGGCCAACAGATGGCGGCCTTGCTCGCGCTGATCACCGACATTCATGGTCTGGGACTGCAGGCCGCGCAGGGGCTCCTGCTCACCACCTCGTTCTATTGGGACATGGACGACAAGACCCGCGAATGGTCCAAGCGCTACTTCGCCAAGATGAACCGGATGCCGACGATGTGGCAGGCAGGCGTCTATTCGTCGGTAATACATTATCTCCAGGCGATCAAGGAAGCCGGCACCGACGATCCGCTCAAGGTCGCGGCAAAGATGCGCGAGAAGCCGATCGAGGATTTCTTCGCCCGCAACGGCCGCTTGCGCGCGGACAATCTGATGGTGCATGACCTCTGGCTGGTCCAGGTCAAGAAGCCCGAAGAGAGCAAATACCCCTGGGACTATTACAAGGTCCTGTCCAAGATCTCCGGCGAGGACGCTTTCGGCCCGCCCGATCCGGCGTGTCCGATGGTGAAGAAGTAAGGCGCGCGGCGCGCAGCAAACTCCGATCGTCGTCCCGCCTCAGCGCTCGCTGTCGCTCGCTTGGCCGGGACGACGGCGAGTTATTTTACGATTCCAATCTCGCGGAAATACTTGAGCACGCCCGGATGGATCAGCGCCACATCCGGCGCCGCAGCGACCGTATTCGCTGCCGTTGTTTCGCAGGCTTGCGCCAACTTTTGACATAACGTGCCTTCCACGCCATGCAGCGTGCGGGCGAGATGGTAGGCGACATCCTCCGGGAGGTCTTCTCGGACGAGCACAAAACTCCAGGAGCCGACGGAAGCGATCGCCGCGGTCTGGCCGGGATAACTGCCGGCCGGCACGGTCAACGGCTTCAGGAAACTGTGCTTGGCGCGGATGCGCGCGATCTCGTCGGCGCCAGGCGCGATGAAGCGCGCCCGTTGCGGACTTGATGCCACCACCGCAAAGCCCGGCCAGCCGATGCCTGCACCCCAGAGCGCGGCGGCGCGCCCGTCCAGCACCATCGCGGGTCCATCACCGGCGCGGTCGAGATAGATCGATTTGAAGTCTTCGTCCTGCTTTAGGCCCAGACCATCGAGGATGTAGCGCGACAGGATCGGCAGGCCGGAGCCCTTGGCGCCGAACGCGACCGGCTGCCCAACGAGGTCGCGGATCGATCTGTAGGGACTGTCGGCGCGCACCACGAACATCCCCGGCGAGGAATACATCGCGGTGAGGATTTTGACATTCGTCTTCGGCCGCCCCGCGAGGCCCAGAAAAGCTTCGTAAGCAGGCTCGCCGGCCACGAGGCCGATATCGAGCTTGCCCTGTTCGAGGAGCGGAATGTTCTCGTTGCTGCCCTTGGTGTTGCGCGGCTCGATCGCCAGCATGGGATCCGCCGCGTTCATCACCTCCGCAAAGGCATTGCCATAGAGCGGGAAGCCGCCACCGGGCGTCGCCGTTCCCAGAACAACCGGGGTCTTCGAAATGGCCTTGCCTCCCTCCTGTGCGACGGCTGCTCCGGCCAGCATCAATATCGCAGCGCAAACGAGCCGGCTCATTTTGGTTCTTGGCATCGGCTTTCCGATTTCCGCGCGTCAAGATGTCCGATCATGGCCGGGCGCGACGTGTAGGCAAGCGCAGAAATTTATGAAAGCATGGGTCATCAAGAAGAAATGATCCGGGGGGAAATCATGCTCGCAAGCCTGCGCGGCGCTCTGGCCGCCTTCGCCTGTGTCGTCGCACTGGCTGTCGGGACCGCGCCGTCCGCCGCCGATACCTATCCGAGCCGGCCGGTGCACTGGCTGATCGGCTTTGCCGCGGGCGGCCCGGTCGACACGGTGGCCCGGATCATGGCGCAATGGCTTTCGGACCGTTTCGGCCAGCAATTCATCGTTGAAAATCGCGCAGGCTCGGGCGGCAACATTGCCGCCGCGGCTGCGATCAATGCGCCGCCGGACGGCTACACGCTGTTGTTCGTCGCGCCCAATAACGCGATCAGCACCTCGCTGTACAAGCATCTGCCGTTCGACTTCATGCGCGATACCGTGCCGGTCGCGAGCATCATGCAGCTCACCAACATGCTGATCGTGTCGAATGCGATGCCGGTGAAGACGGTTCAGGAGTTCATCGATTACTGCAAGGCCAATCCCGGCAAGATCTCCTTTGCATCCTCCGGCAACGGCACCTCGGTGCACATGTCGGCGGAGCTGTTCAAGGCGATGACCAAATGCGAGATGGTGCATGTGCCCTATCGCGGCTCCGCAGTCGCCATGCCCGATATTATCTCCAACAAGGTGCAGTTGATCTTCGACAACCTGCCTTCCGCGTTGGAACAGGCGCGCGGCGGCACTGTCCGCGCGCTCGGGGTGACTTCGCCACGGCGCTGGCCCGGCGTGGCAGACATTCCCGCGATCGCCGAAACCGTCCCGGGATTCGAGTCCGTCGGCTTTTATGGCATCTCGGCGCCCAAGGGCACGCCGCCCGAGATCGTCGATGCGCTCAACACGGCGGTGAACGAGGCCTTGAAGGATCCGAAGCTGGTGGCGCGTCTCGCGGAAACTGGCGGCATCGCGAAGCCGATGACGCCTGCGGAGTTCGGCAAGCTGATCGCCGATGAAACCGAAAAATGGCGCAAGGTGGTGGAGTTCGCGGGCGTGTCGGTGGATTGAGGCCGCGCGATCCGGGCGAGCGAGGTGAGCACCGGCCCAAGGATCTCCGATCTCTCGCGGCCTCTCCCCGCGCCACCGGCGGGCGGACGCAGGCGTTCATCACAAGCCTTCAATCGTTAGAATTGTAGTGAATCAGCTCTCGCTCCATTAATGTGCGGCGACTAGGTGATCGCTTGGAGAAAGGTCCGGAGTGTGGTCCTTGTTCGATATGTTCACCGTCGGGCTGTTGGCTGAAGCCGCATGCGCGATCGGTTTCTTGATCATCGTGATCACATGGATACGGGATCGCTCGACGAGATCCTATTCTTGGTGGATCCTCGGATTTTTGCTGTCCGGGTTTGGCGTCGTTCTTGCCGCGCAACGCCAGACGCTGCCCTATCTCACCGCCCTGGGCGTTCCCGGGTTCTTCGCATTGTTTGGCGCCGGCGCGCTTTGGTCGGGACTGCGCGTTTTCGACGAGCGACCGCTGCCGAGACTAGCCTTGCTGCCGCCGTCCATCTGGGCGCTGGGCCTGCCCTTCGTCTACCATAGCTTTGCGCTGCGGCAGATGCACTTCAATCTCGCGATCGGCACCACGACGCTATTGATCGGCCTCGACCTGTGGCGCTCGTCTTCCAGGGAGCTCTCGCCCCGCCTCTGCATCGCGCTCATCTGCCTGTTCGAGACGGTGGTCAGCTACAGCCAGGCGATCGCCCTCTTTGCCATGCGCGATGAGGTCGGCCAGGGCCCGCTGCGGGGATGGCTCACCTTTGCGCCCTTCCAATCCGCCGTCGCAATGGTCGCGATCGTCGTTCTCGGGATCCTGATGATTGGCGAACGCTCCGAGCGCCGCCTCCGCGATCTCGCGATGAACGACCAGTTGACCGGCATCCTCAATCGACGCGGCTTCTTCGAGGCGAGCGCGGCTCAGCTCGCCAGGCTCTCCGGCAAGTCGCGTGAGATTGCGATTGCTCTCTTCGACATCGATTTTTTCAAGGCCATCAACGACAATTACGGCCATCCTGCCGGAGACAAGGTCATTGCCGAGTTCGCGGAACGCGCCGCGCGCACGATCCGCCAAACCGACATCCTCGGCAGGATCGGCGGGGAGGAATTCGCGCTGTTGCTGCCGGACACGACCATCAACGAAGCAAGGCTCATTGTCGATCGCGTGCGCGCCGCATTCGCGCAAACCCCAATCCTGCATGACGACGTTGAAATCATGGCCACGGCGAGCGCCGGAATCTCGGTCGGCCAGGTTCAACAAGGGGCCTTTCTCGACCGGCTCATGTCGACGGCCGATTCGGCGCTGTACGCGGCGAAAAAAGCGGGACGCAATCGGACCAGCATTTTGCATATGGTGGCGCAAGCCGACCGCGGCACAGCAGCGATCGTGCGCGGTTCGCCGTGAATTTTGACCCCGGCGGCAGAAGGCAGCAACGAAGCTGCCTTTGCCGGTGTGGCTGCGGGTGACATTTGAGGACCCGCCTTCGAAGCTACCGGCCTGGAACGCGCCCAAGGGCGGCGCACAACTCCCATCCCCGACCCCGCGCCCGCACCATTGCACCAAGGCCTGCCGCCCTGTAAACGAAGGCCGCACCGCCAGGCGGAACGCCTCGGGGGCCTGTAGCTCAATGGTTAGAGCCGGCCGCTCATAACGGTCTGGTTGCAGGTTCGAGTCCTGCCGGGCCCACCAGTCAGATCAGGAGGAGCTTATCAGGGACTATTTGGCCGTAGCGGGATCACCGCACCAGAAATACTCTTGCTTGGTCGTCTATCGCTATACTCAGACGGTTGACAAAATAATCCGCGCCGTTCGGTCCGACAACAGGCCTCCTCCTCAATCGTAAATTCGGCGGCTTCTTCGCACGAATTGCCCAACCCGTGCTCTGTACTCACTTCACCAACAGTCCTGGGAGCCTGAATTAGGCGATAATCGCGCGCAATAAGCATCCCCCATTTGAAGATGGCAAAGGAGGTACGCGATGTCCTCCAGGATAACAGACGAAGTTATCGGCGCATTGCAGCACTGCAGGCTGAAGGCATATTTTCAACTGCGTGGCGAGCAAGGGATTCAATCAGGATACGAGAAGCTGCTGATTGAACAGCGAGCCAATCTGGAGTCCACGACAATAGAAAAGATCCGGCGCGAATACAGCCAAGCCGAGATCGCGATTGACCTTAGTTTGTCGGCAGAGAGTCTTTGCAAAAGAGCGTCGCTTATTCTTGGCGCTCGCCTGGAAGATGCTCGTTATGCTGTCCACTTCGATGCTCTTCGCAAGATCGATGGTCCCGCGGCACTCGGAGACTTCCGATATGAACCGGTG
>NZ_AWZU01000084.1 GCF_000472385.1 Bradyrhizobium sp. ARR65
TGGCGAAGCCGTTCCTTGATGAAGGCCCCGTGTGGCTCCAGCACCCGCTTGCGGTGCCCGCCCATCCTGTCGGGCACGACTGAACCGGTCGAGCGATAGCGCTGCGACCACTTCACCACCGAGGACACTGCAACGCCGAACCGCAGTGCCACGGAACGGCAACTCTCACCCTTCGCAACCGCCGCAACCACACGCTTGCGCAGATCATTGGAAAGAGGTCGGACCATCAGATGCTGGCCTCCACTCCAGCCAGCATCTTGAATCACAAGCCGCCCTCCAGCGGAATCCCCTCGATTCAATAAAATCGTGAACCGCTCTAAAGGGTGGCATATCAGAGGTGGCAAAATCTAAATCGTTCTCCATCGTCAAACAAATGCACCAAGACGCGTTTGGGCCAACGAAGTAGTGATGCTGCGGAATTTCAATGAGTACTGACGAAACCCGACGCATTGTTTCAAGCGATCCGGCCAGTGCGAATTCTGTCGCGCTGTCGCCGACATAAATGACCGGGCCGCTCAATTCGAAACGGCTACACATTTCATCGAAGAATCTCAGGAATCGACTGATTTGCTTCAATCCGTCTCCGGCGGTGCACTCGACGGCACCCGGGACAAGCCTCCAATCGATCTTCGAACCGCTGAGGGGGTACGCCTTCCTCAGTAAGTCGAAAATATCCTCAGCCGGGCCGATCTCTCTCAAACAACCCGAGCCGAGTTCGGCCTTGAGCGCTCTCCGAATGTCTTGCTCGTACGTGCTCACGATCGCTCTTCCGGTCCATTGGAAATCAGTTTGTTGCCACCGTTGAATTTATCAGCGCAATTGGAGCACCAACAATATCTCGGCCTGGAGCGGCTAAACTTTTCGGCGCACGCTACCCCAAAGTAAGGCCCCTAAGGCGGCTCCGACAACGTTGTGGGCTACAGCTTCACTCCGAAGCATGCGTCGCCCATACGCCCCCTTGTTGATGAAGTTCTGCGGCTCGATTGGGCCGAGTTTCGGCCGTTCATGAATCTAACAGGTCCCAAGGCATTGGTGGATTCCAGTCGCCTATTACGTGCAACACGCCACCATAGCAACGCTTTCGCTAATTGAATTTTTCTATGGGCACAATTAGTTAGACCGAATACCCCGACAATTCAGAGACGATTCAGAGCCGATTACATGGATAGAGCGCCGCGCATTAGCTTCCACAGCCTCGGCTGCCCCAAGGCGCTCGTGGACTCCGAGCGGATCATCACGCGCCTGCGTGCGGAAGGCTATGAGCTCGCCCGCAAGCATGATGGCGCCGACATCGTCATCGTCAATACCTGCGGGTTCCTGGACAGCGCCAAGCAGGAATCGCTTGCCGCCATCGGCGAGGCCATGGCGGAGAACGGCAAGGTCATCGTTACCGGCTGCATGGGGGCGGAACCGGAAGCGATCGAAACCGCCTATCCCGGCGTGCTTTCGATCACTGGACCGCAGCAGTATGAGACCGTGTTGGATGCTGTGCACCGGGCGCTGCCTCCAGTGCACAATCCCCATCTCGACCTGGTGCCGCCGCAAGGTATCAAATTGACCCCGCGGCACTACGCGTATCTGAAGATCTCCGAAGGCTGCAACAACCGCTGCAGCTTCTGCATCATCCCGAAATTGCGGGGCGACCTGATGTCGCGACCTGCCGACGACGTGCTACGCGAGGCGGAGCGGCTGGTGGGCGCGGGCGTCAAGGAGCTCCTGGTCATTTCGCAAGACACCTCGGCCTACGGCGTCGATCTGCGCTATGCGGCAAGCCCCTGGAAGGACCGCGAGGTCCGCGCCAAATTCGTCGATCTTGCACGCGAGCTCGGCGAACTCGGTGCTTGGGTGCGGCTGCAATACGTTTATCCCTACCCCCATGTCGACGAGGTCATCCCGTTGATGGCCGAAGGCAAGGTGCTGCCCTATCTCGACATTCCCTTCCAGCACGCAAGCCCCGAAATCCTGAGGGCGATGCGGCGTCCCGCGGCGCAGGACAAGACGCTGTCGCGAATCGCAAAATGGCGCGCCGACTGTCCGGAACTCGCCCTGCGCTCGACCTTCATCGTCGGCTTCCCCGGCGAGACCGAATCCGATTTCGCTTATCTGCTGGATTGGCTTGATGAGGCCGAGCTCGATCGCGTCGGCTGCTTCAAATACGAGCCCGTGGCGGGTGCGACGTCGAATGCGCTGCCCAATCCCGTGCCCGACGAGGTCAAACAGGAGCGCTGGAAGGCGCTGATGGCACGCCAGCAAAAGATCTCCGCGCGCAGGCTCAAGCGCAAGGTCGGCACGCGACAGCAGGTCATCATCGACGAAGTCGGGCCGACAGCGGCGAAGGGTCGTTCAAAGGCCGACGCGCCGGAGATTGATGGCTCGGTCTATCTCTCAAGCCGCCGCCCGTTGCGCGTCGGCGAAATCGTCACGGCGAAGATCGACCGCTCGAACGAATACGATCTGCACGGCAGCGTCGCGGGCTTTTGAGCCCCTGCCCCTTGGCGCTGATGGTATCCTGGTTTGATCTAACGCTGCAGGAGAACACACAATGCCGAGGCCCCTGAAGGTCAAGATCTTTATGGATGTCAGCCCGAGCGTGATCGAAGAGCAGATCAACGTCTGGCTGGAGAAGCTCGGTTCTGCGAGCATCATCAAATCCGAGACTGTGGTCACGGCCATCGCCAAGAAGTCGGGCGATGGGACCTCTCCTTGCATCGTTGTTACCGTCTGGTACGAGCCTCCCGCGTCAGACCAGGAACGTCCGGGTTTCCGGGCTGCTTGACACCGGTGCCCTTCGGCTGTAAGGGCACGCGCCATGATCTTCACTCGGACCCAGCGCCGCGCAGCTTTCCGTCGTCACCGCCGTGACGATGACGGGTTGCGCCATGTCCGACGCCAGCGCTGAACAGATTATCAGCTCTGAGGTTTTCGAGAAGGCCGCAACCCAGGAAGTTGCGGCCTTCTCTGCATTTCAGCCCCACGTTTGATCCCACTGCAGGAGACATCGGACATGACCAACGCCGCCCATCCGTTTGATGCGCTGATGGACATCACCGCGCGCCCGAAGAAGGTGTTCGTGCGCGGCGAAGGCTCTTGGCTGTGGGATGATACCGGCAAGCGCTACCTGGATTTCATTCAGGGCTGGGCGGTGAACTGCCTCGGACATTCGCCGCCTTTTGTGGCGCAAGCGATCGCGAGTCAGGCGAAAACCCTGATCACAGCAAGCCCTGCCTATTACAACGCGGCGAGCCTCAGACTCGCCAAGGCGCTGGTCGAGAAGAGCTGCTTCGACCAGGTGTTCTTCGCCAATTCGGGCGCGGAAGCCAATGAAGGTGCCATCAAGCTCGCACGCAAATATGGCGCCTTGCATAAGGGCGGCGCGTTCGAAATTATTACTTTCGAAGGCGGTTTTCATGGCCGGACGCTGGCGACCATGTCCGCCTCGGGCAAGAAGGCCTTCGAGCCGCTGTTCGAACCCAAGGTCAAGGGTTTCTCCAAGGCGCGGTTGAACGACATCGCCTCCGTCCGCGAGCTGATCAACAAGAACACCGTCGCCGTGATGCTGGAGCCGATCCAGGGCGAAGCCGGCGTGTGGCCGGCGACCGACCAATTCTTGAAGGATTTGCGGACACTGACGCAGGAGCAGGGCCTGCTCTTGATTTTCGACGAGATACAGACCGGCATGGGCCGTACCGGAAAGCTCTTCCATTACGAGCATGCGGAGATCACGCCCGACATCATGACACTCGGCAAGGGCATTGGCGGAGGCGCGCCGCTCGCCGCACTGCTCGCCACCGAACGCGCCTCCTGTTTCGAGCATGGCGACCAAGGCGGCACATTCAATGGCAATTCGCTGATGTGCGCGGCGGGCCTTGCGGTATTCGACGAGGTCAGCCGGCCGGCGTTCCTGAAATCGGTGGCTGATACCGGCCTGTTCTTGGAAGCTGAATTGCAGCGCCTGTCGACGCGGCACGGCCTCGGCGAGGTGCGCGGGCGCGGCCTGCTGCTCGCGCTGGATCTGAAGCTGCCAATTGGTGCCGCGCTGGTAGCGCAGGCGCTTGAAGCCGGGTTATTGCTCAACTCGCCGCGGCCGGACACGCTGCGCTTTATGCCCGCGCTCAATGTCACGCGGGAGGAGATCTTGCAGATGACCGATCAGCTCGACACGATGCTGACCAAGGCCGGAGCCGCGAGGCGGGTGGCGTAGCGAAGGAAATTGGAACATACGAACATGGCAGCGAAAGTCTTCATCGATGGCGAGGCCGGAACGACGGGCCTGCAAATCCGCCAGAGGTTGCTCGGTCGGACCGATGTCGAGCTCATCTCGATCGAGTCGGCGCGGCGGAAGGACCCGCAGGCGCGAAAGGAGATGCTCAACGGCGCCGACGTGGCAATCCTCTGTCTGCCCGACGATGCGGCGCGCGAGGCCGTGACCCTGATCGAAAACAAGGCTGTTCGCGTGATCGACGCCTCGACCGCGCACAGGACCCTGGACGGCTGGGCCTACGGCTTTCCGGAAATGGCAAAGGGACAGCGCGAGGCGATTGCCAAGGCGCGCTTTGTGGCCAATCCTGGTTGCTATCCGACCGGCTTCATAGCGCTGGTGCGGCCGCTGGTGGATTCCGGCCTGTTGCCACGCAGTTGGCCGGTCACCGTCAACGCGGTCTCCGGCTACACCGGCGGCGGCCGCAAGATGATCGAAGAATTCGAAGACGAAGCCTCGCCGGTGTTCACGCGCGCTCCCTATCGCGTCTACGCGCTATCTCTGGCCCATAAACATGTCCCTGAGATGAGGTCGCATGGCGGGCTCGATCATGCTCCGCTGTTTGCGCCAGCGGTCGGCCGTTATGCCCAGGGCATGATCGTCGAAGTGCCGCTCCCCCTTTATGCGCTGCCGGCCAAGCCGGCGCTTGCCGATCTTCATGCCACTTTCGCCAAAGCCTATGCCGGTGAGCATTTTGTTGACGTGGCGACACTGGATGAAGCGGCGTCCATCACGACTCTGGCGCCGGAGGCCTTGAACGGGACCAACAGATTGAAGCTTTACGTGTTCGGCTCGGATAAACTTGGGCAAGCTAGGCTTGTGGCCGTGCTCGACAATCTCGGCAAGGGCGCGTCAGGTGCCGCGGTGCAGAATCTCAATCTGATGCTCGGACTTCCCGAAACCGCAGGCCTGGATGAGCTGTTTGAATGGAGCACCGCTGCATAGCATATGGCACCACGGCCCGCGACGAACGGCACATCGCGACAGGGCGGCTACGGCTTCAGGATCGAAGCCCCTGTCGTCGCGCGGCTCTCCAGATCGACATGGGCCTTGGCCGCGTCCTTCAGAGCATAGGCATGATTGATGGGGACGTGCAGTGTGCCGTTGATGACGGCTGCGAACAGCGTGTCGGCACCCTCAAGCAATTCCTTGCGGGTGCCGATATAGTCGTTCAGTTTTGGGCGCGTCGCAAACAGCGAGCCGTGATTGTTCAACTCGGCGATCGCGAAAGGTGGCACGGGTCCTGAGGCGTTGCCGAAGCTGACGAACAAGCCGCGCCGTTTCAAACAGGACAGCGAGCCGGGAAAAGTCGCCTTGCCGACGCCGTCATAAACGACGTCACACAATTCGTTGCGGCTGATCTGCTTCACGCGCGCCACGAAATCCTCCTCGTTGTAGAGGATCACGTGATCGCAGCCGTTCGCGAGCGCAAGCTCCGCCTTCGCCTTCGATCCCACAGTGCCGATCACATGCGCGCCCTTCGCGCGCGCCCATTGGCAGGCGAGCAGCCCGATGCCGCCGGCGGCGGCATGGATCAGCACGCGGTGATGCGGTTCGACCTTGAACGTCTTGTGCAGGAGGTACCAGACCGTCAGGCCCTTCAGCATCAAGACGGCGCCTTGCTCATAGGTGATATGGTCGGGCAGCTTGACCAGCTTGTCCCATGCAATGTTGCGCTCGCTCGCATAGCCGCCGAGATTGGTGTAATAGGCGACGCGATCGCCGGGATGAAAATGCGTCACTCCAGGGCCGACGGCGACCACTTCGCCCGCGGCTTCGTTGCCCGCGATGAATGGCAATCCCGGAGCCTTATAGAGGCCGGTGCGGTAATAAGTGTCGATGAAGTTCAGACCAACCGCGTGCTGGCGGACGCGCACCTCGCCGGTTGCGGGGGTCGGCACGTCGATGGCCTCATAGACCAGCGCTTCCGGCCCGCCCACCTTGTGCACGCGCACGGCCTTGACCATCACTCACCTCCCCTGGCGATTTGCTAAAAGTGAAACGAATGCCATCGCACCCGTCTTGTCAACTCGACGGTCGCAGAATGCGCATCAGCCGCCCGCTCTCCGGTTGCGCCTCGCGAGCATGTTGAAGAATTCCACTGCGGCCGAGAAGGCGATCGCGAAATAGATGTAGCCGCGCGGAATGTGGAAGTGGAATCCATCGGCGACCAGCGCGACGCCGATCAGGACCAAAAACGCGAGCGCCAGCATCTTGGTGGTCGGATGGTTCGCGACGAAGCGGGCGATCGGGCCTGAGGAGGCATACATGATGATACAGGCGATCACCACCGCCGCGATCATGATGGCGAGGTCCTGCGCCATGCCGATGGCGGTGATGATGGAGTCGAGCGAGAACACGACGTCGATCACGACGATCTGCGCAATCACCCAAACAAACGCGCTTGCGCCCCGCCCCTTCGCGGGCGCCTCCTCGTCGCTCTCGACCTCGCCATGGATCTCGTGAGTCGCCTTGGCGATCAAAAACAATCCGCCGCCGATCAGAATGATGTCGCGCCAGGAAAACGCCACGTCGCGTACGGTCAGCACAGCCTCGGTCAAACCGATCAGCCAGACCAGGAGACTGAGGAGCAAAATCCGGAATAAGAGCGCCAGGGCGAGTCCGATTTGGCGCGCGCGCCTCGCCAGCGGCTCCTGGATGCGCGACACGATCACGGAGATGAAGATGACGTTGTCGATGCCGAGCACGATCTCGAGCGCCGTCAACGTCAACAGCGCCGCCCAAGCCTCTGGGCTGAGTAGCAGTTGGATCATGACTTCAAAGATCTCAGGAAACGGATTGCGGCGTCGCTGGCGACGACATAGGCCGCGATCGCGCACAAGGCTATGACGACCGGCATCCCCACATCGAAATCCCTGAGCAGCACATGCAGGGAAAGCACGGCCCAGAGCACCATCAAGGCCAGTGTCAGCCAGCGCAGCCGAAGCGTACGAACCGGGTGCAAGACGTGGAAGGGCAGAAAGGTCGCCGCGATCAGGACGAGCACGACCACGCTCGACAGCGCCGGCGGCCAATGCAGCAGAAACAGGTAGAACGCGGCCAGATTCCATAGTCCAGGAAAGCCGCGGAAATGGTTATCCACCCCCTTCATGCGGCGATCGGCGAAGTAGAGCGCGCCGGACACGGTGATCCCGATGCCCAGCAGCGGCGCAGCCAGCGGCAACAGCAGTCCGCCGGCCGTAATGGCATAGGCCGGCACAAAGACATAAGTGACGAAATCGACCACGAGATCGAGCACGTCGCCCGACCAGTTTGGCTGCAATCGCACCACGTCCAGCCGCCTTGCCAGCGGACCGTCGGCCCCGTCGATGATCAGCGCCGCGCCAAGCCAGAAAAACATCGCGGCCCAGTGCTCGCGCACCGCTTCCAGCAGTGCCAGCAATGCGATGCCGGCACCGAGCGCGGTTAAGACATGCACAGAGAACGCGGCGGCCCGGGCACCCGGCGCGGCGTGCGGCATATCCGGCTGGCTGACTTGCTCCATCATGGCCGGCGCAGTGCTATCAGGAATCGGAGGGATTTGCACACCGGACCTTGCGGCCTTCCGCCGCGTTATTGCACAGGAAGAAAGGCGCAGGACCGGCGATCTTGAAAATGTCGCCCGAAGGGTGAATTGTCGGGTCATGAGTAACGCTCCAGTGACCTACGACGTTGCCGTGGTCGGTGGCGGCCCTGCCGGGCTTTCCGCGGCGATTGCGCTGGCTCAGGCCGGCAGCAACACGTTGCTGATCGCGCGCCGCACACCTTACGCGGACAATCGCACCACCGCCCTGCTTGGCGGCTCCATCGACTTTCTCACGGGCCTCGGCCTATGGGAGCGCTGCCGCGACCAGGCGGCGCCGCTGGTCGAAATGCGACTGGTCGATGACACAGCGCGGCTGATCCGCGCGCCCGAGGTGTGCTTTTCCGCAGACGAAATTGGCCTCGAGGCATTCGGCTACAACATCGAAAACCGTGTCCTGGTCGCGGCGCTGGAACAACGGGCGACGGAAATCGCGGGCCTGATGCGGCTTGATGACGAAGCCGAAACCGTGCTTTCGAATGACGCGGACGTTGCGATCCTCACGACCAGCGGCGCCTCGCTCTCGGCACGGCTCGTGGTGGGCGCCGACGGACGGCATTCGCTGTGCCGCGAGGCGGCCGGAATCGGTGTTACCAAACGCGAGCTGAACCAGGCCGCCCTCACTTTCAACATCGCCCATGCGCGGCCGCACCGCAACGTTTCAACGGAGTTTCACACCTCTCACGGCCCCTGCGTCTTCGTACCCTTGCCGGGAAACCGCTGCAGCATCGTGTGGGTCACCTCGCCCAGGGAGGCTGAGCGACTGCTGGCGCTGAGCGACGGGGAGTTGTCGGAGGCCGCCGAAAAGCAATCGCATTCAATCTTCGGCAGCGTTCGGGTGGAAGCGGGCCGGCACGTCTTTCCGCTGGCGATCGAGCGGCCGAAGCAATTTGCGCACAAACGCATCGTCCTGGTCGGGGAAGCTGCGCATGTGATCCCCCCGATTGGGGCACAGGGGCTCAATCTGGGCCTGCGTGATGCCTCCGACATTGCCGATCTCGTGGGTGAGGCGGTGCTTGCCGGCAAGGACCCCGGCGCGTCGGACGTGCTGCAGCGCTACAATTTTGCGCGGCGTGCCGACGTATTGAGCCGTACCTTTGTCATCGACGTTGCGAACCGTTCGCTGCTCAGCGATTTCCTGCCGATGCAGTCGCTCCGCGCCGCCGGCCTGCATCTGATCGGCTCGATCGGTCCGTTGCGACGGCTCGCCATGCGCGAAGGGCTGGCGCCGTCCTGGCACGCCTTTCGCGCAAAACCGCGGACGCCTATGGGAAGGTCAGCCGGCCGCTCTGGATGAACCACATCACGCTGGTGAGCGTGACGACGGACGCAAAAGTTCCGATCAGCACTGCGACGGACGCCTGCTCAATCCAGGCCTCGTTCTGCCGCGCGATCACGAACACATTCAGCGCAGGCGGCAGCGAGGCCATCAGCACCGCAACCGCGGCCCAGGGCTGCGCGAACGGCCCAAACAGCAGCATCAAGCCAAAGGCCGCGAGCGGATGGATCAAGAGCTTGATCGCGATCACGCCCGGCACTTCCCAGGGGATCTGCTTGAATGAGCGCAGCGCCACCGTCACGCCCAGCACGAAAAGGGCTGTGGGCGCTGCGGCGTTCTGCAGGAACAGAAGCGTGTTGTCGATCGCAACAGGCAAACGGATGTGGAAGCCAGCCGCCAGCGCACCGGCCGCGGCCGACACGATGAGCGGATTGAGCGTGATTTGCCGCACCACGAGGCCCAGCGCGTGCAGCACCGATGGGTGATCGCGGTCGGTCAATTCGATCAACAGCGGCACGATCGTGAACAGGAAGATGCTGTCGCAGCAAAAGATGAGTGCCGTCGGCGCCGCCGCCTTCGCGCCGAGCACCGCGAGCGCGAGTCCCGGGCCCATATAGCCGATATTCCCGTAGCCCCCGGAAAGGCCGGCCAGCGTCGCTTCACGCAATGAGAGGCCGCCGGCAAACCGCCCAATCAGCAAGGCGAGGGCAAACGCCGTCATCGTCCCCAAGGTGGTCGCGATCAGGAACGGCGGATTGTTCAGCTCCGCAAACGGCGTCTTGGAGGTGATGACGAACAGCAGTGCCGGCAGGGAGACGTAGAGCAGGAAGAAATTCATCCAGGCAAGGCCGGCCTCAGGCAGGCTCTTGGCTTTGCCGCAGGCATAGCCGATGAAGATCAGGCCGAAATAAGGAACGGCCAGATTGAGAATGTCGGTCATTTCGGAGGGATTTTCGGCAGGCTGCCCCCGCCCTGGGGCTGTTACAAAGGGTTAATTCGGGCCCTTCGGCACTAGCATCCCCGCTCGTCATGGTCTATCGACAGGGAATGATCAAAGCGCGAACCGCCAAGTTCCAGATCGGTCAGATCGTGCGCCACCGGATCTTTTCTTTCCGGGGCGTGATTTTCGACGTCGATCCGGAATTCAACAACACCGAGGAATGGTGGCTGTCGATCGCGGAGGAGATGCGCCCGCGCAAGGACCAGCCGTTCTACCATCTGCTCGCCGAGAACTCGGAAACCGAATACGTGGCCTATGTTTCCGAGCAGAATCTTCTGCCCGACGATTCCGGGGAGCCGATCCGGCATTCGCAGGTCTCCGAGATATTCATCAAGGACAAATCGGGCGGCTACCGGCCTCGCAATCCCTCGTTGAACTAATTCGGCGCGTGAAATACGCCCCGTAAGCTCAAGAGAATCCTGAATGAAAAGGCGCTTCCTTCCGGAAGCGCCTTTTTTCGAATCAATTTGTGGCTCGCGCCGCCGCTATTTGGCAGCCGCGCTGGGTGCCGGGCCGCCGGCCGGCTGCTGCTGTTGCTGGGGTTGGGTCTGTTCGAGCTTCTTGCGCGTCTCTTCGGCACGCTTCTGCAATTCTTCCTGCAGCTTTTTCTGGGTCTCCTCGAACACCTTCGGATCGGTCGGCGGGCCGTCATAGGCCTTGGCAAATTCGCCTAGCGGCAGCGGCAGCGTCAGCGGCGCGCCGTTGGCATTGATTGCCTGAACCACCAGGTTCTGGCCCTTCTTCATGTTGTTGATCAGTTCCGGGGTCGCCTCGTAGTCGGACATACAGCCGTTGGCGAAGCAGATCACGTAAGGGCTCTGCTGCGGCGGGTTGTTATCGACGATGATGCGAGTGCCGTGCTGGAGTTGCATGCCGAGCGGCAGCGTCACGCGAAGGATCTTCTTCGGCTCCCCTTCCGGCTCGATGATCACCGCAGCGATCACCGGCTGACCGGACTCGATGCGGCCGTCCTTGCCGGTGAAACAGACCTGCTTGGCATTGGCGTCCTGGCCCTTCAGGCAGAACTTGGTCCACGGCGCATAGATGAGCTGGATCTGCTGGTCGGCCGGCTGCTGACCCTGGGCCGGCTGCTGCTGCGCCTGGGCCCCCGGGGCGGGCTGAGGCGAAGGCGCCTGAGCTGCCGGAGCCGGCGCATGGGGGGCCGCCTTCGGTGCTGCCTTCTTCGCACCCGGCGCGGGGGCCGGAGCCTGAGCGTGGGCGTAAGGCACAAACGGAACAGACAGCGCGGTTGCCGCCAACAAGGCGAGTAGCCGCCCACGCGGCCCGACCGACGCGGCCAAATAGCGGAAATTCATTGCGGAAAACCCTTTCTGAACGGGAGCGCCCGAAACCGCCGGAGGCGCTAGCACCTCGCACCTCGCCGTCTCGCGCGGCTGTCTCCTAGTCAATTGAGGCGGATACGTGACACGTCAGCAGCCATTCTCAATCGCCCGCCTTCATACAGGGGCGAGCCAAAAGATCAATGCCGGCAAGCGTGTTTGATGGCTTTTGATCGCTGTCACACACCTGTTGCGATGCGCTATGCTAGAACCTGCCAGTGAGCTATTCCGAATCAATTCCCTACGTCCCCGGGTTAGATTTTAGGCCTAAGTGCAACGTCGCAGGCCTCGCGTTTGCGCTGGGCGTTGGCCTCACTCTTCTTGCAGCCCCCGCGCGGCTCGCTGCAGCGGAAAGCCCTGCCATAGCCATGCATGGCGCTCCGGCCCTGCCGCCCGGCTTCAATCATATGGCCTATGTCAATCCCGACGCGCCAAAGGGCGGGAGACTCACCTGGGGACTGCTCGGAACTTTCGACAGCCTCAATCCCCTGATCGTCAAAGGTCTCGCAGTGCAGCAGATCCGCGGCTATGTGGTCGAAAGCCTCATGGCGCGCGGCAATGACGAAGCCTTCACGCTCTACGGCCTGCTCGCCAAATCGGTGGAAACGGATGACGCCCGGGATTATGTCACCTTCCATCTCGACCCGCATGCGCGCTTTTCCGACGGGGAACCGGTCACCGCGGACGACGTGCTGTTTTCCTGGGCGCTGTTGCGCGACCACGGCCGCCCCAATCACCGGCAATATTACGCCAAGGTCGCCAAGGCCGAAGCGCTGGATGCGCTCGCGGTGCGATTCGATCTCGCCGGCGCCAACGATCGCGAGCTGCCGCTGATCCTCGGCCTGATGCCGATCCTGCCGCGGCATGCGACCGATATCGCCACATTTGAGGAAACCACGTTGAAGGCGCCGGTCGGTTCCGGTCCCTATCGCGTCACCGAGGTCAAGCCGGGCACCTCCGTCACGCTCACCCGCAATCCCGACTATTGGGGCCGCGATCTGCCCGTCAACCGCGGGCTGTACAATTTCGATGAGATCAAGCTCGACTTCTACCGCGAGGCAAACAGCCAATTCGAAGCGTTCAAGCGCAGCCTCTACGACTTTCGCGCGGAAACCGAGCCGCTGCGCTGGCACGATGGCTATGATTTTCCGGCCGCACGCAGCGGCAAGGTGATACGCGACACGATCAAGACCGGCCTGCCCGAGCCTTCGGAATTTCTGGTGTTCAACACCCGCCGCCCGGTGTTCTCCGATATCAGGGTGCGCAGGGCGCTGACGCTGCTGTTCGATTTCGAGTGGGTCAATCGCAACTACTTCTTTGGACTGTATTCGCGCAAGGCCGGCTTTTTTGCCGGCTCCGAATTGTCCGCCTATGAGCGCCCCGCCGATGCGCGCGAGCGCGAGCTCTTGAAGCCGTTCGCGGCCCGGATCGCGCCCGACGTTCTCGACGGCAGCTACCGCCTGCCGGTCACCGACGGTTCGGGACGAGACCGCGAAAGCCTGCGCAGCGCGCTCAGGCTGCTGTCGGAAGCCGGTTACGATCTCGACGGCACCGTCCTGCGGCAGCGCCAGACCAAGGCGCCGCTGAGCTTCGAAATTCTCGTCACCACCCGCGATCAGGAGCGCATCGCGTTGGCGTTTGCCGGCAACGTCAAGCGGGCCGGCATCGAGGCGAAGGTTCGCCTCGTCGACCCCGTACAGTTCGACCAGCGTCGCCTCGACTTCGATTTCGACATGATCCAGAACCGTTGGGACCAGTCGCTGTCCCCCGGCAATGAACAGTCGTTCTATTGGGGCAGCCAGGCCGCGGACATCAAGGGCACCCGCAACTACATGGGCGCCAAGGACCCCGCGATCGACGCCATGATCGCGGCGCTGCTGGCCGCGCGCGGGCATGACGATTTCGTCTCGGCCGTGCGCGCGCTGGACCGGGCCCTGATGTCCGGCTTTTACGCAATTCCCGTGCTCAATGCCGGAGAGCAATGGATTGCACGCTGGAATCGGATAGAACGTCCAGCGGCCACTTCGCTCTTTGGCTACCTGCCGGAGAGCTGGTGGCAGCATCAAGCACCAGACGTCCCTGCGAAATGAGCCCCTCGCCCTGGTCAGCCAAGTGAGCCGGATCACGTGAACCAGATCAACGCTTCGCCGACCCTCGACGTGCTGTTCCAGCGCATTCTGGCACGAAAGCCCGAGACGTTGGCGCTGATCGATCCGCCGAACAAGCAGCGCATCACCGGTCAGGCGCCGAGAGCCCTGACCTATGCGGAGGCGGATCGCGCGATTTCGGCGCTGGCGGCCCATTTCACCGAGGCGGGACTGCCGAGCCATTCGGTGATCGCGGTCCAGCTCCCCAATACGATCGAGTTCATGCTGACGGTGCTCGCCGCGCACCGAGCCGGCCTTGTGGTGGCGCTGCTCCCGCAATTGTGGCGGCAGGCCGATCTGGTCGCCGCGCTCAACCGCACCAGCGCACGCGCCATCGTCACCGCCAGCAGGATCGACGGCGTCCTGCATTCCGACCTCGCCATGAACGCCGCCGCCGAGGTGTTTTCGATCCGGCATGTCTGCGGCTTCGGCAGCGACCTGCCGGAGGGCATGGCCTCGCTCGACCAGGCGATGGCGCGCGACGCCATGCCGACGCGCAACGCCATCCAGGACGGACGCAAGGCGGCAATCATTTCCTTCGATATGACCGCGGACGGGTTTCGCGCCGTCCCCCGTCCGCATTTCAGCCTGATCGCGGGCGGGCTCGCGATCTCCCTGGAAAGCGATGTGCCCCAGGGCGCGATCATCATGTCGGCCTTCGCGCCGGGCTCCTTCGCCGGACTTGCCGCGTCGATGGTGAGCTGGTTGCTGTCGGGGGCCACGCTGGCCCTGCACCATCCCTTCGATGGCGATGTGCTGGAGCAACAGATCATCGCGCATCGCTGCGACACGCTGATTGCGCCTGCCCAATTAGCCTTGCGGCTGGGCGAGCTCGATCTTGCAAGCCGGCTGCCGAGCTTGCGCCGTGTGATCGGCCTCTGGCGCGCCCCGGAACAGGTGGCCTCCAGTCCCGCCTGGACGGCGCAGCAGACGTCGATGACGGATGTGTACCTGTTCGGCGAGGCCGGACTGTTCGGGGCACGGCGCACCGAGGAGGGCACGCCCGCCCCCATCAAGCCGGGACTGCACGGCGCGCGGCGCGAGCTCGCGGGCCACTCGATCGCCGGCGAAATCCTGCTGACGCCCAAGGGCACGCTCGGGCTGCGCGGCCCGATGGTGACGGTCGCAGCCTACGCACCGCCGCCGCCGCCAAGCGACTCGCTGGTCGCACAGCCGCCGCGCGATTATGTCGACACCGAATATGCCGCGCGGATCGATCGGCAGAGCGGCGCCATCTGCGTCACCGCGCCGCCGTCGGGCATCATGACAGTCGGCGGCTATCGTTTCCTGTCGCAGGATTTGCAGGAATGGTCGAAACGGCTCGGGCAAGGGGCGCTGCTCACGGCCCTGCCCGATCGCTTGAGCGGCCATCGCCTGGCCGGAAGAGCCCAGGACAACGCCCGCGCCCGCGAGGCACTGACCGAACTCGGGCTCAACCCATTGATGGTGGAAGCATTTCGCGACCGCACCGCGCCAGCCTGAAGACCAGCGGTTATGGTTCCGTTGACACTGCATTAAGGCCCGCACACTAGGATTTCCGGCTCCAGCACGCTTTGCCGAGTCGCGGGTTTGTCGATGTCCCAGCAAGGTCCGATTCTGATCGTATCGAGTGCGGGGCGTCCCTCTTTTGCCCGCGCGCTCGACGACGCAAATTTGTTTCCGCTGATCGATGCCAAGTTTGCGGAAGCGCCACGCGCGGTTCGCGAGGTGCAGCCGGCCGCGGTCGTGGTCGCTGCGGCCAATCTGCCCCAGCCCCAATTCGAGGCGCTCGCGAGCCTGGTCGGCGCGCGAAAGCCCTACATTCCGCTGATCGCGCTCAATCCGGTGACCGCGCTGCCGGACAACGCCCTTCCGCTCTGGCGCAGCGAAGCCAACCCGGACCGCCTGGTCGCGCGGCTTTCGGCCGCCTTGCGCATTCGCGCCCTGCACGCGACCGTGCTGCGCAGGCTCGAGGACGATGCGACGCAACTGCCCTTGCCCGAGATCGATTCCGTGCGTGATGCCACCGCGCTCCTGGTTGGCCGCGGCGGCAACTACCCTGCCCTTTCCGTCGCGCTCGGCGAGCGCATGGGCGTGGTCGGCGCGCTCAGCATCGAGGCGGCCGCGAACCATCTCAATAACCGCGACGTCGACGGCATTGTGCTCAGCGAAGGTTTCACGCCACGTGTGGTCGATGCCTTCCTCACCGTGCTGTCGGAGGATTCCCGCTTTCGCCACCTGCCCATCGCTCTGACCTCGGGTCCGTTGGCGCGTGCTTACGACCTCGCCAATCTCGAAACGATCTTCGGCCAGCCTGCCGAGATTGCCGCTGCGGCCTTGCCGCTGATCCGGCAGCACGCGTTTGAGGCACAATTGAGCCGCACGCTCGCGGCGATCGACGCCGGCGGCCTGCTCGATCCGAAGACGGGTTTGCTGACCAGCGCGGCCTTTGCCCGCGATTTTGCCAAAGCTGTCGAGCAGACGCTGTCGGGCGGCGGCGGCCTGTCGGTGGTGCGCTTCGCCTTCAATCCGGGATATCCGCGCGCGCAGCTCGATGGCGCACGCATCATCAGCCGTCTCAAGCGGCAGACCGACTTCGGCGCGGCCCACCACGACGGCTCGGTGCTGGTGGTGCTCAACGACACTGACTTGCGGGCAGCGCATGCGGTCGCACGGCGCCTTTCCAGCGTGATGCGCCACACCTCCAACGGCCGGCGCTCGCGCTCGGACCCGACCGTGACGGTTGCAAGCTTGCTGCCATCGGACACGCCGAGATCGCTGCTGGCACGACTGTACGAGGGCTCACGCGAGGCGGTGTGAGGCCTGGCGCGGGCGTAACGATTCCGTTTCAATCTTGTTCCTCAGTCATTGCGAGCGCAACCGAAGCACTCCACGGCCACACGAACGCTCTCTCTCTTCGTCATGGCCGGGCCTGTCCCGGCCATCCACGAAGTTTTCCTGGCAAGAGAAGGCGTGGATGCCCGGGACAAGCCCGGGCATGACGAGCAAGGGTGCGACGCCTTTGTGCGTAACATCCACTATCAATTTCCATAGCCGAGGATGTGACTCCGCCTCCTCGCGACGCCTTTCGCGTCCGAGCTTTTGGCTTTTGCCGCCCTCCTCACAGAAGAGGGCGCAGGGAAGACCGGGTGCCCGCCGGCACCCGTGGGCCCTCGCGCGAAAAAATACGCGCAAAGAGCGCGAAGACCACAGGTGTAGGCGGAGAACACTCCGGCCTTCCCTGCGCAGTGGTTTTACGGCTTACTTCGAGCTCTCCTCGGTGAACCAGCTTGTTTGCCACCGTCGTCCGCGCGATGCGA
>NZ_AWZU01000085.1 GCF_000472385.1 Bradyrhizobium sp. ARR65
GTCCGCATTCGGAAAGACATCGGTGATTTCACCGAACAGCGGACCTGCGGAAGGCATCCTTCAAAATCGTCGTGATGATCGTCGGGACTTTGAAGCTCTTCGCCGCGTGAGCGAGTATCGCAACATTCGTGCGCAAGATGGTGATGTCAATCGACTTCGTGTTGAAAGCCATTTGCGATTGATGGTCGATCAGCAGCAGCGCGTGATCATTCGGGCTCAGAAGCGTTTTGGCGGGTTTGNCGATGGCCTTGATGCTCATTTAGGTCTCCTTAGCTTGGCGCGGCATCGACAATCGATAAGCTATTGGGGCGCTACCGCGTAATTTCAGTGTGGACGAGGTGCCTTACGATCCGAAATGCACGACTATTGTTGAAGCTCGATCAGATGCACCCTGTTTGAAGCAAAAATCCGCCATCAAGGATGCCGTCAAGGCCGGCAACGCCGTTGGAGACAGGGCTGATCTTTGCCAGGTTTTGGATCGTTCATGGGCTTGTCCAGTCAAGCGGCTGCACACGGTCGCGCGCAATGTTCATCGAGAGGCGCTGGCGACGCCTAGGATGCATCGCAAGCGGCGATGCTCCGTCCCGCCAGCGCCGCAACATCCTCGGCTTCTACACGATTTGCGTTGTAGGTGAAGATCGAACTGACGCCACACTTGGCGAGGCTGAGAACTGTGCTTCGGCCGAGTCCGCGGCTTCCACCCGTGACGATTGCGATCTTGGTCGTGGAATTGCCTTCGATTGTCATGTTTCCGCTCCTTTCGCTCGAAGGATCTAAATCGGTTGGTAGAAGGGCGGCGCTTGCAGCCGGGTCAAACGTATTTCATGCATCGCTTCATGCCTGACGTTTGCAGCAATGGTCTCGATGCAATTCGACCGAGGGCGGCGGCTGAGCGGCATGACTCCTTCCCTCGAAGGCGACTGCACCCTCTCAGCCTGCGCTCACGCCAGTCGTATCGACTAGTGAACAGCATCGCGCTGCAGGCCATCCGCTCTGAGGTAATTGCGCTCTCCGACGTCGTGCTTGACGGGAATTGAGATCGTCGAAGAAACCCCACCATAGGCAGAGAGCTGCTCGATCACTCCAGACTTGAGCCAGCCTTGCAGCGTGTCGTCCGTGGCCCAATGAGTGACCAGTAGATACCGTACTGGCGCGAGCGACGGGAATTCCTGGATCGGTCCAACAAACTGATAGGGTTGTTTCTCGAACTCTCCCGTTAGTGTTTCGAACGCGAGCGGCTGATGAGCACGCAACGACGGACCGATGATCTCGTCGAGGATCCTGTCGATCGTCGCCTCTTCGAGCGGATCCTGTCGTGCGATCGGCATTTCGCAGAGGACAGGACCCGTGACTGCCTCCTGGTCCGCTGGAAGCCGCCACTTCCGAAGATAGACCGATGCGGACCAGCGCGAATGGGCGGCATCCTGCATCGGTTTGTGCTTCGGTTCGGATTGCCACTTGTCCATGAGCTGGGGGGTCTGCCACTTTCCGGAGAAGTAGAGCCAGCGCGAGCAATGGATCGGACCGCCGATCACCGCGATGAAGCCTGGGGACGCCGCAGCGATCGGCCCTATGCGGTCCTGGTGCCGCCAAAACTCCTCCTGCAGTTCCTTGCCTTCATGCAGCGTGAAGGCCGCTTCCATGGTGGTGAGGGTTTGAGGAATTCGATCCTGAGAGGACATCTTCGTTTCCTTCCTGCTAGACTAGACACCTCCTTTGCGGAGGTTTGCAGGAGTTTTCGCGCGCGCCATCTCGGCCCACTATCCAGAAAACGAAGTGCTATCCATTTTGCGAAATTACTTTTCGGCTCGCTGCATTCGCCGGCCACGTGTCAAGCCAGGCCGCCACGGCAACGCCGCAATGTCTGGCTCGGTGCTTCACCGAACGCCAGCTGGTAGTGGCTGCTGAACCGCGCCAGGTGCGGAAAGCCGCACGAGATCGCAACGGAGGTGACGGATGTCGAAGCAGCAGGATTGAGAAGTGCTTCCCGCGCGGCGTTTAGCCGAATTTGGCGGTGCACTTGGGTCGGGGTCATCTTCCGTGCTTCGCGAAAGCCAAGTTCGAGGCTTCGCAGACTAACCCGCAACGATTTCGCCACCTCGCTGACGGTGATAGACGGTCCGCCGGTCCGCATCAGGTGCTCGGCCTCCCGGACCAGGCGCGGATCGGCCGCGGAAGACTCTTTCTTCAGAACCTCAGAGTAGTTGTGCGGATGCGCCTCAAGGACCAGGGTGCCGAGAAACTCCTCGAAGTGCTTCCACGCTTGCGCTGCGAGAGCAAGCTCATTGCTGTCGCAACTGCGGATCATCTGGAGCGCTTGACACCAGGTGGCTTCCAGATCGGCACTGAAGGGAACGTGGCGAAACCGCAACGGCACATCAAGGGGTCTGTTGATGAGGCGAGAGCAGAGATTCTCGACTGCGTCCTTGTTCAGCCGCATGGAGCTTTGCCAAAAGCGGCGGTCGAAAGTGAGCTGGCTAGAGACATTTGGCGACAGCGGCAATGTTCGTCCCTTCCCCCACTGAACCGAATGCCTGCCCTGCGTCGCTTCCGCGGCACCATCCACACAGGTCATGAAAAGCAACAGATTCTCGAAGGTACCTGCGTCGATCCTGACCGGAGCAGCATAGCCCAGCGTGACGACTTGGCGGCCGGCAGCGCCGGATAACTCCAGCACGGCATCAATGCCGCGGTTGCTCTCAAGCACAGTGACGTCGTGGGAGCAGTAGACACCGCTAACCGCCGCGATTGCTTCCTGCAGATCCGAAGTCACCACGCGCATCGGCCGTCTCCGAAAAAAACCCAATCTGATCTGCGGCCAAGAGCCAGAATTTAGCGCTTGGAGCGCTCCTCGGAAAGAGCCGCGAAACTGTCGGGTGACCCGAGCCGGCGCGCCTCCAATTCGGCGGTCGTCATCTACTGAAAAGGGTCGAGGCGTGCACGAACACTTCCTCTACGCGAGGTGCTTCAAAAGCGCTCTGACGGCAACGGATGGTGTCACAGAGCGCGCCTGCAGTGCCGTCGCCTCAAGCTGATCCAAGCGGCTTTTGGGAAGGATTCGGACGAGACTCCCGTCCGCGATCCGGGAGTCGGCCAGAAATCCCGGCACCATGGCGATACCCAGACCCGCGCACACCGCGTCATGGGTTACGAGCATATTGCCGGTACTGATGTGCCACAGGACGCGGATCGACTGATGATCGATCGTCCAGTGGTCGAGATCAGTGCGGGTCAGGATGCCACGATGGTTGACAAGGTCTGCCGCCGTCTTGGGTGTTCCGGCGCGCTCAAGGTAGTCTGGCGAGGCCACCAGTTTCATGTCCACCGGCGCTAGTCGGCGGCTTAGCAACTCGCTGTCGTCAAGTTGGCCCAGCCGGATCACGAGGTCAAAGCCGCCGGCGATGACGTTCACGAGATCGTCGCTCAGGTGCAGGTCGAGGCGTACGGCCGGATAGCGTTGCTGAAACGCAAAGAGCTTCGGCGCCAAGACGTGCTGGCCGTAAGCAACGGGGGCCGCGATCTTCAACGTCCCAGTCGGGGTCGCATGCTCCGCGAGCGCCTCGACCTGGGCCAGTTCGGCATCGCGCACGATGGGGCGAACCCGCTCGAAGTAGCGACGGCCTGTGTCGGTAAGGCTGAGCGCGCGCGTCGAACGTCGCAGGAGCGGCGCCCCCATGCGCTGCTCCATGAGCGCAAGCTGGCGGCTGATCGTCGCCTTGGGAAGGCCGAGCAAGCGACCGGCGGCGCTCAGGGAGCCGCACTCCACGATTTTCACGAAGAGTGCCATTCCTGAGAGATCAACAGCCTCTGCCATTGTTCCAATTATAGAACACTGGAGTTTCAAATGCCAGTCTATTGTCCCAGGCTAGCAATGGCTCAAATTCTCGTTCACGAGAAAGCAAACGAGCTTTCCAGCCTGAACGCCCACCAACAGGAGCCAGACCATGAATACGAAGACCTATACGAAGACCCGCTTCTCAGCGAACGACACAGCACTCGTCCTGATCGATCACCAGTCGGGAATCATGCAGCTCGTGCATGACTATTCACCGGCCGAGTTTCGCAACAACGTGATTGCGCTCGCGAAGCTCGGAAGGGTCTTCAACCTGCCCACCGTCCTGACCACGAGTCTTGGTCAAGGTCCAAACGGCCCGTTCATCCCCGAAGTGGTGAGCATGTTTCCCGATGTGCCGGTGATCGATCGACCCGGAATCATCAGCGCGTGGGATGATCCTAAGTTCGTAGCCGCGATCGAGAAAACGGGCCGCAAGAACCTCATCATGGCGGGCGTCACAGTCGACGTGTGCCTCGCTTTCGCCGCTATGCAAGCAGCCGAGGCTGGCTACAATGTGTACGGCGTGGTCGATGCCTCCGGCGCGAATGAGATTACCATCCGAGAGAATGCCGTGGCCAGAATGAGAGATCATGGGATCACACCCATCAACTGGACTACGGTTGCGGCCGAGCTGCAGCGGAACTGGACCCTGCCGACTGGACAAGACTTGGGTCGGGTCTTCCACGACCACTATCACAGCTACGGTCTTTTGATGGATAGCTTCGAGTCCGTTAGCACGAATGCGGTCACGAAAGCGTCCTAGCTGCTTCCGTAACAGTCCAGACGATCGACGGCCCGATATCGCTCTCGAGATCGGGCCGCTTCGGGACCACAGTCATCTACGCAACGACGAGCCATCTCACTCATCTGGTACAGGACCAAAAGTCATGGGCGAACTGATCGACGGCCGCTGGCGTCCGACCACCCCCGAAGCCTCGCTTCTCAGCGGGACTGTGGAACGAAAGCGTTCAATTTTTCGGAGCTGGCTCACAGCCGACGGGGCGCCTGTCGACGGAAAACCCAGCTTTCCAGCCTGGGCCGGCCGCTATCACCTCTACGTATCGCTGGCGTGCCCGTGGGCGCATCGCACGCTGATCATGCGCAGCCTCAAGGGACTCGAGCACCTCGTGAGCGTGTCGGTCGTCCACTGGCTGATGGGCGAGGATGGATGGACATTCGCTGCTGGTCCCGGCGTGGTTCCCGATGAGGTCAACCGCGTTTCCAAACTCCACGAGCTCTACACGCTGGCGGACCCTCACTGTACTTCGAAGGTCACGGTCCCAGTCCTCTGGGACAAGTTTGAGCGAACGATCGTGTCGAACGAATCTTCGGAGATCATCCGAATGTTCAACACGGCGTTCGATAAACTGGGTGCACTGCCCGGTGACTATTTTCCCGCCGAACATTGGGAGGAAATCGAACGCGTCAATGAGCGCGTCTATGCAAACCTCAACATCGGCGTTTATCGTGCCGGCTTTGCCAAGCAGGCCGATGTCTATGAGGCTGCCGCCTACAAGGTCTTTGAAACATTGGATTGGCTAGAGGCACGCTTGGCCGATCGCTCTTACTTGGTAGGCGGCAGGCTGACTGAGGCCGATATCCGCCTTTTCACAACTCTTATCCGGTTCGACTCGGTCTACTATGGACATTTCAAATGCAATCTTCGGAGGCTCGTCGACTATCCCCGACTGTGGGACTATACACGTCGCCTGTTTCAGCATCCCAAGATCCGCCCAACACTGAACATGGCTCACATCAAGGCCCACTACTTCGGCAGCCACCCTCGGCTCAATCCTAGCGGCATCGTGCCAATAGGGCCAGTTCTCGATCTTGACGAGCCGGTCCTGTCACTCAACTCGTGAAAGCCACTTACCTGCTTCTACGCCATGCGCGCAACGGCTGCCTCACCTAGGACGAGTCTAGCCTGCAGATCGGCAAAAATAGCGGGCACATAGATCCGTCGGGTGATCGCCTCGTGACCCCGCAAATTGAGAACGAACGCCAAATGATTGATGCCAGATTCGAGCACGTCAGCATGGTGGCGATTGGCGATCGGGGGCGGCAACATGCGGCGCTCTTCGATCGTCTCTGGAGCGGTTGTGGACGTGGCGCTGCACGAGATGGCACGATCGCGATTGGCCGAAATCTTGTCCAACAGCTGTGACATGAATCGCGCGGTTTCGGCGCTGCATTCAGTGCCGTCTGTGGACACGAATTCACCTCGCTCGTAAGCGGGGTCCGCGCGGGCGAGCATCGAAGAGCGACTTCGGCTCGCGCCGCAGTACCGGATATGTGCGAGGGACGGAAGTTTCCATCGCCGCCCGCTGTGGCGAGGTCCATCTCGATCGGCCAAGTAGCGGCCAAACGCTTCAATACTGTCCCCGGTATTGACCCCACCGTTCTGTTTTTCAGCTAATGGAAGAACTCATGGAATGCGTCGGCCTCTGAGATGGTGGCAATAGGCATCGAACCTGTGACCCCACCATGTCAAGGTAGTCCGAGACACCAATTCTCACGTGAAATCAAAGCGAAAAGGCCGGTAGAAGTACAAATCGGAGCATGAACGGAGCTGGAACGAAGCGGATTTGCTGTTGACGTGCTGTTGACGGTCGGCCGTCAGCTCTGGCCGTTCTGATTGTGAGGTAATCACCACGGGAGCTGGCGGGCTTAGACGCGCAAGAAGCGCGGTCCCCCAAACGGCTGGCTTCAACGTCGGCCATCTCCTGCAGCAGCGTTCAGCGGACCGGGCGAGCACAGGGCCTCAAGCCACATCTGGTCTAGACGTTGACCTACAGTGTTCACACGAAGCGCACCCGGCCGATAAGACAGATGAGCCCTTGGCGAAGCGTGCGACAAGGTGCGAGCGCGGTCGAGCACGTTGTGTTAGCGGTCGAGCACGTTGTGTTATTTGAGGTTACTCGGCCCAACGCTATGAAAGAACGTATTGTATGGCGGACTCTCTGTAAAATCGCGCGGGCTGGTATTGACCTCGATTCCCGGCAGAAGAGGTCGAACGAAACATGTCGAAAAATACGGCGACTGGCGATTTGGAGAACCGGAGCCCTCAGTCAGCTGGAACCTGCAGCCCACCGCGATCAGCTGGATGGAAAACGTCAGCCAGTTTTCTCGCCGAACATGCCCGCATAAAGAGTGATTTGGAAAACATTGGATTCCGAATTCCAGCTAGAGATGCGTGTGGCAGAAGGTCCTGGTGACCCAACCGGCCAATCACTCAGGATGGTGGACGCACCAGGCTAAGGGTATTACCCCTATGCAAATCATAGTCGGCTTATGACGAACCGTGTTTTGCAAGCGTGAACGTACTGCAGAGTGTGAATGCAGAGCTATGTTATTGTCGCGACCTTCATCATTCAGTTCCTCTAAGGTGACGAGTCAGCGTTCGCTACATTCTTTTGAGACTCAACTCACGCCGCCATTCCTGCAGGCCGCAAGAAAGAAGGCAACGCTGCGCGCCACGTGGGCGTCGATCTCTGGATCCAGCACCTTGAGGTTCACCTCAAACAGCGCCCGAAGCAGCATGGGTACGGCAACAAGATCGAGGAAGAGCCGAGCTGTCGTCGCTAGGCGCTGCGGGGCGACGGCTGGCAGCGACGACCTCGGCGATCTCGTCAATGCTCGCGCCCTCATATCCGCGCTGCAGAAAGACCTTGCGTGCTGCAAAGGATGCGCGCATCAACCTCCCCGGCAAGCTCCTTCGGCGGCCGGCCGAAGCGCACCGCGGCCCGTTTTGCCTTTGCCGCCGGTATCTTCTTCAAAGTGCTGGTTTTCATCGCGGTTGATCCGGGTTCGTTAGCGCCGATGGTCGGCGGAGCATGTCAATCTACCCATATCAAAAGGTATTCGCTGCGAGAGGTGGATGCCCATTGCTGCCATGATCTTCATCTTCGAGGTCTGCCCGCTTGCCGGAATGAAGAGAAGTCGATCACCTGCGCAAACTCGGTGACCAACGTTGTGTCTTTGCGCAATGCGCTATCCGGCGGCGAACCGAACCGCTGTTCCGTGATTTCGATCGCAATGACATCTCGGGTTTGTAGGTTGCCCTCGATTGGCTGCAGCACCAGGCGGGGATGCTCAGGGTTTGCCATGGCGAAACTCATCAGCCTCTTGAGTGGCGACTGCAAATAGGCCCAGTGCTCGATGATTAGGAACCAGTCGCACCCGTCTTTCAGCGCTCCGTTCAGGAGGCCGCTTGATAGAGCATCGTGCTCAAAGACGCCCAGGCTACCGATGATATCGATCACATGCGGTCCCTTGGGCAGTCGTATGAATAGGCCGACTTTATTATGAGCTGTCCTAATAATTTCATATCTCTCTCTATTCCGCGGAAGGGATATGACACTTCGAGTTCGCTCGCACGGTGCCCCGCGCTGGCGGTCAGCACCACCACCAAGAGCTCGCCGAACGCCGGTGTCGGCGCGGCCGTACGTCGCTCGTAGTCACCGTAGCTGGCCCAAGCCCGCGGCGTATTGGCATGCACCCGAAGTGTGATCTAGGCCGACTCCGTTACCTGATGAATCCATCGAGCGGTGTCATGTAGATCGGGTGGAAGTCTGCGATCGCTTGCTTCAATTCGTTCGACGGCATGCCATAGATCACCCAGCGAGTGGGCTTGGGCAAAGAGAGGAACTCCTTCGATGGTCGCCCGAACGTTTTTTCCACGTGGTACACGGCCGCCTTTGAATCGATGTAGCGTTCGTAGATATCGACCGTCTTCTGATCGTGGCTGATATTGTATTCATACTGCACCACGCCCGTCTCTTTTTCTGTCGCGGCCACAAGCTTCCGAATCAGCGCCTTGAACTTTTCCATCTGATCGACGGCGAGCGTGAGCACCCAGTACACCTGGTCGCTCCCGACCGCCGGTTTCTGCGTTTGGGCCTCCGCCCCTTGCCGCTATTGCACGTCGGTTACGTGTTCCATCCAGTCGGCGTACGAGCCGCTGAGCTGTTCCTGGATGGCGATATGGCTCATGGCCGTGGCTGGCGTGGCCCCATGCCAGTGCTTCTCGCCGGGCGCGAACCAGATCCTTTAGCTCGACGAGTGCCGTTTCAAGCGCCCGCATCAATTCGCTGCCCAGCGCATTGCGCCTGTTCGGACGATCGATGGTGAGAATGGCAATTTGCCCCTGCCGGCGAGTGTTCAACATGACTGGAATTTCCTTCCGGGCTTTCATCTGTTGACGATCATTTCGAGCGTGGCGCGCACAAGCTGGTGTGCGCAGTTAGCGGTAGACGTCAGATCACGGCGCCATCCTTCCGCACTTCCTCCCCGCTCATCTCTCTGTCTCCTGATCTTGCCTTCATCGTCGGTTTGTGTGGGCAATGGGGGATTGGCCGTCATGAGCCCATGACGAACGCTCAACCGTACGGGAGCGCACTGTTCGCCGCCCGCGCGTTGACTGGTACCGGATCTGGTTTTGCTGATCGGATCTGGGTCCCGGATCGGTCGCGGCCTCGCTGGCCGATTTCCCGATCCATCTGCTCTGGACTTGCGGGCTCTGTTCGAGCCGGACTCGCGTGGGTCGTCGTAGGCCGCGACGCGGTCGAGCGGGGGTTGATAGCGGGCCTCAGTCGTCTAGCCGCGCAATTCTCGTCAAGCAGGGCGTGCGGCGAGTGGGCCGGCAGCTAACTCTGCTAGGGCCATGCAGCCTGAGCGCAGGCGACCGGCGGTACACAAGGCGCGCGGCGTGATCGGGACGAAGCGAGCATATGAACTCAGTGCAGGTCAAGCCGCACTTTGTGAAGAGCTTCTGAAGATAGCAGCGAAATCCCAGTTTCGGCGGCAATCTCTTGGGACCGAAATTCGGATCAGCAAAGCCGTCAAGGATGATGCGGCCGATACGCGCAAATAGTTTGTCCAAATGTCGTGATCCAGGCCACGGCTCAGATGGCGTAAATACGGCGCCAAGCATATCTTAGAAGGCGAGCTGCCTGTGGGGATCGGACCGCGCCGCTATCGATTCCTCGTCTTTGCCCAAGAGTACCGTACTGACCAACGACACGGGCCGCCAGCGTTTCGCCGCGCCCGCACAAGCAAGCCTTCGACTCGAACCCCAGATTGAGAAATGACCGACTTACGCGGCAGATAAATGGATAGCCATCGCGAACCGCTTTTCAGATAACCGCGTTCATGGCTGCGCCCCATCCAGGAGCCCGATATCTCCCGCAGCGAGTTGCGCAGGGTGCTCGTTCTGGGTCACCGCTGTCCTGCCGGCGACCTGAAATAATGCAAGGTACCAATCCGTGTCAGCGAGCCGAATATCGCGGCGCGTCCGCTCGAACCGGTCCGTGCCGATTACCGGGAGTGTCCATTCTCGTTCGCCGCGTAGCGACGATCCATGAGGTCGAAGGCCTGCTTGTCCACCAACCTCTGACGCTCCGCGAACGACGCGACGTCACGCTCATCGAGAGCGCCCTTCTGCTTGAGCGTCGATAGTGTCGACTGCATGCCATGCACGGCTCCCTGCAAGGCAGCGTTAGCGTAAAGCACCAAGCTGAAGCCCATCGCGGCCGCTGTTTTCGCGTCGATGATGGGTGTCTTGCCTCCAAGCACCATGTTGACCAGCTGAGGCGCCTTCAGGCGACGAGGGACCGCTTTGAGGTCGTCGAGACTTTCGGGAGCCTCGACGAACGTGACGTCCGCGCCCGCCTCGATGTAGCGGCCGGCGCGCTCAATTGCCGCCTCGAAGCCCTCGACGGCACACGCGTCGGTACGTGCAATGATGACCAGATCCTGCCGCCTTGTGTCCACCGCGGCTCGTACCTTGCCCAGCATCTCCTCCAGCGGGATCAACTCCTTGCCGTCAAAGTGACCGCACCGCTTGGGCGCATGCTGGTCCTCGATTTGAACCGCACTGGCGCCGGCTTGCTCCAGAACGCGAACCGTATGGGTGACGTTGATCGCGTTGCCAAAGCCGGTGTCGATATCGACGATCAGCGGCAGGTCGATCACACACCGGATGGCCATCACATGATCGGCGACCTGGGTTAGGTCCATGAATCCAAGGTCCGGCAAGCCGAGGTACGTGTTGGTGAGACCAGCCCCCGTCAGATAGACCGCCTTGAAGCCCAGATCAGCAATGATCCGCGCCGCCAGCGCATTCGGCGCACCGGGTAGAAAAACGCCCTTCTCCTCGCGGAGCATCGTTCGAAGTGTCTGGATGTGAGAAGTCGACATCATTTTCCTCCTCTCTAGAACGAACCCAGGTCCACAACAAATTGCGCCAACCTATTTTCTTGATCTTCCAGTCCCGCGGATGGATAGGCATCACAGCGTGCGTCGTCGTTCTCGGTTTCGCAATCGGAGCCGTTCCAGGCGGCATTCTGACCTTTCCAGTGTCAGGTTTCATTTTTCATGCGAACGCCTGGATCACTGGTGCGCCGCCGACGACTAACGGGCTAAGTACAGCTGCAATATGGGGGCAGCTATATCAAGCCTCTGATGTATCTTGGCCTGCTCGGAGCCTCCGGAGGGCTAGTTTTTTGGGTCGTACTGACGGTCCTCGGGCACGTTGGATCAAGATGGTAGAGTGATTCAGTCGGCTACAGGCCTTAGCCCATGCTTCCCGGCATAAAGCAGCGCGGTTTCGGATGACCATCCACGTAGTACGGCCAAACCATCGTGTGCCCAGCGCGGTTCGGTCCATCCACTACCGCTTCGTTCGGCACGTCGACCCACTCACCGTCGATGCGCACGCGATAGTGACCATCCTTGCTATCCCAATCTGCATCGTCGAGGCGCTTAGCATCACTGCCATCGCAGCACGGTCCCTTACGGCTGTGCAAGCTCTCAAACCAGCCGTTTAACTCAGGGTGCTTATAATCGTGAGCGCGTGCGCGGCCGATTGCAGCGACCAGCAGCATGAGATAGAATATTGCTATCTTTACGTGCCAAGAGCCATCCTTCATTTCACACTCACGATCGCTGCGAGAGCGGCTGGTGCTGACGAATAGAGCTTTGTGGCGCAACCAGGCTCCGTAGTTCACATCAGTTGATGTTGGCGATCGGAGATCGTCCGTCATGAGCCCATGACGCACTTTCGCCAGTACTGGAGCGCACTGTTCTTCGCCCGCGCGTTGGCAACGCAGGCTGAGCGCTAGACGTTGTGAGCGGATGGCGAAACGCGGCGCCTCCGCGCGAATCGGTAAATGGTGCCGCCATGATCCACCGCCGCAAGCTCCCACTGCACCTTGATCGCGGCTGCCGCGATCCCGAAAACGCTTCGTCGGCGCATCCAGGCAGCAAAGGCATTAGGGTCGCTCACGTGGTGCTCGCCTCCGCACGTCGAGCGGAGCAAAGCCGTCCACTCCTCGAGGTTCAAATGCGGATCGCCGACGAAATTGCAGCTTTGTTGCACCATCGCTTCCAAAATTTTACAGATAAACCGCATGCGAGTGGTCTGCATGTCGGAGTTGGGCGCCGCCACACGCGAATTCCAGTAGCGGCACGAAGATGTGTGCTGGATTTGATCTTACGATCCCGATAGACCGGTAGGCGAGTAGTACGGTGGCGTCCGCCTGAATTTGTTCGGCGGGACAGCGCGCATCCATCCTCGCGAAAAGTCTCTCGATCCGGCCGGCGACATAAGGCACCACGCGCGCCTTGCTGCCGCCGATCGGGCGACCGGCTCCTGCTCTGGAGAACGTGTGGTCCCGCCGTGAACGGAACAGTACGCGCTCGTGCCCGGTCAAAGAACGCCTTGGGCTCACCACATCCGATCTCTGTCGATCTAGCCTTCATTCCCGACATTCGGTCGCGGCCGGCTGCTCGACGGTGTTGTGTCGGGTTAGCACGACCAGTTTCGGCTCGGCAGTTCGGAACCACTGAGAGGTGCATCGGATGAATGTTTGAGCAAACGAAGAGCGATAGGAGCAGACAGTATGATGGACATGGTCACGTCAATAAGACTGAGCTTTCCGATAATCCTTTCGCGCACGCTGACGCTCCTCGTGCTCATCGTCGGTGCGCCGCCCGCGCGCGCCGGAGAAGCATACCAGGTCGCCACCATCTCCAGCTTGCTCGCCGGCGTCTATGACGGTGACACGACTGTCGATGAGATGCTGCGCCATGGCGACTTTGGATTGGGCACCTTCAACGGGGTGGACGGCGAGATGATGGTGCTCGATGGTCGGGTCTATCGCGGGACGACCGACGGTCGCGCTCATTTGGTGGCGCGGTCGGAGCCGACTCCATTTGCCGTCGTGGTTGATTTTCACCCGCAAGCATCTATGCCGATTGCCGCCGGACAATCGCTGCAGCAACTGCAAGCTCCATTTGATGCGCGGCCCTACAGCGCTTCGCGGGTCCTTGCGGTTCGCATCAACGGTCATTTTCAATCCATTTAGGTGCGCAGCGAGCCGAAACAAGTAAAGCCCTATCGTCCGCTGACAGAGGTGATCAAGGAAGAGCAGGTCGTCAATACACTCACCGAGGTCGACGGCGCCCTGATCGGCTTCCGGTTTCCGGTGGCGGCAAGCTCCGTCAACGTGACCGGCTGGCATTTCCATTTTTTGAGCTCCGACAAGGCCGGGGGCGGTCACGTCTTGGCGCTCACCACCGGCGAGGCTCGGGCCTTGGTCCAGGAAATTTCCGACCTGCGCATCCGTTTCCCGGCGCAGGCCCCCAGCTCGAGCGCCAGCGCGGAAGCCGTCAAGGCAGTGGAGCAGCCACGCTGAATATCGTCGTCAGCCCAACGCGATCAGCATACCGCGTCAAAAGGGAAACGTCTTGTACGTCCTTGACCAGATCGACGGAATTGCGCTGATAGTACACCCTCGCGCTGTTCGAGAGCTTGTGGGCGCTGGAAACGATGAACGCCGGCACGTACTGCTCCAGGTCGCGCATCGGACCGTCATGCGCAGCTTTCGCATGCGGTTTTCGGCGTGGCCTGCTGGCGGGCGGGATGATGGACAAGACTCAGGTCGCGGTCCCAGCGTTGTCCCGCGGGACATAAGGACATGAGGACGCGCTTCACAAGACCAAAATTCGGAAGGCCACAATGAGTGCAAGCATCACCTCCGCGCAGGCAACCGCGCATGGTGGCGGCACGCCGCCATCCGTTCCCCATCTCGACGTCGATCCGTTCGCGATCGATTTCTTCGAAAATCCCTGCCCTGCTCAGGAGGCCTTGCGGGAGGCGGTGGTCTATCTCGACAAATGGAGCGTCTATGGCGTCGCCCGTCATGCCCAAGTTCATGCCGTCCTTAACGATCCCCTGATCTTCTGCTCCAGCCGCGGCGTAGGCCTGAGCGACTTCAGGAAGGAGAAGCCTTGGCGGCCACCGAGCCTGATCCTGGAGGCCGATCCGCCCGCGCATACGCGCACCCGCGCCGTGCTGAGCAAGGTGCTGTCGCCGGCGATGATGAAACAGATTCGCGACGGTTTCTTGGCTGCTGCGGAGGCCAACGTGGATGAACTCCTGCAGCGCCGGCATATCGATGCCATCGCGGATCTCGCGGAGGCCTACCCGCTCTCGGTGTTTCCCAATGCGATAGGCTTGCGGCAGGAGGGACGCGAGCATCTGCTCGCTTATGCCGCAGTCGTCTTCAGTGCGTTCGGGCCGCCGAACGAGCTGCGCCAGGCCGCGATCGAGCGCTCGGCGCCGCATCAAGCCTATGTGGCCGAGCAGTGCCGGCGCACGAATCTCGCACCCGGTGGCTTCGGAGCCTGCGTGCATGCGTTTTCCGACACCGGCGAGATCACGCTGAAGGAAGCCCCGCTCCTGGTGCGCTCGCTGCTTTCGGCGGGCCTCGACACGACCGTGAACGGGCTCGGAGCCGCAATCTATTGCCTGGCGCGCTTCCCCGATCAGATGGCGAAGCTACGTGCCGACCCGTCGCTGGCGCGCAATGCCTTCGAAGAGGCCGTGCGGTTCGAAAGCCCGGTGCAGACCTTCTTCCGGACGACCACGCGCGAGGTCGAGATCGACGGCCACGCTATCGGCGAAGGCGAGAAGGTGCTGATGTTTCTCGGCGCCGCCAACCGCGATCCGCGGCGCTGGGACGAGCCCGATCGCAACGACCTCACGCGCAGGACATCGGGCCATATCGGCTTCGGCGCCGGAGTCCACATGTGCGTTGGTCAGGCGCGGCTCGAAGGCGAAGTCGTGCTCGCGGCGCTGGCACGCAAGGCGGCATCCATCGAGATCAATGGACCGGTCAAGCGCCGCTACAACAACACGCTGCGCGGGCTCGAGAGCCTCCCCGTCACGATCAAGCTGGCTTGAGAAGGACATCATGACATCGATCATCTTCATCCATCCTGATGGCCGCAATGAGCGCATCGAGGTGGCCAGGCCGAAAGCGCCATGCTGGCCGCCACCAGCCACGGCATCGACGGCATCCTCGCGGAGTGCGGCGGTAATGCCATGTGCGCTACCTGTCATGTCTATGTCGACGAGAGCTGGCTCGGGCGCCTGCCTGCCATGGGCAGCGAAGAGGACGCGTTGCTCGATGGCGCCGCCGCAGAGCGGCGGCCCACGAGCCGTTTGTCCTGCCAAATCAAGCTCACGCCCGATCTCGACGGTCTCGTGTTGCGTTTGCCGGACAGGCAGGTTTGACGGCTCAGTTCATGCTCTTCCATTGGCTGATTGTGACGCGGGTACCGCAGATCTCAAGCGACGCGCCTCATCAAAGCCATTCAGTCCGTTGGTTGCTGCACGGGGCCTCCACCGTAGAACGGCCGCCAATGACCGCCTCCGGCCGCGCGTGCCAAATAGAAGCTCGCGCTGGGGCTACACCAGCAAGTCCTCGGTGTGCAGAAGAGCCTGATTTGCGGCGCTTTCTTGAAGCCGTTTATTATGGAGGAGAGAGTGTCAGTCAACCTCCATTGAAGGATAAAGCGTTTTCGACCTTCCTGGGCCAAAACCCACCATTTGAGCTACGGCCAAGAAAAGAATTTTGCCCTGTCGAACAAGTTCAAATCCTGGAGGCATAACCACCGATACCGACGCTCAGTTCATGTCGCGATCTGAAAGCAGGCAAACCCTGCGTCCCGTGTGGTCGATCGCTAACAGGGCGACCTTCAATGCAGTTTGCCTAGCACAAAAACAAAGGGGACGACGAATAGCTCATCACCGAGATCGTCGTTGACGTGCAAGATCCAGCTGCGCCAATCTTCCAGGCTGCGCGCCGTGGTCAGCGACCGCACGACACAGGCGGCGTGATCACGCGCCTCGGCGAAGTCGTCTACCAGGGCGCCGCAGCGATCGACCAAAACCTCTGTCCTGTTGGAGCAGTGGAAATACACATGGGTCATGTTTAGTCTCCTTCAAACAACGTCTCGCCTGCCGCATTGGTAGCTGCGCGAGCCAACGCATTGGCTGCATCAACTTGTGAAGCCTTCTCCGCTTGCCGCCGGTAGTCACAGGCAACGCTACTCAATTCGAGGGCCGTCCTGCTCGCGTATCGATCTGGACGGTCGCTGTCATGCCGGCGACCAGGCGAACGCCATCAGGTACCTGATCAATCCGGATGTGCACCGGCACNCGTTGAGCGAGGCGTACCCAGGTGAAGATCGGATTCACCGCGGCAAGCCCTTGCGGGTCGGATTGCGCGTTCGAGACTTTGATACCGCGCGCGACGCCGCCGACTTCGCCACGCACGATCTGGCTGTAGCCCATCAACTTGATCTTGGCAGGATCACCCTCGTGCATGGAGG
>NZ_AWZU01000086.1 GCF_000472385.1 Bradyrhizobium sp. ARR65
TCCGAGGCGACCGTGGATTCGCTCGTCACCATCGTCATGCCGGACATGGCGGCGACGTTTACGCCCATGGTCTATGCCATTCCGGTGCAGCTCTTGGCCTATCATACCGCGGTCGTGATGGGCACTGACGTCGATCAGCCGCGCAATCTTGCGAAATCGGTGACGGTCGAATAGGCGGGAGGGCGAAAGTCGGGGCGGCTGTGGTCTTCAAAAAACTGCTAGAAGAGCATAGCTGAAGAGTCCGCGACTGATCTGGAACCCGAATGACCTCCCGCGACGATTTGCCTCCGACAGAGTCTCCGGCCGAGCCGCCGCCGGAGACCCCCCACACCGGCGTGATGGGCCGATTGCGGAACTATTTCCTGACCGGCCTTGTCGTTACAGGTCCTGTCGCGATCACGCTGTACCTGACCTGGTGGTTCGTGACCTGGGTCGACGGTCTGGTGCGGCCCTTCGTGCCGATCGCCTACCGACCGGAAACCTATCTGCCGTTCGGCGTGCCCGGTTCCGGGTTGGTCGTAGCCGTCGTCGCGCTGACGCTGCTCGGCTTTCTTACCGCAAACCTGATCGGGCGCACCTTGCTCGACCTTGGCGAGCGGATCCTGGGACGCATTCCGGCGGTGCGCGCGATCTATCGCGCCATGAAGCAGGTGTTCGAGACGCTGTTTTCCGGCAAGGGCTCCAGCTTCCGCCGCGTCGGACTGGTCGAATTTCCCTCGCCCGGCATGTGGTCGATCGTCTTGATCTCGCAGCCGCCAAGCGCCGATGTGGCGAACAGCCTGCCGGGGCAGGAGGAGCACATCTCGGTGTTCCTGCCATGCTCACCGAACCCGACCACCGGCTTCTTCTTCTACGTGCCGAAAAGCAAAATCATCGAGGTCGAGATGAGCGCCGAGGAAGCGGCGACGCTGATCATGTCCGCAGGCGTGGTCCAGCCCGGCTCCGACCAGCAGAAGAAGGTGGCCGCACTCGCCGGTATGGCGAACGCCGCGCGCATCGCCAATGCCGGTGCCTCGGCACTGAAGCCGGCCCCGGAGAAGGTGGAGTAAGGCGCGACGTCATTCCGGGGCGATGCGAAGCGTCGAACCCGGAATCCCGCGATTCCGGGTTCATCGCTCTGCGATGCCCCGGAATGACAGCAGCCTACATCATCCCGCGCCCATCAGCGGCAGCGCCTCGTCGCGCTCGAACAGATAAAGCAGGCAGCGCAGGGCCTCGCCGCGCGGGCCTGCCAGCTTCGGGTTCTCCTTCATGATCCGCAGCGCCTCGTCGCGCGCCTGCGTGATGAGTTGCGCATGCACGTCAGAGCGCGCGATGCGATAGCCGGGCAGGCCGCTTTGGCGCACCCCTAACACGTCGCCTTCGCCGCGCAGGCGCAAATCTTCCTCGGCGATCCGAAAGCCGTCGGTGGTCTCGCGGATCACCTTCAGCCGCGCCTTCGACATTTCGCTTAAGGGTTCGCGGTAGAGCAGCAGACAGGTCGACGCTTCCGAGCCGCGGCCGATCCGCCCGCGCAACTGGTGCAGTTGCGCGAGCCCGAAACGCTCGGCATTTTCGATCACCATGATGGTCGCGGCAGGAACATCGACGCCGACCTCGACGACGGTCGTGGCCACCAAGAGTCCGATCTCGCCGGCGGCGAATTGCGCCATCACGCGATCCTTATCGGCGCCTCGCATCTTGCCGTGGACGAGGCCGACCTGGCCGCCAAAGCGTTGCTGCAGGCTTTTGAAACGCGCCTCCGCGTCGGTGAGATTGACGGTCTCGGATTCCTCGACCAGCGGACAGATCCAGTAAACGCGCTTGCCCGCGGAGAGCGCCCGGCCAACCGCCTCGATGACCTCGTCGAGACGGGTGTCAGGCACCGCGCGGGTATCGATCGGCTGGCGGCCCGCCGGCTTCTCACGCAGCTCCGAGATGTCCATGTCGCCGAAATAGGTCAGCACCAGCGTGCGCGGGATCGGCGTTGCGCTCAGCACCAGGACGTCGACCGCTTCGCCTTTTTCAGTCAGCGCAAGGCGCTCACGCACGCCAAATCGATGCTGCTCGTCGACCACGGCAAGCGCCAGCGCCTTGAAGGCCACGTCATCCTGGATGAGCGCGTGAGTGCCGACCAGAAAATCGATCTCGCCAGCCTCGAGCCGGGCCAGGATCTCGCGCCGTTCCTTGCCCTTTTCGCGCCCGGTGAGGATTGCAACGCGCAGGCCTGCGCGCTCGGCCAGCGGCGCGATCGTCTTGATGTGCTGGCGCGCCAGGATCTCGGTCGGCGCCATCAGGGCCGCCTGCTTGCCGGCTTCGACGACGGCTGCGGCCGCGAGCAGCGCCACCACGGTTTTGCCGGAGCCGACGTCGCCCTGCAAAAGCCGGAGCATGCGCACTGGCTGGCGGAGGTCCTCCGCGATAGCCGCGACCGCCTTCTGCTGCGAGGTGGTGAGCGCATAAGGCAGCGCATCGATGATCTTCTTGCGCAAATGCCCGTCGCCGGTGTGGCGGTTGCCGGCCGGCCGGCGCAACTGCGCACGCACCAAAGCCAGCGCCAGTTGACCCGCGAGCAGTTCGTCGAACGCAAGGCGCGACCAGAATGGGCTGTCGGGGAGCACGTCGGTCAGTTCGATCGGCACGTGCACGCGTGTGAGCGCGTCCTCAATCGGCGGGAAGTGGCAGCGGCGGATGACCTCAGGACTGATCCATTCCGGTAGATCGGGAAGCTTTTGCAGCGCCTGCGCGATCGCCCGCCGGAGCGCCCCGAGCGCGAGGCCTTCGGTCAAGGGATAGACGGGATCGATGCCCGACAGCTTTGCGAACGCCGCTTCGTCGACCACACGATCGGGATGCACGATCTGCGCCATGCCGTCATACATCTGCAGCGTGCCGGAGACGTAACGCTTGGCGCCGACCGGCAGCAGCTTTTCGACATAGCCGGGCTTGGCGCGGAAAAAGGTCAGGACGACATCGCCGGTGTCGTCGCTGGCATAGACGAGATAAGGCGCGCGCGAATTACGCGGCGGCGGCGGGCGATGACGGTCGACGGTGATTTCCAGCGTCACCACGGTTCCCGGCACCGCGTCGCGGACCTTGGGCCGCGCCCTGCGGTCGATCACGCTGCTCGGCAGATGCAGCAACAGATCGACCAGTCTCGGCGTCTCGTCACGCCCGAGCAGATAGCGCAGCAGCTTGTCCTGCTTCGGCCCGACGCCGGCAAGGCTCGTGACCGGTGCAAACAGCGGATTGAGCAGGGGAGGGCGCATAAGGTCGTTCGTACCACTCATCCGTCATGCGGGCGCCTTCGGCCTGGATTCCCGCGCATCCATCTTCAAGAGACGATGGATCGCCCGGTCAAGTCCGGCAATGACGGAGCGGTTGATAAGTTAAGGGAACGATAGATGCTGACATCCGTCGTCCCGATGGCTATATGAACCGCGCCCGGCCCGTCCGGGCTTTTGGCGTTGGACTGGATTTTGGGATGACTGGATCGACACGATCGAGCGGCGGCCTCGATGACCGCCGCAAGCGGCTGTTGTTTCGCTGCTGGCACCGTGGCACGCGCGAGATGGACCTCATTCTCGGGCGTTTTGCCGATGCCGAGATTGCAAGCCTCTCGGACGGCGAGGTGACGGAACTGGAGCGGCTGATCGAGGTCCCCGATCCCGATCTGTATGCGGCACTGACCGGAGAGAAGCCACCGGCACCGGCCTACGCAGGGGCGCTGTTCGATCGCATCAAGGCGTTTCGCGCGACAGGTCTGGACGCATGAAAAAGACCGCAACGTCGCCGGCCGAATGGCTGCACCCGGGTAAGGTGCTGACACTTGCCAACGTCGCCGAAGGTGCGGAAGGCCTGATCGTCTCGGATCTCGCGCGCGCCATCGCCGCGCGGCCGAAGAAATCCGCGATCAGCCTCGCGGTGATCTGCCGTGACGGGCCGCGCATGCAGCAGCTCGCCCGCGCGCTCGACTTCTTTGCGCCCGATCTGCCGGTGATGCAGTTTCCGGCCTGGGACTGCCAGCCTTACGACCGCGTCTCCCCGCATGGTGGTATCCTGGCGCAGCGCATGACCGCGCTGGCACGGCTGTCGCGGCTGACCGGCAGCGACAAGCCGCTGATCCTGCTCACAAGCGTCAATGCGATCGTCCAGCGCGTACCGCCGCGCGACATCGTGGCAGCCCAGGCGCTGTCGGTCGCGCCCGGCCATGTCGTGCCGATGGATTCCATCGTCGCCTGGCTCGAGCATAACGGTTACACGCGCGCCTCGACCGTGCGGGAGCCCGGCGAATATGCGGTGCGCGGCGGCATCCTCGACCTGTTTCCGGCCGGCCTCGATCAGCCTGTCCGCCTGGACTTCTTCGGCGACAGCCTGGAATCGATCCGCTCCTTCGATGCCGAGACCCAGCGCACGCTTTTGGACATGCGCTCGCTCGACCTGGTGCCGATCTCTGAGTTTCAGCTCGTCACCGAAACCATCCGGCGCTTCCGCATGGCCTACACGGCCGAGTTCGGCGCGCCCGAGCGCGACGATGCGCTTTATGAGGCCGTCAGCGAAGGCCGCCGCCATCCCGGCATGGAGCACTGGCTGCCGCTGTTCCACGAGAAGATGGAAACGCTGTTCGATTATTTCGGGCAGGCGCCCGTTACGATCGAGCCGCAGGCCGAAGACGCCGTGCGCGAGCGTTTCAAACAAATCGCCGATTATTACGATGCGCGGCGCGAGGCGCTGAAGCATCCGGGCGGCGGCGCGATCTATAAGCCGTTGCCGCCGGACCGGCTCTACCTGACCGAAGCCGAATGGGGCAGGCGGTTGGAGGAGGTGGCGCTGGCGCGGTTCACGCCGTTCGCGGTGCCGGAAGGCGCTGGCGTGTTCGATGCCGGCGCGCGCAAGGGCCGCGACTTCGCGCCCGAGCGCAACGATTCCACGATCAACGTGTTCGAGGCGGTGGTCGCTCACGTGCAGGCGCTGCAGACACAGCGCAAGAAGGTCGTGATCGCACTGTGGAGCGAGGGCTCGCGCGATCGCATGGGCAGCATGCTGCGCGATCACAAGCTCGCTAACGTCACCAGCGTCAATAGCTGGCGCATGGTGCAGGCCACCCCGCGCAACGAAACCATGCTCGCTGTGCTTGGCCTCGAAAGCGGCTTCGAGACCGAGCACGTCGCGCTCATCACCGAAGAAGATATCCTCGGCGATCGTCTGGTGCGGCCGCGCAAGGCGAGCCGCAAGGCCGACAATTTCATCGCCGAGATCACCAGCCTTGCCGCGGGCGACCTGGTCGTCCATGTCGAGCACGGCATCGGCCGCTTCGTCGGCCTGCAGACGCTGGAGGTCGCGGGCGCCCCGCACGACTGCCTCGAACTGCACTACGCCGCGGATACGAAACTGTTTCTGCCGGTCGAGAATATCGAGCTGTTGTCGCGCTATGGCTCCGACCAGGCCAGTGTCGAACTGGACCGGCTTGGTGGCACCGGGTGGCAGCAACGCAAGGCGAAGCTGAAGAACCGCATTCGCGAGATCGCGGGCGAACTGATCAAGATCGCCGCCGAGCGCATGCTGCACGAAGCGCCGAAACTGCCGGTGCAGGCGGGGCTCTATGACGAGTTCTGCGCGCGTTTCCCTTATGATGAGACCGAGGACCAGCTCACCGCCATCCAGGCGACGCTGAAAGACCTCGAAATCGGCCGTCCCATGGACCGCCTGATCTGCGGCGACGTCGGTTTCGGCAAGACCGAGGTGGCGTTGCGTGCGGCCTTTGCGGTGGCGCTCGACGGCAAGCAGGTCGCGGTCGTGGTGCCGACGACGTTGCTCGCCCGCCAGCATTTCAAGACCTTCACCGAGCGCTTCCGCGGCTTCCCCGTGAAGGTGGCGCAGGCCTCGCGCCTGGTCTCCACCAAGGAGCTCAACCAGGTGAAGAAGGGGATTGCCGATGGGTCGATCGATATCGTGGTCGGCACCCATGCGCTGCTCGGAAAAACCATCAAATTCCGCGATCTCGGCCTCTTGATCGTCGACGAGGAGCAGCATTTCGGCGTCAGCCACAAGGAGCGGCTGAAGCAGCTCCGCGCCGAAGTGCATGTGCTGACGCTCAGCGCGACTCCCATTCCGCGCACGCTTCAGCTCGCTTTGACTGGCGTGCGTGAGCTCTCGATCATTGCCTCGCCTCCCGTCGATCGGCTGGCGGTCCGCACCTTCGTAGCGCCCCATGATCCCCTGATGATCCGCGAAGCGCTGCTCCGCGAGCGCTATCGCGGCGGCCAGGCCTTCTACGTGGTGCCGCGGATCGAGGATCTCGCTGGTGTGAAGGAGTTCTTGGACAAGACCGTGCCGGAGATGAAGGTCGCGGTCGCCCACGGCCAGATGGCCCCGGGCGTGATCGAAGACATCATCTCCGCCTTCTATGACGGCAAATATGACGTGCTGCTCTCCACCACGATTGTGGAATCCGGCCTCGACATTCCCAATGCCAACACGCTGATCGTGCATCGCGCCGACATGTTCGGCCTCGCGCAGCTCTATCAGCTCCGCGGCCGGGTGGGACGCTCCAAGCTGCGCGCCTATGCGCTGTTCACGCTGCCGGCGCAGCAGAGGATCACAGCCCAGGCCGAGAAGCGTCTCACCGTGCTGCAGTCGCTGGAGACGCTGGGCGCCGGCTTCCAGCTCGCCTCCCATGACCTCGACATCCGCGGTGCAGGCAATCTGCTCGGCGAGGAGCAGTCCGGGCACATCAAGGAAGTCGGCTTCGAGCTGTATCAACAGATGCTGGAGGAGGCGATCGTCAACCTCAAGGCCGGCATTACCGAGCCCGTCGCCGAGCGCTGGTCGCCGCAGATTACGGTCGGCATGCCCGTGCTGATCCCGGAGGACTACGTCTCCGATCTCCCGGTGCGGCTGTCGCTGTACCGGCGGCTCGCCGATCTCGAGACCGAGGAGGAGATCGAGAATTTCGCCGCCGAAATGCGCGATCGCTTCGGCGTGCTGCCCGACGAGGTGCGCTATCTCTTCAAGATCGCCGCGATCAAGGGCTATTGCCGCCGCGCCAATGTCGAGAAGGTCGATGCCGGGCCGAAGGGCGCCGTCATCAGCTTCCGCGACAACAGCTTTGCCCAGCCCGACCGTCTCGTCTCCTTCATCAAGCAGCATGGCCAGGCGGCCAAGGTCCGGCCCGACATGAAAGTGGTGTTCTTCCAGAACTGGGAAACGCCGGAAGAGCGGCTTAACGGGACGACGGAGATTTTGCGGCAGCTCGCCAATCTCGCGGAGAAGAAGAAGGCGGCGTGAGGGGCTCGGCGATGTAGGTGGGCAAAGCGCAGCGTACCACCGCTCGCCACGCGAGAAGCGCCTGGACATCACGCAGACATCATTTGGATTTTCCGGCATGTGTGGCTATCTGATCGATGTCACGGAATCCAATGTGATGCTTGTAGTAGGTGCCTCTCTCCGTCAGGTCTCAAGCTTCAATGAATGATGAGTGCTCAACCCGTGTGAACGCATGGAGTGCATGCGACACGCACTCTGTGAACATCCACCTGAATCCGCTATCGGACTCACGAACACCGACCGCCTAAAGTTTCAGCAGTCTCTCGTGCAAGTCACCGGCCGCGACCGTCTATGATCACGCCGGCGTCATCCGGTCGAGCTATTCGCTTCATCGATCCTTAAGTGCGCTCGAATCCGGCAATCCAAGAACCCGAGAAAGATATGGAAAAGCAGAATGCCGCCCCGGGTGGGATCGGCCTTGTCCTGTTCGCGTTGGCCATGGGCGGCTTTGCGATCGGTACCACCGAATTCGCAACCATGAGCCTGTTGCCTTATTTCGCGCCCGATCTGCGGATCGATGAGCCGACCGCCGGAAACGTCATCAGCATGTATGCGTTGGGCGTGGTGATTGGTGCGCCGGTGCTCGCGGTCCTGACTGCGCGCCTGGCGCGTCGCAACGTCCTGCTGTTGCTCATGGCCATGTTCGCCGCCGGCAACGCGCTGAGCGCGTTTGCGCCCAGCTATCACTGGATGCTGGCGTTTCGCTTCCTCAGCGGCTTCCCGCACGGTGCCTATTTTGGCACCGCGGCCATGGTGGCGGCTTCGCTGGTGCCTTTCCACAAGCGGACTCAGGCCGTCGGAAAGATGTTTCTTGGCCTGACGGTGGCGACCGTGATCGGCGTTCCGCTTGCGAACTGGCTGGGACAAGCGGTCGGCTGGCGTTGGAGTTTCGGTGTCGTCGCCGCGCTCGCCGTCGCCGCCTTTTCGATGGTTGCCTGGTTCGCGCCCCACAATCAACCGGCTCCGGAGGCAAGCCCATTGCGCGAGCTGGACGCGCTGAAGCGCGGTCAGGTCTGGCTCACGCTCGCAATCGGTGCCATCGGCTTTGGCGGTTTGTTTGCGGTTTACACCTACACGGCAACGACCTTGATGGAAGTGACGCACGTTTCGCCCACCTTCGTACCGCTGGTATTGTCGGCGTTCGGAGCCGGCCTGACCATCGGCAATATTGTCGTGCCGCGTTTCGCCGACCGCGCAATCATGCCAACGGCGGGCGGATTGCTACTCTGGAGTTCCGCCGCCTTGGCCTTGTTTCCCTGGGCAGCGTTGAACATCTGGACCGTGACATCAGATGCATTTCTCATTGGCTTGAGCGGAGCTCTCGGGAGCGTGCTGCAGACGCGGCTGATGGATGTATCCGGCAAAGCCCAAGCCCTCCCAGCCGCGCTCAACCATTCGGCTTTCAACACCGCAAATGCGCTCGGCCCGTGGCTCGGCGGCCTCGCCATCTCTGCCGGCTACGGATGGACATCGACCGGCTGGGTCGGCTGCGGCCTGGCTCTGGCGGGGTTTGCGATATGGCTGATCGCGGTCGCTGCCGACGACAAAAGCGATCGAAGCGCACCGCGATCCGCAGATGCGTGATGCTCTGTTCGTCCCCAAACTCAATGACGATCTTCAATTTTGATTGCAGATGATTGCAGGTGAAGACCGCGCGTGAGATGGCATCGCTACCGTGTGCCCGATATGCAACAGCCACTTGGTTCTTGGGCTGGAACGTTCGCTACCGAACATTCGCGCGCTCATGCTGTCGCTAACATCAACGCACCGGGGTTGAGACAGATTTTTTCGCCGCATCTATTTTAAGCCCGGAGGCCGCCCGGCATATTGCGGGCGGCCTTTTTTCGTTGAGCGCGTTTTTGTTGAGTGTAGGGAGGACGGCTGACGACGCTGTCGCTACTCGGTCCCAACGAGCTATCGCGGGAGTGCCGGTTGTGCTACAATCCACCTACTCCTTGGGGCAGGTACGTCAGAGGAGCTGACTATGGTCAAGAGCGTTCTTGCTATTACTATCCTCGCCCTCTCCACTTCCGCTGCTTTGGCTGCGTATCGGACGCATCATCATTATCGCCCGGCGATGACTCATCACCGCGCGATGGGTGCCTATGGCGCCATCGGTGCGCCCGGCATGGGTGCGCCTCCGGCCGCCGCCTCGATGGGCGGTGTGAGTAACAGCGACTACACCATGTATCTGCGAAACCTGCACGACTCCGGGTACAATCCGAAGAACAATTTCAACGACAACGGGACCATCAAGACGCAATAGCGCCAGGTCTCGTCATCCATCTTCGTCTCCTCACCTCAGGCTGCGACGACAGCAGCTTGGGGTGGGGCGGAGTTGTGTGCTCGCATGAATTGCCGTCGACGAGCTGTTCCTCGCAGCCTCGCACGGCGGACGAGACGTGGCCGCCCGCGATCAAGCGAAGCGAGCCCCTTCTACCAGGTTGCCGTCGAGATCGCAGACCATAGGGCGGGTTGGCGTCGAGGGCGCAACCCATTATCCCAGCGATTCATGACGGCGAATCATGCGCCGCCTGAGGGACTGATCGCAGGACCGCGGTGATGATGCCGGCAATGGGGATGCCGAACATCACAGTGTGGGCCACGAGTTCTTTGGCAACGATGACGGGCGAAAAATCCGGGTTCGGAGCGTTCGACAGCGGCACGACGATCAGGTTCATCACAACATAGCTGACGATGCCGAGCAGCGCACCGCCGAGCAGCCAATGTTCCCGCCACCAGTTGCGGCGAAGGACCAGCGCACAATAGAGGCCCGCGGCAGTGATCGAGATGCCGTCGTGCAGGCTGGCGCCGAGCACGGCCGTTGGCGCGCCGCCCTTGAATGCCCATTCGCCAAGGAGGCCTGAGGCGATGAGCTGCAGGCCGTGGGTCAGCGTGCCGCCGAAGATCGCAGCCGCGGCGATCAGGTTGGTGGTGCCTGCGAAGAGCCCGGCCCCAAGGCTCGCGAAGATTGGTCGCGCCGGTGCAGTGGTCATGGGGGCCTCACAAATTACCGACTACAAGTCTGTATTTACAGACCGAGGGTCGGAAAGTCAATTGCAAAGAGTCTTCGTTTCGCGATAATGCGCCGATGGCAACACAGTCGGAGCGGCGTCAGGCGACGCAGGCGGCAATCCTGAAGGCGGCGAAGCGTCTGTTCGGCGAGCGCGGTTTTGCCGCAACCACGATCGACGACGTCGCAGGCGGCGCGCATGTCGCCAAGGGCGCCGTCTACCACCATTTCGAGACCAAGGAGGCGCTGTTCGAAGCGGTCTTCGACCAGGCCTCGCAGGACCTGCTTGCTGAGGTCGACCGTGCCGCAGCCAGCGAGAAGGACGCGCTCTCGGCGATGGCCAAGGGCACGCAAGCCTATTTCACGGCGTGCGCGAAGGGCGCGACAGGACAGATCGTGCTCCACGATGGCCCGGCGGTGCTCGGCTGGGAGCGCTGGCGCGAGATCGACAACCGGCATTTCGGCGGGCGCTTCGCGACAGCGCTGAAGCGCGCGATGGACGACGGGCTGATCGCACAGCAGCCCATCGAGCCGCTGTCACGGCTCCTGCTCGGCGCCGTCACCGAAGCTGCCATCGCCTGCTCGGGCCGCGACCTGCGCAAGGCGGGCAGCGACTACGCCCGGGCATTCCAGGCACTGCTCGACGCTTTGCGGGTCAAGCAGGGAAGGGCGTAGGCCGGGTTGGAGCCGAAGGCGTAACCCGCCATCTTGGCGATTATGACGGCGAAGGTGATCCGCTTTACGGCGCTAAGGAAGGCTATGAGCGATTTCGATGGGGCCAACGATTGCCGCGTTGAACTGCTTCAAGTCCTCGGCTTGAATCCAATATTCCAAGCGCGAGGGTTACACTACTGGTCCGGATTATCGACACGGCCCTCGTTATGAGTGGGTATGCGACGAGTGCTTCTCTAAATTGAAGAGTCAAATGGGTTGGTCCGTTGGCGGTAGCCAATCCGGAAATTAGGGCTCATAGGGCGCATTAGATGGGGTAACGGGCCGCCAAGCAAGCCGCCCGCTCGCTACGGCGCTGGTTGGTGGCTCGTTACCCCATCTAATCCCCCTACGAGCTACAAACTGGCCAACCCGCCTTGAGCCATGTCCACTTTGCAGCGCTTTCCGGACCCAAGTCAGACATAATCTGCAGCCAGAAGCTGACATCGAATCGGTCCAGCTGTGCCGGCCTTAGTCAAATGAGCTGGTCGCCGATCTTAATCGACGCAAGTGCGGACAGCCATTTCGACCGGAGCATGGCATGGCAAATCGATTTGCGACGGCGCAATCTACCGGGGCGATGGGGCGTTGGGGGCATCCCGTCGTTGTGGTGATCGTGGCGATGGCGGCACTGACGGCGTTGACCGCCGCCGCTGCGGCGAGACAGGCGCGTCCCGCGCCAGCTATCGAGGCGACGGCGCCGCGCGAGGCAGGCGAGCCGATCATGGCGATCGTGTCGATCAAGTCCCAGCAGGTCACTTTCTACGACGCGGACGGCTGGATCCTGCGCGCGCCGGTGTCGACCGGCACCACAGGACGCGAGACGCCAGCCGGCGTCTTCGCCGTCATCGAGAAGGACAAGGACCACCACTCGACCCTTTATGACGACGCCTGGATGCCGAACATGCAGCGCATCACCTGGAACGGCATCGCGCTGCACGGCGGGCCGCTGCCGGGGTATGCTGCCTCGCACGGCTGCGTGCGGATGCCCTACGACTTTGCGGAGAAGCTGTTCGACAAGACGTGGATCGGGATGCGGGTGATCATCTCGCCGAACGACGCGGCCCCGGTCGCGTTTTCCCACCCCGCGCTCTTCGTGCCGAGCGCGGAGGCCATCGCGGCTGCTCCGGAGCGTGCCGAGACGCTCGCCCGGGAGGCCGCCGAGGCCGCCAGAACGGCCGACGAGGCGAAGAAAGCCGCCGCAACAGCGGCGCGCGAGGCGGCATCGCTCACGGCGTCGCTGCGCAAGCTGCAATGGCTCAAGACCCGCGCCGACGCCGAGCTCGCGTTCGCCGACAAGGCACTCGCCGCCGCCAAGACGGACCAGGCCAAGGCGCGGGCCGAGGAGCTGAAGCAGAAGGCCGCCCCCAAAGCCGCGGATGCGGGGACGCAGCTCGACATCGCCAAGACCGACGCGAAGTCGAAGCTCGACGCCGCCGCCGCCGCAAAGGACGCCGCCAAGGTGGCCCAGACCAAGAAGGCCGACGCCGCCAAGGCTGCGAGCGAAGCGAAGCTCGCACTCGAGCCGGTCTCGGTCTACATCAGCCGCGCGACACAGAAGCTTTACGTGCGGCGCAACACGCATAAGCCGTGGCCGGACGGGGGCGAGGTGTTCGATGCGAGCATCGAGGTTCCGGTCACGATCCGCAATCCCGACAAGCCGATCGGCACGCATGTGTTTACGGCAATGGCGCGCAACGACGCGGGCCTGCGCTGGACCGTGGTCACGATCGACAACGCCGAGGACGCCAAGGACGCGCTCGACCGCATCACCATCCCCAAGGATGTGCTCGATCGCATCGCGCCGACTGCATTGCCGCGATCCTCGATCATCGTCTCGGACGAGCCGCTGAGCCGCGAGACCAACTATCGCACCGAGTTCGTTGCGGTGCTGAACGATCAGCCACAAGGCGGCTTCCTGATGCGCCGGCCTACGGTCGACGTTCCCGTTGCGAGCGGCAATGATTGGGGCAACGGCTTCAGCTTCTTCTTCCAGCGCAATTGGAACTCCCAGCCTGGCAATATGCGCCCGCGCGCCGGCCAATACTATCAACCGATGCAACAGCGCTGGTGGTAAGACGCGGCACGCCGCACGTAGGCCGCATGGTCGCTCAGCGTCATGCGCGTCGATTTGGCCCTGTGCCGACCATGTCGGGGTGCCGAAAGGGCCAAACCCGGACATCGAACCGAACGTGAGGTGCGGTCGGTTCCTATGCTGCCGACGCCTTGCCGAGTACCATCTCGTCAAACGAGGGCAGCGGCTGAATCAGCGGCTGGAGCTTCTCCGCAGCCTGCGCCGTCGTCACCACGTCGGCCGGGTCAAGCTTGACGATTTCGGCCCTATCCGGATCGGGCTCCCACACGTCCTCGCCGATGAGCCGACCCCGGTCGTCGTACGGCCAGATCCTCTCAAAGTTGTCCGCGACGGCGACCGCGTCGTCCACTCACGCGCCTGCCTTCTTTTTCACTTCAGGGATTGTCCATGTCCCGTCGAGAATCGATGGGTCGTTTTCGTTGGGCCAGTACATCCGCAGCATGAGGATGAACTTGCCGGCCGGTGCGGGCAGCCAATTCGATTCCTTGTCCGCGCCCGGCGAGTCTTTCTGGACTAAAATGTCGATCGAGCCGTCCGGATTCGATTTCAGATTCTGTCGTGGACTGATCGAATAGCGGTTGATCGGATTTGCCACGAAGAAATACTGGGCATCGTACATGGTGATCGACCAGAAGCCCTCGACCGGCGGGGTCTGGCCCCTGTCGAAATGGATCACGTATTTATTAGCCCCGTCATAGGCGTCATCGTGGGCATCCTTGAGCGAGGTCGGATAAACAGCGTCCTGCGGCCGGTTCGCCCCCAGCCCGATCGCGGTAACGAGCGCCCGCATCAGGTAATCCGTGCCATAAAGGCCAGTCTTGGTGGTGAAGTTCCAGCCATTGATGTGCTGCACATCCTTATTGACCTTGAACTGAAGCATGATGCGGTCAAAGGCGATTTCCGGGATGTGCTTTGCGAAGTCCGCGTTGAGCTTGCTGGCGTCAAAATCCTTGCCGGGGACAAGCCCGATCCTGGCGAACCTGGCAAGCGCCGGCGCGTCGGCGACGGCGGGCGGATTGGTCTTCATGAGTTGTGCGAGCAGCGTGAAATAGGCCACCGCGTCCATGCGGTTCACCTGCTCGCGCACAGCCGTTTTCATATCGATCGACGGATCGACCGTACCCTCCGGGGGCGCATAGGGCTTTCCATATGCGCTCAGTGGCACCAGCTTGCACTGGTCCTGCAGTTCATGGACGGCCTTGTAATCTTCCGGCGTGCCGGTGCAGTAGATGCGGCCGAGCAGCCAAACGATGTTGGTGGGGGACTTGTACTCCCGCATGCCCTGCGGCAGCGTCCCCGTCCAGCCTGGACCGGTGATGGCATAGGTCTGAGCGTCCGTTCCAGTCGTGCGTTTGCCCGGCACCTGAAACACATTGGTCCACCCGTCGAGCATCGGAAAAAGATAGTACCGCCCCTTCATATCGGGGATGCTCAGCACCCACGGCTCCTTGTCGACCTCGAAGAACGCAGTGGTGTAGAGCGTATCGGCATTGGGTGCGGTCACGTCGCGATAGGACGCGTTCGGGTATTCACGCAGCCTAATCAACTGCCCCATGGGCGCATGCGTGCCCTCGGGCTTGGCAACGTTGGTGAAAACCCGGCGGGTCATTTCCAGGGTGACGAGTGGGTAGCCATAGATGTAGGCGTCGGTTGCCAGCCAGAAGTCCTCAAGTCCTTCGCCAAGATCGAAATCGCCCCATGCGGCTTTGGAAGCGCTCGTAGAAGCGCCAGCGAGTAGGCTCAAACCGCCAATCGTGAGTGCACGTCGCGTGATAATCATCGGGGACCCCCTTTTGCGATCCGACTACGATGCCGAAAAGAAGCGACGGATGCTTGCTGTGCCGTGGAGTCCGGAGGAGAATCCCGGACCACTGTAAGTCTCTGAGATGGCTGCGTTGGTTCAACACAGATTGTGAATTGGCAGATCCGCGCCTCTCAGGTTGTTTTGCGAAGGTCGATCAAAGCGTTGTTGGCTCAGGAGCAATCGCCTCTGTTCTGTCGCCGGTGCGTGTCGGCTATGCGGCTCATCGCGGACCTCTCCCTCTCACTTCAACGTGCCAAGCGGACCTTCGATTTCGTTCTGAGTGAAATCGGATCGAAGCGGACAGGAATTCAGGTCGTCATGCTGGCCGGATCTTATTCGCGTCAGCACAAGGCAAACGCGCGATTGATTCGCCCGACGGGCGTGATGCGCGAAATCCTGTCTAGCCCCCGCGGAAAAAAGATTTCTGTTTTTCCGAAGCCAAATCGAGTGTACTGTCCATACTGTCCCGCCTCGATTGAAGAGGGGCGATCGCGATCGTCACGAGCATGGAGGCGGGATGCGGTGGACGCGAATGGGCTGACTGACGAGCGGCGCCAATCGCGGACGGCGAAGTCGTGTGGTCCTGGCGCGCCCATGCAGGCGCTAAGTTCGCAGGTGATGCGTTTCGCATCGCGCGGACGACGGTGGCAAACAAGCTGGTTCACCGAGGAGAGCTCGAAGTAAGCCGTAAAACCACTGCGCAGGGAAGGCCGGAGTGTTCTCCGCCTACACCTGTGGTCTTCGCGCTCTT
>NZ_AWZU01000087.1 GCF_000472385.1 Bradyrhizobium sp. ARR65
AGGGTGTTCTGGATGACGATGCTCAACCGTTCCGCCCCAGACGCGCCGCCAACTCTCGCGTTGACTGCGACGGAAATCGGCGTGCTCAATCGCCTCGTCAACGACAAACCAAAAGCAAGACAGAAAACGCTCTCGCACTACCTGATCAAGATCGCCCGGCTCGGCGGTTATCTCGCCCGCGCCAGCGATCCGCCGCCCGGCAATACCGTTATGTGGCGCGGGCTGTCACGCCTCACCGACATGGCGCTGAGCGCCATGGTCGGCGGAGAATTTGTGGGTAATTGAAAGCCCGCAACCTGGTGGTCGGTGAGATCCCAAGCGCGATAAATCCGCGGCGGGAATGCCCGTTCTACAGCCGCTGTCCGATCAGGTTGGATCGCTGCCTCGACGATGTACCGCCAATGGCTGCGGTGGATCCTGAACACGGCGCAGCTTGTTTGCGTTGGCGCGACACATCTGAACTTCTCGCCGCGATCGCTCCGGAACGGCCGTGAGCCGCGTCGTGCCTGCGTAGCAGCTGGATTTTATGGCTGTAAAGTCATAGAGTTGTGCCAGCCGAGAGATGGCTACAACTCGGTCGGACTTCGCAAAATCGGCGATAACGCGCGCTAAAGTAGGGAGCGCCGTAAGGCAATGCATCATGAGTTTGCGGCCCACCGCTTTCGCTGGTGCTCATCGCTGCTGCCATGCACTTTGGCGGCCGCGAAGCCCGCGTGGAGGCAACATCGATGGCGCAAACTGATCTGCGAGGCAGGCCAGAGGCGGGAGTAATTCGCGAAGTCCGAGCTAGCGCCATTGGCGTAAACGCGGAGTTCTCCGAATGAACTTATCCCTGTCACTCGCCGCCGGTGGGGTTAGTCGGCTGACGGTATTGTTGGAGGATGGTGAGCGCGTCCTCTGTCGAGGGTGGCGCGGTGACGGTGATGGCGACGGGGCCGCCGTACTGGCCGTGCTCTCCGCATCGGAACGCCCCGCGCCGGCCTTCGTTGATCAGTTGGCTCATGAATACGGCCTGAAGGATGAACTGGACAGTCGGTCGGCAGCGCGGCCGCTGGCGCTTGTGCGCGAACACGGGCGGACCATGCTGCTCCTTGAGGATCCCGGTGGCGGGCCTCTCGCCCGGCTTCTGGGCCGTCCCATGGAGATGGGACGGTTCTTGGGCTTCGCCACAGGTTTATCGGCTGCACTGCGCCATGTACACGAACATGGCCTCATCCATAAGGACATCAAGCCGGCCAATGTGCTGGTTGATCTCGCGACCGGCCAAGTCTGGCTGACAGGCTTTGGTATCGCTGCGCGCCTTCGTCGCGAGCGTCGGTCACCTGAACCTCCCGAGCTCGTCGCGGGGTCGCTCGCCTACATGGCGCCCGAACAAACCGGACGAATGAACCGTTCGATCGATTCCCGAAGCGATCTCTATTCGCTCGGGGTCACCCTGTACGAAATGCTCACCGGCGCCCTGCCATTTATGGCATCGGATCCGATGGAGTGGGTCCACTGCCATATTGCGAGGCAGCCCGTGCCGCCCATAGAGCGGTTAAAGGACGTGCCGGTACCTGTCTCCGGCATCGTGTCGAAGCTACTCGCCAAGACCGCCGAAGAGCGCTACCAGACTGCCGCCGGCCTGGAGCGCGACCTCCGGCGCTGTCTTGCTGCATGGGAAAGTCAGCACCGGATCGATGCCTTTCCGCTGGGCCAACACGACAGGCCCGATCAGCTTTTGATTCCCGAAAAACTGTACGGCCGAGAGCGCGAGATCGGGACCTTGCTTGCTGCCTTCGATCGCGTCGTCACCAGCGGCCGGCCGGAGCTGGTGCTGGTCTCGGGATATTCCGGCATCGGCAAGTCCTCGGTCGTCAATGAGCTGCACAAGGCGCTGGTGTCGACGCGCGGCCTTTTCGCCTCCGGCAAGTTCGATCAGTACAAGCGCGACATCCCTTATGCGACGGTGGCGCAAGCATTTCAGGGCTTGATCCGCGCGCTTCTGGCCAAGAGCGACGCCGAACTGGCCGGCTGGCGCACCGCGCTCGACGAAGCGCTTGGCCCGAATGGGCGGCTCATGATCGACGTCGTTCCCGAGTTGAAGCTCCTCGTCGGCGAGCAACCGCCGGTTCAGGAGCTTCCACCGCAGCAGGCACAAGGTCGTCTCCAGCTGGTGTTTCGGCGGTTTCTTGGCGTCTTTGCGCGGCCCGAGCATCCGCTGGCGCTCTTTCTGGACGATCTGCAATGGCTCGACGCGGCGACGCTCGACATGCTCGGCGACCTGTTGACCCAGGCGGATGTGCAGCGGTTGCTGGTGATCGGCGCCTATCGCGACAACGAAGTCGATTCCACTCATCCGCTGATGCGGAAGGTCGATGCCATCCGCAAGGCTGGAGCTACGGTGCGGGAGATCAGTCTTGCGCCGCTTGCCCATAAAGACCTGGCGCGGCTCATGGCCGATTCGCTGAACTGTACGCCGACCGTGGCCGCGCCGCTGGCGGGGCTGGTGCACGATAAGACGGGCGGCAATCCGTTTTTCGCCATCCAGTTCATTTCCGCGCTCGCCGAGGAGGGGCTGCTCCGCTTCGATCATGATGCGGCGCGCTGGCGCTGGAAGCTCGATCGCCTTCGCGCCAAAGGGTACACCGCCAATGTCGTCGACCTCATGGTCGGGAAATTAACCCGTCTCCCCGCCGAGACCCGGGCTGCGTTGCAACAGCTTGCCTGTCTCGGCAACGTCGCCAAGATCACGATGCTTTCGGTCGCCATCGGAAAATCGGAAGATGACGTCCGTTCAGACCTCTGGGAAGCTATTCGGCTGGAACTAGTCGAGCAGTTGGAGGGGTCCTACAAGTTCGTCCACGACCGCGTCCAGGAGGCCGCCTATTCACTCACACCGGAACGGTTGCGCGCCGAGGCGCACCTCCGCATCGGCAGGCTGCTCGCCGCGCATACCCCTGCAGAAAAACGCGAAGAGAGCATCTTCGAAATTGTCAATCAGCTCAACCGCGGCGCCGCCTTAATCACGTCGCGCGACGAGCGTGAGCAGTTCGCAGAGCTCAATCTGCTCGCGGGCCGGCGCGCCAAGGGCACTACCGCCTACGCCTCGGCGCTCACCTATCTGACTGCCGGTGAGGCGCTGTTGCCGGAGGACTCGTGGGAGCGCCGGCACGAACTCACCTTTGCGCTGGCGCTGCACCGGGGCGAATGCGAGTTCCTGACCGGGGCGCTGGCAGAAGCGGAGCAACGGCTGGCGGCGCTATCAAGCCGCGCCACAAATACCGTGGAACGAGCTAGGGTCGCATGCTTGCGGGCTGATCTTTACACGGCTCTAGATCAGAGTAGCCGCGCCATTGCCGTGGGGCTCGACTACCTCCAGCATCTCGGTATCGATTGGTCGCCGCATCCGACGGAAGAGGAAGCGCGACGCGAATACGAGCGGATCTGGTCGCAGCTTGGGGGCCGCGCGATCGAGTCTCTGATCGACCTGCCTTTGATGAGCGATCCGGCATCGCTTGCGACGCTGGACGTTCTGGCCAAGATCGCGCCAGCGGCGTTCTATACGGATGCAAACCTGCTTGCCCTGATCACATGCCGGGCGGTTAATCTCAGCCTCGAGCGCGGCAACTGCGACGCGTCGTGCAGCGCCTATGAATGGCTAACCATGCTCGCCGGCCCACACTTCGGCGACTATCGAACAGCCGTTTATCGCTTTGGTCAGCTCGGCTATGACCTAGTCGAAGAACGCGGACTAAGGCGTTTCCAGGCCAGGACCTATATGGACTTTGGTGGCAGCGTTCTGCCTTGGACGAGACATGTCCGGGCTGGCCGCGATCTAGTGCGCCGCGCGTTCGAGGCGGCAAACAAAGTCGGCGATCTCAACTATGCCGCCTACTGCGGCAACCAGATGAACACCAACCTTCTCGCTGCGGGCGATCCGCTCGCCGAGGCTGAACGCGAAGCCGAGCGTGGACTCGCGTTCGCGCAAAAGATGCGGTTCGGGCTTGTCATTGACATGATTACTTCGCAGCTCGGACTGATCCGGACGTTGCGCGGCTTGACGCCGACATTCGGCTGCTTTGACGACGAGCAGTTTGATGAGGCTCGGATCGAGCGCCGTTTTTCAGAAAATCCGGTTTTGGTGTTTGGCGAGTGCTTCTATCTGATCCGCAAGCTGCAGGCGCGCTTCTTTGCCGGCGACTACGCACCGGCCCTCGAGGCCTCGTCCAAGGCTCAACGGCTGTTGTGGAGCTTGGGCTCGCAGTTTGAAATGGCGGAATATCAATTTTACAGCGGGCTGTCTCACGCCGCGCTCCACGATGCTGCAGCAGCGGGAGAGCGGCGGCAGCACCTGGACGCTGCCGCCGCGCATCAGAAGCAACTCCAGCTCTGGGCGACGAATTGCCCGGACAATTTCGAGGACCGAGCCGCGCTGGTCGGCGCCGAGATTGCGCGGATCGAAGGCCGGGAACTCGATGCCGAACGACTCTACGAACACGCCATCCGCTCGGCCAACGCTAACGGCTTTATTCACAACGAGGCGCTCGCCAATGAACTCGCGTCCCGCTTCTACGCGGCGCGCGGCTTCGAGAAGATTGCTCGCGTCTATTTGCAGGATGCCCGCCACGGCTATCTCCGCTGGGGAGCTGATGGCAAGATGAAGCAACTTGATCGGCTTCACCCGAATTTGGCTGCTCCGGAGGCGCACGGTCGCGGAGCGAACGTCGGCTCCTCGGTCCAGCACGTCGATGTAGCGACCGTCGTGAAAGCCTCTCAGGCCGTGTCTAGTGAAATCGTCTTGTCCAAGCTGATCGAGCGGCTGATGACGATCGCGCTCGAGAATGCAGGCGCGGATCGCGGCCTTCTGATGCTGCGGGCGGAGGATGACTATTTGATTCAAGCAGAGGCAAAGGCAGCCGACGATCAGATTGAAGTCGTGCTGTACCAGAAGTCAATTACCGGCGCCAACTGTCCCGAATCTATAGTCCGCTACGTCATCCGCACGAGCGAAAGCGTGATTCTGGATGATGCCTCCAGGCCAAACATCTTCTCCGAGGACAAATATCTACGCGGCCGACCAGCGAAGTCGATCCTCTGCCTGCCGCTTACCAAGCAAGGCCGGTTGACGGCGCTGCTCTACCTCGAAAATACGCTGAGCTCGTACGCGTTCCCTCCGGATCGAATTGCGATCCTGGAGCTGTTGGCGGCGCAAGCGGCGATCTCGCTGGAGAACACGCGTCTCTATAACGATCTTCAAGAGCGTGAGGCGAAGGTCCGGCGCCTCGTCGAATCCAACATCATCGGGATATCAATATTTGACTTGGATGGTCGCATTATTGAGGCCAATGAGGCCCTTCTCCACATGGTAGGACATAGCCGCGACGATATCGTTTCGGGTCGCCTGCGCTGGACCGAGCTAACGCCCCCCGAATGGCAGGATGCTGACGAACGGTCCATCGCAGAGCTTAGGGCGACGGGAAGCTGCAAAGCTTTCGAGAAGGAATACTTGCGGAACGATGGCAGCCGCGTGCCCGTCCTTGTCGGCGCGGCGACTCTCGGCGGACACCGCGACCAGGGCGTCGCCTTCGTGCTCGATTTGACTGAGCGCAAAGAGGCCGAGCAAAACCTGCGAGAGAGCGAGCGGCGATACCGAGAAGCTCAAGCGGAACTTGCTCACGTCACGCGCGTGACAACGCTGGGCGAACTAACGGCCTCGATCGCCCACGAAGTGAACCAGCCTCTCGCCGCGGTCGTGGCCAACGCCGAGGCCTGTCTGCGTTGGCTCGGCCGCGGGACTCCCGACCTGAACGCAGCGCGCCGTTCGGTGGAATGGATTATCGACGACGGCAATCGGGCAAGCGAGGTGATCCGGCGCGTCCGCGCGCTCGCGAAGAAGACCGAGCTTGAGAAGGTGCCGCTCCACATCAATGACGTCGTGAGGGAGACCATCCCGTTGGTCCAGCGGGAGTTGATTAGCCATCAAGTATTGTTGCGAATGGAGTTGGCACCCGCTCCACCCATCCTTGGTGACCGGGTCCAACTGCAGCAGGTGATCATCAACCTGATGATGAATGGCATTGAAGCGATGCAATCGGTCACGGACCGGCCGCGCGAACTGGTGGTCCGATCAGGCCAAGTTGAGACACGGCACGTGCTTGTAAGCGTGACGGATTGCGGCCCCGGGATCTCTGCTGAGAATGCGGATCGGCTGTTCAACGCGTTCTTCACCACCAAGTCCAGTGGCATGGGTATGGGGCTCGCGATCTGTCGTTCGATCGTGGAAGCTCATGACGGACGACTGTCGACCTGCAACAATGAGGGTCCCGGTGTGACATTTCAATTTGTTCTGCCCATTCATCGGGAGGATGCGCAATGATCAGGCTGCATGACGTTCGCGAACCGAATGTTCGGGTCGAATAACCGTTCTCAGCGATGACGCCAGTGGACGCCGCTTGAACCGTATAGACGTCGAATTCTCAGTATGGCGCAGCGCAAGAAAGAAGGTGAAAGCCGATTAGGCGGCCGCTTGTCTCCGGTTCAGCGCGGCTCAGGCAACCAGTCAACGGATTCCTGCCTGCGCATTTTGGCGCGGAGCTATCTGTATCGAAGTGCTTGAGCGCGAATTTTCCTTCGCGATTGTAAGGTGGGCTACCACAGGTGACATAGAGCAACTGGTGATCTTGAGGCGTCGGCGGAGCTTGGACTGGCAACGCTTTATTCTGCTTCACAGGTCAGGCACCGGAATTTGCTCGCTGCTGTCATTCGAATTGGGAGCCATTGGTCGAGCGTCCGTTAGACTATCGCGCGATTTCTCTTGATCTCTCGGTGCACACGCCGCGCACAAGCCGACTCGTATCTCACTGGGATCATAGCACTTTCGTTCCAATCCATTATGGACCAATTTGAGCTAACTCAAGCCAACCAGAGGCAACTCGAGTAGGAAGGAAGAGCCGGCGCGGAGCAGGCCAGCAATATCCTTCTCATGGGCGCCGCAAGTGGCATAAGCGAATTCTTGTAGCATGCCCTCCGAACCGCTCGTCAGCTACCCGATCGATTGACAACTCTCTGGGTGGAATATTCCTCCACTGCTGACACGCGCCTTCGGGGCGCACTCCAATCTTACGTATAAGGTAGTTCGTGAGCCCGGGGACCAGCGCAGCTCTACGTTCCTACGGAGGAAATATTGAGGGAGCCTCGATCAACGACAACAGGGCGGCGGCCCAGCCAGGAGCAGCATGTCGGGGGCGGCGATCTCGTCGATGACACCAAGATTGACGGTCTTGCCCCAGAATTCGGTGAACCAGCGACCAACGACGGCCTTGTTATCATGTTGTTTGCTCATTGAAAGACACCCTTGATTGCTTTGCAGGAACTACAGATCGCCTGGCGATCGCTGCAATCACTAAGCGTCATTCTCGCGAGCGGAATTCCGATTCTTGCCCTGGAATCGGATAATAGGCCAACTAGCTGGCCGCGAAACGCGCACACCATGGCTTCGGTCGGGTCCAAATAAGTCGACCGCCTTCAAATAGGCCTTTCAACTTGGGGCGCCGAGTTTGGAGAGCTCGTGGCGCTATGCTAGCTAGGATCTTTGCACGCAACATGGGCTCCAGCGGAAAATCGCTGCCTAATATAACCCGGCGAAAACGTCGCGGCGGCCTGACGGGCCGCGGTAGAAGGTCTCAATGTCAGCATCGCTGACATGCTTCAACAAAAGTCTGCGCTTTCGATCCCAAACGGAAATGCGTAGCCGCATGCAAGAATTCGTTCTAGTCTTGTCAACGCTCGGTCGAAATCGATGACCTTAAGCCAGATCATGATCAACACGCCAATCGCTATTCCTACTGCGGCTACGGCGCGACTTTCGTCCGCGCAAGCGGCGTTGGGACAATCAGACTGGAGCGCGACTTTCACAGGTTACAACGGTTGACGTCGTTCCTCACCGACCGCCCGCAGCAGCTGTCGAGGAACTTGGTGAAAATTCAACGGGAGGGACTGCGATGGTTAGCAAGTTGAGAAGCGCATGTGACGCAGTGTTGCAAGGTGTCGTGACGACCAAGGACCGGGTTCCCGGCGTGGTCGCGATGATCACGGATCGCTCAGCCAATATCTACGAAGGCGTCGCCGGCGAGCGCATGCTTGGCAGCAGTCAGCCGATGACGACCGATACCGTCTTCGCCATCTTCTCGACCACGAAAGCCATCACCGGCACGGCCCTCCTGCAATGCGTCGAAGAGGGCAAGCTCGACCTAGACGCCCCGGCTAAGACTTACGTTCCTGACATCGGCAAGTTGGAAGTGCTCGATGGATTCGCCGCCGACGGCCAGCCGCAGTTGCGGGCACCGAAACGTGACATCACCACCCGCATGCTGATGCTGCACACGGCCGGTCTCGGCTACGACTTCTTTAACGCTAGCTATTTTCGTCTTGCGCAGGAGCAGGGCCAGCCGAGCGTGGTCACCTGCACAAAGGCGTCGTTGATGACACCGCTGCTCTTCGATCCCGGTGACAAATGGGAATACGGCAGCAACATTGATTGGTGTGGCCAGATCGTCGAGAGCATCCGCGGCAAGCGCCTCGGCGAGGTCATGAAGGAGCGGATCTTTGCACCTCTCGGGATGGAGGACATCGCCTTCTCGCTGACCCCTTCGATGCGGTCGCGCCTTGCCGTCATCCACCAGCGCGGAGCTGACGGGTCGCTGACGCCGCTTCCCGACATGCAGCTGCCGCCAGAGCCGGAAGTCCAAATGGGCGGCCACGGGCTCTACGCCTCGATCGGCGAGTACATGAAGTTCATCCGCATGTGGCTGAACGATGGGGCGGGGCCGAATGGCCGCGTGCTCAAGCAGGAGACGGTCGCGGCCGCCGTCCGCAACGGCCTCAGGGCGGACCAAACCGTCGTGATGCTGCCCGGCGTGATTGCGACATTATCGAACGACGCTGAGTTCTTCCCGGGGCTGAAGAAATCCTGGTGCTACACATTCATGCTCAACGACGAGGACGCGCCCACCGGCCGGCCGGCCGGATCGCTCGGTTGGGCCGGGCTCGCCAACACGTTCTACTGGATCGACCGGCAGAATGGGTTCGGCGGATATTGGGCGACGCAGATCCTCCCCTTCGGCGATCCGACTTCGTTCGTCGGTTATATGAACTTCGAGACGGCCGCCTATCAGAGCGGCGAGGTGCGCGCGGCGGCATAAGTCAGGCACGCGCGCTTAGCTTTCGACCTCGACAATGCCGGTCCGGCCTTTAGGCCGGATCGGCATCGCGACCACACAATCGAAACGACGAGCACAGAGAGCCTTCTCTGCCAACAACGACTGCTCACAACGGAGGTGTGTTATGACGGATGCGCAAGATAGTACGCCGGCGGCGAGCAAGAAGATCCACTTCGATGCCGTCATCATCGGTGCCGGCTTTTCCGGCATGTACATGCTGCACTCGCTGCGTGACAAGCTCGACCTCAACGTGACGGTGTTCGAGGCCGGCGACGGGGTCGGCGGCACCTGGTATTGGAATCGCTATCCCGGCGCACGCTGCGATTCCGACAGCTACGTCTATTGCTACACCTTCGACAAAAACCTGTTGCAAGAATGGAACTGGTCGGAGCGCTATCCGGAGCAGGATGAGATCCTGCGGTACCTCGAGCACTGCGCCGAACGCTTTGACTTAAAGCCCGACATTCAGTTCGGCAAACGCGTCATCGAAGTCACCTTCGACGATGATACCGAGCTGTGGACAGTGCGCACCGACAAGGGCGACGTGGTCACGGCTCGCTTTGTCATCACCGCAGTCGGCGCCTTATCGATTGCCAACATGCCGCCGTTCAAGGGTTTCGAGTCATTCAAGGGCAAGTGCTACCATACCAGCCAGTGGCCGCATGACGGCGTCGATTTTACCGCGAAGCGCGTCGGCGTCATTGGCACCGGGGCCACCGCGGTGCAGGCCATCCCGGAGATCGCGCAGCAGGCCAAGCACCTGACGGTGTTCCAGCGCACGCCGGCTTATTGCGTACCGGCGCGCAATGGCCGCGTCGATCCCGAAGTCACCAAGGCTCGCAAGCTCGATTACGACGGGATCCGCCAGCGCATCAAAGACTCGTTTTTCGGGTTCGAGCTCAACTTCATGCCGAAGGCGGTGCTCGAAACTACGCCCGAGGAACGCGAACGGGAGTTCGACAGGATGTGGGACGCCGGCGGCTTCGCTTTCTGGCTCGCCAACTACCAGGACATGTTCTTCTCCAAGGAGGCGAACGATCTCATCGCGGACTACCTCAAGCGCAAGATCCGCTCGACGGTCAACGATCCGGTTGTCGCCGAAAAGCTCATCCCGAAGAACTATCCGTATGGCACCAAGCGCCAGCCGCTGGATACCAACTACTTCGAAACCTTCAACAAGAAGAACGTGCTGCTCGTGGATGCGATCACCGATGGCCCGATCGAGGAGATCACACCGAACGGTATTTGCGCAGGCGGCAAGGAGTACCCGCTCGACATTATCGTGGTCGCCACCGGCTTCGACGCGCTGACCGGACCGGTAAAGAAACTCGGTATCAGGGGACGTGGCGGCAGAGTGCTAGCGCAGGATTGGGAGGACGGCCCGCAAACTTACCTCGGCGTTGCTGTGGCCGGCTACCCGAATCTGTTCATGATCACCGGCCCGCAAAGCCCCTCGGTGCTGTCGAACATGCCGGTGTCGATCGAACAGCACGTTGAGTGGATCACTGAATGCATCGCCTACATGCGAAGAAACAAGCTTTCGACCATTGAGGCGACGCCACAGGCACAAGATGCGTGGGGCGCCCACGTTGCAGAGGTCGTGAACGCGACGCTGATGCCTGCAGCCAATTCCTGGTACATGGGAGCCAACATTGAGGGCAAAGCGCATCGCTTCCTGCCCTATCTTGGCCCCGAAGGCGTCGGCGGCTATCGCAGGAAGTGCGCCGAGGTCGCCGAGAACGGCTATGAAGGGTTTGCGTTCGCGAGCCAGGGTCAGGGCGGGGCCGTGCACACGATTGCGGCCGAATAGGCTGACAATGCTTGACCGGAAGCGGCGTCGAGCGTTGCCGCTCCCTGAAGGACCGCAGCGGGCCCGCCTCGCTTTCGACAGCCCTCGCGTTTAGCGCGCGCTAGCCAGCCTGGCTTGCACCACCCGACAGCGTTGCGCATTGCTCCGGGAGCAGAAACGGCCCGCCTTATCTTAGTTCAGTTGGAAGCTGATGCCATGGCGTAAGGGAAGACATTGAACCATTCACGGGAGGAGTGACCATGGGTAAAATGACTTTGGTGGCAACCGTCAGTCTGGCTTGCCTGCTCTGTACTGCGACCATTGCTCTTGCGGCGGATCCGGGCACGGAGGATCCCAATAATTGGCCGCAATATAATCGGACGACCAACGCGTGGCGCTACAGTCCGCTCGACCAGGTCAACAAGGAGAACGTCAGCAAGCTCTCGGTGGCCTGGATCGCCCATGGCGGCGACATCACCATGGGTATTCAGGAGACCCCCCTGGCGATCGACGGGGTGATCTATTCAATCACGTCCGGGGATCGGGTGGCCGCCCTGGACGGAAAGACCGGGCGCGAACTCTGGAGCTACGAGCCAAAGCTTGATCCACTCGTCAAGAAGGTGCTGTTCGCGCCTTATAGCCGTGGCGTCGCGGTGGGCCACGGCATGGTATTCATCGGGACCGTGGACGGGCGCGGCATCGCGCTCGATCAAAAGACCGGCAAGCAGATGTGGGAGACCCATTTAACTGATTTCGCGAACTGCCATGGCTGCAATTTCACGTCACCGCCAGTCATTGCCGGCGACGTCCTGACTTTCGGCTCGACTGCCGGCGAACTGGCCACCCAGGGGAAAATCTTCGGGGTCGATGCCAAGACCGGAAAGAAGCTCTGGGAATTCAACACCATCAAGGACGACCCGCACAGTTGGCCGGGCGAAAGCGGCAAATACGGTGGCGGCGGGGCCTGGATGCCCGGCACCTATGACGCGGACACGGACACGGTCTTCTATGGCACCGGCAATCCGGGAAAGGATTTCATCAACTCAGAGCGCGCGGGCGACAACCTCTACACCGATTCGATTGTCGCGCTCGATCCCAAGACCGGGCAGCTGAAGTGGTACCGGCAGGAGATCAAACAGGACGTATGGGACTACGATTCGCCTTACGAGGTCATGTTGTTCAAGAAGGACGACAAGAACTTGATCGTCCACATGAACAAGAGCGGCTATGTTTTCGTCCTCGACAAGAACGACGGCAAAATCGAGAACATCTGGCCAATCAGCGACGTCAAGAATTTCGTGAAGGACATCGACAAGAGGACCGGCGAGTTGATCGGCCGCGTCGAATTGCCGATGAATCAGGAGACGCTCATATGCCCGTCCACTTTTGGCGGACGTAGCTGGAATTCTGGCGCCTACAACCCGAAGAGCGGACTCTGGTACAACAACGTGCTGGATTTCTGCGGTTACCTTAAACCGGTTGCTCAGAAAGACGACCCAAAGGATTACGGAACCGGTCACACCGGCTCCAACGATTTCGGACGGTTGGTGCTCGCGCCGGATGGGCGCAAGCCCGGCCGGCTCGATGCGCGCGATCCGTTCACCGGCGAGCGCAAATGGACCTATGAGATGGATGTCCCGGGCTTCGCCAGCGCGCTGACCACAGGTGGCGGGTTGGTGTTCAACGGCGATCCTCTGGGCATGCTGCGAGCTTTCGACGCGGACACCGGCAAGGTGCTGTGGAGCTTTAATACGGGTTCCGGAATGCGCAGCGGCATCATCAGCTACGCGGTCGACGGCGAGCAATATATTTTGGTGCCGAGCGGCTGGGGATCTTACGCGGCACTCCTGCTTCCACCGTTGTTCCCCCAGTTGGAAAAAGTGCCGGCAGCTTCGACCCTGATCGCCTTCAAACTTGCAAAGTAGGCGGGTGTGCGATGAAGGTGCGGCGGGATCCGCCGCACCTTCCCGTTCCAACGTCGAGGTGTTGCGATGACACGTGGATTTGTGATGGTGGCGGTCGTGGTGATTCTCATCGGCGATGTCGCGTTTTCGGAAGAGAATATTCCGAACCTCAAGGACCCGACAATGATTGCGGCGGGCCATGATCTCTTTCTGGGCAAGCAGTGCGCCCACTGTCATGGCGCCGACGGCAGAGGCGGCATCAATCTCACGCGACGCGTGCTCGACCCCAAGGGCGTATTCCAATCGATTGCCGACGGCCGAGAGAAAAGCGGGCTGCGCATGCCGGCGTGGCGAGGAGTGCTGAGCGATGACGAAATTTGGCAAGCGACGGCATACGTTCTGTCGATCAGCCAGCAATCGAAGTAGAGCTGCGTTCTGCCTGTCCTCGTGGCCGTGATCAGCCGCTTGCAGCCAAACACCTAAGCGCCAAGCGCTCTGAGCCGCAAAAAAGAGTAAGCGCCACAAACCATCGGCCCCACTTGAATGCGATCGCATGGCCTCCACTTTGCCACGGCCGCCTGGTATGCATCACCCAAGCCCTTGCGTAGCGGAGCCGGGCCTGTTTGGCGCTTCGTTTCAGGTACGCCGGCATTGCGTCGGTCCCGTATTTCCAGCACGAGCTTCCCCTCGCCTCCAGGCCTCGCTTCCTTGAGCACGCACAGGCCCTCGTGGGACGTCCACCGCCATCGTACCGCGCCGGAAGTGGAGATGCGCCTCGCCCACGCGCTCGCGGCGGGTATGCTGGACGCGCTCGTCCGCAGCCTGCTGGCGCGTCTGGAGCGGGCCGCCGCGGACGGCCGCCTCAAGGTCACAATCAACCAAGGGCTCAGGGCATCCGGCAAACGTCCGGATGGATCAGGGGCGCGTCCTTTATCCAGACCTTTGCACCTTCCGGACCGGAGACGGCCTGCAGCGCTGGCCTGCCGGGAGACGCACCCAACCCAGCGACGTCAGATGCTGATCGGCGACCGACAAGCTGCCGTCGAGAACCAGCGCTTCAAGTCCACGCTTGTTTACGATAGTGACGGCGCTGCCGGAGCCATCTTTTCGATCCGCACGTTCTCGAACCCGTCGTCGAACAGTTCGATCGCTTCGGCCGCTCCCGATGCCTGCTCGGCTGGACGTCGCACTATCTGCGCGCGATCGCCATCCCGAAACTGCCAAAGCCGGACGAAGATCGTGCAGCCCTCGGCCGACGACGGCACGTGCGATGTGCCCGGCGGATTGCGGAAGTAAGTGCCAGCCGGATAGTCGCCGTGCTCGTCCTGGAAGACGCCTTCGAGGACGACGATCTCCTCGCCGCCGCCGTGTGTGTGCCGAGGAAATGCGCTGCGCGGCGCGTAACGCACGATCGAAGTGGCGCGCGCCACCTCGCCGCCGATGCGGAACAGCATGCGCCGGTCCACGCCGGCTGCCGGGCTCGCCACCCATCGGAGCTCCGAAGCTTGAACAATCACGGGAACCGTCAAGTCGTCATTGATACGCATGGCTTCCCTCCGCCATGGTCAGCACCATCCTGAAATTCGCCTCGCCGGACCTCATCCGCGCAACCGCCTCGCCGGCCTTCTCGAGCGGCAGGACCTCGATACGGGGTCGCACGCCCGCGAGCACACTGAAGTCTAGCGTCTTCTCGTTTTCGAAAGGCGTCCTGGTAATCGATCCGAGTATGCTGCGCTCACCGAGGACGACCTGTGCAGCGGATACCGGCAGTGGATCCTTTCCGGCTCCCAGCAGAACCAACCTTCCCCGCGGCGCGAGAGCGCCCATCAATGCAGACACGGCTTGGACATCGCCGATCGTGGTGGTGACGGCCTTCGCGCCCCCGAGGCTTTGCAAACGTGCAACCGGGTCGTCCTTCTTCGAATCGATGTAGATGTGCGCTCCCAGAGCGAGGGCATCGTCCGCGATGTCCGCCCCACGTCCCACAGCGATGACCCGAAACCCCATCCGCTGCGCATACTGGAGCGCGAGGTGCCCCAATCCGCCGATGCCCTCTGCACGACGACCGTGTCGCGGCTTCCGCGCCGCACTTCTTCAGCGCGTTGAATGTCGCGATACCAGCACACGGAAGGGGCGCGGCTTCCACCGATTTCAGTTCATCCGGGATCGAGACCAGTCCCGTCGCACGGGCGATCATCATCTGGGCATAGCCACCGTCGCACGTCGATCCAACGAACGGTTGGTGGTGCAGAGCTGGAATTCGCCGCGGCGGCACTGAGCGCATTCGTTACAGCGGCCGCCGAGCCTTCCTCGGAGGGCAGCGGAAGGTTCGCCTCCGCCGCATGATCGGCATAGTTCAGACCGATCGCAGTTTCGCATCCGTAGAACCGAAGTGATTCTGCCGGTCGATTCCGGTGATTTCACCTTCTGCCGTTCGAGGTGGTTCGGTCGGCGACGTCCGCATTCGGAAAGACATCGGTGATTTCACCGAACAGCGGACCTGCGGAAGGCATCCTTCAAAATCGTCGTGATGATCGTCGGGACTTTGAAGCTCTTCGCCGCGTGAGCGAGTATCGCAACATTCGTGCGCAAGATGGTGATGTCAATCGACTTCGTGTTGAAAGCCATTTGCGATTGATGGTCGATCAGCAGCAGCGCGTGATCATTCGGGCTCAGAAGCGTTTTGGCGGGTTTGGCGA
>NZ_AWZU01000088.1 GCF_000472385.1 Bradyrhizobium sp. ARR65
CATCAGCAGTTGAAGGAGGAGCTTGGACTTGATCACTTCGAAGGGCGATCATGGCAGGGCCTCCATCGCCACGCCTTGATGACAATGATTGCCTACGCCTTCCTGCAGCATCGTCGCCTCGCATACGCGAGGCGGAAAAAAAAGAATCAACGGGCCTCCGCCTCAGCCAACCATGCCCGCCGTACGTCACGCCATCGTCGATCTCATGCTTCGGCCGCCGCCTCAACGGTGCCCGTACTGCCGAAAACAAATCCTTGAAAGACAGTGGCGCAAACACATTCTGCCAAAGTAGTGCTAAGACTCTTCGCCAGGTCGCCAGCAGAGAACGGGACAGGCCATACCGAAACGCGGCTCGGACCTGCTTTCAAAAACAATCGGCGCCTTCTCCTCAGACCAACGCCGCCGCCGGCTCGTCTCCACTTCGGGTCGATTCAGCGCACCGATCGTAGGTTGTCCATACCTGTCGGAGGCTTACTCTGCAGGAGAGGCGCGGACGAAGAAGAACCGTACAATGCTCGGCGGGATGATCCGCCTCGAGGCAAGGCATGGTGCGCCGGAGGTCCCGGCGGCGCGAGAGGCAAGCGCCGGAGGCTGCAGGTTGAGGGCGGAGGTTTACGACCATCTCCCCCGCGCTCAGTTCATCAGATGATCGTCGCGCTCGAACGCAGCGGCCTCATTCGCCGTCAAGCCGGTGCTACCACAGGCATCGAAATCCTCGTGGCACCGGAAAACTTGCTGATCCTAAACTGGCTGGTATCAAACCGTCAAAACCACTGTGACGAGCCACTAGTTAGAAAACAAACGGCAGTTTGTAGTTCAGGCCCAGCTTGAACACGTCGATCGACTGTTTTACGGAGATGTTCTGAGCATTGTTCAGAGCCAGCGTGTGGAATGGGACGGTCGCGTTGCCAATTCCGATGTGGTCGTATTCGAAGGACGTCGTCAAATTATTGGTGATGGCATATTCGAGGCCAGCGCCAAGCGTCCAACCTCCAGAGGTTATGCTGGTCGTTCCTGTGCCAAGCGCCAATGCGAATGTATCTCCCTGGATGAAGTAGGTGGTGTTGGTCAAGGCGCCACCGCCCTTGGCGTAGACGAGCGCTCGGTTCCAGGCATAGCCGGCGCGACCGGTTATCGTCCCCAGCGAGTTCAACACGCGCTGACAGTTCACGCCGCCGATTCCGGTGAGGCAGCTGTTCTCGCCGCGAAGATTCAGCCAACTGCCGGCGGCTTCCAGGCCAAACACCCATTGCTCGTTTTGCCAGTTGACGCCGATCTGGCCCCCAGCGAGCGGGCCGGTTGTATGGATCTTGTCGCCAAAGCCCGCAATATTGAACGAACCCTCGGCGTAGCCAGGGGTTGAGCCGAATGGATCCGACCAGTGGTCATTCGAAAATCCGCCGCCGAGATGGCCACCGACATAGATGCCCGACCAGCTCATTGGCGACGGCGTCACGGTGCCCTTCACTGGCAAGCTTGGGGCTGCAATTGCCGCCGTCGTGTCACCCCAGTGATAGTCGGTCTGCAAGAAGAGGCCGTAGCGCTCGGCATTGAACCTCCCCGGTTCAACGATCTTGGTACCTGGGCGATCCAGAAAGTTGAAATCGACGGTGCCATCCTTCATGTTCCAGGCCCAATAGCGCCCGCCAATGCCAACATTCCAATTGTCCGTGATCTTGTAACCAAGAATGCCCTCAAGCATCACGCCGTTGCCCGTGCTTGAAGCTTGAGGCAACAGCAGTTTCCGTGCATTGTGGTCGTCCTGACCTTTGAAATCGACCCACGGCAGATAGGCAGCCTCAGCTGTGAACTTCAACCGATCGGTCAGCATGAACTCGGAAGTCAGGCCGATGCGCATGGAGTTGAAGCGATGGTCATTGGCGATGCCGAGAAAATTGTCCGAGAAGCCAGGACGACAGATGTCACTCCCGGCGAGTTGGCTACAGCCGAATGTGTTGATGTGCTGCGTATAGTAATTATAGCCGACGAAAGCGCCAATTTTCGCGCCCGGCGATTTCAGGAAGGTATAGCCGACGTCCCCATTGGCGTAGGCCAAGTGGCCGATGGCGGATAACAGAGTGTTTGAGTAGGGTGAGAAAAAATCCTCATCGTTAAGGCTTCCTCTGTTGATATCTCCCGCACCGAGAAATCCCTTAACAAAGAAACCACCGGCATGGTCAGCCCTGGCGAAGGTTTCTCCCGAAATGCCGTTGAGCCCGCTGTAGATCAAGCGCGACGCAAGGATCTCAGGCGGTGCGTTAAGCAGCGGATTGGCTGCGCCAACCGCCCCGGTGCTGAAAAACAGCCTCGATCCGACATCAAATTCCCACGGCGAGTGTTCAACTGACCCTGTCTTCACCGAAGCAGTCGCTGATACATCCGGAGCATTGAAGTGATAGTTCAGACCGACACGCGCGAGGTCGGAGCTAAGTTTGCTGCTCTGATTGAACGGAACGATGAGGGGCTGCTGGATTCGGCCCGGGAGGCTAACGCCCGCACCAGTACGGTCGAAGTTGACGTGGAGATATTCGGCTCTCATCGATAGCTTGTTGCCGAAAGCCCACTCGAAGCCACCGCCAGCGATCCATCCAACCTTAGTGCTCACGTCCTCAGCCGCTTGAAGGAGACGGTTATCGACGAACAGAAAATTATCGTGCATCTGAGTGAGGGCGAGACCGCCGGTCACGTAGAACAGCCAGTTGTTCTGCGCAACGCCGAGCCGGGGGCGCAGCGTGAAGAGCCAATCATTGTGCGCGTACGCGCTAACGACGAAACCGGCGCTAAGAGGCGCTGTAGGATACGCGACAAAGCCGCTGTTTGCCGCGCCATTGAGATGTAGGTAGTTTATGTCCGATTCCAGACCGAGGACGAGCGCGGCCCGTTGCCAATTGTAGCCAGCCTGAACGCCGCCAGTGAAACCCGTTGAACTGATCGATTGAACCCCGGCCGCGTTGACCACCGAGATCTGCGGGGAGCTAAGATAACCGCCCGGACCGGCAAACATGGCAGAAGTCGTGAGATCGTAAGCGCTCCATGCCGCGCCTACATTCATTCCAGCATAGAAGCCCGACCAATTGTAAAGTGAGGGGACTGGCGCAGCTTTCACGAGATGCTTTGCGTCTTGCTCCGCTGCCTCTGCGCGTACCGATAGAACGGAAACAACAGAAGCAGAGACCAATGCCAACACTCGTATTTTCACAGAGAATTCCAATCGGCCTGATTGAATTGATTCAAGACGAACGTCTGCAGAATTTGTGCCAACCTGATGCAGTGATTTGCCTGTTTGCGTGAATCTCGTGTTCGCAACAACATGCTGGCAAATAGTAAACACGCGCGGGCTTGCGTTCGGAAAGAAAGCACGCGCGGCGCGTTCGTTCTGACCAGCTGTCTACGTTGCAGCTCTCATGGACGGCAGTCCTCAAGCAAGTGGGCCGGCATTTGCTCCGCTGCTAGCCAACACCGTGGAGCTTCCCTGTTTTGTCGGGACTGTTGCGCTGCCGGAAACGACATCTTCATGCGACGAAAGGAACTGGCATAAGGAATTGATTTTCCGGGACGACTAACGCGCTGGGCACTACCGCTCTGACCCTGACCTTGATGACGCGTGCCGCGCTGGCGGGCGAATACAAGACGGACAAGATCGATGAGGCTCCGTTGCACTCGCGCCGCGACTTGATCACAGTGTGCCCTCATCGGGGGCTGCACGGCATGGCCGTTGGTATAGCGATCTTCTAAAGATCTGGTACGTCCCTGAAAACTCCCGGGCCGTCAGAAGGGCTGCGAGCGACTACAAGTCGAATGGTCGGAAATCGATCTACGCACTACCGGTTCGGGTGACGTGATCCTGCGGCACGACAACAACCTGGGCCGCATCACGAATGCCGGCGCTGTCAATGACAGGCAGAACTACGACCCATGGGGGTATTCGCGTGCGCAGCCGTGCCCGGTCAGTGAGGCGGCTGCTGAGCCAAACTAACAAAATTGTCGCCACTGCCGTTCGAACGTGAGGACGGGAATCAGGCAGTTGGGTTACTCGGCGGCTTTTTGCAAGATGCGTCCCGGAACGTAAATGTCATCGGAAAAATTGCAGCTTTTAGAGCCTCGAAAGCACGACGCTCTTCAGAGAGCCGGGCCTCGACATATTTGCGGTCCATTTCGTTCAGCGGTGTTTTGAGCAAACGGCGGTAACGGTGGACACGGTTAGCATGAGTGCGCAAGAGCGCCAAATCGTCGCTGGTCGTCATTGTCGTCTGGTTACGTTCAGGATGTTGTTCAAAACAGTGGCTGTCGCGCTCACTAACGCCGTCAGGTACGCGCATTTTGGTTTCGGCCGTTTCAGTGGTCCGGTGCGGAGATGTTGCGTCTGGTAGATCTGCATCGCTCTGTTCGTCATGGTCTCGCCAAGCCATCTTCAAAACAGTCCGCCACTCAAATCGAATCCACAAGCTGCCGCGAGCAGCGAGATCGCGAGCCCGCTACCGCAGAACGCAGCCACGAGCTCGAGCGAGTCGAGATCGGTATATGCCTTTGTGCCGCTAGAAATTACTTTTCTAAGAGTGATCATCACAACCGCCATCTTCGAGCTGAACGATAAATGCATGAGTTGTGCCGGTTCGCCTCATATCCAATGGAGGGCCGCTACAAAGGCTCTCATCCGACTGAGACCGTTTCTGTGCCTTGGCCCGACGACGTTGCTCCAGATAGAGTTTTAGCCATCTGCCGAGATCGGCTGAGCGACGGCGATGCGCGTCCATAAGCAGTTGATCAACATCATCGCATCGGGGGCGTTCGCGATCGTGAATCATCTTGCAAATCGTTCCAATAAGAGACGCGCCGGTTGGCTCGCGATGCTGCGAGATATGTAGCCGTTCCAGTTATCGGATCAGCATTGTGTTCGCTGCGCGACAAGCATGTGGTGCGCTTCAAATAGGAAGTGTGTTCTTGATGCGTCATTTTCGTACGAAACGTACCAATCTGCGCTCTCAGTTGTACGCATGCAGACACCAGTCATGGCGCATTCGCAGCGGTGCATTTGGGATGCCTAGCGGCGAGGGACTCGAAGCTTGCGAGAATGTGGGTGCCGCGGATCGCATGCGCTGCGTGGGAACGCAAACGATGGGGACAACTTTCCTGGTGTGGAAACTGTTCGTGGTCTCCACTCAAGCCAAGTCTTGACGGCCGCTTGTTTTCGCCTCAACGAGAAGCGACTGTTCAGGGCCGGACCGGAGCTGAAAGCGAGGAACTATGAATACAATCGAGCAAGCGACCGTTTCTGAGTTACCCGCCGCGCTGCAAAGATCATCAACCCGTGGTCCTTTGCTGGCTGGAGTGGTGGTGCTTGTCGCTGGCCTCTGCGGTGCAGCTGCCTGTCTCTGGATTTATCCCGGCAAAGGGTTCGACATATCGGCCGCCAGCGAAACGGCTCCGACGTCAGGTCTATCCGCGGAGGATAGGGCGGCCCTTTCGGACCTCCAATCCGAACAGCAGAAAATTGGCAGCGAGCTCGCCGAACTCAGCCGCACGATCGAAGCAGGGCAGTCCGACTTCAAGAGAATCGCAGATCAGATCGCAGTCCTGACTTCAAGAATAGAATCGCTGCAGAATTCCGCGGCGACTGCTTCGCTTCCTGTTCTACACACACCTCCTTCGTTGCCGCGGGCTGTCGCAAAACCGGCCAAGAGAGTGGTGCGTCCGCCCAAGCAGGAGCAGCCGGCTTCTGCCGCAGCGGCGCCGCGGAGCTCGGAGCCGACCTCGGAGCCGAGCACAGACCAGCGCTGATCAGGTGCCTGCTTCGTAGGGCCGCACGCGGTGGGGCCCGCTAAAGTTCGACGAGCCAATAGATGTGGTCTCACCGGTAGCTGTTGATGTTGCGCCGCGCTGCTTGCGTGGCGTTCCCATCTCGCCTACGATGCGCATCGGCATCTGATCCCAACTCCAGACCCAGGATGCCGGCGTAATCCCGGACCGCTGACCGCGGGTGCCGGGATTTCGCTTTTCTATCTCGCGGCAGCCTAGCTCACAAGCAAGTGGGTCAGTACGAACGCAACGCATACTCGGCCGCGGCCAGTTATGTGCGTTTTCGAAACTGGCGGGCGCCAAGTTTTTGCAGGCCAGATCAATTTGTCGGCGGAATGTGTGTGAAACTCCGCTCCGAGCCCGGGGCCCACGACGAATGGTGGCATGCACCTACGATCTGCAATCTCGGGCGGTTCGGCGAGAGGATGGAGGCTGCTCAAGTCGCTCCGCCACATCCGCGATCCAGCTAGACGACCATGCTCTTCGGCCGGCAGAAAGCTGATAATCGGCACGCAAAGGCGAACTGCTGATCACGAAGGCGTCTAGCCCACCATTGCATGGGGGCCGGCCAAGCGGATTTGCATGCCCAGGTGCCAAAGTTTGAGGACGTTTTCGATCTCACAACAGCCAAGTTGGCACACGAGAACCGTATCCGCGACCTGCTCAAGCCTCGCGGCGAGGCAGGGTTCGGTCTCGACCCTGACGCGCCGCAGGTTCGCGATGAACAACAGAAACTGGACAGGGTCACTGCCGAACGGACTCGGTTGGAGAAGCTGAAAGAAGCGCGCACCGCTCGCTGGACCGCCGTGGCCCGATTGGAGAGCGCTATCAGTGATTGGTTGAGTGGCGGCGTCCCTCTCAATTGCGAGCTGGTCGCCGTCGAAGATGCGCCGGTAAACAAGTTGCTGCTGAAAGGTGAAACGGCAGCGACAGCCGTGGAAAGATATCGCCGCCAGTTTTCCGAGCTCGCCAACAAGCTGGAGCAGGTTCGCGCGGCTCCGTGGCCCTCGAAGATGGCAATCGAGAGGGCTACCGCGCAAATCGAGGCGATGGCCACCCCGCCCGATTGCAAGAACATCATCGACCACCTGTCGCCGATCGGCTTCGCTTCCATGTGGCTGACTTCGACGGTGCGCGGTGGCGCGACACCCGCGGTCGCTTTCAGTGAAGAAACCATCAACAGCGCCGGTCTGGTGGCATGGCTGTTCAAGCGTGAGCTGATCGCCAAGGTCACCGACGAGATCAAGCAGGCCGCGAGGGATGGCGAGGCGCTGGATGAAGCGAAGCGGGCGACAGAGCTGCGCGAACAGATGATGGAATGCGAGCGCGCCGAATGCAGTCTGATCTGGAAAGCGGAAATCAGCGACGGGATCGTTATCGATTTCCCGACAACACGACGCCAGCGGTGGCGCTTGGCCTTCGATCGGTTGTCGTGCCACGCGCTACGCCATCCGGGACAAGTCCCGAGCATGCCCGTGTTCTGGTTGAGCCGCGTTGATGGGGAACCGGAGAGGCGGCCTCGCTGGCGCGTCCGTCCCTTTTCCGACGACCGATCGCGCGGGTCCTACGCAGGGAAAGCGCTAGCGCAAAAAATTCAGATAATTCAATGAAATGATGGGGGACGTGTCCTCGTTTTTGTCCCGATCCGCTGTGGCTCATCGATCTCGAATTTTGTGCACAGTCAAACGGCGCGGAGCCTAGAGAGGCTTTATCGGATGAGAATCTGCTACACAGAGTTGTTTGAAGCCCATGCACAACCGGGGGGCCTTGCTTGTCACGCCAGCTTCGCGCAACGAAGTTCCGGGCGCTTTCACTCGATGACCCTTTTTTTGACAGCCTCAAGGCGGGATACAAAGGCTTCGAGTTTTGGTTCAAAAGCAAGGCGGACGAGGATCTATACGTCATCGATGATGGCAGCCGCCTAAGCGGAATGATCTATTTGAAGCATGAAACTGGTGCCGTCTCGGATATTGATCCGCCGCTTCCTTCAAGGCGGTGGCTCAAGATCGGTACTCTAAAAATCGATGGAAAAGGGACCAAGCTAGGCGAACGAGTGCTAAAGAAGATATTTGATCGTGCTTTAGACGAAGATCGAGACGGCATCTACGTTACCGTGTTTGAGCTTCATTCAGAGCTCATCAGGCTTTTCGAGCGATATGGATTCAAGAGGTATGGCGTAAAGAAAACAGATGACGGTACAGAGTTGGTTTTGGCTCGTACATTGGATGGTCTCTTCGGCGACGTAGTTTCAGACTATCCCCTTTTTCGAACCTGGGGATGTAAATCGTGGCTGCTCGCCGTGTATCCAGAGTTTCACTCGCGGCTGCTTCCAGATTCAATTTTGAAGAACGAACCGCGCGACATAGTCCAAGACGTGTCGCACACAAACACTATTCACAAAGTCTACATCGGAGGGGTTCCTCTGACACGCATGCGTCGTGGAGATCTCGTCATAATTTACCGTACCACTGACGGAGCGGGACCTGCGTTCTACCGCTCGGTCGCCACCTCTCTTTGTGTCATCGAAGAGACCAAGAGGAAAAAGGACTTCGAAGACCGAGAATCATTTATCAAGTATACTAGCCCTCACAGCGTATTCTCGAAGGACGAGTTGCGTGACAAGTATGACAGTCAAGATCGACTCTACGTGGCGAGAATGACCTACAATTCGGCCTTCAACACCCGCATCACGCGGGGGCGGCTTCTAGAGGAGATCGGAATAAGCGAACATCCGCGATGGGACTTACGCGAACTAACGCGCGATCAAGCGCGTGCGATTTTAGAAATGGGGAAGGTCAGTGCTCGCCTTGTTGTCGATTAAGCCGGTCCATGTTGAAAGCATTTTCTCCGGCCGGAAGACATTCGAATACCGTCGAAGAGTCTTCGCGCGCACAGATGTTCGTACGATCCTTGTTTATTGTACCAAGCCTGTTGGAAAATTGGTCGGTCAGTTCGATATAGACGAAATCCTTCATGCCAGCCCAAGCAGGCTTTGGAGGCAGACGCGCAAGGGGTCCGGCATTTCTGAAAGTTACTTCTACGACTACTTCGCGGGCTGCGAACTAGGATACGCTCTTAGAATCGGAACGTTGCGACCGTTTAGAAAGCACGTGGATCCGCAGGATTTCATCGTTGGGTTTTCGCCACCACAGTCATTCATGTACATGCCGGAACATCTGATTCCCCATGCGCCATGAAGCGGAGCATCTAGTTGCCAAAATTGATCGTTGTCTTCGGAATATCAGGCGTGGGAAAAACAACCGCCTGTACATCCTTTGTCAGGCGCAATCCGATCTTCGGTTACATTAGTGCGAGTGAGGTCCTGCGTCGCGCAAGAGACCTCACTGTCGAACAGCTCAATCGTCTGTCAAAAGAAGACATAGTGGACAACCAGCGGCTGCTCACGGAACGCCTGCTGCAGCAAGCATCGGAGCTCAAGACAGAGTACGTGTTGCTTGATGCCCAAAACGTCATCGATAACGGAAATGATTTGGTTGACGTTCCGCTCAGTGCCATTGAGCCACTACGGCCCGCGGGCATCATCCTCTTAGAGGCAGATGCAACACAAGTACATTCCCGGCGAAGGAACGATAGTCGGTTTAGGCCGGCCCGAACACCGGCCGAAATCATAAGCCAAATGAGTGCAATTCGCGATTTGACTTGCAACTACGCCAAGATGCTGAGGATTCCGTTGGCCATCAAGACTGTATCGGCTGATTTCGAGCTTGACGAGGCGATCCGAAACGTCCTGCACCTCGATCAATGACTACAGGATAGCCGTTTCATTATACGACACCTCCGCGACTCCTGGAACGTAACGGCCGATATGGCTGGACGTATGCCTAAATCCGTATCGATCAAATATCCTTTCGAACGAAGGCAACTTTAACTCACTCACAGTAAGGTGTGGTTGATCAGTATCCAGCCAACTCAACAGAGAATCGAACAATCTCAAACCGAAGCCTTTGCCGAAGTGTGAAGGGGCCACGCGGACAGTGCAAATTTTTCGTTCGCTATCCTCGTACTTTCCAATCCCTACAGCAACCAACTGTGCTTGGCGCTCTATGCAGATTAGCTTTCGCGTACCAGCTCGAAGTCCCGGCACGACCTTGAGCCGAAACCAGTTAGGTAAGTCCGGATAGTCGCGAGAAAGCGGCAATAGAAATGCCAATGCCTCGCTTTCGGCAGGAGTTAGCGGGCTCCCATTGGAATCGCTCAAGAAGAGGGGAGCGTAGAGATGACCTGGCGGAACCAGCGATATGGTGTTCATTTCGTTGTTCCTTTGTCAGAGGCCGCGCTGCTTGATGATCCGAACCAATTTTCGATGCCCGAGGCGGCGAGGTTGCCTAGTACGCCAAACACAAAGGCAATGACTAGGTAAGTTAACACGATCCGAAAGTTGGAGCGACGGATGCGGAGTTTTACGAAGGCCGAGAAGTCAAGCACTGGGTTTCGTTCGTTGCGCCAGTGGTAGACCATCATGCCGACCGGTAGTTTCCTCCCAACATAATCGTTCCAAATCTGTCGCTCCAAAACACGATTTTTGTGAGCAGCTATACTTGTTCCAGTGAGTTCGGCCGCCACAGGTATCGCGGTCAGGAAGGCGACTCTAGTGAGGGCCACTGCATGTTCCTGCGGCGGCGTCCTCATCAGGCTCTCAATGCGCTGGGGTAAAGTTCTCGCTTCATTTAGCCGAAAGTCAACGCATTCTATTTCGTCGAACCCGCTCTGAAAGAATCGGTCTTTCGGTGATGTCACTTCCACGAATGGGCTCGACTCCCCCTCTGGCACAAACGCCCTGAGACGAATGTAGGCAGGGCAATTCTCGGGCAGTTGATGGCAGATTTCATCTAACGCCTCGCGAGTCACCGTGATTAGCGTGCCGCCGTTCTCGGCCTTTCGAGTAAGTTGATTGCTATCGATAATATTGTTTTGTGCTGGAAACAGATGAACCCGGCAAAACCTTTCGCCGCCCTTCAATAGTTCGACGTGCGCGGGGCCAGGCGGTCCCACCACGTTGCACGTCAACGGTTCATTGAAGATGCCTTGAGCGATCTCGACCCGCTTAAAGTGAGGACCGCAATCGTGCAGATCTCCGTCACCGAGGCTAAACGGTAGGAATATTCGAATTGTTTCGATTTTTTCGGGGTGCGAAATAAGCGCTCCAATTTCCGCGAAATCGCGCGGCGGATCGGCCGAGCGGAAAATGCCTCGCTTCTGAGCAACACGCCAGTAGTTGAAATGAATCTCTGCAGACGCGCCATTCTGGCCAGCACGGTGAGTACACCAAGCGGCCATGCTGCCGAGTGTCGCCATGGGGATTAATTATTCCTCTGCCCGCCCAGAATCATACGTATCGTAGATTGTAGAAACGTGGAGCGCAACAAAGCTGAAGTACCGTCTGTTGATGCATCGCGGGTCCTGCGGACCAGGGAAAGGCCCGGGGGCGCCATTCTCCTCCTGCACGCACCCGCACCCATGGCGAACCCAAGAGGATCTGCAAGCGACGCTACGTGGCCCCTGGGGCTCGCCAAGGGACTACAGCCCGCCTCGCGGGTCCTTTGGGGTCCGCCCAAAACGCGGGGAACGCGCCACGCCGCCACTCCAGCATATTTGCAATTTCCGATTTCCGGCTTTCCTATGCTGAATTCCGCTTTTTGAAAGGTTCACGCAAGATGCGGCGCGTTCCTCTGGTCCAGGCGACGATGGAAGGCTGGGCGCGGCTCGACGCCGCGCAGCGCCAGAAGTTTTTCGAGGCGTTCGTTGCGGCTGCGGTGCGGCTCGACAGGCTTGAGCTGCGGGCTTGGCTCCGGCGTCGGCTCCGAGAGCCGCCGCTCGCCCCTCCGTTCGATCCGGCTCGCTTGATGTTTGCGGATGCCGATCTTGCCCTCATCCTGGGAGCGGCGGGCGAAGCTGATCCCGCCGCCGACAGCGCCTGATCCCTACGAGGACGAAGCTTACCGGCTGTGGTTGATCAAGCAGCAGAGTAAGTGATCACGGGCTGACGAAGCCGCTTGCGAAAGAAGCTGAGACATACGCGGCAGCTCCTTGCCTTCAGGGCCTCGGGCCGCCGTCAACAAGCGATCCGATTAGCCTCCGCAGCTCCACTTGCGCAGCGCTCGGTCTAGTTTCCGCGAGAAAGTTAGACAATTCGATGTGAGTGCTGCCGACATCTGACTTGCCGGATTTGGTTACGTCGGTATGCGCCCATTCGTGAACGACAAAAACGTTCCCTGTGGCTGTGTCCCGGCAGAGATACCACCAGTCTTCGTTACTGCTGACCGGACCTTTTGCGGATCGTGCTAGTTCGCGCTTAAGAACTGACATTTTTTCTCCTGTTTTCCTCTGCGCTATCACAGCACCGGGCGGTTTGGAACTACGCGATTTGCGGATCGATGGCTTCTCCACCGAGTGTTAGACGAAGATCGCAGATGCATCATGCATGGTCTGCATCGCGTATCGCCGTTGTGTACCGATCCGCACAAAATTAAGCCCGAAATGCGCGATGGCAAATATCCTCGCATCCCTGGGGTCGCGCGGTCCCCGCGCACGGTCACCACCTCCACAGGACCCTGACGACCCACGTTTACGGAGAGCCGACGTCGGCCCAAGGCAGAAGTCTTTCGCTCGATCAGAGTATTTCCGGGTTCGACCTATAGCGGTCATCGCCGTGTCAAATTTGCCGTGATGCACAACACTGATGCCGTCACACGACGTCAAGGTCCTCGGCCCCAATCTGGGCGCCGCACCTGTTGATTTAGATCAACGGCGACACGCAAGGCGACTTGTCATCTTGTGTTTGATCATCGCCCTACAGGGAGAGAACACATGACAAGAAATGCCAAGCTTCTTGGATTGATCGTGACTGCTGCGCTCTTTACGGCAGCTCCGTTGTCGCTCCATTACTCGCCGGCGAAAGTGTTATCCGTATCCCTTGACCGTGCTGAGGCGAGAGTTGGGCGTCCACTGACACCGATGAGCGTAGCAGGCGTTAATCGCAGGGTGCATCGGCGAGCTTACTATGGTGCGGCAGCGGCCGGAGCTGCGGCGGCGGGAGCTGCGGCTTACGGAGCGTATGGCTACCGCAGGGCTTGTGGATACTATCCGTATCCGCCCTGCTATTGAGGCTCATCGCTAGCCTCCCTCTCTGCAGAAAGTGGCGCAGAGCTCGGACTTTGTGCAATGTCCGCTTCTGCGCCGTTGTCGGAGGATCAGCTGACATCGCGCAACGGCCACGCCAAGGTCACGATGCGTAGACGAGCACGCGCGGCCACCGCCGCGCCACATTCCGTTAGCTGATCGCGTTAGACGCCGTTACACGGATAAGCGCGCCTGATCATAAACCCCGCGATTTCTGCGGCCTTTTCGCCGTCGCTCGCATTTCGCGCGCCAGCGTCACGACGGCGGCAGGCAGCGCGGAGGCGACAGCCCGCTTCTCACTGTGAGAAGCGGCAGGCGACGGCCACGCCAGCGTCAAGTTCTGTGGCAGAACTTGCGTCACGGCGCTTCACCATCACCACGACGCGCGGGCCCTGGCGACGGCGGCGGTGATCCAAAAGGATGCTGCCCTCCCGTTCGCTGTTCGTGGATGACGCCTTCAGGCAATGGCCATCCCGGCCAGCCGTTTGGAGCATCACCCGTGAAGTTTGATACCGCGATCGTGACACTTGCCAACACCGATCAGGACTTCGGCCACGTTCCGGCCAAGGCCGAGCGCACCGCTCAGGGCTTGGCCAACACCTCGGGCAAGCCTGTCAGCCTGCGCCACCCCGTCACCGACAAGGTGCTGGACACCGTCAAGCCGGGCTCCAAGGCCAAGGCCAGGGTGTGACGCTAACCACCAGCCCAACAACGGGCCCGGCCATCACGCCGGGCTTTTTCTTTTCGCTGGGAACGTTCAGCAGGCCACAAATGCCGGGGCTAGGGCGCTATCGCTGAAGCATGGTACACCGGCCCATGCCCACAAAACGCCGCCCCCGGTTGGTGGCGGCGCTGCTTAACCGCCGGAAAGGGCTAGACACTCCGTTAAAAACCGTTGGTCCATCTGCGGTCCGTTGTGGCGCCGAGACAAAATCAAATGATTGATTTTGTTGAAGGGTGGGACTTCTGCCGGGCCCACCAGTGAGATCAGGAGCTTATCGGGGACTATTTGGCCGTAGCGGGATCACCGCACCAGAAATACTCTTGCTTGGTCGTCTATCGCTATACTCAGACGGTTGACAAAATAATCCGCGCCGTTCGGTCCGACAACAGGCCTCCTCCTCAATCGTAAATTCGGCGGCTTCTTCGCACGAATTGCCCAACCCGTGCTCTGTACTCACTTCACCAACAGTCCTGGGAGCCTGAATTAGGCGATAATCGCGCGCAATAAGCATCCCCCATTTGAAGATGGCAAAGGAGGTACGCGATGTCCTCCAGGATAACAGACGAAGTTATCGGCGCATTGCAGCACTGCAGGCTGAAGGCATATTTTCAACTGCGTGGCGAGCAAGGGATTCAATCAGGATACGAGAAGCTNCTGATTGAACAGCGAGCCAATCTGGAGTCCACGACAATAGAAAAGATCCGGCGCGAATACAGCCAAGCCGAGATCGCGATTGACCTTAGTTTGTCGGCAGAGAGTCTTTGCAAAAGAGCGTCGCTTATTCTTGGCGCTCGCCTGGAAGATGCTCGTTATGCTGTCCACTTCGATGCTCTTCGCCAGATCGATGGTCCCTCGGCACTCGGAGACTTCCGATATGAACCGGTGCTGTTTTGT
>NZ_AWZU01000089.1 GCF_000472385.1 Bradyrhizobium sp. ARR65
CTGACGACGAGGCGCGGCGGCTCGTGGAAGCGAAGCGCGTCGGCGACATCGGACTGATGGAGGACCACCAGATTGGCCTCGCAGCCGGCTTCCAGGCCGTATCGCCCGAGGTTGATGGCTTTGGCNGCACGCGTCGTGATCATCTCGTGCAAAGCCTCGATCTCGCGCCGTTTGGTCATCCACAGCAGGTGCGAGGCCAGGAAGGCGACCTCCAGCATGTTGTTTCTGCCGAACGGATAGTACGAATACCGTCAACTCCGATAGCACGATCTGTTGTCGGATGTCATTCTCGTGTTCATGGATGCGCCTCTACACAGTGCGCGTTGGCCGTTCGATCAATGTGTTGGGGAAAGCAGCCAACAGGGACTGGCAGCGAGGTGCTGTTCAGCCTCACACTCCCGCCGAAAGAGTCCGGAGACGCGCGGCTACGGCCTTGCTGACCGAGGCGTGGATCAATTTGGGAAATCTGGGTGGCAACTCGTCGGCCAATCGTTCCATGACACCGTCCGCGGCCGCTGCGAGTTCCTCGATCACGGTTTGAACCGTCGTTTTCGAAAGCCCCGCCGCACTTCCGGTTTCGATAAAATGTCGACCTTGAATTCCCTCAATTCTGTAGTGGTTGGTGGCGCCCACGGCCATCGCGAGCTTCATCTGCTTGCGCTCGATCTGACGGGCGTCGAGGCTGGGCTGAGCGGAAAGGACGTCATAGAGAGGCGTCAGCCGATAGCTGCCGCCCGGTCCCAGAAAGATGCTGAAATTCTTGGCGTGTCCGTCCGTCGCGCCAATGAGCCAGAACAGGATTTGGGCCTTGAGTACGGTCTTCCGATCCTCATCTGGTGTGTCGCTGCCCTTCAGGAGGTCGAGAATCTGCACGAGTCCAGGGCCGCCATCGCTCTGATACTTTCTGCTGGGAGAAACCGACAGCGCTTGGCAGCAATCCTCCTGCGGCAGACGCAACAAGCGCCCGTCTCGCGTCCAGCGTCGGTCGAAGCGCTCAATAACGAGCGCTGTGATTTTCCCGAATCTCTTGACGGCGGCATCGTTGACGGGCAGCCCGAAGGCTGCGAGCAGCCTCAGGCAATAGAATTCATTCTCGACGCTTTTCGACAGATCGATGCCGTTCGGCAATTCACCGATCTGAGGCTTGAGGATGTGAGTCGTCGGCGTCGTCCTGAGAGGCTTGCACCAGCGCTTGCCATCCCAGAGCAACGCCGTCTTTTCCTGTGCCCCGGCGACAGAGATGCGAAAGTCATCGTCTCGGCTTAGGCCAAGCGGTGCCTGTCCGAGGCCTCGCAGCAGCTTTTCGATGGCGGCATCATCGACCGGCTCGCCTTCGATCGCGGTGCGGCGCTCATCGACTTCATCGGCAATGAACTGGAGCGCACCTACACAATCTCGACCGATGGCCGCGAGCAAACTGTAGGCATCGGCCCCTTCGGCACCGACCCGTTCTGCAACGCGCCGGCGCAGTGACTCAGAGTCGGGAAGCAAATTCTCAAAGACCGCACTGACCGGAGCGCCACGATAAGCATCTTCTCGTAGCGGCAATGAAAGAGAGACTGGGATGGCATTTTGCCAAGTGAGCCAGCTTTCGTCATACCGAAAGCTAATCGCGCCGCCCGACTCCTTAAGAAGATGGCCGACGAGGCGATTGTTGAGATAGACGCGCAGCGGCACATGCTGTCGGCGGCGCGGCATCAGAAGATATCCTCGATGGTGGCAGCTTGGCCTCTTGATCGTGGTCCGACCTTGAATTCAAGATCGAGCGCGGCGAGAACGGCAAAAATCGTGTCAAGCTTCGTTGCTGGATTGCCACTCTCGATCAGGGAAATCGTCTCCTGACGCAGTCCTGCCTTCTCGCCGAGCCGCGTCTGGCTCCATCCCCGCTGCTTGCGGGCGCGGCGGATTAGGTTGCCGATCTGTTTGGGATTGCGGGCTAAATCCATCATTCGGGGATTATGGTGCCTTCCCGATAAGGCGTCAATATCGGAAATGGCTAATAAACACCTTATATGTGCCAACTACGATAAGCTAGACATATAGGAATTGTCGCTACAGCCTCAGGTTGGTATGGTGTTGAAATTTTGTCGTCATGAGGACGCCATAGCGACGCTGAGGGGGACGATCCAACGCACACAGAAAAATTGGGGGCGGAAGCGCTGAGCATCAGCATACACAATCCAAATCAATACATGGCGTCATTGCGCACCATCATTGCGCAAGGAAGAAAGCGCATTGGACTTCTGGTGGGAGCGGGCGCCGCCGCGGGGACCGCCAAAGACGACGAAAGACCTATCCCGTCATCCCCGCCGTCGAGGCTCACAACCCAGGTCTTAAACACGCTCGCCCCGAAATACGGCAGACAGATTGCCGGCCTTGTTCTCACCGACGATGACGATGCTATCGCCGGTTTCGACGTCGATCTCCGAGAAGTTTGCAAAGTTGCTTATTTTTATGCGTGAAGTGCGCACATTTTGCTCCCCCCAATTTTCTTATGCTTGGCCGCTGCGATTGGACCGGTCAGCAATCTCGGCGCATCGCGCCAAGAGCGCATCGAAAGATTCGGCGTCATCGAGAAGCAGACCATCGTCGACCATGTGGGCATAGTCGTCGCTGAGGGTCTTCAGCGCTTCGCCAGCCGGTACGAGCCGTAGGCCGCCCTTGACTGCTGCCGCATAATCGATCGGTTCGCGGTCGGCCGCCTTCTCGGCGAAGAACATCGCCTTGTGCCGCGCGACGGCGTTCGCCAGCTCCCGCTCGGCGAACGCAGCTTGCGCAAGACCTGCATCGTCTAGTCGCACGACGTCATGCCAATGACGAGCGAAGCGCTGCCACGCAGGCGGTCCTGCAGGCAGAAGACGTGGATCGCGGTCGCCTTCTCCCAGAACGTCCGCTCGGCATGCATCACGCGTGGCCGAGCGGTCGGAAAGACAACACCGTCCACCATCCCGGCCGCATCACAGGTGACATCGCGCAGGCTCGCCTGCTCACCGGTAGAGCGCGCGCCGAATTCGAGCATGACGCTCGGGGCTACGTAGCCCGAGCCTGTCGTCGTCGCCTCATAGTCAATGAAGAGCTTGTCATCGTCGATCCGGATCGCGGCTGAGAGCGGTCCCCTCGCCAGGGCTTCAGCGATGACCGACTGAACGGCCCCATCCACCCATTCCGGCAGGCGCTTGCGCACCTCGCTCGTCCAGCGCTTCTCCTCGCTTCGCGTCTTCGGCAACGCTTCGCCATTGTCACCGACGAGGTCAGGCGCGAGCACGCGAATGTCGTAGGTCAGATCGACGTCCTCGGAGAACCTCCGGATGACGCCGTAGGCTTTCGAAAGCGAGGTGCCGCCCTTGAACACCAAGTGCTCGCCGAGTGGCGAGTCGTAGAGCGTCGCCAGCGCCCACACGACCCACGCGCTTCTCAAGAAGATGCGCCGGTCGGCCAGATCGGTCGGCAGCGACGCTTAAGGCTTCCCGGCGATCTTCGGCCGGAAGGAGGAAGGCGTCAGCCGTGCGCGACCTTCCCCACGCTGCGCGCAAGCCAGGTTGGAAATAGAGGGGCGGCCGCCACCAGCTCGCTAAAGGCGGCCGGCGGAAGCTTTCGCTTCAGAGTGTGGAGAGCGGCCTCGGCCCTCTCCGGTCCGAGCCAGGCCAGCGCTCGCACCGCCTGACCCGCGGGCCGATGCGGCATGGCGAGCTGCCAGCGCGGCGCGTGGCGACGACCTGCTTGCCGAGGCTCATCTTCCGGCTACGCACGGAAGTGAGATAGACCGACCGAACCGGCACCTGTGTCGTGAGGCCAAGGGTGTTGGCGGCGGCGCCCCGCTCGGAACGATGAGTTCACCGTGCTGGCTGGCGAGCGCCTCGACTGCCTGTTCAACAGACGGCGCCCTCGTGCCGAACCGGCTCGTGATGGGGCGCAGATAGACGCCGCGACCCGCCCGGATCAGTTGGCCCCGCTCGGTTAGGCGCGACAAGGCCTGATCCACCGCAGCGCGATTGCCGAGGTGAAGCAAGCTCTTAGCGGCGATGGGCGTGCCCCCTGGCAGCCCTTGAGCGCAACGCTTGTGGCTGCTGGTCCCGAACATTCCTCAACGCGGAAGCTTATCGCGGGTCGGTTGGGCTGCCAGCGCCAGGTCGCCGGCTCGCGATACCGCTAATGGAACGTGACCGGGACGATGTCTCCACGATTGTTCTAAACCCAGCTATGGCATTGATCTAGCAGGGTTTTTTCTTGTCTTCGGCACAGAAAGCCGACCCTCGGGCCGTCAAAATCTTACGGTGTTGAGGGAAAGTCGCGCGAAATTTTTGTGCGGTGTCGGTACTATCGAGATCGATTGCCTCTCAGGACCCATTTCCGGCAACTGGGATGGGCTGGCTGCGAACTGAGAAAGTACCGTCGCGAACTCGTAGCATAGTGCGCTCTGCGACGCGACCCGCCGCAGCAGCGTCATCCCTATCCCTTACGCGTAATGAAGGCAAAGTCAGTGGCGCCTGCTTTCGCGGACAACTCCAGCCAGTTCTCGTTGAAGTCGGGCAAGTTGGCGTGCTCGAGCGCCGCAGCGGCCACCGCGGCGCAGTAAGCGATCCCGACATGCACGGTCGACCCCAAGAAATTGAGAAATCGGGTTAGGTCCGGCGGGTAAGCCAGGTCGGTATCACTGTCAAAGATACGGTGCCGCTCGCCATCCACGAAGGTGTTGATCGCGCTCTCCAACACCGCGTAGCCCAGAAACGCCTCCGCCGGCGCGCCAGGTTTCGTCAGAACGACATTGAGCTCGGGCCGCCATTCGAGTGTCTTCTGGCTGAGCGCCGGGTTGACGTGACCAACCGCGATGTTCCGGATGTACTTGGCGAATTCGAAGTTGCGCCGATGCGGCGTGATGATCTCCGAAATGGCTGGATGGTCCTTGTAGAGCGCACGACAGATCAGCTCGAGGTCGGTGACGTTCGCGCAGGACACCAGAAGCTGTTTCACCAGAATGAGCCTGACGCCCTCACCGGTGGGGCCGGCTTCAAGGGAAGCGTCGGCGGCGACAAGATCGCCGTGGGCCAGGCGAGCGGAAATGGCAATATGAACAAAATCCATGACTAATCCGCTCAAACGTTAGCGATCCGGAGCCTGTCCGTTCCGCACAAAATGGTCGAAGACGTCACTCTCCTCTTCCTCCTCCTGAAAGCGTGGGCCGTCTGCTTCAAATTGCAGCACGGTGATTTCCTGATCATACCGGTCAGAGCGAAAGCACATCTCATGCACCGGTTCGGTAAACCAGACACCAGCTTGTTGCGTGATGCCGGTCAGCGCACGGTCGGAGTAATCGCGCCTTGCGGCGAAAGCCTGCGAGGGTAACTCGTAGACTGTGTTCTTCGTCCTGATGAATCGTCCCGACTTCAGCGCAGGACCACTTGGTTTCGCCCAACGGGCAAAGCCCTCGTTCGAGACCACCATCATCGCCCGTGTTTCAGTGTATTCGAGCCAGCGCAGGATCGCCGCAGTCAACGACACGCCGTAGCGCTTCGCGAGGCGGCTGAGCGTGTCAAAATCTACCCGGGCCTTGGCCGGCTGCTGTCGGCGAAAATCGTGAAGCGGCATCAGCAGAGCCGCGGTGAACGCGTCGGCCTCCTGCTCAATGCCGGCCCCACCGCGACGATCCACTGAGTTCTCATCACAGTAGATGCCGCCGTCGAAACCTTCGTCCTGCTCGATCAACTGACGATGCAGGAGGTAATGGGCGAACTCGTGCCCAACGGTGAACGAGCGGCGTCCGTCCGACTGGCCGACATGATACATGATCGCCCATTGGCGCGGCCGCGCCTCCCCATAAACCAACGCGCCGACGCAGCCGGGGAGGTTGCGCTCGACGACCTCGTGGATGGGACTCTCGGGCGCGATCTGGCGAGAGTACTCAAGCGCAAGGCCGATCACGTCGACCGGCGCGCGATCAAACCGATCCGCTCCAAGGACCAGGTCGAGCATCTGCGTGATGCGGGCCGCCTCCTTCAGCGGCCGGAGGCGGATCGGCTGGCTCATTTGCGGGTCTTCGTGTCGAGGATGCGAGCCATCTCGCGAATCTGCCGACGCGTTTCCTCCGGGAGGCCGCTGTACTGCCGGAAGAAGGCGGTGTCCTCCGCCTCACTGAGGGTCTGCGTGTCAGCCCCGATCAGGTAGTCGACGGTCACCCCCAAAGCGCCTGCAATCACGGACAGCTTCTCGGCCGATGGCCTGGGCGGATTCTTGTTCTCGAGCTCCCAGATGTAGCTCTTCGACGAGCCGGTCTCCTGCGCGAGCTGATCGAGCGTCAGGCCCTTTTTCGTTCGTAAGTCCTTGATCCGCTCACCAAATTTCATAGCCGGCCCTTCTACTCGATCCGCCCCAACCCCGCGTTCGGAGTAGCTATATTCTATGTCCCTTGACAGACGCATTCAAGCTCCCCATCTTGTTCGGAGTAGACGCACTTGACTTCATATCATCCCGAACATCGCGCGGGCGGTGGCGAGATGCGCAGATGCAGCCCGCCACGGAGACCGATGTGAACATCCAGCTTGCGCCGACTGGCCTCAATCCCTTCGACGACCCTCTCGACCGAATCCTCGCGGAGATCGCGCTCAGCGTTCAGCTTCCGCCCTCGCTGCATGACAAGGCGAAGTCGCGCTACGAGGCTGTGCGCCGCCACCTTGAAGCGACGACCGCCTTCTTCGACCAGATCGAGCATTTTTACCCGCAGGGCTCCATGGCGATCGATGCCACGATTTCGACGCGCGGCACCGACGACGAGTATGATCTCGACGTCGTCTCGCAGCTCGGCGGTCGCTTTCGTGGCATGACGCCTCTCGAGATCCTGACCGAGCTCGAAACCGCGCTCGCCGACTATCCGGTTCAGCGGGTGCTACGGCAGACGCGCTGCGTCACTCTGTTTTACGCCGACAAGATGCATCTCGACGTCACGCCGTCGCTGCGGGTCCACGGCACGCTCGATCGCGAGAGCCTGATCACTCACGCCAAGGGCCCGCGCCGGTCGGCCGGCGACCGGTTCGTCGACATGAACGCCTATGGCTTCGCGCAGTGGTATGCGAGCAGGACGCCGCTCGAATTGCGCATGGCGAAGGAATTCCATCTGCGGTGGCTTGACCATGCCGGCCTTGCCGCTCGCGCTGACGCCGACGTAGACGATGTTCCGGATCAGTGCGATTTCATTGTCAAGAACACCGCGACGCTCGCCCTCCAGCTCCTCAAGCGCTTCCGCAACATTCGCTACGCCAGCTATGCCGGCCGCATTCCGCCGTCGGTGATGCTCTCCTACTACGCCGGACTCGCCGCGCAACCGAACATGTCGCTCAGCGCCATGCTCGTTCGCCTTGCGAGCTGGATCATCCGCGGCATCGAGCAGGCTTCGCTCTACAGGCGGCTTCTGCATGTCGCCAATCCGATCTGCGAGACCGATGTCTTCACGGACCGCTGGCCCGAATCCATCGCTCAGCAGGACGAGTTCGCCGAGCATCTGCGCGATCTCATCCGTTCGCTCGAGGCGATGCGCAAGGGGGAGATGTACCCCGACACGATGATGGACACGCTGCGCGGGAGCTTCGGAGACCGCGTCGTGACCCGGGCCGCCGACCAGATCGCCACCGAGATCGGTGGCGGCATCCAGCAGTCCCGTCAGCTCTACACGCGGCGGGGCGGCCTCCTGTTGCCCTCTGCCGCCGCGGTCGCAGCGCCGATCGTCAACCCGGCGGTTTCGTCGGCACGGCCTCACACCTTCTTCGGGAGCAAGATCTGATGACGGCGGCGATCCTCTCCATCGACGAGCAGGTCGCCGCGATGAAGGCGGCCTGGCCGCAGTTCTCGGCACGCCAGATCGACCGCCGTGCGCAGTCCGCGAGGTGGGTGGGGAGCGTGAGGCCGCAATATGCGAGCTACTCGCTGGAGATCCGTTATGAGGTCGGGTCTTTCCCCGAGGTGCGGGTGCTCTCACCCGATCTGGTTCGGTTGCCCGGCAATTCTGAGGGGCAGCTGCCCCATGTCTATCCGCCGGCCGAGGATCCGACTCTTTGCCTGTTCGATCCCCGTGAAAGGGAATGGACAGCGGCGATGACAATCGCGAGCACGACCGTCCCTTGGGCGCTCGACTGGCTCGCTTGCTACGAACTTTGGGTGATGACCGGGCGCTGGACCGGCGGCGGGCGCCACGCCGGACAGGACATCGGCGAGGCAAGGGAGACAACACGATGAACTATATTCCGCCGCGGCGATCGGACGGCACCATCCAGCACACGCGCCTGAAGCAGCCATGGCCGCAGGGCCGCCCATTCCGTATCCTGTCGATCGACGGCGGCGGAATTCGTGGCGTCTTTCCTGCAGCCGTTCTGGCCGAACTCGAAAGCCGCTTCCTGGGCGGCGCCTCTATCGTCCATCACTTCGACATGATCGCGGGCACGTCAACGGGCGGCATCATCGCGCTCGCCCTTGCCCATGGGATGACGGCTCGACAGGCATTGGACATCTATCTCGAGCGCGGCGACCGCATCTTTCCGCCGGCGGCTGGGCTCGGCAAGGTGTCGAGGGCGCTGCGTTGGGTGTTCAAGCCGAAGCACGACCAGGCCGCGCTCAAGGAAGAGCTGCTACGGATCTTTGGCGACAAGGTGCTCGACGATGCTGTCACCCGGCTGGTGATCCCGAGCTTCGAAGGACGCCACGGCGAGCCGTTCCTCTATAAGACGCCGCACCACCCGGACTACCGGAAGGACCGCCACAAGAAATTCGCGCATGTGGCCCTCCACACGACGGCGGCCCCCTCCTATTACCCCGGTGTCGAGGACGACGGTTACGTCATGATCGATGGCGGCATCTGGGCCAACAATCCGGTCATGAACGCCTTGGTCGACGCCCTTGCCTGCTTCGACATTGCGCGTGAGGACGTGCGTATCCTGAGCCTGGGAACGGGTGAGTCCACCTTCACCGTCGATGAGCGGGCGCGTAACGGCGGCATCAAGGATTGGGCGTTCCTGCGCTCTTTTAATGCGGCCGCCCGTGCGCAATCCCGCAATGCCCTCGGCCAAGCCTATCTGCTGGTCGGCAAGAACAACGTCACACGGATCGATGTACCGGAAAGCGATGCGCCGATCGCGATGGATGACGTGCAGCGCTCGGTCCGGGAACTGCCGATGGTGGCGCGCAGTCTCGTCGAAGGCGCCGGGCATCACATCGAGCGTGTGTTCCTCGACGGCGCGGTGGAGCAATTTATCCGTTGCCCGATGACGTAGACGTCTGATCGAGCACCGGTCCCTGCCGGGCCGTGACCAAACGACACGCGAGCTCTCGCTCGCCCCAGCGTGTCGAGAAAGGAATAGGCTCGTCGTCATCCTCCTGAAGAGACTGCCTCTCCTCCCGCCAGTTTTGGGCGACGGCATCATATTCACGGCGCACGCGCTCCAGATGGAAGCCAAGGAGTTCGAGACGGGAACGACGTGCTTGAGCGGTCGCGTGAACGCCATCTCGGAGGGCGTGGGGTCCTCGCCCTCCTCCTCGTACCAGTCGTAGTCGAGCTGGTCGCTCTTGATCGCCTTTCGATCCCTTTCCTGAAAAATCGATCCGTGATCGATGCCGCGGTGATTCTTGCTGTACGTGACCGACACGCCGGCCACATCGAGCGTAATTTCCGTACCCAAGCTCCCCCCAACCATACTGAGGCGTCCGTCGACGCCGTCTTGTCGCGTGTTCATTCTACCTATCGACCTTGAGCGATCCTGGCCGCAAGGGCTTGAGCGAACCCCAAGTCGGCATGGGTGGGTCCAGCTCAAGGTCGCACGCCTAATGCCCAGAGTCAGCTCGCGCTCTGAAATCCTGATCTACGCATCTACGGCTCTACGGAATTGCGGGGAAAGCCTTCCCCTGCATCCGTCCTGATCCTCTGGGGCGCAGTCATCGAGCACTGCCATCCGGGCCAGAGCTGGCTCACCTTTCGCCAGGCTCTGTCGCTCGGCGGCAACGTGCGCAAAGGTGAGCGCGGCACCACCGTCGTTTATGCCGACCGCTTCGTGCCGGACGACGAGAAGCGGCGCGCCGTTATGCCGATATCGGCATAATGGCCACGCGACCGGCCACCCCTCCCGTCTCGGCCGCGATCTCTCGGGCTCGTTCGGAACCAAGAAATACGCATTCGAGGAGCTAGCCGCCGAGATCAACGCCGCCTTCTGCTGCGCCTCGATCGGCATCGTGCCGACGGTGGGGCATGCCGACTAAATCGGCTCCAGCGGGAGGACAACCGCGCGATCGAGCCAGGCCAGCAAAGCAGCCGACTGTCTGCTAGTTTCCTGTCCGATCAGGACACCGCGCGGATTCTCTCGCACGGGCCGCTTGACTTTCCACAGGCTTGAATTGCAACGGGGCCTTGTCCATCTGTAGCCCATAGGTTACAGTTGGAGAGGTTCGGGAGCACGCATGCCTATAGTTAAAATCAATCCGATCAAAATCACGGGGCGCTGGCAGTCGGGGATCGCCCTTGACCTCCATACGACCAGCAGCACGCCGATCGGATACAATGAATTTGGCCACATGCAGTTTGATACCGTCCGACCGGAAATCGCCGAGCTTCTGTTCCGGCTGAAAAACCGCGCTGACAAAGACGCGGCGAGCCCGATCATTGAGACTGCCGTGAACTTTCTCGGCCCCCATCGCGACAAGTTCGACAGCATCGTCCCGGTCCCGCCTTCGCACCAGCGCGCCCTGCAGCCGGTCATCGTTCTCGCAGAGGGGATCGGAGCTGCGCTCGGAGTGCCGGTGCTGTCGTGCATCACGACGACCCGACCGACCACACAGCTCAAGAATGTGACCGATCCGGAGGAACGGAAGAAGCAGGTCGACGGTCTCTATCAGGTCGACGCGACGCAGACACAGGGCCGCAGTATCCTCCTCTTCGACGATCTCTTTCGGTCGGGGACCACCATGAACGCCATCACGGATGAACTGCTCGGCCCAGGCAAGGCCGCCGTCGTCCGTACCCTCACCATCACTAAGACACGGAGCAACCATTGAACACGATCTTCATAGGCGGCTCGCGGCAGGTTTCCCGGCTTCCCACCGAGGTGAAGAAGCGGCTCGACAATGTCGTCGCGAGCGGTCACCGCGTCATCGTCGGAGACGCCAATGGCGCCGACAAAGCCGTGCAAAAACACTTCCACGACATCCACTATGACAAGGTCACGGTGTTCTGCTCGGGCGCCTCGCCGCGCAACAACCTCGGGACCTGGCTCACCCATCACGTCGACGCACCCAAGAACGCGAAGGGCTTTCAGTTCTACGCGGCCAAGGACCGCGAAATGGCGCGTGAGGCCGATTTTGGACTGATGATCTGGGACGGGAAGAGCCCCGGTACCGTCCTGAATGTGCTACGCCTGGCCATCGCCGGAAAGATCGCTGTGTTGTTCAACGTCCCCGACAAGAAGGTCGTCAACATCAAGTCTGTCGACTCGTGGAGGAACTTCATTGCGCATTGCAGCGACGAGCTGCGCCGGGATGTGAAGGAGCGCGCGACGCCCGACGAATGGCGGCTGGTCGAGACCAGCGATCAACCCACCTTCCTGTCGGTGATGGAGAAAGCGCCGTCGGCTCAAGCGCCCGAGGACGTTGCGGGCGAGGACGCCGCCTCATCCGCGGCCCAAGCCCCAGCGCTCGACGAGGTCGTCAAAGCGCTCAACGACGCACTCGCCCGCTCGGACGCGACCGCGGTCAAGGAAGCGCTCGGCCAGATCGCGCGCGATCGCGGCATGAGCCAGGTCGCGCGCAAAACCGGACTCGCGCGCGAGAGCCTTTACCGATCGCTCGATCCCAAGGGAAATCCCGAGTTCACGACGGTGCTGAAGGTGCTCTCGTCGATCGGCCTGCGGCTTGAGGTCAAGCCCGAGAAGGCGGAGTCGGAGCGCGAGCCAGTCGCTTCACACGGTTGAGCTGCCGTGTGACCGATCGGGTGGCGCCGGACGAGAGAGTTAGAGGAGTGACGGTCGAGGCCGTGCTGCGAGAGGCCCGCACCGCCCTAGCGGTCGACCTTCTCAACCAGCGCGTTGACGCCATAGCTCACGCAATGCGCCAGCAGCGCCATGCGGCTGGTGTCGTCCAGGCCGGCGATCCAGTCCCACAGCGCGTCGTCGTCGGTCGGCACATCGAGCTTCCAGCCCTCATGGCGCTCGGCGACCGACTTGGCGGACGGGCTGTCCTTGAGGTCGTCGGGCTGAGCGGGAAAGAAGCACGCGAAGTCAAAGTCGCGCTGTCCGGCCTATTCGAACGCTTCGTCGGTCGAGCCTACCTTGAGCCCTATTTCGATCTCTCGATCTTCGCGCATCTCGGTAGTCGCGTCATCGACCTCGATCGCCGCCGGCAGGTCAAAGTCACCCGCCTCTCGCGGAGCGACCTACCGGATTGGATCGCCTGCGCCTCTGACCTTTCATCCTTGACCGTGGCCGAACGAGGCGCGCTGAACACCCGCCGGTTCCGATTACTTCCCTGTGGAGAATATCAATGGAACGATTTTGCACATCGGGTGGATGCATGAGAATCAGGCGCCGAAGTAGCCCCTTCTAGGGGCGGCGATATACCGGATGGTCCAGTAGTCAGATCGACGTTTTCCACCTGCCAGCTCGCCGTAGCAGCAAATCGTACGTCGTCCAACATGACCCCGAGGGCGTGCTGTTGGTCCAGCCCGCGCATCACCAACCTACCGTCGCCCCCGTAGACATGTCGTAGAACGATCTGCCGGTAGACCGGAACACTGTCGCCCTGCGCATGCGGGTCGTAGCGCGAGTCAAAGGTGATCGGCGATCGGACGCCGCGCATGCATACATCTTCATACGTGACCTGTTCGACGAGGCCGCCTCGACTAACGTCGCTCTTGATACGCAAGCCAGACGTCGTGCCGTCCAGGGTCAAGCCACGCACCAATATGTCACTGACGCCGGAGTTGAGCTCGCTGCCGATCGACATGCCGTGGCCCCACCCAAAGTAGTTGTTGATGATGGAGATATGCCGGGTCGGACCATTGCTTCCGGCTTTAATCGCGACGTTATCATCACCGGTGCGAATGATGCTATGCGTGATCGTCACATCCTCACTGGCGCCTGGATCGATACCATCGGTGTTGCGGGCGTCGCGCGGTGTGTCAATGGTGATGCCCCAAAAAGTCGCTCCTTGAACCCGGTTCATGGCCACATTGAAATTCGGGGAATTGCGCAACGTGATACCGTGGAAGGTGATGTCCTGTGCATGATCAATCTGTATCAGGCGCGGGACATTCTGGTAGCCGCCCTCGGTTTGTGCGCGCCGCGCCAGCTGCCACCAGCTTTCAGAGCTCCCAGCCATGAGCGCCCCGCCCTGACCATCGATACTGCCCTCGCCGGAGATGCCGCCCCCCCGTGTCTTGGAAAAGCTGATGAGGGGCCGGCAGCCGTCGCCTTTGCCTGCGATGCGACCGCAACTTCCGGAGCCCTTGTCGTAGGCACTCGGCTCGATGACGGCGAAAAGCGTAGCATCCCGCTCAATCCAGAGCGTTACGCCGGATTTCATCTCAAGGGGACCTGACAGGAACGAGCCGCCGGTCAAGTAGACCGCTGCGCCAGGGGGGCACTGAGCAATAGCGGCTTGCAGCCTGCCAGTGTCGTTCTTGCCGGAGGGCACCAGGCGGGCACAAACATCGTTGGGCGCAACAGGCTCTGCCACAGTGCGACGGTCTTTCGCCTGAGCTGCCGCGCAAAACCCTAACGCGGCAACCACGGACAGGAGGGTCCAGCAACGCAAACGATCTGACAAGATTACCTCATGCATGTTACCGAGCGGCGTGGGCGCAATTGACCAGCAACTCCGACCCGCATGATCTCCGATGCTCGTATAGCGAATGAAAACGTCGGCTCTGGCCACATCTTGAACGCGAGCGCCACGAGGCTGAACGGATCAACCATTTGTGAGCGCGTTCGTGTGTTTCCCTATTCGACAGTCACCGATTTCGCAAGATTGCGCGGCTGATCGACGTCAGTGCCCATCACGACCGCGGTATGATAGGCCAAGAGCTGNACCGGAATGGCATAGACCATGGGCGTAAACGTCGCCGCCATGTCCGGCATGACGATGGTGACGAGCGAATCCACGGTCGCCTCGGAGGCGCCCTTGGCGTCGGTTATCAGGATGATGTTGCCGCCGCGGGCGGCAACTTCCTGCATGTTCGAGACGGTTTTCTCGAAAACGCGGTCATGCGGCGCGATCACCACGACCGGCATGGTCTCGTCGATCAACGCAATCGGCCCGTGCTTGAGCTCACCCGCGGCATAAGCGTCGGCGTGGATATAGCTGATTTCCTTCAGCTTCAGCGCGCCCTCCAGGGCCAG
>NZ_AWZU01000090.1 GCF_000472385.1 Bradyrhizobium sp. ARR65
GTCAGACCGCTAATCGCCTGTCCGGCAGTACCGGCGGTTATAGTGAAGGTGCGCGAGTCGCCCGCGCCGCGCGTGCCTTTCACCAATTGGTAGGTGACGGTATCGCCACTAGGCGCCTTTATGGCTTCGAAAAGCGGAACGCCGCTGATAGTCACCGACAGCGCATCATCGGAATCGACCGGCGACGCTGTGATCCCCATAGGCGTCGACCCGCCTGCCGGCACGTTCAGAGAGGCGGGGGCCGTCAGCGCTGGCGGTTCGGGGCCCGTATCCGGCCCCTCGACGGGGGTGGCAAGGAAGCCGTGTGTATAGCCGTTACCGTAAAAGTACCCGACGATTTCACCACTATCGTTGATCCCGTTGGCTTGGGTGCCACTGCCATTTGCCGCCGCCGCGGGATCGTTGAGCGTGGTGTAAGTGCCGCCGCTGTAAAGCCAACCGTTCCCGTCTGGCCTGTCGTCGTTACTGCGGCCAACGATTTGGCCCGTGTTGTTGATAGCGCGGGCGTTAGTGCCATTACCAGCTTGCGTCGTGGGATAGTCGAGCGTGGTATAGTTCCCGCTGCTGTAGAGGAACCCGTGCCTGGCGTTGCTGGCGTCGTAATAAACCCCAACGATCTGACCATTGTCGTTGATGTCCTCGGCAAAGGTGCCGTTGATTCCCAGCGGATCGTCGAGCGTAGTATAGCTCCCACCGGTGTCGAGAAAACCATGCGCAACGCCGCTAACGTCATTATAGTAACCGACGATTTGGCCGCTGCTGTTGATGCTAAAGGCTGCGGTTGTGCCGGCGGCTGAGGGGTCATCGAGCGTGGTGTAGTTCCCGCCACTATAAAGGAACCCGTGTGCGACGTTACTAGCATCCCTATAGGCTCCGACAATCTGGCCGCTGCCGTTGATTCCCTGGGCGGAGGTCGCCACACCCAAGGGATCATCGATCGTGGTGTAGTTGCCGCCGCTATACAGAAAGCCGTCGGTGCCGTTCGGCGTTCCGCTGTAGTAGCCAACAACTTGACCGAGATTGTTGATCCCTTGTGGCACAGTGTTAAGGCCGGTGGCCGATGGATCATGGAGTTCCGTGTACAAATAATCGGTCATTTTTTTTACCTCTCGCCAAGGGTGTTGTGTTGAAACTGACTTGAACGAGTGCGCCGTCCTGCGCCCCCCGCCCACCTTTATCCGTGATGGAGGGCCAAAAACGATCTTTGCTCTTCCGCGGTTGTTAGTGAACTGGGCAACAGCCCCAATGCGCCGCCGCTCACGAAAGGCGCAGCCATGAAGTGCTCGGTGAGGGCCGCGATGTCGGGGATTGAGCCGTTCGTGTTTGTAAGAGAACCTACACTGCCGCCGCTCAATTGATTTGGTAAGGTGGTGGCGTCATGGCTGCCGAACTGCGACATCAGATCGGACAGACTATGGGGGTTGGTAGGTCCCGAGGCGGCGGACGCAGGCGGATCCGTAACGGTGATCGTTTTCGCCGCCGATGTCCCCGTCTCCCCGCTGGTGCTATTTGATGCCGTCACTGTGAAGGTATTCACCGGGTGCCCGTTTCCGGGGAGAGTCGAGTTCAGCGTCAGACCGCTAATGCTCTGCCCAACCGGCGCGCTTACAGTGAAGGTGAGAGTGTCGCCCTTTCCGCCGCCATGGACCAACTGGCTGGTAACGGTATCGCCACTTGGCGCCGTGATTGACTCAAAAAGCGGTACGCCACTGATAGTCACGGATACCGTGTCGTCGGAATCGATAGGCGACGCTGTGATCCCCATGGGCTTCGACCCGCCTGCCGGGACCGTCAGAGAGGATGGCGCCGTCAGCGCCGGCGGTTCGGGGCCATCGTCCTGGTCTGGGGAAGCGAGAAAACCGTGCCTGCCGCTGGCATCGTCATAAACGCCGGTGATCTGACCATGGTCGTTAATCCCGAAGGCGGCCGTTTCGCCTGTGGCCACGGGATCGGTGAGCGTGGTGAAGATGCCGCCGCTATCGAGGAAGCCGTGGGTGCCGCTGCTATCGATATAGTACCCGACGATTTGACCATTGTCGTTGATCCCTTGGGCGGCGGTGCCCTGCGTGGCCAAGGGATCATCGATCGTGGTGAAGACGCCGCCGCTATAAAGATAGCCATGAAAGATGCCGCCGGCGTCGTAGTAAGTCCCGACGATCTGGCCATTGTCGTTGATCCCTCCGGCGCCGGTGTTACCACCTGTGTTTAAGGGATCATCGAGCGTGGTGAAGACGCCGCCGTTATCGACGAAGCCGTGGTTGCCGTCGCCATTATTATAATATCCGACGATTTCACCGTTGTCGTTGATCCCTTGGGCCAAAGTGTTTGTTGCAGAGGGATAGTCGAAGTTTGTGTAGCTGCCGCCGCTATAGAGGAAGCTGTGCTGCGTGCCGCTGGCGTCGGCATAGTATCCGACGATCTGGCCATTGTTGTTGATCCCTGTGGCGCCCGCCGCTATCGCGGTGTTAGCTGTGGCCGATGGATCGTCGACCGTGGTGTAGCTGCCGCCGCTATAGAGGAAGCTATGAAAGCCGCTGCCATCGACATAAGCCCCGACGATCTGCGCCAGGTTGTTGATCCCATTGGGGCTGGTGCCATTTGTGGCCAAGGGATCGTTGAGGGTGGTGTAGGTATAGCCTTGCGATATCGTCGGCGGATCCGTAACTGTAATGCTTTTTGCCGCCGAGGTCCCCGTCTCCCCGCTCGTGCTATTTGAGGCCGTGACTGTGAAGGTATTCACCGGGTGCCCTTTTCCGGCGAACGTCGAGTTCAGCGTCAGGCCGCTAACGCTTTGCCCGGTGGGTGCGGTTATTGTGAAGGTCAGCGTGTCCCCCCTTCCGCCGCCATGGACCAACTGGCTGGTTACAGTGTCGCCGCTTGGTGCCGTTATCGACTCGAAGAGCGGAACGCCGCTGATAGTCACCGAGAGCTTATCGTCGGAATCGACCGGCGACGCTGTGATGCCCACTGGCGTCGACCCGCCGGCCGTCACGTTCAGAGAAGATGGCGCCGTCAGCGTTGGGGCCTCTGGCCCGTCCGGAGTATCTGGCGGTGTGGACGTGTTCGTAAGCACATCCAATCCGGCGTCGGTGGTGACAACGATGTCCTGTTTGCCATTCCCAAACAGATCTGCCATCGCGATAGAACCCGTGACCCCCCCTGGCACGGGGAACGCTTGTTCAGGCTGAAAAGTCCCATCTCCATTACCAAGGAGAACATCGACCTCGGAGCCGTTCGGCGTCCCGACCTCCACAGCGACATCCGGGATTCCGTCGCCGTTTACGTCGCCGACAGCGACTGTATACGATGAGCCTCCTATGGCGTAGGCTTGCGGCGGCTGGAATGTCCCGTCGCCATTGCCAAGGAACACCTGAACCGAGTTGCTGTCCCGATTGGCGACGATAAGGTCCGGGTGTCCATTGCCCAAATTTGCTATCGTCGTATAAAGAGGAACGTCGCGGGTGTGAAGAGTAATTGGAGTAGCGAACGCACCAGTACCGTCTCCCATCAAAATTGAGATGGTATCGTTGGCTACGCCGCCTGTGCCGGGAGTGGCGACCACTATGTCCTGATGACCATTCCCCAAGTCTCCAACGGTCACACCATAGTTCGACACTGCCCCCACCGGTACCGTGTATCTCGGCTGGAACGTGCCGTCCCCGTTTCCAAGCAAAATGGAAACTTGTTGATCGTAATAGCTCGTGCTTACGAGATCCAATTTTCCATCAGAGTTGAGATCCGCTGCAGCGACAGAGGGAATAACGCTACCCGCTGGATAGTTCACCTCTCGCTGAAACGTCCCATCGCCATTGCCTAAAAACACGCCTAATGAGTAGCTATATGTGTTGGCGACGATGATGTCGGGCTTGCCATCATTATTGAGGTCGGCAACTATGCCGTTCTGAGGAACCGGAGCTGAATACGTTCCATCCGATGTAAATGTTCCGTTTCCAGTGTTTAGCATAACTCCTACAACATTATTGTTTGGTTGTGTGTACACCAGATCCGGCTTCCGATCACCGTTGAGATCGCCAATGGAAACCCATTGGGTCGCGCCAAGACTATAAGTTGTCTCTGAAAAGCTAAGCGTCATGATCTGGTCCTCCATTCTTGAACCGGGAGTTCTCTGTCCAATGGATCATCGAGCGTGGTATCACTGTAAAGGAAACCCGTGTGACCTTAACTGTCATCGAGTTAGGGCCCCAACGATCTGATATCCGTCTCCTCCTCGATCTATCGCAATTGCTGTTGTGCCAGCCTTACTTGATGTCTCTGCCATCAGTACTTCCAAGCAGTCGCAAATGCGGCACCTGACAGCGTCGGTCTACTGATCCGACCGACGGATTATGCCGGAGCAATGATTAGTTCTTGCGCCCAGCGCTCGTCCGTCGTGCGCCCGCTTTCGGGGGACAGAATGATCCGCTTCGCCTCATCCAGGGTGGCGACATCGAACAAGGTCGTGTTGTAGGCGGTATTCTGCAGCATGAAGCTAATGAACCTCCGCTGCTGGGATCGACGACGCTTGCTAGGAAACGGTCAATGGCTTTGCAAAAATTCCGGATCTCAAAAGAAGGCTTCGAGCAACCCCGTCAATCAGCATGAAACGAAAAGAAATTCCCTTCGCGCCTAAGCTAATAATCCGCGCCCCCTCACTTTCGTCTGGATTCGGGCGGCACGGCGCTCAGAATAACCGCGCAGTTTTTGGTAATTGCGTATGACGTTTCGGCCTTCAATTGAGGCCGCTTCGCGAGAACACTAAACCAACGGCTGGAACAAATTCCCGCTCAAAATTGTAATAAAAATGTAACAGTTCTTTCATGGGGTGAGTTGCGCATGCCCCATAGAAACTCCGTTCTGGTCGTTGCAGATGAACTGGAACCCCGCGCCAGGATCGCGCGAGCCCTCCAGTCGGCCGGCCACACTGTGGAGCTCGCGGAGGATGGCAACAGAGCGCTGAAGCTGGCTGCGGGTGGAACGGTTGAGGCTGCGATCGTGGCAATGGGCTGCGGCCCAGCCGCCGCGGCAATCTTGCGAGAGCTACGCGGCGCGGTTCCGAAAATGATTGTGCTGGCGGATGCGGCGGACGAGGGGCCGGACCATTCGCTGTTGCCCGCCGATGTATTTCCTTTGCGACCACTAGATGAGCAACAGCTTCTGGCGCGGCTCGCAGAACTAGTGGCACCTCCGCCGAACCCGGACGACGACAACAGACCGGCGGTTCTGTGCTTCGAAGGCTGCAGGTTTGATCTGGCTGGCCGCATCTTCGTCGACGCCGGCGGCCGAGAGGTGCCGCTGACCCGCTCAGAGGCCGCGCTGCTGACAATCTTTGTTCGCAATCCCGGGCGCGTGCTGTCCCGGGACCAACTCCGTCGCGTAGTCGCGGGCCACGGCGCAGATGCCTTTGATCGCAGCGTGGATATGCTCGTCCGCCGCTTGCGGCACAAGATCGAGCCAGACCCCAAGGTGCCGCGATTCATCCTCACCGTATCGGGCGGCGGCTATAAATTTGCCGCGCGGCCGCGAAACATCGAGTCGAGCGAAGCACCGTCGGCGGCCATCGCGCGAACGGAGCCTGAGCCGCCTAAGCTCGATCGGCTCGGGCACGAGCCCGAAAGGCGACAGCTAACCTTGCTGAGCTGCGGGCTTGCGGGCGCGACGACGCTCGCGGCGGACGGCGATCTCGAGGAAATCGGGGATGTCATCCACAACTTCCAGCGCGCTTGTACGGCTGCGATCCAGCGTATGGGCGGATCGATCGCGAGGTCGATGGGCGAGGAAATTCTCGCGTTGTTCGGGTATCCGCAAGCCCATGAGGACGATGCCGAACGCGCCGTGCAGGCGGCGCTCGACCTGATCGGAAGAGTCGGAGAGATGCGATCCGGCTCAGGCGCGCCGCTTCAGGTGCAGACCGTCATCACGACCGGGCTGGTCCTCGTCGACCGGGGACAGGAGATCATCGGAGAGCCGCCGGTGTTGGCGGCGAGGTTGAGAATGACCGCGCCTCCAAATTCGCTCATGATCACCGCTGCTACCCGCCGGCTCATTGGCCGGGTGTTTGATCTCGAAGGGCCAATGTTCCACCAGCCGGACGGAGTTTCTGAGCCGGTGATGACCTATCGCGTAACCGGAAGACGGCCAGCTAGGACACGATTTGAGGCGAACCGCACCGAGAAGCTGACGCGTTTCGTCGGACGACGGAAAGAATTGCATCAGTTGCTGGTGCTCTGGGAGCGAGCCACCGCCGGCAATGGCCAAGTCGCGTTGATATGTGGCGAGGCAGGTATTGGCAAATCGCGGATGTGCGAGGCTTTTCTGGATTGCATCGCGAGCGAGCCGCACATCACCATTCGCTACCAGTGCTCGGCGCACCACGTCAACAGCCCATTTCATCCGATCATCGGCCAGCTCGAGCAAGCGGCCGGGTTCGATCGCCACGACACGCCTGAAACAAGACTCGAAAAGCTGGAAACGGCGCTGTCCCAGATTGGTCCGGCAAGTTCGACGGACATGGCGCTCTATGCCGCACTGCTGTCGATCCCGCCGACGCCGGGCGATCGCCGCCTGTGGCAAGAACTGACGCCGCGCCGGCGGAAGGATCTCACGATTGCCGCGCTGGTCCGGCAAATTCTCGCGCTTGCACACAAACAGCCTCTCATCATCAAGCTTGCGGACGCGCACTGGATCGATTCCAGCACGCTGGAGCTGTTCGGCCGGATCATCGCGTCGATCACGGCGGCACGGGTGTTTGTTGTGGTCAGCTGCAGGCCAGAGTTCTTCACGCACTGGCTCGAACACTCGCACGTGAGCATTCTGCGGCTCAATAGATTGGAGCGCGAACATGCCCGGGACATCGTCCTGGATGTAGCTGGGGGCAAGCCGTTGCCCGATCAGATCTGCGAGCAGATCATTGCCAAGAGCGACGGCATCCCGTTATTCGTCGAGGAGCTCACAAAGACAGTCCTTGAGTCCGGGCTACTCCAGGAATCAAGTGGCCCGTATATTGGCGGAGGTCAATTGTCACTAGTAACAATACCGGTGACGTTGGCCGATTCGTTGATGGCACGTCTCGACAAGCTTGGAGCGGCCAAAGAGGTGGCGCAGATTGGCGCTGCGATTGGCCGTGAATTCTCCTATCGCCTGCTCGCCGCGGTTGCGCCGATGTCCCCTGCCGCGCTGCGCTCCGCACTCGCGCAGCTCTCCAGTCCCGAATTGATCTTGGTGCGGGGCGAACCGCCTGACTCGACCTACAATTTCAAGCACGCGCTGGTTCAGGATGCTGCCTACGCCACGCTGCCGAGCAGCAAACGTCGGCAGCTCCATGCCCGTATTGCCCGTGCTCTCGAAGAAACGTTCCCCGAGACCATTCAAACCCAGCCCGAACTCATTGCTCACCATCTCGCGCAGGCGGGTCTCCCGCGACAAGCCATCGACTACTTGCAAAAGGCTGGAGCACTGGCCATCGAACAGTCCGCCAATGCCGAGGCCATAGGACACCTGACGCGTGCAATCGATTTGCTGCAATCGCTTCCCGAGGGTCCGGAGCGCGCGCAGTCGGCGCTGAGGCTTCAGGCAATGCTGGGTCAAGCGACGATCGCAATGCGCGGTTACGCGGCGCCGGAAACCAGGGAGATCCTGCTTCGGGCGAAAGCGCTCATCAACGATCTGTCGGACCACACCGCGAAGTTTGCGATACTCTATGGCTTATGGGCAGCCTATTACGTCGGCGGTGTTTCCTCTGGGCAGAAGTCGGCGGCCGAAGAGTTTCTTGCCGCGGCGCGACGGCATGAAGAGGCGGCATCGCTCTGCATTGCGCATCGCTTGCTAGGGACCACCTGTCTGACAAGCGGAGAGTTTACGGCGGCCTTGGGCCATCTCCAGCGAGCACGAGCACTCTACGATCCGCAGCGCGATGCGGGTTTACGACACCAGTATGGCCAGGACATCGGCGCGGCGGCGCTGTGCTACCTGAGTTGGGCTCTCTGGCATCTGGGTTCCATTGATCAGGCCACCAAGGTCGCAGACGCGGCAGTGCGACGTGCCGACGAGCTATCCCACCCGCACACCCTGGCTTACACGATTTGTCATGCCCGCGGTTTCATGGAAATCTTCCGACGCAGCGCGGACGACCTGCAATCTTTTGCGGATTTAGTCGTCTCGTTGTGCACGGAGCATGGATTTTCGCACTGGATCAATTGTGGCCGTATTTTTCAGGGCTGGGCCGCCATCTGCCGTGGCGAGATCAGCGAAGGGATCGAGATGCTACGGGCAGGCGTTACGGCCTGGCGCGGGACGGGAGCGCGACTGTGGTTGCCGACCTTCCTGATGCTGGAAGCCGAGGCTTACGCCAAGATCGGCCGCAGCGACGCCGCATTGCAGGCCGTTGACCACGCGCTCGCCGTCTCAAAGGATACGGGCGAACGTTGGGCGAAGGCCGAAGCGCTTCGCATCAAGGCGCGCTTGCTATTTGAAACCCACCGAGCGGCGGCTGATGAAATCGAGAGTCTGCTGGTCGCCAGCCTGAAGACTGCTAGGCGCCAGCGTGCGCGTTGCTATGAGCTGCGTTCTGCGTGCGCTCTTGCGCGCATTTGGCAGGGCCAAGATCGAGGCGAGGAGGCCCTATCGCTGCTGCGGCCCGTTTACGATCAATTCACCGAAGGATTCGATACGGCGGACCTTAAGGAAGCCGGGACACTCATCCAGGAGCTCGTTCCGTAGCCGCCGGTGTTGAGCTCCCGGCTACACTGAGTTCCTGCGCCGTCTCGCTGCATTCGCGCGTCGGTGCAAGACGTCCGCACGCGCGGGGGATGAACCGACATCGCGAATATCTCGCTCACTCGGACACTCAGCGAGAGCCTGATCGAGGACGGCAAACGCGCCGACGAGGGAATTACCGTCAGCAACGTTGACGAACGGCAGAAAGTGATGCCGAAGCAGCGGAACGTGCGGCTCGCCGACATCGGCGGATCGGTGTTCAATGTCGGATTCCTCCATGGTGCGGAGCGACTTTTTCTGGGCCATCAAGGCCCCCAAGACACGATTTGCTGACCGGCGACCAAGCCGCGCTCAACTACCCTTCTCGCCGCCCGCCTCAGCCGTACCCTGGCGTCGTAGTTATCCCTTGTGACCAAATTCAAATCAAAGGAGTGCATCGTGAAGCTTACAGGCAATACGGTCCTGATCACGGGCGGCGGCAGCGGGATCGGTCGCGCCCTGGCCGAGGCGTTTCACGCCAGGAACAACAAGGTCGTGATCACCGGACGCGACGCAGACAGGCTTAGCGCAGTGGTCAAGGCGAATCCCGGCATCGAAGCGCGGCAGTTGGACGTAACCAACGCGGCCGCCATAAAGTCGTTCGCCCGACAGGTGACCGACGAATTGCCAGGGCTAAACGTGCTGATCAACAATGCCGGCATCATGCGACCCGAAGACTTAACTTCCGAAGAGACCGAGACGGCTGAAGCTACGATCTCGACCAACCTGCTTGGTCCGACCCGATTGACCGCCGCTCTCCTTCCCCACTTGCTGACCGCGCCGCATGCCGCCGTTCTCACGGTCTCGTCCGGTTTCCCGACCCCGTTGCGTCCCAGGATAGCCAGACGTCCGCCAGCAGGGACCTCGAACGACATGCCGGATACGATCCGGGTAGGACCATAACCAGCGTTCAGATTCCTTACCTCAAGACGCGCGACGGACATCTTCATATTTGCCCAAATAGGCTCGACGGACTTCCGAATGGCTCGTCACCTGTCCGGCGTTCCCTGGAAAATCAGTCGACCGTTTGCCAGAACCAGCACGCGCCGAGCGAATTTGAAGACGAGATCCTTGTCGTGCTCGATCATCAGCACGGCGATCTTCGGCGGAAGTCGATTGATCGCTTCGATGATCCTCGAAGTCTCGTGGGATGGTACGCCGGCAGCGGGCTCATCAAGCAGCAGCACTTTCGGCTCGAGTGCAAGCCCTATCGCCAGATCGAGCAGGCGCTGCTGGCCAGTCCTGCAACCGGCCATTCCGCAAGGTGCGCGATGCCGAGCAGCTTCAATGTGTCTTCCCACTCGCGCCGGACCTCGGGGTTGTCGACAAGGTTCGAGAACAGACGTCTTGTCAGCTCCTTCCTTTGCATGACCGGATCGCGACATTCTGCGCGACGGTCAGGCTGGAGAACAGGCGGGTGATCTGGAATGTCCTGATCAACCCTGCGGCGACGCGTCCCGGTATCGAAAGCTGGGTGATGTTTTCACGATTCAGCAGGATGGTTCCGCTGGACGGGCTCAGGTCTCCGGAGATGACGTTCACCAGCGTGGTCTTGCCGGCTCCATTGGGCCCGATCAGCGCCACGCGATCTCCTTCCCGCAAGCCGAAAGATATATCGTCGCTGACACGAAGACCGCCAAACGATTTGCTTATGGACTTCAGTTCGAGGAGAAACCCGCTCATGGTCTTCTCCAAACGACCGGCGCAGCCCGTCGCGCCATGTGAACGGCCACGGCAGTCAGTCCTTGAGGCGCAAAAAGCACGATGGCGACCAGCAGTGCTCCCAACATGGTCATCCAATGAAATGGGTTGGCGGCCGAGACATAGTGCTCGAAGAGCTGGAATATCACGGAGCCGAACAGCGCTCCCCAGAGATTGCCGGCTCCGCCGACGACCAGCATGACCAGCGCCTCGGCGGAACGCTCGAAGCTCACGCTGTCGAGGCCCACCACTCCGGTATTGATGGCCGTGATCGCTCCGCCGATGCCCGCGACGACGCCTGAGATGCCGTACATGATGATGAGTCTGGGATAGATTCGGGCACCGATCATGCGTGCGCGCAAGCTGTCATCCTTGATGGCCTTGCAAAGCAGTCCAAACGGCGAGTTCACGATCCGGCGCAGGACCGCGAAGACGATCGCAAGCACCGCGATCGAAAAAATCATCACGGGTAACGCCGCGAGGCCGCGCCTGCATGTTGCGTCGGGCGACGAACCTCACGGTGACTGAGAGTTTTCTTGCATAGTCGGTGAGGTCGCGGCTATCTCAGGTGGGCTCAATCTTGGTCCGCATTACCCAGAGCGGCGACGTCCGCTGCGGCTTGCGGACTGCGGCCGGTTGTATTTCCTCGACTGATCCCGAGGCTCATTTCGGAGGACTCGTGTCGCACGCTGCAGCCGTAAGTCTGGCGGCGGCGGAAGGCCTTTAGCCCCGATTTTTGAAGTCGAGGGGGCCGAACGTTGCCGCAAGGCGCCCGGTGCTCGATATGGGACCCAAATTTTCTCGTGCGTCTGGGCACAGCCTGTGACTACGGGCCTTGCGCGAGCGCCACACGCCACAGCGCCGAACGTCGCTCGTCATTTGCCTGCGCCTTCGATGCGAGTGAGTAGCCGCGAGACGGCCGTAGGATGCCACATGTCACCACGAGGAGCCCTGATACCCTGGACGTGTAGCTCTTCAGCGATGCCGCGCACGGTGGCCTCACGACAAGCTTCTACTACGTCTATCGATGCTCGTTTCCCGCCCTGAGCGGAGGACACCAGTCGCTCATCTATTTTCAGGAAATCGCGAAGTTGCGCGAGCAGACCTTCGTAAAGGGCTTTCGCGATCTCGAAGAGGACGACTACGTCGACGATCTGCTGTCGCAGACGTGGCGCCTTGAGCGGCAAAGTCACGAAGCCGAGGCGCAATCTCCTTCCGCTGCTCAAGCACTGAGGTGTGGGCCCAGGCCCGCCCATAATGGAGCCAACGCCGCGTTTTGCGCTCGCGGCCAACTACAGCAAGCGCTTCCAGGTCGTCGGCCCCGCCCCCATAGATGCCACACGTCACGACGTCGCAGCGCTCGATGATCGCGTCTAGCGTGACACTCCGATCTGCGCAGACTTCCCAGAAGTTGGCGCCGACCCAGCGATCGGACCGAAGCGCGAGTCCAACCTCCACATTGAGGTGCTGCGATGCCCAGCGGCGAAACTCTTCTTCGCCGATGTCTTTCGCCGTCTGGAATTCGCTCTTGAGCCGCTCGATTGTGAGATTTCGGCCGAGGTTCGGCAGGACCATTGGCCAGTTAAGCGGATCCTGCCACTTTTCTCTGTCCGCCGCGATGTCGTCCGGAATTCGTAAAGCACCGGCAGCATGGCGCCCTCGCGCTTTCCGTCACGGATCGCACGCGCCTTGTCGAGCTCGGCTTTGAAGACGCCCGCCGGCGGCCGCTCTGATTGCGTCGTGATGAACAACAGGAAGCTTTCGGGCTGAGAGATCATGCCGCCGCGGAGCTGGCCGATCACGCGGTCCGCGTTCGCGTCGGCCGAGACGACATGTAGCTCATCGACCAGCGCGCCGGCCGGCTTGACGCCGGTCAAGACATTGGGATCGAACGACTTGACCTGAAGAGTGGCGCCGGTCTTTAGCCAACTCACCTTCTTCAAGTGCGGCTGGACGTGAGTATATTCTCGGCGAGAGAGCCGCGGATCAGCAGCTATCATCCCTTCGACCTGCCTAAATGAGATTTCCGCAATGAGATGCGATGGCGCGACCAAGAGAAACTCTGTATTTGGCCGCTCATTGATCAACAGCGAAGTCAGCATCAACGCCGCACCGTTGGTCGTTTTTGACATCTTTTTTGGGATCAACAAAATAGCTCACGGATCATGCGCTCACGCGTGACCGGATCGATCGACCCATGCAGCGCACGCACGATCTCGCGAAACCAATCGCCGACGGCATCCCGGAGCAGCGGCATGCCTGGCACGTCCGGCAGCCGAAGCTGATCGAAAATCTCGACGGCCCGATTGGCTGCTTTTTCATTGAGCTTTGGCAGATCAGGAAGAAGAGAATCTGCCTTGCGGATGCGATCCTGCCAGTCTTCGCGCGATAGTTTCCAAGTCACCAGGGCTGCACTCCTTGTCGGAATAGAACATGCGCGCGCGGCCTTGCAATTGCAGTAGGAGATTTTTGCAAGTTTCGACGGGCGGACGGGACCGCGGCCCGAGCCCGCCTGCGCCGCCGAGGTCCTCGAGGCGCGCGATCTCGCTTCCATCGCTTATGATGCCGCGAAGAAGGCGGCCCGCCTCGGAAAGGCGAAGCAGGCTCACGACGAGCTCATCTCTGCTGCATATCGCGCGCAGGCCGATGCGCTCGAGATCGAAGCGCAGGCTTGCCGATGAATACGATGCGGCGCAAGAGCGCGGCGGAGTCAAAGGGCTAATGGTGGTGATCGCACTGTTCCGAAAGCGAACAGTGCTGATGTCGGCGTCTCCCGCAAAGAGATTCACGAAGCGCGCATCATCCGCGATGCCGAAGAGACCGAGCCCGGCATCATCCGCAACGCGCTGGATGAGGCGCTCGGTGACGGGACGACGAACGTCTTTTCGGACGTGACTTTTGAGCCGCGCGGGCTTGTTGCAACGCCGCCAGAAAGGCCCAACCCCTAGCGGCTTCCCTCCCGTCCCGATCGGCGGAATCATAGGGGCACCGTCCTTGAATAGCAAAGCCGCCGGGCCGGCATTTGGGCGAACATTGGTTGTCGTCGGTATGCGCACACGAGCCGACTCGACGGGCAATCATCACCAGACGATTGTGCCTATTTCGGTTCCGTTTCGCTCGCTTCGTCGACTACTCGGTCGCCCTACGCCGCACGTCAGGGAACCGTTAGCTATCTCTTACGCTTATCGCTGCATCCCAACACGGGGCCGCGGCCTGCGATGATCGACGATCTCTGGTACAAGAACGGTGTCATCTACTGCCTTTCCGTCGGCACCTATATGGACGCGGACGGCGACGGCATCGGCGATTTCAAGGGGCTGCTCAGACGGCTCGATTACCTGCACGGGCTCGGCATCACTACGATCTGGCTAATGCCGTTTCAACCGTCGCCCTGCAAGGATGACGGCTACGATATCTCGGACTATTACGGCGTTGACCCGCGCTACGGCACGCTCGGCGACTTCGTCGAGTTCACGCATGGCTGCAAGCAGCGCGGCATCCGCGTGATCATCGACCTCGTTGTCAATCACACATCGAACGAACACGACTGGTTCAAGTCGGCGCGCAGCTCGAAGGAGTCACCCCATCGCAACTGGTATGTCTGGGCCGACAGGAAGCCCACCGGAGCAAACAAGGGCATTGTGTTTCCCGGCGTGCAGAAGTCGACTTGGACGCACGACAAGGAAGCCGACGCCTGGTACTTCCATCG
>NZ_AWZU01000091.1 GCF_000472385.1 Bradyrhizobium sp. ARR65
GTGCTTTCAATAGGTTAGGCGTGGCGGAAAAGTCACTCCTGACAACCCTGCCGCGAAAAAGCCGGTAACAGCTTTCAACGAGTCCAAGGGAATTGCAGAAAACTGCCCCGGTATGGTCCCTTGGATCTGTCGAGATGTTGTTGGTCGCTATCATTGTTGGTCCGACCGTACACCAGCCTATTGGTTCGAAGCATTACCTGCCCACGGCAGCAAGCTTGTTGGTACTCNCACTGCTGCGCCAAATTCAATGCCGCACAGCGGCTTCGTTCAATCCCAAATAATTCAATCCGGTCGGGAACCGCTCTAGAGCTCCAACACAAGCCTCCGCTCGATCGCACCCAATCGGGTTGGTCGCCGGTCGACACCTCCTGAGGATCGCTGGCAGGTCCAATCAAGCACACGGAAAAAGATGGCGCCGGCGCGCGCCTTTGTCAGAGATCACGCAGCGGCCCTCAGGAATGTCCCGTGTCAAATAAGAAGCGTCGCGCCCCCCGGATTGGCTTTTTGCGCGATTCGGAACGGAGAGGCGTTCGGCCCAGCGAGAATCGAATTGCAAAGTTTGGGAGTATGCGACGAGCGGATGGTCTGGCCGCGGTGACCGGCGCAAAACCATTCCGCTCAAGTGGAATCCGTGAGGCCGTAGCGGACGTAATGGGCGTCGCTGTAATAATCGCTTCTGTAGGCGTCGTAGAGGGCCATGGATTTGATGTCGGTCTTGTTCAGCACGACTCCGGCCAGGCTCTCATAGACGTTTGGTGCGGTGTGCAAGGCATGCTGGACTACGTCGACCTTCGTCTTTCCCCATTCCACGACAAGAAGGAAGCAATCCATGAGCGTGGAAGTCGCCCGAACATCCACGATGGGTGACAGCGGAGGCAAATCGACGACGACGTAATCGTAGGTCGATCGTAGCCGGTCGAAGAGCCTCCGCATATGCTCCGTCGCCAAGATCTCGCTACTATGAAGTAGGCGACGACTTCTGATTGCCGGTAGGAAGACCAGATTGGTTTTCGGCTCGTTCCAAACGGCATCCTCGATCGATAGCTTTCCGAAAATGACTTCCAGAAGGCCGACGGTGGCGTCCGGAGCAAGCGCCGCCGACAATGACGGATTTCTGAGATCGCAATCGACGACGATTACGCTCTTTCCACTCTGGGCAATGAATTGAGCCAGAGAGGCTGTAATCGTAGACTTGCCTTCGTGGGGTACTGACGACGTAATTCCAATGACCCTGTTCGAAATCTGCGTTGGGTTCAAGTCGATCGCCAACTTGATGGATCGGATGGATTCCGCGAACCTCGACAACGGCAAGTGCACGAAGGCCCAGTGCAAAGCGGAGGCGGTAGATACTGTCCTTCGGCTTTCGCGCGCGGATGGGGGGCCACCGATGGGCTTGAGCTTTCGCAGCCCATCGGCTTGCAAGAGAGGAACGATTGAGAGGCAGGGTAAGCCCAAGGCCGCTTCTATCTGATCTGGGGTTCTGAATACCCGATCCATCAGTTCTCTGAGGAGCCCTAGCCCAGCGCCGAGACCAACTCCTCCGAACAGTGCCAGTGCCAGTATAACTGACGTTTTTGGTTTGCTCTTGCTCTGCGGAGGAGAGGCGGGGAAGATTACCCTCGCTTCCGAAATGGGAAATGACTCTTGTTGAGCAGAACCCATGTAGCGTTGCAGAAAGGTCTCGTAGAGATTTCGGTAGCCCTTCGCCCTGCTCTCGAGCTCGCGCAGAGTCACCTCGGCCGAATTCGTTGTGCGCGACACCGATACGGCTCCGGCCAACTGCTTCTCGATCTCCTGCTGATGCTGCTTGGCCACCTCATAGTCGCTTCGGCTGGTCTGAGCGAGCCGCCGAACCTCATCGAGAATCGACGTGCGAAGCTCCCGCATCTGAGATCGCAGGAGGACGACACTCTGATGGTCCCGGCCGAATCTGGCCGACCACTCGCTCTCCTTTCGGGCTAATTCCAGATATTGCTGACGCAGATTGGTAATGATTGGACTGGCCAGCACGTCCGAGCCTGCCGTATCCAGTGTGCCGATCGATTGCGAATTTGCGGGATTTTCCTGGAGAACGTTTTCGTAGCGATTGAGGCGAGCCAACAGCTCCGCTGTTTGAGCGCGGGCCGCCACGAGTCGACCGTTTAGTTCGGTCACCTGCTGCTCGTCGATAGGCTTTCCTCCAGCCGAGACGATATTGTTTTTGGCCTTATACGCGTTAACTGCGCGGTCTGCAGCTTCTGCCTGATCACCCAATTCCTGCAGTCTCTGCTGTAACCACAATGTCGCGGTCCGGTTGGCTTCGGCCTTTGCGTTTAGCTGATCAGCAATATAGAGTTCGGCGATTGCATTCGCGATCTCGGCGGCTCGATCAGGCTGACTCCAATTGAAGCCGAGTTCGATCACGTTGCTGGCATTGAGCCGCGCGACTGATAGTCGGTCCAGGAAGGCGCCAATGATGGCATCGGCTGGCCGCTCCGCGACGTCCGTCTGGCTTCCACCGAGCCATCCTCGAACGCGCCATAACAACGAGCCGAGCGGCGAGCCCGAGACGCGTACGAGGTCAGCGGCAAGGTTGAGACGATTGATCACCTTATCTGCTAAGGGTTGAGACCTGAGAATCTGCAGCTGCGTTTCGAATTCTCGCGTGTCCAAGGAGGGCTCGGCAACGAGCGACTGCTGCTGGACGAACTGTGGCTTCGAATTCGTCAACAGGATCTGGACGTGCGCCGTGTAGGTCGGGGGTGTGATGCGCAGAACGACAACGCCAGCCGCAAACGCCAGCGCGGTGGTGAAGATGATGAGGCGATACTGACGGCGCAGAAAACCACGGACAAAATGCAGCAATGCGCCAATACCCTCTTCTGACGGCGCTTCGATATTGGCAAGAGCGGCCCCCGGTCTGTCAGTCTGGCCAAGATTACTTTGAAGCATCTGATTTTTCTCGCGTTTCTGCGCTCCGGCCAGAAATCAACCGGCATGCCGTGATTATGCCGCTGCGCTCCCCCGGGGGAGGGCGGCGTTGAGCCAGAATACATCAATATTGATTTCTTTTCCAAATTAAAAGCTGGGTCGCAAAATTAATTGTTCTCATATCGCAGTGCGTTAGAGCAGACGCGGGATAATCGCATCATGTTAATTTTTAAATTTTGATGATGCGAAAATTAAATCGATGTGATAATGGTAGCTTTACGGGGGATGAGCGAGGGAATGAGACATGACGTTAATTCTTAAAGTTATCCTCTTCATATTGGCGGCGAGTGGTGCCATTGCCACCGGCTATGTGTTCTATATTGCCGCCCTGTCACCCAACGACTGGGTGTATCAAGGTGGCTCGCCTGCGAACTGGAAAAATGGTGGGGTCCATGGGGCTCCCGGACCTATCGTTGGGACGGGACTTCCCGTCATCGGGGTGGCCTATGGTGTGTACTGGCTGGTGAAGCGCCGTCGCAAGCCGGACTAACACCTCTCCCGTTTCGGGTGCGACCCGCCCTCCATACGCCGGGTGGCTCGGCTGCGGATAGTGTGGTCGTCGTCCGTGCATCCGCTCTGTCACATTTCGGCCCGCGCTAACCAGCGCGGGCCGTTGCACGTCAAGCCTGACCCCTGGCCACGGCAGCGTTGTCTGATCGCTCAGATCGGCAATTTCGCAGACGCGCAAGGCCCCGCGTGCGCCGTGCTACGTCGCGGTTTGCAGAAAAGAAGCCGCGGGCATGTCGAAACATCGTTCGGGACTGTCTTCCTCCAGCCGGGACGCCGGAACATCAGATCGCATTGACAGCGTAAAGGTGCACGCCTTTGACTGCTCTCCCGGACGGGTCATCCATCTTCGCGAACTCCTGCGACCAACGAAATGCCGTCGGCGTCGAGCAAGCAATCGAAGGGCCGACAGGAACAGTGAGACAGGCCGTCGGATTCCGAAAAATACTATCAAAAATAGTCCTGTACAAATAACCTTCCTTCGAGGTCGGGGTTTGCTGCGGAAACCGCTGTGCGACCTCTACCATCATCTCATCCGTGACCCTTTCCTCAGCGTGACGTTTGAGGCAGTCGATCCAGCCGTATCCCACGCCGTCCGAAAATTGTTCCTTCTGGCGCCACAGGATCTCCTCGGGAAGAAAATCCCGGAACGCCTCGCGCAGTATGCTCTTCTCGATCTTCCTACCCGGACACATCTTATCTGCCGGGTCTATGGACATGGCATAGTCGAGAAATTCCTTGTCCAGGAACGGTACGCGCGTCTCGAGCCCCCAAGCTGCAGTGGCCTTGTTGGCGCGACAACAATCGTATTTGCTGAGTGCGAAGAGCTTTCGGACGGTCTCCTCGTGAAATTCCTTTGCCGTCGGAGCCATGTGGAAATACAGGTAGCCGCCGAACACCTCATCGGCGCCTTCTCCCGAGAGCACCATCTTGACGCCCATTGATTTTATCTTGCGCGCCATGAGGTACATCGGGGTTGCGGCTCGGATGGAGGTAACATCAAAGGTCTCGAGGTGACGAACGACGTCTTTCACGGCGTCGAGTCCCTCCTGAATCGTGAAGACGATTTCATGGTGGACCGTACCAATGTACGCAGCTACCCGACGTGCATACGCCATGTCCGGCGAGCCCTCGAGCCCGACGGAAAATGAGTGTAGCCTTGGCCACCATGCTTCCTCGGTCTCTCCCGATTCTATCCTTTTGAATCGATGCCGGGCGGCGATTGCTGCGATGAGGGACGAGTCGAGACCTCCGGAGATGAGCACGCCGTATGGGACATCGCACATCAGTTGCTGCTTAACCGCAGTTTCAAGCGCCGTTCGCAGCCGCTGTAAAGAGACCTTTTTCGTAGGCACGGTGTGCGCCCACACGGGATCGTACCATCTGACGAATTTTCTTTCTTCCCCGGTATAATAGTGTCCCGGCGGAAACTCCTGGACTGACTCGCATATGGCATCGAGAGCCTTCATCTCGCTCGCGACATAGGTCGTGCCGTCGCTGCCCCATCCTATGTAGAGCGGGATGATTCCTAAGTGGTCGCGCGCCACGAAGAAATCGCGCGTCTGTTCATCGAATAGGGCGAACGCGAAGATTCCACTGAGCATGTCGCACAGCGCCGGCCCATACTCGTCATAAAGGTAAAGAAGGATCTCGCAATCTGATTTGGTCTTCCATGCGTGAGGCCGCTTCAGCTTCTGTCGGAGCGCGACATGGTTATAAATCTCACCGTTTACCGCGAGTGCCCGGCCCGCAGTGACATCGATAAGAGGCTGCGCGCCATGCTCGACGTCAACGATAGAGAGGCGCTCGTGTGCGAGCACGGCGTGTTCGTTTGTGTATATTCCGCTCCAGTCCGGCCCGCGATGTCTGACAGTTTTCGCCATTTCCAGCGCGCGCAGGCGGACTGATCCGAGTGGTTCGCTGAAATCGAAGATCCCGATGAAACCGCACAAAGCATTACCTCTCTATCGTGTTAATCAATGTCGCTGCAGTCTTTTGGACGAGGAGTCTGAGTTAATTTTGCGCCAGATTGAGCGAGCTGTTAGTCATAGATGGTGACCTGGAAATGCTCACGATAAATGACCCGGCGGCCGAAATCTCTCTTCGACAGTATCAATGATGCATTCTATATTTTCAATCGTATTAAATGAGGCTTGTGCTCAAAATTAAATGTTGGCTGTCGCGTGCCGATGCGTTATGTTGATCAAACTTGTGAATTTGTCCGATCGCCGGCGCGCGGCTGAGTGGCAGTCGTGCTGTCTTCCTCGTTTTTGGGTGGTCCACAGAGCGCCGTTGGCCATCGTCCTTTGTGGGGCACCATCGATCGCAGAGGCTGAGACACGCAATCGACCGGCTAGGAGAGAATAAAAGCCAGCGCCACCAGATGGCTTGAAATACAAAATCTAAGTTCAACGATCCGCCCATTGCGCACGATTGCCTGCTGATTGGCGAGATCGACCTCGATGTCATGGTGATCAAGCAACACATGGTCTAGCGGATAGACTGCTTTGTAGGCGGCCTCCTTCGCTACAAAGAACAATCGACCTTGATACGGATCAGAGTCTATCCTTGCTCGTTCTCGCGACGTTGTCACAAGCTGCAGCAGATCCGCCGATAGATTTTCAGCAGGCTCTACATCTATGCCTACGCCCTCCAGGTCTTCGGAGCTTCCAACCGCGGCAACAGCGACTCGGTAATCATGCGCAAGAGAGCCTAGAACGCCGTTTGGCCAGATCGGCTCGCCTCCGGGCGATTTCGGAACGGGGGCCATGTCATGTCCTAACTGGCGAAGGAGAGTCCGTGCAACTATACGAGCGGCTCCGCTGGCGCGCCGTACTTGAACTGCGCTGCGTTCAAATGCCTTCGCCTCCACGGGCAATAGCGCATGCTCGTCACCGACGCTTATTAGGCGGTGGCCGACCATTATGCCGGGCACCGCGAGCGTAGGTAGCGACAACAAAAGCGCCTGGTCTTGAGCTAGCAGCATCACATCGTACCTGATTGTCCGTTGTGAGAGGGAACGTGATGAGCGCAGCAGAAGTTTCGATGCATCGCACTCGCTCCAGCTGGATTGCAGGGATGGGGATTTTATCATGCAATCAAACGTTTCCACCATCCGGAGAATTAGCAAGGCGCTCTTGCCAAAAGGATTGCCGATACGGCATCGTAGCAGGGGAAGACGCGTATTGGATTCCGCACCGGGGGCAGAGGCGGGATCGTCGGAAGCTGATCTGCTCACGGCTATAATTCGAGACCGAACATGACATCAGCACGATACGAATCGCCTTGGATGACCGACGAGACGAGGATTTATCAGAGGACCGTTCGCCAGTTTATTGAAATGGAGCTTGCGCCCCATCACGCGCATTGGGCTGAGCAAGGTCATCCGGACCCAGGAGCTTGGATCAAGGCAGGCAAAGCAAGTTTGCTGCTCCCGGACGTGCCAGAGGAATATGGAGGCGGCGGCGGGACTTTTGCCCACGAGGCCATCGTAATCGAGGAACTTGCCCGAAGCGGCGTCCACTTTGGACTCAGTATCCAAAGCATCGTAGCTCACTACATACTCGCCTATGGCAACGAGGAGCAGAAGCGCCGCTGGCTTCCGCGCATGGCTAGCGGCGAACTTGTCGGCGCGGTCGGCTTGACGGAGCCCAACTCGGGTTCTGACCTGCAGGGCACCAAGACAACCGCCAGAAAGGACGGCGATCACTATGTAGTCAACGGCTCCAAAACATTCATCAGCAACGGCTGGCAAGCGGGCCTCGTCTGTCTTGCAGTGCGGACCGACCCCAGGGCGCCTGGCCCGAAGGCGCTGTCGCTGTTGGTGCTGGAGACCAAGGACCTACCCGGCTACCGGGTTGGGCGCCCGCTCCACAAGATCGGCCGACACGCGCAAGACACTTGCGAGTTGTTCTTCGATGATGTGCGTGTCCCTGTCGGAAATCTGCTGGGCCAAAGCGAAGGCCGGGGGCTCTTCCAAATGATGGATCAGTTCCGCTATGAGCGGCTGTCCATCGGCCTCAGCGCGGTCGCTGCAGCGGAACGCGCCGTAGACATCACCGCGGATTACGTTAAGGAGCGAAAGGCATTCGGTAAACCTCTCTTCGACTTGCAAAATACACGATTTAAGCTTGCGGAGTGCAAGACTGAAACGCACATCGGGCGCATATTTGTAGACGATTGTATTCAAAAATTTATCGACGGTCAGCTGGATTCCATCACGGCGGCGATGGCGAAGTACTGGCTAACCGATTGCCAGTGCCGGGTTATTGATGAGTGCGTTCAACTGCACGGGGGCTATGGTTACATCCAGGAGTCGCCGATCGCGCGCATGTGGGCCGATAGTCGCGTGCAGCGCATCTACGGAGGCGCCAATGAGGTTTTGAAGGAGGTAGTGAGTTCCTCGCTCTGAGCCCAGCAATCGCGACGGACAGCACTCAACGCTGAGTCCACCCGCCTTGAAGGGGCGCGCACATGTCGTATTGACGATCTCAATCGAGGTTTGCGCGGTTTGCAATCTGAAGCTCACAGAGGCGTCTTACCTTGATCTTTTCCCGATCGGCGACGTCAAGCAGGAGTGATGTCGTCTCAAGCACAAATTCATTTCGCTCTTTCGAGCGGTCCAGATCATGCATCAATACAATTCCGCCGCCATCCTCCACGAGCGCGGCAGCCACTTGCCTTGGGTCAGGCAAGGTTTCCTTCGTATCTCTCGAATCAATTGTCCACCAGAATGTCGAAGCGCAGCGACGCCGGACAGCAAAGTAAGTTGGCAGTGTCATCTTCCCATACGGAGGGCGAAACAGACCGTTGGGCGACATCCAAGATGAAAGCTGATCGTATCCAGCGTTGATGTCCGCCACGGCTCTCCACGGGGCGACGGTCCAGGCATTAAGGTGCTTGCTGGAGTGGCAACCTATATCGTGCCTTTCCTGGGCAATACGATCGGCGACATCTCGAAAACGTTGGGCACTTTGCCCAAGCATAAAGAAAGTGGCCTTCGCGGCACGGCGACCGAGAAGATCAAGAATCTTGGGAGTCACGAAGCGGCTCGGACCATCGTCATATGTTAAACAAAGTATGCGATCTCTTGTGAGTTGGCTCTTTATCGCGCGCATATACAAACGGCGCCAAAGCCATGGTGAAAAATAGGCACTGGGCGCAATCAAAGCGGCGGCCGTTAACTGAATGATCATGAAGTTGGACCCGTGCAATCGCGCGGTGCCGCTACACAAGGACGAGACGAGTTATCCCGCTCCCAGCCAACGCTTCTGGTGTGTACTTTTCGCTCAGCTCTATAGCGAGCCAAGGTATTTACTAGGATGTATACCGCAACTCCGAACCATTGAGATGGCGATTTGATAAGCTTGATGACGGCTTTATGATTGCTTTCCCCATGATTCCTCCAAAGCTCAGGAAAGCGACCAATTAGCTCCAAAGTGCCGTAATACACGCGGGTTCTAATGAGAATAAGGTCCCTGATCGTGCGGGGAGGGAATACAGTAGAATTGGCAGAACGAACTGTCTCTCGCTCCTCCGGGCTGAATTGTATGCGAATATAACCATCGTCTGCAGTTAATTGCGGAAAGTCCTTAAATCGACTTCGCCCCGTGGCGGACAGAGCATATACCCCGGAACCGCCTATCCCCTCCTGCGCCGACGGAAGTTTGGACCTGACGCTGTAGTATGATCTTACCAACCAAGGGCAATCATCCAGGTCAATTTTGGGAAAAGGGGCTACAGCCAGCACATCCATCCGCTCAAGCCGCCTTGCTAACTCACGAATCGCGTCGATCGTGATTACGACATCGGCGTCCATATAGATGCGTGGGAAAGCAAATGCGGCCTGATCACCCAGATTCAGCGCTAGAGACTTGCTCGCGATATCTGTTTCAATGACGCGAACCGGAGGACCAAAATTCCGTGCGATGGACGCCGTCCGGTCAGTACAACCATTACATGTCACTATAACGTCTATCTCGCCGTCCGCGGCGCCGCGGGTTATGTTGGCCAATGCTCGAGCGATCACCGCCGCCTCGTTATGGGCCGGGATTATAATCGAAATCATGGGCGCCTTTCTGGATCTTCATTGAAGTTCTCAGGCCTGCGAATTTAAGTTATGTGGCTTGACTTAAATATGAAATCTCGATTTAATCTAAGTTATCGCTTTGAGATCCCGGGATCAAGATTTCGCTTTCAAAGTCGCGGTCTGGACATACGTCCGGTGTCCCCGCGATTTACTATGATTTATTATGTTGAGTTGGGGGTCCGGAGGAGATGTTTCGGCAAAAGCGGTTGCTAGTTTCGCCGCAGCGCTCGACCGCACCCATCGCGGTCAGATAGATGCAGCTAATCCGTCCATCGAGCAACACGGTAACCTGCGCTGAGGCAAACCGCATCTCAGAGCAATCCCGACTGCGCAGTCTATGCGGCCGCTTTCTGCAACTGCTCGCGAACCTATTGAGTGTCCCCGCGTGAGCGAGACTGCATGCGGGCTGACGACCGACATCGGTGCTGCAGGCGCCTGCGAGATCTTTTGTCAAGTCGTCCTGGGCGGAGGAGCCACGATCACGCTGCGCGTCGAGGAGACGATCCGGAGGGCATTGTCAGCAGTGAACCTCCAGGTCGCTCAAAGTGAGGCGTGCCATTTTCGTACGATCGTGGTTCGTCCTAAGCTGAGGAAAACAGCCGGGAGGTTGTAAATGCGGCGGCGGGAATTTATTGCAGGCGTCGGCGTAGCGGCAGCCTGGCCATTCGCGGCGGGGGCGCAGCAGGCATTAACACTTTTGCTGCGCGTCGACCTGGGAGCAGATGGTGCTCGGGTCAACCCGCCAACCGGTTCGCCACAACATCCGAACCTCCTAAACCCCTCGTCCGCGAAGAACGGCCTGGGTTACAACCTGGCAACTCGTCCACCGTGGCAGGTTGCTGGCGTCGATTATTATGTAGGTATCGATCGCGCGGCATATCCAAGCGAGGCCGACCTGAAGGACCCATCAATCCAAGCTAACCTCCCGGCTGGGGCCACGATATCCGGCGCTACGGTTAGGGTCTCGGGCTCATCAGATATCACTCTTGAAGGATTCGACTTCTCGCTTCACGGCGGGATGCAGGTCAACATGGACGGCTATGCTCATACTTTAACCGTCAGCAACTGCAATTTCGCAGTAGGCTCGAATCTGTTGCGGCCGATCGAAGCTTCACGCCCTCCACCTGGTCGGTTGTTCCTGACCAGGTGCATTATCGACGGTGGTGGTGCCCAAGGCGGCATTGCGTTCGCCGATTCAGTTGGCGAACTGGTCTATCAGGTGCTGTTCGACGCCACTTATGTCTGGATGAAAAACGCGATGGCAGATGGCTTTCGGCCCGACTCCTGTACCGGCACCGTGAGCATCAAATATTGTTTGTTCGAAAATGCCGCGTTTCATACGCGCGCCCACGCGGATTGGCTACAGCTCTTCTCCAAGCCCGGAGCCTGCCACTGGGACGACTGCGTCTTCAGCTTTAATACTTGTCTGCAAACCAACGCAGGTAAGAACAACCTTAACGCGTTCCTGCGACTTAATATGCAGGTGAACAATCCGACGATCTCCTACAACACATGCGTTGCGACGTCCGACGCGAACGTCAATTATTGGATCGAGATTGTAGAAGCTGATGGCGATCAGCCGAGCACGATTGTTCATCCGGTGTCGCAATATAACTACATGCTGCCTGACCCTCACGACCAGCATTACAGTTGGTCAGGTGCCGTGAGCAGCTATGCTGGTGGCATCTTCAATCCCATCATCAATAACAACGTCAACTTGCTGACCGGGGAGGTCGACAAGCCAATGAGCCGGAATAGGCGATGCGGCATCGACGCGTGCAAACCTCAATCTAACGTCGGACCTTGATTGAGAGAAAGCGGATTTGAGCCGTTGAATTCGCGAACGGTCAACGGATCCGGCTCAGTTCGGCGATCCGGCAGCTGTTGGTGCGGCGAACTAAGAGGTTGGGCGCTACGCCGGTGCTCTATCTGCAGCGCATCTCGGCCGGCGATTGCTGACGGCCTTGCTGAGCTGTCCGCCGAGTGGTGGGTCGAGGACGGACGGGCGCCACCAGAATCCCGATCGGTCGGCGCGATGATACGTTCATGTGCGGCCTAGGGCCTCGTCCCGTATGTTCAACGGCGCAGATCGGTTGCCGAAGCTCGCCGCGGGCGTCAGATCCGAACGACGGCAGGTCGCGCCGCCGGATTACCCTATCACCCAAAATCCCGCATAGGTCTTTAAACGATCTTGACCAGCAGTAGTCGCAAACACTATCCATGTGGACGGCGCACAGGAGCCCTTCCTTCGGCAGATCGGCGGCGCAAGTGTTCTGAACTTGCAGATCTGACTAAACGAAAGAGAATTGGTGCAAGGGAAGTCATGCACTCATGCGCAACTTGGGCGAGGGTAGCATCGAGGACGCGATGCACGAAAAAGAGCAGCTTCTAATTGGAGAACGAAGGTCGTTTCTGAAGGCGGTCCAGTGGTCGTACACTTTGGTTTGGGGCGAGAAAGGAATTTCTGCTCTCTTGTTTTTCGTACTTGCTGGCTTGGTGGGCCCAAGGGATTTTGGGGCAGTTTCGATCGCTACGATCTACGTTGCTTTCCTCCAAATGTTTTTGGATCAAGGACTGGCAGCGGCGCTTATTCAAAGAACGACCCTGGAACAAGCCCATTTAAATGCGGTGTTTTGGGCAAACTTGATTTTAGGCCTAGGGTTGGTGTTGATCAGTATTCTTTTTAGCCGCCAATGGGCAGCATTTAATCATGACCCGCAGCTCGCAGCGGTGATCTCTGTACTATCTTTCAGCATTCTCCTTCAAGCGCTGTCCATCGTTCAGGTTGCGGTTCTGCAACGTGAGATGAATTTTCGAAGTTTATCCATCCGTTCGAATGTGTCGATGGTTGTCAGTGGCATCCTTGGAGTTGTGATGGCCTTTTATGGCCTTGGTGTATGGGCTTTGGTTGGTCAACAAATCGTTCGAGACGTTGTTGCACTCGTACTATTGTGGAGAGTGAGCTCATGGCGGCCGAACCTTAGATTTTCATGGCGACATTTGACTCAGCTGTTGGGCTTCTCCCTCCCTCATTTTGTTGCGCAGCTTGCCAATTTTTTTGACGCACAAGTGGCGGCGATAGTGCTCGGCATTTTTTTTGGACCCGTGGCGGTGGGCTTATATAAGCTAGCAGAACGGGCGATGTTAACGGTTCTAATGATGTCAAGCTCATCTATCCACACTGTGTCTTTCGGGCAGTTTTCGCGCCTTCAAAATAGGCCTGTGGAGCTAAAACAGAGCGTGCTGACTTCCGTTCGGATGAGCTCAATCATGTCACTTCCGGCTTTGGCGGGATTGGCCATGATAAGTGACCAGCTGATCGCAAATATTGGGTCGAGTTGGGGGCCCGCGTCGGATGCTTTGAAAGTCCTTTGCATCGTCGGGGTCGCTTATATTGTTTCTGGATATACGTCCCCGCTACTGCAGGCGCTTGGGAGACCGCAGCAAAGCGCTATCCTGGAATGGTTGCGAACTGTAGCTGGAATTGCCGTCCTTATCGTAGCTGGCCTTATGGTTCGAAATAGCGACCCACAATATCAGGTATTGAGCATAGCCGTGGCGCGATTGTTTACGACCTTGTTGTTGGTCATTCCAATTTTCATACCTATTTTTCTCAGTGTATCTGGAATCTCCCTGCGTGATTTCCTGGATGCAGCATTGCCGTCGATCCTAGCCTCCCTTGCTGTGATCCTGCCAGTTGCGTGTTTGCATTATTTTTTGCCGGGAGAATCTGGATCTCGAATTATGCTGGTGGCGGAAGTGGCAATAGGGACAGTTGGTGGAATGACCACTCTGTTGAGTGTGGATTCGCAGTTGCGATCTCTCGTTTGGAGAGAACTGGTGTTCGCCAAGCGCCGCATCTGTCGGACAAGTTGAACCACAATTGCTGGTTGGAGAAGACGTCCTTGGCCCCAACGTCGTTCCTTGCTTCGTGGTGAGGACAGCGCGCGGAGTAAGCATACGACCAATACCGCGGGATTCCCGGGCGTGCGGATAGTCGTTGCCGGCTATGATGATGCCGAGGGTTTCAGGCGGCCTGAGCCGCAGCGGNGNCTTTTGCTTTCCACTCCCACGGGAGNAGTTCGTGCAGGCGGGATTGCGCGATTTCTGCGATGCGTCTGAAGACGTCGGCGAGCCAGACCTTGGGGTCGACGTCGTTGAGGCGCGCAGTCATGATGAGGGTGAGCATGACGGCGGCCCGGTGCGCGCCGCGGTCGGATCCCGCGAACAGCCAGGCCTTTCTGCCCAGAGCCAATCCGCGCAGGCTCCGTT
>NZ_AWZU01000092.1 GCF_000472385.1 Bradyrhizobium sp. ARR65
CGACCAGCGTCCTTCGCCAACAAAATGCAGCAGCGATTGATGCTGAGCCGCCACCCGCCCAGGCGCCGTCACGGCTGCAATCGGCTCGACGCTCTTGCGCTCACAAGGCAGCATCAGCCCCGCGCAATAGTCCCGAAGCGGCTGCGCTCGATCCTTGTGCCCAATCACGCTCACCAGGCCATCGACATAAGCGGCAAATCGCGATTCGCTGCTCTTCAACCCCCCGCGAGCCATCCTCAGTCCCTTCCGCTGATCGCAACCTCCCCCAAGTACCGGATTCATTGCGGGCCAACACTGTGACTTTCTGACTCAGTAGAACTAATGCGGCTTGTATTGTCCCGGCCACAGCACTTCGCCGACGCGCAGCACGTCTTCCGAGGCTCTCACATCCAGCCCGTGGGCGACGTCGAGACGCTGCACGTCGCCGTCCTCAGTGAATTTCAGCATCTCGGCTGCAGCGTTGGCGTAGAGCGCCATTGCCTCGGCGTACCGCTCATGCGTCCTTGACAGCGAAGGCGGCGGGCCCATAGCGCGGACCTCAATTTCAGCATCATGAAAGAATTTCGCCAGCGGCTCGATGCTTCGCGCGAGCACGCGCGCATCATGATTCTCGGTTTGATAGGCGATGCCGGCAAAGCTCATCGCGACCGCCGAGCGAGTCGCCTCCCGGTGGACGACCCACAAGGCCGTCGCGAACCGTTCTTCGTCCGCTGTCAATGCCGGCGGTTGGGGTTTGTCGGCTCGCGCGCCTGTTTGCGCCGCCGGTTGCACCACCGACTGCGGCCGCATCTCATGCAGCCACGCAGCACCTGCGGTTGCCGCGAGCGCCAGAACGACGCCGGTCAGCAACAACGACCGCGCACCGAGCATGCCGATCGTCTGAATGGCGCATCCTCCGTTTTGTAATTGCCAGACTTTATTCCTCGGTTCCCGGCGGTCAACTGGTACGGCGGCGAAGCAGACCTGCGCGCGCTCATGGCTTGCCGCTGACACCAAGCCGTCCGCCGGGTCAACGGGGCTCCCAGGCCGGCGCGTCGCTGAACAGGCCGCCGTCGGCAAAGCCGAAGCCGTAGATCAGGATCACCCCGAAGACGAAGCTGACCAGACCCGATAACACGCGGAGCCGCCAATTGAATTTCGGAAGATTGACCGCTGTGAACGCGAAAGGCGCCGTCAGGACCAGCGTGATCAGCATCATTCCGACGACCGTGCCGAGCCCGAACAGCAGCAGATAGCCGAGCGCGGCCATCGGTTCGCGGATGATGGACAGGACTATCAGGGCGACGGCGGCAGATCCTGCCAGGCCGTGCATGAGGCCGACGGCGAAGGGTCGCAGCCACTCATACAAAGCGAGCCGACCGAGCCCGCTGCGGTCGAGCCGTGCCAGCGGAGTGTCCTCCTCGGCGTGCCCGTGCGCGCCGGGGCCGTGACCGTGCGGGTGCCGGTGCACGTAGTCGCCATGCGTATGCAGGTGCTCGTGATGGTCGAGCGCATGTCCGCCGGGGACGCCCTCATGCACGTGGGCCGCGACGGCCGCGCGGCCCATGCCTGTCAGGGTGAGAACGCCGAGCAGGACCAGCATGATGCCGACGGCGAAGTCCATCGACAGGCCGAGCCGTGGCGGAATGACGACCCCGAACACGATGATCGCCGCTCCGACCGCCATGACCGTGATGGTGTGCCCCACGCCCCAGGCCGCGCCGATCAGCACCGAGCCCACCATGCTGCGCTCGCGACTGACGATCGTCGCAATGGCAACCACGTGGTCGGCGTCGGTCGCGTGTCGCATCCCGAGCAAGAAGCCGAGAAAGAGGAATGATACGATGCTCGGGGTGATTCCGGTCATTGCGTACACGTTATGATGGCTATTCTCGGCCACATTATGCAGGGTTTCGACCGGACGCCAATTCCCAAATGCGCGGCGTCCGGTTGGCGGGGGCTGCTTTGCTCGCGATCTGGCTCGGCGCCAATATGGAGCTGATCATGCCGCAGCCTGACTCGATGTTTCGGCTGGCCGGAGCAATGACGCCTGGACGCTACCGATTCCGGCGACGTTCATTGTCAGGCCGCGACGGGGTGATGCCGCGCAGGCGGATTGACGACATGCTGACGATGCTGCGTCCCGCTCTGACGGCGGGCTTGATCAGGCAATCTTCAAGTTGCCGGAGAGCGGACCGACGGGCGCCTCAATGCGCGGGGCCTGGCCGCCACGCAGCACGCTGTTGCCTTCAAACAGCGTGCGCTGGTCGATGGGTGCCGGATTGAGCCAATCCTGCTCCTTCATGACGCCAGAGAGACCATAGGCGGCCAGCGCATTCTCGTACGTAACCTTGCGGATCGTGGCGGCCGGAATGCCGCGTTGTGCCATCAACGCGGCGGTCTTCGGCACGGCAAGCGAGTCGGAGACGCCCCAGTCGCAGGCAGAATCGACAATGATGCGCTCGGGTCCGAATTGTCGGACCAGCTCGGTCATGCGCTCGTTTCCCATCTTTGTCTGCGGATAGATCGAGAATGCCGCAAAATAGCCGCGATCCAGCACCTCGCGGACGGTCTCCTCATTATTATGGTCGATCACGCAACGGCCCGGGTCGAACCGGTGCTCGCTGAGCACGTCCATGGTCCGCAAGGTTCCGCGTTTCTTGTCGCGATGCGGCGTATGGATCATAATGGGAAGATCGACCTCCTTGGCGAGCTCGATCTGCTGGCGCAGATATTTGTCTTCCAGGGCGGTCTGCTCGTCATAGCCGAGCTCGCCGATGGCGACGACGCTTTCCTTCGCGGCGAAGTGCGGCAACACCTCCATGACGGCTTCCGCCAGCGCCTCGTTGTTGGCCTCCTTCGGGTTGAGCGCAACGCAGCAATAGTGACGGATGCCGAACTGACCGGCGCGGAATTTTTCGAAGCCGATGATGCTGGAGAGATAGTCCACATAGCTGCCGAGATTGGTCCGCGGCTGGCCGATCCAGAACGCCGGCTCGATCACCGCCACCACGCCGGCGCGCGCCATGGCCTCGTAGTCCGCGGTGGTGCGCGCGATCATATGCGCATGCGGATCGATGAACATGGTGCCGGCTGCAGCTGGCATCACGTATCCCTGTGTGTCGGCCTCAAGCCGCATCGTGCCGTTCTGGCCTAGCAGCGACAGAAGCGCACCGCAGCATGGGCAAAGGAGTTCAGAGCGCTCGCGCGCCTCACTCGATCCTGTGGCTCCTTCGGAGGCGGTAAATTGTTGGGACATGCCGCTCCTCCCTTTTCATTGCTTCTTATTGTTATTGCTTCTTATTGCTTCTTATTGCTTCTTGTTTGCTTCTGCAGCGTGACGACCAGGCATCGTTTCGGTCACGCCTTCATTGGCTGCCTTATAACAACCTAGCATGAGCCGGGACGTTTGAACACGCAAGATGAGGGCCCGTCGTCAGTCAAAGCCTGTCTGCCACGCTGCCGGATTTGGCCGATCCGGCATAGGTCGATCGACGGCCGTACCAGGCGTATAGCCGGGATCGGCGGCGTGCTGGCGCCTTTGTGCGTCGGCGTCAGTCGAACACGTGCGCCAGGATGATCGTCTTGACCGCCGCCGCTGCGATCGGCCCCTCCGGCACGAGGCTCGGCTCGCTCGAGATCAGCAGCGGACCGCGTGCCGGGTCGTCCACCATGCGCCCATGGGACCCGCGCACAAGGGTAGCATCGAGCGGGATCACGTCCATGACGGTGCGCATCCCGAGCGCCCGCTTGGCAAGGCGCCAACCGAGCGCCAGCCCTGGAAACCGGATGGCAGGGTCAAGAAAGAGCTCGACCGGATCGTATCCGGGCTTGCGATGGATCTCGACCAGGCGGGCGAAATCAGGAGCGTGCCGATCGTCGCCCCAGTAGTAATATGTGAACCACGCATCGGGGCGCGCCAGCGCGACGAGCTCGCCCGAGCGCGCGTGATCGAGCCCGAGCGCGTGCTGCTCGCGCCGGTCGAACACGCCCTCAACGCCTGGCAGCGCCGCAACAATGCGACGGACGTCCTCGATCAGTGTCGGTTCCGAAATATAGAGATGGGCGATCTGATGATCGGCCAACGCAAATGCCCGCGACTGCGGGATATCGAGCACCTCGCCACCATCCTCGGTGCGCACCGCCAGGAGCCCCGTCTGGCGCAAGGCTCTGTTGACGTGGATCGGCAGGCTGACGGCCGTGATCCCGTACTCGGACAGCACGATCACCCGCGCCCCCTCCCGCTCGGCATCGGCAATGAGCATGCCGGCGACAGCATCGATCTCCTTGAGGCTTCTTGCGATCAGCGGATTGTCGGGCCCAAGGCGCTGCAGGTCGTAATCGAGGTGCGGCAGATAGATAAGCGTCAGGGTCGGGTTTCGGGTGCGCCTGACATGTAGGGCCGCATCGGCGATCCAGCGCGATGACACAATGGAGGTGCCTGGCCCCCAGAACTGGAACAGGGGGAAGACGCCAAGCTCGCGCGTCAGCTCCTCACGGAGCGCTTGGGGCTGCGCATAGCAGTCAGGCATCTTGCGCCCGTCCGACTTGTAGATCGGCCGAGGCGTGACGCCAATTTCATGACTGGCACCCATGTTATACCACCAGAACAGATTGGCGGTGGTGAAACCGGGATCGCGCCGCTTACCTGCCTCCCAGACTTTCTCACCGGCAACAAGCCGGTTCGACTGTCGCCACAGCCAAACTTCGAGCAGATCGCGAAAAAGCCAGCCATTGGCCACGATGCCATGATCGCGCGGCAGGCTGCCGGTCATGAAGGTTGCCTGCACCGTGCAAGTGACCGCCGGTGTCACCGTGGCAAGGGGGCGCATAGCACCGGCCCGCGCAAGGGCCGACAGATGCGGCGTATTGGGGCCGAGATGGCCTGGCGTCAGGCCGACCACAAGTATGACAACCGTCTTCCGCATTGGCACGCCGTGTTCGGGTCTCTTGATGTCGAGGGGAATTGACAGGCCGCGCGTGGCGATAAAGACTACACTCTTCGATGCGTCCGTAAAGAAAGCTGCAACTGCTCGCGCGCATCGATGGGAGGAGCGCATCGATGCTCGACCCGGAACTCGACGTCCCGCGAACAGAAACGTTCGCGCAGACGTTCTCGATCAGATACGACTATCCAGTCCATTTCACGCGCGATCTTTTTGATCTGCGCAATCCGTGTCTTCGTCAGGTGCTGATGCCTGGCCCGTCGGCCCGGCCTCAGCGTCTCGCCGTGTTCATCGACGAAGGTGTGACACTTGCATGGCCGCAGCTTGCCGGGCGTATCGCCGACTATGGCGCCGCACACGCCGTCGCAATGGAGCTCGTGGGAGACATTGTCGTCATTCCGGGCGGCGAGGCGGTCAAGAACCAGCACGATTGCGTGGAAGCCGTTCTCAAGGAGCTCTCGACGCGGCATATCGATCGGCAGTCCTATGCGCTCGCCGTTGGTGGCGGCGCCGTGCTCGATGCGGTGGGATTTGCCGCCGCGATATTTCATCGCGGCGTGCGCCACATCCGCTGCCCGACCACGGTGCTCGCGCAAAGCGATTCTGGCGTCGGTGTGAAGAACGCGATCAATGCGTTCGGTCTCAAGAATCTGCTCGGAACCTTTGCGCCGCCCTTCGCGGTCATCAACGACCAGGCCTTCCTTGACGTGCTGCCGGCACGCGACAAGCGGGCCGGCATGGCCGAAGCCGTCAAGGTCGCCTTGATCCGCGATGGCGCCTTCTTTGACTGGATCGAGCGTGATGCCGCGGTGCTCGCGGCTTTCGAGCCGAACGCGCTCAAGACGCTGGTGCGGCATTGCGCGAGGCTTCATATGCGCCAGATCGCGTGCGGCGGCGATCCTTTCGAGAGCGGCTCCGCGCGCCCCCTGGACTTCGGTCACTGGTCTGCTCACAAGCTCGAGACGCTGACGCGCCACGCCCTGCGCCATGGCGAGGCGGTGGCGATCGGCATTGCGCTTGACTCGCGCTATTCCGTGCTCGCCGGCCTGTTGCCGGAGGGTGAGGACCTGCGCATTGTCCGACTGCTACAGGCGCTCGGATTCACGCTCTGGGATGATGCACTCGACCTCAGGGACGCGAGCGGCCACCGGCGCGTCATCGCGGGGATCGCCGATTTCCAGGAGCATCTGGGCGGCGAGCTGACCGTCACGCTCCTTGCTGCGATCGGACATGGTGTCGAGGTCCATGCCATGGACGAGGAACTAATCGAGCGAGCCATCGAATGGCTCAAGGGACGCGGCCGCTAACTGGAGACGGCATGCATGCACCTCGTTCATTCAGCTCGTGACGTGCATCTGACCTACTGCACAAATATCCATGCGGGTGAGAGCTGGGACGAGGTGCGCCAGAGCCTCGAGGCTCACGTTCCCCACATCAAGGCAAAGGTCTCGCCGCAGAATGCATTCGGTCTTGGCCTTCGGCTCTCCGGGATCGCCGCCGAGACCTTGAGCGTACCGGCGGTGCTCGAGGAGTTTCGCGCGTTCCTCGACCGCGAAAATCTCTACGTCTTCACCATCAACGCGTTCCCCTACGGCCCATTCCATGGGCGCCGCGTGAAGGAGGACGTTTATCAACCTGATTGGTTTACGCCGGAGCGGCTGCGCTACACCGATCGCGTCGCCGAGATCCTCGCGATGCTTCTGCCCGAGGGCATGGTCGGCTCGGTGTCGACCGTCCCGGGGACGTTCAAGACGGTAGCGGCGGCGCGGCCGGACGCTGCGAGGGCGATGGCCGACGCGCTCGCTCGCCACGTTGCCACGCTTGTCTCGCTGCAGCGCCGAACCGGCCGCGAGATCGTGCTCGCCCTCGAGCCTGAGCCATGCTGCTTTCTTGAGACCGTCGAGGAAACGCTCGCGTTCTTTCGCGATCATCTCCATACCAATGCCAGCGCCGCAATCGTTGCGGATCAGACAGGCACCTCCCCCGCCGCCGCACACGACGCGCTGCGGCGTCATCTCGGCGTCTGCTATGATGTCTGCCATGGAGCGGTGGAATTCGAGGAGCCGGCGCGCGCCTTTGCGCAGCTCGAGGGAGCCGGCATCCGGATCGGAAAGCTGCAGCTGAGCTCGGCGCTGCGCGTGCCTGAGATCGATGCCAACACCGAAAAAACGCTCACGGCGTTCAATGACGGCGTCTACCTGCATCAGGTCGTACAACGGCGGCGGAACGGCTCTCTGGTCCGCTATGTCGACCTGGAGCCCGCGCTTGCAGCGCTGCGCGCCGGAAAAGCCGGCGGCGAGTGGCGCATCCATTGTCATGTGCCCGTGTTCCTGGAGATCGCCGGGGGCTTTCATTCGACGCAACCGACGCTGAAGGCGGCGCTTGCTGCCGCCAAGTCGGCCTTTGTCGCGCCCCACCTCGAAGTCGAAACCTACACGTGGGATGTGCTGCCGCCTGAGCTGCGCCAGTCGAGCCGGGCGGATGCGATCGCGCGCGAGATGCTCTGGGTGCTGGAGGAGCTGTCCTGATGGCGATGACGGCACAGCGTCCCGTCTCGCTGACGGCTCTGCTGACGCTTGGCCGGGTGTCAAACCTGCCGACGGTGTGGACCAACGTTCTCACCGGGGCAGTGCTCGCTGGTGGTGCGTGGCACGACGGCCGAACCGGCATCGTGTTGGTGGCGATGTCGCTGTTCTATGTCGGGGGCATGTATCTCAACGATTACTTCGATCGCGGCATCGACGCGCACGAGCGCCCGGGACGGCCGATTCCGGCTGGAGACGTGACGGCGGACCTTGTCGCGGCCATCGGGTTCGGCCTGCTCGCCGCGGGCGTCGCACTGCTGGCCATGATCGGCTTGGCGGCCACGATCTGCGGCGTCGGGCTCGCCGCGCTCATCATCGCCTACGATCTGTTCCACAAAGGCAATCCTGTCGCACCGGTGATGATGGGGGCCTGTCGTATGCTGGTGTATCTCTGCGCCGCCGCTGCGACGACGGGCACGATCCCCGAATTTGTTGTGATCGCTTCGCTTGCCCTTCTCGCCTACATCGCCGGCCTGACCTACGCGGCCAGGCAGGAGAGTCTCGACCGCGTGGGCAATCTGTGGCCGCTCGCTGTGCTTTCGGCACCAATGATCATCGCATTGCCGGCAATCGCCCAGGGGCCACTGTCAGCCGCGATCTATATCGCCCTGATCGGCTGGACAAGCGCTGCGGTCTACCTCCTGGCGCGACGGTCCGCGCCTGGAGCGGTCTCGCGTGCCGTCGCCGCACTTATTGCCGGCGTCTCGCTGGTTGATGCCGCACTGATCGCGAGCGCCGGTGCGACCGCGCCGGCCCTGCTGGCGGTTGCCGGCTTTGCGGCCACCGTCCTGCTGCAACGATATATCGCGGGGACCTGACGCCAGAGCGATGGAGGCCGCAATGGATTCGCGTGACCCGACCCGTGCCGAACCTGCATCGATCATGGCGCTTCTGCTGCGCTGGTTTTCCCGTCAGCTCGCGCCCGAAGCAATGGCCTGGCTCGCGGCCGAGCTCGAGCGTCAGCGCATGGCTGTCGACGAGCGCCGGCTCGCGCTTGCCCTCGGTATTGCGGGACGCAAGGTCGGCCGCACCGATCTGACACTCGACCCCGACGATGAATTGGCAGCGCAGCGGCTGCGCGCCGGCTGGCAGCCGCGCCTGTGGGGTACCGACGAGGCGGCGCGCGTCGCGCTCCTCATTGCCACCTATCGCGGCGATGATCAGCCCTTTGCGGCGCGCATCGACCGGCTGTGCACGACCGCCGAGGTCACGGAGCACGTGGCCTATCTGAAGGGTTTCGCGGTCTTTCCGGCCGGCCGGCAGCTCCATGACCGGGCACGCGAAGGCGTGCGCTCGTCGATCGGACCGGTGTTCGAGGCAATTGCCTGCCATAACCCGTATCCGTTCGATTATTTTGATGGAGCCGCCTGGAATCAGATGGTGGTGAAATGCGTGTTCACCGGAGCGCCGATCAACAGCATCGTCGGCCTCGAGCAGCGTCGCAACCCCGAGCTGCTGCAGATGCTCCGTGATTTGGTGTCCGAACGGCATGCGGCCGGCCGCAGCGTGCCGGATGCGGTTCACGCGTATATCGGCAGTGGGTGATACGGATGTGTCGGCACTTGACTGCAATCATAGCCTGGCTCGTCCTCTCGACGACGCCGCTCGTTGCGGGAAACGCCCAGCACGGCGAGGTCCTCTACCAGCGTTATTGCTCAGGGTGTCACGGCACCGACGGTCGCGGCGGTGGCAAAGGCTTCATGCCTCACGTCGGAGCCCTGACGCGGAAAGGCTACATCGATCTGATCGATGATGCCTCCCTCGCCATGGTGATCGCGGAGGGCGGCGAGGCGATGGGCAAGAGCGGATTCATGCCTTCCTGGAAGGCGACCCTGTCGAAGGACGACATCGCGGATGTCATCGCGTACATCCGAAGCCTGCCCTTGTCCGATGGGCCGCAATGAAGAACCGATCCGAACAGAAACAAAACAATCAGGAAAACAAACACGCTTAGAAGGATGAGGGAATCGAAACCAAGTCAGCCAAGGGAGAAGTGTCATGAAGTTGTTCCTCAGTATGACGGTGGCCGCAGCGGCGCTCATGTGCCTGATGCAGGCGAGCGCACAGGAGCAGCGGGGCGGCCCATGGGCGAAACGTGAGCCATTCAAGCCTGACCCCACCAAAATTGTCGTGCCGCCCGGCTATAAGGTCGGCGTGTTTGCTGCCGGGCTCGATACTCCGTCGTCTGCCACAATCGACAAGGACGGCAACCTGTGGGTGGCGATTTCCGGCCTTCTCCTGGGCAGCCCCGAGGCCGACAAGATCGACCCGGCGCATGTCAAGATCTTCGACAAGAACGGAAAGCTCCTGCGCGAGGTCGGCAAGGGCACGTTCAAGACGGTCATGAACGAGATCGGCTACTGCGCGGAGAACGGTAAGACCTACATTCCCGAATACGGTGAGAAGATTTGGGAAATGGACGGCGTCAACGGCGAGCTCAAGCTGATCATCAAGGACCTGCCGATCGGCGATCACCGTAACGGCGGCATCACCTGCAAGGATGGCTACATCTATTTTGCTTTGGGCTTCCCGAGCAACAGCGGCTTCGCCGATCCCGACAATCACGGCTGGACGGACATCCCGAACGATCCGTTCTGGGTCAAGCACCAGGACGGCCATGGCACTACGCCGCATGATCCGGTGTGCCGCGACATCGTGCACACCGGCCTCACCGTCAAATCCTCGGATGGCCGCATGACCGGGGCGCTGCTGCCGGTTGGCGTGCCGGCAAAGCCCGGCATGGTGATCAAGGCGCAAGTGCCCTGCGGCGGCTCCATCATGCGCGTCAAGATGACCGACGCGGGCGCCGACGGCATCTATCCGCATGAGAAAATGGAAGTGTATGCCATGGGCTTCCGCAACCAGTCCGGTGTCGCCTTCGGGCCGCGCGGCACCAAATGGGAAAACGCTCTCGCCGTCTCCGACAACGGCGCCAACGACCTCGGCCATCGTCGCATCGCCAATGGGGCTGAAAAGCTCTATATCGTGACCGAGAAAGGACAGGACGCCGGCTTCCCCGACAAAGAGGGGATGGGCTTCGTCAGCAACAAGCGCTTCGGGTTCGAGGCCTACCGCGGCAACGCCGCCGATCGGCCATACTCGCAGCTCTATATCGGCGACAAGCCGTTCGTGCCGAAAATGCCGCCATATCGCTTCCAGTTCCACGTCGACGGCGTTCGCGGCGTTCCACTGATCGCCGTAAACCCGAACCCGAATGGCTACATCAACCCGGTGCTCGAATGGGATACCAACAATCCGATTGACGGGATTTCCTGGAGCGCTCGCGGCTTCGGCGCCGACAACACTCTGTTCGGTGCCGTCTACGGCATCCTCGACACCGGGCCGGAGAGCCTCATTCCAACCTGGCCGGTGGTGCTGCGGATCGACTTCCTCGAGCCGACTGGGGTAAAGTGGACCCAGTTCGCCCACAATATCGATCCCGGACCCAACGCCTATCAGAAACCGGAGAATCGCGGCGGTCTCGAGCGGCCGAACAAGGTCGTCTTCGCCAATGATGGACGCACCATGTATGTGGTGGATTACGGCGAAGTGTTCACCGACTTCTACAAGACACCGCCGTTCTACACCGTGCCAAAATCCGGCGTGATCTGGACGATATCATACGAGGGGCCGGGAGCGACGCATTGAACTGTGCGACGCATTGAACTGTGCGACGCATTGAACTGTGGTTCGGGCACACGCCCCTCCCCGCGCCCGGCGCGTGCGGGGGAGGGAGTTCCTGCCCCCCCTGCGTGACATGCTGACGGACCCTGAAAACGTCTGTTTATTGGGCTAGACTCGAAGTAGTCGGCGCACGGCTAAATCGAGGCCGTGACCGCGCAAAACTCTGAGAGCTTTCCCGCTGACAACGTAACGATGAACAACCAGCTTGATACTAGTGGGAGAGAGTTCGGCACTCGTGGGGAACGAGTTCGGCACCCTTCTCTCCGCGAGCTCGTCAGGCAGGCGGTATGCGCCTGTCAACCGAGTGTGATTGCTATCGATCAAGACGGTTCCAGACTGCTTTTGTTGATGGCCGCGCCGCTAACGGCCAAGATCGACATGATCGCAAAGACAATTGCCCCGAGCGTGTCTGGGCTGTCATCATTATCAGTAGCTGGATCGAAGCGACATTTCAGCGTCGAATCGCTTTGGATTCGACCTCACCCATAGTGAGGCTGAGATGGCAATTGCGGTCGGTTGAAGGTAGCGGCTTGGACCATGGGCGTGCACCGAACGCTCACCCATTTTCCGCGTGATTGATCGTCCTCGGGCAATCATGCGCGCGTTCACTGGACGGCAGCTTTGGGTCCAATAAAGGACCTTCCGCCTTCCCAATCGCTGGAAACACGACATTGATCGAGTAGTTCGCGACCAGCGCCGTGTGCCGATAGATCAATCAGCCGTGAGGCCGATTGCTCCGCCGAGACTACTGCGTCATCACATCGGCGGCTTCACACCCTCCGCGCCGATCACGACCGCGGCGGCTTCCGAACCGTCCTTTTTCATAACGATGAAGACCTTGCGCCCAACTGCGAGCTGGTCGGCCGGCGCCCTGTCAAAGGCGACAACCGTCGCGCTCGTTGGGACGGTGATCGTCTGTTCTCCGCCTTTGTAGTTAAGGATGAGCACACGGTCCGTTCCTACCTCCTCGACCTTAGAAATATTGGCGTTGGTCATCATGTTTGGCTTGGCTTCAAGATCCCATGGATAGTGCCCCTCGGCCAGACCGCGTAAAGATTCATCAAACACGTGAACCTCGCGTGCGACGCGCTTGCCGTCCTCCTCGAAAGACGTGACGCCGACGAACTTGCCAGTCTGGATGGCGCTCATGTCGGCCTTCGTCACCAGGAAAAGGCCAGCGTCGTTGGCGAGTTTGATCGATACAGTTTCGCCTTTGACGGTTTGAACGTCGATCGTTCCGTCCTTCGCGGTAGTCAGCGTGCCACGGATATGCGTCTGCGCCAAAGCTGGCGCGGAAAACAGCAGACCAACGAGTGCGGCTGCAATTGGTACCCAAAGAGCTCGAGACATAAGCATCTGATTTCACTCCCTTTGGTGCTCGACAAGGTATGCCCACTCCAACGATTGGAATCCTAGCAATTGTGGCGACCTAATCTGGTCACTTTGAAGACCTCGCAGCTAGATCGAAAAGAGCTTTGGAGGCCGCTGATGTCCGAGAAGGGTCGTGCGTCACGAGCATCGCCATGAGTACCGGCGATGCGGAACTGTACGAGAGATGAAGGAGGGCCCTTCGGGTTCGGCAATCAGGTGCTGATCTCAAGCCACCGCAAGCTGCTGCGGTCAAAAGCCGTGGTGGTGAGCGTTGCGGAAACGCCGGGACGAGATTCCGGCAGGCACGGTCGAGAGAGGCGAGCGCAAGCGAACCGCTGCAGAAGTGTCGAAAGCGGATTAGGCGATGTCAGAACCGGGGG
>NZ_AWZU01000093.1 GCF_000472385.1 Bradyrhizobium sp. ARR65
GAACGGAGCCTGCGCGGATTGGCTCTGGGCAGAAAGGCCTGGCTGTTCGCGGGATCCGACCGCGGCGCGCACCGGGCCGCCGTCATGCTCACCCTCATCATGACTGCGCGCCTCAACGACGTCGACCCCAAGGTCTGGCTCGCCGACGTCTTCAGACGCATCGCAGAAATCGCGCAATCCCGCCTGCACGAACTNCTCCCGTGGGAGTGGAAAGCAAAAGNCNCCGCTGCGGCTCAGGCCGCCTGAAACCCTCGGCATCATCATAGCCGGCAACGACTATCCGCACGCCCGGGAATCCCGCGGTATTGGTCGTATGCTTACGCTCTTTTCGAAATTCCCAAAGGTCCTTGATTGTGTTCCTGCGGTCTACGAAACGGCAATTTCCCAAGACCGTTTTGCAAGGCGTTACGGCGATGGCGAGGATTTCAGAAAGTTGTAAATCGCCCTTGGCAACTGCGCTGATCTCAACGCCTGCAGCAGAATTGGGCACGCCCTGCGAAGGTCGTTGGTGGCCTAGCGCAGCTGTCATGTAAACCGGGGCAAAGTGGGAGCAATCTGCCGTCTATCCGCGCGCCTGCGTAGCCATCCATCCGCCCTTTAAGCCCAACCTCGATCACCAGTGCCAGGCACTCGATCCGATCGCCGCGAAGCAGGGTAGCAGTTCCTTCAGCCGAGAGGATACGGCAGTTGAAAGCCCGCTACTCTGCGAGCGTGCTCCCGGACAGCCCGAATGTCAGGATACTCTTCGGCCACAAGAACGGACGCCGCATTCTGCCTTAGGCTGGGTCATCCAGATTCCCCTGCGATGAGCGAAAACTGAATACACGAAAAAGCCTCTGCGACGAGTCGCTGAGGCTGAGTGAGGGTCATGTAGCTTGCAGCGGGTACCTGCTGCTGGACAATCCGGGACTGCACCATTGGTTCCGGGTTCAAACAACGTACCTGGACCAGTTGGGACAGCGTACATACGATTTCGGGCACTGAGTTAGGAACGGGATGAACAATTATTCATTTACCTGAACGTCGTGGTATCTCCTCCTTCTCAACGCGGCAGCAAAGCAGCCCAGTTCCAGCGCTGGGCTGTTTCGCTGTTGGCACTCGCGGCGCCGAATCCGAGGGTGCTACGCCGGAGTTACGGGGTACCAGCCTCGTCACATGGACGCAAAGTCAGCCGAGGCTGATCTTGAGCAGCTGGCCGTGTCGGTGCCGAGCATGCGGGCGCGCTACTCGTTCGCGAGCTCCGGCGTCTTCATGACGTGCTCGAGCGGATAGTAGGGCATGGCTTGCAGCTCCGTCGACTTACTCGATCTGCACTACTTTCGACGCGGCCTTTAATTGGATAGCAATCTCAACGACATAGGAGTTCGACATATAATTTTCTCCGCTCGAACTCCTGCAATGGCGCCTCGTATTGCAAAATGCGCTACACGTCTATATTGCTGTTATGGAGGCCGCTCATGTCCCGAGCCATTAAGCGCAAGGAGCACCCGTTCGATGCGGCTGCCCGAAGCTGACATTGACATCATCGATCGAGCTGCAGCACTTCGCGGCCGCTCGCGCACCGATTTCGTGCGTGATGCGGCCGTGCGTGCGGCCGAGGACGTGCTGATGGAGACGTTACCCATTCGGATGAGCGCCGCGGGCTTCAAGGCCTTCATGGCGGCTTTATCCAAGCCCGCCGCCGCAGTCCCCGAAATGGTTGAACTGTTCCGGCGTGCGGCCCCGTGGGAGTCCAGCGGTTCAAAGACCGGGAGCTAAGGCTTGGCGGTTTCCGAGCCCGAGTTGCTGACGGCGGTCCACGATCTTGTCGAGTTCTCCTGTGGCAAGCCGTCACTCGATCGTTGGCTCAAGACCCGAGCGCTATCCAACCAGGAGAAGGGCTTTACGGCTGTTCTCGTGGTCCATGAAGCCAAACGCGTGATCGGTTATTATGGCCTCGCGCCAACAGCAATCGTGCCTTCAATACTGCCGCGATCTATCCGAACGGGCCAACCGCCCGACCCTGTCCCTTGCCTGCTTTTGGGACAGCTTGCGACCGATCAGCATTGGATCGGCAAGGGAATTGGCACGGGCCTGCTCAAGCATGCGTTGCAACGGTGCGTCACGGCCGCGAGCCTCATTGAAGGTCGCGCTCTGATCGTCAACCCGGTTGACGTGGAAGCTGCTGCGTTCTGGGGGCGACGCGGCTTCATTCCCTCGAAAGACAATCCACTGATTCTCTTCAGATCGATCGCCGATATTGCAGCATCGCTTCGCTAGGTTATCCTCCAGGATATCCGGCATCCCGAACCCGCCGTGAGGCCATACGCCGTCTACCAATGGTACTTTCTTGCGGCGATCAGGAACCGTTTGTTCATGGCCATCTCCCCAGAAACACGGATATTCGCACCACGATGATCTTAGTGCGATCCGCTCGCATCTAATGTGCACCGTTTCACATCTTGCCGCTAGTGGAAGCCTGACGGACGGGTCGGCGGCTTTGTCGCGGAGATGCTGTGGAATTTCAGCGTCCGGCAAAGAATACCGCAGATGATAGGACGCTAACGTGGGCGATATCGAACGGAATCCGCACGCCAATCGTTGCATCACGATCGGTGGTAGCAGAAGTCATTGAGGATGGGCCAGCGGGAGTTGTCCTGGAGATCAAGAGCAAGCGTTCCACGCGATCGAACAGAAAGGTAGCTGGAAGAAGGCTCGTGAACGTTTCGAGCAGAGGTCCTCCACGACACGGATGGCCCAGCTCGAAGAAACAGAGAAATCTCCTAGTGCTTACATCGAAGGAGCAGCAAGATGAGCCCACATATAGCAGAGGAACTCTGCAGCACGATCGATAGGAGCCTCTTCGCGATCGGGCGGGACGCGACGCCGCCACGAGATCCCGATGAAGATGAAGAGGACGAGGAAGAGGACGAAGACGAGGATCACGCCGACGAACCGCCGGTCGTGCGAGAGCCGGACGAAGGCTAAGCAGGATTTGTGGATTGCTGAGTTTCTGAATCAGTTGGCACCATCGGCGGCTGCGAGGCTGGATGATTTCGGCTGCGCGAGAACCGGGCGAGCGCTGTGGAACGATGCCCAGTAAGAGATATCCCGAGCGGCCACAGTGTAAGGGATATCCCGAGCGGCCACAGTGCGACTCTCAGTTTGGCGCGACAAGGGCTTCATCGGGCTCTATCGATTTTCGAGATTGCCAGAGACCCCGACATTTGTGGGGACGGCAGGGCAACTGCGGCCCGGCGAACTCCTCCACTCGCCAGGCGGAGGTAGGGAATTGCCTCACCCAATCCGCCCGAGACGCTGCGATCCGTGAAACAATTTGGATGTTGGGGATTTGCCTTTAAGGAGGGACGTTCGTGAAGCGGATCCTTAAATCCAGCACCTATGTGTTGGCCGCCGCCTACTTCGTGGTGGACGCGATCTTCATGAGCGTCGCCAAGCCGATCTCCAACTGGATCGCAAACCACCTGGTCCTAAGAAGATTGCGCGCCTGGATCAGGTCCTTGCCACCCTACCCTTCGCTCGCGCTATTTTCCGTGCCCGTGATCATTCTGGAACCGGCGAAGGCCCTAGCAGCCTACCTCGCCGCAACTGGCCAGATGCTGGGGAGCGCCCTGACATTGATCACGTGCGAGCTTCTGAAGCTCGTGCTCGTGGAGCGTCTGTTCAGTCTCACAAGAGACAAGCTGATGAAGATTCCGGCATTCGCCTGGGCTTATGGCAAGTTCCGGCAGGGCAAAGCGTGGTTGGAAGCTACGCAGGCGTGGCAAACTTTCCAGTCATTGAATAGGGCCGCGCGCAACTACGTTGCGCATCTGAAAGCAATGATAGCCTCCCGTTATTCCACGTTGAGAGCCAAGCCCCTGCGAGCCCGACCTGAAGATCTTCCTGGACCGCGTGGCATACCTTCCGAGCGCCAATGGTCTGATGCTCGCCTCCGGGTGTCAGGAAAAACGCGGTAACCGCTCGAGTTGAGCATCTGCGAGCTGCCGTGCAGCTACGCACATTGACGTGGAGGTTCTCGCCGAGTCTCGCATCGATGATGCCACATCTGTCTCAGGCGTCAATTGTGCGCGTCAATGGGCCTACTGCCTATATCATTCTTTACGCCTGCATGTACGCCGCCTTTGGTGCCGCCTCGCCGTTTTGGCCAAAATTTTTCGAAGCGAAAGCCCTGCTCCCTGAAGAGATCGGCTTCGTGGTGGGCGCTGCAATGTTGGTGCGCCTAGCTGCTGGCCCATTTATCGGCAGGATTGCCGATCGCTGGGGGTCATTGCGCCTTGTGCTTGCAACATGCGCCGTCCTGGCGGCCGCGACGGCCATGGCGCTTTCGCGAACCGATACCTTTTGGCGCCTGTTGTTGATCGCGTTGGTTCAGGCCGCGGCACTTGCTCCAATGACATCAGTTGCCGATGCCCTGTCGGTAAACAGCGCGAAACCTCAGCTTGCAAGCAAGCCTTTCGAGTACGGCTGGATACGCGCCTCGGGATCGGCGGCCTTTGCAATCGGGGTGGTGATTGTTGGACAGCTTATCAGTCGTGACAATCTCAAGCCGATCATCTGGACGAATGTGACTCTGCTCGCCGCGGCGGGCGGCGCGACGGCATTGCTGCCCAGCGCAAACACTCCATCACAACTCAGACCGCCGACCGATCTCGTCGGACTAGGTGGGCTTCTTACCAATCAACGCTATCGGACCGTCATTATAGTTTCCGCCCTCGTTTACGGGAGTCACGCAATGCACGACGCCTTTGCCGTGATTCGATGGAGCGATGCTGGCATTGACACGTCGGTTATTGGCACGCTGTGGGCGGAAGCAGTAGGCGCAGAGGTCATGGTCTTTTCTCTCTTTGGTCCTGCGTTGGTCGGCCGATTGGGCGTGCACGGCGCGGCTGCTTTGTCCGCCCTGGCAGGTATCGTACGTTGGTCCATTGCCGGCGTGAGCACCTCCGTCATGGTGTTATCGATCGTGCAGCCGCTGCACGGATTGACGTTTGCGCTGCTTCATCTTGCCTGTATGCGCACGATGTCGGATGTCGTCCCAAGCAATCTGTCTGCAACGGCGCAGGCTTTTTACGCGTTCGGCTCAGGGCTTTTGACAGCAGGGCTGACCATACTGTCGGGCACGCTATATGCCAGCTACGGAGGAGCGTCGTTCTTTTTTATGGCAGCCCTGTGCGGCGCCGCACTGCCGTTGGTCCGTTTTGGATTGGCAGAATAGTTGATTACCTCTCGCTCGAAACTAACTATGTAGCGGTAGCCGGCGAGAGTTTCGGGTTTTGCCCATCGTGCGATTCTCTGCTGCGCAAAGCGGAGATCAACGTCGGTGCGTGATGCAACCGGATCCGATGCCCCTCTACTCCGCTGCGGCTCGTCCGCCGCAGAACATCATTCCCCGGTCCTACTCCTGAGACTCGGATCCTACGCCCTGCGAGCGGCATTGAAGAAGGCAGAGGTAACGGACGATGCAGGCGATGCCGAGAGGCTCGCAAGAAGGAGAAAAGCCTGCGAAGCAGAATCGCAAATGACCGGACAGGGAAAGCCCGGTGTTGCCCCTGCCCCGGCACGACCTTTGGACGCGAGTGGGTCGCAATGCGACTCAAATCCGGCAATGCGCGGATTCATTCTATCACGGCAGCGCGATCGCACTACCGTTCGTGTCTCAATAGTCCGCGTGCTTCGGTCGAAGAAGTGCATTTAGCGCAAGCGCACCACTCTCCCCTTTCGCCTCATTGCTCATTTTCGGAATGCGCGACGCCGACCCAAATTCAAGCCAGTAGGAAACGATTTCTCCGTTGCCCGTTGACTTCTTATGTGTGCTGTTCGGTTGCTTCCCTCCGCGGCGCTCTCGCCCTCACGAGTACCAGGTGCGCGGAAAGCACCCTTTCCGAAGTTCATCGAGTTTTGCGATCCCACATTGCGGGAGCAACCGCCAACAGCCGGAAAGTGGCGCTGGGAGATCAAAGCCGACGGGTACCGCGGTCAACTTCATTTAGGTGAAGGTAAAATAACCGTCTTTTCCCGTACCGGTCTTGATTGGACGGAACAGTTCTCCTCAATTGCGGCGGCAACTCACAAACTGACTGCCAAAACGGCCGTGATAGACGGCGAGGTGGTAGTCTATGGCAAGAATGGCCTGCCCGATTTCCAGCAGCTCCGCCGCGAGTTGGGCGCCCGCAGGAGCAAGCACGTTCGGTATCATGCTTTCGATCTGCTTTACCTCGACGGCTACGACTTGCGCGAGGTGCCTTTCGTCCACCGAAAGGAGTTGCTCAGGCGGCTTCTGGACGGAGCGCCCGAGACCTTCGTCTATGTCGAGGACATCGGGGCTGATGGAAATGAGATCTTTGCGAACGCTTGCACCATGGGCTTGGAGGGTCTGGTTGGGAAGCAGCCCGATGCACCCTATCGATCAGGACGTGTCGAGAGCTGGATCAAGCTCAAGTGCAAGAAGAGCGAGACGTTTCCCATCGTGGCCTTCGTCGAAAAGCTTGGTGCGCATCCGCGCAAGGTGGCTTCCCTATACGTCGGGCGCCGTAAAGACCGCAAGCTCATCTATGCCGGCAAGGTTCGCACCGGCTACACGGAGGCGACCGCACGGGAGCTCCGCGAGAGGCTCGATCCGCTGATCAGGAGAACATCTCCCCTGAACGTTCCCGTCAACAAGCCCAAGGCGACTTGGGTTCAGCCGGAGCTGGACGCGGAAGTCGAATATGGCGCCCTGACGGACGAGGGGCTGTTGCGAGAAGCCGTGTTCAAGGGCATCCGCGACGACCTCAAGGTCCCGACCGTCAAAGCTCCCCGCATTGCACCCTCAAACGTGCGGCACGCACACACTGGAGTGCCGAAAGAGAACATTCTGCAGCTCCTGGCTGAGGCGGTCGTGCCGTCCAAGGAGGAGCTTACCGTGTACTGGACGCGGGTTTGGAAGAAGGCGCTGCCCCATCTCGGCCGCCGCCCCCTCAAGCTGGTCCGGCATGTTCATGGGACGACGTTCTACCACAAGGGCAAGCTGCCGAAGGACATACCCGAGACCGTACATCAACTGCACATCGAAAAGCGCGAAGGCGGGCAAGGCACGCGGCTGTGGGTGGATAGTCTCGAAGGGTTTCTCGGGCTGGTCGGGATCGGGGCCGTCGAACTGCATCCATGGAATGCGCCGGTGGACGACATCGAACATGCCGACCGCATCGTAATCGATCTCGATCCGGGGCAAGGCGTGGAGTGGGACGCGGTGGTTGAGACGGCGCTCAGCCTGCGGGACTTCATGCACGAGCAAAGATTGAAAACATGGCCTAAGCTGACCGGCGGGAAAGGTATTCACCTCATTGCTCCGCTGGACATCCCGATACTGCATGATCAGGCCCACCGGACAGCACGGCAACTCGTTTCGGCGTTCGCCGCCCGCAACCCGGACCGATACATCCTCTCGGCACAGGAAAAACGGGGTGGGCGCATCTTCCTCGACTACTTGCGAAACGGGCGCGGCACGACTGCAATCGGCCCGTACTCCCCCCGAGCGCGCCAAGGCTTCCCAATCGCCGCGCCTACGACATGGGCACGCATCGAAAAGGGAATCAAGCCTGATGCGTTCACGATAGCCATCCCTTTTCGGGTCCGGCGCTGATGCGGCTGTGGCTTAGTTCGAGAGATTTGCCATGAGCAAGGATGCATTCGATCAGTACTGGGACTGGCGAGAGAAGCCACCGGGCAGCCGCCTGACTATCCCTGCCCAGGTCTATCATTCCGTGATGTCCCTGCCCGAGAAGGACCAAGCTGACCGGCAAAAGGTCAATGACGCCGTTCGCAAAAGCGCCGAAGCACGCAATGCCGGAAAGACAGTGTGGATCTATTTCAATTCGCCTGGAGCAAAACGGCTGCAGGTCGGCGATCCCGACTGGGCAAAGGTGTTTGCGTCGGCCGAGCTTGCGGACAAGTGGCTCGAACAAAACGACCCCGAAGGGGTGGCTTGGGAATACAAAATCGAGCGCAACGCGGCGAGCACAGGCGCGAAGACCAACAGATCAGTTTGGATTTACGCGCCGGCGAGTGCCCGCGGCAGCGCCGCCGATCCCGATAGCGTCAAGGTGTTTGTCTCTAGGGACGACGGCGAGAAGTGGATCAAGAAAAACGATCCAAATGGCCTACTATCGGAATACGCCGTTCTGAGCCGATGCTAAATGCGAGAGAACTGGACGAACGGGTGTGAGATGGGAGGACGCGCGCCATCAATCGGTCTAGCCCCTTTTCATGGAGCCAATTCTCGACCCAATCATTTCGGTGGTGGGCAGCAGGAAATACTCAAGTAGGTCATTGTTTTTCGTGGCCAAGCCTGATCGCGATGATGTGGCGCTCAGGCAATACAGCCCGATCATTGATCGCGTGATCGCGCATATGGCCACTGTCTCAGCGCCGGCTAACAGTGCGCGAGCCGAAGAGAGATCGCGAACCGATTGTTGCCGCTATTTGGTCGATCCCCGGCTCACAACAGGCAATCGAGCCAACTTTTGAGCCCGCGATCAGCGTCGGCGCGCGATAAGTATCCCGAGCAGAAACGCAATTGCGAGTGACTGTAGTGGCGCTTCAATCGTCATTCGCCGCAAGTTTTCCGAAAGTCGGTACGCGGCTGGTTCGAGCCCTCGCGTTGCTGGTTTTAGCTCTTCCTTGATTTCGCCAGCCATCGCGCGGATATTTTCGGATGCTCGATTGATGCGGTCCTGCTCGGGCGACAACTCGGGAGCTTCGACTGTCATTTGAAGTCCTCCATGCCGATGCCAAGTTAAGCGGCGGCTCGAGGAGTTAGTTCCTTGCTCGCTGATTTTACTTGAATCCGCGGATAGGCTGCGCTCGGCAGGCGAGGTGGATCACCTTAGTTCCGTATGCTGGGCCGCGTCGCGCGCGCGTCTTAGAACTTCAGCCATGTGTGGCTCGCGTGCGACCACAGCCAGCTCTGGCGATGGCGAAATCAATGCCTGTCCCGTTGATCGCAGCTTGGCCTGGCTCAGCTTGCGCACATAATAGCCGCGCTCCTGAACCTCTGTCCTAATCTCGTCGCTGACCCTTAGGACTTTTTTCTTCCTCCGCCATTTTCCGGAGGCTCCCATGAGCGGTATTGGGGCGCCCTTTTTTAGGACGAGCAGATCACGCTTATCGTTTAGGTAAACCTCAAACATCTGCTACCTCCAGCAACGAAATTGCCTTGAAGCAGAACAGCGGTTACTAAAGCGTAGCTCCCGGCAGGAATTGCCGGCGCATTCCGAACTTCCTAAACTTTGCGGCAGAACCTCGTGAAGCGCCAGTGTGTGGATAGTGGGGAAGGCTCTCAAGGACGACCGGCAATGGGCCCTCTTTATCATTGAGCGTTGTTCACATCGCACGCGCACAGACCAACAGTTGTCTGAACGAATACGAGCAGGAGGTCGACGAGATCGTCCTCGCTTGTCACGGACCGGCGTGCTGCTCTTAAGATCCTGATGCTCAGCAACGAGCTGCTGAAGAACCCGCTCCGGGCCATGAGCGCAAAGCTCGCGCACTGCCGCCCCGTGACTCGCAGCTATTGCACTGATCATCTTACGATCCACTCGCTGAGCCACTGCGCTCCGCTTTTTTCTCTCCGGATCGACGAGATTGCTCCTCCCCACCAGACCAGAGCATTTTATCCCGACAAGGGCCGCCAAAAACCGGTTTGGCGGACTATGCCGCCCGGATCGATGGCTACAAGGTCCGCTTAAGGCGATCGCACGGCCCTGCATGGGGTGGGAGGCAATACCACAAGGCAATGTCAGGGTTCTCAACGATGCGGCGATTCCTCTGGCGAGGCTGGATCTGTAAGTTGAGCGCCGCCGCCTAGGCCAACATCCACCTCGGCCTGCCATTTTGATGGGCCGTTCGCTCGGCATTCGCCTTTTCGGCGACACCAAAATACCTTAATGGCTGCGCAACAGGATAAGCCAAATTTACCTGTCAGCAGCTAGGCTCCAGCTCGAGCCGGCTGGCTTAGGCCTGCCGAATCAGTTTCACACGGGCTCGACACTTGCCAAGATGATCTTTCGCTTCCGCCAGCTCGTGCTTCTCATCGCCGCAGCGCTGCTGGCGGGCGGCGTTGCCGGTTGCGCCAGCCTGAACGAAAAGGCCTCGGCCACGATGGGCGACTACATCCCGCAATGGGCCGGCGGCCTGCCGGCCGACGCGCCGCCGCGGCCTGGAACGGCGAAATACGATGCGTGGATGAAGGAGCGGGAGCGGCAGCGTCTGCTTCCGGCCGACCAGCGCGACAAGAACAACGCTGCCGCTGCGCCGTCCTCCGGCAAGTCGGCGCCGGCCACGACCGGTTCGACCTCGTCCTCCGCGTCAGACCCGGTGCACTAAGCCCGCCTGCTCAATCCATGAACACCACCGTCTTGCGGCCGTTGAGGATAACGCGGTCCTCCAGGTGGTAGCGGATCGCGCGCGACAACACCCGCCGCTCGATATCACGGCCTTTGCGGACGAGATCCGCAGGGGTATCGCGATGGCTGATGCGCTCGACATCCTGGTCGATGATCGGGCCTTCGTCGAGATCGCTGGTCACGTAATGCGCGGTGGCGCCGATCAGCTTGACCCCGCGCGCATGCGCCTGGTGATAGGGCTTTGCGCCTTTGAATCCGGGCAGGAAGGAATGGTGGATGTTGATGCAGCGTCCCGAAACTTTCGCCGACATCTCGTCGGAGAGAATCTGCATGTAGCGCGCCAGCACCACGAGATCCGTCCTGGTCTGCACAACGAGGTCCCAGATCGCCTCTTCCTGCTCGCGCTTGGTCTCCTTCGTGACCGGTAGATGGTGGAAGGGAATGGTGCCGAAATCCAGCCCCGCATAGGTCTCGCGCGGGTGATTGGACACGATCGCGGTCGGGATCATCTCGAGCTCGCCGATCCGCCAGCGGTAGAGAATATCGACCAGGCAATGATCGGATTTCGACACCAGCAGCATCACCCGGCGGCGCTCGGCCCGGTCGCGCATCTGCCAGTCCATGGCGAAGCGCTCGGCGATCGCGGCAAAGCCCGTCTGGAGCGCGGAGAGTTGCACCGCGAGGTCGGCCGCGGTGAACACCACGCGCATAAAAAACTTGTTGGTCTCGACGTCATCGAATTGCTGGGCATCCAGAATGTTCTGGCCGCTATTGGCAAGGAAGGTGGAGACCGCGGAGACGATGCCGGGACGATCCGGACAGGACAGCGTCAGCACATATTGGTGATCAGGCATGGTAAGGTCTTGGGCGGTAGGTCTCGGTAGCAGGTCTTGATAGCAGGTCTTGATAGCAGGTCTTGGGCAGTGAGCAGGATTGGCGGCCCTGCTGTATCAGAGCCGGCGCCCTTGCGCCAACGGCACCTTGCGAGTCAGGATGAACAAAAGATGGCCGATTTTCATTGAGACGCAGCCATGGCCGATAGACTGAATGGTTACCGGATCCTGATCCTGGAGACGCGCGAGGAGGCGCAGTTTTCCCGCCTGCTCACCGAGCAAGGCGCCGACGTCCTGCAATGCCCGATGTTCGCCATCCACGATGCCCCCGATCCGGCGCCGATCGAGGCCTGGATCCGCCGCTTCATCGAACGCCCTTTTGACGATCTGGTGCTGTTGACCGGTGAAGGCTTGCGCCGGCTGATGAAGCTGGCGCGCCGGCTCGGCATCGATCAGGATTTTGTGACCGCGCTTGCCAAGGCGCGCAAATTCGCACGCGGCCCCAAGCCGGGTAAGGCGCTGCGCGAGATCGGGCTGGAGCCGCAACAGACCACGGAAAGACCGACCTCCGAGGGTGTCGCCGAGATGCTGTCGCATCTTGACCTCAAGGGGCATCGCCTGGGCCTGCAGCTTTATCCGGACAAGGATCATGCGGCCCTTATCGGCGCGATCAAGGCGGTGGGCGCGGAGGTCGATACCGTGCTGCCTTACGTCTACGATGCCAAGGCGGCGGATGCCAATATCATCACAGCGATCGAGGAGATGGCCGCTGGGAGAGTGGACGCGATCGCACTGACGAGCTCCGGTCAGCCGCGCCGATTGTTCGACGTCGCACAGGCGCGTGGCTGCGAGGCGAGGCTTCGCGAAGGCCTCAAGCGCACGCCGATCGCATCCGTCGGCCCGGTGGTCTCGGACGAATTGCGCGCCCACGGGCTATCGCCCGATATCGTGCCGGCCAACGAGTCCTATTTCATGAAGCCGCTGATCTCGGCAATGGCGGCGGAACTCGCGAAGAATCCGCCGCGGGTGGCTGCAAACAATAAGTGACGTCATTCGGGGGCGCCTCGAGAGGCGAGCCCGGAATCTCGAGATTTCGGTTCGATGCGGAGCCTGTCATCGGCCCTCGCTTCGCGCGGACCCGGTGGTATCGCCCCGGAATGACGGAATTCTCGATGGCCTAATCCGCTGCCTCTCTGCTCTCGCTCAAATATGCCCGATAGGCGAGCGCAATCCCCTCTTGCAGCGAGGTGCGGGCGCGCCAGCCGAGCGCGGCCAGGCGACTGACGTCGAG
>NZ_AWZU01000094.1 GCF_000472385.1 Bradyrhizobium sp. ARR65
CACGCGGCCATGAATTCCTCGTAGCCAGAACTGAATTGCCACTCAGCAAGGAGTGGCAAAGATGCGCGACGTCTATAACCGGGTCACCAAGCAGATCATCTCATCGCTTGAGACAGGCACCCGCCCATGGATCAGACCTTGGAAGGTTGATAACAGCTCTGGCTCAATCCAGCGCCCGCTGCGCTCGAACGGCATCGCCTACCGTGGCATAAATGTCTTGCTCTTGTGGTCTGAGGCCTTCGTCAAAGGCTACAGCAATCCGACCTGGATCACCTTCAAGCAGGCTCTGGATCTAGGTGGATACGTCCGCAAGGGTGAGCGCGCCAGCCCCGTGTTCTTTTCGTCTACCTACAGTCGAGCCGCGGCCGATGATGCGACCGGCGAGGAGATTGAGCACACAAGTTCGTTTCTTCGGAGCTACTCTGTCTTTAATGTTGAGCAGACTGAGTGTTTGCCTAGCTCTTTCTATCAGCGGCCTCATCACATTATCGACGAAGGACAGCGCCTCTCTCGCGTCGAAGGCTTCATCGCCGCGACCCACGCCCAAGTCGAACACGGCGGATCGCAAGCGTACTATGCACCTACAGTCGATCGCATCCAAATGCCGCTATTCGTCACTTTCCATGATCCGCTTGATTATTATGCGACGCTGATTCATGAGCTTATCCATTGGACGCGTCACAAGAACAGACTCAACCGCGAATTTGGCCAGCAGCGCTTCGGCGACCGCGCCTATGCCATGGAGGAGCTCGTCGCGGAGCTCGGCGCTGCCTTCGTCAGCGCGGACCTCAATCTCACGCCTGAGATCCGCGATGATCACGCGTCGTACATCGCTTCGTGGCTCGAGGTTCTCCAGCAGGACAAACGAGCAATCTTTGCCGCGGCGGCACACGCCCAGCGCGCATCCGATTATCTGCATAGTCTACAGCGTTCGTTAGCAGACCATCCGCAAACCCCGGCGCTCACAGGTACTTCTGTCTAAGCGCGATCGCAAATTCTGCGCGGCTTCATCGAATTCTCGACACGCAATTTCGCGTCTTGGAGTTTAAGATGACCCCTCACGATTCGACCGCTTCGCCAGCTAACGTCTCTTTGCCGCGCGTCCCGCTCGTGCCCGACGCCGTCCTGCGTCGGAGCAAAGCCTACTTCGAAATTGACACCCGCTTTCGACGGGCCGCTCGCCTTCTGCAATGCATGTGGCTGACCGATCACGACATCCCGATCGGGATGCATGTGTCTGGCGAGGCCGGCAATCTCGTTACTATGGAGCTTGGGTCCAACCTGAGCCGCGAAGCCGCCGAGGCTGGCAAAAACTTTCTCTCACCGGCCATTCACGCGTTGGTGCGCCACACGCTCGTGATGCGCGAAGAAGGCGCTATGTTCGATGAAGAGCGCTTGTTCGGCAACGCACTTAGCTCGATGCCGCTGGTCTTCAACCTGTTCGGGCCCATGGCGATCGATCTACGCCTCGCCACTTTCGTCTTCCAACGCCTTCTTCCTGAATTTGTGCAATCCGTCGCGGCCATCGAATTCGAGCACTCACCCGGCCGCTTCAATGATCAGTTCCTGAGCGATGGCACTGCCGTTGATCTCATCCTGAAGGTCGTCACTCCGGAGGCGAAACAAGGGATCATCTTCATTGAGGTCAAGTACAGCGAAGACATGTCCGGTCCTGCCGCTCGCCTGCGCGAACGTTACGACATCGCCTCCAGAGAGGTAGATCTTTTCAAAGACCCGGACAGTGCCCTCCTCCGCTCACTCGCCCTCGAGCAGCTTTGGCGGGAGCACATGCTGACGCAGCTTGCCGTCGATAATGGCGTCACGTCCCAGGCCATGTTCGTCGCCATTGGCCCGCGTCTCAACCGGCGCGTACAAGCCGCCTTTCGCGCTTACGAAGCGGAACTGATCGCATCCGAAAGCGATGAAAATGATCGCGTTCCCTTCAAGGCGCTAACGCTTGAAGCGGTCATCGACGCACTCGCGGACGCTGGCGCGGCCGAGATCGCGAAGGCGCTCTGGCGCCGGTATTGCGATTTCGAACGCGTTTACCACGTCGCGCTGCAAGAGTTTGCTGGGGCGACTGAACTCAACTATGCGAACAATTCAGAACGATCCCCGAATGGGCAAGGTGACGCTCACAAGGCGATTGGCAAGATGGCGAAACTGGTTGGCACCAGCACGACCACGCGTTCCAAGGCCAAGCCCAATTCGTCGACGACGCTGCGCGGAGGTGTGTCTTGAAGGAAGCACGCACCCTACTTACCGTCGCCGATCAGGTCCAATTGCTGGTGAACGCGCTCGATAGCGGAACCGACCATCCGCCGGTCGTCAAATTGTTCACACCTGACGCCGCCGCGACCTGGCTCATCTCCGAGGTCGACCCGGACGATCCGGACCGGTTGTTCGGGCTTTGCGACCTCGGCCTCGGCTTTCCGGAGCTCGGATACGTCAGCCTCGCCGAGATCACCGCCTTTCGTGGTCCGCTCGGGATGCCGGTCGAACGCGATCTTTACTTCGTCGCGGACAAACCGATCTCTGCGTACGCCGATGAAGCTCATGCGAAGGGACGCATCGTCGCCTAAACAACCGCGGCGGTCGTCACTGACCGCCGCCCCTTTCCAATCAGGTCGGTCGCATTCTAGACGACTTTATTTCGTGGTCAAAAGCGCCTGGATATGCGCGATAGCCACCGCCAGATCGCGGTCGGTCAATCCCCTCGCCAAATCGCGCAATTGAAATTCCATCTGAGCCCGCTCTGCGGAAATCTCCAGCCCTTCTAATGATTCAAACAATTCCGAGACCGGCAAACCGAGCACATTTGCCGAACTCTGGACTGTCTTAATGCCCGGCTCCTGCTTGTCCCCCAGTATCAGCGCGTCCAGATCAAAAGGTCCGACCGCTTCGACCTTCTCGAATACCATGTCAAACACCGCATCTTCGGCGAACAACCACCGCGATGGCACCGAACGCCACGGTGCTGTTCCGGCCGGCAATGCTGGGCGATCTCGACCGGGCAACGTGCCTCACCGGCGCGTTAGGGATATGGTCGCAGTGGGACGGTTACCTAGCGCAAGGACGCGGCAAAGCGCTCAGCGCAGAGTTGGCGTTGCGCGGCATCCCACTGGATCACGCCCATACGTCCGGTCATGCCAGCATAAGGGACCTGAAGCGGCTCGCCCGAGCGGTGGCACCCAAGATGTTGGTGCCGGTCCACACCTTCCCAAGGCGTTTCCCGAGCATTTGGATGCTGTCTCGATCAAGATTGACGGCGAATGGTGGGAGGTTGCCGCATGACGACAAATAGCCTTGATTCTGGTCGCGGCGTAAGTGACGCATTCCTTGACCATCTCGACCAGCTGACCGCCAAGAAGGTCTGTCATGGTGGCGGGACGTTCTCTTACATAAAGACGTCTTCCTGGCTGTCCGCCGCAATTCGTTAAACGTTTACCACCGCGGCGGCTCGATTTTTCGGATCGACGACCAGGGGGACGGGATCGCCAGACCCAAAACCCACGTCAGATATCTCGTCCGCCAGCAGCAAGCATTGGCCGAACTTATCGACGAACGATTCGTCTCAAAGCTAATCAATTGGACCGACTATACTGGGCCTCGGACCCTAAACGACATAATCCACGCGGCCCGCGATCTCGCCGGGCCCGAGAAAACTGGACTGCATCCGCTAATCATCGACAGCCCACACGTCATAGACGTCGAGATTTCGTTGGAACGAGCCGGCGAGGCTGATCCGATCGACCCCGGAGCAACAGCTGGCGACTTAAAACAGCGAGATCGAAACCTCACGACTGGCCGCCCGCCGCAATCAGGATCGATTCGATGTCGCAACCCTTGAAATGCAGGGAGATGCCATTGCGGTAGTCTTCCATGAGGCCAAGCACTTCACAAACCCTGCGCTGCGAGCCAAAGGAGGCGAGCCTGCGGTCGTCAGTCAAATCCGTCGCTACCGCAAGACGCTTGTACACCATGCCCCTTCATTGCTCGAACCCTACCAAGCAACTTGCCGCGTCCTGATCCGCCTCGACACGACGCGTCGACAAGTCCGCTCGACCGGCGATGCTCCAATGCTACCCAAGGTTGATCCGCTCATTTCCGACGTCGCCGCGGGCAAGGCAAAGCTAACCATCGATACCAATCCGCGTCTGGTCATATTCGGCTTCGATGCTGATCAGAAGAACGGGATGCTGCGAAGCATCCTCAATACTCTCAGGCAAGCCGAGCCAACCCTCCCGATCTACGCAGTGGGCGACCCCACCACCGCAACCGGCACCTTCCGGCCTCCAGCCAGGCCGAAACAGTGACAGAAACGTCACACCTCAATTTTCTTCGAAAAAGCCCGCAATTTCTCGGGGCCTAAATTGAATATTAGAGGGTCGGCAAATCCCTGCCGCTAACATCACACCGCCCTCGGCGACTTTTCCTCGCCCGCTGCCGCATTGCAAAGGTCTAATCGATGCCCGCTTGGCATGTCGCCGCCCTCACACACCGCCGACGTGTTTGTTCTGCCAACGAGGACGCCCTGGCGATCGACAGCTATGTCCTGACCGGAGACATGACGGAGCCGCAACGTTGCCAACCCCGCCGATCCCCGGTCGATCGTGCGCGCAGGCACATGCCATCCGCGCCTCTCCGACACGCCCGTCCCGAACTCCAATTGAAGCCGATATGATCCACCGAGAAACCTGGCGCGACAAACTAATTGCTCGCCATCCCAACCTCTTCCGGACGATTTTCGACGGCGAGCCGCTGATGGCGGGCTTTTCGGACGTCGGCGACGGCTGGCGCGAACTCGTTGAAACCGCACTCATCCGGATCGAGGCGGCGGTTGCCGGCGCGCCCACCGGATCGGCGATCATCGTCCAAATCAAACCGAAATTCGGCAGGCTTCGCCTTTCCTGGGTGGAAAATACTGAATCAGGGTGGGGTAGAATTTATTTCCCGGCGGGTTTCCCTCAGCAATTGCGACAATATCACGGACGGGCCCTGTCTGATAGCCAGACAGCGGCCGTCGAGGAAGCGATCGATCTCGCGGTGGCGCGGTCAGCTTGCACATGCGCAACCTGCGGCGCGCCCGGACGTCTTTATGACCGGTCACGCTGGCTGCTGACCGCTTGCGATCAGCACGCACAGGGCAAGCTCGTCCGGGAGCCGTCAGGAGAAGACAACCTTCATCTCACCCGGGACGGCGTGCACTACCGACGCTACGTACGTGAAACGGACTCGTTTGAGCACGTGCCGCCGTCCCCGCTTGGCTTCGAGGAATAGCCCAACCTGGGCGACTCTCCTCGCCCGCTGCTGCATTGCAGAAGGTCCAATCGGATGCCCGCTTGGTATGTCGCCGCCTTCACACACCGCGGACGGGTTCGTTCTGCCAACGAGGGCGCCCTGGCGGTCGACGGCTATGTCCTGACCGGGGACATGACGGAGCCGTATATACTTGCTCCGACGAAGGACATTTGCGTTTTGATGATCGCGGACGGAATGGGCGGCCACGCAGGAGGGGCCCAGGCCAGTCGCGTCGCGCTCGATCATTTGGTCGCCAACGCGGGTCGGCTGGTGGATCAGGCTACTTGCGCCGAAGCGATCCAGAACGCCAACGATCACCTCTATGGCATGATGCGATCCCAGCCCGAAGTCACCGGCATGGGCAGCACATTGGTCGGCGCCATCCTTTCGTCTTCGCGGATCCTCGCGTTCAACGTTGGCGACAGCCGCCTCTATCTTCAAACGCACGACCACCTCGTCCAGCTCAGCCAGGACGACGTTGGGGATCGTGGCGTCGATGCATCCGGGCGTCGGACTTCTTACGCGATCACCCAGGCACTCGGTGGCTCGGAATTTCCCGTCCCGGTCGATCCGCACGTCAGCGTCGATCCGCCGCTCGCTCCCGGAGAAACGTTACTGCTCTGCAGCGACCGCCTCACCGACATGCTCGCCGACAACGCCACTCATGATGTCTTGAGCGGCGCCGCCGACCCCAATAGCGCAGTTCGCGAGCTCGCCGCCCGCGCCTTCCGTGCCGGCGCGCAAGACGACCTTTCCCTGATTGTCGCCCGCCTCGCGTAAACATCCGACGCCGCAAAATGAATCAGAACCTATCAACCGATGCAAAGGACGGCTTAGCCGAACAAGCCATGATCAAAATCAGCTGCGCAGCTATCATCAACGACACCGTTCAGCCGTTGCTGATCGCACTCCGGTTACGCTAATCAGCGCGAGCGTATTCTCGCAGGCACAGGCTGGCGAGGCGATCCGGCCCGGCACAAATCCGCTGGGTTGAGCCTCAAAATCTGTAATTCGAAAGTTAGGTGCGCACATGGACTTCGGGGCTTTAGTTTTGACCATTAAGGAAAAAGTCTCTAAGAGGCTGGAAGGGCACTCTCTCGATCTCACGGGTGCCCTCAAACGAGGCCTCACAAGAGGTGTGCTGATTGTTGGCGTAGTCCTTCTGCTCTTCACCATTTCTGTCTACACCGGCATTATGCCGAGAGGCTCGTTCCATGGTCGCATGCCTCAGTGTGATAGCTCATTCATACGAGAGCTCCTCATCAAAGCGGTCAATCAGTCCCCCGCCGGACAGAACGGCCTAAAAGTCCTCAAGGTCAATGAAATCGGAGATTTTGCAGTTGTGGGGCCGCTCGGCACATCTGGCGACCCTGAAGCGGAAGCGAGAAATTGTTCTGCCTTTACTTTAACTAACGCCGGGAAAGCCATCTTCTTCTTCGAGCTTACCTGGAGCAGCCCGAAGAAAGACGAAGTCTGGTTGGAAATCACTAAGTCGTCTCTCTAGACTCGCGAACCTCGTGTGGATCAAGTCGGTCGGATGACCGTTTCGCTCGAATTCGTCCACAATTTCGGCCTGCCGGACGAGATGCTTCTCGCCCAGGGCGACGTGGCGCTCCGCTTCGGCGAAACGCCTTCGAACCAATTGCAGGTCCATCGATGCAGGTTACTCTCTTGCCCGGCCAGGCAATCATGAATCACCCGCACCGCTCGTTTGGGGGCCCCTATTCGCAATTGGCACAGATCGCGGAAATATCTGAGCCTGCCAAATGAATCAAATTGCGATACTTCGTGCGATCCGTTCCGGAGCAGCGACGAGAGTATCGGCACGCGAGGAACACTTTGAAAGCGTGGCGTAGCCTGATGACTTGCAATGTGCGAAGGTCAAAGAGCCCCTTCACGGGGCTCTTTTTTCCTAAGCGTACGCTAACAGCGAGCGCTTGCTAACGTTCCACACCACCCCGGAAGCGACGGCAACCCGGTTCTAGATGGCACACGCAGCGCCATGAGGCGAAAGATCGACTGCTGTTGAATGAATCTTCCAGACGCCGGCTTATTCTCGTCATCAATGTCGCATTCGGCAGCACCCCATCGGCTGGGGTGTTGCACTGGTCTGGGCCATGCGAGCGGTCCACGGGGTAGGCGTGTCAACGATGTGAAAAAGATTCAGGTCGTCGATCCACCGCTGTTGTCCACCACGTCCCCTGCGCAGGAACTGGAACGCCTTCATGATCTGCTCGCCGGGGAGCGCCATCTCCAAGGTTGAATTCGACGACCTTAAATCCAAAGGTGCTGGGCGCCGCCACTTCACAATGAGGCGGGATCTACCCCCATCGAAGGTTGGGTTACCTGACGGCAAACTTCACGTGACGGCCTGGACCGTTGCCGCCTTCACCCATCGTGGTCGTGTGCGTCCCAAAACGAGGACGCCAACACGATCGATGAACGCATCTTTACCGCGGAGATGAGCGCGCCGGTAGTCGTTACGATACCGAATCGTTGCTGTCTCTTGATAGCGGACGGCATGGCGGTCATGCGCACGGCGCGACGGCCAGCCGCGCCGTCCTTAATTGTCTTGTTAAAGCGACGGATCGACTCTCCAATCCGGATTTGTGCGCCGACGTCATAGAAGAAGCGAATCAACGCCCTTTTGATTTGATGCAAAGACAGCACGAGTCCTTCGGCATGGGAGCCACACTGGCCGGAGTATTCCTGATCGCGAACGCTTTACTCGCGTTCAATGTCGGCGATAGCCGCAGCTATCACTGCTGAACAGGAGGACTGATACAGCTCAGCTTGGACGATGTGCCAGAAAGTGAAGGCGCCCTCAGATCCCATGCCATCACTCAGGCACTTGGTGGGGCTTCATTCCCGATGTCGATCGAACCCCACGTTAGTGTCCACCCGGCCGTTGCGGTCGGGGAGTCTTTGCTTCTTTGCAGCGACGGTCTCACTGATATGCTGAGCAATCAGATGATCTACAGGATCCTCAATACTGCTCGAGATCCCCTTCGTGGGGTGCGCAAGGTCGCGGCGACCGCATTCCGCGTCGGCGCTCTGGAGAATATTTCGATCATCGTCTGCACGAGAGCGGCCGAGCCCTAAACGGCCCAGTTTATCCTTGCGCGTTGGCCACCTCACCGCACTTGAACATTGCGCCCGACGGGCCTATGTAAATCGCGTACATCAAGACGAAGGCTGGTACCTTCACCAACCTACCCGCTGCGGCAAGGTGGTTTCCACGATAGTGGGATGGGGCCATTTAAAGGCAATCCAAGCAGTGCCAGCCCTCGGCGAACCGCGGAGGGCAACATGTCGATCGTTTTTCCAGATAATCGAGCCTCTGCTCCGCTTTCGCGGCGCAGTGTCCTGCTCGGCTTAGCCGCTTCTTCTCTCCCAGCTCCAGCTATTGTCCGCAAGAGCAGCATCATGCCGGTTCGGCGCGTGTTGCTTACCGACACTAGCCGTCCCTCAGCCGGCTTCGTTCAACGCTTATTTTATAACTCGCTCGCCGTGGGGCTGCGCCGCGGCCAGACTACGTTCCGATTCAGTGCCAATGCTCTGACATTGAGCGAAGCGGAGTCTATTGTCCGCTATGCGCGCCGAAACGGCTGGATTGACGAGCGATACGTGGCATTTGTGACATCCGGTTCGAGGAGCAATAGCGGTGAAGATCAGTCCAAGCAGTAAGTCCAGGATGAAGATAAGTGTCCTGCACATCCCGCACAGTTCGCGTTTCATTCCTGCTGAGGAGCGTGCGCGATTTGCTCTCAGCGACATCGAGCTGAATGCCGAGTTGCTTCGGATGACAGACAGCTTTACGGACGAGCTGTTTCCGCCGACGGATCACGAAGCCCAGCGAATCGTTTTTCCGGTTAGTCGGCTCGTCTGTGACGTAGAGCGTTTTCCCGACGACGGGAACGAACCGATGGCGACACGCGGCATGGGCGCGGTCTACACCGTGACCAGCACCGGTGCTCGTCTAAGGACGGAGCTTTCTGCTGCAGAACGCGAGCGGATCATGAAGCGCTGGTACGATCCGCATCATACAGTGCTTACCTCGGCTGTCGACGAAGTACTCGCGAGACACGGCCGCTGCATCATCTTCGATTGTCACAGCTTCTCCGCTCACCCGCTGCCGCACGAGCCGGATCAAGACCCGCGCAGGCCCGACATCTGCGTCGGCACAGACCCCGTCCACACCCCGCCGAAGCTGATCTCCGTCGTTGCGCGGCTAGCAAATGATCTCGGATGGAGCGTTGCTATCGATAGACCGTTCGCCGGCGCCCTGCTGCCAACGAAACATTACCGCGCTGATGATCGAGTAAATTCGATCATGATTGAGGTAAACCGACAATTGTACATGGACGAGCAGAGCGGCGAGCGTCTCGCCAACTTTCAGGGTATAAAAGACGGTATTGGCAAAATCGTCTCTGCTGCGATAGCGTTCCTCCTCGAAGGCTAGCGCCCGCGTGGCGGGCCAGAGGGGAAGTGGGGAATCCTACATGCTACGGACAAGCAGGACGCACCCGCTCGAAATCGCTGCGGTTCGCGCCAGCCCGATCCACGGTCGCATCGGCATCACGTTCTGCCCTGGCAAGCACGACAATGCCGCTATGACGGGTGCGTGGTGTCGAGATCTTTCCGCCGATCTGGACGTGATCGCCTCGTGGGGCGCCGGTCTCGTGCTCACGCTTGTCGAGCAGCACGAACTTGAGGGGCTTCGGGTCTCGCAACTCGGGTCAGCGGTGCAAAGCCGTGCCTTATCCTGGCTACACTTGCCGATCCCAGACTACTCTGTCCCGCCGCCTAGCTTTGAAAAAGATTGGGAGATGCGCGGGTGAGAAATCCGGGCGTTGTTGCGCCGTGGCGACGATATCGTTGTGCATTGCAAAGGCGGCCTGGGCCGCGCCGGCATGATTGCAGCGCGGCTTTTGGTTGAATTAGGGATGACGCCCGAAGAAGCGATCAAGGAAGTGAGACGCGTCCCGAAAGGCGCCAGCAAAACGTCGGCTCAGGAGGCGATCGTAAGGCGAGCGAAATCCATTCCGTTGGCCGCACCGGAAGGATCCTAAAATGGACTGGTTTGAACGCTTGACCGGATTTCGTGAGAACACCTACGGCGACACGCGATCCAAGCTCACCGTCGATGGAGGCTATCTGAGTTCGCTTGTAAACGGAAAGCGGTACGGCATCGGGAACTTTGATCTCACCGCACTGTCAGATCTCCGGGCGGCCGCAAAGTCGGCACATGCTCCGCCCGGCAAACTGAAGGTCCAGATAGTAACCGGGGACGTCCGGCCCATGCATCGCGACCCGACTAACGTGCGCGCGCTTTTCCAGGTAGCCTCTCAGTTCAACGCCTTGGAGATGGTCTCCCCCGAGATTACTCCAGAACAGGGCGTCACCCGATATCAGAGCGATCGAACCCAGGGCCCCGCCTGCGCGATTGCCGCAGGAGCGGCTACCATTTATCGAAACTACTTTGTCCCGGTTGGCAACGAGCATGGTCAGACAGCAACCCGCCAACTTGATGGGCTAGCAGAAATCGGTGCAGATCTGTCAGCAGCTCTGGGCCAACCCGTTTCCGCACTCTGGGAGATGAAGAACGGCTATGCCCTCTGCTCTCGCGGTGGTTTGCAGGCAATAGCAGCTCACCTAACAGAGCTGAAGTCCAGCGAACTTGATGCACTACGGGCAAAACTCCGAATCGGACTTCATAGCGATATCGAGGTCACCGAATCGCGCGGCGCCGAACCTGGACCATTGGTTTCTCAGGCCTTCTGCTCTGCCCTTCCGGTGGGATACAGCAGCGTTCCCAAGCCGCTCTGGGAGCCGTTCGCACGTCTGGTGCTCGAGGCAGCCTACGAGGCAACAATGCTTTGTGGAGTTCTCAACTCTGCGCGCGCCCGATCAAACAAGGTTCTGCTCACGTCGCTCGGCGGTGGAGCGTTCGGAAATGACGAGCAGTGGATCCACGATTCCATCGCAAGGGCTTTGGATCTCTTCAAGCGCTTCGCACTCGATGTCCGGCTCGTGAGCTTTGGCCAGCCCTCGCGCAGCTTTCAAGCGATCGCAGACGTTTGGTCGCTCTAATCCCGGGACGCGCGAGCGAATTTCGAACGGACAGTGACCAGGCGGTGGCAAATCCCACCAGGATTGCACGCCAATCCAGCGATCGTCATGTAATCGCAAATCTCGATGATTTGGCGTAAGCGGCGCTTAGATCCCACCTTCAGCGCAGCGGGTTGATCGGCGATTGTCCGACCGCTGAGTCGAGCGGGGTTAGGCACGTGTCGGACACTGAGCTTTTGCACAAATCTAAGCCCGAGCCGGTGCGCCGGCTGGAGGTTTTCACCGGAACAGGACGGCGGCGCGCNTGGACGGCGGAGCAGAAAGCGGAGATTGTCGCCGCGAGCTATGTTGATGGCGAGAGCGTCACCGCGGTTGCACACCGGCATGGGCTGACACCGCAGCAGTTGTTCGGTTGGCGGCGGCAAGCCCGCCGGCATGCGCTAAGAGAGGCGCAGAAGAATGCTCCC
>NZ_AWZU01000095.1 GCF_000472385.1 Bradyrhizobium sp. ARR65
GGGGTTCCCGCTCCTTAATTACAGTTCGATCGCGATCTTGGTCATGCGACTCGCCAGTCGTCACGCCCGCTCCCGCTGGTCCAACATGGACTCCAACTTCATCCGCAAATACAGGCGTCGCCATGGCGCCGATTAAAGCCGCAGCAAAAAGATAGTTCCTCATTGTCTCCTCCAAACTGCTTACGTGGGAGAATGCGGTGGATTTGGATGCGTTCCCGCAGGAGCGAAGCGAGTGCGTTTCGTGGCCGGTTCCTATTCGAACTCAATCAGGCACAATCGGGTCGCGCGGCGCCGGATCCAGTCATGTTAATTGCCGCGGCAAGCTCACGTGTCCAATTGACCTGGGTTCAACGAACATGTCCGCCCTTCCCTGCCGAAACGTCCATTGAACCTGCTTCTGGTTTTCGAACACTAACGATTCAGACGTTTAGATGTTAATGGACAAATCGGGTTGAAAACCATGCAGGGCGTTCTGATTGGCTACGGCCGTACCTCGACCACTGAACAGCGTGCTGGTCTTGAGGCGCAGCTGCGCGATCTGCAAGCCGCCGGGTGTGTGAACATCTTCCAGAGCAGGTGTCATCCGTTGCAGACCGTTCTCAATTGAACGCGGCGCTCGACTACGCGCGCGAGGGTGACACGCTTGTCGTGACGAAGCCCCACCGGCTGGCCAGGAGCGCCCGGCACCTCTCGGAGCTGGTTGATCTACTGGAGAGCAAGCGTGTGGGCCTACGCATCCTGAACTTTGGCGGCGACGCGGTGGACACCCGAAGCGCCACGGGCAGGCTAATGCTGAAGATGTTCGCTGCGATGGCGCAGTCGAGCGCGAGATCATGCTCGAACGGCAGCGCGAGGGCATCGCCAAGGCAAAAGGGGACGGCAATTCTTACCCAGATTCTTAATGGCCGTTCATGCTTGTTTCAGGCGAAGCCAAAATTGCTCCAGCCGCGAACAAAGGAACAAGAAAACCGCAATGATGGAACAGCGCCGCTTTCCGCCGCCCTGGAGCCTCGACGAGTACACGGAGTCGTTCATGGTGCGCGATGCGGCCGGCCAGCCGCTCTGCTATCTGTATTACGAGGAGATGGAGCTCAGGCGCACGCAGCAGCGGCGGCTAACAAAGGATGAGGCGCGGCGCATTGCGCGGGCGATCACGCGCCTACCAGAGCTGATGCAGTGGGGCTGACGTCGGCCGATCCTCTGTTCAACGTTCCTTGCAAATTGCGGATTGAACCGTTCGCAAAACAAGAGCAAGTTCGACGGGGCATGGGGGACGATTCGGTGAAAATCAGTGGGCGCGTTCGTTGGGTTGTCGGCAGCGACCGCGAGAGCATTGCGGAAGCCGGTCGCCTGTCCTATCGCGACGACGAACAGACCACCAAGGATCCCGAGGTTTCCTCGCTGGCCGACCGTATTCTCAAAAATCTGGCGCTGATCCGGAGCTATGAGGCTCGGCGAGCCGATTAGCCAACACAGCAGACCGGGCCAGCAACGCTAATCGTAGCCGCGAGAGACGAGCGAGCCCGCCGGCTGCCTTACAACATCTCAGCCGGCTCTTTGGATTTCTTGCTTTTGCCGCGACGTAGGAATCTGACGGAGATCTGATCGCCATTGACCCGATCGAGCTCGCAGCGGCGATAAGTGAGACCCGTTGACGAAAGGACCCCACGGCCGCATTTTGAGCAAATTGGGCCGGGCCTGTCTGTCCGCAAAGCGACTCAACGTTTAGTCCTTCCTTGGCCTTTCTCGGCGGCAATCCGAGCGCGGCGCGTCGCGCGGGCCATCGCTCGCTGCCCGAGCTGATGGAACAGGAACATCGCAATGTCGGTCCGCGTTGAGGGGACCATCAGAATGCGTCGACGGAGGGCCGCCCATGAACAAAGCAACGCTGAACAGTGTCGCAATCGCATGCACCGCCCTGGCGCTCGCGCTCGCCGTGGTTCCGGCCACGGCACAGCAGGCCGGGCGAACGAGGGTCGGCACGCTCACCTGCAACATATCGCCCGGTGTCGGCATGATTGTCGGGGGACAGCGGCAGCTGAGCTGCATCTATGCATCGGCGAGAGGCAGGGCGCGCGAGGCTTATCAGGGCACAGTCAGCACCTTTGGGCTCGACATCGGCGCCACGTCCGGCGGCCGGTTGACTTGGGCCGTCTTTGCGCCGACCACGCTGCGCCGAGCGGCGTTGGCGGGAACCTATTCGGGTGGGAGCCCCGGGGGCACGGTCGGCGCGGGAGCGAGTGCCAACGTCCTGGTCGGAGGCTCGGACCGCACGGTCGCCTTGCAGCCGTTGTCCGTGCAGGGACAGACGGGCGTGAACATTGCGGCGGGCGTATCCACAATGGAGCTGCGGCCGGCCGCTGCGCCCGCACGTCGCACGGCCCAGTGATGACATCATCGCCGATGAACCAGGGGCGCATCGGTCAGCACGAGCGCAGCGGTGAGCCCGGCTCTTTCATCCGGGCCAGCGTGCGACGTTGACCTCGTCGTTATCGATGGCAAAACCTCCCGGCGAAGCCATGATCGCGGTGCGGACAGGCCACTTCTTCACCTCGTTTCTGACTTTGCGACCACCAATCGTCTCGTGCTCGGCCAAAAGGCGGTCGCCGACAAGACTAATGAAACCGCCGCCATTCCGGTCCTGATCGAGCGGATCGCCGAAAAGGACGGTCTCAAGGTCTCGATCGACACCATCGCCACAAACGCCGCCATCGCAACAACGATTCGTGACGCACAGGCGGACTTCCACCTCCAAGCTGTCGTTCATACTCGGCACACACACACAGAAATGGCCGCCCGACGTCGCGGCCTTGCTGTTTCTGGAGCCAGTTACTTCCGGTCTACTCCGACAAAGCGGACCAGCTCCAGAAATAACGAGCAAAGAGGATTGCCGTGTATTTGGACTTGGGCAGGCGCCAGCCTAATTCGCCGCCTCAATCAAGCCGCTCGCTGAGTTGACTTGAACAGAACATTGTATCGAGATCACGGTCGTCCCGATCCAGCGCCGACTTGAGAGCGAACGCCAACTGCGCCGCTTGTACAGCGCGTGTCGCGACCCTAGTCGAACCACTTGGGTGCGCTGGTGCGATCATCTCTCTCGAAAGTGCCCCACTCGTGTCGACATCTCTCTGTGATCGCTTTGACATGTTGCTGCAATCGACATGACATGCTCACGCAGTCAGCCTGACATGCGAAGCTCCTATTGTTAACGCGCGATAACGATCCGTTATCGCACGATTTCTCCGCAAAACTTATCTTTAAGAGGGGCGCGATGCTTAAGCAGCTAACAAAACGCATGCGCGATCGCACAGTGGTGACTACGGCCATCCTTTCGTTGATGGGGTATAATGCCTATGCGATCGACGGTGATCCCGGCGGAGCGAACGCGAATGGTCAAAAGACCAAGAGTCCAATCAAGCATGTAATTGTGATAATGGGCGAAAATCGTACTTTCGACCACGTTTTCGCGACCTATAAGGCTCAGAATGGCGAATTGGTCGATAACCTGCTGTCCAAGGGGATCATTAAAGAGGATGGTACGCCTGGTCCGAACTATGCCACGGCGACCCAGTATTCGGCGGTGGACGCCACCACCTATCAGATCAGTCCCGGCAACAAGGTCGCCTACGGTACGGCCTCCAAGCCGCTGCAGGCGCCGGGCACATCCTATGCCCCTCTGACCTGCTATACGAACATATACGATCCTAAGACTGGCGCTGCGACCAACGGCCCGGGCTGCGTGGCGAACCTGACGCTGGCGCAACAGGCCGAAACCGTCGCCGATACCGCTGGGTTGTACAGCCTGGAGGTGCAGGATCTGTCCCTGCTGCTCACGGGTGCGACAGGCTTGTCAAGCAACTGGCCTGACAGCCGAATCGCGAACTACAACAACCTGCCCAGTGGTCCGTATCCGCTGGTAACCGCGTCGGGCGGAAGCCTCTACGACACCTATGGCGGCAGCCCTGTACATCGCTTCTATCAGATGTGGCAGCAGCTCGATTGCGATGTCTCAAAGGCGACGCAACGCAATCCGAGCGGCTGCCAGGCCGATCTGTTCCCGTGGGTGGAGGAGACCGTATCGTCAGGCAGCAATGGCAAGCCATTTCCCTCGCCGGCGCCGGTGCCGCTGCTCAAGGAAGGCAACATCGCGATGGGCTTCTACAATGTCGCCAAAGGCGATGTGCCCTACCTGGCCAAGCTTGCCCGCGAATACACGCTGCTTGACAATTATCACCAGCCTGTCATGGGCGGCACCTTCGCCAACCAGATGATGTTCGGCTACGCCGATGCGCTCTACTATGCCGACGTTAACGGCAATCCGGCAGTTCCCCCGACCAACCAGATCGAGGATCCCAATCCGTTGCCGGGCACCAACAACTGGTACATGCAAGACGGCTACGGCGGCGGCAGCTACACCAACTGCTCCGACCCGACGCAGCCGGGCGTCGCGGCGATCGCCAATTACCTCAAGGCCATCAATGTCTCGCCAAACTGCAGGCCGGGTGCCTACTATCTCCTGAACAACTACGTGCCTGCGTTCATCGGCAGCGGAGCCACCGATCCAACAAATAACGGTCCGTTCACCCTGCCGCCGGTAATCAAGCAGAAGCACATTGGTGACGTGCTCAGCGCGGCCAATGTCTCGTGGGCCTATTACGGTGAGCGCTGGACCGACTTCAAGACAGCGCCGGGTCTGGGTGCGAACTTCGGTACGATCGATCCGCCGGCCTATCTCTACTGCAACATCTGCAATCCGTTCCTGTACTCGGCCTCGACCATGACCAGCGCGGCCGGGCGAGCCCATCTGCAAGATGTTAACGCTCTCTACGATGCCATCGCCAACGGCACCCTCCCGGCGGTGTCGTGGGTGAAGCCGTCAACCTTCAACGACGGTCACCCGGCCTCGTCGAAAGTGGACCTGTTCGAGGCCTTTACCCGGAAGATCATCGACGGGGTGCAGGCCAACAAAGAGCTCTGGGAATCGACCGCGATCCTGGTCACCGTTGATGAGGGCGGCGGCTACTACGACTCCGGCTATGTCCAGCCCGTTGACTACTTCGGCGACGGCACGCGGATTCCGATGCTGATCGTGTCCAGGTATTCCAGGGGTGGTCACGTCTCGCATGAATATTCCGACCACGCCTCGATCGTGAAGTTCATCGAGCGCAACTGGGACCTGCCGAAGCTCTCGTCGTACAGCCGCGACAACCTGCCGAACCCGAGGACGTCGGACGACAATCCCTACGTTCCGCAGAACCGTCCGGCCATCGGCGATCTGTTCCAGAGCTTTGCCTTGGGCGATCACGACCACGATCATCACTGATCGCGCGAAGTCCTTTTTAAGAGCTGATTCGCGTTGAGTTGGCGGCTTCGTTAACGGAGCCGCCAACTATGTAATAGCCTGTGTCCGACGTCGGCCGTTGAGAGTTCATGAGGCTCCTGCTTTGAATCCCGTCCCGCAGCAGAACCCAGCTCGAACGATCGACGCCGCACGTCGTGCCTTCCGCACGGGCGATGTCGCCTCGACCGAGCGCATCTGCGCCGAGATCCTGGCGCGCAACGCCAAGGATGCGGAGGCCTGGATGTTGCTCACCGAAACCGCACTGCAGCGCGGCCGTCATGATGCCGGGATCGTCAGCGCGGGCCGGGCGGTTGCGCTCGCACCCCGGGATCCGATTGCGCATGTACTTCAGGCAAAATGCCTGTACTTTGGTGGCGAAACTGCCAAGGCGTTGGCGGCGACGGAAGCGGCGGCAAGGCGTGTCGGAACTGCAGCCGATGCGCTTGACGCGGTCGGCGCGATGTTTGGTCTGCTCGGATTGCACGACCGGGCCGGGGGCTTCTTTGCGCGCGCGGTCGCGGCGAAAAGGGATGAACCGCAGTACCTGTTCAACCTGGCCGCAACCGAGCGGATGACCGGGGCGCTGGCGGAGGCCGAGACCCATTGCGACGCCGCCATCGGCCTGAGAAAGCGCTACGCACTCGCCCATTACCTGCGCTCTGACCTGCGGATTCAGACGGCGGCGCGGAATCATGTCGAGGAGATGGAAGCGTTGCTCCGCGACGGCGCATTGCCGGGGCCGGACGAGGTGCTACTGCGCTTTGCGCTCGGCAAGGAATGCGAGGACCTCGAACGCTACGAGCGCGCCTACGATCACGTCGCAGCCGGCTGCAGGCTGCAGCATGCATTGCTGCGCGTGGATCCCTCACGCGCTCTTGCCGAGATCGATCAGATCATCAGCGCGCACACGCGCGACTGGCTCAAGAGCGCGCCGCGAGGGTATGCCTCCGCGGCTCCTGTGTTCGTGACCGGGCTGCCGCGGACCGGCACAACCCTAATCGAGCGCATTATCGGCAGCCATCCAGCGATGCACTCGGTCGGGGAAACCGCTGCGTTCGCGACCGTGATGCAACGCGCCATGGCGGATCGGTCGGACAAGACCGATCCTTCGATCGTCGGCCAGCGCTATATGGAGGCGGTGGCGGCGCTGCGCCTGCCGGCCGGTGCGCGATCCGTCGATAAGACGCTCGAGAACTATCTCTTTTGCGGTCTCATTCATGCGGCATTGCCCAACGCCAAGATCGTCCTGGTGCGCCGGTCTCCGCTCGACGCGTGCTGGGCAATGCTCAAGGCGCATTTCCGCGGCAAGTTCCCGTTCTCGTACGACCAAATCGAAGTCGCCGACTACTATCTCGCATTCCGGCGTCTGGCGCGGCATTGGCAGGCGACGCTCCCGCCCGACGTGATGATGGAGATCGACTACGAGGAGTTGGTGAGGGATCAGCCTGGCGCCAGTCGTCGGATAATCGACTTCGTCGGGCTTGGCTGGGACGACGAGGTCCTGCGCTTCCATACCAGCCCGATGCCATCGGCCACGGCGAGCGCGGTCCAGGTGCGCCGTCCGATCTATGCATCGTCGGTCGGGCGGTGGCGGCATTATGCGGATCGGCTCGGCCCGCTTCGCCAAAGGCTGGCGCGCGAGATGCCAGAAACCGAACTGGCCGTGCCGCCGCTAAAATGAAAGAACGCTGGGTCATGACCAATGGGATCTCCGCGGGCGTGCAGGTCGCGCAAGATCGCCAGCAAGTTGGGGCGGCTGACGAATCGACGGCGAGGCCTTTTGGCGACGTGGGCTCATGCGGCGGCCCGTCCGATGCCCTGGCGGGCCGCCTTCCAGTTCCAAGCCAGCAGCTCGTGCAGCTGATGGCTCTTGGTTCGCCCGGAAACGATCCGCTCCAGCACGTCGGACAGGTAGGCCTGCGGATCGAGCCCCTGGAGCTTTGCTGTCTTCACGAGCGATGCCAGGATCGCCCAGCTCTCTGCGCCGCCTTCGCTGCCGCTGAACAACGAGTTGCGTCTTACGCTCGACCGTATTGCGGTCGACCTCGACGCGGCCGTCGCAGAGAAACAGCGTCAGCCCCTCCCAGTGATTGAGCGCGTAGTTGATGGCCTCCGCCAGCTTCGACTGGGAGAAGAGCTGGCCGACCGTTGCCGTCAGCCGCGTCTTGAGCGCCGCCATCAACCGAGCCGTCCTGGTGCGGCGGGCGGCAAGCCGCTGCTCGGCACTGCTGCCGCGGATCTCGGCCTCGATGGCATAAACCGCCTGCAACCGTTCAATCACCTCACCGCCTCGAAAATATGGGGCGCGGTGAATATCGCGGCCAGCTTGGACCAGCGACACATCAGTCGGAAGATCGTTCCACCGCAACTGTCTGCCGGGAGAAATTGGTCTAGGGCCTGCCTTCAATTAGGGGAGTTTTGCGCGAGAACGGATCGGAATCAAACACAGACCAGGTGAAGCGACGGCAGCGATGGGGATTCCCAAATCAGCAATTGTGTGACTCATGGGGCGGTCGGCCTGAGGAGGAGCCGACCGATGCGGCGCTATGGGTTACGCGATGATCAGTGGGATCGGATCAAAGATTTTCTGCCTGGCCGCGAAGGCCACTCGCGCGAAACCTTCTCGCCGGCGTTCACCTCGCCTGCGCTATCATCCTTCTTAACTGAACACAGGCCCTAGCAATAGATCAGGAGATGATGCGAAGCGTCGCAAGTGATCATCGCAGTCGTTAATCGATTAAATCGAACATTGTGAGAATAATGATCTGTTAGAATAAATGATTGGGAGGGGCGATATTCCGTTGATCGGTGAACTGAACGGAGAATAGAAATGACGTGGATCATCAAAAAGACTATCCCCCTAGTTGCGAGTCTCCTATTACTTGCCGGCTCTCCGGCATTCGCCGCGAGGTCTCACCCTAACAGAGAGACGCGCGCTCACGATCTGGTTGCTGCGACTTACCCGCCCCATTTGCCACCCTCGCCGTCCCGCAGCGACAACTCCAGTCCTTACATCGGCCAATGGTTTGAGGGTTACCCGCGTCAGCAATAAGCCCAGCAGGGTCACGATGTTCTATCGGCACAGTTTGCTCCGCCCAGGACGGCAAGCCCGTCCTGGGTGGACGAGATGGTGAGCGCAGCAATCACCTACCGGCGCGGCGTTCGCTCCGTCACGGTCGCCAGAAAAACTTCCTCAAGTTTTGCGTCAAACAGAGAGCGAAGCCGACCATCTGAACTCACTTGGAGCGGCGCTGTCGCTTCGCCAGGCGAACGCCTGCCCCGCCTCCATTCTCAGGTATAAACAGGTGATGGCGAAGTTGAAGCTGATCGCTCTGCCCCAACAGAAAATCAATCAAGGTCACGATCGAGCCGCAGCCGATACACCGTGAGTTTTGAGCTTCGTGAAGAACGGTCGTAAAAAGCCGTTTTCCGGCGTCCGCGCAACCGCCAACCCGTGAGCACGTACTAGGTGCTCATGAGGGAAGCTCGCTGGGGGAGATATCGGTGGGACGACTGGCCTGTTGCAATGCGATGATGTTGCCGTCGCCCAGCTCGTGGTTGATGTGGATCGGAGCGTGAGCTTCTGGCTTGTGTTCGAGGCTGAGTCGGCGGCCTGCGAACTTTGCTGTCGTGTAAGAACGGCGCCAGCTTCGGCGCTCGACGGCACCCAGGAAGGCTTCGAGATGGGAGTTGAATGCTGCTGGCTCTTCGAGATTGATGGAGTGGCCGGTGTTGGGCGATATCCAGAGGCCGGCGTTCGGCAGTGTGGCCTTCAGCATCAGGTTGCTCGGGACAGGCCGCGTCCTCGTCGCCTACGATGAGCAGCACGGGCGTGGTCATCATGGAGAGCTGGTCGCGTAAGTCGGCGTAGATCTCCCGCAACCCCGCGAATGGCCGGCGGTCGTTGGCTGAAGGTGCCGGCGCCGCGTCGGGGACAAAAAGATAGACGATCGCGGCCATTGCTGTAGCTGCCATCGCAAGCCACTCGAACAGATCGCGCCAGCCGACCCAGGACAACGCCCACTCGGCAGGCATCGTCGCGGTCACGGCGCCCAGTCCGCCAAGCATGACCATCCAACCGTTGACGAGCGCGACACGCTCCTTGGGGAACCACAGGACTGTCGCTTTCAGGCCTGCCGTCAAGGCAGCGGCGACCCCGAGGCCGATCAGCGCGCGGCCGGCTAGAAGGGAGAGGAAGCCGTCCGAGGCGCCAAACAGTGCCGCCCCGTCGGCTGCGAACACCAGCACTACAGCTTGAACCTGGCGAGGGCCATAACGATCCAAGAAGACGCCGATCGGTATTTGCGCGACGGCAAACGTCAGAAAATAGGCAGAAGTAAGCAGACCAAGACTGGACGGAGAAAGTTCGAACTCGGCTGTCAGCGGGCCGGCAATGAGCGCACTGATAGTTCGAAATAGGTAGGACAAGTAGTAGCAGGCGGCGAACGGCAGGAAGACGCGGAAAACGAGCTGCAAGCTTGAGACTCGAGCCCCGGTCGGTGTGCGCGTGCCTTGCTGGTTGTCCTGCCCCGCCGTTTCCTGCACCCCCTCTGGTTGGCTGTCTTGCAGCGTATCGCTGTCGGCGGGATCGGTGGTTGGCGTGGACGAAATCGACACGGCGGCCACGTGCGCGTCGAGCGAGCGGCCGTTCAGGGCGCGATCGGCATGATCTCCATGCTCGCCGGCAGCACTTTGCAGAGCGTGATCCTCAGGCGAAAGCCAATGCGCATTTGTCGCGGCAAGTCGGTCTAGCGTTTCGCGGATGAGGGGTTTCTGCTGATCGACCCGTCGTGCGACCTGCGTGACGAACTCATTAAAGCGCGCTGCGCCTACTCTGCAGGCAGCGGATTGCGCGGCGTCCGGCAACGCTGGCGTCACAGTAAGATGATAGCGCGCGTGCATCGCTACCGTTTCACTAACGAATTTCAATTCGCGCGCGAGCTGATCGAGTTGCTGGCCCATCTGGGCCAGACGTTCATCCACACCGGGGCGGCGATCCTGATCGCCTGTGATATCAAGAAAACGATCGAGCGCAGCGCTGACGAGGCCGGACTTGGTGGCGCCGTGTTGGCCGGCGGCTGCCGCCAGCCGCGTGACGAGTTCTTCGCCGACGTAGACGCAGATTTTCCGTTTCATGGCGCGCCCTGACTGACGGCGGCCGTGTGCAAATCTGTTTCGAGATTTTTTTTCATGTTCGATGCTGACCTTCGCCCATCTATTCACAGCGATAGAAAGGCGTGTCGCGACATCCGCGCAAGATGCGGAGCTCAGCTATCGCGGTTTCGACGGGATCAGCGCGCGAAAACAGGCGCGAGCGTGGGCATCGACGATCGCATTTCTGTCTGCGGACTTAGGCTTTACGCTTGCGAGCGTCAGCAACAGCAATTGCTAGCAATCATTACGTGTCGGTCTGCGCTCGAACATCGCTGATCATAAGATCATCCTAGCGACGATCCGCTCGCAGCGCGTTGATCGAGATGCATACAAATGTCGACTGGAATGTCGGCAAATGACAGCCTTTGAGGCCACTCAAGCCTGGATTTCGTGCCGCGATTGCGTCTCTGCGTCATAGAGGCGGATTCGGAGCGCGGGGAAACGGCGTTTCAACTCGATGGCGCCGTTCTGAGCACCCTCTCTGGTGTTGAACTCGGCTTTGATTCGGCCGTCGATCTCAACGGCGAATCCAGTCTTTGGAAGTTCGTTCGAGCGAGGAGCCATGCCGAAGTCCAGAATTTTGCGTTGTAGTGCAATGGCTACTGCGAGTCTGGTTTTGCCGACAAGAGGATTCATGGATGCCATCGATTTCTAGCATGTCGCCATCGACGTGCCGGTCTGACTGACAGGGTGCTGGCAAATGCTGACACTGCTGGCCAAGAGANGCATCAGTGCGGGGCACGATGGAACTCTGATTTCGCGACGGTCTGAGAGATCAGTATTTGCGCGCCATTGCGACCGATTGCGCGATCGGATCGATCGCGCCCTTTTCTGACGGCGTAAAGGCTGCGTTGAATGGGCGATAATCTACCCTTCAACAAGTCAGTTTGAAGAGCTTTACTATTTGGGCCAAAGACCCCGCAGAATGCCTCACATGCCGAAGACCAGATTCACCGAAGCTGACGTCAGACGAGCGATCAAAGGCGTTATGGCGAGCGGTGCTACAATTGCGACCGTCGAAATCTGGTCTGATG
>NZ_AWZU01000096.1 GCF_000472385.1 Bradyrhizobium sp. ARR65
GACCGCTAGTCTGCGGCACCCCCACTTTCATGTTAGCGAATTCCGGATAGTAATCCGAAAGCTTGGCCTGTAGAGGTAGGCGCCCTTTTTCCATCAGCGTAAGCCCGGCGACCGCCACCATCGGCTTGGTCATGGAGGCGAGTGCAAACAGGGGCATTGAGTGGCATTGACGTTCCTTTTACCGGATCCATCTGCCCATATGGCTTGTAGTGAATCAGCTTGCCGTCTCTTGCAATTGCGACCACTGCGCCCGGCACGCGCTTGTCGGCTATCTCGCGAGCGAAGAAATCGTCAAGCCAGATGAGCCGCTGCTGTGAAATTCCGACCTCGTCGGCTCTGGCCTGCGGCAAGGGCGCAGCCTTTCCTTCTCCCTCGAACTTTGAATGGATCCCCATCGTGTAATTCTGGCACTCGGTCATGATCAGATCACGTCGCTAATACCGACTACCGCATTGAGCGAAACACATTCTCGAAGCGTGGTCCGAAGCGCGCCTGAAGAGACGCCACCACTCCACTATCGACACCAGGCTTGGCCAAATAGTCCTACCCCCGACCAGACGGTGGTCTTCGAAGCCTTGACTTCACGTATAATCGCCGCAACGCCATGATCTTCCGCCGTCATCAGCACGATCCTCGCTCGCTTGGTAATCTTCTGAGCTGTGTTTCCATCGGTGCACCGTTGCTCCAGTCCCCTGCGATCGCCATCAAGTTACAATCAGGTCGTTTCCCATGCTGCGAGCGAACCATGTTCGCGACAGGTCCGGATTCGAATGTTAGTGACGGAACACCAGTTGAGCGCGCTCGGTCGTGCCAAAGGCCAAAGCCAGTGGGGCGCTTCCCTCGCGAGCTTTGAGCGGACGATCCCCGCGCTTGCGGGGAATTCTTGCCATCGAGTTGTCCGTTCGCATATGCACCGGGACCATCCCCGCGTATGCGGGGGAAGCTCGAAAATGAGATCGGCGTCTACCAAGCGCCTATTTCTATTAACAAACAAAGCGACGTTATTGCGGCATCGGTTTCAGCAGCAGCATACCAAAGCCAAAGGCGCGGTGCCGCCCAACGCCCCTGGCGAGCATCGCCTCGAAGGCGTTCGGATCGGTGACTGTCAAAGCGCCCTCGAAACAGGCGTCTGGGCCACCACCCTTTTCACCGTGAACCTGAACCGTGCGCGCGCGGCCGCGGCGCGTGATTGCCGAGCGGCGGAGCCAGACTATGCGGATCATATCAAGGGCCGCGCCACCCTTCACGAAATGAGAGGCCAACCAAGCCGTGTAAACGGCATCGCGCGAGAGCTTCCTGGCATCGGGGCGCGCCCGCGTCTGATGTAGAAACACATCGATTTCGCGCTTTCTTCTTCTGTCGCCGTTTCTCGTCTGCCGGACCACGGGACGTACGCGTAGCTCGAACCAAAGTCGGCGCCCGGCGATAAAAGAATCAGGCATGCGCTTCACAGCCAGCGAAGACACCCGGAGCGCACATGCAATCGTGGGATCGCAAAACTCCGCCGCGCGTCGACGCAATTCGTCCTCCGTAGCGTTAGCATAGCCCAAAAGATACGCAGGGCGGTGGCCGTTCTGTTCTACCAATCGAAACGGCTTCGGTGCGAGATCGCCGAAGGCCGCTGCAAGCAATGCGTGCCATAGATAGCCGTCATCGCCGCCAGGCTTCAGCAGCTTCTCGCGAACGCCCCAAGCCATTGCGCGCCCCACGTCAGGATCGAGCCTGACCATATGAAGGCCGCTCATGCCTCGGCTCCATTCGGAACCTGAGCCGAAAGCGTCAACGTCGACACAGTAGCCTCTCCAGTGTGGACTCCTGCGATCCAATCTCTTCGATGCGTAAGGCGGATAACTTGGCTGCAGTCTAGTGTAACGAGCTCACACTGCTGGACAACGAAGCGACATCGATCTAAGCTATCATCAGCGGCGGGAGTCGCCTGCAGTGCAGCCACGCTATTCTTTCCATCGCGAACTCCGATGAGCAAATGTGTGGATGGTAAGCAATGCTTTCGGCCGATAAACAGAGGACGCGCGGGACGAGAAACTGCGATGGTGAGATCATCGAGCGTCGGTGACTCGTCGGGAGGTGCAAGACGTACCGCGACCGTCAAGGCGGGGTCGGCGCAATAATGGCGCAAGCGGATGTGAGGGCTATCGTACGTGTCTTCACCGCCGGCGCGCCCTTCCGGCTTACCTCGAGTTGTCCAGCCCTCATCGCTTTTTGAAAGCCGGGCGGTCTGGAAATCGAGCAACTGATGCCCAGCCCGATCGATCCGCACGCCAAAGATTAACCGATCTTGCAGCCGCTGGTGCTTTGCCCGTTCATGACGAGAATAGCCGAGCGCATTGGCGAGCAGCCCGGTCATCATCGAGACGCCTGGAAAATCCCGTGTCGGTCCATTCGCGTCTATCGCTTCGCTGCCGAAAGACAGCAGGGGCGCCTCCAAGCGCAACATGAGGAATGACGGCATGAGACTCATTTCGCCGTTGGCATAGTGGCAACCATCTTGGCGGCGAAGATGGCAAGATCGTCCAGGGACATGAGGGTTGATCCTGGTAAATCGCCTTGGTCAATCGACAGATGGCCCCGGATTTCATGTGCACCATATGTTCGGTCGAGCTTTTCGATATGATTGAAGAGCGCAACAAAGGCCGCGCTTGACCGCGCATTAACAGGTTGGCGGAAAGCGTTCGCCAGCGTACGCGGTTGCCGGTCACCCGTTTCGACGAGCATCAACTCAGCGTAGCTATAGGGTGCCGTGGAGCCCCGTTTGGCGCCGCACGAAACCTTTGCAATGAGGTGGATCAGATGTTGGACCACCTTGCTGCCGAGGCCGACATCATCTCCGAGATTCGAGACAAGCAGAGGGACGTCGACAACCACATAACCATAGAACAACCCCGAGCTCAGCTCTGTATCAAATAGACCAGCTGTGCAGGCGGAGCTACCTTCGTGCGCGAGGTCGTCTATGACCGTGAAGTAGTCACTTTCGGCCGCTTCACCATGGACCGTGAACGCATGGGCCACGTGAATTGCGGCGTCTGTATTTGCTTCGGGATCTGATGTAACCATTCGACCGAAGAGCGCTGTCTCGAGGCCTGCGTTCAAGACGCCTTGGCGGCGAAGAGCGGAGAGATTGCCTCTTTCCTCCTTGAACAATGTCTTTACGGCCTGGTCGGCCGCGTTTGCATCTTTCGCGGCTTTGCCAATTTCAATTGCTTTATCGGAAAGATATCGAATCTCAGGCTCGCCCAATAGCAAGACTGGACGTTTCGATTGCTCCGCAGCCTTGCTGCCATATAGCTGCTCGGCGATCGCAGCAACTGTTGCAGCCATGACGTCAGCGGTCCCGGCATTGGCTTCTTGCATCGCGGGAAGAATGCGCCTCTCTGGCGTTTCCCGCGAACGTACGGCCATTTCAGGCCCTATGCGCCGCAACGACCATTCATCGTCAACCGTTCTCCAATGCCGCTTCAGACACTGAGATGACACCCGCGTGCGAAGCGTATCCCCGAAGGGCAGCCGCTTAGCGAGGCCGCTATCGTCTCGGTTGAGCAATGTTGCCGGATAAGATGTAAGCCAGTGAATTTGCAGAAAGCGGGACGCGAGCATGTTAAGCCGTATCGTGCAGAGAGTCAGAGAGGTCTTACTCGTCGGTCGACTTCGTGCCCGCCTTGCCTTCTGTTGTGGGCGAAATGCTGCGAGCGGAGCGGCAAAAATCGCGAGCAAGGGCGATCCGTACCGAGTCGGTATCGTTAGTATATTGGGGGAGACTTTCCATGAGAAGCAAACGCCCGAGATCGAGATAAGGCAGCACCTCGGCATGGTAAGCAAGCCGGCGGGCGAGACGGCGCGCGAGATCTCTAAATATGTCGCCGCGCGCCGCGAGAAAAATTGACAAGCGCAGCTCGGTTACGCCTGCCTCGGCCATAGCTCTTCCGAGGCTCCAGGTCCTTAGGCCCTCCGGCCGCAACGCCATCATGGAAGCGACTGCTGAAAAACGCCGGACCATATCTAACTCGGATCCCGGAGCGCCGACCGGCGCCGAGCCGCTGCCAAGAAGCTGCTGTGGAACACAATCAGTCAGTAATCGGAACAAGGCCGATTTGTCGGAGCGGCCAGAATTGAGGCGCCTCAGCGCCGCGAGCTCGCCGCGGGCTTTCATCTTCGCTAGCATGCTGATCCTGTTGCGCAGTTTGCGGAGCGGCGCATCCACCGGATAGGAGCGGTAACCGCCTCCAAGAGGAGGCCGTGGATCCACGTCGCAGCGGGGCTCAGTGACCGAAATGTCAATCATGCGGCACCTCTGTCGCCATTGGGAAAGTTCCGACGAAAAGCGGATTCGATCGCATCTTCGGCGACGCCCTCCGCCTGGTATCGGCGCATTGCCGAGCGTGGTGTGAAAGCTTTTGCTGTCGCCAATTGATGGATCGCCAAGCCCCTAAGTGCGTGAAGCCATTGGCGTCGTGCTGTTCGCTTCGCGGCATCATCGGGCGCAGTGAGTTCATGGAAGAGCGCTTCGAAGAAAGTGCTGTCCACGCTGCGATCAAACGCCGCCAGAAAAGGCGAGGCCCTGGCTTCGCATGCAGGCTGTGCGATGCGCGGATTGTCAGTGGTGCCCTGGAGAGCAATTAGTGCGGGTCTCAAGACGTTAACCCGCATCGTCGCTGCGTCCGCGACACGTTCGTTAGCCAAGGTTGCGAGCGTATCGACGCCCGCTCCGAAGAGCGGCAGCGCGCAGGCGGGCAGGGGAATGCGACGTTCGTGGAAGCCATCCGTGCCGCCTTGCCCACGGACCATTACCGTCAGCACGAAGCTGTATCCTTCCGTGCCGTCCTCCTCCTGCCATCGCTGGAGAGTGGGAGCCTTATACTGCCGCGCATCGAGCAGGTCTGTCACGCGCTTGTAGTGGAACCCAGCGCCATCAACCGTGAGCGCCTTCCTGACGGTGTTTCGCTGGTCAATGGGCGTCCACGGGTCTCCGGTCACGCCGTTCGTATGCTTAGGAAAGGCGATCCGTGCAGATTTGGTCTTTGCGCGAAGTGCAACGATGCGAGTGTCTTCTCGAATGAGTCGCACTCGCCGGCACACTTCCACATAGAACGGATCCAGTTCCTTTGGTGCAATGGGCGAGTCTCCATTCCAAGGTACCATCCACACGAGGCCGATTCCGTTCACAGCCGCGAACGCCGGATTGTCGTTTAGAATGTCGCTGCGTCCTTGTAAGAGGCGCTTGATGTCCCGTCGCACCCGCGCGCCCATCCCACCATTTGGAACGAGACCAACCATGGGTCGTGAAGCAAAGCCGCCATTCATGCGGCTGATCCCGTAGTTTCCCGCGCCAAGATATCCTTGCATCGTCTGCAACGTCAGCAGCGCGTAGAACCAGTGTTCGGGTCGGGCGATTACCATCCGTTTTGCCTTGACGTCGTGATTCTTCGAAGTCACGAGTATGTCCAGGGCATCGGGCGTTTCGTCGCGCTGTTTTAGGGCATTGAGCGTTCCTTCTGGGACTGGGGACTGTAGAAAGCCTGGCTTCGATACGTCCTCGACGACCAAGCTCCAAGGTTCATCGCCACTAAAGTTCGCGGTGAGGCGACGCAATAAGCGCGCCCACACTGACGTCTCAAGTGCGGGGGCATTAATGTTCCCTTCCAAGTGCGCAAGTGCGCCGACCTGCACCAGGAACGCATGCAAGGCCTGCCGTTGATAAGGCCGTACGGCGGGCATGTCGTCGACAACGTCCCTCATCAATGCGGAGTAGAGGGATGGGAGCGCTAGATGCGTTTGTCCCGTGCCGATCTTTGTCGTGAAGAGCGGCTCTTCTAGGCAGTTCAGAGGCACGCAGGAGATCCGGATGATGATTGGGAAGAATGATGCGGTGAAAGGCGCCTACAGACAGCATCTATCAACGCAGGGCTTGAGCGGGTGTGTCGGCGGTCCCGTCTCGCTATATGCAAAGCGACGGTTGCCGGGCTTCTGATGCGCCGCCCACATGAAAACAGACCCGCCGTTCCAAACTCGTCGAACATCCGAGAGATTGTTGTTTGTTGCGTGTTGACACCTCTCGCATGGGCGAGAGTTCGTTACTTGAGATCCGTGATTCCGCTGTTTGAACAGATCGCAATCATACAACCTGACGCTGGGTGCGATTCAAGTCTCAAGGAAATCTCGACTTCGGTGATCCTGAAATCTTGATGTGAAATGCATGAAGGTCGCTAGCCCGACCGGAAAGTGCCAATGACTGGTGTTGGACGCCATATTGTCGCATTTGGACGGGTGCGATACCAACCATTACTCAAAGCCTCAAGCGTTGGCTGTTGATTACCCCAATATTCGCAGAAGACGCTGGGGCCACGGACTGCGATCTCGCCTGGGGCGCCGGGCGGCAACATGCTGCCGGAATCATCGATGATCGCCGCTTCGCAGCAGAGACCGGCCAGGCCGCTTGATCCCTGAGGCACGAGATCTCCCGAGAGCTTCGTATATACCGCAATGGGGCAGGTCTCAGTTGAACCATAGACCTGTAAGACTGGCACTCCGCGCGTGACATCAGCCGGTCAACTAGACCTATTTCCAGAATTTTCAGCGCGGTCGGCAAAATCGCCGCGAGATCGCTGGTGACCAGCACGCGGCTGCCGGAATCGGTGAGTTTGCGCGACAGCGCGATCTCATCATCCATCGGCGAGAGGTGCGATACGCGCGCACCCGCCCTTAACGCGCCAAACAAATTGATTGGATGATCCGGTGCACTTAAGGTTTTTGACTGCTCTTTGAAGGAGCGAACCGCCGATCAGAGGCTTATTCTGAAGGTAACCGGAATCGCGCCGTTGTCGGAAACTGGACGCGAATTGCAAGCCACAAAGTGATCACAACCAGCCTTGATGATCACTGCGAAAACTCGGTGTACGACCTGTCGTCGCAGGTTCACTCCAGCCAGGTGCGATGGCGGCGCGGCAATCCCGTTCTCATGATTTGGAGGCCTGGAACCTAACGCTGCGTGAGGTTCCAGCTGTTTCTTTCGGAGTTAGTGTTGGACTGCCGGACAGTAAGTTTGCCTCGTCGTTGTTAAGTCGCGGCCGGGGGAATCTAGGTGATGGAGCTCAAAATGACAAACTTGTTGCTAGTTACGGCGAGCATCGCGGCGTTTGGCGCAGCAGCGGCTGGTCTCGGTGCCGACGCTGCTCCGCAGCCCTTCTACACCAACGCTCCAGAGCCAACAGCAGCCGATACTTACGATCGCCTTGATTCAATCGCGGTATCAAGGGCGGTTTTGGGGCTCGAGCAATGATCGGCGACATGGCCATCGACCCTGAAAACCAACAACAGTGGCGTGCAGCTGATCGCTGACAGGTAGGAGTACGTTCCCTGATGTATCGCAGGGCTCAAAGACCAGCCACCCGGCTGCCCCGAGATCCGGGACTGGGATTGAGATCGCGGTCATCATCCAGGCACCGGCCACGGATTTTTATCTCGTGACCGCACGGCCCAGTTACGGCTCGACGGCCGGGTAGTTCTCAACATTGATCCTGTCATTCAGACGGAGAGCCCAGGCCTCCAGCCGGGGCTCTTCTTCTGCTTGTGTGCCGCGTTAATGGCGTCCTATGTGCCTTCGGTATAGCAATTCAGTCGCCAGCCACGGACGGCGTGTCATCGTGCTTGAGGTGATGCTTTCGAATACTGTGACTGACCAACCAAATCACGCCGACCGCGATCGGCACGAAGGCCGCGGTCACGAACGAGGGCTCGACATGTAGTCCGACCTCGTGGGCCCCCTTGGCAAGATAGCCGAACAAGCTGACCACATAATATCCGATCGCCACGACCGACAATCCCTCGACGGTGCATTGCAGCCGAAGCTGCTGCCTCGTACGCTCGTTGAGTGCGTGCAACAGGTCACGGTTCTGTCGTTCGATTTCGACATCAACACGTGTTCGGAGCAGATCGGCCGCACGAGCTAGCTTGACGGACAGATTCGCCTGTCGATCCTCCATCGTAGCGCAGGTTCGCATGGCGGGCGCCATGCGGCGGGCCAGGAACGACGACCAGGTTGGATAACCTGCGATGTCCCTGCCCTCGACGATGGATAGTCGCGATTGTACGAGCTCGTTATAGGCCCTGCTGGCGCCAAAGCGGAACAGACTGCCGACCGCGCCTCTTTCGAAGGCGACGGCCAACGCGGTCAGCTCGGTAAGCAAATGGTTGTTGACCTTCAACCCCTCGGCACCTTGCATCTCTTCGAGCAGCTCAATAAGGCGGTGATCGATGCGATCGACAGAGGGCACGAGCTCAAGAGCTGTCGACAGACCAAGCAGCGCCAACGGACGGTAGGTCTCGATTTCTAGGAGACGCTGCACCAGCGCGCCGAGATCGTCCGGCGTCAGTCCGAGGTCGTAAACAAGGATTCTCGTGAAACCTAGTTCGTCCACGCGAAAGTCCGAGGCCACAATGGCATCGCCACACTTGACCGTGACCATCGCCAGGCTGCTTCTGTCAAATACCTGTTCGGCGCGCTCGATTGGAGAAATACCCCGCTCCACCTCCAACTTGATCGCGACCAGTAATTCTCCGGCCTGCTCCAACTCCCGGATCAACGGTTGAACGCTTTCTCCGATTTCACCGAACTGACGACTGGCCGGACTATTCGCGGTGCTCCATATCCACGTGAAGGTCGCAAATTCCGAATGCTGCTCCCAGCGTAGCACGGCCTGCCCGATCGCGATCTGATGATGTTTGGCCGAAGGGGCAGGCGGCGGAAGCTTGTGTTCTCGGCAGAAATCAACGAAACGGCGGCGATCGCTTGCAGCAGCATCGCCCTTGGCGAGGAACGCAAAGTGGACCACGCCGAATGACGAAACAAGGCGGGTGAAAGGTCGCGCATGCACTTCACCAAGCACCGCGTCACGCTGCGGATGCAGTTTGAACAATCCCAAGTCCAGCTCATTGACCATTTATCGACTCCTCGCTCTGCAGTGACCGTCGATGGTTGGCCTCACCAGGAACGGCACCGGCCGTGCCGGCAAACGGGTACACGCGCGAGGTGCGATCGATCTTAACGTACGCTTCCGCTCGTGAACGGCGAGTGCGCGCTGAACCAACCCGAGCAGGTGGAGGTAAATCATAGTCATCAGGTTTAGACCTACGTTCTCAACCACGTGAGGTGTGCATCGTCCGGCCTTTTGGGTGAAATTCCAGCGCTGTTGATCAATTCGCCCGATGGCCTGCGTGCGAGCCGCCGCTCGAGGTCGGCGGCAGCGCAAGTCTCCGTCAGAGGATTGCTTGCATCAAGCTGGGCACGCTTACTCGCCCGGCTTCGCAGGGCTGCTGACCGCTGTGAAACAATTGGCGTGCGCATGAAGCGATGCCTCGACCCGTTTTCGGAAACTGCTGTCCGGTAACCTGACCGATGCAGTGGGAGGCGCCGCTTAGCACGAGCATCCTCCGTTCTCGCCGCCGGGGCCGCTGATATCGGCGTAAAACGGGCAGGCGACTTCTCTCGTTAGCACTGGACCGGCGACCACATTGTCGCCTGGCAGATCGAGACTCAAACGCCGCTCCATTCTGTTGCTATGGCCTGCATTCTCAGGCGAGAAGGGCGTTGCAGAATCTGGGCCAGCATGATGAGCGGAACGCTCGAGGCTTTTTGAGCGCAATGTGAGCTTCGGAAGCTCGCCGGCAGGTTCCAGACATGCGCCGCGTTTGCTTTTGGACAGCGCAGCCCGGCCATATCGATCTCAGGTGTTTCGGCAAGGCGTCGACCCTGTTTGACCGGGCACACTTGAGCGTTTGGCCAGGCTCCTGTCTCGCTACAACACGCGAACTTGGAGTGCGCCGCTCACCTCCAGGCTCTAGCTCACGAAAAGAGACCTGATTGTTTAGGCGCGAGCCGTCATTGAGGCCATGGGCGACCTTGGCTGTTAAACACGATCCGGAAGGCGATGGCTGCGCCATCATTCGGCCTCTTCGGCCACCGGAGAAATGGCCGCCGCGGCGGGGAAACACGGCTTTTCTCAATGCCAGAGGTCAAAGCCAGCAGCGCTAAGCATCTGCGGCGCTAGTGACTAGTGAGTGCTTTTCATTGCCTCGATCTTGGTCGGCTTTCGAACAATCCGCGTCTGCCCCTTTGCGAGGCCACAACCGAGCCAAACACGTTTACTCGCCTCACTTTGGTTCGAGGGATAACCACGCTGATTACCGGACGATTGCGGCATAGACGATGTCCTGGACTTGTTCACGATAGTACTTCCGGATTTCTCCAGGTGCTGCCGTTCCTACTACCACAAGGAGACGCTCCTTTGGGTCGCAGAAAAATTGCGAGCCGTAGGCGCCGGTCCAGGTAAACTCCCCCGGGTTGCCTGGAACTGCTGAGAGACCCTCAATGGTCCGCACTGCCACCCCAAGCCCGAACCCGAAGCCCGCACGGTGGGGTTCCACAGTTGCGACATTGTTCTTGATCTCCGGTCCAAGGTGATTTGAAATCATGTGGTGCACCGTTTTGGGACCGAGAATGCGNTGNCCGTCGAGCTCGCCGCCATTGAGCAGCATTTGTCCAAAGCGCACGTAATCACCGACTGTCGCAAACGCGCAGGCTCCCCCGCAGTCAAATGTCGCTGGAGTGTCGAGGAGCTCAATACGCTGCGGCTTACCCGTTAGCGGGTCGTGCGGAAATGGACGAGCAAGACGCTCGCGCTGCGCGTCCGACGGAT
>NZ_AWZU01000097.1 GCF_000472385.1 Bradyrhizobium sp. ARR65
AAGCGATGCCGCTTTCCGCTTCCGATACGCTGGCCCCGCGCCGGCGGCGATCTCGCTCAATCCAATGGCATCTATCAGTGCGCAGATCACGCGTTGATGCGCTCCGAACACCCGCCGAAATGCCTACAGCACTCGCCCGACCTCGCACATGTGCAGATATGCCGCTGGCGTCGTCCTGGCATCCCGTCCATCATCGACATCGGCGCCGGCATTAAATCTCCATAGCCCCCGCTGCCCGGCCGGTGCCTCACTTCCCGCGACTTCGTGCCTTGGCGCTTTTCGGCCGCCGGCGACCTCATCGTGTGGAGGCTCCCATGATCCCGGCGTCCGAAAACCAGCACAGGAACAGACATGCAAATCCCGCCTGGCGCGTTCCTATTCGCCGGTAAGCTGCGACATTGCCGAGCCGACTATACAAAGGTGTCGGTTTCCTAATCCTTTGCTGTTCTTGCGGGCTGTCTCTGATTGCCTATGTGATGCGAAGTTTGACCCGAAGGTGCCATGACGCAGAGCATCTTTTTCTCGACCGCCGGCATGGAGGGAGAACGGAGCGTCGAGGCCTGGAGACGGGCAATGGCCGAAGTATACTTTCGGCTCGATATCGAGTCCGCTCATGCCGATCGAATGCGCGGCGAAGTCCGGGCTTGGCAATCGGACGTCCTGGGAATCTCGAAAACCAAAGCGGACTCGCACCGCCTGATCCGCCGCAGGGAGGCGGCGAAGGCCGACAAAACGCAGGATTTCGCTTTCGTGTTTCCAATCCGCCATGCGATCCGCTGCGAGCAGCCCGGCTGCCGCCTCTCGAAGCAACACCCCTCGATCGATTCACCAGCCGCCCGTTGCTGCACTTCACGCGCCCGCCGAGATGCCCACTGCACTCTCCTCGGTTCCCCGGTATGCAGAGATACACCTCGTCTCGTGCTCGCGTCGCGCTCACCATCGAGAGCGGCGCCGACATGCGACCCTCATAGCGCTCGTTGCTCTGCCGGGTGCCACACTTCCCGCGACTTCGTGCCTTGGCGCTTTTGGACGTCGGCCCGTTGAGCGTGCGGAGCGTCTCGGTATTGCCGGCGTCCAAAAACCAGCACATTTCCAGACTCATGCACCGCAGCAAGGGCGGTACTATTCTACAACCTAATCGGCGCGGGCGAGCAGCGAGGGCGGCACGGTGACGCCGAAAGCGTTCGCCGTCTTGAGGTTGATTACGAAATCGAACTTGGTTCGGGGGCAAGGCGGCTGGTCAAGAGTACGCCGACGTCAAACCCCTTTGCCGCGGCATGTTGCTCGGCCTTGTCGAGCCAGATCTCGAGGTTCTTCAGGGCCTGGATGCATCCTCTAATTGTTGGGTAATACATGCGTCATCTCCGCTTTGGTGTGACATTCCGTCGAAATCAGTGTGTTTCGTGATCGTTGACGATGCCGACCGCCTGCATCCAGGCGTAGACGATGACGGGTCCCACGAATTGGAAACCGCGCTTCCTCATGGCATTTGAAATTGTCTCGGACAGAGACGTTCTTGCTGGCGTCGTCTTGCCGTCGCCCACTACGACGCGCTCATTGATTACGGGTTTGCCGTCAGGCCGACATCACGACAAAACCGGCGCGTGGGAAATGCACACAGACCTCTCCGACCGCGGGATCGCTGCGTCGGATGACGATCTCATGGACGCCCGAGGCGACCAACTCGCCGACGACCGGGTCGCGTCCGGTATCATCCGGCGTGACGGTCACTGTCTGACCAGGTTTCCGGCCGATCGGATCTCGTGGATCGGGGATTACGCTGGCGATCGACGTAGCGTCCCTCGCCGCATCGAGCGCTTTTTTCGAGGTCGTGGGGCTACGCCTGCCGTGGCCGATTGCGGCAATGCGCTCGGTCCAACTCAGCAGGCTCGGAAAGCCGTCGAGCGGCGCCGCCAGTGGTCCGAGTTTTTGCTGCAAGAACCAAACCGGATGGTAGGCGGCGAGATCGGCAAGGCTAGGGGCAGAGCCCTGCAGGAATGAGCGCCCGTCAGTCAGCATCTGATTCAGCCAATCGAAATGCGCGCGCAACTGATCGAGCGAGTTCGGTACTGCCGCCATCATCGCGGCCGGATCGATATTTCGGCCAGAGAATTTGGCCCGGTCTTCGAGAAATCCCTTGGGCAACGCGTCGCGTCTCTTTGCGAACGCGATGCTCGCAGCCGGGCTGAACGTAGTCTTCTCGGCCCACCAGGCAAGCGCATCGGCCGCGCCGTGGCCGGCCGGATAAAAGCTCGGGGTAGGATGCCGGCGCTCGAGTTCGTGCATGATCAACTGGCTATCGCAATAGATGTCTGCGCCGATCTGCAACACGGGCGTCTTGCGGTAGCCTCCGGTCAGCGCCGTCAGGTCGGGTTTTGGCATGATGACGGGGATTTCCACCGATTCCCAGGCCAATCCCTTCAGACCAAGACCGAGCCGAACTTTCTCCGAATAGGGAGAGGTCTCGTAGTGATGCAGGATGATATCGGTCATCGAGACGGCCCTCGTTTTGGGACGATCGCTCCCCTGGATATCCCGCTCACATCACCGGCTCTACCATAATCTTTAGCGATCTTACGTTCGGCGGTCGGCCAACTTCAGGAAAGTCGAGAGGAGTGTTGAAACGCCAAGGGCGTAAGGCCGTAAGCCTTTTTAAAGGCGGTACTGAAATGACTGTAGCTTGAAAAACCGAGGTCGAGCGCCAAACCCGTCAAATCCGAACAATCATCAAGCAGGTCAAGCGCCCGGGCGAGCCGCAATTGGAGTTGATAACGATAAAGCGGCAGACCTTCGACTTGCCGGAACACCTGAGTGAGATAGACCGGCGAGACGCCGACGGCGCTGCCAATCTCAGCCAAAGTCCATCGGCGTCCAAGATCTGAAGAAAGCGCAAGTTTGGCGCGGTCCACCAGTTTTTGCCGCCCTACGCTGCCGGATGCGGCGTACGATGTGCGCTTCCCGAGGGCGCGGCTTACCAGCGAAAGGATCAAATCCTCAGCTTCAAGAGTCTCAGTCATGCCGCGGGCAAGACGATGACGCCCAACTGCTGCGAGCAACTGTGCGCGCGCATCGATACGCATGCGAGGCCGGTTGAAAAGGATTCGATCTTTGGTATGGAGAAAGTCGGCCGGCGCCAGCTCCAACAGCGTCGCCTCATCGATTCCGATCGATAGACTTGCATCGCCGCCTTCAAGAGGATGGCTAATTCGATAGGGTTCACCTTCATTAAAGAACACCACCTGATTCGCTTCCGCGACTGTCTCGACCTGACCTATATGATGCACGTAGACGCCGCGATAAGGAAACACGAGATGTGTTGTGCTGACGCATTCCTCGGCGCTTTTGTGCTTGCATGTGCCTGAGCACAAAACGTCCCACACCGCTACTGTGTCAGTCGCCAAAAGTGGGTGAGAGTTGATTTCAGCCATTGTTGAACTGCCTACCCGGCCGCGTCGAACTCAGTATCCTCGGTTGTCGGTTACGGTTCCTCGCCAGCTAGGTCATGGCCGCCTGCGCGCGGCATCGGCGTCTGCTATTTCCGAGAGCGGATATTCGCCAAGGTGAATAATAGGTCGGCTAAGGGGCACATTTCCGGGCTCATGACGTCAACGGAGTTCTTTTTCGACCGTTCCATTGAGGTCTATGAACTCGACGGCAAGATTTTTCTCCCTCGGCATATCCAAGTTCTTTCAGCCGCTGTTCGAATGCTGTCCACAATGGTCCCGTGCGGGGTTGAATCGTCGCGATACCCGCCCGCGTCATCTTGCGCGGTGCTTGCGCGCTGGACAGACGTGCAAGCGTGGTACCACTTCCCATGACGGGCCGGTGAGGAAATCACGCCGTCTCATGGATTTCTCGCCCCTAAGAGTGCTGCGCTGTAAAAGCCTAGCACAGTCTTCGAACGACTACGGTGTGGTCGCATTGCAGCAAATTGGGCCGCTCGACTTCCGCATCGGGTCATTCCGGGACTTGTGGGTCCGGCCGAATGTCCGGTTTGCTCAAAAACCGGCCACGCTTACGGTCGGACGGGACTCGGAATTCGACAATGTCGGACGACGGGGACTCGTAATTGACTTAAACTAAACTAGACTCCAATCCGCTTGTCAGGCCGACTTGAAAGTATTGGCCTTCTTGCTCCGCCAGACTCGTAGTTCGCTTTAAAGCACACGCAGAAGCGGTATGAGGTCGAGCGATTGATCACCTGGCGGGGCTTACCCTCGATCTCGAATTCGCTGAGCAGGGATGGCCGTATCGTGCGTTGCCCATCTCGCCCGCCGTGCCGTGGACGGCCTGCCGGGCGTAGCTTCTTTGACTCATAGAGCCTGTCAAGTTCAACAAGGGACGCCGTAGCCTTCTCCCGCGTCGCCGCATCTACGACAACGTGAAGACCGCGGTGGGGACGACCTTTGTCGGCAAGGATCGTCGCTGTAATCGCCGCTTCCTGCAGATGTGCAGCCATCATCTGGCAAACCTGGACGAGTTAAACGCCTGGCTGCTCGACAAATGCATCGCCTACGCCAAGGCGCATCGCCATTCGGAGCTGGCTGATCAGACGATCTGGGACGTGTTCGAAGCCGAGCGCCCCAAACTAATCCCGCCGTTCGAGTTTGTTCGAGGCGTCCGCTTCTCGCTTTCGGATCACATCGTCATCCCGCTCGGTCGTCTTTGGGCGTGGAGGCGACTCGGCACGCCTGCCTGACCACCGTGCTTGCCACCCTGATCTTGCACCCCTCTAAGTCATTTTCCTTTGGCAAGGCGCTTTTCCTCCGTTCCGACGTGACGTTTAACGCGAGAGCCGTCGTTCCACTTTCCCTACGAACAATGCATGATTGGGCAGGCGTGTTCCGCCTCGCATTAAATCGTTTGAGTTCTGCCTTTCCACAAGGCGCTCGGCGGTGCCTTCCGGACCCGACCGGCTCCACAAGCTAAAGATAGGACGGCTACCGCCTCCGGTCGGAGCGGGATGGCGATCGCGTGCAGGCGGGCCTTCAATTTGCGATCGCCAAGTGCTGGGTCTGGATGCACGATAGCGGCGCGTATCTGCAGTTGCTAACACGGGCTGAATAGCAACCAATCGCCCGGAACGATGTTTGGTTGGCACGTATTGGACATCTCGGCGCAAGATCATCGTTTTCGCCATGGTCTTGCTGCTTGGCATGCACTTGATGAGACGGCATGAGCGACGACACTAACATTTTTGGCGATCCAGGCTGGTGGGCCGCAATCGCGCTCGCGCTGACGCCGATCCTCATAGCTGGTTTTGTGATTTGGTGGGTCCAGCAGTAGTCGCCCCCAGACCGTGACACTCAGCGCCCGCGGCACCTTCGACTTCTTCCGGCCAGCTCCGTGAATCTCGCCGTGGCGGGCACGGCGCTGTTCGCATAAGAACGGCCCCGTCGCGAACGCCGTAACCGCGAGCGGGGCCGCCAGCTCCTCGTTGGGCAATGGGGGTGCAGCCGAGGAGCATACCACAGACTACCGAGCAAGCCGGCGCTCAACCTTCTTACGACTGCTGCCGACCTTCTTGACCGCCCGCTTCACCGCGGTTGGCGATCGGCGCGTCTTCTTCACCTCGTACTCTTGGCCGCTGGCAACGGGGGCGCGATCCTGCTTGCGGCCGCGGGCGGTCTTCTTTTTCTTTTTCGTCTTTTTCGCCATTGCTGATCCTCCAGCTTGGCGGATAATGGGGATTGCGCGCCAAGGTTCCAGAACTCGGAACGAATGACCTCAGGCAGATTTGAGCGGTTATTGGGTTGCGGAGTTGCGTATACGTCGCTCGCCCTCAATCGTGCCAGAGGCTACGGACCGGGATGTCTATGTCGTACTGGACGATCGGCGGCAGGATCGGCCGGGCTTAGCAAGAGACCGACGAGGCACAAACCGATCGCGCAACGCTGATCCGGACCTGCTCGGTGGTCAATTCAAGAACCAGTCCGCATCGTCGTTTTCAATACCACTGAAGGCTGGTCGCGCGACGCAACGGAAGACATTGTGGCTGAGCTTCGCGGTCGCTGCAGCGATCGCGGCGAGCTACCGGAAGGCATCCGGCATTTTCTTGAGCTCGATGGACAATGGAGCGGTTGCGATTACGGGCACCCGGAGAGCCGTGTTGCCGACGAAGGAAGCCGCACTCGAGCGCTGGCAGCTGGAGGCGCGATGCCTGTTGGCGGCCGCTGAGTGGAAAGGCCTGGTGATGATGGCGCGGATCGCAACGTTGCAGGCACTGACCGCCGACCAGGTGGAAACCGCGCCGACGCTGCGGAAGAAACCGGCCAAAAATACAGGATCATCCGATGAAGACGGTCTGGATGTACTGCAAATACCTGGCGGGGCCAGAAGGCCGATGCTGATGTGCCGCGCTGGCCCAATCTGGCTTCGATTTCTTGAGGAATAGAAAACTTCCGGTTCGCAAGCCTGTACGAACGCCCGCGCGGCTGAGGCGGTGATCTGATGGTCGCCGAATCCCCCTTCCCGATCGGCCGCAGGAATCATAGACCCCCCAAAAAAAAGAACCTCCGCCCTCGGGAGGTTCAGTACGTCGTGCAGCCGTTCACAACACGGGAAGCAGCCACAACGCTGCGTAAGCAGACATTGTTGGGGACTGCTCCTGGTCGGCCGATACGCCGCCGACCACCAGCCTCAACGACCCAAACGCACCGGCGTTCCGCGGAACATCTGGTCGAATTCCCTGGCCTTGAGCCTCACTGCTCTGCAAAAAAGCCCCAGGAGCGCATAAGCGCCCAGACGCCCTAAGCCCGAGGGCGAATGTAGTTCAACGCGCGGGCAGCCGGTCTCCGGCCGATCATCTGCAGCGCTGGTGACCGCCTGGCAACACGCCTAGCCCATCTGCGGCATTTCCCCTTGCGATCGCGCCACGGAGTCGGACGGGCGGCGCTTTGGCGAGCGCTGATTCCTGTTGATGATTCAACCTTCGTCCCCTTGATTTCACGCCCTGGTTGCGCTTCGATGTTAGCGGGCTTGGGGAGTTCAGGTTATGCGTCAATTGGGGATCGTGGTGCTCTGCGCCACGTTAGGCGGCTGCGTCACGGCTGGTGAGGCTGTTTCTTTTCGAGCGTCAAACCCACAACAGCAGGCGTTGATGCGGGATGGGCAGCCTGCCCTCGTATCGCGCCAGAAAAACTCGCTCGTTCTAGTACGTCCGGCGTCCCGTCAGCTCCAGGCGAATGGGCGGCCCGTGTTCGTCATAGGGATCAACAACCTCAGCCATCAGCCCGTCGATTTCCGTGTGGGCCAGGTCGAAGCGGTCCAGCACGTCGCCGGCTCCGATTACACAATGCAGATCGTCACCTACGAAATGCTCGTGCAGGAGGAAAAGAACCGCCAGATCGCCGCCGCGCTCATCACGGGCCTTGCCGCCGGGGCGAACGCCTACAGCGCCTCACAAGCTGGCTACGGCCACTACACGACACCGAGCGGCAGAACGGGCACCTTCTACAGCCCGACTGCGGCGGCGATCGCTCAGAACAACGCGGCCGTCCAGAACGAGGCCATGATCGCAGCGACTGTTGAGACCGGCCAACGAAACATGGCTGTACTGGAGCAATCGGTGATTAAGGACAACACCTTGATGCCAGGCGAATGGTATGGCGGCCAGTTGCATGTCGCTCCACCGACTGAACAGGCCGGCGGTCAAAAGAGCTACACCATCGTGATCACCGTGGGGACTGACCGACACGTGATCGAAGTCAGCCAGGGGCCCGTCGGGACATGAGCAATCGGGCGCTTCCCATTCTGATGTTTTGTGCGATATCGGTGCTTTGTCTTCGGAGCTCGGATGCGGCTCCCGCGGAATGCGAAGAAGCTGTCTCAGAATACAATTCCGCAATATCCGACATCTCCGGGGCGCTGCGCCGCTACACAAGCTGTCTTTCGAACAGTAACGGACAAGACGATTGCTCGAGTGAATTTCGACGGTTGCGCTCGGCCCAAGGTGACTTCGAAAGTGCAGTGTCAAGGTACGGTTTGGAGTGCAACTGAAGCTGGCCCGGAGCAGCATGGAATGATTCGATCGATCGTAGCCGCCTTTGCTGTTGTCCTCGCCGCGCCAGCGAGCTCGGAGACAGCTGCCGTCAAATACCGTGGCATCGTCGACCTGGCGCCATTCGCTTGCACCGACACACCACGGAGCAGCTTCATTCAGCGCGTCTGTTACGACAAAGCGCAGAGCTACATGCTGATCAATTTGCGAGGCACGTACTATCACTACTGCGAGCTCCCGGCCACCACGTTCGATGCGTTCATGGCAGCTCCGTCGATGGGCCAATTCTACAACCGGAACATCAAGGGCACCGGGTCAGATGGACCGTTCGATTGTCGAACGCACCGAGTGCCGAAGTATTGAGGCCGCGCTCCAGTCGATTGAACATGTGGTGGGAGGAGATGCTTGTTTTCATTTCGTGGATTATCTTGACCGGCTTGGTAGCTGCTGCGGCCGAAGCAAGGGGCCGCGGCTTCATTGCCTGGTTCATCGTGGCGCTTTTCCTTTCACCGGTGCTTGGGATCCTGCTGCTCTTGCTATTCCCGAACCTCAAGCACGACCGCCTTCTGGAAGCTGCGATCGCGCAGCGGCAGCGTCCCCCACCGCCAAAGGCCAGCTTTCTAGGCCGATCCGATCGAGTGACCATCGACCGTACGCCGCGGCCTTTCGAGCCTGATGGCGTTTATGCGGGCGTCCCGTACAAAGTGAAGGCAGACGGGTCGATCGAGGCGATCATGCAGGGCGCCGTCGTACGATTCCGAGACTTCGAAAAGTTCACTGGCTCGATAGGCGGGACTTGAGCGATCACCTCGGGTTTGGAGCTGAATGTCACTTATCAGGGAATGGAATGGACCTCTTTTCGCGTGGGCAAGACTCGGGAGCCGGCATTTCGGCTTCGAAGCAACATCGGGACCGGCCGCGGCGCTAACCGTGCTCTTTTGGATTTGGGGATGTGTAGGACTTCTCTTCAACGCTGGCACGCTGATGGGGCTACCCGCTCGATCAGTGTGGGGACGTCCGCCGCCACACCACTAAACTGGATCGGCGGCATGATACTGGGCGCTTACTCTCGGCAATGACTTCAATAGCGAGCGGCCGCTACAGCCGGAGACTCCGCCAACATCTATTACTCGATAATCGCCCGGCTGGCGCACGACGTACAGGAAACTTGAGGAAAGCAAGAACATGCCGGAAGCAAAAGGAGAAGCTGGAGATCTTTCCAGTGAATCGAAGGGCGGGTTTGTCGGAGCTACCGGACAAGGCATAGCTGGCGAGATCCGGATGCAGGCTGGCTCTCCTGTATTTCAGGTGAAATCTAACCTGACCGCAGAGGTGACGGTGATCCGCGGACCGTTCAGCGAAGCATTAATTGCCGAGCGACTTTCGCAAAATCCCCAGTTCTACGCCAGGCTTTTTCCGCCTCGTAGACGACGAGCTGGCCCTCGAAGCCGAGCGATATCAGGCTCCCGCTCGCGAAGGGAATAGCGGCGAAATCATCAGGGCCGAGGTCAGCAAGCTAGGTACTGATTTCGGAATAGCGGCCACCGAGATTGATTTCGATGATACCTATCGCTTCGAGGCTGCCGCCAAGACGATAGCCGGCATACAAAACTCATTTGCGAGATTCGCCGAGGATCATGCCGAACTGTTGAACGGTCTTTTGGATCTAGCCGCCATTACGCTCGGTGCCTATTTGCTTCACCACATTGGAGGGACCGAAGGCGATGTCGCTGCACTAGCATTACAGTTGCTATTTGTGGTGAGTTCTGAATCCATGGGTCACCATGATTCGGGATCTGATGATTGGTGGCGCGTCAGTTGAAGATACGCTGACGCTGTGGGTATCGTCGCTGCGAGATGCCAAGCAACGCATCCGTCCGCTGTTTACGCAGGAGCGGGTGGCGGCCTCGGCGGGGCAGTTTCTCGACGGTCTGTTGGGCAACGAGCCGCGCAAGACGGGTTGGATGCGGGCGGAAGCGTCCGGCGATCCAGGCCCGTGGCGCCAGCAGGCGATCCTGGGCCGNGGGCAGTGGGANGCCGACGCGCTCCGCGACATTGTCCGTGAGTACGCGCTGGAAACACTTGGCGATGAGGACGCGGTTCTGGTCATCGATGAGACCGGCTTTTTGAAACAGGGCAAGGCCTCGTGCGGGGTTGCACGCCAGTACACAGGCTCAGCAGGCAAGATCACCAATTGCCAGATCGGAGTGTTCGCCTCCTATGTGTCGCGGCATGGCCATGCCTT
>NZ_AWZU01000098.1 GCF_000472385.1 Bradyrhizobium sp. ARR65
CGCGGTCCACGGGCTCAAGCTGCTCGAGGGCTATCGCGGCATCGTGCAATGCGACGGCTACGCCGCCTACAAGAAGATTGCCGCCACCCCGGGCGAGGCCATCACGCTTGCCTTCTGTTGGACGCATCTGCGCCGCCGGTTCTACGACATCGCCAAGGGCGGCGACGCGCCGATCGCGAGCGAAGCGNTGGANCGGATCGCTGCGCTCTATGCGATCGAGAAGACGATCCGGGGCATGAGTGCCGACGACCGGCGCCGGGTGCGCCAGGACAAGAGCACGCCGCTGGTGGCATCGCTCAAACCTGGTTCGAGCACCAGCTCACGTGCGTCTCCGCCAAGGCGAAGATCGCCGACGAAATCCGTTACGGCCTCAACCACTGGGATGGGCTGACCCGCTTCCTGGACGATGGCCACATCGAGCTCGATACCAACATAGTCGAGCGCCGCAAGAGCGCACTCTTCGCCGGCCATGATCACGGAGCGGAGAACTGGGCCAGCATTGCCTCACTCGTTGAAACCTGCAAGTTAACAGGCGTCGATCCGCAAGCCTATCTCACCGACGTGCTGACGAAGCTCGTCAACCTCTGGCCCGCCGCTCGCATCGACGAGCTTATGCCATGGGCTTGGGCCGTCGAACATTCGGCCGCTAAACTCGCCGCCTGACGCCTTCCGGCGGGAAATCAAGCCCCAGCGCCGTGCGGCCAGAGGGCCGCTTACGATCAGCCGGCCGAGGATTGCGACGACAAGCGCTGATTGCTTGATGACTTCGCACGTATCAGCGTATCAGCTCACGGGTGGCGCCCGCTTCCGCATCCTCATCGTGGTCGATGATTGCAGGTGCGGGGCTTGGCGCTGGTGGTTGACACCTCGCTCGTACGTGACTTGGCGCTGATCAGCATAAAGTTTGCCAAATAACAGCCTTATAGCTGCGATGGTCGAAAGCTTCTAAGTCCGTCTGAGTGCGTGGTTCGGCCTCGCGGGATGCCGCATTCTCTGGAAAGCCTTCTGCCGGCGTAACGTACCACAAAAGGAATAACAGTCCGCAACCGTGGGTAAGAAGTGCCGTGGAAAGCGGTACATTGAGTATAAGTTGGCAAAGCACGGAGCTCGAGATCAAGACCATTTGGTGTGCTAGCCGTCCCGAAAGGCAATTGCCAAGCCCGATAACGAGCCCGCAAGCAAGAGCTGATATTGGTGCCAACATCAGTCCGACCGATGCGATACCTTCCGTCGCAAACAAGGAGGCATTGTAGTTACCTAGTCCATATGTCTCTGCCAATGTCACGCCCAGCTGTTCCTGGTATGGGCAAGTCATTACAATCTTCGCTAATGATATTTGGCAGAAATAGGTGTGTGCATGATGGGCGAAAAATTCATTGTAGACCGCGAGCGCAGCTGACGGAATGTCGATCATTCGGACGGCGAATAGGTCAAAAATATCGTTGTGTCCCTTGACGAGGACGGCCACAAGGCCGATCAGAAGCGGAAGGCTGAGGCTCGCTATCGCCGCTATTCGAGCTTCAAACAGCCTGCCGAGCATAGCTACAAATAAGAGCCACGCGGGCGCAAACAGAGCGGTTTTACTCAAAGTGATCGGAAAGAAGAGAGCCATCAGCGTGAGGGAAGCTGCTGCGTTCCAGTACTGCCGACGTAACAGAAAGCATGCAAATGCATACGGCAGAAGCGCGCTTGAAAAGATCCCGGTCGCATACATTAAAGAAGTGGGAAACCTAAGCTCATTTCGTAATCGTGCGGTGAATAGTTCTGTCCGAAATTCGCTAAGGTTGCCGTAGTCGATCCGGAAATTGTATGCGGCTCCCGCCAAAATTGTAAGAAAAGCAAAGATCAGAATCAGCAACAACACGAGCTCGAAAGCGCGACAGGAAAGCTTAAATGCGGTTCTGGGTCGCGAACCAAAAAACAGAGCGGGAGCCAGAAATAAAATCATTGAACACAATGCCGAGACAGCAGCAAGATTGTGATCATAGCTTCGGCTGGTAAAAGTGTTCAGGAACAAAAATCCTACGAGCATCTGATACAGATAAAAGCTCACGAAGTAGCCGAAGCTGAACTCCGCAAATCCGAAGATCAATGCGACCGGAAAGGATAATGCAAGTACGACCGTCGGTGTAAGCGATGCGGGCGAAGAGTAGCTAAGGGTTAGCGCCGGGTGGTACCGCAGAGCGTATATCATCGCGAGGCAAACCGCAGCTGTGTGAGCTACGATCAACGATATGATCACCAGACGTGTATCGAGCTTGGTTGGCATGAGTTGTCTAAGGCGTTCTATGGTGGGGGGTCCTGCAGGTAGCGCTGAAGTTTGCAATGATCACCGTGCAGGGACTAGGCCCCAGCGGCAACGTCAGTTCGTCCTAGAACATCCAAGTACACTTTCTTTACGCCGCGTATAAATTTCTTTTGGTCGTACAGTTCTTTCGAGCGCCTCTTGCCTGATCGGCCTAATCGTGATGCCAACGAAGCATCCTCGAGAATTTCGTTAAGTGCTGACGCGAGCATGTTGGGATCATTCGGCGGGACAGTCAGAGCTTCTAAGTTATGCCTGGCGACACGTGGCACCGCGGTCGGAAGGGAGGTGTTTACGATGGGTACTCCAGCGGCCATCGCTTGCAGCTGAACCAATCCGAAAGCTTCTGCTTGTGTAACAGAAGGAAACGCGAGAACCCGCGCTGCATGCAAATATGATTTCACCTCGCTGTCGCTAACAAATCCAAGGAAAGATACACGATCTGAAACCCCGAACTCGACGGCCATCCTTTCGAGTTCGTTTCGAAGACTCCCTTCTCCAATGAGCACCAAGTTGCCTTCGACCTTCTTGAGGGCCTGAATTAGTACAGCGAATCCCTTGTACGGAACCAGCCGCCCTAGAGCGAGAATCAATCTGGGGTGTTTCCTTCTTAGGATTTCCGCCTTGGTGATCTCTTGAGGTGAACAACACGACCAGTAATCGATCTCGATCCCATAGGGTACCACGACGCATTTTGCTCTGAATGGCTGGAGGAAGCGCGAATTACTTATGGCTGACTGGTCGGCAACCAGAATCCGGTCCGCTCGCTCCAAGCTTCGCGTGATCGCGGGGGCGACAAGCCATCGGAGCTGGGAATAGCTCGTGACGTCGGCGTGCCAGAATACGACGACGCCTATACGGTTAGAAATTCGCGGAATTGAAAGGTCCGCGAGTGGAAATGGTGCGTGGTGGACCACGATATCGAAATCGGCGGCGCGACGACGAAGAGCAAAAGGGTAAGTAGGGGCCAACGGGGTGGAAAACAATGTCCCGAAGGATCCCACGGCCTCTACGGGCGTGCCGTCGATGGTTTCGCGCCGATACCACCCGCGCGTTCGGGCGACAAGCACGCGATTATCTATCGACTGTCTGGGCTCGCGACTTAGAGCTGAGATAACAGAAGGCACTCCGCCTTCCAAGTCGCCGCGATACACCTTATAGGTGTGGAGGATTTTGAGAGGCTCAGTCGTCATTGGTCCGAGCTACAGATTTATGTGCCGTGCACCGAACTGGACTGAGGGGCTGTCGGTCGCACACAAGCGGCTTTCGTTCCCGATATTCACGCCGAGAGGATAGAGGAGCTTGTTTCTGCCAAATTTGTTATACTCAATTCGACGAACGCACCAGACTTAAACGTTAGCGAATTTTGCTTCACATCGGCTTCGATCGATGCCACTCGGACGACGGTGTTCCGTGGTCGTGTGGCCGATTCGTCGAAACTAATGAATTGTTACTGTTTTTCGCGGCTCCGATCGCGACTGGTCAAGACGCAATTTGATCCTCATTTGCGAATGTGGTGTTGAGCGTACGGCGCGCATCTGTTCTTTCAGCTAGTCAGCCGGCGGTACGAAACCGGCGCCATGCTGATCACTTCAAACCGCAGCGTTGCCGAATGGGGCACCGTATTCGGCGATCCGGTGGTTGCGATCCTCGATCGGCTCCTGCACCCCAGCCACTGCTGACCATCCGCGGCGACAGAAACCGGCTCCGTGCCAAGCGAAAGAGCGGCCTCATCAAGCCGCCGGTCGCTGACGGCCCTCCAGTCGGCCGCGTCTCCCGCCGTTCCGTCGCGGCGGAGCCAACCTTCAATCGAGATCATGAACCCGAGGGCGGGGCAGTTCTTCATGACGCAAAGTGGGCAGTTCCGTATGGCGTTTGACATTTAAGCTTGACTGGCGCTTTGCTCATTCCCCGAGCCAAGGAACGAGCTCAGATTACCCCAGGTCCTGCACTTGCTGCCATGACGCACACCGATGTGGGATCGGCTGGATCGAATTCGTATGCGAAGACGAGGCGGTGATGTCGGGACCGCCTCAAGCCTCCAAGAACATGACAAATCTCCTATTCGTTCGCAGGCAGACTCAATTTTGTCAAAAAGATGGTTTCCCGCAGCGGGCAATTGTAAATGCTGGTTGCACAAGCTAATGCTTTGGCCTCATTCATGGGGCCGGAGGTCGCATTTTTTTGGGCCGAACCCTACAGACGAGCGTAAGACTATAATCCATTGTAACAACGGGCTGAATCTGGATGTCTAAGAAAACCGCCCTGATCACCGGAATCACGGGGCAAGACGGAGCCTACCTTGCGGAGCTGTTGCTCTCCAAAGGCTATGGCGTACACGGAGTCAAGCGGCGGACCTCGCTGTTTAATACCGATCGAATAGACCACCTGTATCACGACCTTCATGAAAAAGGTCATGACTTCACGCTACATCACGGAGATCTGACGGATTCGTCGAGCCTCATTCGCATCGTGCAGCAGGTGCAGCCTGACGAGATCTACAACCTAGCAGCGCAGAGCCATGTGGCGGTGTCGTTTGAGGAGCCGGAATACACGGCCAATTCAGACGGACTCGGCACCCTGCGTCTGTTGGAGGCGATCCGTATTCTGGGACTGCAAAAGAAGACTCGGTTCTACCAGGCCTCGACCTCGGAGCTTTATGGACTTGTCCAGGAGGTGCCGCAGAAGGAGACCACACCGTTCTATCCGCGATCGCCCTATGCTGTCGCGAAGCTCTATGCCTATTGGATCACGGTGAACTATCGCGAAGCCTATGGCATCTACGCTTGTAACGGCATTCTCTTCAACCATGAGTCGCCGATCCGCGGAGAGACATTCGTGACCCGCAAGATCACTCGCGCGCTGGCGCGCATCAAGCTCGGCCTGCAGGAGAAGGTTTATCTCGGCAATCTTAATGCGCTGCGCGACTGGGGGCATGCTCGGGACTATGTGGAAATGCAGTGGCTGATGCTGCAGCAGGACAAGCCGGAGGATTACGTAATCGCCACCGGCGAGCAGCATTCTGTACGCGAATTCGTCGAAGTCGCTGCCAAGGAAGTTGGCATCTCAGTTCGCTGGCAAGGCACCGGCGTCCTGGAGAAGGGCTATGACGTGACAACTGGTAAATGCATTGTTGAGGTCGATCCACGTTACTTCCGGCCGGCGGAAGTCGAGACGCTGCTCGGCGACCCGTCCAAGGCGAAGCGCAAACTTGGCTGGTCGCCCGCGACATCTTTTTCACAACTTGTGACCGAGATGATGCAAGAGGACCTAAAGTCGGCGCAGCGGGACGAGTTGGTCAAGCAGCACGGTTACAGGCATTTTAACTACCACGAATAGGATGCGGTCGGCTGGATGAGATCGGCTTGTGATTAAGGCGCGCGGAGGCCGGCGAGGCGGTCAAATGGACCAACACGAGCGTATGGGGACGATTCATTGACGAAAGCCGCATTGGTAACTGGTGCGACGGGGCAGGATGGCCGCTATCTGGTCGATCTGCTGCGGCGTCATGGCTATATTGTCCACGCACAGTCGCGACGCGCGCCGCTTCCGTGCGCGGTCGATGACGGGATCCGGTGGCATGTCGGTGATCTCGCGAGTGGTGCTTTTCTCGAGCAGCTTATCGCGGAGACGCAGCCTGACGAAATCTACAATCTCGCCGCCGTATCCCGGCCAATAATGTCGTGGCAGGTTCCGCGAGAAAACGCCGAGATTAATGCCTTCTTGCCGCAGAACATCTGTGAGCTGGTGCTGAAGCATAAGCCCGCAGCCCGTATCTTCCAAGCGTCGTCGTCGGATATTTTTGGCGACGGCTTCAACGAGCGGCAAAATGAGCACACTCATTGTGTGCCGAAATCACCTTATGGCGTCGCCAAGCTATACAGCCATCGCATCATTGGCGCCTATCGGAAGCAGTATGGTATTCATGCTTGCTCGGGCATCCTGTTCAATCACGAGAGCCCATACCGACCGCTATCGTTTGTGTCGCAAAAAATCGCCTATGCGGCTGCCGCCGCTGCATCCGGGCTGAAAGATACTCCAGAACTCGATGAACGCGGCCGGCCGATCCTTTCGGATGGTAAGCTTCTCTTGGGCGACCTAGGAGTGCGGCGCGATTTCGGCTTTGCTGGCGACTATGCCGAAGTCATGCACATGATCCTGCAACATCCGATGGCGGACGATTATGTGATTGGCACCGGCGAGGATCACTCGATCCAGGAGTTTTGCGAGCTCGCCTTCCAAACGGTCGGCCTCGACTGGACCCATTATGTCAGCGTGGATCCGAAACTTATTCGAAAGACGGACAGTCACTATACGCACGCGGATCCGGGAAAGCTGCGGTCAGTTTTCAACTGGCGCCCGAAAGTAATGTTCCCTGAGCTCGTCGCGACGATGGTCGAGGCGCAGGTCAAGAGGGTTCGGGAGGAGATGGCATTGCAACGATCTTGTAGTTCAGGCATGAAGTTGACCTGATTTTGCGGACAATGGTCTCAATGCAGGTTTGTTGCACCTACAGGATCTATCTGCCGGAGGCCCCGGTTGGCTCGTCGGCTAGGTACGGCCGGCATACCCGCGCCCGCGCCTAATACGATCAATCAATGTCTCCGCAGTGGATGCAGACAATTTGCAGGGAAGCTGTTGAGTAGCAGCGTTCGGTTCCGTGACAACTATATCAAAGCAAATGCGCAATGGCAGATCGCAACGTGAGGTGGCGATGCCGATGATCGCGCGAGGGCAGAAACACGGCCACTTGCGCCTTGCGATCCAGGACGTCATCGATGGCGCGGCGCTGTGGCGGCTATGGGGGAAGCTTGGCTGGAACGATATCCTGCAACGCTATCGGCGCTCGCTCCTCGGCCCACTGTGGCTCACCGCCAGCATGGCGATTATGGTGCTCGCGCTGGGCGTCGTTTACGCAAAGATACTCAAGATCGCGCTGCATGACTTCATGCCGTTTCTCTGCGTTGGATTGCTAATCTGGGGGTTGGTCAGTTCAGTTCTGACCGAAGCGGGATCGCTATTTACGGGTGCGGAATCTTACATCAAGCAGATTCGGCTGCCGTATTCGGTCTACGTCTATCGCTTCATATGGGCGAAAGTCATCATCTTCGCGCACAATTTTGTCATCTATTTTGGTATCGTAGTCTATTTTCAGATGTGGCCGGGTTTCATCGTTCTTTCCACTATTCCCGGATTTCTCTTGGTGACACTCAACGGCCTGTTCACCAGCCTTTATCTCGGCATGATTTCCGCGCGTTTTCGCGACGTTCCGCAGATTGTTGCCAGCGTGGTGCAAATCGTTTTCTTTTTGACACCGATCATGTGGAAGCCAGAATTGCTGGGAGGCCACTCAGTTTTGATGACCTTGAATCCGTTCTATCATTTGGTCGAGGTGGTTCGCGCGCCGCTGCTGGGCCAAGAACCTTCTGCGATCAACTATATCGCCGTAATTCTCGTCACTGGAGCAAACTTTCTGCTGGCTGCTGCCTTTTTTGTCCGTTTTCGGGCGCGCATCTCGTATTGGGTCTGAGTTTATGTCGAAACCTGTCCTCGGTCTCGATCACGTCAGCGTCTCGTTTCCGGTCTATCATGGCGGCTCGCGATCGCTGAAGAAAAGTCTGTTGTCTCGCGGCTCGGCGGGTCGCATTGCCCGCGACGCTGACGATCGGATCACGATAGATGCGCTGCGCGACGTATCCTTTTCACTTGATAGCGGCGATCGACTTGCGCTGATCGGGTCGAACGGTGCTGGCAAGACCACGTTGCTGCGCGTGATGGCGGGCATTTACGAGCCTATGGCCGGCGCTGTGACCGTGCACGGGCGCATTTCGCCGATGTTCGACATTGGGCTCGGCATTGATGGTGATTTGAGTGGTTATGACAATATCCGCCTGCGTGGCCTCCTGCTAGGATTGTCATCGAGTGAGATCGATCGGCTGTTACCGGACATCGCCGAGTTTACGGAATTAGGTGACTACCTCGATATGCCCGTGCGAACCTATTCATCGGGTATGACGCTGCGACTGACCTTCGCCGTTGCTACCTGTTTTGAGCCGGAGATTCTGCTAATGGACGAGTGGATTCTTGCGGGTGATGCGCATTTCATGGACAAAGCACAAACACGCATCGACTCTTTTGTCCAAAAGGCCAGCGCTCTGGTGCTGGCGTCACACAACCTTGATGTCTGCCGGAGGTGGTGCAATAAGGGGCTATGGCTGCAGCGGGGAGAGGTGCGGTCATTTGGCGAGATTGCCAGTGTAATTGAAAGTTATCAGGCGGCCGCGATCTGAGGTACCTAGGATCGGGACTCCGTCATCGGAATCGAATTGTTGGGGTGCATAGATGGTAAGCTTAGCCCTGCGGCCCTTTTGATTGACGCTTGACGTCTCTATTTTGTCCGCGTGGCGCGTCGCCGCGGCTTCCATGCGTCGGACAACGCGTTGACGGCAGCCTCGAGCGCCTTCCGGTCGACGACGTTGGGATCGAACCGCTCCGGGCCCCAGAGGCGCATATGTTCGTGCTCCGGATGGGTGGGGTCGCTGATGGCGTCGAGATATTCTTCATATCCCGGCGCACCGCCGACGTCTTCCGGAGGACACCGACCGGCGGTCTCAAGCAGGAGGGGAAGTCCCTCTGTGGTCGTGTTGTCGAACCATTTTTCGAGCTTGATCACATGGTCCCAGCTGTCGCCGAAGTCATAGAGATAATGGATCGTCTTGGCGCCGGTCTCGCGAACGATATCGCAGAGCCGCGCCTTGCTGGCATCGATCGGCTGGGGGCCAAAATCACCGTCGGGATCGGGGGTGCCCCAACGTTCTTCGCCGACGAGGAACTCGAAGAGGTGGCTGTTTGTCCAGCCAAACGCCGCCTGCAGCGTCAGATGCAGCCGATCAAGGCGCAGGGTGACGGGTACGACAAGGCGACGCATCACCTCCGGCTTCACGTCCTTGAGGATCACCTTGATCCGGACCGCGGTCGTGTTCAGGCTCATGCCGCCAGCCTCAAATCGTGAGCATCCATCGTGTAGGTCGATGCCCAGGGAAGCAGTTCGTCCAGTCGCGCCGCAGGCCAACCATTGACGAGCTTCGCGTGAACGTCAGCGAGCCAGTGCTCGGCATTGACGCTATTGAGCTTACAGGTCTCGATTAGCGAAGCTAGTCACGTGAATCTAAAGTTCGCCACATAATGTCTGCTGGGCTTTGTGGCAGAAGCGTTTGACGGAAGCCAAAATCTGGTCCGCGGACTTGGTCCATCTGAAGGGTTTCGGCTTCTTATTGTGCAG
>NZ_AWZU01000099.1 GCF_000472385.1 Bradyrhizobium sp. ARR65
AGACGCAATTGCGTCCGACCCTGAAGCGGATCGATGCCTATGTCATCCGGTGGGCGCGTCGCAAGTTCAAGCGACTGCGTCACCAGACCAAAGGCGCCAGAGATTGGTTTGACCGGCTACGCCGTGCCAAACCCACGCTCTTCGCCCATTGGGCACTATGTCATGGCAACGGCTGAACATCGGGAGCCGTGTGACTCGAGAGGGTCATGCACGGTTCTGGGAGCGCCCGGAGGTGAAATTCCTCCGGGCGACTCGACAAATCCAGACCTACTCAATGCGCAGCTTTGCAGAACGGATCGCCGTTAGGCGCCACCGGCCTCGTGTTTGTTAGTTTTTGTATGTATGGTAGCGCACTCGGCGCCGGGTCAGACCAGTCAGGAAGAGTGGAAACCCGCTCTGCCGGACAAAGGGCTTCGTTACGTCCAGCGATCGCGCTCCAGCTCAACTTCAGTGGCGCAACTTGATGCAAACGTGTCAACTTTTTGAAGCGCCGATAGATTATCGATATGGCGAATGATCGTATCGCCACCCGCCGCTCATCGGCATAGCTTCACGCCGCGCGCAGTCAGTTGCCAAACATCGGCTTTAAATCGGGAAAGATCGCGGGGAGATATAGATGGGCCTGTATGCGCGCACCGACGTCGCGGCCGGAATGCGCATCGATCGGGATGATCGCCTCTGCCGCGACTTGGAGATAGCGGCTCACCCAGATCACGCCCGGATTGACCGTGCCGGTGGTCCGCCCCGCGAGCGGCCCGTTGAGTGGCGTCTGCGTTGTGAATTCAACCAGGGGAACCCATCCCTCCGGGTAGCGGGTCCCGGTCCGGTTGGGGCCGGTATATTCGTTGCTGACCAGACTGTATTCCAGGGCAAAGCCCAACTGCAGGATCTTCGGGTAGATCGTCTCGGAGAGGGTAGTCGCGCCGGTGAACACCGGCGTCAAGCTTGTGAAAGCGCCTGCGTCTGCGCGTCGGCTATCGATCGTGCCTAATGAAGCCGAGGTGGATGACTCGGTTGGCACCGCGACAGCGGCCGTGCCGGTGATCGTGAGCGGCCGTAACCACGCCACCGAATCCGGCAAATCGCCGAAGCCTTTGCCGATAAAGATGGTCGGCGTCAGCGTGGAGAAGGGCGCAGCCAGGGACGATCCGGTGCCGCCGATCGCCGCGGTGCCGCCCACCGAGACGACGAACTGGTGCTCGGGGTTGGTATAGAGCTGATACTGGGCGCCGATCACGAGATTGTCGAAGCCCGTACGCGTGCCCCTATTCACATCGCTCACGATGCGAAACGTCTCGGTGAAGAATACGCCTAGATCCCTGGTAACAAGTCTCTCATAGGTGGTGGGGATGTCGATTTCATGCGTCGTGGGCGTGGTGGCGGTGTCAGGCAGCCGCACAAAGTTGGGCGGATTGTAGAAGTCGGCCGGAGTGGGAACAGTGGTCGCCAAAGTCGAGGGGAAGAAGCGGTCTCCGACGTAGGCCGCCGAGCCTTCCGAACATGTCGCGAACAGGAGCAGAAAGCCGAGTATTGCTGTCCGCCAAACAGTGCGAACCATCGCGCCCTCCTAATGTCGAATACTACTACTCCACCGTTGAGCGGCGTCCACTATCCGACGTCTCACGCAGAAATACAAGTCAGCCAAGATGCGACGGAGCGTTGGACTTACCCATCAACGCTGGTCGAAGCGGCAAAACTGCTAGAGCGGGCGTCGATAACGACGCGCATGCCGCGAGCCTTGCGGAGTTAGATCGTCTGGTGAAGACGCTCGGTTACGAGGTTGTCGGCACGATATCGCAGAAGCGCGACGAGATCGACGGCGAATCGCAACTTGAGGTGGGGCCGAGCCGGGGGTCTAGGCCTTGTCCAGCAATTCACGCGCGACGGCTTGCCGGCTGCGCGCCACGAGCAGGAGATGTGTGGCGCGGTCCATGAACTCGGTGCTCGTGGCATACGCTCTCTCGAGCCGTTCGAGCTCATCGGCAATTTGACTGTCGCCCGCTTGCGACAGCGGGTTCCACCGGGCATCTGGCATGAATCGACCATGGAACAGGTCGAGACCTCGCAAATCTTCGATGTCGAAATTCCGAGCGAAATGGTTTCGCAATTCGTCTGCTGTAAACAGGTGAAAGCCGAATGCCACATGCCGACCGTCGCTAAGGTCGATCTCGCACCGGTCCTTGACGTGATCATGTTTCAAGCGGCGGACGTTCTCCAGCGATTCCACAAAAGCCGTTGGAGTGCTGCCGATCGGACGCACGGTCGTTATGAAATATCCCGATGTGACACGCGCGATCTCTCTTGAGATATCCGTCAGCTTATCAACGGGCAGGTGGCTGAGGGCGCTGTACAGGCAAATGGTGATATCCACGGAGGAATCGGGCTCCGACAAGCGGTCCGTAAGGTCTGCGACGTCGAATGTGACGTTCACTCCTGGAAGGCTGGAAAGATTTCCAGCCGCCAAGCGGGCCCGCTGGATCTGTGTCTGTGCAATGTCAAATCCGCGCGCGGCAATGCTGCTGAACCCGAGCGCGTGTGCACGTATGACCAGTCGCCGTAGCCATGTACCGGGCCCGCAACCCCCATCGAGGAGCCTGACCGAGCTTGCCCCGGAAGCCCGCAGGTCAGCCAGCTTTGTTTCCAATACGGCCCAGACGCGCCGATCCGCATATGCATGCATTCCGTCAAAGGCAAATGGCTGCGAAGGATCACCATCGGCGTAAGAGACATAATCGTCACCAGCCTGATTGTAGATGTCGGCGACGACATCTGGCGAATTATCATCGATTGCCAGGACAGAATGCCTGTTTCTGTGCGAACCGGTCACACCTGATGCCCATTTCCGTGAAGGGATTGAATCCTGATCAACCATACGAAGTGGCCTCTTCGTTCGCACGCGGTTCCCGCAGACTGGCAATGCGCTAGTCACCCGGAGTTACTCGCCGATTGACAACGTACGACGATAGCCTTCATCGCAAATCGGGTCAGGGTAGTTCCGGTTGGAAGATATTCAGGTCTCACCGCCACGGCTACCTGGGGTCAGTAACAGCCGTTGCCTGGATCATGTGCCGGGGTTGATAGGAAATCGAGACGAATTGCCGTTGCGATTCATAAGCGCGACATAAGCGGAAGATTGCAGAAAGGCCACCGTATCTAGATGAGCCGAGCAACCGGTTGGCTGACGTTGTTGCGCACATGCTCGGAGTCTGGTCAGGGTCATTCGCTGCGGACCTGAAGCGCCCGCCGAGCCCCCCTATGGCCGCAAGCCTCTGAATGCGGACACGATCTGCGCCTCATCGCGCATGCTCGGTACTCTTGCAAACCGAGGAGAATGATCATGCCTGATGAGGACAGCCTCTCCAGGAAAGCTCGCCGGACACCCTGGAAGAAGGGAAAGCTGATCGGAGCCAAACCTCCGCTGCGGCCAAACCAAGTCTGGTCGATCCGCACGCGGCTCCTGATCGAAAGACGGACCCGCGACCTTGCCCTTTTCAATCTTGCGATCGACAGCAAGTTGCGTGGTTGCGACATCGTCGCCTTGAGGGTCGAAGATGTCGCTCCGAATGGCTATGCGGCCGACCGTGCGACCGTCCGGCAGAAGAAAACGGGGAGGCCGGTCAAGTTCGAGCTGACGGATCAAACTCGGCAAGCTGTCGACGATTTCTTGAAGGAGGTCGGCAAGAGGCCAGGTGAGCATTTGTTCACTGGGCGCCGTGGGTGCGATCGGCCGATGAGCACCCGCCAATATGCTCGCCTGCTCGCCGTCTGGATAGCAGCATTGGGCTTGACCCGAGGGTGTATGGCACCCACTCCCTGCGCCGGACCAAGGCGACGCTGATCTACCGGCGCACCGGGAATCTACGAGCAGTGCAGCTCTTGCTCGGAACGGCGACATACTACCTGCGAACAATAGGCTGAAGCGCGCATCACCTACCGATTTTCATCCTCGCTTCGGCGAGAGCGTACGCGTCAGGCGGCAGCTCGAGCGAGGCGGCGCCGCGTTTCTTGTCGTGCACCAACTTGACGGTACGTTCGCGTGCCTTCCGGCGTGGATGACTGACCCGGCTGCGTCCCGATTCGAGATCGGCAACGAGCCGCATTTTCCTCTCGATATTCTTCGCTCCCTACGCAACGAGGTCGATGCGCTTCTAGGCTTTCTCGCGTCCGAATCAAAAACGGAGCGACCAGGGAATGACGCACCAATCCGAGAATCTCCAGCCAAACCTGTTCGAAGCCGAGCGACCGTGCGTCGAGCTGCATACAAGTCAAAAGGGCGAGCTCGCGACGGTCATCGAGGTGCTGCTGCGCGAGATCGCGGCGGCGCTGGCAAAGGCGGCAAGTGGGGCGAGCGGCGATGACCAAGATCACGACTGAACATCTCGGCCGCAGTGCCTGCGTTTACATCCGGCAATCGACAGCAGACCAGCTCGCACACAATCACGAGAGCCGGCCGCGCCAATATGGCCTCGTCGATCGCGCCAAGCAGCTTGGCTGGGGTAACGTCGATGTCATCGATGACGACCTCGGCCGCTCGGGCGGCGGCCTCGTGCGTCCCGGCTTCGAGCGGCTGCTCGCAATGATCTGCGAGGGCCGTGTCGGCGCTGTGTTCGCGATCGAGGCGTCGCGTCTTACCCGAAACGGCCGCGACTGGCATACGCTCATCGAGTTCTGTGGATTGGTCGGCACGCTCATCGTCGACGAGGACGGAATCTACGATCCTCGCCATCCCAACGATCGGCTGCTGCTGGGCATGAAGGGCACGATGAGCGAGCTTGAACTCTCGATGTTCCGCCAGCGCTCGCAAGAAGCGCTGAAGCAGAAGGCGCGCCGCGGCGCGTTGGTCCTCGGTGTCGCCGCCGGCTATGTGAAGACGAGCCGCGATCGCATAGAGAAGAATCCGGACAAACGCGTGCAGGATGCCCTGCAGCTAGTGTTCACCAAGTTCGCCGAGCTGCAAAGTGCACGACAGGTGCGATATCTGGCTGAGGGAGGAAGGCATCGAGCTGCCCGTCAAGTCGCGCCAAGGAGAGGCGCACGGGGTCGTGTGGCGACTGCCAGCCTACAACATCGTGCACAACATCCTGACCGATCCGATCTATGCAGGTGCGTACGCGTTCGGGCGCACGACGAGCCGCGTGAGTGTCGAAGGTGGACGCAAGCATATCCGGCGTGGTGTGCAAAAGCCGATGGCCCACTGGGACGTCCTGATCAAGGATCACCACGCGGCCTACATCACCTGGGAGGAGTTCGAGCGCAATCTCGAGGTGATCGCCAACAATGCGACCCGCATGAGCAGCGCTCTCGCTCGCGGAGCAGCCCGTGAAGGCGAGCTGCTGCTGCCTGGACTGCTGCGGTGCGGTCACTGCGGCCGCAAGCTCCATGTGCACTACAGCGGCAAGCTCGGTCGCTACAATTGCTACGGCGCGCGTACGAACCACGGCGCCGCGCGCTGCATTTCGATCAGCGGCTTGAGCATCGATGCGGTGATCAGCAACCAAGTCCTGCGTGTCCTGAAGCCGCTCGGCATCGAGGCAGCGATCAGGCCGACCCGGGCGATTCCAGCGCGCTTCTCCAGCCAGATCAGGTTGGGGGAATGGAAATCGCTCAAAGCGATCGAGGCGCAGTCGAGCGCGAGGACCGCGGCCGAGCGCCAGCTGGAGCTGTCGCTGCAGCAGGCGCGCTATGAAGCCGCGCATGCGCGCCGACAGTACGACGCCGTCGACCCGACCAACCGGCTGGTCGCCGGCGAGTTGGAGGGCCGCTGGAACGAGGCATTGCAGGCTGTCGCAAAGGTCGAAGGAGAGATCGCCGCCCTGATTGCACGTCGTCCGCCGCCGCTCGGCGGGCTGGAGCGCCAGCAGTTGATGGCGCTCGGTGCTGATCTGGAGCGCGCCTGGTCGCATCCCGCTGCAACAGCCGCAACGCGCAAGCGTATCCTTCAGCACTCACGGAGATCGTCGTGCGCAAGGATGGCGCAATCATCCATGCGGTCCTGCACTGGCAAGGCGGCGACCATAACCAACTGCAGGTCAAACAACGACTGAATGCGGCCGACCGGCACAATCCACGCATCCCTGACGACACGATCGCGCTCGTGCGTGAGCTGGCGCGGCTGATGCCCGATTGGCAGATCGCGCGCCTGCTCAATCGCATCGACGTCGAGACCGGGCACGGCAATGCCTGGACGCAAGAGCGCGTGCGCGGCTTCCGCAATCACCACGATATCGCCATCTTCCGCGACGGCGAGTGGGCGGAGCGCGGCGAGATTACGCTCGAAGCGGCAGCAAAACTCATCGGCGTCTGCAACATGACGGCTTTGCGTATGCTCCGCCGCCGCGACATCAAAGGCCGACAAGCTTGCGCAGGCGCGCCCTGGGTGATCAAAGCTGAGGATCTGGCAGGCTTCGCCCGCGGAAAGCGTCAGAAGACTCCGCTAACACCGGAAGCCACGCAGCAGATCTTTGACTTTCAATGAGTTAAGCCGAGGTGCATTATGACTCGCGACCGCTCGGCCACACCAAGATCGAAAGCACGGTACGCTATCTAGGCATCGAGGTGGACGACGCGCTCGCGATTGCCGAACAAGTTGATGTCTGAATCACCGGAGCAGAGCAGACATGCTCTGCCCCTCGGCCATCAGCAGCTTCGGGCCAACAGACGACATTCGAGACGAAGGGGGCCGCAACCGGAGGCCGCTTCACTGCTTGGTGCGCGCATCCTCGATGCGCAGCCAATGGAGATAGTTTAGGCGGTCGTCTGGTTGCTGTGCCCGAAGCATCGACCTGCGCAGCTCATTCATAAGCCGTTCAATCTCTGCGATGGCTTGTCGGCCCTTTGAAGGAGTTCGTCCTTCTGCATGCGCGGCGCTCCCTTGGTTGTGCAAGCGGGAGCGCTCGGTCTCTTCAGCCACCGGCACCTGCGGCCTCCAGCCGATGATGAGGGCAACCTACCATGCCGTGACAACCCGATGGAGCGCCGTTCACGGTTGGAGAACTATGGAAGGAACCCTTACTCTTCTTCCTCTATGGGACAGGGCTTTCCGGTCTTGCGGCCAAAGAAAATGTCGGGACAAACTGCCGTCGCCGCAGGTGGGAACGACGGAGTTGGAATAGCGCCTGCGCTTTGGTTCCGGAAACGGGCGTCAGCTTGCCAGACTGCCGACCCTGATTGCGGGGCCACTTCTATACCGTTTCGAGACCTGACAGGTGGCCGGAGCAGAACGAATGGACGCCAATGCGACTTCGCCGACGGCGGTCACTTCGCGTATTTATCTAATCCTTAGCATTGCCATCGCTATTGGGATCTTCATTTTTGACGCAATCACTCCCGCCGATTCCGTGATCTCCACGCTGTTCGTCGGCGTTGTGCTGCTGTCTGCCCGGTTTCTTCAAACGCGTGAGATTTGGCTCGTATCCTTTGGCTGCATGGCGCTGTCGGTACTCGCTCATTTTCTGACGCCATACGGCGACTATTTCCAAACCATCTCCATTTCGAACCGCGTTCTCAGCCTTGCGGCGATCGGCGTTGTGACTTTCCTCGCCGTGCAGAGCCGATCACAAGAGATGGTGTTGCGCGAGCGGGCGGGACTCCTCGACCTCACCCACGATACGATCTTCGTGCGCGACATGAAGGATGTCATCACCTACTGGAATCGCGGCGCCGAGGAGCTGTACGGGTGGAGGAAGGCGGAGGCCATCGGCAGGATCTCTCACCAACTCATGCGCACGATCTTCCCTATGCCGCTCGAAGCGATCATGGGAGAGTTGGTCCGCACCGGCCGTTGGGAAGGAGAGCTCGTCCACACGAGGAAGGACGGCACGCAGGCATTCGTGGCCAGTCGGTGGTCCCTGCAAAAGGACGCACGTGGCCTTCCGGTCGCGATCCTGGAGACCAACAATGACATCAGCGATCGCAAGCTTGCGGAGAACGCGCTGCGGGAGAGCGAGAGACGATACAAGAGCATCTTCCGGATGGCGGGCGTGTCGATCTGGGAAGAGGACTTCTCCCAGATCGAAGCGGCCATCGACGAGCTGAGAGCTCAAGGTATTGAAGACTTCCGCGCGTATTTTGCAGCGCATCCGGAGTTCGTACGAAAATCGATCTCGTGCGCGAAGATTGTCGACGTAAACGATGCAACGGTCGAGCTGTTCAAAGCGCTGAGCAAGGATGAGCTCCTCCACTCGCTAGATGCCGTATTCACTTCCGAAACTTTGGAAGCGTTTGCCGGGGAGTTGATCGCCGTCGCGGAAGAGCGCCCGCATTTTTCAGCCGAAACGATTCTTCAAACACTGAAAGGAGACAAACTGACAGTCCTCCTTGCGATCACCTTTCCGCCCCGACCTTCCAAGCTCGATCGCGTGCTAGTGACGATCACTGATATTACCGAGCGCAAGCGAGCCGAGGAGGCGCTGCAAAAGGCCCAGGCCGAGCTCGCCCACATCACGCGCGTGACGACGATAAACGCGCTGACCTCCTCCATTGCCCACGAGGTCAACCAGCCACTTAGCGCCATTGTGAGCAACGGCTATGCAGGCCTGCGCTGGCTCGACCGCCAGCCGCCCCATCTCGAGGATGCGCGCAGGACGTTCGAGCTCATCGTCGACGACGGGCATCGCGCCGGCGAGGTGATCGGGCGGGTGCGCGCGCTCCTCAAGAAGACAGCCACCATCAGGGAATATGTTGATGTGACCGAGCTGATCCAGGATACGGTCGCCGTGGTCCATGGTGAAGTGCTCCGGAATGGGATCCTGCTACGGACCGAGTTAGCGCCCGAACTTCCGCCCGTGGTGGGCGACCGAGTACAGGTGCAGCAGGTGCTGCTGAACCTGATAATGAACGGCATCGACGCCATGAACGAGGTGACGGAGCGGCCGCGCGAGCTGTCGATCCGGTCCTATCTCGATGAATCGGGAGCCGTGGGCGTAGCGGTGCAGGACACCGGGGTCGGGCTGGACACGAACAGCGTGGACCGCCTGTTCGAGGCTTTCTATACGACCAAGCCAGAGGGCATGGGCATGGGCTTGGCGATCTGCCGCTCGATTATCGAGGCGCACGGCGGACGATTGGGAGCGTCTCCGAACGAGCCCAACGGGGCCGTGTTTGAATTCAGCCTGCCGCCCGAGCGGGACGAGACCGCGTCCGCCGCGAACGGCCGTCCAATGCCGGTGCTGTGAAGCGGCAGCACCAAGCGACGACACGGTCGGTGATGCCTGCCACGCGGAACGTCAGCTTGGGGTGTGCGCCGTGAGAAGGCGGCGCTTTCCAGTGGGTGCAAGTCCCACCCGGCAAACGCTCCAGCCGGAAGCAATCGGAGCAGTCATGGGGGTAACGAAGTGGCTGAAGCCTTCGATTAGCGTGTCACGAATTGGTGACAGCGCGAGTGTGCAGGCCGTAACGCGAGTGAACGCCGAGCAAGCCTCGAAAAGGACGATGCGCAGGCCGACCCGACGACCCTTTCGGGGAAGGCTGACACGGCTGGAGGAATGGGCGAAACATCCGCCCAGTCGCTGCGCCGGGGTAGTGGCGACAGCATGTACACAAGGAAAGCGTACGCAACACGGGAGGCCCTACGACGTGGTCAGGGATGACCAACCGGACGCCCG
>NZ_AWZU01000100.1 GCF_000472385.1 Bradyrhizobium sp. ARR65
AACTAGCTCAGATGTACAATCCGTGCATCCGCGGCTGGATCAGCTACTACAGCCACTTCTACAAGACGCAATTGCGTCCGACCCTGAAGCGGATCGATGCCTATGTCATCCGGTGGGCGCGTCGCAAGTTCAAGCGACTGCGTCACCAGACCAAAGGCGCCAGAGATTGGTTTGACCGGCTACGCCGTGCCAAACCCACGCTCTTCGCCCATTGGGCACTATGTCATGGCAACGGCTGAACATCGGGAGCCGTGTGACTCGAGAGGGTCATGCACGGTTCTGGGAGCGCCCGGAGGTGAAATTCCTCCGGGCGACTCGACGTGTGTCACGAGCATCGCCGGTCCACACGGCGATGCGGAACTGTACGAGAGATGAAGGAGGGCCCTTCGGGGTCGGCAATCAGGTGCTGATCTCAAGCCACCGCAAGCTGCTGCGGTCAAAAGCCGTGGTGGTGAACGTTGCGGAAACGCGAGAGTGTCAAGTCCGGATCTGTGAGCGGCTCGGGGTGAAATTCCCCAGGCCGACTCGGCATTCGCACATTTTCGGCCCGTTCGCTGGATGTCCGCTTATCTCCTAATTGCGGCGCGAGAGCAGAACAATCAGGAGGGCGGCCTCGGGCCAGAAGGAAACCTCAATCCGGAAGGCCTGCTTTGCTAAGGCCATCGGCAAACATGGCGAAGTCTTCGGACCGTCGGAACGGCGCGAGGCGCTTGAGACTGGAGAGCCGTAAGTCGGGATCAGACTCAAATGCCCGCGAAATGACTCTTCCCGCTTCCTCAAGCCGCCCCCCAAGCGCTTTGCTGGCCGCGGAAATACAAATGCCCAACAAGAAACTCGGTAGGTCGCGAGTGGCTTGATCGGCCAATGATGATGCCTCGTCGTAGCGGCGCGCCAGGAGATGAGCACAAGCGGCCGCCGCATGGACACCAAACATACTTGGATCTAGCGGACTCAGCCGTCGCGCGCGCCCAGCGTGGTCAATCGCGAGATCTGGTTCCCCTCTCCACACCCTAAGCCAGGCGCTCAGCATCCAGGCTGACGCATAATTGGCATTAACCGCGAGCCCCTGATCCATGAATGTTGCAGCATCGTCGAATTCCTGATCGATAAATGCGAGTGCATATCCACCCAAGCACATCGCCACCGGATCGTCTCTGCCGATAAGGACCGCCCTGCGTGCCAGTCGCGTAGCCTCGCCACTTTCCACTGTCGCATCGGTCATCCAACCCTGAGCCTTGCGACGCACATAACACCATGCAGCGAGGCCGTAAGCAGCAGCTAGACCCGGTTCTAGCTCGATCGCTTTTCTAAAATGCCCGAGGCCCTCGTTATTTCCATCCTTCGTCCACCGATGAATACACGCGAGCCCACGCAGGTAATGATCGTATGCGTCCAGGTTCTCAATCGGCTTCCGTAGAGCCCGCTTGATCTCCGCGCGCTGCAGCTTCGGCGCAATCGCACCAACGACGCTGACCGTCACTTGGTCCTGGAGATCAAACATATCTTCGAGAGTACCATCGAAATGATTCGCCCAGAGATGCGCTCCAGTCTCCGCGTCAACAAGCTGACCCGAGATGCGAACACGCGCGCCAGCCTTGCGAACGCTTCCTTCCATTACGTAGCGAACTCCTAACTCGCGCCCGACCTGCTTCACATCGACGGCGCGCCCCTTGTAAGTGAAGCTTGAGTTTCTTGCGATCACAAACAGCCAGCGAAACCGCGACAGCGCCATTGTAATGTCTTCCACGATGCCGTCCGCGAAGTACTCCTGTTCAGGATCGGTACTGAGATTCTGGAAGGGCAGGACGGCGATGGAGGGCTTGTCCGGTAGCGCTAAGGCAGGTCTTTGGCGCACTGCGATGCCGCGATCCCTAACCCTGAAAACTCGGATGGGGCGTTCGATGTTCTTTAATCTTTGTTCACCCCCATCGTCACAGGCGATGTCGAGTTTATCTCGGACGTGTCGGTGAGCATCGTCGGAAAGACAAATACCGCCGGGCTCTGCGATGGCTTCGAGACGTACGGCCACGTTGACAACGTCCCCGAATATGTCGCCCGCATCCTTGATGATGTCGCCGACATTGATCCCGATTCTGAATTCAATACGCTGATCTGACGGCACGGCCACATTGCGTCCGGCCATGCCGTGCTGAATGTCGAGGGCGCAACGTACCGCGTCGACAACGCTATCAAACTCAGCCAGCAACCCATCACCAGTATTCTTGACGATGGTCCCACGATGTGCAGCAATATTCGGGGCAAACAAGTCCTGCAGATGCTCCCGCAGTCTTAGATGCGTGCCTTCTTCGTCCGCGCCAGTCAAACGACTGTAACCAGCTACATCGGCCGCAAAAACCGCAACGAGCCGTCTCAAGAGGTGTTCGCGAGCCAAGGAGTCCTCCTCGCCACGAGCCGGCGCGTACAAACGGCCCCTCGAAAAAGGGGATCGCCGCAACACTTCCGAATGTTAGCTCCGTTCGGGTTCAACTACCACTAGGTCTAAAGCGAACTGGAACATCAGCATCCTTCCGTATTGCCGCTAGGTCGGGTTGGCGGACTTGCGCATCCGCTGCCGGTCAAATGCGAAGAACTCGGCCTGAGCAAAATCCCAGGCCGCCATGCCCTAGGAAGTAGGCGCCATGGGCCAACACCGGACCATGCGCCCCAACAAGCGATGGGCACAGATCCGGGACACACCTGTCTGTTCTGTCGCTGGCACCGAGGACGAGACCACGGGACAGCGAAGCTGCCGGATTTCGTCGCTTGCGCTGGTCCGAGTTTGGGCGTTGAGTCTGCCGACGATTGAGCGGGTGCCGCTCGTCCTATGCAAAGACAGGCGAAGAAAACGCGTGAAGAAAACGCGCCCGGGCTAGTGCGAGCATTGCACTTGAGGAAGGACGCTGAGGTCTTTCCTAATGAATATCGAGTGTGAGCTACTCGACACATACTGGCCGTTCCAGGCTCTATCGTGGAGCAGGCACAGGTTGGGAGGGCATCGCCGTGAGATATCATCGAATTTCAACAGGTTTCGTTGCTGCCGCGCTGCTGGCGCTGCCGTGGCAGGGGGGGCGGGCGGACACCGCGCCAAAGGTCGTCGAGGAAGTCGATTTCGCAATCTCCTGCGGGCCGACATCACAACAGGCATTCAAGCACGCGGTGTGGACTCTGCATTCGTTCTGGTACCCCGAGGCGCTAAAGCAGTTCACCGCGATCGCCGCCTCCGAGCCCGGCTGTGCGATGGCCTATTGGGGCATCGCGATGAGTCATTGGTATCCGCTGTGGTACCCCCCATCGCCTGCCGCGCTCGAAGCCGGCTCCGAGGCGATCGCGAAGGCGATGGCGGCCCCGACCCAGACGCCGCGCGAGGCGGATTACATCGCAGCGATCGCCGCCTTCTATCGCGACAATGACAAGCTCAACCATCAGACTCGTGCGGTCGCCTACGAAAAGGCGATGCAGCAGGTGTATGAGCGTTACCCGGACGACCGCGAGGCCGCGGTGTTCTATGCGTTGGCGCTCAACGCCAGTGCGCTCAAGACCGACAAGACCTTTGCCAACCAAAGAAAGGCGGCCGAGATCCTCAACAAAATCTGGAAGCAGGAACCGAACCACCCTGGCGTCGTGCATTACCTGATCCACAGCGACGACTCGCCACAATTCGCTGCGGCGGGGCTGGACGCCGCGATCTGCTACGCTAAGGTCGCACCCGACGTGCCACACGCGCTGCACATGCCGTCGCACATCTTCACCCGGCTTGGCATGTGGCAGCAATCGATCGACTCCAATCGCGCCGCTCACGCCGCCGCGCTTGATTATGTGCATAAGAGCCGGGGGCCGGGGAGCTATGACCAGGAAACCCTCCACACGATGGACTATCTCGAATACGCCTATCTGCAGATCGCGCAGGATGGCCCGGCCAAGGAGGTGGTCGACGAACTTATCGGCTTTCGACAAAGTGAGGGTGGGAACCTGGCCGGGGCTTACGCTGTCGCCGCGATCCCGGTTCGTTATGCGCTCGAGCGTCGTGACTGGCCGGCTGCCGCCGCGCTGAGCGAGCCGGCGATCGGTTTCCCGCTTGAGCGCTTTCCCTGGGCAGAAGCGATGATCGCCTATGCTCGCGCGCTGGGCGACGCGCGGACTGGAAACATCGCCGGCGCCGAGGCGGAGATCGACCGCTTGCAATCGCTTGCGGACAAGCTGAAGGACAACGACAGCTATTGGGCCAACCAGGTCGAGGTCCAGCGCTTGGCGGCCGCCGGCATCCTGGCCCACGTCCGAGACGACGACAAAACCGCCGTCGCCTTGGTGCGGGCCGCTGTCGATCTGGACGCCACGATGGACAAGCACCCGGCCACCCCGTCCTCGGTGCTGCCGGCGCGCGAGCTATTGGCCGATCTGTTGCTCGAACTCAACCAGCCGGCGGCGGCGCTGATCGAGTACCGGGCGATGTTGAGCACCGATCCCAATCGCTTCCGCAGCCTTCTCGGCGAAGCCCGAGCCGCGAAACAGACGGGCGACTCCGCGACCGCTCACGACGCCTACCGAAAGCTTGTGGCACTAAGCAAACCCGTCGGTCCTGCGCGCCCCGAACTGGACGAGGCCAGGTCCTATCTAGCGAACTGACGCCTCCCGTGCGATGGCCTTCTCTGCCGCGTGTCGGCTGGAAGGATTGCGCTGTCTACACCGGTAGGAGACCCGCTTCGCGATAGTTGTCGATCAGCGCATCATAGAGCGAGATGTCCGAGCGGCTCCTTGCAATCAACTGCGCGCCGGCGATGGCGGCGAAGATCGCGCGAGCCCGCGGTTCGCTCTCCTCGGCACTGACCACGGCCGCGGCCGATAGGACCCTGCTTAGCCACGCCACGTTGACATCCGCAAAGGCCTGGACCTCGTGCTTCACCGCTTCCGGCAGGTCATCATATTCGGCAGCCATGAAGCTGCAGAGACACATGCGATTGTCACTCTCGAGCGATTTGCGAAACACCTCGGGGTATTGACGCAGGCAGCGGGCCGGATCCGAGGTTTCGGCTAGCATCGCCTCCAGGTGGGCCGCCGTGTCCTCCCAATAGCGCCTCGCGACCGCTGCGCCGAGATCAGCCTTGCTCGGGAAATGATGGTAGATGCTTGCGGCCTTGATGCCCACTTCGTCCGCGAGATCGCGGAAGTTCAAGCCGCCATAGCCATGCGCCTGTGCGGTCCGTTTGGCCGCCGCCAGGATGGCCTCCTTAGCGCTTGAACTCATCTCATCGCCTCACTTCTCCGCTACCGAACCTACCAAGTGATAGATAGGGCTTGACCGAACAAATTTAAAGCCCTATCCGGAGCCTACCATCTGTTAGGTAGAGCCCGCAAAGGAGCTGATGATGAAGATTTACGATTGGCCCACCGGTCCATATCCGGCTCGCGTCCGTATCGCTTTGGCCGAAAAGAACCTGCAATCGCGGGTCGAGTTCGTGACGGTCAATCTATGGAAAGGCGAGCACAAGAAGCCCGACTTCCTCGCCAAAAATTACTCGGGCACGCTACCGGTGCTCGAACTCGAGGACGGCACATTCATCGCCGAGTGCACGGCCATTACCGAGTACCTTGACGCGCTTGATGGCGCTCCCACGCTCACCGGCAGGACAGCGCGCGAAAAGGGCTTGATCCACATGATGAGCAAACGCGCCGAGCTGGAGTTGCTCGACGCCATCAGTGTCTATTTCCACCACGCCACACCGGGGCTTGGACCTGACGTCGAGATTTATCAGAACGCCGAGTGGGGCTTGCGTCAGCGCGACAAAGCCCTGAGGGGGATGCGCTACTTCGATGCCGTTCTCAGGACACAGCCGTTCGTGGCCGGTGAGGGGTTCTCGATGGCCGACATCACGGTCGTAGGCGGTCTGATCTTTGCGGCGATCGTGAAACTGTCGGTGCCCGCGGAGTGCAACGCTCTTCAAGCCTGGTACGCAAGGATGCAGGAGCGTCCCAGCGTAAAAAACCAGCTATCGATATCGGCATCCAGAGCAAGCAGTCGAACGGATTGAGCGGATGCATGCGGCGGCTAAAGGGTTTTGCCGTCAGATCATGATCCGATTGGACGGAATCGGATCATGATCTCGTCTGTATCAGGTGGGCACTGCTATTCGAGCTCGACCGGCTGGTACTTGCCGTTCTCGTCGATCGCGGTGCCCCAGATCTTGTGCGAAGCCTGATGCTCCGCGCGTCCGAAATTGAGGGCCGCGCCAAGACCGAGATCGAGATTGCGCATGTTCTCCAGCGTGTCGATCAGCTTCTCGGTGTCGAACTGCGGACCCGCTCGCTTGATGCCCTGAATCAGGACGTTGGCGGCCACATAGCCTTCGAACGAGACGTAGTCGGGCGCTTCGCCGGGAAAATATTTGGCAAGCGCATTCTTGTATTCGAGAACCGCGCTCGAATAGCCGCCGACCGCCGGCACCACCTGGGTCACGATCACGCCGCTGGCAAAGCGGGGGCCCAGCAACATCAGCTCGTCGGCAAGCTCGGTCGAGCCCACGAAGGAGACGTTGGTGTAGACCATGCCGGGATAGAGATCGCGGGTCTTTTCGATGAACTTCGCAGCGGCGCGGTAGGTCGCGACCATGACCACGGCTTTGATGGCCGGCTTCTGCACGCGGAGCAGATTGACCGCCTCGTCCACATCGACCGTGTTCCGCTTGTAGTTGAGGCGCACGATTGCGCCGTCGTTCAGACCAAGCGAGCGGAAGGCCTTGGCCACCCCGGCAAAGCCGGCGTCGCCATAAGCATCCTGCTGGGCGAAGACCGCGATCTGCCTCGGCTGCAGGCGGCGGATCTTTAGCAGATAACGCACCACCGCATCGGTCTCTTCCGCGTAGGATGCGCGGTAGTTGAACACATAGCGGTCGGGCGGGTCGTTGCGGAGGATATTGGCGCCGGTGAAGGCGCCGAAAAACAGCGTGCGATGCTCGAGTGCGTAAGGCACGGCGACAGCCGCGGTCGGCGTCCCGACATTGCCGATATAGGCGAACACCTGGTCCTTCTCGTAGAGCTGCTTCATCGCAGCGAGCGTTCGCGCCGGCTCATAGCCGTCATCGGCCGCGATCAGCCGCAACGTCCGTCCGTCGACGCCGCCGGCATCGTTGATGCGGCTGAAGGCGGTGTCGATGCCGAGCTTCATCTGGCGTCCAAGCTCGCGCGAGGCGCCGGAGAACGGTCCCACGATGCCAAACCGGATCTCGCGATCGGTCACGCCGCGCGCGGTGCTGGTGACGGGCTGCGGCAGCGGCGCCGTGGGCGCGGTAGCCGCCGCGGCGGACGCGATCACGCCTGATAGCGCCGATGCGGCGCTGGATCCGGCCGGCGCGGAGCTCGGCGTGGAGATGGATTGTTCGAGATCGGCAAGCTGGCGCTCGGCCACCCCGCAATTGATCTTTCCGGTGGTCACGGCGGCGCGGCCATCGCTGACATAGCGGTCGAACAGCCGCGCCAAATCCTCGCGGTCGGAATCGTTGGGGGAGGCTTCCTTGATCACCGCACGGAACTTGTTGGCGGCAGTCAGGATTCGGTATTGCGCAATATCAGGGCAGGCCAAAGCCGAGCCGATGATCGGCCCGACCCGGCTCGCGAGATCGCGGACCACATTGATGTTGTCGGCCGGCGCTGCGCTCGCGGCAGTCGCGAGCAGGGCACTGAACAAAGCTGTCGCCCAGCGCGCGGGCCACCGCGAGCTTCGCGCCTGGGTGATGTCGGACGCGTAACCAGTCATTGCGTTGCTACCCCCTTACTCCTGGTGATGTCCCCTATTGCTGATGTTGGGCGGAATCTGTCTTCTGGCGCCACTGCATGAACCGCTCGAGGAGCTGTTGCGGTTGTTCGCGCGTCACGGCCTGATCGCCCTCGCCAGAGACGAGAACCGATCGGAATTGGGAAATTGCCGTTTTCGCTGCGTCGTCCCCACGTGGCTGGGCGGCGGTCGCGGCAAATCCCGAACGGGCGCCACCGTCCCGCGATGCGGGCATCAGCGTGACCAGAAGCAGGGCCGCGACAGCCGCAACACCGACGCCCGCGGCGATGCCACCGCCCACCATCAGCCATTTGCGCCGTCGCGAGCCGTCCCGCGCGAACGCGGCCGGTTCAGGCATCACCTGGGGGTCCAAGTGGCGGCGCAGCGACTCCCCGATGGCATCCTCAAACGGGACGTCGAGCGAGGGGGAAAAGGGGCTGCTTGAGGTGTCAACTCGGAAGGGACTATCGAACTGCGTTTCGCCCACAGCCGAAGTGACGGTCGACAGACGGATGCCCGATCGTTCCGCCCGGCGGCGGGGAGCATAGTGCAATGGATCGTGCGGGCTGGTCGGTTCTTGCTCACTCAACACGCTCATACGCTACTCCTCTGACGCGTGACTGCTGTAACGTTCCGGTCCTCTGGCCGCGCCGGCCAGAGGCTCGAAGCAACAGGGGGCTGGGAAAAGCGGCGACGCTCTGGCGTGCCGCAAAATATCGCGCGGCCGGATCTAGACCCGGCTCACCGTGCCATGCTGCCGGCATCGGAGCGCAACAATGCGTCCGAGACCACAGCGTCGTTCTCGCTTCCATTGCCGCCCCCTGGCGCCCCCAGGCAAATGTCGCAGCTTCCCGCGATGTGACGGTCCACCTCTTTCAATGAGAAGTGACGTGCACGCGTCAAGAGTAAGTCCAAATCGCGGCAGAACCGCGTTGAGTCTTTGCCGATGAGCCCCGCTTATTGGGCATATCTCCGTCGACAACATGAAATTCTCTTGTGATTTCAATGAATTAACCTGTGGTTAAGGAATGCGGCAATCAGGTTAACCATTTGCTAAGAAACGGAGAGGGACGCGCGCTTCCCACGCGTCCCTCCGTCAAGCAAGCCGCTGGCCAGAATGGCGGTCAGAAGATCTTGGCCGCGCTCAGCAACGTGCGGTAAACGCCCCAGGCCAGCGGGATGCCGACGAAGGCCCAGAACAGCGCGGCCTTGAGGTCGAGACCGCCCTTGCCGATGCCGAACGAGCCATGCTGGACCGCGGCCTCCTTTTGCGC
>NZ_AWZU01000101.1 GCF_000472385.1 Bradyrhizobium sp. ARR65
ACCGGCAAGATCTTACGTATCCTCACCAACGATCTCGACGCCCCGGCGGACGAGATCGCGGAGCTCTATAGACGCCGCTGGCAGATCGAGCTGTTCTTCCGCTGGATAAAGCACACCCTCAAAATCCGCCACTTCTTTGGCACTTCCGAGAACGCCGTGCGCATTCAGATCGCCGTCGCACTCATCGCCTTTCTNCTCCTGCGCNTGGCCCATGCCACCCAGAACGGCGTCACAAGTCTTTTGACCTTCACTCGTCTGATCGTTCAAAACCTCATGCACCGGCGGCGGATCGACCATCTGCTCGATCCACCCCCGCCAATCCTTAGAGATCACCGACAGATGAGCCTCGACCTATGCCAAACCTAAACCGGACAGCCGTGGGCTTGGCCCGGGCATCCACGCTTTCATTGCCCAGACCGTGGATGGCCGGGACAGCAGGCCATGACAGGGTCATGAGCGTTAAGTTCGCGGCCCTACTCCGCCGCCTGCGCATTCACCTCCGCCGACACCTGCCGGATAGCGCGCGCCAGCAGCTCCGGAGCCTGTGCGCCTGAGACGGCGTATTTCTGCGCGAACACATAGGTCGGCACGCCCTGGATGCCCTTGTTCGATGCATCCTGCGCCAAGGCCGAGATCAGCGCGACATCTTCATCGGTTGCGAGCCGGTTGCGCACGTCATTGGCATCGAGGCCGACATCGGCGGCGGCCTGCACCAGCACCTCGGCGTCGGTGAGATCGCCGCCGTCGCGGAAATAGAGCTCCATCAGGCGCTGCTTCATCTCGGCCGCCTTGCCCTTTGCATCCGCCCAATGGATGAGGCGATGGCAGTCGATCGTGTTGGGCTGGCGCTTGACCATGTCCGGCCGGTACGACAGGCCTTCTTCGCTGGCCGCCGCGACCACGCGCTGCGCGATGTCCTTGTAGGCATCGACCGAGCCGAATTTGGTAGTCAGATATTCTTCGCGGCTGATGCCTTCGCGCGGCACCCAGGGATTGAGGAAGAACGGCCGCCAGTGCACCTCGACCGGCACATCCGGCACGAGCTGCAACGCGTTCTCAATGCGGCGCTTGCCGATATAGCACCACGGGCACACCACGTCGGAAACGATGTCGATGGTCAACGGCTTGAGCGTGCTCATGGGCGCGGGTCCTCACAAGGGAGATGTGCGCCCAAGATAGGCCCATCAGGCCACGATACAAGCGCGCCCGAGCATGATCGGGAAAACTGGAAACCGGTTTTCCGAAGAGATCATGCTCTGGTTAGCTCGGCCGCCATCTGTCGCAGGCGCATGGCAGTCAGCTCGTCCGCCGGAAAGAACGTCTCCAGCGCCAGTTCCGATAGTGTGACGTCAACCGGCGTACCAAAGACCATAGTGGTCGAGATGAAGCTCAGGATCTCGCCATTGAGCCGCAGTTTGAGTGGAATCGCGACGTTGTTGTCCGGCGGCAAGGGGCCGGAACGCGCCGGAATGGGATAGCTCTTGAGATCGTTATAAAGCTTGATCAATTCGGGATCGGCCGTCGCTTCGCATTGGCGGTGCAGCCGTTCCAAGAGATGGCCGCACCATTCGGCGAGATTGACCGTGCGCGGGGCCAGCGCTTCCGGATGGAAGGCGAGCCGCAACACGTTGAACGGCTGGCCAAGCAGACGCTGCGGGATGCCATCCAGGAGCGGCGCCACCATCCGGTTGGCGGTGACCAGATTCCAGTGCCGGTCATAGGCCAGCGCCGGGTTGGGTTCGTGAGCCTTCAGCACAAGGTCGATCGCCTGACGCGCGGATTTCAGCATGGGATCATCCAGCGAGCGTTGCGGAAAGGCCGGCGCATAACCGGCGGCAACCAGGAGCACGTTGCGTTCCCGCAACGGCACGTCCAGCCGTTCCGCAAGTTTCAACACCATCTCGCGCGAAGGCATCGCGCGACCGGTTTCGACAAAGCTCAAATGCCGCGCCGAAATGTCGGCGTCGACGGCAAGATCGAGCTGGCTGAGATGGCGGCGCTGCCGCCATTCGCGCAAGTGTTCCCCGACATGAACGGGGCGGCTGCGTTCATCGCGTGCGGTGGAAGTGTGGACATTCATCATGGCGGAAAACCTACCACGCGGGATTCGCGCCTTCCATTACTTCGCAGGTAATCGAATCGCGCAGCGGGCGATCTCATCTTCCGGCATGACAGGAGATGACCATGACCTCGTTGTTTTCCGGAAATTCGTCCCTCACCGCCGACATCATGCAGTGGCTGCTGAATCTGGCAACGCGGCTACTCGCCCGTGCGCTGCAGATGCCCGAACCGCTCGTGCAGTCCACCGGGATCTATGTGGTCGCGCAAGCGCAGGCGGTGGAGAACCGCTTTGCCGGATCGTTGTGTCCGATCCGCCTGTTCCGCCGGCTGCTGGCGCTATCACGCAGGGACCGCTGATGCCGCCCGGTGACCTGCGCCGAAGCACACTCGGGATCGTCGCGCAGCAGTCAGCGGCGTCAGGTGGAGGCGCTGTTCGGCTGTTTGCGTCGGAACCTTTCGCCGACGCCAAGCAGGACGCCATTTGCGCCCGCGACGCCGAGCTCGAGGCTTGCGGCGATCCGCCTCGCGCGCTCCATGAAATGCGCTTGCGCCTCGGGCGGACAGACCTCCTTGGTCGTGGCCTCGAACAGCGCGAGCCAACGGTCGAAATGCTCGGCATCGACCGGCAGGGGCAGGTGTTTGGGCATGGGGGCGCCGTGATAGCGGCCCGACATCAGCGCGACCGACGACCAGAACGCGCACATTTGCGCCAGATGCGGTTCCCAATCCGAGATCCGCGCGTCGAATATCGGACCCAGCATCTCGTCGCCGCGAACTTTCGCGTAGAAGCTGCGAACCAGGCGTTCGATCATGGCCTCGGTGATGCCGGTCCGCGCGGCAATCTCAGTCGTGATCTGTTCGCGTCGCTCTGCTCCGGTCATGACTTTCCCTAAATATGCATTTTAAATACCTATTTAGGACCGTGGCCGAGGCTTTGCAATGCTCTTTCGAAGGGGATTGCAGGGTCCTGCGTCAATCGCAGGGCAGGAAGCGCGAGCGTCGAATGCTTCCGGGCAAGCGCGGAAAGCTGTCAGCCATGTCGGTCCGACCGCTCGCTGGCGGCCGCGTGATCTAGGCTACGGCGCGATAGCCGTTGAAGCGCTTGGCCTTGCCGTTCGCTTTGCGGTTCGCCTTCTTGGCCTTCGCGCGCGCCTTCCCCTGCTCTTTCGCAAGCTTTTCGGCCTTGCGCTTGGCTTTGCGCTCTTCCTTGGCCTTGAGCCGCGCCCGCTCGGCACGAGCCTCGGCGCGCTTCTTCTTGCGTTTCCTCTCGCAAGCTTCGCATTTGCAGCCGATCGGCTTCAGGTAGGCCTTGAAATAATCGGTGCCGTAGTCGTAGTTGATTTCCTCGCCGGGCTCGATGTTCTTGATCGCGCGGATGAACACCTTGCGCTTACGCGGTTTCACGTCGGATTCCGCGTTCGGCCGGCAGGAATGGTTGATGTAGCGCGCGATGTTCTCGCGGATCGAACCGTCGATGGTCCAGCGGTTGGTCAGCTCGAACAGATATTTGTTCTCGACCGCGTCATCCTTTTTCTTCCGTGAATCCAGCAAGGGCCCGAAATAACGGATGATCCGGGTGCCCTTCTTGATCGGCTTGGTGGCGAAGAGGCCAAGTCCGGTTCGGGAACGGCCGACGCGGTAGGGTTTGTTCGATGAAATCGTAGGCATGACAACGTTTTTGAAGTGACGCCGCAAGGCTGTCGAAGCGAGCCGCTGTTCTAGAACGATTCCGACCAAATGTCAGGTATCAGGGTCCGAGCCGCTGGACCTTCCCCAGATTGCACATGTCCGAGATAGCACAGATCCGCTGAATTCCGCGGTCCATCGCAAGAACCATGTGATTTTCAGCGAGTTTCGCGCCGCTGCAATCAATGACCCTGTGAAGATGATCGGGACGTGACAGCACTGCCGAGCTGGCAATACGACGCTAAAGCTTCGGGATCGTCATCTTGAGCATGGTATCCAGCAAGGTGCCGGCGTCCGTGCCCGAGGGCAGGCGCTCCAGGATGTCCTGCAAGCGACCGTCGAGCAGCAGCATGGTGAAACCGTGGATCAGCGACCAGGCACGGGCGATGGCCGCCGCTTGTTCGAGCGTCAGCGCGTCTTTCGCGATCACTTCCTGGCGTTTTGCCGCGACCGCATCGGCAAGCCCCGCGAACGAGGCCTCCGCGGCCTCGCATAGCGAGGGCCTGGAATAATCCAGCCGCTCGGTTCGAAACATCAATCCGTACATGCCCGGATGCGCCTGCGCGTAAGCGACATAGGCCTTGGCGCGCGCCATTGATCGCTCGGCTGGCACCGTATCAACGGCGGAAGCCGCCGCCATGGCCGCGTTGAACTGGCGGAAGCCGATGGCGGCAAGCTCGCTGACGAGCCCGGTGAGATCACCGAAATGATGGGTCGGCGCGGCGTGCGACACGCCGGCCTCACGCGCCACCGCCCGCAAGGTCAGCCCCGCAAGCCCGTCGCGCTCCAGCACGCGCTCCGCAGCCTCTAACAGCGCATCGCGCAGCGCGCCATGATGGTACGGGGTCGCCTCGGCGCGCGAGCCACGACGGGCGCGGCCCGTACGCGAGGGCGCGGCGCGCCCGACCGGGCGGCGGAGGCGGCTTGGGCTCTTGGTCTGGGCCTGATCCTGCTTTTTCATGGCACACGCCTTATACGACTTGATTTTTACACTGTAAAGATTTGGACCGATCGCTTCACGCGGCCCCCTCTCGATGACATGACCGGCGAACTCGCGCGACGGTCGCCGCGGAAACCCCAAGAACATGGTGCGCCCGCCCTCGCCGTCAGGCCTCCGCGGCCACCGTCCAGCGGTCGGGGTCCGACGTATGGCCGATCAAGGCGAGGCCGTTGGCGATGGCTTCGAACTGATCGGCCGATCGGACCCGTTCCCCGCCGAAGCGCTCGGCGAACAGGCGCTGCACGGCCGGCACGAACGATGTGCCGCCAGTCAGAAACACCATTTCCACGTCCTGCGCGCTGATGCCGGCCTTGACCAGCACCTCGTCGACGGTTGCGTCGAGCCGCGCAATGTCCTCGGCGATCCAGCCTTCGAAATCGTCGCGGGTGACGGTCGCGCCGATATCGATGCCCTCGCGCTGGAAGCGGAAATCGACGCTGTCGCAGGTTGAAAGTGCCACCTTCGTGTCGGACACGGCGCGATACAGCGAAAAGCCGAGATCGAGATCGACGATGGTGATGAAATCCTGCAGCGGATCCGGATTCAGCGCGGTGCGTGCGAGCTGCTGCAGTTCGCGCAGGTCGCCGTTGCCCTTCATCATCGCAAGCTGATGCCAGCGGGCGAGGTTGCTGTAGTAGTGATTGGGGATCGGCAGCACCTTGTCGAACGAACGATAGCTGCTGCCCTTGCCCAGCCGCGGCGAGACGATGTGGTCGACGATGCGATAGTCGAAGGTGTCGCCCGCGATTCCGATGCCGGCATGACCCAGCGGTTCCGCGCGCAGCCCGCCGGCGGAGCGAAAGAAGCGCATGATGGAGAAGTCGCTGGTGCCGCCGCCGAAATCGGCGACCAGCACGGTGGCGTCGCGCTCGAGCTGGCGCGCGAAGGAGAAAGCGGCGCCCACTGGCTCGTAGACATAGCGCGCATGACCTGCTCCGAGCCGGTCGAAGGCGGCCCTGTAGCGCTGCATGGCCAGCGCATCGTCGGGATTGCCGCCGGCGAAGCGCACCGGGCGGCCGACCATGATGGTCGGCGCTCCGAGATCGAAGCCGTCGCCGGCATGGCGCGCCAGTGTGCGCAGGAACGCCGCAAGCAGGTCCTCGAATTTGTAGCGCTGCCGGAATATCTGGGTGGTGTTGAAGGCAGAGCTCGCCGCAAAAGTTTTGAACGACTGGATGAAGCGATGAATGGTGCGCCCTTCGAGGAACTGTTCGATCGCCCACGGGCCGCCCTCGGCACGCGGATGCAGCCCGGCGCCCGGTCGCTCCTCCCAGAAACACAGGGCTGACACATAGACGCTGCGCATCTGGCCGCCATGATCGAAACGGACGGCTTCCACGCGGCCGTCCCCGGTGGACAGTGCAACCACCGTGTTGCTGGTGCCGAAATCGACGCCAATCGAGACGGCGGGCGGGGCGCTCGACATGTCAGGCTCAAATTGTGATGAGAAAGGGGGCGGACGTTTAGCGGCTTTGGCCGTGCTTGCCAACCCACTTGGCGGGATTTTGCAGGACAATTCCGGTCCGTCCACGACCCGCCTCGTCCGCTCGCGGAAGCGGTGATCGCGTCTTGCCGAGATGTCGGCGAAGGGCATCATGACCCGCGAATGGATATGCGCCCACAGTGTCCAAGGGCCCAACCAATTGATAACGAAGCGCTCTTCCGCCGCTCACGAGATTTTTACACTGTAAAGATTTAACTTGACACTGTCACATCCAACCCTTAAGGAATCTTGCCAGCGTAAAGATTGGCCCGGAAAAGGGGCTGCTCATGTCGATCTTCCTGATCCTCGCGCCCTACGGGGTTTTCGCCTCCCTGATGCTCGTAACCTCGGCGCTCATGAGCGTGCTTGCGGCGGCAACCGTCTGCCTCGCCGTCATCCTGCTCGACGCCGCACGCGGCCGCTCGGTTAAGATCCTGGGCGCGGGAAGCGCGGTTCTGTTCGCCGGAATCGGCGGCTACCTTGCGCTGATCGACCCCGCGCTCGCCGGCTCGAAGGTCAAGCTCGCGGTGGACGCCGGCATCTTCACCATCTCGGCCGGCTCCATCCTGATCCGCTATCCCTTCACGCTGCAATATGCGCTGGAATCCGTGCACCCCGAGACCGCGGCGATGCCCGGTTTCCTGCGCGCCAACTACATGATCACCGGCGCCTGGACGGCGGCCACGCTGTTGATGATGTTGTCGAATCTCGCCATGCTCTATGTGCCGGGCTTGCCGATCTGGACCAGCCTGGTGATCGCTTTTGCCGCACGTAACAGCGCGGTTTATTTTACCAAATGGTACCCCTCTTATCGTAAGCTGAAACACAGCACGCCGCCCGCCGAGGCGCTGCCGACCGCACACTGACTGAGGATCAACAGCGATCTTCGTGGGGGGACAGACGATGAGGGACGTGCTTGTTCGGCTTGCCACCGACTTTCTTTCCGCGATCGTCTTCCTGGTCGTCTACCTCGTTACAGGCAGCGTCATCATCGGCGCGGCGGTGGCGATCGCAGGCTCTGTGGCCCAGGTGATCTATGCGCGGATCAGAGGCCAGCAGCTCAACTTTATGACTTATGCCAGCATCGGACTTGTCGTCGTGCTGGGCGGCGCAAGCATTCTGACCAACGATCCCCGCTTCGTGCTGGCAAAGCCCTCGATCGCCCATTTTGCCGTCGCCTTGATCATGCTCAAGCGCGGCTGGATGGTTCGCTACATGCCGCAAGTTGTGAGCGAGACCATTCCCGACTATGTCAACATCGCCGGCTATGCCTGGGCCGCATTGATGTTCGTGCTCGGCATCGGCACCATTGCGGTGGCGCTGACGGGCGACCTCAAGCTGTGGACCATCTACGTGTCGGCCGTTCTCGTCGCGGCGAAGGTCCTGGCCTTCGCCATCCAATATGTCATCTTCCGCGTGATCGTCACCAGCCGCATTCGCGCCGCCCGCGCCATTGGCACTTGAAACGGCGACAATGCAGTGGGCCGGCGCGTCCAGATGCGCTATAGGCGAGCGGCATCTGCGCTTGGGAAAAGCCATGTCCGGCTTGCGCGCACAACGGGAGTGAGGAGACCGAAATGGCCGTGGACGGGAACTGGAATCTGACCATGACGACGCCGATGGGAGAGCGCAGCGCGACACTGACGCTGAAAACCTCAGGCGGCACGCTCACGGGCACGCAAGCAGCCGAAGGCAACACGGTCGAAATCTTCGACGGCACGGTGAACGGCGACGACCTCGCCTGGAAAGTCTCCATCATCAATCCGATGCCGCTGACGCTCGCCTTCACGGGAAAGGTTTCCGGCGACGGCATGAACGGCGAAATGGGCATCGGCCCAATGGGCAGTTTTCCGTTTACGGGCACGCGGGCGTAAGCACGCCACTTCCGCATACGCAGCCGTCATCACCGGGCTTGACCCACGGCTGTCCGGTTTAAATTTGGTGGACAGGGCGCATGGCGTGGATTCTTCTGCGGTCTTGAGCATCGCCAAATGTTCGAGACACGGAGAGNAAGTCCCGCCATGCGCCACCACAATACAGTATTTCACGGCATTCTGAACCTTGTGCCGTGGCGCGTGCTGGACCGACTTGTGGAGAGATTTCAGGCCAACAAGCGGGTGCGGCGGCTCAGCACGCAAAATCAGTTTGTGGCGATGCTCTATGCACAGCTTTCGGATGCACAGAGCCTGCGCGCCATCGAAGCCTCTCTTGAGAGCCATGCCAGCCGGCTCTATCACCTCGGAGCAAGCG
>NZ_AWZU01000102.1 GCF_000472385.1 Bradyrhizobium sp. ARR65
GTCAATCTGCATCGCGCCGCACGGCCTAAGAAGTAAGTCTCAGTCCGATGATGCCCAAGAGAATGAAGCCGATACAGGCAAGCCTAAGCGACATCGCGGGCTCGTTGAAAAGATAGATTCCGAGCACCGTAGTGCCGACGGTGCCAATGNCCGTCCACACCGCATAGGCCGTACCGACCGGCAGCGACTTAAGNGCGAGTCCGAGGAATCCAATACTGGCCGCCATGGCGAGGACTGTGCCGATTGTTGGTAAGAGGCGTGTGAAACCTTCGGTGTATTTGAGGCCGATTGCCCAGGTAATTTCGCACAGGCCAGCAACGATGAGGAAGAGCCAAGCCATGGGAACGCCCCTACTGTTTAAACCCCCTTAGCAAGGTGTTTCTAACGTATGCCTCAAAATCAAGCTTGGAAAATCTGTAACAGGATCGGGGCTTGGCAGCCGTCGAAGCTGCCAGCAGGGGCTGCAATGACGTCAGTCGATAGCCTACTCGAACCGCCATCGAAGAGTCGGCTATGGGTCATCTGCGTCGATTCGGCCGCGCGCCAGACCTTTCCGGTCTTCCCCTGGCAGGCGACATGTCGACAATCGCTAGAGTTTCGTCGATATGGCCGACGGGCGACATCAACGACGGCTCATTCCGCGGTGTTCTCACCCGTTGTGTTCTCGTCGGATGGGTCAAATCTCACGACAGGCGGTAGCAAAACAGTTCACAGGCGATGTCGGATAGGCTGACCTTTCTGCGTCCTAGGTTCGCAACAGGAGAACCAAACAATGCCTGAACATGCCGACGCCGAAGAAGCCTTGATCAAAACCCTTCTTGGGCAGACGCTGTCCGCCGTCACGATCTTCCCGCGATCGTTGCGCATCACGATCAAGAAATGGTGATGTTCGATCTGCCGCCACCGCTTCAATGCAGGGGCATCGAAGCGTACGCCCAGACGTGGGATCTTTTTTTCGCTATCACAAACCCGGCGCGGGCTTTGATTTCCGAGAACTCGCCATAACCGCGGGCGCGGCGGTCGCCTTCGCAGTAGCCATCATGTGGTGCGGACCCGATTCGTCGAGCAACCCCATGGACAAGGACGGTTTCCTTTTCAGGCTCACGGTGGGATTGCGCAAAATCGATGGCAACTGGCGCATTACGCACGAGCATCACTCAGTGCCCGCTACAGACTGACTCTGCAGGCTAGTCAGCCGGCGCGTCGGCTGTGGGTCATTTTCGACGGTTTCAGCGGAGATTGTCGGCGTCTGATGTCCGCTTCTACCCGTAAGCGTCCAACCGGGGCCTGCCCGGAAGCGTTGCGTCTGGCCAGACCCTGTGATTCAAGCTTCCAAACCGGGAGCTCGAATCATGCGCTACGAACTCGGCCGATTATGAATGGATTGCCATCAAGCCCATGCTGCCGAACAAGCCGCGTGCCCGTTCTCGGGTTACCGACCGTCGTAGTCTTCAATGGCATTTTCTGGGTCTTGCGCTCTGGAGCACCTTGGCGTGATCTGCCCGAGATGTTTGGTCCGTACACCACATGCTACAACCGCTTCGTCCGTTGCCGGCGGGCTGGTGTCTGGGCCCGCATCATAGAAGCACTTGCTGCTGCCCACGATGCCACTGTCCAAATGATCGACACCTCGATTGTTCGCGTGCATCAGCATGGAGCCTGCATCACCAGAAATCGGCGCCAGTCGATGGGAAGGTCACGCGGCGGCTTGACGAGTAAAATCCACGCGGTGGTCGATAGCAATGGTCTGCCGGTGCGACTGGCATTGAGCCCGGGCGAGGCACACGACGTTCGACTTGCCGGAAAACTGCTGTCTCGTCTGAAATCCGGGTCAATGCTGCTTGCCGACCGTGGCCATGACGCCGACTGGATCAGAGAGCTTGCCATGAAGAAGGGCGCGTGGGCCAACATCCCGCCGAAGAGCAATCGCAGCGATCCGGTCTGCTTCAGCCCGTATCTCTACCGCGCTCGCAACCGGGTGGAGCGGTTCTTCAATAGGATCAAGCAGCGTCATCTGGTGGCGACGCGCTATGATAGGCTTGCCGCCAACTACCTCGCCTTCATTCAACTCGCATCCATCCGACTATGGCTGGCCCCGCGTTGTGAGTCCACGCCCTAGATCGAGCAGGCGGGGACAGTGGCGCGGGCGCTCGTTGCGGTAAAGGTGTTCAATTGCCTGGTGGGCGATCTTGCTCCTCGCAGTGATAGTCTGCACGATCGCGCAGATATTTTGGCCGGCTTAGACCAAACAGCGCCGCTGGCAGCGGGAAGCGCTGATGCGCGTCCTCTCCGGCGACGATGAATCCTAGACTCGGCACCTCGCGGCGTCGGGAATTTTTTCACGCAGCGGCTGATCTCTTTTCGGCCAGGCCAATTGCTGCTTTCGCGGGATTGAGCTTCGAGCAATCGGGCCGCCGGGGAAAGCCTGGCGGCCCCACCACTCGGACCGAAGCCCCGCGCGTCTGTTCTCGGTTGTCGCGATTTTGAACTAGGTTATCGATAGGCTGGCCGACACAGATTGACGACGAAGCTTGAACCTAAGATGCGACCGTTAGCCCTGGGTCAAACTTCTGTTACGCCTCCGTCAACGCCCTCAGCCTTTTGGTGTGGTCGCCGACTGAAGCCCGACACGGCCGAACCTATCCTGCGCCAGATCCTGGTGCCGGGGCAGGACTCAACGGGGCACCTCCAACCGAAAAAGGCCCGACCGGTTTAGGCAGCCGAGATGTTCTCTTGCGAGATGCGTCCCGGGCGCCACCCTTTGGATGTGGGATGGAGGAGGTCGTCAGCGGTGTCACCGCATTTTGTAGGGTGTCCATTCGCGCAACTAGCAAAGACAGTTGATTGGATATTCTTTTCAGCTCCGTCTGTTGAGCTGTGGAGCCCTGCCTGAGGGAATCCAAAGCGGCTGCGCCTTGCTGCAACAGTGCTGTATTTTGTTGCAGAGCAGCTCCATTTTCCTGCAGCGCGGCTGAATTTTGCTGTTGAACCGAATGAATATCCTTCAGCGCGGCGCTGAGGGGATCCGGTATCGGAGCGGGAGCCATCTCGCGTGGAAACAGTTCAGCGAAAATACTGAAATGCGGCAGAGTAATATCAATCGGCCAAGCATATGCTGCCGCCACCGCACCGACGAGGACTAAAACGGATAAGGACGCAACTATCGTCAGCACTCGACTGGACCGCGCGTTCGGTACTGAAGGCTGTTTGTCGAGCTGCGTTTGATTACTCAGCGCTTCAGCTTGCGATTCTTTATCCGCTGTGTCGGCCACTGCGTTCTCGCCTTCAATAAACAAGGAAGAGCCGTTCCCGCAGACGATCTCTTGTGCGATTGTCCACGTAAAATCGCTTTAGATCATGGGCTTGTAGGGTTAATGATTGGTTGCTGTGTGGGCCGCTTGCCGTGGTCGTCAGCCATTGCAAAGAACGACCCGAGAGTGAACCAGCTCACACTTGCTCGGCTCCGGGCCTGCTAATTCTAACAGCGCTGGGGGATTTCAGGGGCCCAGTACCAGGCGCCGCCGGGACACAATATTTCGAGCCCGACGGCGTAATTTTTTTGACAGTCGGGCGCGAGCCGAAAGACCCGCGCTTACTTTGAGCGGCGGTTCTCGGCAGTCAGTTTTCCACATTCGCAGCGAAATATGCGAAGCGTTCGGCCGTCCTTCGGGCTGGTGATGCTAAACATTAGCTCAGCCTTCCTATCGCAGTGGACGCAGCGAGTTACGTCCGCTTCAAACGCGATACTTTGAAGGGTCATGGGATAGGCAATCAGCCGATGCGCAGATTTTCGGCAGCCGTCTTGCCATTCCGCGTCGTGACAAGCTCATAGCTGATCTTGGCGCCCTCAGCGAGACCAGTATATCCAGCCCTTTCAACAGCCGAGATATGGACGAACACGTCCGGCCCGCCTTCGTCTGGCTTGATGAAGCCATATCCTTTCGTCGCGTTGAACCACTTCACTGTACCAATAGCCATTTCAAAATCTCCTGAAACAAAAAGAACGATTGATCGAACGTGATTCCTCAGTCGATCTAGCGGCAAGCCCGCGGCAAAAAGCCGTCGCTGAATGGTCACGGCGACGGCTATCGGCCATAATTGTTAATGATTTATTGCGCCCAAGTCGCCTCGGCGTGTCTCGCCAGCCGCTGCCGGTTGCGCTTGCTATATGATCGGCGCCGGCAGTTCATGCTGCATCGCGCTCCATGGCTGCCAGGGCCTTCCGCGCGATCTCCGAGACCCGCGCGCGCCGCCTGCTCGTGACACAGGCGCTCCCAAGCCCGATACTCTTGGCTAGGCGGCACATGGGACGATCAGGATCAACTTTTGCGGGAAGATCAGGACGGATAAGCAGAGAGGGCGAACATGACTGACGATCAGGTCAATCGGATTGTCGAGCACCTTTGCCAGCACTTGCACGTGGCGATCCAGTTGAAGGGCACACAGCCCGAGGTCCGCCCTCCAAATCTCAAGGATCTTGATCTTAATCCTGTGTCTGTAAAAGCCGTATTGTTGACAGGCTTGCATTGGGCGGGCGTCACAGTTGCCGAGAAGACAGACGCTAGCGAGGAGCCACCTTGGTCGTGACGAAAAGCGCGGGACCCGAAGCCCGAGAGCGCCGTTTCGGATCCTTCGGGCCCAACGCGCGTTGAGGAGCCTGAGCAGGAGGATCGGAGGTGGGTAGTGTGTACCGTTCCTCTCGACCTTCAAAGAAGGTCCGAACAACGTTGGGCCGCGCGGCTTCAGCGGCCGGCGGAACCGGGTGCAACTTTAGAACATCGGCTTAAAGAAACGGATCGCCAGCCCGCCGCGTCCAGTAAGACCAAAAGGAAAACTCGCCCGGCTAAACTGACGGGTTTGAGCTCTGCGCTCCCGGTGTGAGCGCAGGACCGAACCCCTCGCGCCCTTGCTCGTCACCGCCTTACCGGAGCAAATCCGGCCGTGACCCAGCGAACGTTACAGACAATCGAATGGAACGCGTATCCACTTCGAACGCCACCGGCGAAGGAGCGCCTGCTGTTGATCGTGTCCGCAGCCGGCCAACCGCCAAGTCTCAAGCTCATAGGCAAGAGTGAGGTTGCGATCGGATATTGGACGGGCGACGCCTTTCGGGTGATCTCCGGCTATTCGCGACCGCGACTGATGCCCCTCGATTGGCAGCCGACGGTAACCCATTGGGCGAGGATTGCGTCATGTTTGCCCGAGGCGATCGATCTCGTTCGCGACAGAAGATTCGACCCTGACGTTAAGGATTGAACGCGGGATCCCGCGCCCAAAACAAAAACCCGCCGGCGTCTGTGGTCGTCGGCGGGCAGGTCTGGCATGCGCAGCATCACACCCAAGTTAAACCGTGATGCCCTTAATCTAATCTAGACCAGCTCGATTGAGCCTTCCCTACCGCGTGTGTCGCCAACCGCCGACGGTTACGCTTCCTATACGATCGGCACCGGCGCTTCATTCGGGCAGCCTCTCGCCGTGCCGAGTGGCGTCGTATTCTTTTTCCAAGCTCGTCAGCATCTCGGCGTATGGAATACGGGAAAGCTCAGCTGTCCGTCGTCAAGTCTCGCATCCAGCACCAATTACGCGGCGATCCCGGCCATCTTTACGCAGTCGCGAAGGCTCTCGTCGATGGGCAATGGCGTCCATTGCCCACGATGCGCCACCTCAACGAAGCGCCTCATCAATTCCTCGCAGAATCACGAGAGAATCATAGCAGCGGCAGCCAACGCTTTCACGCAGCCAGGGTCATTTTCGACCCGGTCAGCCGGCCTTATCTGCCAGCTCCCTTCCGCTTCACGCTGAGCAGCTGACGTTTGCCGCAGGTCTGCATAAACTCTACTATTTACTTTTTGAAAGATGTTTCGCCTGCAACGCAGTAACGGCAGATGAGTAGCCGACGTGCGAAAAACGTTTTCTGTAGCCGGTGGGGCGCTTAGGCCTCGGCTTTATTCGTCCTTTCATTCGATCGAGCAGCCAATAGAGGCCTTTTGGTCAGCAGGCGCGACACCGGTGGTCGCAATCGCACGCATGGCCTCGACAAGCTCTCGGGACGCCCCCGGAGCAAATCGCTGCAAAGCCTACGCCCTCCGACATCAGCACGCAGGTGTCCGAAACCATGCGGTCGATCACCGCTTTGACAAAGGGGCAATGATTGCAGATGAAGACGACGACCGTGCCCTTTTTGCCCGCAACGTCGTTCAGCGCGTAAGTCTTGCCGTCGGTGGCCGGAAGCCGGAACTCCGCCGCCGGGTATCAAGAAGGACCTGGGTCGCTGTTGCCGCCATCACGCACCTCCTTGTGCCAAAATATATGCTGACGACGACCTGCCGGGGCGCAGTTTCCAAAGCCTGCTCGCGAGTCGCGTGACGTCAGCCATTTCCGGTCTACCCCCCTGACAGCCGACGTGGAGAGGAGTTTTGATGTTGGTCGTCAGGGCCAGTTCCGGCTCTCCCGCCGCAGCTTTTTTTGATCACCTTGCCGGCCTGCGCTAGCTTTAGAGTCGATCCAACTAGCTGTTGGCGAAGGATGCGACGAGCGCATCGACCTCCTTCTGATCCGGACCCTTGCATCGGGCGTTGACGCGCGGACCTGTGGCGTAGCCGATCCAAAGGACAATCTCGTGTGGTCGCGGCGCGTCATGGATCAGCACTGGGGTCGAATCGAAAGCATCGAGATCCCAACCCTCGTCGAGCGGCCCATAGATGAGATCCACGGGCGTGCCTGGCGGGCCCACCTTGGCGTGGCCCGGAATGATGACGCGACCGCGTTTGATCGCGCCGCGCATCGCCATGCCGAGTCTCGGATGGATCATTGCGGCGCCATGCTCAAGGTCGCCGCCGATGCCGACTAAAGCCGCCTTGGAGTAGGCGCGCAGCTGTGCCGGGCTCGCGCCTAACGTCGCGAGCGCCGCTTTGGTGAGCGAAGACCCGAGCCCGACCGAATAATCGATCAGAGGCTTGAGGTCGGCGCCGGCCGCCTTGCCGGCGAGCGGGTTCTCGAAGACGGCGGCGATCGCAACGCGTCGCAGCGGAGGGCTGACGGGCGCGCCGTACTCGCTGTTGATCTCCTCGACGAAAGTAACGGTTTTGCGGATGGTCATGATGTGCTTGCTCACTATGTTCGCTCAGACTTTCTAATTCAGATCCGAAGACTAGCACCTTATCGCCTTTGTGCGCGGGCCATTGAGATGCGTCAGGTTCAATCGCGTCGGCCTGGCCGGGGCGAGCGGCTTCCGGTCTACCCTGACCCTGCCGACCTTCTCAGAGACGCGCCATACTTCGCATTCGGGCAATAGCGCTGGTCAGCGGCCACTTCTTCAAAACCTCTGTTGAAGACCCCAGCGCGCATCGCGAAGCCGGGAAGGATGGTGAAATACAGGCCGGTCGCGCGCTTTCCATAGTCGGACGATCTAGAAAGCCTAACCCGAAAGGGGTAGGCCAGGATCGTCCTTGCGAGGAATAGACTTTGCCTGCCGCCGAAGGGTATGGTGACCGATCGGGATGGGGCATGTCAGCATGCGGCAGGTGATTGCTGATGCATTAGGCGGCTCGGACGAGGCGCCAATTGCTCGAAAGCCCACGAAGCACCCCACCGCGGGCCTGCGATGCGCGGTCGTGTGGACCACTGCGGCTTGCCTCTCAGCGGCTTTGGCGTCGGAAACGCAGGCTCTACCTGACGCGCGGCACGCGCAGGCAAACCAGGTCGGCGCCAGATCGGTGCAGGTTGCGCAATCAACAACGAGCGATACGCGGGAGCTGCAGCAGGTTCTCGAGCAAGAACACCGCAAAGCCGAGATGCTGGCTCGCGAGCTCGCCAACGCACGGCGCGAAGTTGAGACGCAGTCGGGGCTAGCGGCGAAGGACACCGCCGAGGCCTGCAAGCTGAATCAGCCGGCCGACAGTGACACGGTCGAGCTGCGAAACTTCCTGCAACGGGAGCGCAACCGAAGGGAGCAGATCGAGCGGTATCTCGCTGCGGTCCAGGATGCTGTCGAGATGCAGACGCGGGCCGAGGCGAACGCTGAAGCGAGCCAGCTCAAGCAGGCGGCAGACAGCACCCCGGCGAAGCTGAAAAACTCCCTGCAACAGGAGCAGGAGCGGGCAGTGCGGCTGGAGCAAGATCTTGCGGCGGCCCGGCGCGAAGTCGAGACACAGGCGGCGTTGGCGGCGAA
>NZ_AWZU01000103.1 GCF_000472385.1 Bradyrhizobium sp. ARR65
ATCACTTCGGAGCCGCCGGCTCCGAATGACATCAAAGTCAATCCCGAACCTCAATGAGGTGACGATTCTGCCGGAGAAAGCGCTCAGCCTGAAGACGTCGTGAGTGGNGCAATGCCGCGATCATCGCAGTGAAGATCTGTTTCAGTGTTTGGCCGAGGATAACCGCGGGATTCGGGTGGAGCATTCCATGAAAGGCCGCGACACCCAATGGCGCAAATGTTCAGGGAGGCGGAACGCCTTCGCCAAGCTTCATACGTCGCGCGGGCAAGAAGCATTTTTCCCGGCTGGATTAACATGCGTGAATTCTGGAACGCATTCGCCTCTCGTACGTTTTGGTTGCTTTCCTGCCGACTGGGGGAAGATCAAATGTTCACTGCCGAAACGACTGCGCTCTTGCGCGCGGTTCTGGATGAAGTGTGCGAAAGTGTACCCAAGCACGACACCAGCGCTCGCACACATGTCGCCTCGAAAATCCTCGAGGCGGCGACCAGAGAGGGGATTTCGATAGAGGAGATCAAGCGCGCTGGCCGGAGTGCCTTGATTAGCGCGCCCACGATGTGGCGGTGATGTATGTGCCACGGCCAAGCCTCATAGCCCGCGCTGGGATTTCATTCTTGGCCGAAAAAGCCTCGAGAGCCGGCGAACTCCGGCGAGCCGCTCAACCGAATGCTGCGGGTGGACAGGAAATGCTCCTTAATGTCGTGATGATGCCCACGTTCGCAGCTTCATAGTCGAGGTCCCTCGAGAGCTGGGCTACGTCATCATCGGTGCACCGGATGGCGCTGCCGCGCTTCGGCTCATCGACGCGCGTGTGCCAAGATCAAATGCTTGTCACGGACGTGCGTTTGCCGGAATGAACGGAAGGCAGCTCGCGGACGAGGCAAAGCGCCGAGAATACGCCCGGTCACTTTGCCAGCCGTATCTGCCGGGAAGAGTCGGCCCTTCCTGGTGAACGGTCGGCCTCCCTCGGCGAGATCGGGGGGCCTAGCGCCTGCTCTCCGATGAACTCAAGTTCCATGGAAGACGGCGACGCAACAATGGGCGAATTCAGTACAGTGAAGCAAGGTGCTCAACATGCACCCGTCGCGTCGCGGGATGATTTCCTCTAGCGAATGAAGCGCGCCGGCACCACTGCGCGGATGGACGCTCCGAGGATGTGGTTGTGAGGGCGTGCGGTTCGGCACCGCCATTGCGCTCAAGTTGGTCCGTTGGGTCGTTGCGCAGCAGCATCGCGGTGCGAGTTTTGCCGCAAGATCAGGCCAGCAACGACATGGCTGCGTCGTACGTACCGCGGGAGTTTGAAACGAAAGCAGCCCAGCGCTGGAACTGGGCTGCTCTGTAAGGCGAGGAGGGTCGCGACGTTCAGGCAGCGAAGTCTGTTGATGTTGTTCCTGCCAATTCCTAATTTCTCGCCGAGCGCTCCTGCTGCCTCGACCGCGAAGGCAATGGGAAATCACGGTCGGGCAGCCTCGGAGCACGCTCATTGCGAGCTGCGAAACCAACTAATTTGATGTTCCGTAGTTCCGGTTCAGCCAGGCAGTACCTCGATATCGGCGTCGCTTCGGAAAAATGCGACGTGGTAATTCAGGCAGCCTTCGGGGATTCCTTCTTCGACGTTGGGCGCTCCGCTTCTTTCGCAAGCCGGCCGCGGAGAAGGGCTAGCACAGCTGCTTCTTCTGGTTTAAGGCTTTGAACACCGCGCAGTTCGCTCTCGGCTTTTGACTTGAGCTCAAGCACGAGATTTCCGTCCATATAGGAATTTAGAACTTCCGGATGAACGTAGCACTTACGGCAGATTGTCGGCGTATTGCCGAGCTTGCCTGCCACCTTTTCGATAGCGGCGCGAACATTGCGCTTTGCTTGTGCGGCATTGTCGAAGCTCTCGAGCTCATTGAGCGCCATTGCCGCGAGCACCGTTCCCGCCCAAGTGCGGAAGTCTTTCGCCGTGATATCCTTGCCCGTGATTTCTTTGAGATAGTCGTTCACATCGGTCGAGGTGACATCCTGGCAATTGCCGGCTTCATCGACATATTCAAGCAATTCCTGCCCGGGCAGCTCTTGGCAGGCCTTTATGATCCTGGCAACCCGACGGTTGCGCACTCGCAACAACCATTGCTTGCCACTCTTACCGGCAAAGCGGAAACGCACCTCGTTTCCGTCGACGGCGGCATGCCGGTTCTTCAGGGTAGTCAGCCCGTAGCTGTTGTTCTGCTCTGCATATTCGTCGTTTCCGACGCGGATCAGCGTGGTCTCCAAAAGATGGACGACGGTCGCCAGAACCTTTTGGCGCGGCAATCCCGGCAAGGCCATATGCTCCTTCACCGTCTTCCGGATGCCGGGCAGCGCGTTGGCGAACGCAACGACATGCTCGTACTTCGTGCTTTCCCGCACTTCGCGAAAGCGTGCGTGATAACGGTACTGCTTGCGCCCCTTAGCATCGCGCCCCGTCGCTTGAATGTGTCCATCGGCGAAGGGGCATATCCAGACGTCCGTCCAAGCCGGCGGGATCGCGAGCGCTTTAATCCGCTCCAGGACATCCTGTTCGGAGAGCTTAGAGCCGTCGGCACGGGTATAGGTGAAACCCGTGCCAGCCTTTTTGCGGTGTATGCCTGGCCGGGCGTCGGAGACGTATCGCAGACCTGCGGAGACGGCAGCGTCCTTTGGATCAACAATCGTCTCAACGCTATCTGGCGATTCAACCAACACAAGGGATCCTTTCAGCTCACAACAAACGAACGGTCCGAAATGAAACGGGTTCCGCGACGGCCAGGCGGCTGGCCGTGATCAGCAATTTTCTTGCTATTGAGATGGCGGAGGCGCGCAACTAGAGGCGCGAATGGTGGTCCTTGCGCGCGACGCGATGGCGTAATCAGGCTGATCTTCTCCGATGATCCAGACAGTCTGGCCTGAGATGCTTGGAAGGTGCGGCGCGGCAGGGTGTCTAGCCGGCCTTGCGAGCCCGCGCTGGGCGCTTTGGTCCGGCAGATTTGCCTGGCCCGCACCGCAAGGGTGATTTTGCCCGGCCCTCGGCCGCAATGCTGCGGCGGAGTGCGTCCATGAGATTGACGACATTTTCGCGCGAGGGCTTCACAGGCAAGGGATGATGCGCGGGGCGCTTTGCCTGCCTCTTGCGCAGAATGCGCACGAGCGCGGTGCGATAATAATCCTCCAGCATGGATGGATCGAATTCTGCCGATTTCGTTCGGATGATGTTTCGCGCGAGATTCATCATCTCCACCGGAAGCTTTATTTCGGGGATCTCGCCGAAGTAATCCTCGGCCGCGCGGACCTCGTGCGCGAAGCGCAACGTTACGCCGCGAAGACCCTGGCCCATTGGCTCCACGAGAAATGGGCGCTCGCGCGAGGACAGCACGACGCGTGCAAGCCCTATCACGCCTTCGCGGGTCATCGCATCGCGGATAACGGCGAACGACTCCTGCCCGATCTCTTCGCTCGGCGCGATGTAGTACGACTTCTCGAAATAGCGAGCATCGATCTGTCCCTCAGGCAGGAAACGTTGAATCTCGATCGTACGCGTGTTCCTCGGACGGGCCCGCGGTACGATCTCTTGCTCATCGTATTCATCGTCCGCGGCGTCGCCGGAGGCGACGACTTGTTCCTCGCCATCTCGGTGCAGCCCGGCGGGCACCGTCGGCGGGCTTTCGCGGTGCGGCGGTTCGTCGAGCTGAGCGTTGCCGGGCGGTGGGCGCTGGTTGCGCGCCTGCTCCAGATCGCGATCCTCAACCAGCAGAAACTCGTTCGCGCCGACCTGGTAGCCCCGCGCCTTGTTTGATGAATCTACCGCCTCGTGCGTGACGGAATCGACGAGCTCGTGCTTGAGGCGATGGCCCGTGCGACGGTTGATCTGCCGGAAGGAGAGCCGCTCCGCGGCCGAAGTCGCGGGGTAAAGCGCGATTGGACAGGAGACGAACGAGAGCTTTAGGTAGCCCTTCCAATAGGCGCGGGACGCAGGCACTGGAGAACTCCAAGGCGGCGAGGGCACAAACAAGGCCCAGGACTCAACGGATGGAAGCCCCGGCGGTTTCAGGACTTCGCGGTGCGTTGCGGCCGCGCGCCCCGCCACCGCCAATAGAAGGGCTCTTGGCGGGTGCGAGAAAAAGGCGATTGTCATCGTATGGAGGGCAGTTCAGGGCCCGGCCACATTACGGCCGCTGCCGTTGAAGAGCTCCGGCGGCAAGCTGTGACAAGCTGACGGGCGGTGCCTGTCCAAGCAGCTGCCCGGGGGCGCAACATCTCGCTGCGAGAATGCGAGCAGCAGTGGCAATTTTTGCCCGCTCAATTCCGGTCCGCGGATGGAGAGTAGGCGGCCTGAAGCTCATGGCGGATACTGGCTTTCACCATTTCGCCAGACCAGGGCACCAACAGTCTGGGCACAGCGCAATCATCGGGTGAGCGCTCGGCGAGAGGTTCGGGAACGGTTGGACAGGCCGGATCGATAGCTAGTGAACGCATCGATGGCACTACTACGACCAGGCCCTCCCTGCCGGGGCACAACCTGATCCGGCAGGAAAATTCTCCGATTCCAAGACGGATCGAATCATAAACGGTATTTGCAGAGGGTGTTAAGGCGGATCGCTAGGGCCATTTTGAGAAATGCAAGTAGCTGCGGCGTGGCCGCTCCGTGTCAAACGACGTCCGGATTTGACCCCGGGTCAATTTTCCATGTCGCCCGACAGCTCCGCCGTTGCCCGAAATCGGCTGCTGGATGCTTGGCTTCATCCTGCACTATTGCAGAGGATCGCGGGCGGCAGCTGAAGAGCGCAGCGGGCTCCTTGATGCGTCAACTCAATCCTGCCCCGCAAGACTTCAGCCAGCTGTTCTCAGGCCGCTGAGGATGAATTCTTTCCTTTACCGGGGCCGTCGTTGATATGCGGCAATCGTAACAACGCGTGTTCGCCCGCCTCAGTCAGAGCACCCAGGCTGGTCCCGCCGCGTTTTGCGCATCGGATGATGGCTTGGGCAACGAGGCATCGAAACTCATGGCGTTGACCGTCCGGTCTGCCCTCGCACACTCGGTCAAGTGCGACTTCCATGACGGCCATCGTTCGACGATCAAAACTGTCTGCGATCATGATTGAGACCTGCCAAAAACATCGGCTTCCGGCCCGCTGCTCATAGGACTTCGGTCGGTCCCTCGAGAACCCGGGAAGTGCTGCTACGTTCCAGCGCAGTTCCCAACTCCTGTTGTCGATCACGAGGGAAGGGCGTGTGCTCGGATGCCTGCTCTGAGCTCAGATTTTCGTTGCGCCGCAGCGAGCGTTCGGGAGCAACGCTGAGATTGGCCGGCTCCTTAACAAATTTGGCCCAGGCCGGTTTCCACCTTCCCATTAGCAGCGGTAAAGCGCGCTACGTCACGTTGTTCCGCGATACAGCGGTGAAGCTCGCTGTCAAGCGGATCATTGTTGGGCCGGTCGACGGCGCGGACGAACGTAGCCGCGCATTGAGCCGTCGCTTGCAATAACGCGATGACACGGGATCGATGGGTCGTAATTCGTGCGCATTATGGTACCAACCGCGCGTGCAGCTTTCGGATTGCCGGCCTTAGCAGCGACAGCTTTGTACGTCATGGTCTTCCCCTTTGGGATCTTGCGCACGATGTCGCGGACCTTATCTGAAAACGTTTTCATAAGCCGAGTGTAGCACGTTTCTCGGAAGGTTTTCGCCTTTTTTACTTTCGATTGGAACGAGCGCGTCGCGTTGGCATGGAAGATTCGACCGGACGTGCCGGTATTAGTTTCGAAGTGCGCGCCGCCCTCTTAACATTGTGGGCAGCCATTGGCCCATCACGTGATTTCGTTGCCCGCAATAAGTAGGTCGCCTTCGAGGCAAACCGGACGTTAATTGGCGGTAGGATCGGCCCGGACAGTCGCGTTTGACCGTTGCCGACTTCCGGCCATGGCGCTTGCCAGACGGTAGCCCCATGATCCGTATTCGCTTATGGCCGCCGGCGCTCGTTTCGCTTCGAAGAAGCAAGTACTCTAAGCTTGCGCAAATCCGTGGCGGCCTCTGAGAGAAGCCAGTCTCGAAAGGTCACGATTTTTGGCAAGGTGGACGTCGCCTTGGGGCAGACGATCCAATACGGCCTCGACACGGGTACCGAAGCCACGAAAGGCCTTACCAATCGCCCATTGATCAAATCCCACGCAGCCAATGTGGTGCGCGCCAGCGCAATACCTTGTCCGTTGATAGCAGCGTCAATGATCATGCTCGCTCGGTTCAAGACCGGCCCATGGATGATGGCCGCCCCATCAACACCAGCAACCTGCAGCCAATTGGTCCAATCAGTCCGGCTGTCCAAATGAAGCAGCGGAAACTTTAGAATGTCGGCAGGCTTTTCCAGAGGATGCCGGCCCGATAGCAGCTTTGGGCTGCAGACAGCAAAGAGCTGTTCGGGGCTAAGGCTGACCGTATCGAGTCCCGGCCAGTTTCCGTCCCCATGACGAACCGCGATATCGACATCCTCGCGGGCAAAGTCCACATGATGCATGGCGGCGGAAACGCGCAGATCGATGCCGACATGCGCTTCCGCAAAATGGCCAAGGCGATGCACCAGCCACTTGGCGGCGAAATCCGGCGAGGTGCTGACCGTCAACACGCCCGATCTCTGCCGTTGCAACAGCCGTTCCGTGCCGCTCGCTATTCGATCCAATGCGTCGCGTATCACAGCGAGGTAGTCCCGTCCGGCTTCGGTGATCAGAAGCCGCTGGCGCTCGCGATTAAAAAGTTTAACCGCGAGTTCAGCTTCGAGCGCCTTCACCTGATGACTGACGGCCCCTTGCGTCACGCAAAGTTCTTCGGCCGCCCGGGTGAAGCTCTCATGGCGAGCGGCGGCTTCGAAAGCCTTCAACGCGTTGAGCGGTGGCAGGTGCGGACGCATCGCGGGCTCTCCCGAGTTCATGAGAGAAATTGGGGCTGGCCCGAGAAACGATGCTTTGCGGACCCGGCCCCGCGGCCTTATCGAACTCGGCGGCGCATCGCAAACATCTGATCCGGAGCCCCTCGCATGTCAATGCTCTTCTCTTACGCCAGCCCCCTGCCTCGCGCTCGACCCAATGCGGCAGACCGCGGTCATCAATCCAATTCATGGTGGAGACTGCTGGAGATCTGGCTGCTCTGGACAGAGCGGAGCCGACAGCGTGCCAGTTTGCGCGAAATCGCTGACGACCCGCACCTTCTGATCGACTTGGGGCTTACGAGAGATGAGGCATTGGACCAGGCCAGCCGGCCATTCTGGCGCTGAAGACTTGTCCGATTGCCACAGGACTGATGGGAAACGTCCGATCCCATGGAGTTTCAACGATGAGACCCGCTCCGTTTATTGCTGACACCGAAATTGTGCACCCGAAGCCCGCGCTTATCCTCGGCCAAACACTGAAACGGATCTTCACTGCGATGATCGCGGCATTGCGCCACTCACGACGTCTTCAGGCTGAGCGCTTTCTCCGGCAGAATCGTCACCTCATTGAGGTTCGGGATTGACTTTGATGTCATTCGGAGCCGGCGGCTCCGAAGTGATTCAATCGATGAAGCTTTCGGTCGATGAGGCGAAGAAAATATTCTTGTCGATCAAGCACGCGTGCGCTGCAACGACATCATAAAAATCAAGGCCGGCGAGCTATCTTGGACAACGGATTCCCCTGACGATGTCCGAGCTTGGCCACCGCGACATCTTGCGTTGCCCCACGAACTTGGTCGCTATC
>NZ_AWZU01000104.1 GCF_000472385.1 Bradyrhizobium sp. ARR65
GAAATGGTCGCCTCTGATTTCCAGTATGGATGCCTAATGCAAAATCTGGCGAATGAGCTCCCCGCGCTCGACGCTGAGCTGACAAAACGGGTAGCGCGCGGATTTTTTGATTCGACCGAGATTGTTGCGGAGCATTTTAGGGGGTGTGGTTTCGCTCCCGCGCGCGCATCCTCGACCGCAGCCGCATTGGTAGCCGCTCTTGAAGGTGCGCGAACGATTGCCCGCTTGGAGCGCACGCCGGCTATATTTAAGGCGTTGGCGGATGTTACTTGCCAAAGGTGCCCACCACCAAAAAGACGGGGAGGNTCGCCGTCACGATAAACTCATGTCGGCCCTTGGCCCCTTCTGCGACGTGTCCGCACGCCTCGTCGAGGTCTGGACAGTGGGGGATAGCGGACTTGATTTGCTCACGTTGAGTTCTTCGCATTTTGGCCCGCACCGGACCTCCTGCAGAGTCCGCGTTTCGTGGCTGTTCGGGATAACGCGGACTACCAGCGCGGACCTGGAGCTATTTCGCGCGTGACCTACAACGGAGATACTCCGGCCTGCGGATCAACCTGTTTGTTGACGCTGTGATCCCAAGAGCGCAGGCGAGGGGCTGAATCGTGATCAGGCCGAGCAAGGCTTCCGAGATCCGGTCCCGCAGATCGAGAATTCGTTCATAAAGGTCACGGCGAAATCCTCTCTGGACGAGGAACTCCGATTTCCGCCCAGCAGATCGTAAAGCCTTAAGGTCCAGTGCGGGCCGCCGACCTGAGATCGACTGTTTGCTCGCAATCTGTTCGGGAAAGGGCCGAAAGAAGTTTAGCGTCGGATTGGGCAACATTCCCCTTTTTGCAGTTATGCCGTGCTCACTGCACTGATCCGCGCTCAATGCGGAAAGCTCTAGACAGCAGGTCGACTACGTGGACCTCATTGGATTCTGCGAGAAGGACGGAAATGCCCTCGGTCCTGAGGTTCGCCAGCACCTCGCCGAGCCGCCGCGCCAGCGCGGGAGCGAGTCCCTCGAATGGCTCATCGAGCAACAGCATGCGCGTTCCAGCCATTAGTGCTCGCGCCAATGCGACCATCTTCTGCTGACCGCCTGATAGTTCGAGCGAGGGCCGTGCACGGAACTGGGCGACCTCCGGCATCAGCCGGAAAATCCAATTGAGCCGCTCATCGGCCCCCCTCATCTTCAGCGATAAGGCGGGCAAGCGGACATTCTCCTCCACGGTGAAATCGGGGACTAGTCGTCGATCCTCTGGCATGTAGCCAATGCCATGCGCGACGCGCAGGTGAGACGGCAAGCTCAGCAAGTCGGTCCGATCGATCTCGATTATTCCGCTGGCCGGAATCGCGCCCATGATGGCGCGTAACAAAGTGGTCTTGCCGGAACCGTTGCGACCGATCAGTCCGCACATTTCACCCTGTTCGATCGCGAATGAGGCGCCGCGGACGATCGGGATCGGTCCAATCCATACGCTGAGGTTGGCGATCCTAAACATGAGCGCCGGTACCGACAGCGGACCTCAGCTTGGGGCCGCTGATCAATGTCTGAACGCGGGGATCGGCCAGCGTTGCAGCCGGCATGCCATCGGCTATAACAGTTCCGTCGTAAAAAGCCAGTACACGCTCGGCAAAGCCCTCAATGATGTCCATGTCGTGCTCCACGAACAACACGGTGATCTTACGACTGAGCAACGCCGACATCACGATCTGCATTAGGTCAAATTTCTCTTCAATGGAAATACCACTGGTCGGTTCGTCAAGCAGCAGTAAGCGAGGAGCCCCCGCGAGCGCCATGCCGATGTCCAGCAACTTGCGAATGCCCTGCGGCAATGTAGCTGCCAGGCTGTCGCGATAAGGCGCAATCTGGAACAATTCGAGCAATGTTTTGGCCTCGGCGACGGACTCCTGCGAACGGAGGGGCGTGCGTACGTGGCCTATGAGCGTTTTCGGAGCGCGGCCGATCGCGGCTGCGGCGCACATGTTCTCGAATACCGTCAGGGAGGGGAATATTTGCGCCACTTGAAACGACCGCGAGATACCCATTGCTTTGATCTGGCGGGAAGGCAGCGCGGTAATGTCGCGACCTTCGAAATGAATTGTCCCCTTGGTCGGCCGTAGATGGCCGGTTATCATATTGATGAACGTTGTCTTGCCGGCTCCGTTGGCGCCGATCACGCCCACGGTCTGCTGCGCCGGTATGCTGACGGTGATGTCGCGCGCGGCAAACAGCGAACCGAAACGCTTGCCTAAGTCCTGGACGGAGAGAATGGGTGAACTCATGGCGCCTTCGCCTCGCGGCCCCAGTGCAACCGCTCAATCAATGAGCCAAGTCCCTGTGGTAGGAAGAGGATCGTCAGCAGGAGCACAGAGCCGAGTAGTATCTCCCAAAGCTGCGGAAGCATAGCGAACGCGAACGACCGCACCGACTCGAATGCCAGCGAGCCCACAAACGCCGCGCCGACCGATCCCGCACCCGCAAGGATGGTGATAAACACGAATTCGCCGGAGGTTGTCCAATAGGACATGTTCGGATCGACATGGCCGACCGCGAGCGCGGCGAGCGCGCCACCCGTGCCGGCCAACAACGCGCTTATCACAAGCTTGGTGTGAATCAGCCGCGACACCGACATGCCCAGAAATTCGACCCGTAGTTCATTGTCCCGCACCGGGATCGCCAGTGCCCCGGCAAGCGAGCGGAAGTATGCACCGACCAGGAGAGCCGCTGTCGCGCAGACCACGAGGACCAGGAAGTAGAGCGCCACGATGAGCTTCTCCTGATGCGGCGCGTAGCCTAAGAAAGTAGGTACGATTACGTTCAACCCATCAGTCGAGCCGAGCGATTCAGTTTTGACGAGGAGCCCGTACAGAATCATGGACAGTGCCAGGCTGAGCATTGCGAAGAAGATTTCTCGGTAGCGCGCCAGCAGAAAGCCTATCACGAAAGATATACCAGCGGCTGACAGACCACCGACCAGCACCAATAGGAAGGCATCTGTCACGCCGCCCCATCGCCCGATTAGCGCCACAGCATAGCCGCCCATGCAGTAATACAGCGCTTGTCCGAACGAGACGAGGCCGGCCCGCCACATCACGATGAGACCCAATACCACCAGACCGTTTGCGAAGGCGATGGTGGCGAGCGATATTATCCAGTCGGGCAGCATGAATCCTGCGACCGCAGCCGCCAGGAAGGCCGAACCCGCCGCAATCCGATCGCCCCGTACCATCTCAAATTTTTCTCGGTTGCGCACGAACGAACAGGCCGTAAGGCCGGATCATGAGAACGAGCGCCATGACGGCATAAATTACAAATAGCTCAACCTGCGGGAACAAGTGAACCGTGGCAGCCCGGCATATACCGACGATCAATGCTCCGGCGAACGCACCTTCGATCGACCCCATGCCCCCGATGGCCACCACCGCGAAAGCGAGTACGATCACTTCGACCCCAATTCCGAGTGTCACAGCAATCTTCGGTGCCATGATCGCGCCTCCGAGCGCACCGAGCATCGCACCGATCACGAAAGTCACCGTATAGACGACCCTCACATTAATGCCGAACGCTGCAGCGGTCTCGCGATCGAAAATCACCGCAGTCAGCAATCGTCCGTAGCGCGTGAATTTCAGTCCCCAATAGCATGCTGCGGCGAGCATCGCTGCGACCGCGATCAACCCGAGATCGTAGTTCGATAGGATGAGTTCGCCGATCTCTATATTACCCGCGGAAAGCAGCGGCTGATAAGCGGCATACGAGCCCGGGCCCCATATCAGTATGACTACGTCTTCTAGTATAAGAAAAGCAGCGTAGGTGACCAGCGCCATCACCACTTCGTCCCTGCCATATACCCATCGCATGATGCCGCGCTCTAGAATAAGCCCGAGCACGAGCCCAAGGGCCATCGCAAGAACAACCATCAGCAGATATCCCCCAGCCTCGGGCAGCCCTCGATTGAAATAGATGCCGACGGCGCTCGCTGCGCCGTAGGCGCCGAATGTAAAAAACGAGCCATGCGCAACGTTCAGGATCTTCATGACGCCGAAGATCAGCGTCAAGCCGATGGCAACGATGAACAGGTAGGCGGCGTAGACCAACCCGTCGATCAGAACGGCAAAAGCGTTCAGCACCGAAATGTACCGATGTGGGCGTCGAACGGCGCTGGGGCTTTAGTATGGCCCGCTCCACGACGGAATGGGACTAGCACTTGGCGCCCTTCATGCCGCCCTTAATCCAGCCGTCGGCATTCACGCCGGCCGGCGGATTCACGCACTCGGCCGGAAAGCGCACGATGTCGACAATCTCGGGCTCATTCGTCTCCTTGTTGAAGCGGTAGGTGCCATAAGCCGTCTCAGAGATGCCCTGGTGTCCATCGCCGATGGCAAGCTTAACCGAGCCTGATGGGCCCTCAAACTCAATGCCCTTGAACGCAGCCGCCACCTGATCCGTGATCGGCTTCGCCTCGCCCGTCTTGGCCTTCTCGTAGGCGAGCTTCAAGCCAAGCAGCGACATCGCCATTTGATACGCGGGATACGTCGGCGGGGTGCCGTAGCGATCGGAATAGATCTTTTGGAACCAGCGATTCAGTTCGCTGTCCGGTGCAAGCGGGCCATTCGCACCGCGCGCGCCAATAATGGTGCCGCTCGGCATCTTGTCGCGCAGGCGCCAGATCGCGGCTTCTCCAGTCGTCGCGAGGATCGTCATGCGCTTATCAAGCGCGCGCGCCTGTTCTTGATAGATGAATGCCTCAAGGTCGCCATCATAGAAGCTCGTGTGCAGCACCTGCGATTTTGACGTCAGGAGCGTCGAAATCTCGGTCCCGTATTCGCCCGCGAACAGCTTCGGGAACAGCGCCTTGTCCACGACGATCTTGGGCGCCAGCACTTGCATCGCGGCAGCGAAGTCCCGCCAGGAGTCTTGGCCCCAGGCGTAGTTCTGGTTGAGGCCGGAATAGCTGGTGATATCGCTTTTCTTGGCTAGCAGGTAGCGCGCGGCTGCGACGTTATCCATGGTCGCATGCGGGCTGACGCGGAAGACGTAGGCCCGCGGCCTTTCCTCGAAAATGCGGGGCGTCCCGCAATCGTAGAATACCGTGAGCGCTTTCAGCTCTTCGGCTACCGGCGTAACCGCGAGACAACTGCCCGAGGAGACGTAGCCAACCACGGCATCCACTTGGTCGCGCTGCACGAGATTGCGGAATTCAGTGACGACGTTGGCTGTGGAGCCTGTTTCATCGATATACTTTGATTCGATGGTGCTGCCGCCGAAGCCGACTTTGTCGAAGGGCGCCGGCACCTTTCCTGCATTCATCGCCTCGATCATGATCTCGGCGCCGTTGCGCCCGGGAATGCCGAACGGTGCGGCCGCGGGTCCGGTCAAAAAGCTAACGATGCCGAGCTTTACCGTCGCGCCGGGTGGTGCCGTGTTCTGCGCCTGCGTGGGAGCAACCCCCAGCAATGAACCGAACAGTACAAACCAAAAATATCCGTGCCCTGGGGCGCTTCGTCTTAACAACATCATCATTTCCTCCCCCTCCAAGACCCGGCCTCGGGCTCTCTCGTATCAGTCTGCAGTATGCACTAGACTTCTTATGAAGTAGCACCACCTAAGCTGCGCTGCTGTTGGCCACTTCGTCGACAAAACCGGATTCGATGAGAGCTTGGCGGATGCGTGCGACCTCGGCGCGGTCAAGCCTCACGAGCGGCGGTCGTACAACGGCGCGCGGTATCCTTCCGAGCTGCACGAGCGCTTCCTTCATGCGGTTGTGCATATTCACCCGCGGCTCCGCGTAAAAACAGCGGGCCAGGGGTTCGATGCGGTCGTTCAAGCGCCTGGCTTCCGCGAGATCGTCGGCTTGCACGGCCCGGAATAGCTGTGCCTGCAAATTGGATATGACGCTGCCGCTTCCAGATAGCAGGCCATTGCAACCGATCACCAGGGACGCTAACAGCCACGCACTGTGCGTCGTGAGCACGTTAACCGGCCGCGGCAAATGCTGAAGCGTGCGGATGTGCCATTCGTGATGCGCAACATCGCCGATCCAGTCCTTAATGGCCCATATCGATGGCACCTCCTCGCACATGCGCAGCAGCGTGTCCTTCGGATAACCTTGTCCGGTCGACAGCGGATACTGAAATGCGATCAGCGGCAGGTCCGTGGCGCCCGCGATGTGTCTGAAGTGCGTCAGCGCCATCTCTGGAGATTGGCCCAGCGTGAATGGGCCGGGAGGAAACACAAGCAACGCCGATGCACCGCCTTGCATCGCCATGCGGGCGATGCGCGCCGCTTCCAGGCTGCCATCGGCCCATATGCCATTGACAATCGGGATGCGTTTCCCAATTTCGTCTCGAGCAATGTCGAGTACTCGGCGTTGTTCGTCGAAGGTGCAGGAGGCAACCTCGGTCGAGTGCGCATTGACCGTTATCGCGGAAATGCCCGGCGTAGCGGCGACGTGCCGCAGATGCTTGCGAAAGCTTGCCTCATCGATCGCGAGGTCGGTACCAAACGGCAGCAACACCGCCGGGATAACACCATGGGGAACATAGGCCGACATCAGTATAGCCTGCGTTCGTTCGATGTTTGTTTGTGCAGATAATCCGATCAGGACTGTTGTTGTCAACTGCGGACCCAACAGCGGTCGGTACCGGGCAGGCTGCGGACCAGCCCGCAGTGTAGGTCTCTGTGTCCGACAACGTTGGTCAATACTAATGACCTTTAATTTGCGCCATCAACGTCTCGCCGATCGTCTGCTTAGGCGGTTTTCATCATGCCGGCATCTACGCCGGGCGAATACTCGCCGGCGAGAAGCCGGCCAATCTTCCTGTGCAGCATTCAACACGAGTGGACCTCTTCATAGACCTCAAAACTGCCAAGGCTCTCGGGTTAGAGCCAACCGTCGCGTTGGTTGGACGCTTCGACGAGGGGGGTCGAATAAGTATGCTCTATGCTGCAGCGAGTGACTCTGCTGTTGGCCCGTTGCTGCCTATTCAGCACGTCCGCTGTTAGGTCGGATCTCTGAGTAAGACCAGACCACTTGTGCTCGATGCGAGTCTTTCGCATCTTGGTAGAGTCGAGATGTGGCGCGTTGGCTTTAGGCTGCACATATCTGTTTCCGCCTCTTTCGTCTGGCGGTGCCTTAGTGGTGTAGCCGTGACTCCGTTTCCACATCCCGCTCGTCGAACCGGACAGGCAGATCTCCCGCATCCGGCTCTCGGACAAGACCTCACGCCTTCGCCCACGGCTGGTCGCGNCCAAGNGCGGTTAGNCGTACGAGCCCNAAGTGCCCGTANAGNTGCGAGAGTGGATANGTCCCGCCCCTGCGTCGCCTGACCTTGTGCTTGNTNCGCAACCANCGGCGNAACCGCACAGCGGTGTAGTTGTCGATCGCCCGATACGCTTTGNTGANGGTGCCTACANTGAAGTAGTTCGCCCATCCGCGCNGCGTGCGGTTCAACTTCGCCACCANCTCTGTGGTGTCTTGCCCTAACCCGGNTCGAGCCGTCAGCNCNTGAATGGTTTCCACCATGCGCTTGATGCTTTTCTTCGATGGCCGGTACCCCAGGCGCGCCTGGCCGGTTCTCGCTGAGTACATCCGTCCGAACGAGTA
>NZ_AWZU01000105.1 GCF_000472385.1 Bradyrhizobium sp. ARR65
CCCGGCCGGTGCCTCACTTCCCGCGACTTCGTGCCTTGGCGCTTTTCGGCCGCCGGCGACCTCATCGTGTGGAGGCTCCCATGATCCCGGCGTCCAAAAACCAGCACACAAGGCGACATAGGACCTTGCCAGGAGCACGGTCATATTCTGTCCAGCAGGGCAGTCCGTGTAGATCGCCGCCACAGCAAATTCGGTCAATACAACAGCAGCGACGGGACAGAAGGCTCTCGGTAGAGCTCGTAAATGAGCTCGTGCAAGCCTACAGGCGCCGCAAAACATCCGGACCAATCCCATGAACCGCACCGCCAAACTCGCCGCCTTGACAATCGGAGCAAGCCTCATGACCCACATTGCCTCAGCGGCCCCGAACGCCGCGACTGACCCTCGGATCGATCCGCAGATCCGCTCATTCTTGGCCGAGATCAACAAGGACAACAGCCCGTTCTGGGAGCTGCCGCAACCTAAGCCGCAGGAAGTTCTCACTGGGCTCCAATCGCAGACGCCCGTCGACATGTCGGGCGTCACGACAATCGAGAAGACCATCACTCAAGATGGTCGAGCCGTGAAGTTGTACATCATGAAGCCTGAGCACGTGAGCGGAAAACCAGGTGTGCTGGTCTTCATACATGGGGGCGTCTGGATCGTCGGAAATTTCGAGAACCATCAGCGCTTGCTGCGCGATCTCGTCATCGGCTCGGGGCAGATCGGCGTGTTTGTCGAGTACACGCCCTTGCCAGCGGCAAAATTCCCGACACAGATGGACGAATGCTACGCTGCACTGGAGTGGGTCTCCGAGCACGCCGGCGAGTTTGGCGCCGATGGCAGCCGCATCGCCGTGGCCGGCAACTCCGTCGGCGGCAACATGGCCGCCGCACTTGCTCTTATAAGCAAGGACCGCAAGGGGCCAAAGATCAGCTACCAGGTGCTTCTCATTCCGGCGACCGACGCCAGTGTCGATACTGCGTCTTACCACGAATATGGGACTGGTCGTTTCCTCGCGCGCGCTTTCATGAAGTATGGCTGGGACCTTTACGCTCCCGACGCAAAGACCCGCAACAGCCCCTATGTATCACCGCTTCGCGCCACCATCGACGAGCTCAAGGGCTTGCCGCCGGCGCTCGTCATCACGGCCGAGAACGATCCGCTGCGCGACGAAGGCGAGGCCTATGCCCGCAAGCTGAAGGATGCGGGGGTTAGGGTCGATGCCGTTCGCTACAACGGAACGATCCACGACTTCGTGCTGCTGAACGCCCTGCGTCAGGTTCCCTCTACCGAAGCAGCTATCGATCAGGTGACTCAGGGCGTGCGCCGGTATCTCGAACCCGCGACGAACTAACTGTCTATGGCGCGGCGGCATTTGCCGCCCGCCAATACCCCATTGGGGGCCTTCTCAGCTGAGCCGCGATAAACGCAAAATCGATCAACAAATATCAAAAGCGAGCAACCGAAGCGCCATGATAACAGCCGTTAGCGAAACCAGCGCGCGAATTGACGCTGCCAGGGAGTTCAATGATTTGCCGGTCGATCGTGTCAGCGAAATCAGTGCGGCGCTCAACGGGTTGTTGGCTGATGTGTTTGCACTATACCTGAAGACAAAGAACTTCCGTTGGCACATGAGTGGCCCACATTTTCGTGACTATCACCTTCTCCTCGATGAGCAGAGTGTCCAAATTCTTAAGCTAGCTGATCCGCTAGCCGAACGAGTGCGCAAGCTTGGCGGCACGACCCTCCGTTCGATTGGGCACATTGCCCGTCTCCAAAGCATCATTGACAGCGAGGCTGAGGATACCTACCCGCAAGTGATGCTTTCTGAACTGAGAGAGGACAACCTTAGATTCGAATCGGCAATGCGCCGCGCCCACAAAATGTGCGATGACAGCCGTGACATTGCAACGACGAGCCTGCTTGAGACTTGGATCGACGAAGCCGAAGGACGCAGTTGGTTCCTCTACGAGACGCGGATCATCAGACGCGAATGAGCGCATGTAATGGACAGAAGCATGGGGATCAAGATTGGTAGCTGACGTAGCACCCGCATCGTGTTGGGTCCTAACAGCGAAAGCGCCTGGATTCGTCGACGGCGACGCGGGATGCCGTGGTAAAGCAACTGCTCCCATGGAATGCCGATGCTAAATCGCCGATACTTAGATCGTGGATTTCTTTGCTTTTTTACGACAAAATCAGAGCGGATCATTCAATCCCCGAACGGAAGTTGTGTGCTAACATAAACGCTCGGTATGTGGTCTAACTTCACACTCTCATTATGGCTTAACATTAGGTTTGAGCTGACATGTCGCATACACTGTCTTCAGAAGGCTCTAGAAAATACCCAGCCTCTCTGCTGCTCAGGTCATCGGACCATTTGGGATGGTCAACGCTTTTCGCAGAGTTTCGATCTCATTCCAGCTGTGAAGGACCCGGGGCTGAAGGACAGGACTTGGAGGTAGCGGTCATAGTCAACGGTTCAGATCAAGGAGCTGTGACCTGCAAAGTCGGCGCAGAGCAGCGAAAAGTCTGCCCCTCTAATGGGACGATTTGGCTGAATCCTATGGCTGCCAGAGCGGACGCGATCCGGATCGCGTCCCCGGAATTGGAAGTCGCTCAACTTGTACCTTGCCAAAACTCGCATTCAGCCGCCTGGAAACCGAGTTCAACCTGCCTCAATTCCCCGGACAATCCATCCGCTACACGTCCGGCGTCCAAGACAGCGTCATCAACCAGATTGCTCTGTCCGTTCTGCGAGAAATGTCAGATCCAACGCCATCTGGGCGTATGCTGGTCGAAACTGCATCCCTCTTTTTGCTGCGCGGCTGCTTCACGAGCACTCAGAAAGTCCGCTGCATCGCTTGCAACGCGAGCCAAGATTTGGGCTTGATAACGTAAGGCTGCGACGCGTGCTTGCCTATATTGAAGACCATCTCACCGAGGAAATTACGGTAAGCAATCTCGCGAGCATCGCTTGTCTGAGCGTGTTCCATTTTACGCGCGCATTTGCGGCCAGTATCGGGGCGCCGCCGCATAGCTACGTTAGAGAACGCCGGCTGGAGCGCGCCAAAAAGCTCCTCAAGACAGGCAAGCTGTCTCTCAGTGAGATCGCCTTGGATTGCCGGTTCTCATCACAATCCAGTTTTACGCGCGCATTTCGACGAGCTACTGGCGCGACACCAGCCAACTACAAGCGGGCGGTTCGTTAGGAAAAGTCGACTATTACACCTGCCGGGCCGAAGGTTGCTGGACTCGCGGCAGTCGGCGGTCAGTGCCGCTACGGACAACCTTTTCAACCCAAGGTCTTTGTACAAAACATTCGGTGACGGGAGGCGAGCACGCCACAGGCTTGCGGAATTGGCGAGTTGGGAGCACTGCGAATGTCGCATCTGGGTCACAGGCCGAAAGTCTCACTTGGAGCAAATCTGGTCGGCACTACCTCAGATAGCCGACGTCGATCGCGGTGGCAAGGATTTCTCAGTCGGGCCACTTGCGGACTCGTGCGCCTCAGCAGTTCCGTCTCTGCAATTTGTGCGTGCGCGCCAGGATCGGCCGTCTCCTGCGGAGATTTGTTTTGCGTCTGGGTTTCACGCGCGCGCGATGGCGATATTCGAAGTCATGTTGGCGCTCACTTTTCCCTCCCTGAGAAGTGGAGCAAGGTATGCGCCGATGGCATCGTTCAATCTGAGGCGCGTTGCTTCGGGCAATGTAGCGAGGGACGGGGCGAGCGGAGTTGCTGCGAGGGCTCTGACGGCCTGAGCGATCCCGCCCTCGAAAATCAATGGCAAGCTTGCGTTCCTAACACGGACCTCGTGAAAGCCCGCAGCCTCAACCGTACTCTTGAGGACTTGTGCATCAGGCCAACTGAATGGTGCCCGGAGCCGGTCCGCTAAATCGCGGGGAACGCTCTCGCGCAGCGCCGCGTGGAGGGCCGCATAGAAGGCGTTATCCTCGATATGGCGCCAAGCGGCGATCGCCAATTGTCCTCCCGGCTTGAGCACACGGCGCATTTCGCTGAGAGCGGCTAATCGGTCAGGAAAGAACTGCAGACCCTGTTGGCAGACCACAAGATCAAAGGCTGCGCTCTCAACTGCCAAAGGTGTTGCCGGTGATTCGATATAGGTGATTGGCGCAGAGTCTGGCGAGGAGGGCTTCGAGTTGGCCACGTCGAGCATCGGGCGTGAGATGTCTGTCGCAACAACGCGACCGCCCGGACCGATCCGTTTGGCCGTTAGCCGTGCCACCGTTCCGGGACCTGTCGCGACATCGAGAACAACCGCGTTTGGACGGAGATTGCACTCATCAAGCAAGAGCAGCGCCCAGGGCTCGAACAGCCGCGGTACCAGAAGCTCCTCGTATACTCTCGGGACGGCGTCGTCAGTGAACTGAAAACCCGCGTCTTCGCTCATGGGGTGTCTCCTTGGCAAAGAGCTTATTAATGCGCGCGCGCCACAAGCGGCAACGCAATCGCGCTATTAGCCAAACCCGACGAACTCGGGCCGCCTCATGGCCTCCCCTCTCAGCCCGAACAGCATATCGTACCATATCATCGTAGGAATGCCGCATTATGCGTCACAGCAGCACTGATCGGCGAACGGCAGAGATGGGTCACGAGCGTCGCCCTCTGCGATAGATGGCTGTCCGTCGATTTCCGCTATGCCCCGTTTTCGACCGAAGTTGGCCGCTCAAAATGTCGCGACGGGTCATATCCGGACTCATGCATTGCAGCAAATCAGCGGTTCGCAAGTCTGTTGTACTCCGCGATCGCCCGCTTTAGATCGTCGTATTCATCGCAGGGGATGAGACAGACCTGCTCAAGAGTGGCGAGATGCTCTTTGGCTTTCGCCAGATCACCTTGGGCCAAATAGGCTTCACCGAGATGTTCGTGCGCACTGCGGTGCCGAGGATTGAGGGTCAGGGCCTGCTGATAGTGCTGCATTGCTGGATCGAACTGCCGCAGCCTGCGATAGGCGTAGCCAAGGTAGTTCTGGATCTCCGCATTGCGGGCGTCGCGAAGGGCCGCGTTGGTGAGCGCCTTTATTGCTCCCTCCCAATCACCAACGCCGATCGCTCGCTTGCCTGCTGCGAAATCGGGATCGAGCGCTGCCCAATCCGGCGTTTCCACCATTGCTGCCATGGTCGAGCAGATCGGCCACGATTCGGCGGCATTGGTGATCCCTGACACTGCATTGTCTGGAATAGCCGATGTTACGGTCTGGCCTTGGCGGGCTGGTGCCGTCAAAAAGTACGAGGCCGGCACCGCGGTCAGCACGCCCGCAACGGCGGCGATGAGGATCGAACGCATCATGATCGTTTTGGCGTCAGTCGGCTGCCCGGCGCATGCGCAGGAGAGCCGTTCTGATTGTCTCTTTTGGTTGTTTACTGCTGCATCAAGGAGGCTCTGGCTTCGCTGATTTCTACCCGATCGGTATCGGCGTCCTTGGTCATCTCGGCAAGCTTCCGGAAGTATGCCACGGCCTTCTCTGGCTGATTTGCGGCCTTCGCAGCCTTGGCAGCGCCGTACAAGCCGCGCAGCCGGCTAGGCGTCGACACCAGCGAAGCCTCATATTCTGTTAGAGCCAGTTCCGGCTGTTGCTGTTCGAGCAGCAAATCGCCTAACAGTTCGCGCATCGGGTAGAGCCGGTTCTCCATCGCGATATGCTTTTCGCTGTCGTCCTCCAGATCCGCCGCCGCGCGCATGAGCTTCAGCGCCTGCTCGTTCTCCCGTCTTGTCTGCGCAATCCAGGCCGATGCAGCCAGCATCTGGATTTCGACCTGCGCGGCCCAATAGGACTGACTTGCATTTTCTAGCGCGGCGTTGAGTTCTTTGAGTTTGGCGACTTCGCGCTCTGCAGCGTCAGGGGCGCCGCTGCGGGCCGATCCCATGGCGCGGGCAAAATAGGTGATAGCCTCGGCCTGTGGAAACTGGCTGCCCCTCGGCTCAAGCACGGCTGCTTCCTTCCAAGCCTGACGTTCCAGCGCGAAGCGCGCCGGCACCGCCGCAAGCCCGGTATAGCTGTAGACCGCTTCAAACCCGAGCTTTTTTATAGCGTTGCTGTCGTCGCGGAGCTGCTTCGCAGCTCCCTCCTGTCCCATTTGCAGCAGCGCGTATTCCATGAAATCCAGCAGGTGCGGCTCGCCTGGAGATGTCGCCCCCGGCCAGAGCCTTGCCGCCACCGCCTGGGCGATCGCCCGAGATTTCGTGTTCGAAGCGACCGACTGTGTCCACATCCCGAGCATGGAGTAGATATGCGAGGGCATGTGCTGGGCGTGCGGCGCCGCGGGCGCGACCTCGGCATATCTGTTCGCGGCCTCAAGACCGCGTTGCGCCAGCGTCGGGTAGTCGTAGGTGTGGATTAGATAGTGCAGCACGCCCGGATGATCCGGTAGTTTTGCCTCGACCTTTTCAAGGATGGCCCCGGCCTTGAGCTGGTTCGCGAACGTCTTGTCGCTAGGCAGCGCCGTCTCATTGAGAGCGAGCGCGTAGAAAATGGCCGCCTCCGTATCATCCGGATATTTCTGCATCAGCGCTTCCATCGCCTTTTCGTAGGCAAGCCCGCGCTTGGTTTGATCGACCTTGTCGAACTCCTTGTAGTAAGGCTCTATCGCCGCGAGCCAGTCGCGCTCGCGTTCGGTCTTGGCGCCGATCGTCTTGCCCTTTTCCACCGCATCCAATCCATTTTTCAAAGCTATTGCTGTCAGCGGCACGATCAGCGGGTTTGGGCGCTGGCTGATCGCTATGCCCCAGTAGGCGATGGCGCATTGCGGATCAGCGGCAGCGGCTTCGGTAAAGGCCTGGACGCTGTCCGGATAGAAGAATGAATGCACCATCGCCAAGCCGCGATCGAATTTCTCCTGTGCCTGCGGCGTGCACGAAGTCTCGAAATGCACGCGGCCGAGTCCTTGTCCCCAGGCCGCGGTGGCGAATGTCCCTACCAACAGCGCGGTTATGAACGGTCCAAAATTCTGTCTCATGGCGTTCCCTCGTCGTTGCGGTCGAAATAGCAGTTTCGCGCTATCATCGCCGTGCGCCCACGCGCACACTGCGAATGCTCAGTGCGAGACCGGCACAAAAGATTGTCGGTTTTAGAAGGGTACGATGCCTGCCGACAGCATCCTCGCTGCCCATTCGGCTCTAACGGAGATCTCGGCTCATCCCGTCTCGAAGAGCAGCTTCACGGAAAGATTACCACGATCGGCCTTTCGAAACAGGCCCTGCACGGACCCATTGGGCAGAAAATCCTTGGCCGCAATGTCCGTTGAGGGTCGTGTGTCACGAGCATCGCCATGAGTACCGGCGATGCGGAACTGTACGAGAGATGAAGGAGGGCCCTTCGGGTTCGGCAATCAGGTGCTGATCTCAAGCCACCGCAAGCTGCTGCGGTCAAAAGCCGTGGTGGTGAGCGTTGCGGAAACGCCGGGACGAGATTCCGGCAGGCACGGTCGAGAGAGGCGAGCGCAAGCGAACCGCTGCAGAAGTGTCGAAAGCGGATTAGGCGATGTCAGAACCGGGGGGTGACCCTTCCTCCGGGATCAGCTCGGGGGATGCCTGAGACTGCCCG
>NZ_AWZU01000106.1 GCF_000472385.1 Bradyrhizobium sp. ARR65
CCCTGCGTCAACGCATGAGGGCGATCGCCCAGGAGCGCCGCCGCTTCGGCTATCGGCGCCTGCATGTTCTGCTCAAGCGGGAGGGTCATGTGATCAACCACAAAAAGCTATTCCGGCTCTACCGGGAAGAGAAGCTCGCGGTGCGTCGCCGTGGCGGCCGCAAGCGGGCGATCGGGACCCGGACGCCGATGACAGTGCCGATGGCACCGAACGACCGCTGGTCGCTCGACTTCGTCTCGGATCACCTCACCGACGGCCGATGCTTCCGCATCCTGCGACAACGGCACCGAACTCACCAGCAACGCTATCCTGACCTGGGCCGATCAGAGCCGCGTCGCCTGGCACTACATCGCGCCGGGCAAGCCCATGCAGAACGCCTTCATCGAGAGCTTCAACGGTCGGCTGCGGGACGAATTGTTGAATGAGACGTTATTCACGTCGCTGGCCCAGGTCCGCGTCACGCTCGGATGCTGGCGGCACGACCACACTCGCAGCTCGGATGGAAGACCTCGTCCGAGTTCGCCTTCACCTGCGCCGGGATCTGGCGCTGCGCTATGCCGAAGGCTCCGCGCCAGCTCCCGTCGCTACCACCGCCCAACCGGGCAAATCAAACCGCCAGGGCGAACTCTGGATTGGATAAAACTTGGGGGCAAGGTCATCGCAAAGCGAAGAGCGACCGGGATAGTTCGAAATGCCGCGCGACAGGCGTTGCGTAGGGCCTAGGCCGCTAGACGGGATGTCTGGTCGGCGTCCTCGAGGTCACTACATAAAGCTCTTCTCAGAAAGCGAGCCAGGCGGCTTTTCTCGAATCGCGGTCCAAGCGCGCAGGCGCTTTGCTTGAACTCGATGCCGTCAAGGAGTCCTTGGATGTAGCCGAGATTGTATCCGCCGCCATGATGAGCGCTGTATCAAGCGTATGGATATATTTGCTCGTCACCGAACCCTTGGCGTGACCAACCAGACCGGCGATGGTCACTTCAGTAAACCGCTCATCCTCGTGCCGATGGTTGCAATTTTGCCGCAGGAAGGCGGCTCGGCTTCACTGCATCTATCGTGGGCAGGCTTCGCCAACTTCGTCGGCGGCGACAAGCGCCAAAAGATAAAGCGCGGCTGGATAGTAAAACTTTCCGTGCAACGCTCTCCATTGCACCGGCGCCTGCGAGCCGACGCATTGCACCAGGGCCGCCATAGCTTCATAGTCAGGGTCGGATAATTTTTCAGTGGGGTTTGCGGTCTTTACATCCACGACCGATAGATCAAGCGGCACGAAGGACTCGAGGAGATCACGATCAGCCGGCTCTCCCCAGGCGAGATAGAACGGAATTCGAACCGCGTCGTATCCGAACACGGGCGGGAACCCGTGGGCGGGCTCAGGTTGCGCGGCACCGAGCGAAATCCAATTGGTCGGAAGTTGCTTGGGGCCGAAACGAGATAGTCCGATCAAGGTCTTGCCCGTCGCGCCGACCGCATCCCAATCGATGACGTCGGACAGAGTCCGCAGCCGCTTGAACGCGGGAAAAATCCAATAGGAGAGATTGATGACGGGTCCGTCAGGCCGATCCTTGCCGGCGAACCCCATCACGGCCGGCAGCAGGATCGGACCGAAGCGGCTGGATACGACGACCTTCGCCGCCAAGGCTTCCACGATCTGCCTGGCGAATTTTCTGTACTCCGGAACATGCCACTTGTCGCCGGCTTCCGTGAGCGCCCAGGCAATAAGTAGATCGCCATCAGTTGCATTGTTGTGATCCGTCACATGGGGAATTTGAGGACTCCACCGCCACGCAGCGAGGCCGTCACCCCGCACGAGTAAATTACCCTCCGTCCACTGCCATATAGCCTCGAACGCCGGTCGATCATCGAGGCGTTCCGCAATCAGCATCGCGTAGCCCTGCCCTTCGCTGTGGCTGATGCCGCCATTGGCATTATCGACGACACGCCCGTCCGATGTCACAAACCGCTCCTTGTATTGGCGCCAGCCGTCCGACAAAACGGTAGCCGGTCCAGGCGCAGCTAAAGCTATCGTGGTGCGGAACGCTGCAAGCAGTGCCAAAATCACGACCATCACTCGCATATCACTTGCCCTCCAGACTCGGGTTACGAGGCGAATCTTCCGGCGATCGCAATGATCACGTCGGCAAAGCGAAACCGCGCGGGCCTGAGTTGGTATTGGCCCGAAAACAGCTTGCGGATGATGGCCTCATGAAGTGAGGGCGTCGTTTCGAATGTTACCTCAAAACTGTTTTTGCCAATTTTCGATGCGCGCGCGGTCACCGGCTCGCTGACGCCCTGCAAGTGCAGCACGATGCTCGCGCCGAGCGGGACCGGAGCGCGTCCGCTCAGCATCGCCCATGAGGTGGAAAGCAGCAGCACCTGATGCCGCTGCATCAGTGGTCCGATTGTCAAGACCGCCGACTCGGCGACACGGAATCCCTCAGTCTTCGGCCGGGGGAGTTCGATGCAGGTGAAAATAGTCACTGCGATGACGATCGCATTGTAATACGACCAGAACAGCCAGACCGGCGCGCTCTGATTTCCATAGACCGGGCTGAAAACATCGAATGTGCCGTATGTCACGGCGCCAATGGTCGCGAGCAGCAGCGGCAGCAGGAATCGGAGGATCAGACGCCACTGGACGTTCAAGCGATCCCGTTCACCGCCCTTCGCCGTCACCTTGAATTTGTGTCCATTGGGCTTGAATAAGCCAAAGGCTGCGGCTTTCATGGCGTCCACAGTGACCAGCAGTTGCGCCGCATCCGTGACGATCGGCATCACGCGCCCGCGCGTGATCCACGCCAGCACGATCACCGACGCGCAAATCGAAGGCGCGTAGTAATCGAGAACGCCTTGCGCATCGGCTTTGACGACCGCAAGTCCGGTGAGCCCATAGATGATCGGCGCGATCAGGCATAAAATCCGGAACGGAAAGCTGGCGCCCCAATAGAGGAACGCATCGAACAGTGAAATCCGATCGATTGCCGGCAACTTCGCCGAACCGAACACGCCCCATTTGCTGCGGACGATCTGCATAAAGCCGAGACACCAGCGACCGCGCTGCGTGATGTATTCCGAGACGCCTTCCGGCGCCAACCCCATGCTGAGCCTCTCGTTGAGGTATACCGTCTTCCAACCCGCTTCCTTCAGCTTGAGCGAAAGCAGCATATCTTCCGTTACACTCTCTGTCGGAAAGCCGCCAACCTGATCGAGAGCCTTGCGCCGTATGATCGAGGAAGTCCCACAGCAGAATGCGACACCCCAGGCGTCCTTGGCGGCGAGCAGCACATCGAAGAAAAACCGCTGCTCGTCGGGCCACCGGCTTCCCGCACCAAAGCCGTGTTGGAGCGGGTCCGGGTTAAAGAAGTGCTGCGGCGTCTGGACGCAAGCGACCTCCTCATCCCGAAACAGCGCGAGCGCGCGGCTGAGGAACTCTGGCTGAGCCACAAAATCGGCGTCGAAGATGGCCACGAATTCGCCGGCTTCCTCATCCGAGAGCTGCTGCAGCGCATGATTAATGTTGCCCGACTTCGCATGCTCATTGTTCGACCGAGTGATGTATCCGACGTCGCGCCTTTTACAGAGGTCGCATAACCAATCGCGGCACCGGTCATCGAGAACGAAAATCCGGTAATTATCGTAATCCTGTGATTGCGCACCGATAATTGTACGCTCCAGGATGGCTTGCCCCTCATTGTAAGTGGGTATCAGCAGATCCACGCGCCGGTTGCGAGACCTCACCCAGGCAACATTGCGCGTGGCCATTGTTGTACGATCGATCGCTCGCGACAGGAAGATGAATAGCAACATGCTGCTCAGCGAACTGAGGATTTCAAAAGACACGAAAAGATAGGACCAGATCGCGTCAAGACTGAACGCAAACGGTGGCAGCGTTTCGCTCACGCGCCACACCAGTGTCCGAGCGATCAGGAGAATGCAGGCTAGGCACGGCCAGAACCGGCCGGCGGTGGTATCTGCGTTCAGCAGCGGCAACCCGACGATAAGGCAGCCGATGATGAACAGCAGCGGACCCATTGCTGCAATAATAGTGGTGTCGGACATGCGCGCTCTTGCTCGGACCGGCGTTTACCGCAGATGCAGGGTATCGATCATCATGGCGGGCAACCGATCGAGACTCGGAACGTGCCAGTCGCCTATAGAACGCGTGTTCCCGAACACGACGCGCCCGAATTTGCCGGCCGGACAGTTCGTTGCATTCGACACGTCGTCGAGAGAGACGATAACGCTGTATTGCAAGTTGTTCAGGCCTGGCGCGACGGTTGCCGAAATGGAGGCGTCCGATTCGTTCAATGCAGGCACACCCGCCCAGGCAACTGTGCCCTTCCACGGCTGCTCTTGATCCTGCTGCCTGAAGACGGCGTGATCTCCATCCTTGATAGCAGCATATTCGCGCGCCGAAACCGTCGCATTTGCCGTGAGCTCAGAGCAATCGATTACCCGTGCGATCTCGTCGCCGGCGCGGACGTATTGGCCGCTGTTGATGACGCTCCAGACGATCCCGGAAGCAGGCGAAAGTATCGGAACGCTGAAGTTTGAAGCTGCGTCTCGACCCGAGGCATTGAGTTGCTCAACATCGCCTTCAAGTAGCTTCAAAAGGTGATTCTGCTGCTGTGCTTCGGCTTGCAGGTCGGCGACACGTAGCTTGAGCTGATCGGCGCGCTGCTGCGAATAGGCCGCGTCGTTGTATGCATCTTGAAGAAAAGTCCCGTCTCGCGCTGCGGAAAGTTCAACTTGAAGCGTGGCGATCTGCTTCTCCGCCGCGCTGCGGTCCAGCCTTGCAGCGTCCGCGGTACTCTTGGCGGCTTCTACCGTTGATTTGACGGCCCATCCGATGGAGAAGACTTTCTGCTGGCGCTCGAGAATTGTGTTTGCTGCTGTTTCCTTGGCCCGGGCAGCTTCGAGATTTGTATTTGCCTGGGCCAGTTTGCTGTTGAGATCGTCGATCCGGGCGGCGCGGTTCTTTTCGGTTCTTTCCTGGAGGTCGCGAATTTGAGCTTGCAACGTCGTGACCTCCGCCTCGATGGCGTCGACGCGTCCTTTGGTCTGCACCAGCGTCATGGATTTGTTGGAATTGTTTTCGCCCGTCGGACTTAATAGCAGTGTTCCGATCGCGTCGCCCTTATGGACGGCTGAGCCACGACGTAAGCTATCCAGCGATGTGTAACCGTCTTGAACGGCGCGGATGATCGCAGTTTGTCCACTGACAACGGCGGGGGCGCCATCCGAGAAGGCAAAAGAACCGGCCATTGCCCAAATTCCGAAGCCGATCGCTCCGATGCCCGCTAGCAATTTCAGTCCCCTAGTGATCATGGTCAGCGCTCCAAAATCCGCCGGCGGAGGCTGCATGATCGATGGTCAAACATCGGCGGACGCACGCCCGTTGGGCATGCGCATGCTTTCAGCCCCTCCCGTTTTGCATTTTTGCGAAACCACACGACGTCGCGCCGTATCGGTTCTCCAAGACAATACGCACGGTTTTGAAAATCGGCGTGCAGATTGTTGTGATCGGAATGTTCGCGGACTTCCGTGATCAGAGAGTGTGCAGACTTTCGTGATCCGAATTTGAAAAGGTGAGCTGTCGGCAGCTCGATTCAGCGGCGCGTTGACGGCGCAGCCTAGCGTGCGCTGGGACGCCCCATGTAAGTCGAGAAGCCGCTAGAGCGAAAAGCGCGAGACCGAAGCCCCGCGCCATTGGAACATCTGAACGAAATGTGAGGTTGGAGCATCTTGTGGTCGAGTCTTCGCGCTACCAGAATCGGAGGTGGGGCCGAACTCGCGAGATCCATCATGCGAAAGCTGATCACGACTATAGCGTTGCTTGCCCTGTTCGACACTTCGGTGGCGATTGCGCAGACGGTTGGCTCACAAAATCCAGCCGCGGCTCCATCGACGAACACCGGTTCGCAAGTGCTGCCGGAGGCTCCCGTCGGCCACCGCCAACCGCGGGCCGATCAAGTGCCCGACGAGAAGAACCTGGGTGATCCGAACGATCCAATCAATCGCGAAAACGCGGCGCTTGACCGCGCTGCCAAAAGCATTTGCCGCGGTTGCTGAATAAAGAAAAACCCGCCGGTTTTGGCCGGCGGGTTCTTATGCCCCGGTATCGCGGAACGAAACACCCCAGCCTGCGACATCAATTCGATACCACAAACTAGTCACGTGACTCCAAAGTTCGCCACATAATGTCTGCTGGGCTTTGTGGCAGAAGCGTTTGACGGAAGCCAAAATCTGGTCCGCGGACTTGGTCCATCTGAAGGGTTTCGGCTTCTTATTGTGCAGNGCGATGAAGTCACGGATGTCGGCCTCGAGTTGCCTAACGGAAGTGTGGACACCGCGCTGGATCTGCTTTCTGGTGAGCTCAGCGAACCAGCGCTCGACCTGATTAATCCATGAGGCGGAGGTCGGCGTGAAGTGGACATGATAATGCGGGCGTCGAGCGAGCCACGCTTTGATCTTGGGTGTCTT
>NZ_AWZU01000107.1 GCF_000472385.1 Bradyrhizobium sp. ARR65
TCGAGCTGATCGACGGCGCCGGTCACTGGATCCAACAGGAGCAGCCGGTTCGGCTCAGCACGCTCCTGCTCGCCTTCATCAAGGAGGTCGGTGGGGCGGATCACACCAGCGATTTCGGACCTGGCGGCCGTTAGCCGGATGACGCGATCATTNTTGTCCTGCCAATACAATCCGCCAACACGCTGACGCCCCGGCGTGAGGGTGCAGCGACGTGTCTCGCATCTAAATCCGCGCCTGTACAGAAGGCTTATCGCGTGGCGTCCCAATGTATCGTGAGAAACGAGTCGGCTCCGGGTCACATCCGGACTCATGCGCCGCAGCAAACTGCCCGACTACTCGATCACCTCGTCGGCGCGGGCGGGAGTGATTGGAGCGGATCGAAAAGGTTCAGCGTCCAACAGATCTTAACGCATCGATTAACACGGTTGGTACATCGCCTGCAGTTGCTTGCCGCGCAGGAAGATCATCTGGGGTGTCAACCCGCCGCGCGTGGCGATCCACCGTTGCACCGGCGTCGGATACATCGAATACAGCATCCTGGTTGCTTCGCGATCAGTGAAGGTGCGGCCGTTGATGCCGAAATCATACGCGGCATGGAAACCAAAGGTCGCACGCGGGGTCACGCAGATTTTGCCGTGAGGGACTGCGCCGAGGACGATGGTGCAGGCCGAGGCACAGAGACCATCAATGATCACGGATTGTCCGGATGAATGCAGACGTTGAAATTTGATGACGTAGCTTCCGATTTGCCCGCCCCGATCATCAGCAATGCGGACTGCCGCGTGACTTGCCCCGACACCCGCAAGCAGGAGCGCTGCCGCAAGCAGACACGTTACGAGCTTCATTATCCCTACCCTGGTTCGAGCAAGCCGATTTGATCGTTTCGCGTGATGCGCGAAACAGCAAAAGCGTCCTTCTAGTTCATGGCTTTATCTAGGCACCAGTGATCCAGGAACTGTTCCGCCTCGGGCGCTGCAACGGAGCGGTCCGGTTCCGTTCGCGCTGCTTAGGTACCGTCGTCGTCGCCGCCTACCAATCCGCCCCGATCGTTCGGGCTGCCGTAGTACCGACCAAGGCCGCCGTAGTAGTACCGACCATAGCCGCCGTGGTACCGACCGTAGCTGCCGTGGTACCGACCGTAGTTCATTGAATGCCTCGCGGAGTGGGTTCTGACGCCCGAAGCGGCACTTGCAGAAGCACACAGGGTCATCAACAGCCCTAAGGCCAAAAGGGAACGCATCGTATTTGCTCCATTCAACATCGTGGTCTCCGTTTGGGCGAGCCGCGAAGCAGCGCTCCGACGAATTTCGTCCTGTTATGTCCTCAGAAATCGAGTTGGCCGCAGATGTTTTCCAACGAAAGGATCAGATCGTTCTGGATAGGCAGAAGAGATTTGAACAAGGACATTGGAGTCTCCTCTGGCTACTATCGTCGCTATTTGTCGATCATCTTTTTTCACCGTCGCACTTCATGAGCCTGCGCGCTTTTCCAACGCATGCAGCCTAGGATGATCACGATCAGGGGCTCAATTGAACGTAGGTAATCGTTCGGCATCTAAAGGTGTCACGGAAACGATACGAAGGTTTACGGCGTTCGCCCTAAAGCCGATCACTTCGGCAATTGGTCACAACCGGATATCATGGCCTAGCGCATTGAGTTGAGGAAGAGCGGGCCGATCTAACTCAGCCCGCTATAGACGCGAACTCCCCACCCGCGCGGAGCGTCGCCGCGCCGCAGGTTGGCTGCGCAGATGTCTGCTGGGTTTTGTGGATAGCTGGCAACCATGACACCACGGCCCGCATTTGCCGCGTGACCCAATTCGGTGATGTCGCCTTCAATGCACGGCGTCAGGCCGTCGTTGTCCAAGCGCAGCCTTCACGGTTTGCACAGCCCAACAGCCATTTTCGGCCATCCCGGCGCTGACAGGTTGCTGACTCAGGGTATGCCGCAACGTTATCGAACCAAGTAGCGCTGAGGCTTCCCGCGCAGGACGCAAGCGGTTTGGGAACCGCTGGTGGACCAAATACGCCCTCCCTGCACGGCGCAAAACGGGACGAAAATGGCGAACGCCGCCAGTTCAATCGATCGCAATTTGTCCAAGCAGCGAACCCGGCCGGATCTCAAACCCGCCGGTGGAAAACGGCCGGTCGTTGACCAGCAACAGCACGAGGCAAACGGCGACAGCCGTCGACAGGATGAACAAGTTCACGGCCATCGCGGGCGGCCGATCGATGTGCACGATGGCGACGGTCACAAGCATGAGCGTTCCAAGTGCGACAATGACAATCCACTGCATGGGCAGCACAGAAGCCTCGCTGAGCAAAATGCGATTCCGTCTTGCGTCGATAGCTTGCTCGATCGCAACCAGCGTGCGTTGCTGCGCGATCTGCTGACCAGGATTTTGCGGCACAAAGGACAATATCGTCGACATCGCGTCGGTGAGTCCCGGTACGGAGGTCCGCATTTTGGCGCTGCCGGCCAGCATGGCGGGCCATTCGTCTTTGGTGAATTGCAGGTACTGGCCAATGGCGTGGCGAATCTCGGTCTGCACATTCTGCGGAAGTCTCTCCGCCAGTGTCACAATTTCCTCTATGTTGCGGACCTCATCCCTGAGGATAGCAGTGGCATGATCGAAATTGGTCCATGTCCGGGATGCGACGAATGCGATCACAAGGCCAGTAAGAACTGACAAGGGCGTCAACATAACAGGTGTTGTCGCCTTCAATTCGTTCGCAATGGGTTTTGAAACCGATACTCGAGCGATTACGAAGACTATCGCCGCGCAGAGATAACACGCTCCGAAGGTAATGAGAGCGATGACGATCGCTGGTTGCGCTTCAATCCATAACAGCAGGCGATCGAATTCCATTTAGCTTCCCAAAACAGCTGTCTTTCACAACCGATGAACCGCGACGAGCCATTACTGACGCAACCTGCGCGCCTCACGCTCGCTCCATATCCGCCAAGTTCAGCGCGCGGCCAACCAGCGCGCGCGATGTCACGCCTGCAAAATCTTGGCAACCGACCCGAAGCGCTTCTGCCTAACCCCGATCCATTACACCTGGGATCCATACACCTTTGGCTCCCATGATCAAAAGAATAGCCGTGAAACTTACATGGGCTCAATCGGGATCATCGAGTTCCGCTCGGGGTCCAAAACGCGAAAGGCTCAGCGTGAGCAAATCTAGACCGCTAGTCCCCACTAAGCGGACCTCCGTGTGAGGCGTGGCCACTTCGCTGATGGGCCCAGTGCACAAAGTCGCTGCGCTCCAGCCCGCTGCGCGGGAGCAAGAGCCGAGAGGTCGGCACCCGTGGCGCCAATCATGGCGCGGCTGCCCCCGACGCTCCACAGAGTTGAGGACTTAATCTCGATAGGACCGGATACAACGATGTAAGCGCGCGCAGCACGCCGTTGGTCCAGCCGAAACCGACCTGGACTGCATACTCACCACCGCCGCCGGCGCGCCGACTCATCAGATTGTATTTCTCTACCACGACACGTGACTTTTGATAAACGCTTGTAATTTCGCAGCTCCAGCGCTTCGCGATTGTTTCCGCCAATTGCGCTTGATTGTATTTTCTAAGCCCGACGACTGCGATCCACTGCAGCGGGGCCCAGCCATTTGGCTGATCCCATTGTTGGCCGGTCACCACCAGGGTCGTGGCCATACCACCAGGCATCAGCAACTTTCGCCTCACGGTTTGAGCTTCCACCTCTGCTTGACGCTGGCTCGCAACTTGGAGGAATAGCGGGAATAGCCCGGCGGCGGTAGCCGGCAAAGCTTTGTGCCTCCGCCATGCGTAATCGGTAAACGCATGGAACTGCTCGTTCCACATTAGCTTCCGAATGGCGGCTTCTCGACGAACCGCCAACGCAGCGAAGTGAGATGACCGATCGCCATCTCCCTCGATCCGATACGCTTTGGCAAGTGTTTGCTCCAGGTGAACCATGAGACTGTTGAGATCCACCGGCAATATGGATGTGGTCCTGATCGTGCTGAGGGTATGGCCATCGGTGAGCCATCGGGAACCGAAATCCCATCCCGATTCGGCTGCCGCTCGAAGGTCGCGGTAGACATCGCCCGGATCTCGGCGACCCTCGCGGGCCGTCGCAACGTCCTCCCGATAGGATTCGTCGCGCGGCTCAGCTCGGTCGTCCCAATAACGATTAAGAAGGGTCCCATCGCTAAGCCGGACCACGCGGCGGTAGCTCTGACCTCTCCGGAGGATCGCGGAACCAACCATCCAATAGTCATATTCCGCTTCCAGCTCTGGAAGGTAGGTCACGTAGGACCGCTCACCCACTCGCTCCGCGATCATGTCTACCATTAACGAAAAAAATGAAATAGGAATCCCAATAGTAGAGCTCACGGAATCGGCCACCTGGCACGACATAAGGGTAGGGTAGAGGTAAGAGGGACGAATGGCTCGATATCTCCCCGCTTTGGTGGCTCAGGACACCCCAGAGCCGTGCAATGTATATATCAATCGGTTCGCCTGGCGACGCGGGGGGAACGGTTGGCCCCTCTGGCGGCAGCGAGAAATGTTGGTGAACGAATGCGCCAAGATCAAAGCCGGATTTGGCTCTGCGAGCCTCATACTCAGAAAGAATTGCGTTGGGTGACTCGTCAAAGTGCAAATCAGCAAAGGTTTTGCTATCCGGGAATATGCGCTTCAGCTGCACGTTCCGGAACAGCTCGCCGAATTGTTCTGACGGAGATACCTCCGCTGCACAGCTCGCGATTTGCGCGCCGGCAGAGTGGGCATGGATGGCGCAGCACAGAACAGCGATCAAAATTATCAAGCGCGAACCTGCCCGCTTGAGCAACGGCAAAAGACCGCGAACAATGAGGCCTTTTTTTGCTGAAGACGCAACCATTGCGACCTGGAGCTCTTAAAGCAGGTAAAGGTTATTGCCGTATTTGAGACCGACCATGCGCGCCCCAGGATTGGTCCTCCGGCGCAGCACTAAACATGAACTCCGCTCGCAGCCTTACGTACGCCTCATCGACGTCAGCTACAGCGAAGCTGATATCGCCGACGCCAGGTGGATTTCCAATCAACCCCAAGCCGCGATTGGATAATTAAAGCACAAAATTTGCCCGCCGGCTCGCCGGACGGGTAAGGCAATGGCGGACACTGCAACAACAGAACCGCCGGGGTTGGACGGATCGAAGCCGCCTTTTTAAGGTCCGATGGATTGAGCAGTGATGTCGCCTGAGGGTCATTCACGTCGAATCGCGTCGGGCGGAGCCGCCGGTCGATGTCCGCAATGCTCCGTTTGCGTCCACGCCGGCATTGCGCGGCAAACGAGGCTAGGGGCCAGCGAACAAAGTCGCTGCGCTCCAGCCCGCTGCGCGGGAGCAAGAGCCGAGAGGCCGGTAGCCGGTTGAGAGGATAGTAGTAGCACTGGAGAGCCCCGTCCTGAGAATCGAGGTGTTGCAAGCCTCACTCAGAATGGAGCTCCCCATGAGCAAGACTAACACCGTCAGTCCGCTGCGTCAGCGTATGATCGAAGACATGGCTGCGCGCAAGCTCAACCCGCACAATCAGCGTGGCCACATTTACAGTTGCAAGCGGTTCGCCGCCTGGCTCAAACGCTCGCCCGATACGGCAAC
>NZ_AWZU01000108.1 GCF_000472385.1 Bradyrhizobium sp. ARR65
ATTAGCGGTCTGACGCTGAACTCGACTCTCCCCGGAAACGGGCACCCGGTGAATACCTTCACAGTGACGGCATCAAATAGCACCAGCGGGGAGACGGGCACCTCGGCACCGAAAAGCATCACCGTCACGGATCCGCCTGCATCCACCGTCTCTGGGCCAGCCATCAATCCCCGTAGTCTGTCCGATCTGATGTCCCAGTTTGGCAGCCAAGACGCCACCGGCGCACGAAATCAATTGAGCGGCGGCAGTGTAGGTTCTCTCACACGCACCAATGGCCCAATGCCCGACATTGCGGCGCTGACCGAGCACTTCATGGCTGCGCCTTTCGTGAGCGGCGGCGCATTGGGGCTGTTGCCCAGCTCACTAACAACCGCGGAAGAGCAAAGACCGTCCTTGGCCTTCCATCATGGATAAAAGGGGCCGCCGTCATGGACTCGGCGCTCGAGTGCTTGGTCGTCGTCGCCCGATATCACGGGGTCGACCTCTCCGTCGACCGCCTTAAGCACGACTTTGCCCTTGCCGAGAATGACGCGAGCGACCGCCTGTTGCCGTCCATTGCCCGAAAGAGCGGCTTTCGGGCAAAAACGCTAAAGCTGAAATGGAGGGATCTGGATCGTCTCGGCCAAGCCTACCCGATCATCGTTCGCCTTGCCGACGGTAGCCATCGTATCGCCGTCGGCATGCGGGACGAAAGGCTCGGCATTGTCGATCCGACATCCAAGCAGCCGGAGGTGACCGCTTTCGAAAAGGAGACGTTCTGTCGAATCTGGAAAGGCGAGGCCCTGCTGCTCCGTCGCAATTATGCCTTCGCGGATGAGGCGCGCCCCTTCGGCTTCGCATGGTTCGTCCCGGAGATCCTGCGGAACGCCGGGAGCTTCCGGGACATCGTCGTCGCGGCGCTCATGCTTCAGGTCCTGGCGCTCGCCTTGCCAATCTTCATCCAGATCACCATCGACAAAGTTCTGGTCCACCAGGCCTACACCACGCTCTACGTTCTGGCGGCCGGCGTCAGTCTCGCCGTCGTTTTCGATGCTGCGTTCAGCTATCTCAGGCGCTCCCTCTTGGTCTATGCCTCGGCGCGCATCGATGTCCGAACATCGACCCGCACCTTCGAGCGCCTGCTTTCTCTCTCCATCGATTTCTTCGAGCGCGTCTCGGCCGGCGTCATCACCAAGCACATGCAACAGGTCGAGAAGATCCGCGAGTTCTTGACCGGCCGGCTCCTCCTGACGCTACTCGACGCGACCTCGCTGCTAGTCATCGTTCCGCTCCTGTTCATGTACAGCACGGTGCTGGCGATGCTGGTACTCGGGTTTTCCGCATTCACCGCCTGCGTCATCGGCGGCCTTGTGCCGGTCTATCGGCGCCGACTGCGTGCCCTCTATGAAGCGGAGGGACAGCGCCAGGCCTATCTCGTCGAGACCATCCACGGCATGGAGACGGTGAAGGCGCTCGCAACCGAGCCTTTGCGGCGGCGGGAGTGGGACACGCGCTGCGCCCAGGCTGCGCAGTCGCACTTTCGGGTTGGCCGGATCTCGACCGGGGCACAGGCAGTCATCGGCCTTCTGGAGAAGCTGCTGACGGTCGCGGTCATTGGCTTTGGCGCCCAGCTCGTATTCGACGGCCATATGACCGTAGGCGCCCTGATCGCCTTCAACATGCTCTCGAGCCGCGTCACCGGACCGCTCGGGCAGATCGTTTCGCTGGTCCATGGGTATCAAGAGGCGGGTTTGTCGGTGCGCATGCTCGGCGAGATCATGAACAGGCGGCCGGAACGGAATCCGGACGTGCGGGGGCTTAGGGCGCCGATCGCCGGACAGGTCGAGTTCGATCACGTCACCTTCCGCTATTCCGAGAGCGCGCCGCCGGCGCTCGACGATGTCTCTCTCAGTGTCCGCCCTGGTGAGGTCTTCGGGGTCGTCGGCCGCAGCGGCTCCGGAAAGACCACTTTGACGCGCCTCATACGCGCCATGTATCCGCTTCAGCTCGGTTCTGTGCGCATCGACGGTCACGACGTCCGCGAGATTGATTTGCCGCACCTCCGCAGCCAGGTGGGCGTCGTGCTGCAGCAGTGCTTTCTCTTCCGGGGCACGGTCCGCGAAAACATCGGCTCGACCAAGCCCGACGCCGCCCTCGAGGAGATCGTAGCCGCGGCCACGGCTTCGGGGGCCGACGAGTTCATCAAGACGCTTGCGCAAGGCTATGACACCCTTCTCGAAGAAGGCGGCACAAACCTCTCCGGCGGGCAGCAGCAACGGATTGCGATCGCGCGAGCTCTGCTGCGCCAGCCGAAGATCCTGATCCTTGACGAGGCAACCTCGGCGCTCGACCCGGAGAGCGAGGCAATCCTCCAGACAAACCTTGCCGCGATCGCCAAGGGGCGTACCGTAATCGTCGTCTCGCACCGCCTGTCTTCACTGGTCACTGCAGACAAAATCGTCGTCCTGGATCGCGGTCGGCTCGTCGATCTGGGTTCTCATGGCGAGCTGATGTCTCGCTGCACGACGTATCGTCACCTTTGGAATCAGCAACATCGCCACCTCGCCGCATGAGCAAGCTACTGCCAATCGCTCGCGAATTCCAAAGCGAGGCCCGTCAAGTCGACGAGCAGCGTCCGCCCGCGAGCGAGCGGGTCGTACTCTACATGCTCGTCGCGGTCATCGCGTGCGGTATCACCTGGGCATCGATCGCGAAGGTCGATCGGATCGTGGTTGCGCAGGGCAAGCTTGTCACGACCGCTGCGACGATCGTCGTGCAGCCGCTTGAGACTTCGGTCGTCCGCACACTCAATGCCAAGATCGGCGACGTCGTGCAAAAGGGTGATCCTCTGGCCGCTCTTGACCCGACCTTCAGCATGGCCGACGCAGCGCAGCTCCGCGGCAAGATCGCGAGCCTTGATGCGCAGATCGCTCGCCTGAATGCCGAAATCGCCGACAAGCCATACGCACCGGAGCTCATCGACGACGAGGCGCGCCTGCAGCTCGCCATCTGGACACAGCATGTCGGGAAGTACAGGGCCAAGCTTGAGTCCTTCGACAAGCAGATCAGCGAGACTGAGGCGAGGATTGCCACCAAGACCGCCGACCACGAAGCGTTGAAGCCGCGCCTCGTGATCGCGCGTGAACTTGAGAACATGCGGCGCGAGCTGTTCAAAAAAGAGGTCGGTACCAAGATCGCTTATCTCGATGCCCAGGCCCAGCGCATGCAGATCGAGCGAGACATGCAATTGGCGGCGAACGAATGTCTTGAACTTCAGCAGACGCTCAATCGGCTGAACGCCGACAAGGCCGCCTATGTGGCCGAGTTCCGCCAGCAACTTGGCGAGGACCTCGTGCAGGCCCGCCGCGACCGCGATGCCGCGGCCAAGCAGCTCGAGAAGGCGGCCCGACGAAACGAGGTCACCGTGCTGGAGGCGCCGGCGGATGCCATCGTCCTCGATGTGGCGCAACGCTCGGTGGGATCCGTCATGAAGGAGGCGGAGCCGCTCTACACGCTCGTTCCTCTCAATTCACCGCTCGAGGCGGAGGTTCTGGTGGAGGGACGCGACGTGGGACAGGTCAAGACGGCGTCGCTTACAAAGGTAAAGCTTGAAGCTTGGCCATTCCAAAAGCACGGCACGCTCGAGGGCGAGGTCAGAACGCTATCCGAGGACGTGTTTAGTCCAGATCCCAAGAAGGACGCGGAAGCGCGGCCCCACTACAAGGCGCGCATCAAGCTTACCTCAGCCGAGTTGCGCAATGTGCCAGACCATTTCCGTCTGATCCCCGGGATGGCGGTGACGGCGGAAATCAAGTCCGGCGACCGCAGCGTCATGTCGTACTTTCTGTATCCGCTCCTTCGCGTGCTCGACGAGAGTATCCGAGAGCCATGATCAGCGCCTCGAGTTCTCGGCGGATCGAGAGCGCGACACACACCAGCTAAGAGGTGTCTCGTGCACGGTTAGACAACCAGAATGGGAGGGTACAAAATGAAGGGCCTGTCGTCTCCTCAACCAATATCCTGGATCATCCCCGTAGGCGCGTTCGCTGCGGCGCTTGCCACATCCGTGCCGGCATCCGCCGGCGGTCCCGAGACTTCAATAAAGACCGAGTACCTGATGACGTTGCACGCGCCCCTCGACGCTCCTCAGGCAATTGATCAAAGTCTCCACATTTACAATGGGCAACCGGGCGGATGGGTTGAGGGGCCACGCATCAAAGGAAAAGTCGTGGCACCGGTCGCCGACTGGGGACGGGTGATGCCGTCCGGCGTCTTCCGCATTGATGTGCGCGGCACGATTCAGACCGACGATGGCGAGCTCATCTACGTGAGCTATGGAGGCGCCGTCCAATGCAGTAAGGAGCAGGCTGACAGAATGAACGCAGGAGAGCAGCTAAAGGCGGACGACTGCTACTTCATCACCACGCCGACGTTTCAGACGAAGTCCGATAAATACGCCTGGCTCAATGCGGTCCAGGCCGTGGGCAAGATGGTTTCCTTCAAAGCCGGTGAGGGAAGCTACGTACGATATGACATATTTGCCGTGAAGTGATCCGCATTTGAGCTTCCGGTTGTCGGGCTGGCCAATCGTCAAGGACCGAAGGGCGCCTAGTACAGTCAGAACACTACAGCGGACGTTTCCTGATGTACAAATCGCTGTAGTACCCAACGGCCGCGGTTAGGTCGGGTGCGCTGCGGCGAGCACGGCGTCAAGCAAGCTGGAGCCCGGCTGGACCGATTTTGGCGCAGTAATGCCAGCTCCCAAGAGCTAATGAACGACGTGCGGCCCGGGGCTTGTCGGAATATACTGTCGACCTTGGTGCCCAAGCTCGTTAGTTCACAAGTTGAGCGGTGGGGGCCGCCATGGAGAAGATTACGGACTGGCTCAAAAGGCTCGGGGTCGAGCAGTATGCGCACTGCTTTGATGAGAATGACATTGATTTTTCTGTTCTGCGCGATCTGACCGACCAGGATCTCGAAAAAATTGGGGTCAAGTCGCTTGGTCATCGCCGCAAGCTCCTGCGCGCGATTGCTGACCTCAAGGCCGGTGATCAAACCCCACCCGCAGCCGCCATTGGTGCGGCTGCGGCCATCGCACCAGCCGCACCACGCGCACTGGATTTCGCCGAGCGCCGGCAAGTCACGGTGATGTTCTCCGACCTTGTTGGTTCGACGGCACTTTCCGCCCGTATGGACCCGGAGGACTTGCGAGAGGTGATTTCGGCCTATCAGAGATGCGTCACCGAGACTGTGCGCAGCTTCGTAAGCTTCCGCCGAGCACCGCCTTCCGGATCGCGTTTTGGCGTGAGATGGTTTGCTGATTAATTTGCAAGCAAATGAGCAAACGTGACGACGGTTACGGTTCTNTCCGGTCCGGAGCGGCGTCGGCGGTGGACCNCTGCCGAGAAGCTTCGGATCGTGGAGGAGAGTCGGGCGCCTGGGGCCAGTGTTGTCGAGGTTGCGCGACGCCATGATGTTCACCGCAATCTGGTTACGG
>NZ_AWZU01000109.1 GCF_000472385.1 Bradyrhizobium sp. ARR65
GAGATCATGGGACCAAACGGCGGCAAGCCCGAAGGCGAGGTACTGGCAGCGATCGATCGCGATCTCGGCGGCCTGGGGAAATTCCAGACCGACTTCAATGCTGCGGGCGGACGCCTATTCGGCTCGGGCTGGGTGTTTGTAACCGTCACAAAGGATGGCAATCTCGCGATCGAGACCCGCCCGAACCAGGACACTCCGCTCATGGACGGCAAGCGGGTGTTGNTTGGCAACGATGTCTGGGAGCACGCTTATTATCTCAGCTACCAGAACCGCCGCCCTGATTACCTCAAAGCCTGGTGGAATACTGTGNACTGGGACAAGATTGCGGAGCGCTACGCCGCCGCGAAGGCAGGCACGCTTGGTGTCTAGATCAGTCTGCTTTTCTCCGGCCGTACCTGAAGGCAGGGAGAAGCAGGCAAGAGGCAAGCAAAATGACCCACTTTGTGAAGGTCGCAAGAACGGACGAGATCAAACCCGGTCAAGCTCGCCTGGTCGATGCCAGGGGCAGACAGATCGCCCTGTTCAACATCAACGGCGAGTTCTTCGCGACCGACAACATGTGCACCCACGAACAGGGCTCCTTGGCCGAGGGAGAAATCTCGGGCCACGAGGTGACCTGCCCTTTGCATGGCGCGAAATTCGACGTTCGGACCGGAAGCGTTCTTGGTCCGCCGGCCTACGACGATGTCGCCTGCTACAGCGTCCGCGTGATGGGAACTGACATCGAAGTTGACGTGGAGTGAGCGCTACCTTCGATTGAGCGTTGATGCCCCGAGGTGCTTGCCCGGAGCGAGTGTTGTCGACGATGCGGCGAGACCGCAGTTACCAGCCCGTGTGGCTGTGTAGCGTGTTGCGTGCGTCCACAACTTCCGCATCGGGTCAAAAGCGCCGGTTCGGCCTCCGACATGATGATTTCCGGCTAGGCCCGGTAGGCGGACCTCTGCGGCGCCGACCGGAACGTCTCAAACGGGTCAATAAGCGACACAGCGTGCGCAGGCAGGCCGCTCGCAATCACTGGTTTGCGCGACCTAGCATTTTTCCCCGCCGGAAGGGGGCATCCGATCTCGCATTGGTCTTCATGGACCGGCTGTTCTTGACCATCGTTATCCTCGGGTTGGCCGTGCTTGTCAGCCGCCTTCTCTCGCTGTGGGTGGGTTGATTTCTGGGACCTTCAGCACCTCGGCTATCGCATTCCGAGTAGCATTCCCATGACTTCCGTAAAATTCCGAGCGCCTAGCTTGCGCATGATGTTCGCGCGATGAAACTCCACAGTGCGTGGACTGATTAGAAGCGCGCGCGCCACGTGCTTACTGGAAGCGCCTTTGACCAATTGCGTCAGAATGACCTTTTCTCGGTCGCTCAAGGACCCACTTCCCGGAAACGGATTCGACAGAAAGTCCGCTGGGTTCAATCGTGGCGTCTTCGTTTCCTCATCTTTGGGGCTCTCAAGAAATTCCCATTTGCCGTTGCGGATGCTTATTGAGATGTCATGCGTGCATGCCACGTCCAGCATGTCAGCCGCCCGGCTTTCACCCAATGAGTACGTGCATAAGATGATCATCCTCCGCCCAGCCAGCGCACCGTTAAGCGCAGCTTCGTACTCACAGAATCTTTGCCACATGGGCGTGTGGCACCAGAACGCATTGCCGCTGACCCGCACCCCTGCAAAGCCTCGCGCAAGCGCTTCGTCATGCTTGGCGTTCCAGGCGTCGGTGATACGCTCGGGATCGAAGTCGCCTCCCTTGAGATACCACTCGTAACCCGGAACGATCTCAATCCGGCTTTGACAGAAGTGATGTTCGAAATCCGGAATGGAATCGCGCAGACCTTTAATTGCCATCTCACGGCGGAGGGGTCCTGACAGAGCCCAAATGCAGAACTCGCCGTCCGCAAGACCTGCGCCAAAATATCCTGCGTGAACGTCGAGCAGGTCCTGCGCTGTTTCATAAAATAAGCAGGCGTGGGTTCCCCAAGGCTTATCACCAAGCGGGCGGATACCGGTCCGACACAAAGCCTGAGACTTTCTCGCAGACTTTTCAGGTTCAATCATCGTTAAGGTAGCTCGCTCGAGAGGGGTGAACTCCAGGGTTAATAGACCGCCACTTTTGTGACCTCGTAGTTGCACGAGTAGTCAAATCGATCAAACCGCCATACTTGCCATCACGGGTAATTGATTGAACCGGACGATTGCTGCATAGCGAGTGAGAACTTGGATCTCGAGAGCAGATTTAAACAAATTCTAAGGCCGCCTTTCCTCGCCGCTCGGTATGGAGAAGGTGGCGGATACCTCACTGCGGGTTTCGTGCAGTGACGGCTCAGGGCGGAATGCGTAACCGCCTTCTGGCAACACTGGCGCCATTGGACTTCGATCTGCTGGGGCCCGAGCTAGAGACGGTCGCGCTCGTACAGGATGCGGTCCTCTCGCGAGCGGGTGACCAGATCGAGCACGTCTTGTTCCCTCATAGCGGCGCCATCTCACTGATGATCGACATGGCCGACGGACGGACGATTGCCACCGCCGCAGTCGGGCGCGAGGGGGTAGTGGGCAGCCTTTCCGTGCTCGGGCCGTCACCATCGGCCGTTACCGCCATCGTTCGTGCGGCGGGTACCGCCTCGCGGATTCCCTCATCGCGATTTCAGGCCGCCTTCAACCGGAGCCCCGCAATCCGGCACGCGGTCCAGATTCACATGAGGGCGATGCTGATACAGTTTCAGCTCGGCGCGGCCTGCAATGGTTTGCATCCGGTCAAGGCTCGCATGGCACGCTGGCTGCTCCATCTATGCGACTACATCGGCGACGACGTCCTCCCGCTCACCCAGGAGACGCTGTCGGAAATACTCGGTGTGCGACGAACGACGGTGACGCTCCTGATGCGCAATCTGCGCGCCTCCGGAGCGATCAGAGTTGATCGGCGAGGCCAGATCGAAATTGATCGACCGCGGCTCGCGGCGGCAGCGTGCGAATGCCACGGCGCCATGCGCCTGGAAATCGAGGAGATCTTCTCGATGAACACAGCCCGATCCCAAGCCACGGTTGGGCCGGATGATTAATGATTGACGCATCTCAAAAGGTAAGTGGGCCACTGCGATCATGGAAGACCGCATTGGCCTTGCTGCGTAGCGCACGGCACGGCCGTGCCCGCACACGGCCCATGTCGCCTTCGGGTCACCCGCGTCATGTTAGGCCCGTCCTTCCGGGTCTGACCCGTTGCGAAAGTCGTCGGCTTTAACGGCGATCCCCCATAAACCTTCGTATTGTTCCCTGACACCTTTCGATGCCGGACAATTACCTACGTTCAATTGAGCCACTGAACGCGATCGTCTTAGGTTGCATGCGTTGGAAAAAGTGCACAGGCTCATGAAGTGCGACGGTGAAAAAAAGGATGATCGACATACAGCGACGATAATACCAAGAGGAGACTACAATGCCCAACTGCTCCGAAAGTCTTAGATCTGGCAGAGCCGCGCGATGCGCAGTGTGTGATGGCAAGTTTGGTCTCGTCCGGCACTACTCGTGGCGAACCCCGCTTTGTTCCAAGAAGTGCGTCGATCGCTTCAGAGCTCGCAGGGAAAGTGACCGCAATTGGGTCGGCTGGGTACAAATTGCCTTCGATCGGCTGGCAGAGAACCGCGCGAGGGCTTTATGACGGTGCAGATTTCACAACGAGGCAAGGAATATTCAGAGACGGCACAGACTTTGCTCCGTGCTGCGAAGACCATGACCGACTCAGCGATTGCGGGTCAGCTTAAGGCTCTTGCCGACGACTACCAGCGGCGAGCTGTGAAAGCTTCGCATGTTGATGCGGATGGATGAATTTCCTGACTGCACAGAGAGATTCCGGGACTGGTGTGAGATGAACAATCACTTTTGGCATGCAACGCTTGTTGTATTCACTGTCATGCCGCCGATTTCTACAATCGGTCACGCTCGCGCTCACGATTATCAGCGCCCTGAGTTGAACAGTTGGTATGAGAGCTTGCACAGCGGCAAAGGGCCCTGCTGCGATGGCAGCGATGCGAAGCGCGTTGATGATGCCGATTGGGAAACTAAGGATGGTCACTATCGCGTGCGCATTGATGGCGAGTGGGTTGATGTTCCGAACGATGCTGTCGTGGATGGACCGAACCGCGCTGGCCGTACGATGGTCTGGCCTTACTACCTAAATGGTCACCCGAAGGCGCGCTGCTTCATGCCGGGGAGCATGGGCTGATCGCGAGCGCAAGGGCAATCAGCAGCTCCCGCCCACTAGCCCCAACTCGTCCGATGCCGTGTATCGCTTCGCATAAGGAGGCGCCAAATGACAACTGGAAGATGTAATAGCCGCAACAGGATCAGCAAAGAAATTCGTGAGCAAATCCTGTATGCCTATCTAGACGATCCCATCAAAGGAACCGAACTTGCGCTGAGCAACGGCTTAACGGCCGCATACGCCTACAAGCTTGCTTATGAGCGCGGGTTATTGCCGACTCGCGATGAGAAGCTGCTTGGGCGCACCCATTTAGCGAGATTGGCATCGACATGATTGTCCTCACTCCAAAAACAAAGGCATGCTAAGGCCATGCGGCTGCGGTGCGCCAGGCGACCCGTGGCCCAGGGTGCAATAGCCAGATCGATGACGACATCGAGCCCGAGCCGCCGGAAGATTTTGAGGTCGAAAAGCGGCGGACGACCAAGGATTACGACTGATTCGTTGTCCTAGCCTCCGTTCTGCTCATTTTTGTTGACTCGCTCGTCGATGAAGTTTTTGGCGCGGCGGATGGCGCCATCACGGTCGCGATGAGTGCCCACTGATTTCTCGGTGCTGCTCACTTCCACCACCCACATCCAACCAGCCAAGGAGCGCATCTTTACAATCTTCGGGATGCAGGTCGATCACCGAGCTCTGCAGCCGCTTCATCATTTCCGGCGCATCCTCGCCGCCGCGCCCCGCATTGATGACGGTGATATCCGCGGACGGCTGCTCGCCTCCCTGAAGAGCGCGGTTGACTCGCAGGATCCTGTCGTCGAACATCACGCTATGGGTTTGCATCGTCTACCTGATCGCGGCCTTCTTCGTGACGCTGACCTGGTACCGCCCGCTCCTCGATCATGCGCTGCATGTTGTCCATCTCGAGATCGGCAGCGACCACGCGCTGGCCGAGCGCGACGTCGTGGCGAACCAGCGCATCCACGGACTCGACGATCATGCGCTCGGCGAGGCCGCCCATCTCCGCAACCAGACGGGTCAGCTCC
>NZ_AWZU01000110.1 GCF_000472385.1 Bradyrhizobium sp. ARR65
ACGGCTCAGGTTCGCTTGGTCGCCCGGAGCGAGATGCCCGGGTTGCCTGCTGGGCGCTCGAGACTGTCGAGAGCCGGCTGGGGTTGGTTATCCGCCGCCTCGCGGATTGCCCCTATCTCGCCGGCGACCGCTTCACTGCTGCCGATATCTCGGTGAGCTACGCCCTCCTGCTCGGCCTGCGAACTGGCAACTACGTCCCCGGTTCTACCGAGCGGGACTATCTCGCCCGCACNACGGCACGCCCTGCCTACGCCCGAGCGATGGAAAGCTGCCAGGCCACCAAGGCTTGGGCGGCGAGATCACCGGGATTGTAGTGCTCGCTTCATCCGAGAGGCCCAGCGCCTGATTGAGTAGTTGCGAAAAGTTCCTTAGGGGCGTCTACCAATTGGAGGTTTGGCTTCCAGCTTGTACTGAACTCTGATTCACGCGCGGCATGCGCCGATATGATCTAACCGACTTCGAGTGGCGCGTGATCGAGCCGCTCCTGCGCAACAAGCCGAGAGGTGTGCCGCGAGCGGACGACCGGCGGGTGCTGAACGGCATCTTCTGGGTGCTGCGTTCGGGCGCACCATGGCGCGACCTGCCCGAGCGCTTTGGTCCGCGCACGACCTGCTACAACCGCTTCGCGCGATGGCGAAAGGCGAGCGTGTGGGACCGGCTGATGGACGCCATCACCGCCGCGCACGACGGCGACATCCAGATGATCGACAGCACTTCCGTTCGCGCCCACCAGCAGTCCGCGACGGCAAAAAGGGGGAGTGCAGATCACTGTCTCGGGCGATCGCGCGGCGGGCTCACGACCAAGATCCATGTCGTCGTCGATGCGCGGGGGCTCCCAATCCGGCTCGGCCTGACCGCCGGGCAAACGCATGACGGGCAGATCGCCGACACGCTGCTGGCCGACGACGCCGACCGCATCCGCGAACTGATCCAGGATCAAGACGCCACTCCTAACATCCCGCCGAAGAGCAACCCGCGCTGGAAACCCTGCTTTAGCAAACGGCTCTACCGCGAGCGCAGCCTCATCGAGCGGTTCTTCTCAAAGCTGAAGCACCTCCGCCGCGTCGCCACCCCGATTCGACAAGCTCGCCACCAACTTCCTCGCCATGGTCCAGTTCGCTTCAATCCGGCTGTGGCTCGCGCTTACGAGTCTACTGCCCAGAAGGCGGACGCTGCCGATTGCCAAGGCGTTTGTAGTGCGCTGACGGCGGCTAACGCCGCGCCGTTCGAGAACAGTGCTCAGATTATCGAGTGCAGGGAGATAGCAGCTCGTCCGATTGAGGCGACGAACGCGGACTCGATCACTAGCCCGCTTCGGGCAACACGGTATTTTCAAGAACCGGACGTGGTGTTGAGCTGCACGTCTCACAGGTTCACGGGCGTTTCGCTGGCCTGGGACGACAGCGGCTTTCCTCCAAAACGCCTGGCTTCAGTTGCTGGCGAAAGCGGGCAAAGCGGTTGATCTCCGCAAGCGCTGGCGCCCTGCCCAGAGTCGCTGCTGCGCTCCGGGGGCGCCGATTCAGCGCGTCTCATTCTGCCGCCTTTCACGAAGATGCGGGATGCGCAGGAAGCGCTCGGGCATCGACGTCCCGCGGCTTACCGCGAATTCCCTTGCAGTAGTAGCAGTCGGAATTCGGCTTGATGAGTTTAGGCACGCGGCCGTGATAGTTAATCTGATGCTGCGTCTCTCCCATGCCCGTGACCATGAACTCGCTTGCGGCGGGCGGGGCGACGACGCCGGTGATGGGGGAGGGCGTTCGAAGCGCCACGCGGGTTCCCGACCCTCACACCAGACGCTTCATTCCAAGAGGCGAGGGCAGCCGCAGCGAATGATGATCATTTGCATTCGATGTTGATGTGAGCTCGGTCGGGCTTCGGACAGCGTGTCGCGATTCCGACAGCCCGGACCATTTCAGCTCGATTGAATACCGTGTGCCTCGATATCTGTCGGCCTGATGCAATCTAGTCCGACCAGTTTAGGCGCTGGTACGAGCCTTGCTTAATCACCAATCGCTCCACAATCGACGGACAGTCGTCCGCGACGTGAGGCCTCTGGAAGTCGTTTGGTGCTGAAGGCGAATAGGATGTCGGGTGTCGCTGGCGCGTTTTTATTGCCTTCTAGCAATTCAAAGGAAACAGTTCTGGATCGGCTCAAGCACATGCTTCCAAAACTTGCACTTCGCGGACAGGCGGGTTTTGGTGTGGTCGGCTTCATGCACAATAAAGGTGTCCGATATGCAAGATCGTCTCGGTCACCATGCCAATTGTCGACCATTGACTACGATGAACCGGACCTGGAGTTTAAGCCTCATGTCGCAATCGCGCATGTCCACGGCCGATCGCCTAGAGAGAACGAGAAGCGTAACAATCAGCCCTTTCAGAATCATAGAGTCGCCTCACGCTATCTCACAATCGCTGTAGATGGAGCTTTGGTCAATTCGGGCGAACTCAGGGAAGAACTGCTTTCCCATGGCGATGGCTTCTCAGGCGATACGGATGCAGAGCTCTTGCTCAGGCTGATCGAACACGCATGCGAAACGAGGTACTGGCGGCATAGTCGACCGGTTGATTATGGCGATGTGTTTCGCGAAATTGATAGTCGCATTGACGGAGCTATCAGTGCGCTTTTGATGGATGGTGAAGGAAACTTGGTCGGTTTTCGCAACCGATGTGGCTTGCGACCTCTGGAATTCATGCGGACCGATGACGGATTCCTACTTCTCGCATCCGAAAACTGCGCATTTGGAGGGCTGAAGGGAAAGATAGAGCAAATCTTGCCTGGTCATATCAAATACGTTGACGGCAAAATGGGCCGTTGCGTTGATCTTCGTTTGAATGGCGCCCCGGAAGGCGCCAAGCTGTGCGCTTACGAAGCGCTCTACCTGGGCAGTCCAGAGACATCGGTCCACGGCCGTTCTCATCTCGAAACGCGTTACAATATTGGAGTCGCCCTCGGTCAGATCATTGCGCGCCGGCTATCATCACAATCCGGCTCCGGTCCCATTATCGTGTGTTCGATGCCGCACACCGGCGGCCCATATGCTGACGGTCTATTTGCATCTCTGGTCAAGGGCGGCGTCTTGGCGGATCGGCTGGAGATTATTGCTACGCAGTCTTCTCAGCGGACTCTTCTGGATGCTGTCAGTGAGCGAAAATCTCTCATCGCTCGGAAATATCGGGTGGCTGGAGACAACGTTACGGGAAGGACGATAGTAATTGCCGACGAAGCTCTCATTCGCGGTGATACGAGCCGGGCTGTCACGGAAATGCTGCTTGCCGGCCGAGCGAAAGCTGTGCATTGGGCAATCGGCTCCCCGCCAATAGTTGCTCCGAACTATTACGGTATGCAGATAGATACGATAGAAGAGCTGGCGTTCTGGCAGATATGGAAACGACTGCCACCCGGACAACGCAAGCAATGCCTTCGGTTTCACAACATGAAGCCGCAAGCGCTCGGAACCATCGAAAAGAACATTGCGGCGGCGATCAACGCATCATCAGTAACTCACCTGCCGTTTTCAGCTCTCGTGAAGTTGCTGCCACGGGGGGGCGAGGGCGTCGACTTGTCACCGTTTACATTCGAGATGCCGACACCAGCGGGACAACAGCGCGCGGATAGGAACTTATCGGACTTGATGAGCCGTGTTGGCCATTCGGAATGATGTCTTGCTTGAGGTCAATTCATGAAGCCCACTCTCGTCTTTGATTGGAATGGCACGTTGCTCGACGATGCCTACGCGCTACTGCAAACGACGAACGCCATCCTGGATCAGTGCGGACGCGCCAGGATCGATATCGGCACGTTGCGAGATCATTGCGACGTTCCGCTGTCTGTTTTTTACAGAAATCTCGGAATGTCGGAAGCTGAAGTCGCGCTCGTGGACCGCGATGAGGGTGCGATTTTTCATGATGCCTATGAAGAGCTTGCAAACAAAGCAGATCTGCGCGAGGGTGCGCGCAGAATATTAGAGCTCGCTCGCCAAGAAGCCGTACCGTCCATCATCGTGAGCAACCATATCGTCGCGCCCCTTCGCGCTCAGCTGCGGAGGCTTCGTATAGATGAGTACTTCGACGAAGTTATTGCCTTTGAAAGTCGCTCCACTCAGTACAAGTCCACAAGCAAGGGAGAGCGGCTGCGTCTGTACATGCAGCAACACAATCTAAGGCCGGAGTCCACCTTCATCATCGGCGACATGCCGGTCGAAACGAAAATCGCGCGCGACCTTGGACTTATAAGCATTTCCATTACGGGCGGCTTCGTCTCCGATGAGCGTTTGGAGGCGGCCGGGCCGGACTACACCGTTCGCAACCACCATGAATTGTTGCCAATACTTCAAAAGCACGGATTTTTGCTTGCCGCGTAGATCGTGCGAACATGGCGACCAAACGGTTAATTGGAAGTTTCCCAAGACCGCGGCGATCGCAGCATTCCGCGCGGACTCTGCACAATCGTGCGCTCCGCATGATTGCCCAGTCTGCTGTCGCCAGCCACACCCGAAGTCCCGTGGGGATCGGAGTCATCGCGGATCCAGAGCCTCGATGATCCGGCGAAGGGCCTCAAGCTCGACGCTCGCATCGACCATAACGCGCCGCCCGCCGGTGAGCTCGATCGACGCTCGGTCGAATGTGTCGTCGCACTCTGTGATGAATCCGCCTCCGACGCCACAGCCCCATCCTCGGCCACAACGACCTTGACATGGCGAGCCTGGGATTTGGGTCGGTTCGCTAACACTACTTTGGCAGATTGTCGCTTTTCGCGCGTTTTTTAGGATTCCCGAATCAATTTTTCAATGATTCATGGGTGGTCGGCTCTCGGAGGGCTGACCATGGCGGAGTGGGAAGACGAACTCGAACGCTGGCTGAAGCCGTTTCTGGACCGACTGGGTCATAAGACCCGGCAGCGGATGTGCCCCTTGTACGTTGCGGGACTGATCGGCCCTGGCGATCGCAAGAGCGTTCAGCCGATGGCAGAACGCCTTGCAACCGGCAACTACGATCAGTTGCACCATTTCATTGCCGACGGTGTCTGGGACGCGACACCGTTGGAATCCGAA
>NZ_AWZU01000111.1 GCF_000472385.1 Bradyrhizobium sp. ARR65
CAAGCTCTGGAATCGGCTGTCGTCAGGGAGCTACTTTCCTCCGCCGGTGCTACCTGGAGCCCGTTCTGGAGCCGGTATTCCATGCCGACTCCTACGGCTACCGGCCCGGCAAATCGGCGGTCGACGCCGTGTATCAAGCTCGTCAGCGCTGCTGGCGCTACGACTGGGTGCTCGATCTCGACATCAAAGGCTTCTTCGACAGCATCGATTGGGAGCTTTTACTCAAGGCGGTCCGCCATCATACGGACTGTCCGTGGGTGCTCCTCTACATCGAGCGTTGGCTGAAGGCGCCCGTGCAGATGGAGGACGGCAGCATCATGCCGCGCACGGCAGGGACGCCGCAGGGAGTGGTAATTAGCCCTCTCCTGGCGAACGTGTTCGCTGCGGAGGCCACCGAGGGCTGGAACAAACGCCCGCCTTAAGCTGATCTGAGATTTCGCAATCCATTCCGCCGCCTATATTAGGGCGGCATCCTTCCCATGTCCGGGTCCCTGAAATTCGACGATCCCGTCGCCCTGCCGGATGGCGGAGAATTGCGCACGTTGCGCGATGCCGCCAACTGCATCACTAAGCTGCCGAAGCACGAGCACGACGCGCCGGAATGGCGCGCGGCGATCGAGCCGCTGATGCTGGTCGCCGAACACGGCGGCGACACCATGCTGCCGCGCATCGGCATCATGCGGGCGCTGCATCCGGGCGATGAGGTGCCGGGGCCGCACAAGAAGCGGGCGAAGAAGTATCGGATCGTCCGATAAGTGTTTGCGCCCCGAAGAGCTGGCCGCACCCGGCTTACCGTGCCTCGTTAGATCAGTTCTGATGATTGCGTGAGCCGCCGGGTGTAGCGCAATCCCGGGCGGCCCCTGCAATCACTTCCAATCGCCCTGCCCCACGTCAGGAGCGATGGTCGACATTGGCCGCACGGTATTCAGAGAAGCGGCAGGATCAACCCTGCGGATTACGGGGGTGTTCCGATCAGTTCCGCGGAACGTCTCGGCGTCTGCGCCGTTCACGGCGTAGTCGGCAGCGTCATTCGCCGACGAGGAGCAGACCTCGGCGCCAGCGCGACATGATCCCTGCGGCGTTGTGGCTGCTCCTTCTACCCGAGCGATAGTGATGATCTCCTAAACCTCCCGAAAGGGAGGTTCTTTTTCGGGGCTTCGATTGGCGTGGATAGTTGTGGGAATTGCCGCCCCGTCCGAACCGATCAACGCTTGACTGAGCTTTTCCGCTTTGGCCGATCCTTAGCCGTGACCTTCCGCTTCGCCTTGGCCCGCATCCGGCCAAAGGCCTGCTCTAACATCTCGGTCCGTTTTTCCGGCAACCAGCTCACCAGATCGGGCATGAACCTCTCGACGATGTCGCGGGTCGCGTCGTCGATCCATTCGATGTCGTCGAAAGCGGTGATCTGATCTCGGATCGCGCGGAAGTCGTCCTCGGCCATTGGCGTGCCATCAGGACGAAGCGGTGTTCGCTTTGGCTTGATGCGATCCATTGAGCGTCAACCCGGGCTTCCGAACGCGGTTCTGGTCGATATAGCCGCGCACATGCGTTTCCTGCCTATCAGCGTCTTGTGGGTCGTGGCATTTACCGGCGGCCCGCTTTGGAGGCATCCGCGAGGCCACCCGTTAAGGCTGCATTCACTTCCGTCCTGATCAAATCGCAGACGGCGCTCTCGCGCTGTGCTGTCACTGGAACTGGCCTAGAATGAACCGACTGAGCAAATTCGAAGAACGAGGGCCTTACGGCGAAAAATCGGGGCGCGTGGCGTATGCGTTCGGGCTCGACAAATTGCCAGAAGCGGCAAAAGGCTTTGAATGGCGTCGTGTCGACACGTTCCGTCCCGCCGACGAGCTTTTGAATAACAGCGCCCTCCACGAAGTCTTTAGAACCGCAATTGCGAACGGATGCTCTGTCATCGAGCCGAACGGGGGCTAACAGGGCTGCCCAGTCTGCAAGACGGATAAGACGGCACAAGGCTCCCACTCCAAGAAGCCGATGGCCGGCGATAGAATATGCGCTTCAAGATCGTTTAGCCGAGCTTTCAAAGAACTTTCCAACATACCGGCTTCTAGCCGCGATCGCCCATGCGTCCTTCCTACATCATCGCCTTGTTGCTGATTGCCTTAACCGTTCCCGCCCTCGCCGCCGACCTGATCGGCCGCGCCAGCATCATCGATGGCGATACCGTCGAGATCCACAGCACGCGCATCCGCCTTTGGGGCATTGACGCTCCGGAGAGCGCCCAGGTCTGCCGTAACGACGATAGCGATCTATATCGATGCGGCGCCAAGACCGCGAACGAACTCGACGCCTTCGTCGCGCGCCGGCTCGTGACGTGCGCGCCCGTAACGTTCGACCAATACGGGCGCACGGTCGCGACCTGCACGGTCGGCGACGTTGATATCGGGGAATGGCTTGTCAGCAGTGGGCTCGCGCTGGATTGGCCGCAGTACTCGCACGGTCGATACAGCCTCGCCCAGCGCGATGCGGAGCACGCCGGGCGCGGCATTTGGTCGGGCAGCTTCGTCGAGCCGTGGCTATACCGCGCGTGCGTCCGTCAGGGCGGCAGGCCGGACGGATGTTCGGACGACGCCGACGCGCATCCTTGAAGGTCGGAAGACAGGAGGGAGCACTCGTTGCCGGTTCGCACTCGTACACTGCCACCCGACAGGCTACGAAGGCATACACACCATCTCACGAGCAGCTCGTAATCGGCGGCGATGACGCAAAATGCACAAGGCCCGGTGTGCCTAGGAGACCGGGCCTTGTGATCTTCCCCCCTGCCACATTGGCGGGTGTCGAAATGGGTGATGCACGGACTGCATAGCCGAACTTGGCTCCCGCCTCATAGACCGGATGATTACGGTGGGATGGAACGATGGCGTTACTTTCCGCGCTATGTTTCAAACATCGTCGTTGCTGAATGGCTTCTGTTCATCAGCCAGTTTCCTCAGATGTAGCGCGTCTATCGCAAGGTCTTCATCGCCCCAACCGACGGCGGCCCCGTAGTTCGCAACAGCAGCGCTGTGAAAACACGTCCGGATCGCGGAGCGGCGCCAGAATGTCCCCGCCGGCCGCAATCCACCCGCTCAGGTTCACAACGTCCGCCTCTCTTTTCCCTCGCCAGCGAACGCGCAGCGTCGCAGGACCTTCGGCTGTCGCAGCCTCACTGCGCGGTAGCTCCTTTTCCATTTGCGAACGCAACTGCATGAAGCGGATCGTCATCTACCCTTGCTAGGGCGCCGGGCGGCACCCGGCCGCGTCGGATTACCTTGCCGCCTTTCACGACCTTGGCGCGATCGAGCATTTCATCGGTGATCTCCGGCGCGTCGTCCGGATCGGTCCATACCGGCTTCCGCCGCTTAGCAGCCGAAGCGGCTGCGGATTTTGCGCTCTTCGCGAATTCCGGCGTTGTGTTCCTTTTTTTCATCGCAAGGTTGTCATCTTTGTTTGCGGCCGCCCCGCCGCTGTTGCCTCTCTCTTTTCCATGCCCCTATTTCCGCCGGCGCATGGGGCGCGAATACGGCGTCACACCGCCGATGCCATATTCCCGATCGAAGTAGGCGCGGACAGCTGCAGTATATCGACCGCCCATAAGGCCGTCGATTTTGGGGAAACCACGGCCTTCCAGCAAGGGAATGATTGCTCGCCAATGGGTGTACTTTCCGCGCCCCAAAACCGCCTCGCTCAACGAGCGTTCGTCGGCCAAACAAGGGCAGTTGATCAAGCGTGACGTGCCCGCTCCCACGGCGCTCGTCACCGTTCGACCGCCGCTGTTTCGCTTGCGCGCGTGTGGCTGCATTGCGCAGATGTTCGTCAAGTTGAGCCTGAACTTCGGGCGAGCGCTGGGTCGTATCGGGCATCGCTGATCATTTCTGAACGCGCCGGGCGCGTCATCAACTCGCTTGCTTCCTGCATGACTTCTGGCGACACCGGCGCTGTGGCGTAACCGGCTCTGGGGAGCCGTAAATCATCTCTGCGATCGTGCGCCGCGGAACCATTGGAAGTTCTGGATTGGGGTCCAACTTGTCAAGCCAGGCATCCAGCCGTGCGCGAAGATAGCGATGCCCGCGGCTGGATTGCGTGAATTCGATCGGCTTTACCGGGCATATTGCGACGAACGTAACGACGGACAGTCCGCAATAGCCGGCGGCCTGATCCGCTCGCAGCGCGTTGATCGAGATGCATACAAATGTCAACTGGAATGTCGGCAAATGACAGCCTTAGAGGCCACTCAAGCCTGGATTTCGTGCCGCGATTGCGTCTCCGCGTCATAGAGGCGGATTCGGAGCGCGGGGAAACGGCGTTTCAACTCGATGGCGCCGTTCTCAGCACCCTCTCTGGTGTTGAACTCGGCTTTGATTCGTCGGTCGATCTCAACGGCGAATCCAGTCTTTGGAAGTTCGTTCGAGCGAGGAGCCATGCCGAAGTCCAGAACTTTGCGTTGTAGTGCAATGGCTACTGTGAGTCTGGTTTTGCCGACAAGAGGATTCATGGATGCCATCGATTTCTAGCATGTCGCCATCGACGTGCCGGTCTGACTTACAGGGTGCTAGCAAATGCTGACACTGTTGGCCAAGAGAAGCATCATCGCGGTGGATGATGGAACTCTGATTTCGCGACGGTCTGAGAGATCAGTATTTGCGCGCCATTGCGACCGATTGCGCGATCGGATCGATCGCGGCCCTTTTCTGACGACGCAAAGGCTGCGTTGAATGGGCGATAA
>NZ_AWZU01000112.1 GCF_000472385.1 Bradyrhizobium sp. ARR65
TCGCGCGGGCAGGAATTGCAGAAGCCGCGCGAGGACCATTCCGGCGTACTGAAGCGTTTCCTGTGGTCGACTGCTTCCGGCCGTCTTACCACGATGCCCAGCGACTGTAACAGTTCAACAAAGCCATTAAGCTCGCGCTGCGCCGGTTCGATCATGATCTGTGGGTAACGGAAGNCTGCCAACAGCGACTGNGCCCGCGCAGCCATNCCGGGAATGTTGCAGGTGACAACCGGATGATCGGACGGGATGATCGCACCCTCCAGCCTTCCGACTATCACTTCTTCCAGCGGGTCCCACTCGTTGTATGAGCTAACCGGAGAAACTCGGCCCGCTGGAACGACATCCGAACCGTAAGTGCGCGTGACCGTGTCCATACATGAGGTCCTCTGTCCGCTACAACAGTCGCTGCCCCTTGAGGTTCCGGAGGTGTGGGACCGCCGGTTGCCGGGTCGATGGTAGAATCTTTAGAGTCGCCTACTGGCCCATCTCGGAAGTGACGTTTACGTTCCTTTTCGGGGTGCAGGGGACATTCCAATCGAGCGTGCACCCTATTGCGTGCGGTGGGCGAAGCAGATACGGCCAGAGCATGAGATTTGTTGCCGATCGCCCCTTCGCCGTCCCGATGCCGCCGCGTGCAAGCTGATTGAGATAGCGAAGGCCACGCCGGCCGTGCAGGACGGCCGCATCCATATCGAAAGATCAACGGACCTTCATCTATCAGCTCAAGGGCACGCCGGCAGAATATAAGGCTGGCCTTGATCTCGCGATTGCCAATGGCTGGCTCCGGATGCATGAGAGCGGGACTTACGTGAAGGTCACGGAGTCGGCAGGTAGCGCTGTTTGCCTGAGAGAGACGCATGAGCACCAAAACTAGCTATCCGCGATCGACTTCCGTTCATGAGGCTGGTCATGCTGTGGTGACGTGGTCGCTTGGAGTGCCCGTGGGCGCGCTGTGGGTCAATGCCGACGATGCAAGCGGCGGAGCCAAAATCGGCTCGACGACGCACCTGAAGGTGACTGAACAGATAGCGGTCTGCTGGGGCGGTGCCGTTGCACAGAAGGTCTTCAACTGTCCGGGGGCATGAATTCGCAGCTTTCCAGGATCGTGTCGCCATCATAGAATTGCTCGAAGAGCACGGCGTATCGAAGCAGGAGGAAGGTCCTGCGCTGCGTGCGCAAGGCTGGGCTGTTGCGGCCGCCAACTACATCACCAAGCTCCCGAAGCGCGAGCACGACGCGCCGGAATGGCGCGCGGCGATCGAGACGCTGATGCTGGCTGCGGAGCATGGCGGCCCGACGATGATGGCGCATAGGGGTGATGTGGGGGCTGTATCGTCATGACGAGTCGGCCGCGCCGACGCCGCGCAGCAAGCGGGTGAAGAAATACAGGACAGTGACGTGACCAGCGTGGAGGCCATGTGCGACGTGAAATAGCCTACGCTGCCGCGATCAGATCTCTGAAGGCAGCCAGCTCAAGCTCAATCGGATCGCGCTCGCCCGTCGCTGCGGAGGCTATCAGGTTCTTGGCTATCTCCGTTCGGTTAGCCGACGTCCGCATGGCCGGTGAGAGTGATGCGATTGCCTGATCAAAGATCGTCCCCAAAGGGATAGCTCCTCGGGTTCAAATACGAAACTTCGTTCCGGTACCATTTACGCCATTCCCCCTAGCTGCGCGCGGTCGCATTAATGCTCGTTCAGGGTTTTGGCCGGGGGTAAGGCCGAAAGAAGATCGCTAGAGGCACAAAAAAGCCCCGGCGTGTACCTCGCCGGGGCCTTTCACAAATCGATCGCGTTGGGTACGTCCGCCAGCTCAATCGACCCAAGCCATTCGCTCGGGGACCAACACTCATCTGGCGGGAGTCGAGCTGGCGCTAATCTCGAAAACGCAGACGGCTGCGCCGGCCGCATCTGCGATGGCGTAGAACGCATTTTACGGATAGCGGATATTGCGTGAAGCAGCTAACGCCGCAGCATGAAGTTTGTCTCACCAGGCCCGCCGCACAGAAGGCTGATCTTCCCCCGAAAAAATGGACAGGGTTAAGCTGCTTTTAGCTCCATCTCGATCGGACTTATAAAGCCGATGGCGGAGTGACGACGAGTTCGATTGTAGAAGGCCTCTACATAGGCAAAGACATCGCGTGCGGCTTCTGCCTGTGTTGCATAGTGCCTGTGGTGGACGAGCTCCGTCTTGAGCGTGTGGAAGAAGCTCTCCATAGGAGCATTGTCATAGCAGTTGCCCTTGCGGCTCATCGAGGCCTTGATGTCGGCGGATTGCATCAACTTGCGGTAATCCGCCGAGGCATATTGAACGCCGCGATCGGAATGGTGGATGAGGCCGGCACCTGGCCGCTGCGCCGAGATCGCCATCCGTAATGCCGTCAAGGGCAAGTCGGCGCGCAAATGATCAGCCATCGCCCAGCCGACAATCTTGCGGCTGTACAGATCCATGACGGCAGCCAAGTAGAGCCAGCCCTGATCGGTCTCGATGTAGGTGATATCGGCCAGCCAGATCTGGTTCAGAGCGGTGGCGACGAAGTTGCGCTCGAGCAGGTTCGGGGCAATCGGCAGGTCGTGGCGGCTATCGGTGGTCCGCACCCGGCGGGGCCGCGCCATGATGGCCCTGATGCCATGACGCCGCATCAACCGTTCGATGCGACCACGGCTCGCCCCGCGGCCCTGAGCCTTCAACTCGACATGGATACGCGGGCTGCCATAGCGCCCGCGAGTGTCGTGGTGGACCCGCCTGATGTCGTCGACGAGATCACGATTGGCAGCAGATCGTCGGCTCTCAGGGCGCGAGCGCCAGGCATAATAGCCGGCCGGCGAGACGCCGAGCACGTCGCACAGGAGCGTCACCGGATAATCGGCCCGACAATCTTCGATGAAGCGGAATCTCATGTCCATGTTCCAGCAAAGATCGCGATCGACTTTTTTAAAATGTCGCGTTCCATACGCAGCCGCTCGTTCTCACGCTGCAAGCGCGCGATCTCCGCCGCGTGGTCCGCCGACGGCAGCGACGCCTGCGTTGTGGGGCGCCGCGTCGCCGCCGTCGGCTCCAGCCGCGCCCCTCGCTGCTCCACCTATCGCCGCAACACGGAATCGCGCAGACCAAGCTCCTTGGCAACGGATCCGATCGAGCGCCCGCTCGACGCGACGAGATCAACCGCTTGACGCTTGTAGTCGTCCGTAAACGACCGACGCTGACGTCCTTCCATCCGACACCTCCGGGCTCTTCGAGCCTACTACAGGTGTCCATCAATTCGGAGGAGGTTTAAGCCCGCCATTTGCGGCGGGCGCAAGTCTGGGAGGAAACAACGTCGCAAGCGTCGGCTGATTTGTCCCGGCGGCCTTCGCTCCCTAGGCTATTTGGTTCAAGTCGAGTAGACCGCGCAGGCCGCGCCAAATAGGGTGGCTGCAATGCTGACGGCGAGCACAGCAATCAGGAGCGGCTCGTCATCATTCAGTGCAAAATGCGTCGGGTCGATAAAGACCAACAAGCAGAAGTAGACGCACGCTAACAAAATCCCGACGCTTTGGAGCGCTCGCCTAGCCGTGTGCATCGCTTCAACCTGTCAGCCCCATTTGCTGAGACTGCGGCGAAATATCGATGTTGCAGAGGCTTTTAGGTCAGAGGGTCTGCGGTTTCCGGTTGAGCCTCGCCAGAGGCAAGACGCTGCGCACACCCCAAAATCAGAGATCCGGGCATGTCTTGTCGCCGCTCGACAGCCGCGTCGCGTTACAGCGCGAGCCGCCAGCCCCGGAGGAACACGATCCATCCCCATGAAACCACCTTCGCAATCTGCACTCGAAATGCAAAAGCCCTAGCCTTTTGAGCTAGGGCTTTGAGCGTGGGAGATGTCATCTGCGGGCTCAAGGCCCCGAGGGAGCAAGTCCCTGCATCTCCACCTTGCTCTCCCATCTATGGGAGAGCCTAAAAGACCTCCGTCAAGGAAGCCGATAACGGGAATGCTGTCCATGACTGGGCGCAGCCCGTGATCGCAAAGTAGCCACTATGGCGGGAATTATCCAGCCAGCAAGCCTGTCCTTTTGTAGACGTTCGATTGCAATGGGCAAAAATAAGCCCCGGGGAGCTGTAGCTTCACGAGGCAACGGCGGGTGATGGACTCATTCGGTTAACGACAACGCCCGGACCATCGTTTAACGGGAGCGCAGCAGCCACGGGTCCAGTGGCCGGAGCCGGGCCGGGTCGAAAGGCGATAAATCCGTGCTGCGCGAAACGCCCTCGGCGATCAGCTCCGCCAAGGCTCACCCGTTGCTGGTGCGTTGAGAATGCCCCAAACGCTATGGCCGGTGGCGACGTAGACGCCTTCACTCTGCGGCACCTTGCCGATCAGCGGCAGGCCGTCTTGCGTGACCGGACGGAAGTAGGCTTGCCGCGCGATGATCCGTTCCGGCTGGAACACAGGTGACAGCCGCTCGGCGATCGCTTGAAGATGACCGATCTCGCGTCCGCTGTTGAAGAAGGGCGGACTATCTCTGTGGTCGGGCACTTCCGGGTCTGACCCTGAACTGACTTCAACGCTCAATTAGCCTGGCCCCGCCGCGGCCGCTACCTCAAGCCCAACGGTGTCGTCAACCCGACGGAACCATCGCCGCCGCAGAGCAATTTAACCCCCAGTGGCCCCTTTTGATTTTGAGAATGCAAAGATGAGGAGGACAACAT
>NZ_AWZU01000113.1 GCF_000472385.1 Bradyrhizobium sp. ARR65
GGGAGAGTGTCTTTCGCAGACGGGCACCGGCCATTCTGGTTGACCGTCTCTTACATCCGGCCGGTGCTCTCGGCCATATCGTTTCGTGTCGTTTGCCGATGACATCCGCGATCTCAAGGCGCGCGTCTCTCCGTGCTTGAGGTGGTGACCATCCTGACGCCGAGAGCGTCACTGCTCGATGGGGAGGTCGCGGTCACGCGGCGCGGCTACGCCAAGGCGCCCCAGACAACCAAGCGCGCGCGGCCACGACCCGCGCCAGCGCTCACACTATTTTTTGCCGCGTCCGCCTATGCGCCGCCCAATGCGCGGCAGAAGGTGATATTCTGCGCGTGCAAAAGGGCCCTTGTCGTGGGCTATCTGGAATTTCCTCCGGATACGCTTCACCGCAGACGGAGGCCGCTGCTATGCACTTTCACGTATATCGAGACGAAGACCGCGCTGGACACGTTGATCTTGTCGGCGAAGGCGACCAACCGTGGACCATTGACTTGGTCAGCCTGACAGCCGCAGCGATCCTTGTGGTGGGCTTCGCCTGCGCAATCGTGGCACACCTGCTCGTCCGGTAGGCCTTGCGGTCAGTAATGTTTTAGGCCCCCGACGCTAGCCTCGAAGTCCAAGTCGGCACCGTCAACGGCCGGCTCTGGCCGACGCTGACAACCTCGTGCTGGAGATGCTGCGCGCAATCCGGGGCCAGCTCGGTCAGCTTGACGAGAAGGTCGGGCGACTGGAAAACCGCATGCTCGCGGTTGAGCAGCACGTCATCGCGCTCTCGATCGATATCGGCAATCTCAATCAGCGCATGGCGGGCGTCGAACAGCGCCTTGAGCGCATCGAAAAACGGCTCCGCTTGATCGAGGCCTAAGTAAGGGCGTGTACTCATAAAATCGAGCCTAGTGAGCGGAGCATGCTCAAGGTCCGCTTTGGCCCGACAGCGGCGCTAAAGCAGACGTGGCGCCGCTTCGCAGCTGGGCCACGGGCAGACCATCGGACTTCATCGATCGCCTCGTCGGCGCGATTTGCAACTGTCTGAGCTAAGAGGTCTTGTAGGATCACTCCTTTCTTCCCAAGAGCGATAGTGATGTTGTGCTTGAGAGGGCCGACGGACCCAATAAAAGGTACGATGGGGCCGCCATCGCTTCGTGACCGCGCGCGGAACCTGCGCTCCCCCAGGTGCCAACAAGGCTTTTCGGCTCTTGACCCAGCTTGGCCCCTGACACACCCACCTCCGCGTTATTTCCTGGCCTAAAGATCGACACGGCGCCTGATTGAGCGCACAGTGTGCAAGCGTACGCGCGCCCTGGACCAGAACGCGCTATCGCTTCGAGATCAGAAGGGAAGGTAGCAGCGGTGTGAGCCTTTGCTTCACCTCAAAGAAATTTGGGGGATTCCATGACGAACCTGTCTTCGGAAATCTGCCGCCGCGAATTTCTCGTCGCGCTTTCCGCCGTCGCGACCAGCCTTTCCAGCGGACTCATCCTATCAACTGCACTTGCCGAGCAGCAGGACGTTGATCCATTAAAGCTAGCTTTGCTAGTCGAAGCCTCTACTAACGAGGTAATGCGGTCGAAAGGCTATGTGCCCCGATTTCGAGCAATCTCATCGGCGTTGACAAGCTCAAACCTTGACGCCGCAGAGATACTTAAAACGGCCAATCGTATTTCACTCGAACAAGAGCAATTCCAAAGCAGCCGACTAATTGGACGACTTCGTGGTACATTCGCCAGTTCCTCTGAGGCATTGAATGTCTTCGGGTGGCACCGGTCGGTTCTGGATGTCCAAGGATTCGATGGCGTAGTTGATCGCGCCGCAGGGATCGCTTTACTTCTTGGAAATATTGCGGCCCGCTCGTCCAAGCAGTCCGAATTGAATGATTACCTCAATGACCTGCCCGTTTACGGCAGTTCGAGAGCAACGCGGGCAGCCATAACAGGGATGTTCACATCCAGCATTCCAAGGCTTCGTGCCCTAGCTTCAGATCCTGGGATTGAATCCATTGGCGTCCGCCCGACAACCTACCCTACCAATGCCTTGCTCAAGATGCTTCCACTCAATGCAAAAGCATTGGCAGAGAAGGTTCTTGAGATTGGTTTCGACAACAAACATAAAGAACTGCAGGAGCAGCTGGTATTCAGAACTAAGTCGGTCATTTCCGCAGGAAAGCAAGCGTTCGAAACTGAGTCGGGTCATCTGAGGGATGAGCAGACTCGATACAGCTCTGCGCGGCAGCGAGTTGTGACCGTAACACACGATCTCCATGCGGTGACGACCATTGGGGCATTCATTCTGGGAACAGCGCTTGGAGATCGTGCGGCGGAACAAGAATTCACAACGGGTATGCAGGTGGCGAGTTTTGGTCTCAATGCAGGCTTGATGATGAGCACTGGTGGTGTGGGATGCATTGCCTTGGTTGCTGGTCTTGCGTCTGGCCTCCAGGGGATGCGGGGTGACGGCAAACAGAGCGATGCCGTTAAAGAGTTAGCTTCCGAGTTGGCGCAGCAACTTTTAGAGCTCCGACAGGAAATGCTCTCTCGGTTTGACCGCCTGGAGAATTTGCAGATTGAGGCGTTGGACATTCTTCTTGAAGTTAGTCGTGATCTCAGACAACTAAATCTCTCTCTGAGGCAGACACTAAATAAGCTGCAGGTGCAGGTAGCTGAATTCGAGCACTACATCAAAGTACAATATCGCCAGACAAGTCTCGACAATTTTAGTGCTGCGGTCCAGAACGCGAAAGCAGCAATACAGGACGCCAACGATCCGGCGTACAATGCTGAAAAGAAGAATAGCCTTTTGTTTTCTTTTCTCAATCATGCAATTGATATCGCGGCTGACGTCTCGTTCGTTTCGGATTCCGGAGCTTCGATTGCGAATACGGTAAGAAGTTGTGAGCGCCTGGATCTTGCGATCTCCCATATGGGACGCGCTGCCCACCTGTTAAAACTGAAACACGTCCCGAATTTCGACCGAAACCCCATTGAATGGGCCCGAGGCGTGCAAAGTTACATGGAGCTACATTCGAGTCTTAATTTCGAAAGCCCGACGGTAAACGATCGGGCGATGGAGGCGTGGAAAATCGGTCGATCGATGCGGGACTCTTTCGCCGCTCTTTGCACACCGGAGAACGTCGGAATAGCTATCAATTCCTATCGGTCGGCCTGCGAAGAACTCCGCGACCACCTCCTACGGAGCTTGCAGCTCAAGGAGACTAGCGAGAAACATACTCTGCGGGTCGGGCGCCCGCCGTGGCCGCAACAGTGGAACGTAGATGAGTTGCTCAACTGGCCCAAAAAGCATGATATTCCTAGGATATTTTATTTAATTGAACGTGGCCCGTTGGAGGCTTATTGGAAGATTGCAGGGGTTGACCAGTTTCGTGATCCTTTCTTCATTGCTCGTTCGCTAGGGGCTATCTCGCTTCAGGAAACGGCCCGTCGACCGCTGACCTATACAAAATCAACTGGAGAACCTAACGTCAAGATTGTGCAACAGTTTGGCGAGCAAAAGGACTATACCGTTCTCGACCGACATAACGCGGTGATAGAACGCATTTCGGGAATTTCGATTTCAAGAGACTTTCAGGAATACGCCCCAGCTGTTCTGCCCGTCACATTTAACGCTTTCGACTTTTCTTCCACCCCGCAGGGCGTCTCCCCGACAAATAAGGTCGCGGCATTTTGGAACAAATTGTACGATCTCTGTGATGACAAAAAGGAAATTTTAGCTTGGGTGATGGCAGTTACTGCACCTGCGGATGATGATGCGCAGTTAACACCGGTGCAGAGATTTGATGACGTTGCCGCGTCCTTCGCTCTCTATATGACCTTGGTGAGTTGGGCCGTAACTGATCGCATTGACGATCCCTGGGTATCCGGCATTTCTTCGCAGATGTTGCGCTCTATTGATGACATTCAAAAGGAGTTGAACAGTCTGGCCGCCGGAATCTCAAGGTCTCGGTCACCATACTTAGTCCCGTCTATCACCAAAAAACCCGGGCCGGAGGAGTCATTCCTTAGTACCGAAGATCCAGCCGACTATCGGAAAGCCAAGTTCCTATTTTCGCCCGAAGAAGCAAAACGTGATCTCAGGTCGTGGCGCGACCTAAACGTGTTCTTGAACTATAATTCCCTAGCTAATACTGTTCTTTCAAATCATTTAAACAAAACCGTGCGAGATGCAGAGCTAATTCGCAAACAAGTTGCGGTCCACGGTCAACCGATAGCTTATGTTGACAGGATGATGAGCAAATTCACAGCATTTTTGGCGACAAGGGAAGAATGATCTACTAAAGCTCGAAGATGATTGGGAGCTTAAGCGCGTCCTCCTCGGCTGGTGTCAGCTGGATGAGATCTTGAAGCTCATACACAGAATTAATTAAGAGCCGGCGAGTGCGCCGCAGCGGCGGGTTATTGGCCCTTTGCAAAGGTGTCTTGAAGGCTGCATGGCCGCTGAGAGCCGACGGCTTTGGGTCAAAACCGGTAAGGCTCAAGGCGAGCAAATGCTTTCCGGTTTGCCCCGAAGCGGACCTCTGGCCGGCCGTTTATGAGTACACGCCCTAGCACTACTTTGGCAGATTGTCGCTTT
>NZ_AWZU01000114.1 GCF_000472385.1 Bradyrhizobium sp. ARR65
GCTTGGGCAGAACATTCGGCCGCCAAACTCGCCGCCTGACGCCTTCCGGCGGGAAATCAAGCCCTCAGCGCCGTGCGGCCAGAGGGCCGCTTACGCTCTATCCGACTTTTCTCATTTGCTGATGCCGCGCTGGGTTCGGCTCGCTGAACTAGGTATCGCACTCAGTGTGAGCCAGGACGTGATTCGATTTCATTCCTCTGTCGCGGTTCGAAATAGAGCTGAACGAGCGTTTTATCACCGATCACTTCTCCAAGTGCGCGAAACGCGGACGTCGAAGTTGGCGAGGCCTCGGCGCGAGGCGACAGCCGACCTTTATCAATAAATCGACTGATTTACGGTCGGCCAGGTAGTGTTGCCAAAAGGTCAGACTCCTCAATGAACGTTCCCGATCAATTGCTGGCGTGACCGGACCGGGCTAGACTGCTGAGCACCGTTAGGATGCTTGTCCTTCGTTGCCTGCATTGGCTCGCTGGCATCTCATTTGTTCGGGGAGAGCGTGGTGCAGGTTGCTGCGAGGGTTCGAACCCGGATAGGCGCCATTCCTTCAGCCTGCCTGAAGGCAGCTCTCGCTGGTGCCCTCAGCATCTGCATCACCTGCCATGCCCTTGCCAATGACGATGACGATGCTTCCTCGAATGAGGCATCCAAGACCCCCAACATTTACCTCGATATGAGAACAGCCTACGCCAGTGTACCCGCCGGCTCGCTGCCGATTGGATTTGGCAATTCGGCTCTGGTCACGGCATTGCAATCACTTGCGCTATCCAGGGCCAATAGCCTTCCGGCAAGTTCGGTCAGCTCGACGCTGCCAGCGGCTCGGGCTGTCGTTGTCGATCTTCCGATGACCGTCGATGTGACCGATAGTGTGTCACTTTACGCCGGTGTGTCAGCCAGCTCGACCAGTACCACCTTGACCGGCTGGTCACCTGTGGCAATTACGAGCTGGAACATCGGATTTCAGGCCGACGTCTATAAACAGAACGGGGGCTCGCTTCCAACCTTGACCTGGCAATCGACCATTACACAGGCGATTCCGAATGGGTCACTTGCCACGACGACGTTCAACAACATTTTCGAATTCGACTACGCCTTCGACAAGGACGAAACCCGCGGATTGCTCGCCGGCGTTCAAGACGTACGCGTTGAGGTCGCCACGCCGTTGGCAAGGATCCATTCGAGCATCATCGGCTATGTCGGCGGTTACTACCAATGGCCGAACAATTGGAAATTCACGGGCCGCGTTGGCGTGCAGTCGTTCGGCGGCCTTGAGCTTCTGAATCTCGCGCACGTTAAGCCCTTCACCGAGCCGGTCGCTCGATTCGATCTCGACCGCATGGATGACAATGACAACCGGCTACTTGGCGTGACGGCAGAGATCATGTGGATGCCAAAACCCGCCTACCAGCTGACACTCAGGACACCGCTCTATTTCGTGCGCAACTGAGCAGCGCGAGCTGATCGCTCCGCAACGCCCTTGCGCCGCTTGGATCCTAGCTACATCCCCGGCTTCAACGTCCGGGTCTGGCCCTGAGCCGAACAGCAATCAGGCTGGCAGTACGTCGGCTGTCCCGGTTCGAGCAGACTTGCCCGGCGCTTGCCTCGACCATCTTTGTGACCCAAAGGCGACCATCGGCGCGATTGACTTCTCACGAGCGCGATACCAGTTTCAGCCTTAATTAAGTTCGTCTTGAGGTTCGGCCCAAATATCGGGGGATAGTTATGATTAACAAGTACTCCGTGCTCTCGGTCTGTCTCGCTGCCGTTTTGATGCAAGGGCACACAGCCAAAGCTCAAACGGGAAGCCGCATCGAAGCCTATGAAATTTCAAAAGAAGCTTACATCTACGCCTTTCCGATGATCGCCGCCTACAAGGCAATGTATGAGTTCAACATCGACAAGAAATCATCGCAGTACAAGGGGCCGTTTAATCAAATTATCAACGAAGGCCGCGTTTTCACGCCGAAAGATACGGCCATCGTGACGCCGAACAGCGATACCCCATATTCGATGCTTCAAGTCGATTTGCGGGCCGAGCCGATCGTATTTTGCGTGCCGGAGATAGAGAAGGGCCGTTACTATTCGGTTCAACTGACCGACATGTATTCTTTCAACTATGGCTATGTCGGAAGTCGCGCCACCGGCAATGCTGCGGGATGTTACATGATCGCCGGGCCAAATTGGTCCGGTGAAATGCCAAACGGTGTAGCCAAGATATTCAAGAGCGCAACCCAGTTTGGACTTGTGATCTTCCGCACCCAACTCTTCAATCCGGCTGACATCGAGAACGTCAGGAAAATTCAGGCTCAATACAAGGCTCAGCCACTATCGCAATTTCTCAACGAGCCAGCGCCACCCGCATTGCCACTGCCAAACTTCCCACCCTTCTCGGATGATGCGTTTAAGCAAGAAGCGTTTTCCTACCTCAATTTCCTTCTGCAATTCGCGCCGACTGTACCGGCGGAGACCGAGTTGCGTGCCAAATTCGCCAAGATCGGCATTTCTCCGGGTGCTACGTACTCGCTACCGGGTCTAGGAGATGACAAGGTGGCTACTGAACTCGGCATCAAGGAAGGCTATGAGGCAATCGTCAAGCAGAAGGATGAGATTGGAAAGTCCGAAAATGGCTGGCGGGTCGGCTCCGCCTTTGGCGACCGCGCCTTTTACCACGGCGATTTCACACTCCGGGCAGCAGCCGCACTCGCGGGCATCTACGGCAACGATGCGGTTGAGGCGATGTATCCCCTGGCCGTAGTGGACAATCTCGGACAGAAGCTCGACGGAAGTCAGCATACATACACCATCACGTTTCCAGCTGACGCATATCCGCCGGTCAACGCGTTCTGGTCGATTACCATGTATGATGGGAAGACACAGTTGCTGATCGAAAACCCCATCAATCGGTATTTGATCAATTCACCGATGTTGCCAGACCTCAAGAAGAATGCCGACGGCTCGCTGACGATATACGTTCAAAACAAATCGCCTGGCAATGACAAGGAAGCAAACTGGCTGCCTGCGCCCGATGGCCCGATCTACATGGTTATGCGGCTCTACTGGCCGAAAGAGGAAGCGCTCAACGGAACTTGGAAGCCTGCGCCAATCGTGCGGGTCCAATGAAGCGGGAGCCAATCCCAAGGTGGTGCACTCCGCTATTGGCCCATTCCCGAAGTGACATCTATGTCCCATTTCGGTGTGCAGGGGACATCGCCTGCGAAAGCTATCAAGCTATCCGGGGGGCGCGCCTGTTGCGCGGGGGTACGAAGCAGATAAGGCCGCAGCATGAAATTCGCCTCCGGATCGTCCCCACGCCGATCCCGATGGCGCCGCGCGCGAGCTGATAGAGCTGGCCAACGCCGTCGAGCCGGTGCAAGACGGCCGCATCCAAATCAAGCAGGTCAACGAGCCGTTCTCTATCAGCTCTTCCGATCGCCCTGTCACACGTCCGGAGCGATGGCCGACATTGCGCGCACGGTATCCGGAGAAGCGGCAGGATCACCCCGTGCGGATTACGGGGGTTCCGACGAGTTCCGCGGAACGTCTCGGCGTCTGCGCCGTTCACGGCGTAGTCGGCGCTGCACTCGCCGACGAGGAGCAGACCCCAGCGCCAGCGCGACATGATCCACCTGCGGCGTTGGGGCTGCTCCTTCTGCCCGCGCGATAGTGATGATCTCCTAAACCTCCCGAAAGGGAGGTTCTTTTTTGGCGGCTTCGCTTGGCGTGGATAATTGTCGGAATTGCCGCCCCGTCCGAACCGATCAACGCTTGACCAAGCTATTCCGCTTTGGCCGATCCTTAGCCGTGACCTTCCGCTTCGCCTTGGCCCGCATCCGGCCAAAAGCCTGCTCGAACGTCTCGGTCCGTTTTTCCGGCAATCGGCTCACCAGATCGGGCATGAACCTCACAACGAGGTCCCGAGTGGCGTCGTCGATCCATTCGATGTCGTCGAAAGCGGTGATCTGATCTCGGATCGCCCGGAAGTCGTCGTCTGTCATCAGCGTGCTATCGGGGCGGAGCGGTGTTCGCCCTGGCTTGATGCGCTTCATGGGATCACCAGTGACCGCTTGCGCCGACAAAAGCGAGGCCCCGGCGTGCCTAGGAGGCCGGGGCCCGCAACCGGAACAGCCCGAAGTAGGAGCCTCTGGTCCGGCGAGTGGCTATTGCAGCGGCGCCGTCATTGTCACAGCCGCGTCCGCTCCATGCTGGATCACAAGCAGAACGATGCTCGCGACAACCGTGACCATGCTCAACGTGATGACGACCAGCGCTCGTTCCATCCGGTTTT
>NZ_AWZU01000115.1 GCF_000472385.1 Bradyrhizobium sp. ARR65
GTCGTTGGGACCATCGGTCGCGGAATCTTGAACAAGATTCGAGTAGCGGATTTCTACTCCGCGGGTTGCAGGTTCGAGTCCTGCTGGGATCGCCACCCATTAACCCGACCTCTGCTATTTCAATTGCTTAGCTTCGTTTTTTGGCAAACTGGGTTTCCGGTTTGCCAATTCCTGTTCCTGAAATGAGCTGCCCGGCCGAGGCAGCTAATCCCTTGCGATTTGCTTCCTGGGTGTAACGCTCGGCCTCGCTTAAAGTGCGCCAGCCGAACCAGGCCATAAGCTGATGGGCCGTTGCGCCGTAATCAGCTAGGCGCGTCGCTGCGGCCGAGCGCAGGCCGTGTGCCCGACAATTTGGAAGGCCAGCCTCATTGCACCGATCGCGAAACCAATTACCGAACCCAGCGGCAGTAAAGGGCTTTCCTTGTTCAGTGACGAGAAAGGTCAGATTACAATCTGCTTGCGGCTGGAGATCCAGCTCTCGGCGCAGCGATGGTAAGATCGGAATGTCAAACGGCACTCCGCTTTTCTGGCGCGTCATAGAGAGAGTTTCGTCGCGGACGTATTGCCTTCCCATCCGAACCACGTCACAGCGCGCTTGCCCCGTAGATAAAATAAGTTCGAGCGCAAGCCGGGCCTTAGTTCCTGGAGGATGTCGCTTTTCGTATTGCGCGATGTCAGCGGGAGTCCACCGCCGATGCGGCGTCGATCTAACCTTTGTCAGCTTGATACCAAGGAGAGGGTCGGTTTCGATCATTTCGAGCGCGATACAATGATCGATGAACCCCCGAAGCGCCTTCTTCCAGTTTTTGGCCGCCGCAGCCGACTTCTTGTTCAGGATAGTTTGTAGTGCCTTCCTGTGTAGGAGCGCGATCCGCTTATCCCCATGCTCCTCGCGGAAGCGCTCCAGGATCGCACGCCGGTTTTTGCGGGTGTTCTCGGCCAGCCCTTCCTTGAATGCGCTCGACTGGTAGTAGGTCACGAGCACGGCATTGACGGTGCCAGCGCGCGTGCGATTGGCGCCGATCTCGATCGGCGCGGACCAATCCTCTTTCAGAGCCTTCTCTCGGGCCGCCATAAACTCCGGCGACCATGGCAATCCAGGCAAAGGTACGCGCTTTCGGCCGGGGAGGCGCAAGTAGAACCGCGGCTTGCCAAATCGATCGATGAAACCGTGGGTGTATTTGGGGTTTTTACGTTTCACCGCACGTCATCCCATTCGTTCACCGGCTCGTCCAACCGCGGCTGGTCAGGTCGCTTCGTCAGAACCCGGAACTTCCCGGTGCTCGGCTCGATCTCGACACCCTGCACATCGAAACCGGCATTTTGAGCGGCTTTCATCGCCCGAGTGACGTCGGTTTGCTTGAATGACTGTTTGCCGCGCGACATTATCGGTAGAGATCCATGGACATACGACCACCAGTCATTGTGCCGAAGCTGTAGCTGGACTGCCGCGTGCTCGACATTTTCACAGGTTTCTGCGAGCGGATTGGTAAGGCGTTCACTTCGTCTGCCGGCATGTGCCATATCAAGGGATTTGATATATCACTCGTGATAGTATCACGGCCGTACCATCGTCAAGCGGAATACCTCGGTGCGGCCCCTGGAGATGCGAGGAAAGGTTTGTGCTGAGAAAACCAAAAAAGCGCCCGGGCCGTGGTTCCGATCAGTTCCTCCTCCGCTTTCCCGATGGGATGCGGGATCAGATCGCGAAGGCCGCCGCGGCCAACGAGCGCTCCATGAATGCCGAGATAGTCGACCGGATCGAAAAATCGTTGACGCCGGCTTCGTCCAAAGCCGTGCCGCAGGCTGTGGCAGATATGGGCGCGTTGATGCGGGTATTATCCGGCACTTACGATCCGATCCTCGATCGGCTTGGAAAGGTGCTGCAACGGCTCGAAGAAAAGGACCGGATGGGCGACAGACTTGAAAAGCTGTTGCGGCATCTCGAAGAACAGACCGAAAGGACCAAGCACGATTAGCTCGGCGGGAACGAGCTTGGGTCCTCTCCGCGCGCCTCGTCCGCTCCGCGAGGCGCCGGCACATACGTGGTGAGCACATGCGCGTTGTGATCTGCGGGCGGGCGTGATCGGCGCCCGCACCGCCTACTTCCTCGCTCGCCGCAGGACCGAGGTCATGGTCGTGGAACGGACCGAGGTGGCCGCGGCGGCTTCCGGCAAGGCCGGCGGATTTCTGGCGCTTGACTGGTGCGGCGGCAATCCGCTCGATGCGCTGGCACGGCGGAGCTTCCAGCTTCATGCCGCCATGTCGCGCGAGTTTGCCGGAGACTGGGGTTATCAGCGCATGACCGGCTACAGCGGGGTCCGCCGTCCCAGATCACAACGGTCGCCGTCACGCACTGGCCAAGCTCGATTGAATTTCGGACGTATCACCGAGGCCGGCGCGGAGCTGTTCTCCCGAGAGCGGATTTCGCCCCAGCGCCGACGTCAGGCCAGATTGGCAACGCGCAACAAGGACCCTGATCCTATTGCGACCGCATGGTCCCGCTCGCGGTGAAATCGCTTTTCGGGTTGTATCCGGAGGCGTGTAGATTTTTCACATACATCTCGTGGTCCTTGCTGCTGACGCCCGGAGCCACGCCGTAGGAATTAACCCCGTAATAGGCGTAGGAATTACCCGGGTAATAGGCGTAGGGATTAGCCGGCCGGAATGGTGCGGTTGCAATCGCGCCTGCGGTATTGACTGCACCAGTGGCGATAGCTCCTGCCGTTCCAACCGCAGCGCCAGCCACGTCGGCCGGCCAGAAGCCTGAACGCGCATAACCTGGACCATAATAGCCGTTGTTGTAAGCGCTGTTGTTCATGGCTTCGCGCGGTGCGGCCCTTGTTGCGCGGTAAGCGGAGCTATGGTGAGTCTGGTAGCCATTCCGGTGGCTTTGATGAGTCCATGCCGAAGCGGCAGAAGTGGAGACGGTGAGGATAGCAGCACCAATAAGGATAGCTTTGTTCATGTGCTCAGCTCCTTTGAAAGTAGCGCCGGTCGAGCGCTGAACTACCTCAGAGAGATTTCGTTCCGCCGCTCCAACCGTTCGAGGCCAGCTGTAGGAAATTGCTCTAGCGCACGGGAGTCCAAAGAACCTGATCGCCACTCGTATTGGCCGGAACGTGCATAGCAGGTCTAACGTTAAGCTGGACTTGGAAACCTCCGTGCCATCAGCGCCCGGCCCTCGGCTTTCGAGCCTTGGGCCGCCCTCTGGTGCTGATTCGCAATTCCACGGAGGGCGACCTATATCTCAGGCATAGTCCTAAGTACCCCGCCCGAAATGTCCTGGTCCCGAGAGTTTGACGATCCGATTCCGGTCGCCAGCGGAAAGCCGCTGCGCACCACTTGCGGTGATGAAGCGGCGGCTCACGCAGCTCAACTCACCCTCGACCAGGATGTCGAAGGCGCAAAACTGGACTTCATGGTCGTGCTTGCGGGAGTGCAGCGCGTTGAAGGCCGAGACGCCATCCACCACGAGAACGACGGCCTCCCCATCGAGCACGAACCGCTTCTGACGGACTTTGCGCGGGGCTTCGACAATCCATGGATAGCGGTCGGTCCAGTTGTAGCCACCCCGGGTGATCAGGCGCAGGCCGTTACCGTCGCCAAGCGCTTGTGGGATCCGGCAGCCGGCCACAAACCAAATTAAGCAAGCAACACCGCGCCCGCATGAGCGATCTCCGCGTAAGTCCCCCTCCCGTGCAGCCAGAGCCAACCATTGGCAATCGCGCACTCAAGCTCGGCCTTGCATTCGGCGGGCGTGTACAGGAAGGGATCGTTGATCTTCTTGATGTGGATGCGGCTGTCCTGCACCGGCTCGGCGGCGTTGGCCAGCTCCATCAGCTCGCGCGCGGCGGCATCGCGACCGCCGAAGGGGCGATTGACAACGAATTTCATGCTCCGGCCGTATCTGCTTCGCCCACGCGCGCAATAGGGCGCACACCAGCTTGGCTTTCGCACGCAA
>NZ_AWZU01000116.1 GCF_000472385.1 Bradyrhizobium sp. ARR65
GCAACGGCTGAACATCGGGAGCCGTGTGACTCGAGAGGGTCATGCACGGTTCTGGGAGCGCCCGGAGGTGAAATTCCTCCGGGCGACTCGACAAACTGAGAAGGACTCAGTGCGAGCATATGTTTTCCGCTCTTTCCACGAACTCGGACATGGCTCGATTAGCCGGCATGTCCCAAATGGGCCCAAGGCGGGAGGGTCGCCAGTCATCTTGCGCCTGGTCAGCTCGACCTAGGCTGCAGCTCGCAAGTCCATGACACCGATTAACCCTTGGTCCAGCTTGCTCGCGGCTGATCCAGATTGTAGGCTCCACACGTCTGCCAATTCGTGGATCATGGTTGAAAATGGCAGCGTCGCAGCATTCTAGATTCTGCAAGGGTTGCTGGGAGCAGATGCATCTGCCGGTGCCGCTTCACGGCCTGCTCTCAGCGCCATTTCGTGCGTTCGGCATTCGCCCGAGCCGAATGAACCCCAACACCTGTACCATCTGCGAGTTGATGTTTACGAAGGTGATGAGAGCCCGCAAAATCACCATCGATGCGACGATCATGTTTGCCGATCTGCGAGGTTACACCAGTCTGTCCCAGTCCCAGTCTCCGGATGTGGTTTCGGGGCTGCTCGACGCATTCTACGATGAAAGTGCAAGCGCCATCTGGGCGCACGATGGGCTTCTCAACAAAACCATCGGAGACGCGGTGATGGCCGTCTTTAATTTTCCTCTGGAACGTGATGACCATGCCAGAAATGCCGTGCTTGCGGCGCGCGAGATCCAGAAGAACTGGCGCGCCAAGTGCGAGAGTCTTGTCAACGCGTACGGCCTGACCGAAAACGAATTGGGGATCGGAATTGGTATCCATTCAGGAGAGCTGAGCTTTGGGGAGTTCGGTCGGTCTCACCGAGACCTGACCGCAATCGGTACCGTCGTAAACACCGCCTCCCGCGCGCAGTCGGTAGCTGAAGCCGACCAGATTCTGGTAACGCAGGCGGTTTATCAGCGCGCCCAGTCAGAGTTGGCGGGCAGCCATGCAAAGCCATTCCAGCTCAAAGGGTTCGATACCCCGATAATGCTTTACGGAGCATAGCATGTTTGCCTGCCCCGTCCGCCTCTGCGGTCTTTCATTGCGCAGCGCTCTGCGGGAGATCTGGAATCGCCTCCCAATTTGGTGGAGTATCGCGCCCCGCCGAGCCCAGCACCTTATGACCAAGCGGCGAACGGAAGTCGCCGCTAATCACTCAGGCCGCAAATCGTCCGACAATTTGTTGAGCTCCAGGCCAGCCGCCGCTCGTTTCCCAGCCGCTTCACCAGCGCACGACTTGTCGCATCGCCTTGATCCAAATCGGTCGGCTCGCCCGGGGCACCCAAATCCCCATAGCGCCTGCCGCACCGCCTCACGTCCCTTAAGCGCGGTTTCCTCCCTTGAACTGCTTTCGGACGCCGGCCGCCGAAGACGCGGCGCCGCCCCTCAAGCGGCCGGCATCCGAAACCCTTCACACAAGCGGAGTCACTATCTCGCGTTCACTAGAGACCGCTGCTCAAGAGCTGAAAGAATGCCAAGGGCGAACACGCCAACGCTGCTCCGACGAATATCCGAGGGTCCCGACCACAATTGCGCCCAACATGCCGCTGTGCTCCCAGCCCTTGGCTACGCCGATGAGAGTCGCGACGCTGATTATGGACACCGTCCACGCGACCTGGGCCAGGACCTTCAATATCTTGACTCACCGTCTCGTGCACGCCATCGAGATGCTTGCCAAGAAAACGAGCCATTCCTCCAACGAAAATCAGTGACGGTGGAATTAAATAGACGAGCATAACCTGGTCTGCACAAGCCAATGAGAGAAGGAATGCGGGAACGAGCGTTGCCGCGCAGAAGTAGAACCAGAGCTTGGCTCGTTGCATGTAAGGGTTTTGCGCCGGCTGGCGTATGTATAACTGAGATAATGAACCGCACTCGATAGCCTTCCTTTGGCGATCGATAGCCATGATCCGGCGCAGTTCAGCGCTGGGTCGGCGAACGATCTGTTGCGCACGCTGCCCTATCGAGCTGCTGTGCCGAAAACAGCCATAACTGGTGAGCAGGATTGTGAAGATGCCCGCTATCAGGTGACCGGCCGCGAAAAGGATAACACAAAGCATCAAAACGAGGGAGATCACTGCCCCATAAGAGGACGAAGCCAAGATAAGTTTTGCCGGTCGGGATGCTGCTGCTCATAGTGACCTCAAGGCTTATCTCAGAATCCGCCGGACCTCTGAACAGGCCATGCGTCGTTCCAGCGCAGCGGATTGTTAATGGTTCGGGAAGACTCGGAGATGCATCCACGGTTAGGCTGGAGACACGGATTGGCGGCTTCCACGACTAGCTTCCTGAGCTTGCTACAGAAGGCTGAAGGAAAGGGGTTGATGAACGTGGATCTTTATGCCGATCTCTGGCTCACGGACTTTCCGATAGACCCCCAGGAGGTCGTTCGGGCGTTTCCAATTCCCGCTTTCCTCGTCGCGCGAAAAGGTGAGCCGACCGGTTTGCGTCCCGGACGCGGTCGATCTTACGATGCGGGGGTGGGCCGTGCTCAACCAACCCTATTCGCGCGAGCAGTTGGCCCAGACGAGTGTCCTCTTCGAACGCGCGCTCCAGATCGATCCGGGCTACCCTAAGGCTCTCGTGGGCTTTGCAGATACTCTGGCAATGGAAGTCAACTATCGTTGGACCGATGCGCCCGCAGATAAGCTGCAGCGCGCGGAGAACGCGGTAGATCAGGTTCTGTCACAGTTTCCCAGTGACGCAATGGCACATTTTGTAAAGGGCGAAATCCAGCGGGCGAAGGGTAGGAACCTCGACGCTGCGGTCGGCGAGTATATTGCGGCAATCGCTACAAATCCCAGTCTCGCCCCGGCTCATGGCGCGCTGGGCGCTGCCAAGATACGTGTCGGCCGCTCTGCAGAGGCATTTGCGCCTCTTCAAATGGCCATTCAGCGCAGCCCCCGTGATCCCCTCCTAAACACGTGGTACTTCTACGTCTGCCATGCGCACACCCATCTCGCTCAATATGATGAGGCAATCGATTGGTGCAGCCGCTCCATCGCGGTGAAGCCCTTTTGGATTGCCTACGCAGATCTCGCCGCCGCTAACGCATTGACGGGGCATGAGCGTGAAGCTCACGCCGCCATCGCCGAGCTTCGTCGGCTCAGGCCCAATTACATTGTTGCCCTTTGGCTGCAGCATGGGTCTGCGTGGTCCGATAACGTCGTCTTCCTTGCCGAATTTCAGCGCATCGCCGACGGTTTGCGCAAGGCGGGTCTTCCGGAGTAAAGGCTTGACCGGGCAATGGACTGAGCCAATTCTCGCGCTCGCCGCGTGCCAGATACCAGGTCGCTAAGCCTCCGCTCCAGTCATATTGGAAAACGGTTCGGGAGTCCCGTATGGGTCAAAATGCGAAGAACTCAACGTGAGCAAATCAAGTCCGCTATACCCCACTGTCCAGACCTCGACGAGGCGTGCGGACACGTCGCAGAAGGGCACAATAGGCGACACTAAAGATTCTACCCGGCAACCGGCGGTCCCACACCTCCGGAACCTCAAGGGGCAGCGACTGTTGTAGCGGACAGAGGACCTCATGTATGGACA
>NZ_AWZU01000117.1 GCF_000472385.1 Bradyrhizobium sp. ARR65
CGTGTACCCATAAAATCGAGCCTATTGAGCAGGGCATGCTCAAGGTCCGCTTTGGCCCGACAGCGGCGCTAAAGCAGACGTGGCGCCGCTTCGCACCATTTGCAGGGTACAACCTACCCTTTCTAGAGGCGCATGGGGTCCTAATTGCTTTTCTTGTGCTTAATTGCTCTCGGTCGCCGAGCGTACGAAGGCGGCAAGCTCCGAGTTGAAGCGCGGCGCATCCTCGTAGAACGGAAAGTGACCGATCCCGTCATAGATCGAGAGTTTCGCACCGGGGACGATGGATGCGGTGTATTTCGAGATACCCACCTTGACGTTGCGGTCTTCGGCGCCGTGTGTGACCAGCACCGGGATGGTCAGCTTTGAGATGACTTCAGTCGCATCGAGCGGACGGCCGGAGAGCCCGGCGCGCACTTTGGCCGGCACCATCATGTTGAAGGCGAGGATGGTCTCGTAGTCGTCGACACTCGGCTGTTTGAAGAAGCAACCGTGCACAAAGACGCGGGTCGCCGCGATGTTGGTCGCCATGTCTTCGGATGCCATCAGCGGCATGTTCTTGAGATTGTCGCCGATCAGCGCTGGATCAAACTTGATTGAGGCATCGACGAAGTTGATGCCGGCAATTTTGCTTGCGCCGTGGGTCGTCACGTAGTCGGAGATGACGCGCCCGGCATAGGACGAGCCGACAAATACGGGGTGCTTGAGGCCGGTCGCATCCATGACGGCTTGCACCTCGTCGCCCCACGCTTTCGAATCGCGATAATACTTGGGATCAAGCGGCTTATCGGAATTGCCGTGACCACGCAGATCGTAAGTGACGATATGAAATTCTTTGGCGAGGTCGCTGTCGGTCTGGCGCATCCACGACATGTAGCTTTGCCCAAAGCCATGAATGAACAGGATTTCGGGTCCGGTCGGGTTGCCCCATTCTTGGGCGGATATGGTCAGTCCGTCTGGGGTCTTCACGCTGATCGGTTTGTATTTGGGTTCATCTGTGAGACCGGGCGCCGTCATGGCGACCAACAATGCAGCTGCGGTCATTACCGTGAAACCGCGGCGGGATGAAGCGAACGGATTCATGAGAATCCTCCCTTGGTTTCAGATGGCACGTTACGGTAAGTTCACGCCCTAGCGAGCCGAGCCCTCGATCCATTTGGCTCCATCAGGCTATGGCTTGTTCACTCGAGGTTCCGGTAGTACAGGCGGACCAACTCCTGCGGCGCCTTATCGGTCTTGATGGCGCCCGACTCGATCCGTGTCTTGAATGCCCGCTCCAACGCCTGGGCAACGTCGAGCTGGCTGTCGAAGCCGAGGCTTTTCACAGCCTTGACTGATGCCTCGACGGGGACTGCCGCGCCATAGTAACCAGCGGCCTGTGCGGCGAGGACCGCCTCGCGCGGGTGCTGGCCGGCCCACTCGCGTGCGTGCCTGAATGCCCGTGCGATCTTGGCCGCGGTCTCGGGGTCGTTGTCGACGATCGCGCGCTTGATGACCGTGAGACAGCAATATTCGTTATTGTAGGTCGTATCGTTCTGGGTGACGAGCCGCCGAGCGATGTGCTTGTCCTCCAGCAGCGATGGGCGGGGCTCTCCCACGGCAACCGCGGCGAACTTCCCCGTCTTGAACCCCTCCGCCACATAGTCGTTCAGACTTGGCAGCGCCTCCCAGGGCAAGGTCGTCAGCGTGATGTCTCTGGGAGCATCCAGTCCGGGTGCCTTCAGCCAATGGTGAAGCCACATATGACCGTGCAACAGGAACGGCTCGACGGCATATGGAAGGATCTCGATCGTCTTCCCCTTGAGGTCAGCGGGGGACTGGACCGGGGCGTCCGGCGCGACCATCACCGACCAGCAGCCGAAGTGGTTGCCGTCGACGATGTAGTAGTCGACATTTCCGGCTACCATGTGATGAAGCTGGTCCGTATCGAAATATCCGAAATCAGCTTCGGTGGGCCCTGCGTCGGTCTTCACCCAGAGCCGATGGGATCTGCCCTCGGCGACAGCAGTGCGATTGTCGAGTGCGGCGATGCCACGGACCCGCAGGCCTTCTTCGGCAAAGAAGCCTTTCACGAGAGCCGCATACTGACCGAGGTGACAGGTCGGCCCCGTGGGGTCGTAGCCCATGATGAAAGTCTTCTCGTCCGCGACGCCAACAGACGCCGCGCACAACGAGTAAACGAGCCCCACGGCCATGATGACTGCATTGAAGAAGCGTGTCATTCTCAGCTCCTCTATTTGGTCATGAATACGTAACTCCCTCTTATCAAGGACTGCTTCAATCTCGGCGGCTGCGCTCGGCTTCTTGCGGTGGCTCGGGTATTTGCAGCAGCCCCTCTATCGCAGATCGACTGACCGCATCCAGCCAGTCCCTCGCACCGATTTCCTGGACGACTACATTGCCGACCCGATCTATGAGATACGTGGTGGGCAGACCAGCGACCCGATAGGTTCTGGCGATGGACGAGGATGGATCCAACCCAACGCGAAACGTCACTCCCAATTCACCCACGAACGCTTGCACCTTTGAGGTGGTGGCCGCATCGAGATTGATGGCCAGCACCTCCAGTCCGCGATTGTTATAACGCCGATATAGCGCATCGATGGTCGGCATTTCCGCCCGACACGACCCGCACCACGTAACCCAAAAGTTGAGGAGGACCACTTTGCCCCGTAGATCCGAGAGGCGGACCTGCGCCCCTGACAGCGTGGGCAAGGTGAAGTCAGGAGCCGGGAAGCTCGTCAAATTAGGCTGCGGGTGATCCTCGACCGGCTCGATAGCAGCAATCACCCATTCGAGGCCGCGAGCCTGGAGGGAAAATCGGACCAGCGCACCCACCTGAAGTCCGAGAAGCTGTTCAGCCTGCTGTACCGGAAAGGCCATTCGCATGGCTGGCATGAGACCGGAAATGGGACCGTGGTCCAGCGTCACTGTCCCGTGGCTCTCGTCCACCGCTACCACGTGGCCCTCTCCATCGAAACGGGATTGGGCATGCCCCGGGACCACCGCCAAATGTAGATGCCAGCAGAGCGCGGTTGAGACCAGCAATCGAATCCAAGGATGCAGGCCAGGCTTGTTCATGGTTGAACCTACCTCATGCGGCCGGCAGCGATCGCGCTGCCTCATTGCCTCAAAGTAAGCATTTAGCAACAGTCGTCGTGCGCCCGTGCGCACGGCAAGTGCTCGGTGAGAGACCGGCACGAAAGAGGCTCTCGGTTATATTGGGAGTGCGATGCCCGCCGACGGCATTCCCCGCTGCCCATCCACGTTGAACGGAGACATCGGCATGTCCCGTCTTGAAGAGCAGCTCTAAAGAAGATTATACGATGCCAGGCTTATCCAAAAGCCTCATATTGGCCGAGACGCGGCACAAACAATTCGGCCAAAATCACTGACCCTAATGTCCGAGTCGGGTCACGAGCTGCCTTTCCGAATGGGTTGGCGCCAAGGCCGGTGTACCCCAGATAGCTGCCGACTTGCCGCACCGCCGAATTTCGGCAGCTCTGGGCCAGAAACAGACGTGGCTTGAGCACCGAAAGCGCTTTCCAGAGATACCGCACAACGCCCGAGAGCGTTAATGACGTTAGTTTCAAAGTCAG
>NZ_AWZU01000118.1 GCF_000472385.1 Bradyrhizobium sp. ARR65
GAGGAATCCAATACTGGCCGCCATGGCGAGGACTGTGCCGATTGTTGGTAAGAGGCGTGTGAAACCTTCGGTGTATTTGAGGCCGATTGCCCAGGCAATTTCGCACAGGCCAGCAACGATGAGGAAGAGCCAAGCCATGAGAACGCCCCTAAAATGTTTAAACCCCCTTAGCAAGGTGTTTCTAACGTATGCCTCAAAATCAAGCTTGGAAAATCTGTAACAGGATCGGGGCTGGGCAGCCGTCGAAGCTGCCAGCAGGGGCTGCAATGACGTCAGTCGATAGCCTACTCGAACCGCCATCGAAGAATCGGCTATGGGTCAGACCCGGTCGTCAGGCATCGCCCGCGATAGGTCTGCCGTGCCTCGAACAGCCGACGTTAGCCCTTGAGGCGCTGAACAGCCGCCTCGGACCAGAAGGAGACTCAGCACCGCCGCAAAACGAACCAAGGCGGCGACTGTCGGCGGGCCGCTGGTACAGCCCGCCACCTTCCGCGTTGTCACTTCTGCTCGACGCCCTCAACACCGAAGACGCGGAAGCTGGCGTACTTACTGCCAACCTCGGTCACATTGCGCTGCTCTTTGTCCTCGAACGCCTTGACCCTGTCCATGTCAGGGAATTGTAGTAGTACTACGCGATTGGGTGGCGGGGCTCCGACAAACCCAACCGCTTTGTTCAACCCGCCGCCGATGTACTTGCCCCCGAATTCTTTGATGTTGGCTTGCGCCTTTGGCAGAAAATCCTTCATGTAGCCGTCCTGATCTTTGACATCGATTTCGGCTACTACATAGCCTGGTGCCTTAGATTGCGCGTGTAAGATACTAGCCGCACCAACGCCGAGAACAAAGCTGGCGATTACAGCCGCCGCAATCTTGTAGTTGGATTTCATCGCGATTTCCTCCCTCGTCGCGTGCGCGGACGCCGGGGCGCACGCTGCCCGGTCGAAATCGGCAGCGTTATTCGCGCGAAACGCCACACCCGCTCCTTCGAACAGGTTCATTGATTAAGCCAAAGCTTATTCTAACGGCGGGACATTACAATGTCCGTTGAGGGTCAGACCAGCAAGTCCGTCAGATAGTCCGCTAACCTCCAACAGCGGCCCAAGCTCAGGCTCAGGAAAGGCCACGCTGCTGCCCGATCTTCCTTCTCCGCCCCGCGCATCACGATCTTGAGCGCGTCATCCGGTAGCGGCCGTTGAAGCGACTTCGCCTCATCCCACGGCTCCCGCATCCAAACGTCGCGCTCCTCGTCCATCGTCAAGATCACCGGCATCGCCTTCGGATGGATCGGCTTCACCACCGCGTTAGCCTCGGTGGTGAGAAAGCCGTAGACTTGATGCGGCCCTGGGACCGCCTTTGACTTAGTGCCACGGTCGCCCTTGAACGTGGTCCAGATGCCTGCAAAGGCGAACAATGGGCGGTCTTCACTAAACGCGAACCATACCACGTCTTTCGTCTTCCTTCTTCGTCTCAGGGTTCGGCGCCGGCACGTACTCGGCGAAGCTGTTGGCCGGGACCAAGCAGCGATTTTCGGGCTTGAGCCACGTGCGCCAATGCGGCGATGACGTGTTGCGGATGTTTGTGACCGGCGCCCCCGCCCGCGCGCGGCGGGGGCGGCATACCCCAGCGCATCGTCACCAGCTCGGTGCCGTTCTCGGTGTTGCGGATCACGGGCGCCGGATAATCGGGAAAGACACCCGGCATCGGCGGCAGGTTGCCGACCTAGCGATTGACGACCGAAAAAGGGCGATGATGGCGGCCTGGTTGATGGTGATGCTGTAGAGATTGCATATTCCCGGTCTTCTCGCGCCTACGGCAACGATTTGTCCATTGCTTGCAGTATGGCGGCGAACCGCGCCTCAAGCTCGCCGCGCATGTCGGGATGTGTGAGTACGTAGAGTTCATTCTCTCGAACAGCGGAGAGGACGCGCGCGGCGACCTCGGCTGGATCGAGACCGGCCTCAATCCGCGTCGCAATTTCGGCAACCAGGGCGGCCGCCGGACTCGATGGGTCGAGCACAGGCGCTTCGCCGTAACGCGGCTGTCGGTTGCGCCCGCTCTCGCCTATGCGGGTGCGCACGAACCCGGGGCACAATACAGTCACTCCGATGTTGTGCGGCTTGAGCTGCATCGCCAACCCTTCCGACATGCCGACCACGGCAAACTTGCTGGCCACATAAGGGCTGAAGCCAAGCCCGCCATGCAGACCGGCCATCGACGCGGTATTCACGATGTGGCCCCCCTCGCCATGCGCCCGGATGTGCGGCAGGAACGCGCGAACCCCGTGCAGTACGCCCATGAGGTTGACGTCCAGAACCCATCGCCAGCTATCGACCGAGATGGTGTCGATGCCCCCACCCGCAGCAACGCCCGCGTTGTTGCAGAACACACTTACATTTCCGAAAGCCTGGTAGGTCGTCTGCGCCGCGTGCTCGACGCTTGCAGGATCGGCGACATCGCACACCACCCCGCGCACGTTCGGACCAAAAGGATGAAGGCTGCGGAGGGCGACGTCGAGAGCGCGGGCTTCAATGTCGGCAAGCATCACCTTCATGCCTGCTCCCGCAAATGCGCGGGCCATCGCCAATCCGATACCACTGGCTCCTCCAGTTACGAATGCCGTCCTGCCCGTCAGTTCTCTCATGATCTATTCCCTACCCTGCCCCTTGGCTTCGGATGCCCCTACCGCTCGCCCGGCCACCAATACGACGGCGGATCGCTCGCGGAAATCTTGGTGCGCCGAAGCGCGATCAAATGGCTGCGCTTATAGGGATAGCCGCGCACGTCCGAGCAGTCCTTGCAGCGCATGTAGCGTTCCAGCTCATGGATGGGCGTCGTCTTTGGCCGCCGCACGATGTCCAGCGCGACGGTCTGATGCGTGTCACAGCCGAGGCAACGGACTTCAAGATAGAGGTAGCCCGCATTGAGCGCGTCACCGAGCGTCGGCGACGGCTGCGCCGGACCCTTGAAGGCGAGCATGCGCTTGTTCCAAGCCTCGCAGGCGAGCTTGTCGGCTTCCTTACGAGCTTCAGCAGCGCGTCGGGCCGCTATTCTGACCGAGCTGCCGTAAAGTCTGTCGCGCGATTTGGTGCCCATGGCCGCGACAATGCCCTCACCGAGCCAGGATGAGCAAGCCGCTAGAACTTGCGGTGGCGGCGAAGACGGATCCTATGGACGGTGAGCAGCAGGAACACGCGACCTCCTTCTAAGTTGCACTGTACCGAAATGGAGGAAAGCCGATGAAACTCACCGCGATTGCACTGGCTTTGATTG
>NZ_AWZU01000119.1 GCF_000472385.1 Bradyrhizobium sp. ARR65
GGTGACCGGCTTGGTCGCTCTGCCTCGGCTCCCGCGCGATGCAAACACATCCACAGGCAAGTGCTCGCCGGACGTGCGCTTTCGGTCACGAGCGACAAAACTCACATTGAGCACAACGAGTCCGCTCTTACCCTAATCGCCGACATGCCAGCCGACATGGATTTGCGTCGCAATGCGCACAACAGGCGACATTGCAGGTGTGATCTGGTATGCAAGAGGCCGCCAACAGAGACGGCCGTTTTGAATGTATCGTATTTACTTCGACGCAAATGAGCGTGTGGAAGACGGTTACGGCCTCTGGCTGAACGCCTCCAAGGAGGATATGGGTCGTATCCCCAATGGTCCCCAAGACGGTATGCGCGTCATCATCTACATGACCGGTGAATTGGAAATGGAGGCTATTCTCGCTTTCATGCCGGAGCACGCGGCTTGGACGGCCCGTCCCGTCCCCCGAACGACCAAATATCTGGAAAGCTGAGTTCGATCTTGGTCCGCTCCACCTCTGAGAGCGGGCATCGCGGCGTTTGCAACCGAAGTCAGCTGAGGGCCAAAAAGCTGACTTCGGGCGCTGCGCTCGCAATGTCATGGAAAGCTTCAATCGGCTAGGCGCGGAGCGCCAACCAGAGAGACGAGCGCGAGCGTAAAGCAAGGGCTCGCACGAGCTTTGAATTCGGGTAGGTCGGTCGGGAGCTTAACCGCGAGGTGCGCAGGCCCACCTCGCCAGCCGTTCTCAAAGTCAGATTAGCTGTACAAACAGGCACCCGCAACGCGACGGGTCAAGCATCGCAGAAGGTGCGAGGCTCGGAGCCGCCGCTAGCGTTTCTCTGTGCCGTTTCATGCTTTGCGGGCTGCGCGATGCTTTGTGGCTGCGCGGATACGCTCATTTACCTTTATCTTTACCATGCTGGCCACCCTTTCCCTCAGCCTTGTGGGCGCCCTTGTGGCCGCCAAGACCAGGACCGGTTCCAGACTTGTCGCCCTTGGCGAGGATCACATTGCCTCCCAAGAAGCCTCCGTGGCCGCTTCCGGCGACGTCGCCGGGAGCGATTTGGCCTTGCTGGATGGCAACGCCAGCAGCTCCCAATTCAGAGTCTCCGACCAGCGCCCGCTCGGCTGTCAACGCCATGACTGTCGTTGGCGCACAAAAAATGACTGTTAGGTTAGAACCAAAATCGTTCTTCGCATGGCACCCTCCAGATGGGAAACGATGGGAAACTCTAAATTCCCCCCTAAGTTTCCGACGACACCTCATGCGCGGGCTTCCGGAGCCGGGGGTGCTCGGTCTAGGCGAGACCGTCTCGATTACGCACGAGAGCGGAGTTGATCCAAATTGAGGATGCCAGCAGCGGGTCACGAGCGTCGCCCTCTGCAATAGGCGTCGGCCTGTCGATTTCCGCTATGCCCCGTTAGCGACCGAGGATGCGTAGCGGCGCAAGTGCCAAATGCCGACTTCCCGGCTTTCGAGAGATCAATTGAGCGCCAGAGGCGCTGCGAATTCATCCTCATTCATGCGCGCGAAATCATATCGGGGGTACACGTCCCTTGCCCGGCTGAAGAAGAATTCGTCAAATGCTTTCATGGCACCGGAACGCAGCGGATGATTGACGCTAGCCAAGGCGATCTGGGTGAAGTACGGCTCCGTGCCCGGAACGGCAACAAACTCGAAGTGATTTGGAAATATCCGCACCCAGTATGAAACGAGGTGATACCATGTAAAGGCTACGTCTGCGTAACCGCGGGATCGCGATGCATGATGCCAAGGCGACCGGGGAAACTCGATTCAGCTGCGACGAGAGCGTCGGCTGCGGCTTTTCCAAGCAGCTCCTCTGTGGCAGCAAGGCACTTCGCACGGACATCGCCGGTATCCGGCAGCGCGACCCGCGTACCTGAACGTATCACGTCCGCCAGGCCATGAATGCCGAGTGGATTGCCTTTAGTGACAAGCAGCGCGACACCGCGATTCTTGCAGAAAAACGCGCCTGAGGCTCGACCACACTCAATTGATGCAGCTGCCGCAAAGGCTCTGGGTCCGGTTTGGGTCTTGGCCGTGTAGAAACGGTCTGAAGGGAAGTCGGTTTTGCGAGCCAGGGAGTCGCCACTCTGCCAAGCAGGCTGATGAACTCGCGCCATCTCATGGAGCCCTCTCGCAAAGCCCGGTAGCACGCCAGACTACCACGCCCGGCATCGTTGCCCGGCATTTTGCGGCGCGGTCGGAGACCGGGGAACGACCGTTGTGGGTCCGTGCCGAAAACCTCAATTGGAGCAAATCTGGTCGGCACCAGGTCAGACAGCCGACATCGATTCGAGGCTCCGAAATTTCTCAGTCGGGCCAAACGCGACATGCGCACTCAAGTCGATCGTAGCGCCTTAACTAGCTTTGGCAGCATCCTTCCGGGTATTGACGCGGACGGAGCGAGGCCACAATCCTCAGCGCCCATTCGCCTGTAGAAGGGCGCGGCATCCGGGTCGGCTTCGATCACCAGGCGATCGGCACCCCTGCTTGTTGCTTGGTCGGTCGCCCAAACAAAGAGGGTCCTTCCGACACCGCCACGCAGCGTCGTCGGTTCGACAAACAGCTTCAGCAAATCTGCTTCGCTTCCGATTACCTTGATCTGAGCAACGCCAACGATCTTGCCGTTCTCTTCTGCAACCGCAATCGAGCTTGATCGCAAGTCACATGGTTCAATGGTGAGTTCTCTGCGACACGCCTCCATGAAGTCGCTGTCGTAGCCCCACACCGCTTTCGACCGGAAGCACAACGCCGAGAGCGCTGGCAGCTCTTCGACTGTTGGCGCTCTGACAATACACGGCAAGCGGCTGACTCCGGTGGCGTTGGCTGATACATAGCACTTCGAGCAACCGATGTCTCTTATGGGTCACGAGCTGCCTTTCCGAATGGGTTGGCGCCAAGGCCGGTGTACCGCAGATAGCTGCCGACTTGCCGCACCGCCGAATTTCGGCAGCTCTGGCACATCAGCCGACATCAGCCTGCCAACCAGGGTGGCCTCCACTGAGGTGGGTGGCGCCCCTCGGCGCGCCGAAAGGGCGCGCGGGAGAGGCGATCAGTCCGTCGGCTGCGGCCCGTCGTAGCCTTCGATTACGATGATGTCGATGTCTACGGCGCCCGCGCGCAGTGCCCTCGCCTTGGTGTATTCGGGTGAGCG
>NZ_AWZU01000120.1 GCF_000472385.1 Bradyrhizobium sp. ARR65
AAATATGCATCCACCCAGAAGGAATCGGCATCAACGACTGAGATGGCGTTTTTTCCTATCGCGGCGTAGTCGCCGACCCGTGTGTAGAGATTGGTCACCCAGCCATTCACAGGAGAGCGAATTTGGGTGCGCTCCAGGTTAACCTTGGCCTGATTGCGGTTGGCAACTGCTTGCTGATATTGCGCCTGCGCCGCGACAGCGTTTGCGTTGAAGGTCTGCTTCTGCTCCACCGAGACAGACAGGTCGTCGAGTTTGCGCCGGCATTCCGCCTCGGGATCGCGTTTTCCATGACAGGAAGAAATCCAGTGGATTCTGGCTCCCCAGGAATTCGCGGGCAAGTTTGAGCCGCTCGAGTACGGAATCTCGCTCGATGTCCAGCAAGTCTGCGGCACGCTGTTCTACTCCCGCAAGGAAGCGCTCCACGCTCGTCACGTCCGACTATTGCTTAATGATTTGACCTTTGAGGTAGGCTTGGTCATCCACTGGCCTGCCATTCTCGAAATGCTCTCTGGCGCCATCCCGGCCTCTGTTCGACCTTGGGGTTACAGCAAAGCGCTGACGTGATGGCAATCGCCTGCCGAATTGGCGCTGCGCGCTTCGATGAATTCGCCGCTTGCCGATCAGTTCGGCGGCTGCGCTCTCGATCGATTTCGTCAGGACCTCGCGCGTCTGCAAAGACGCCTATCGACGGATAGTGGTCGAGGAGAAGGTCGTTTCGCCGGACGAGCTCGCCCGCGCGCGGGAGCACCGCGAGCGCGGCTGGTCGATCATTCGACGTCGATACATCGAGGGCGAATACGTGGCGGAAGCTGACGTCCAGGGCTTTAGCCAGGATGAGGGCCTTTCGCGGGCCTATGAGGAACAGGCACTGGACCGCGACTTAGAGGACTTGCGCGACCGCCATATCCAGGTGCTCAATAAGCGCAACGCCGACCGCCAGGAATTTGAAGCCATCGGCGACCATGACACGGCGGCCCGTGCTGCGGTATACCGCCAATCGGCTCTCGTTGAGATGGGTGACGCGGCGGCACAATATATCCGACTTCGATCTGCCATCGTGTTGCTCCAATGGGTCATGGAGCGGTTTCGAGAGAAAAGCAGGCGCCGTTGCTCAAACGTGCCGGCGAGCTGTTCTCGATCTTGACGGACAGATCGTTCGAAACGCTGAGTTTGGAGTTCGATGATGCCGATACGCCCCATCTGGCCGGTGTCCGCAGCAATGGGGATAGAGTTCGGCTCCCAGGGTTGAGTGCAGGCGTCGGCGATCAGCTTTATCTCTCCTTGCGAATTGCCGCGGTCGAAGAGTACCTGGAACATGCGGCACCGCTGCCGTTTATCGCGGACGACCTGTTCGTCAAGTAGGATGATGGGGGTGCGGCCGCCGGCCTTCGGCTCTTGGGGCACCTTGCCCGCAAGACTCAGGTTCTTTTCTTCACGCATCATCAGCATCTCATCGAAGTGGCGCGGAACACGGTCGGAGCAGAGATATCAACGGTTTCGTTGAGCGCGCGTCCCACACCGGATGCTGTCGTGGTACGTGCGTTGACAGACTTGCTTGGTTACGTCGGTCAAGAGGGCTGGCCGAGCCGCTCGCTTGCATGAAACCGGGGCTTCACACTTCGCAGCCGGATCGGCGCAATAAGGGATATGCCTGCACTCACCCGCCGCGATAATGTGGGAGTTCTGCAATGTTCTGATTTGCACGGCATCGCAGCAACCGACTTAATCCCGTTGCTGGCAGCCGGTCCGTCTTTTGTCAGGACGTAACGGAGCCCCTCTGCGAGCATGTGTATGCCGCTGGCACAGGTGGTGCGATTTTTTCGGCGCACACATAGCCGTGAGCATCGGGCACGCCGGACGCTCCCTAAGCCAGGTCTAAGATAACGCGAGCATGATAGCGCATCGGGTTCAATCGATAACCTGACAGGTCCACTCTCCACAAACTCTGAAGGAACTATCCATGATTCTCTTCTACTCGATGTCCGTCATGGCCGTTGTCGCCGCAAATTTCGGAGCAATGATCGTCATCGCTTATGTCATTCCGTCGTCAGCGGAGGATGACTATGGCAGCGTCGGTTTTCTGTGAACGTTCGCGTTCCGCGGCACTGACGTCGTGGAAGTCCTGAAACGAGTCTGGAAGGAAGTGGGATAGCAGAATTGCAGATCAGGGCCCTCCGATCTGGCCGATCTGCTGCGGATGGGCACTTGGAGCGAGCCCTTCGCGCTAGGCCATATACCTGACCGCCGCGCCGATGACGATGATCAGGACGAACAGGCCGGTGAAGATGAGGCCGAACCGGAAGTGCTGCTGCATATCGCGCAAACGGGGCATGGGCCGCGCCGTTCCAGGCATGGCCGGCGAGTCGCTTCGCGCCAGTTCAGTTATATGCGAGCGTGGGCCGCCGGTTAGTCATAATATCCCGGCGGCCCCTGTCGGCCACTCCCAATGCCCCTGCCTTGGCAGCGAGCGTGGTCGCCATTGCGATCACGATATCGAAGAACATGACGGATCGACCGCAGCGGCGCCCCGTATGAATCCGGATGCCGGCGAGCGCTTCGCGCTGATCGCGCTGATGACTCGAAGGACCCGCGGCCGGCGCGTCATAGCACCAGCACAAGCGAGATCAGGCTGACGCTGAGCACGATGATGCTCGTCGTCGTGACGACTAACAGACGATCCATGATGCCATTAGTTCGAGAGGGTTGGAGGGTAGCGCGCCCCCACACGGGCCGCTCGGTGTTTGCACAGAGTTTGCCTGTTCCATCAACCCCTGCAATCGTGAAGAAAGGCTCGAACACGCGACTGAGCACCTCCTGAGCCATGCCCAAGCCCGAATCGCGTACTGAAAGGAGCACGTGAGCGCCCGCTCTGCCCTCCTCCTCGCAAGAGAGATCGTTGAGGTTTCGATCGATGTTTGCAGCCTCGATGACGAGTTTCCCGCCGTCCGGCATCGCATCTCGCGCGTTCACCGCAAG
>NZ_AWZU01000121.1 GCF_000472385.1 Bradyrhizobium sp. ARR65
CTGGCGAGCGTCAAGCGCGACTCGGCCGTGGGCTACGGGTTTGGAAATGCTGGAATGACGCATTCGATCAATGCGCAACAGCTCGTTTAACGCGCGGCGCCGCATATCTTCGGGGGCCATGCGGCACATTTGTATTGGGTGCAATTGCCGCGTGTTGGAAGGTCCTCCGCAGCCAGCTTGCTAGCCAGGTTATCATTCCGAAGATCTCCATCGACTATCGCGCTTCCTCCGGTCACTGCATCGTCCACGACGGGACGGCCACAAAGCTAAGGAGCAAAAACCAGAAAGTCCCCCGGGGCGCCCTCTGGGAAGGCGTGGAAAGACATATCGGCAAGCAGGCTTTGCCGAGCACCACACACGCTGGAATGGACAAGCATGACGAGCGGGCCGGATCCGGCCTACAGAAAGTCTGCTTTGATCGTTACCGATTTGCTCATCCTCGTCTCGCGGCCGGTTCGGTTCGCAGGACCAAGAAGCTGCGGAGAGCGCCCGGACCACCATGACGGTCCGGACGCCACGCGGCAGCGATCAAGCTGCCTTTCCGCGCGCCAGGACGTGGACGTCTGCTGTTGTAAGGGCCTTGCCGCCGATACCCCAGTCGCCGCTTTCCACCTCCTCGACCACGCACCAGGTGACGCCGCGCATGGCCTCGCCTTCGATCGAAACCATCGCATCGGTCAGCTTGTTGATGATCTGCTGTTTCTGCTCCTTGGTGAAGACGTCCTTGATCACGCGAACCTGAATGAGGGGCATTGGATTTCTCCTTTGAGAAAGGGGTGCTGCCGGACGCCGAAGCGCGGACGAATCCTCTCAGTGCTTGACACCGGCACTATCGTGCCGAACACTGTCCGCTACGGTCATAGACAGATTTCATGTCACTTGGCCTGACTGTACTGGTCCAGCGACCGGGCCACTTAAACGAATGGAGCAACGGCATGCTCTCCCTCTCTATCAGCCGGAATGACGGCCAGCCGCTGTGCGATCAGATCGTCGCCGGCATCAAACGACAGATCGATGATCGGCATTTGAGGCCAGGGACCAAGCTCCCCTCGATCCGTAACTTTGCCGAAATGCACAATATCAGCCGCTTCACGGTGGTCGAAGCGTACGACCGCCTGGTCGCAATGGGCTATCTGCATTCGCGAAGGGGCTCGGGTTTCTACACCGCTGCGCCCGCACCGGCGGAAGCAAGGCTTCCGGCAGCGTCCGACAACCACAAGCGCAACGAGCAACTGGTCTGGCTGATCCGGCGACTGTTGGAGGCGGACGAGAATACTCTGCTTGCGGGCGGGCCATGGCTGCCGAATTCATGGCTCGACGAGACCGGTATCCGCCAAAGCCTCAACGTGCTGGCGCGCAAGAACGGCGCCTATCTGCTGGAATATGGGCACCCGTTCGGCTACCTGCCGCTGCGCGAGCATCTTGCCCAGATGTTGGCGGGACTCGGGATCACTGCGCGTGCCGGACAAGTCGTGTTGACGCAGAGTACCAGCCAGGCGCTTGAACTCGTAATCCGCTTTTTGCTCAAGCCCGGCGACGCGGCACTGGTCGACGATCCCGGCTACTACAACATGTTCGGCAACCTGCGCCTGCAAGGCGTCGAGATGCTTTCGGTCCCACGCAACGTCGATGGGCCGGACCTCGACGCAGTCGAAAAGCTCGCCGCTGCCCGCCAACCAAAGGTCTATTTCACCCAGTCCGTGATGCAAAATCCGACAGGCACCGACATCAGCCCGCACGTGGCATTTCGGGTGCTTCAGGCCGCCGAGCACCACAACTTCACCGTCGTGGAGGACGACATCTTCTGCGATCTGCAGACGAAGACAACGCCACGGCTCGCGACGCTCGACCAGCTCAATCGTGTGATCTACGTGCGCAGTTTCTCCAAGACGCTGTCGGGCAGCCTGCGCGTCGGGTTCATCGCCTGCGCGGAGCGCATCGCTAGCGAGCTTGCCGACATCAAGATGCTGACCAGCATCACTACATCACAATTCACCGAGCGCCTGGTTTATCTGATGCTGGTGGATGGTCATTACCGCAAATACCTATCGCGTCTGCACGAGCGGCTGGGCGAGGCACGTCTCAACGTCGTGCGCGCTTTCGAACGCATTGGGTTGGACCTGTTCGTTGAACCGGCCGACGGCATGTTCATCTGGGCGCGCTTCCCGCAAGTCGAGGACTCTCTTGCGCTCGCGGAAGCATCGCAGCGCGACGGAATCATGCTTGCACCGGGCGCAGTCTTCCGCCCTCACCTCGAGTGCTCGCCATGGATGCGGTTCAACGTCACCGTCTGTGAGGATGTGCGCGTACAGCGTTGGCTGCAGCGGCAGGTCGCCGGCAAGGCGGCGTAATGTACCCGTGCAGAGACGGCCGCAATTGTCCGTGTTTTCCTGACACAGACCATCGGCCCTTGCCCGGGCAACGGATCGCGCGGTACGCCAATTGCGCGTGCCAAGCGGGCGATATCGAGGCGGCACTCGACCAGTGTGAACGCACCGAAGAACGCTGAATATTTGCCGAGTTACTGCGCGTGAAGGGCGAGCTTCTTCTGTTGCAGGGCGGATCCAGCGCTGCGGCGACGGCCGAGGGTCACTTCCGGCAAGCGCTCGACTGTGCGCGCCGGCAAGGCGCGCTGTCCTGGGGACTGCGCGCTGCCACGAGCTTCGCCCGCCTATTGCGCGATCAGGGCCGTCCCGCCGAAGCGATGGCACTTCTCCAGCCGGTCTACGACCGGTTCACCGGGGGCTTCGACACCGTCGACCTGCAGGCGGCAAAAGCGCTCATCGACGCCCTCCAATAGTCGGTGTCGATGGCGTGCCCATGGAGGCGTCAAGTTCTCGACGCCTCCCGAGCGCGATGGCTGCATCGACGAAGGCGCGGACGCTCGCAGAGGGCTCGGCTTCGCGGAACGCGACGGCGAGCTCCACCTTCTCGGCAAAGTCCGCAAGCGGG
>NZ_AWZU01000122.1 GCF_000472385.1 Bradyrhizobium sp. ARR65
GTCGCAACTGTGGAACCCCACCGTGCGGGCTTCGGGTTCGGGCTTGGGGTGGCAGTGCGGACCATTGAGGGTCTCTCAGCAGTTCCAGGCAACCCCGGGGGAGTTTACCTGGACCGGCGCCTACGGCTCGCAATTTTTCTGCGTCCCAAAGGAGCGTCTCCTTGTGGTGGTAGGAACGGCGGCACCTGGAGAAATCCGGAAGTACTATCGTGAATAAGTCCAGGACATCGTCTATGCCGCACTCGTCCGGTAATCAGCGTGGTTATCCCTCGAACCAAAGTGAGGCGAGTAAACGTGTTTGGCTCGGTTGTGGCTTCGCAAAAGGGCAGACGCGGATTGTTCGAAAGCCGACCAGATCGAGGCAATGAAAAGCACTCACTAGCAAGCGCAAAAACGTGGTGACAATGGGAGCGAGAGGAAACGAGAATAGGAATGACGCCCAGTTGCATCAGATCCGATTCCAGGTGAGCGATTCAGCAGCGGCAAGATTAATACCCTTAAACCTCCACGGCCCAGACGTTGCGCAACTGTTTGATATTCTCACCAAGCACCGCGCGCCCCCGAAATGTCAGTTCCACGCCTTTGCCGAGTATGTCGCCAAAACAGAAATGCACGGGTCCGACGACCATCCGCTCTACGAGTGGACCAAGACGGCGATTGAGAATCCGGCGAAAAAGGAACGGCATCTGAGATCATTCGCTCTGTATGTGGACGGACACAAGGTCTACACCAAAGAGATTGCCGACGAGCTCGAGGCAAGCCTGCGCCCCCTCAGGGTGGGAGCTGTGGCGAGAGCATGACGTAACAGTCCCTGCCGCCTGTGCCCTGCTCGACCCCGATCACATCCGCTGGTTCGATATCAGCGACGTTGAGGATCCGAAGTCAGGCGGCATAAACCGTCGTGAACAGTGCGGCTCTTCAGGCTCGGGATCGTTCCGGGAATCGATGAACGTGACACGGTTGCGCAGAACACGCGCGGGCCGCGAGAGGGCGAAGCTCGTCCTATCGAGTTGTTCACGTGCGGGAAGTGAGTGTCGGCTCAGAAGCCGACCGAATTCATCCCGATCGTTCGTAAACCTATGGTTAGCAGGTAGGTCTTATTCAGCACGGGCGGCATCGAGCTCGCAGAGTAGCTATAGGAATTTACATAGGTCGCTGCCAGCACGAAGCAATCGTCGACATAGCCGGCCCCGAGAACATACTGGTTGACCTTGTTGGCCTCAAGGTCCCAGCGCGCCGAACCGGTCACCACCAAGTTGGTGGAGACCTTCAGCGAACCGGAGGTCAGGATGCCCTCGCGGCGGGTCAGATAGCCGAGGTTTGGCTGCGGCGCGTAATTGCCGTACATCATACTGACCGACCAGCGATTGAAATCAGCGCGGCCTTCCGCCTCGAAGCGCTTCACGTTCCAGGTCTGCTCGTCCACACGGGAGCGAACGCTGAACGTATAGGTGCTGTTCGGCGAATAGGCGACGCTTCCTACATAGTCGGAGCGGGGCTTGTCGAGACCGGAATTCAGACCGGTGTTGATGGAATCATGGATCGCGTAGGAGTTCAGGCCGAACAGCTGGTAGGACTGTCCGAACAGCACCTTGGCGGAGCCGCCGCGGTCGAACTGGGTCGTGGCCTGCACGCCGACATTACCGCGCCCCCCACCCTCGACGCGGTCGTAGCCGGAGAACTTGTCGACGCTGAACAGGTTGGAGGTATCGAAACCAAAACTCTGCGCGTCCTCCATCGGCAGCTTGCCGGCATAGGTCTCGTTCGGACGGACGATGATCTGCGCGATCGGCTCGACCGTGGTGGTGCCCCAGGGATGAACGCTGATGAGCGGGTAGCGATATTCGAGGCCGACCGTCGGCATCAGGCGCAGCGCCTGCGTGTCGCCGACGGGCAGGAAGTTCGACACGCCGGGCTGGTTCGAGACCTGTGCGTCGATGGCGTCGACGCGCAGGATGGCAAACGGCGTCCAGATCTGGCCGAGCGGGTCAGTGAAGGATTTTCGCCATTGCGCCTCGGCCGTCAGGCGCGTGTAGGTGCCGGGGAAGCCGCGCAGCAGGCATTGCGAGGGCATCCGAGCCAGCGGATCGGCGGATGCCGTGGTGCACAGGCCGGCTGTGTTGGCGAGCGTCGTGATCGGGTCGAACACCGCCTGATTGCGGGTCAGGCTAGTGAAGTTCACCTTGTAGCTGAACTCGCCGCCGAAGATCGGGCTGTTGATTACGTTGTTATAGTCGATCACCGGATGAATCGCCGGCACCTGGCTCTGGTTGCCGGAGTAGCTGAGGTAATGGATCATGCGCGCATCGAAAAAGCTGCGACTGCCGACGCCGGTCAAATAGAGCTGCGAGATCCCTTCGGTCGGCAGGCTCAGGAACGATGCGAACGGGTCCCGATACTGGGCGAGCCGATAATCCTGGAAGAAGTGGTAATCGGAGAGGAGCACGCCATCCCAGCCCCAAACCCACTTGTCATTGATCGCAAACTGGCCGTGCGTCTCGATGCCGCCGCGGAACTGGCGGTTGCCCGGCTGGCCGGCGAAGGCGCCCGGATCGAGCTGGTCGATGCCGTAAGCGCGGATTGAGTACGAGCCATTCAAGAGGCGCTGGCGGAATTCACCCTGGACCAGGACGCCCTGGCGCGAGGTGAAGCGCGGGTAGAGCATCACGTCATAGTCTGGAGCGAGCGCGAAGTAATAGGGGATCTCGACGGCGTAACCATACGTCGACGCTTGACTGGGATTTGGCATCAGAAAGCCCGACTTGCGCTTCACGGTCGGGTCCGGCGTCGAGAAATACGGCATGTAGGCGAGCGGGACGCCGAAGAATTCGAGCTGCGC
>NZ_AWZU01000123.1 GCF_000472385.1 Bradyrhizobium sp. ARR65
CTCGCCCAGCTCATCCTTCGACCTCAGTTCGTCCCGAGCTGAAATCCAGGTTCTTCACGGACGACGAATTTGCTGAACTTGACGTACGCAACTCTCGCTTTACGGTGCGTGCTTGGCATTAAGTGCAGTCCCGGTAAAGCTCTACAATGAGTGCGAACGACAATGTCCCCTTCGCAACGACCCCACTCTCTCTCTCTCTCTCAATGCAGGGCGGCGCGGGATGCTGATGGCGACGATCTGCCACATCACCGTTGCTCGTCCGGCAGCCCACATTGTCGCGGCCGGTCATATGACCCGTTCCCGTCAGATCCGCGTCGGCCCAAGGATTCCTTTTTGATCGTCGGAACGATATTGTCCCGCCGGATTTCGAGCTCTCGCTCAACCGTTGGCCAGCTTTCACTTCTTGAGCAATCCGATCTTCGCACGTTCCCTACGCGCTGCTCACGGTGCGCGCAGCTGAGCTGATGCATCCTCCACCAGTCGGCGACTGCTCGCGTTAGATCGTCCCAAATCGTGGCGGGAAGATCTGGGACGGTGACTCGGACGCTGTACTGATTGTTTGTCGCGTTGTGAAACCACTCTGTCGCGGCAAAATCGAAACCAAAGCTGCCCGCGTGCCGGATCGGAAAGCCTTCTCGCTTCATGTCCTGGCTCATCGCAGCAGCTGCTCGCCTCGCCGTTGCCTCACTCAGGGGGATGCTGCTGTCCAGCGTGACGTAGAGGCCGTGTGCAAAGTGGAGCTCCGCCGTCAAGCCCGCGAGGGAGCTTGCAAAATACCGACCGGCACGGCGGCAGTTGCGCAAGATTGCCGCCATGCGTTTGTTGGTCAGCATCCGGTAAGAGGATGTACCGACATAAGGAGGGAAATGCGCCGGCAGCGGCGCGCCACCGAAGAGCCGAACCGCGTTCCGCGTTTCGGCTGGCAGCGTTCTAAGCTGCGGTCGACTTTCCCAAGGATCGTTCGTCGCCCAGTGGACGAACACCGCAGAGCCCAGTCGGCCATACTCCGCGCCCAGCGAATCCAGCTTCGTGTGGCTGCGCACCATCACCGCGGGAATATTCCATTTCCGAGCCCATCTCAGAGCGCGTCGAATACGGCCCGACCCATTCGAGAAGCAGGTAGTATCGAAAATCACGAGATCGAGCGCAGGACCGCTGCCGCTCAGGGCGGCTTCGAAATTGGCGGCGGGAGCGCTGGAATCGAGCAGAATGATCCTTGGTGAACCGGTCGCAGCAATCGCCTCCCCCAGGGAGCTCTTCAAGGTGATCAGGCGCAAGTGGGGCGCGTAACGCGCGATGAACTCCAGCGTCTCGCCATAGGAGCCCGGCAGGACCAGAATGTCTGCCCGGCGCATGACATGCGCGGACGCAAACAACAGGGCCGAGATCGCAGCCATCCCGGAAGCCGTATAGACCGCCTCCGGCGTCATCTCGTCGTCGAGTTCGTAAAAGGAGGGGCCGCGCACCTCGAGATCAGCGCGCTGATAGTCGTATCTGAATTCGAATGGACCGGTCCCACGCTGCCTCGCAGGCGACCAGGCTGTCTCCGTGACTGTCCAATCATGCAGCTCATGCTCCGCTCTCAAAGCAGCGGTGAGCTGAAATTTGCGCTCAATCACCTCCATGACTGATCGCGGATACGAAAGGGCGAGGGGCCTTCTCAGGCAAACGTTTAGCAGCCTGAGTTCCTCATGCTTCCGCTCCAGATATGCTTCGATGGTCTCCATGTGGATCTTCACTGAGAAGGCACCCAACCAACGTTTGGGAACCGCATTGGGTCCTCGGCTCCAGAGCGGATCGAGCGCCCATCGTTCGGAGCAGACAGAGTGCTTTCGCTCTACTCGCAGTACTTCAGTCACGAGCCTGCTCGGCCTGGCAATCGGGATTTGACGGCCAGCTCAAAACCCGGCGACTGGCGACAGGCGAGCCGGCGACTTCGTTGGCACCTTCCACCGTCGTTGCCTCGTACTCATGGGCGAGAGCTCCCACCGCTTGGACCGACTTCGATTCGCATCGGTAGCGATGGTTCTTCCATTGGGTGGCCGGCGGCAGCCTTCACGCGAGTTCGGGGACATGGCTAGGCGATCTCCACGAGCGCGCGAAGGCTCATCATCTTGCCGGTTCTCGGTGGCTCTTATTCAGGTTGCTCCGCAATCCGACTACCGCTGAATCACAGGTGACCACAACCGCGAACCTCGTCCGCGCTACGGCGCTACTTCAGCGAGCGTTGCGGGTTCTGCGGAGCTACACGATTACAGGGACACGACCCCTTGAGGCGCCTCGGACGTCGTTCCTTTGAGGGCTTAACCCGAGATTTCTAGGTACATCGCGATACCCACGACTTCGGATGATGCAAGGCACTTAGAAGCAAGTCGATCAAGGCGGGATCTGGTGAGCGTCGGAAGCCGAACGCGGCCTTCCGCACGATCGGCGCCGCGCCTGCTGATCACTGTGGGGCGGGCGGTCTAGGCCGTGTACCCATAAACCCGTCGGCGTGACTGAACGTCCGCTTTGTCCCGATAGCGACCAAGTTCGTGGGGCAACGCAAGATGTCGCGGTGGCCAAGCTCGGACATCGTCAGGGGAATCCGTTGTCCAAGATAGCTCGCCGGCCTTGATTTTTATGATGTCGTTGCAGCGCACGCGTGCTTGATCGACAAGAATATTTTCTTCGCCTCATCGACCGAAAGCTTCATCGATTGAATCACTTCGGAGCCGCCGGCTCCGAATGACATCAAAGTCAATCCCGAACCTCAATGAGGTGACGATTCTGCCGGAGAAAGCGCTCAGCCTGAAGA
>NZ_AWZU01000124.1 GCF_000472385.1 Bradyrhizobium sp. ARR65
TGGTTGGGCTCTTGCGCTTCGGCGGATGCTTTGCCGTCACCTTCCGCTTGGCCAGCGCCTTCGGAGGCCGGCGGTCCACCAGATCGGGCATGTACCGCTCGACAACCTCGCGCATCTCACTGGCGATCACGTCAATCGTGCCGAATGATGCGATCTGCTCGCGCAGCTCGCGGCCAGCAGAATACAAAGGCCGGGTTCGATCGCGCAATTGCCGATTACGGTCTGTGGCTGCACGAGAGCGGGACCTACGTGAAGCCACTCAGTCGGGCGCGGCGCTGGTTGCTCAATTTGGATTGTGGTCGGCCGGATCGCTCGACTCGTCGGGACGGTGTTCGTCGTCCAGTGCATCGAGGATTGTCCGAAACTCGCCGGGGCCACCACGGGCTGCCTGATCAGTCCGCGGTGCGCGCGGCCAGAATGCCAGCCCGGCGCAAACCAGCGCGACGCCAATTGCGATTAGCGAAATGCCCACAGCAGTCATGAGCGTGAACGTCTGAAAAGCGCATTATACGCCGGCTCCATAAGCGCCTGTTGTTCCTTACGAGACCAGCGTCATGGCGTTCCTACCTTCGGGGCACGGGTCGCGAAAAGCTGGGCGACTGCCTCAATCATCATCAGCCAGCACGAGGAAGTCTGCGACCGTCGCGTTGGCGGAGCGCATCGCGGCGCATAAGCTTTCGATTTAAGAAACTGTCACGTTGCCTTGCTACGCGCTGCCAGTGTGGCACACGTCAAAACCCCCTCATTCCGGTTCCATGGTGAGGGCAATCCTTGTCCGCCTCAGGCGGTCTCATCACTCGGCCCTCGATTGCTATGGAGAAGTCCCCTGCGGGAATGCGCAGCGCGCTGCATCAAGCCCAGCTTTACGGATACCTCGTCGCTCGATATGGCGGGCTGTACCGCCCCGGCGGCAATCACCCAGTTTGTGGTCCAAAGACTGCCCAGGAGATGGTGAGATTGGGCTGGCTGATCTTCCAGGGCGGCAGACACAGCATCACTCCCGCCGGACAGCGGGCCGCGGACCCTGCCAATTAGGGTCTTAAAGGCCGGAGTGCGGCCAACCTCGCGCGCCTGTTAGCGCGGCGCCCCGAACGGCACCTTTGTCGCGCCGTTCGAGGGGCGGCGAGATCGACCCCGAGCTATTCCGCGCCACTATGAGGCTCGAAGGTCTAGTCTCAAAGCGCCGCGACCGGCTCTATCAGGGTGGCTGGTCGAAGCGCTGGATCAAAGTCCCGCAACCACCCCGCGATTGAGCGAGTGATCGTCGTTCGGATGATCACCGAAAATAATAATGGCGGCGGCTTCGCACCAAAGGATAAGCGACAAACGGGTTCGGATACATGTTACGCGAGTCGCACAACGTACAGGTGTTTCCAGCCCAACGCTTGGTAGCGTCGAAGCCGCACAGCGGGAGCGCCATTTGCGCGGCAATTGCCGGGGGCACAGGTCGTTGTCCGCCCGGGCAGTCATACTGAGCAAAGGCGGAATTGGGTCCAGACAGTACCAGGAGCGCTGCGAGGGCCAACGGAACGTATGTCATATCGATGCTCCAATTTCGTCGCGAGCTTGCCAGAACCGGCGTCATTTCAAAATTCACCAAAAAATAAGTCGCCCACCCGCCAGCTGCTAACCGGACCGGAGCGAGCCATGGGTCCAATGGTCGTAACCGGCCGGGTCGAAAGGCGTCAGATCGATGCAGCGCGGGACGCCGTTGGCCCGATTGCCAATGGCTGGCTGTGGCTGCACGAGAGCGGGACCCTGCGTGAAGTTCACCGAGGCGGGCGCGGCGTTGCTTGGTTAGTTTGATCGTGGCCGGCTGCCGGATCGGTCGGCTCATCGCGGCGGTCTTCCCGCGGCGCTCTGAAGGCGTCTTCATCGACCCGTTTGAGCGGGGCGAGATTGGCCAGACCTGTTTCGGGCAGCCGCGATCGACCCTATCAAGCTGGGCGCTCGAAGCACTGGCTGAAGGTGAAGAACCGCAAGCATCGCGCGATGGAGCGGGTGATGGACTCATTCCGTAAAACAGCGTGGGGCGGCATAGAGCTAAGCTCCGCCGTGCCAGCGCATCCAGCGGAGTGCCGGCGCACCAGTCAAGCGCCAGAAATCCACCCACTTTACCGGATTGCGCAGCGGCCAACTCCGTTCCTTCTACGACAACTACATCGATCGCGCGGTGGCTAAGGAAATGCGCGGCGCGCCGATAACTCCGCCTCCGCAGATCGCAACGCGCATGATGTCTCCTGAGGACTTCAGAACGAATGCAGAAAGCTCGTGTTGCGTCCGTGTTGCGCGGACCAGTCGGTACGAGATGGGAATGCCTGAAATTAAAGGGTTTTTAGAAGTACAGAGCGCAACACGCTCTGCTCAGACGAAAATCGCGTAACTGCTTGAAATTATTGGCGATCCCAGCAGGACTCGAACCTGCAACCCGCGGAGTAGAAATCCGCTACTCGAATCTTGTTCAAGATTCCGCGACCGATGGTCCCAACGAC
>NZ_AWZU01000125.1 GCF_000472385.1 Bradyrhizobium sp. ARR65
TCGTCTGTCGGCATTCTCGCGTCCACCGCAGCCCGCCTCGCGTTCGTGACGATCGCGATGCGCCCCTCTGTCATCGAGGCGGGATGCACGAACCATACGACTGATTCTGGCTTCGGAAAAACAGAAATATTTTTGCGCGGCTGGCTTGACGGATTTTCGCAAACCGCTGCTCGGCGGGCAAATCAGCTCAACGAATGCACGTGGGCAGGAAGTCCCATTACCAGATGACGCGCGCGATTCCGCTCTATTGCAGACAACCGAAAAAAGCGGACACCACTGCCCCCAAGCCTAATATGTGGCGCGCAAGGGGCTTGCTTCAAGACCCACCTCATCCCGTAGAAACGCCGACCGAAGCCACAACTTACGGGGTCACGAAATGGGTGCATTGTTGTCAACGTGCTGGTCGCGCGGCGCAGCGTTGGTCGCCGCAGCGGAAACGACCGGAGTGTGGCGATGACGAACCATGCCGTCGTCATCGTCGGAGCGGGTCCGACAGGGCTGATGCTGGCCGGCGAATTGGCTTTGGCGGGCGTCGATGTGGCCATTGTCGAGCGGCGCGCGAACCAAGACCTCGTCGGGTCGCGTGCGGGCGGTCTGCACGCGCGAACCATCGAGGTTTTCGATCAGCGCGGAATCGCTGATCGGTTTCTTGCGCAGGGGCAGGTGGCGCAGGTCGCAGGCTTCGCCTCGATCCGTTTGGACATCAGCGACTTTCCCACCCGCCACCCTTACGGGCTCGGGCTGTGGCAGAACCGCATCGAGCGCATCCTGGCGGACTGGGTCGGCGACCTCGGGGTACCAACATATCGCGGACGCGAGGTGACGGGCTTCGCGCAGGATGACACTGGCGTCGACATCGACCTGGCCGACGGCCATCGCTTGAGGGCGGAATATCTCGTCGGGTGTGACGGTGGACGCAGTCTGATCCGCAAGGCAGCCGGCATCGGCTTCCCGGGATGGGATCCGACGATCAGTTGCCTGATCGCCGAGGTCGAAATGGTCGATGAGCCGGAATTGGGCATCCGCCACGACGGCATCGGCATCCATGCCCTCGGCCGGGTGGAGTACGAGGTCCGCGACGGCGAGGTGATCTACAAGGATCAGGGGCCCATACGCGTCATGGTGACCGAACGGCGCGTCGGACATGTCGGACACACGAGCGAGCCGACTGTGCGCGAGCTCAGCGAGGCGCTTATCGCCGTGTACGGGACCGATTACGGGATCCACGATCCCACCTCTATCTCCAGGTTCACCGACATGACTCGGCAGGCCTCCGCCTACCGGGACAGACGGGTCCTGCTGGCCGGAGACGCCGCACACGTGCATTTCCCGGTGGGCGGACAGGGCCTCAACACCGGTGTGCAGGATGCGGTGAATCTGGGATGGAAGCTGGCCCAGGTGGTCAAGGGGACATCGCCGGAAAGCTTGCTGGACACCTACCATACCGAGCGCCACCCAGTCGCTGCGCGCGTCCTGCGCAACACGATGGCGCAGACCGCGCTTCTTCGCCGCGACGACCGCATCAACGCCTTGCGCGACGCCGTGTCCGAACTGTTGTCCATGGACGAGCCGCGCAAGCGGTTCGCGGCCATGATGTCTGGCCTGGACATTCACTACGACCTCGGTGCGGGACACAAGCTGCTCGGGCGCCGCATGCCCGATCTCGACCTGCTCACCGCGAACGGCCCGCTGCGGCTATTCACGCTGCTGCACGATGCCCGGCCAGTGCTGCTCAATCTCGGTGAGCCCGGCAGCCTCGACATCACGCCATGGGCGGATCGGGTGCAGCAGATCGACGCCAGATATACGGGTAGCTGGGAGCTGCCGGTCCTCGGCGAGGTCACTGCTCCCAGTGCCGTGCTGATTCGGCCCGACGGACACGTCGCTTGGGTGGGAGACCTGACCCAACAGGGGCTCGCCGACGCGCTAACCACCTGGTTCGGGCCGCCGACTGCGGCATAGCGCAGGGGCTTCCCCCTGACCACTCGCTGATCGCGAGCTGGCGCGGACGTCACTTCAGGTCAGCTTCGAGCTATGAGCAACGGTCGAGCCGATGAGGCGTCTTTCCGGCTTACGCCTCGCGGCCGACATGCCGGCGGTTCTCGCGTTGGTCAGCTAAGGGGCCAACAGCGGCCGCTCCTGCAGAGTCATATGGAGTGAAGACTCCCGCGCCCTCGTTTAAGACGGGAGATAGCGTCAAGTGGGATCGCCAAGGTGGCAGCTGACCAAGCGTTTGAGGAGTAACTAGCAAAAATCGACGGCGGTTCTTCAGCCGCCCCTCCT
>NZ_AWZU01000126.1 GCF_000472385.1 Bradyrhizobium sp. ARR65
TTACGCTTGGCAGCACGTTATGCAAGCGCATTTCCTCAAGCTGTTCCGACGCCGACGGCTGGCCGTGCTGCCAGCCCGCAGGTGCATACAGGGATAAACTCGGACCCAGCTCGTTAGCCGACTGATCCGCCGGGCCTGAACGCGCGACCGATGGCCCGGGTTCATCATCCAGCAATTGCCGGAGCTCATCTGGCGAGAACTGCACGAAGTCTACAGGGAAATGCTCTGGATCCAAAAGCGCCAGCGACGCGGGCTGATCAGTCCGCCTGGGCTGAAGCTCCGCTCGAGGGATCTGTTCCAACTGCCCAAGCGCCTCTTGATCGACCGCGACTGTCATTTGGGCTGGCTCATCATCTAGCAGTCGCCGGCGTTTCGCTGCAGGCGACATGAATTCATTTGGATAAGTTACAGTGAAGCTCGACTGTGAGTTGATCTGACTCCCAGGCTGCCGTGAATCCCGTGTTTCTTCATAGGTGCAGAGATCACCGAATTTGCGAACGAAATCCAGTGCGCGCGGCAGGTAAGAACCTCGATTGTACTCCGCCTTAACGTAATCGCCCAATTCATTGTCATTAAGCCTGGCCATGGATAGGCCCTCACGCCCGAGACTATTAGCCAAGCCCGCGAGGTTGTTTGCGTACCGTGCACCGGATGCCGCGTCCACTTCCCCACTCGCAAAAGCAGCACCAATCGTGCGCTCGATGAACCTTCGATCTGCGTTAGAGAGATGCTGGTAGCATCGACACAGATCATCGGACAGAAACCCGCCAGCGGGAAGTGCAACGTCGACTAGGCGCGCTTGGTGCACCTGCTGCTCAAAGGCCTCGTGTCCCGCCCGGCCCGGTTGCTGCTCTTCCGAGACGGTGTGCTGTACCTGGGACCATGATGATACGTTGGATGGGTCAAACTTGTCCAAGCTAGCCTCACGTCCAAAATTGGTTACCATCCTACTCGGGCAAGCTTTCGAGAAGCTGACGAAATTCAGACGCTTTCGGTAATGCTCCAGGCGCCGCCGGCCTCCGCACCACTTTCATCTCCTCTCGCATCATGCATTCGCTTTTCCCCTCAAGCCTCAAGCTTAGCCCGGCTGCCGCGTTATGGCTGCCGGCATCACCGAGAAGGCAGATTCGAGCCTGCAGCTCGACAAAGGCTTCGAGCATGAGGCCTCGCGGACCAAGCGGCCGAAGAAGTTGCAGCGGTCGTACCAGATCTTGTCCCCCTTGTAGCCGCAAAAAATCGCGCCGCCACTCGCTTGTACTAGATGCGCGCCGCGCATGCTTCTTCACGAAGAAAGAAGCCGGGTGGTCGTTCGCAAGGTTTGGTGCAGACTGTATCATGAGGTCGGCACGCCCTCAGTGGTTTGGAATCGTTGCCCATAGGCACGTCCTACTATGCGGCTTCTGTAGAGCTTCTCACCGTGGCGCAGTAGCCAGGCGCGCTTCCGCTCTCACAGCCGCTCAGGGGCAATCGAACTGCGGTCAATCAGCAGCGAGGTCGAGACCGTCCCCAGGAGCGCCCATCAGGAGGGAAACGAATCAATCCGGCCGCTTTGAATCGGGCATGTGCGCTGTGGTGTTGCTGCTCGCATTTCAAGAGTCCAGACTCGTGCCAGAATGCGTACTGTGTTTCGAGGTCGCTGCGCTTGCTGACCAGCGAACGAAAGCTATCACGCTGCGGCTTGACTCTCCGGCGACGTAGGTTTGGCGAGGTGAATCTCGCCCCGTCCATGCCACCCGCCGGGTGACGCTGGATGTACGCGCGCTCGGGCGGTTTGTTTGCGGAAGAGTTGCTGTGAGGTGGCGGCCTCACGGGGCGAAACCGTGAGCGTTTGCCGCCAGCACAAGGATCCTGGAACCGGAAATTGCGTCGCTGCGTGCCGGCCCTCTTGCTCGACCATATTTGGAGCTGAAACGCCCGGCTAACCGACGCGTCCGGCGGGG
>NZ_AWZU01000127.1 GCF_000472385.1 Bradyrhizobium sp. ARR65
ACCCGGTCGGGCCACACGCGCGCCATCAGCGCGCGCTTGCCGACGACCTCGCCGCGCGCCTCGATCAGTGCCATTAGCACGTCGAAGGCGCGCCCCCCGAGCTTGATCGGCTGGCCGTCAGCGAGCAGTTCGCCCCGGTGAGGCGAGACCTGAAAACGCCCGAACGCAACGCTTCGCCCAATTTCGGAGACAGGTTCCATCGCTCGCATCATAGCGGTCCGCCACTTCACGGCAAAATTCAAAAGCTCGCTACGGAGATGCCCTCGCTCACCCGCTATTGGAGGGCGTCAATGAGCGCTTTCGCGGCCTGCAGGTCGTCGGTGTCGAAGCCCTCGGTGAACCGGCCGTAGACCGGCTGCAGGAGCGCCATCGCGTCGGCGGGACGGCCCTGATCGCGCAATAGCCGCGCGAAGCTCGTGGCAGCGCGTAGTTCCAAGGACAGAGCGCCTTGCCGGCGCGCCCAGTCAAGCGCTTGCCGGAAGTGACCCTCGGCCTCCATCGCAGCGTCTTGTGTGTCCTCCATCAGGAGGCGCTCGCCCTTGAGGCGCAGTAAATCGGCAATGAGCCAGCATTCTTGACCCTGCTCGGATTGCTCGATTACCTCGTTGAGCTCGGCAAGCACCTCCGAGACCTTGCCGACGTGGCCCAAGGTTTCCGTTATCACCAGAGCAGTGAACCGCAAACCCGACCTGGATTCCTCAAGTTCGGCAAGTTCGGCGAAGCCGGCGCGCAGTAGCCGTGATCCGGCGACGACTTCGCCGCGCTTGATGGCGAGCGCTCCCTCGAAACCGGAGCCAATAGCGCACCAGCGCGGCAGGGCATGTTTTGTCGAGTGATCGAGCAGCATTGCCACGTAGTGCTCGGCCGTGATCAGATCGCCCGCCGCCAGGGCAATCGGGCACGCGCCCCGGGCAAGCGCGTAACAAAATGAGACGGCGTGATCGGCCGCCCGAGCATCCTCGATGCTGCTTTCGGCTGCGCGCATCGCCTGATCCGGAAACCCTTGCAGCCACAGAACCCGCGCAAGGACGGTACGCGCCGACACCCGCAAGTCTATCGGGAAGCGAATCACGGACGACCGATGATCGACAGCGGCATGATCCGCGAGCACGCGCTCGAGATGGCGCCGCGCCTCTGGTTGGTCGCCGAGATAATGCTGTGCCGCGCCCATCATTCGTTCGCCGACCAGTCGATCTCGCGGGTCGGACCGGCTTTCAGCCAGAGCATGGAGCCTCTGAGCCAGTGCCAGACCAACGCGATACTGACCGCTGACAGTGTGAAAGACGCTCAGGCCCCAGAGCGAGCGCAATTGGTACTCGGTGTCATCGAGACTCTCGGCAAGTTCGAGCGCCTTGCTCCAGGCCGCTCCGGTCTCGGGGGCGGTCGTGCCTCTGATATAGGCTACGGACGCGCCCAGGGCGGCGTGGAGTTTCATTTCCCGGCGCGCGTCCCGGTTCATGCCGGCGGCAAGACTGGTCAGCGCCTGTTCGACCCGGCGGCGACATTCGTCCAGCAGCGAAAGATGTATCCACAGGGGCACTGCGGCGGCCGTCAGCGCCACGCCGATCGAGGCATCGCCGCCAGTTGAAAGAGCCCAGTCGAGTGCCGCGCGCACGTCGTCAATATGCGGCCCGTAATCGGCCGCCCATTCGGCTGTTGGCCGCGTCTCCCATTCGGCCTCCGCCCGCTCGAAGACGTCGCGGTAATATCCGGCGTGGCAACGCGCGATCCGTTCGCGTTCGCCGCTCTCGCCGAGCTTTTCGATCGCGTAGGCCCGCGTTGTGTCGAGCAAGCGGTAGCGCGCGACGCGACCGTCAACCTCCGCCGCAACGAGCGA
>NZ_AWZU01000128.1 GCF_000472385.1 Bradyrhizobium sp. ARR65
TGCTCGGCGCTGGCCGAGAGCTCCTGGCTGCCGGCCGAGACGTTCTGCGCCGCGGTCAGGGCTTCGGCCACGATCTGCCGGAGCTTCTCGACCATGCGCTCCAACGAGATGCCGAGCGTGTCCTTCTCGGACAACCGCTTGGCCTCGACCGTGAGATTGCCGTTGGCGATCTCGTTGGCGACAGCCGCCGTTGCGTTCAGGTTCGTCGTCATCGCATTCAGCGACTTGACGAGATCGCCGATTTCATCGTCGCTGCCGACGTCGATCTTCTGACTGAGATCGCCGATCGCAACGGCATCGGCGAGACCGAGCGCCCGGCCAAGCGCGCGGCTGATGCTGAGCGCGATCCAAGTCGCCGAGACCACCGCAATCAACAGCGCGCCAATGATGCTGCTGATCACGAGAAGCTTGGCAAAGCTGGCCTCCTTCGCGCCCTCGTCGGCGACCTCGCCCATTTGCTGCTCGTTACGCTTGACATACTGCTCGATGACATCGAGCGTCTGGTTGAAGGCCTTGCGGCCTTCGCCGCCCGCTACCGCCGCAGCCTTGATGTTGCCGGCCTCCTCCGCGAGGTTCGCGGATTGCTCGGCGGCCTTGGCCAGGCGCTCCAGCGGTGTATTGAGAGCGCCGACAGAACCTCCGGTCTGTTCGCTCGCGAGCTTGGCGATATCGGCCTTGACCGCGTTCAGCCGCTGCAACGCCTCCTTGACGTCGGAATCGACCTCCTGGAGGTTCGAGCTGGTGTAGGCGGAAATGACGGCCCGCGAGAGTCGCGCGGCATCCAGCTTTGCGGTCAGCAGGGCCGTCACTGCGCGCTGGCTCTCGGACGCATTCTTGTTCAGTTCCGCGACCATCGAGTCGAGCAGAGAATCGAGTTCCCTGGCGGCGGGTTGCCCCTGGCCCTTCCAGATCTCCGCGGCCTTGTTGTTCGAGTTGAGCAACGCCAGCTTCCCCGCCTGCTCCTCGAGCTCGTTCATCCGCTTCATGGGCACGGCGGCATCGTCGAGGATGCGCTTTCCGGCGTCGCTGGCCTTGCTGTAAAGCTCGTCCCTGAGCTTGAGCACCTTGTCGCGGCGCGCCACCATGGCACTGTAGTAGTCCTGCGTATCCTTGTCGGTCGTCGCATAGATCATCCGCATCTCGGAGCGTTGCTGCGACTGGATGCCGTTCATGACGTCAGCGGCCATTTTCAAGCGCAGGGCTTGCGCGACCGTTCGCTCCTCCGCATCGGTTAGCGCGGAAAGCTTGCTATAGGCGATCGCGCCTGTGATCATCGACAGGACGATGACCGCGCCAAAAGCGCCGGCAAGCTTTGCCTTGACCGTGAGTCTCATGTTCAGCCCCTATTCCAGATTGCCTCCGGCCCGCTTCGAAAGCGGGCCGGGTCTCTTCTTATCGTTGAAAATCGGCGTCGCGTTCGTCGCCGCCGTCGTCCATGGCAAAGGCAAACCCGCCGCCGCCCGCCGCTTTGACGCTGCGACGTGCCGCAGGTTTCGCCGCCGACTGCATCGGCTTCCTGGCGCCACGCTCGGCCGCCGCCATGGTCGCAGCCTTGGCGCGGAGCTGGCTGACCGCACGATCCATCGGCGAAACCGCCGCAGGCTTCTCGATGCCAGCGTTGTCGATGCGGAAGAACGAAATGGTCGACTGCAGTTGCTCGGCTTGCGAGGCCAATTCCTCGGAAGTCGAGGACACCTGCTCGGAGGCGCTGGCGTTCTGCTGGCCGACCTTGTCGAGCTGCTGGATCGCCTGGTTGATCTGCGCCGAGCCGACATCCTGCTC
>NZ_AWZU01000129.1 GCF_000472385.1 Bradyrhizobium sp. ARR65
AGTGTCCGACACGTGCCTAACCCCGCTCGACTCAGCGGTCGGACAATCGCCGATCAACCCGCTGCGCTGAAGGTGGGATCTAAGCGCCGCTTACGATAGAGCAGTGCAATCGCTCTGATCACAAATCGCATCAGGCCGTATGTCCTCAGTGGGTCAGACCCGGAAGTGGCCGACAGCCAGATAGTCCGCTTTTCTTCAAGAGCGGATGCAGGACCAGACCGGGCAAACCTACGCTGCCGCTCGATCTTCCTTATCCGTACCACGCATCACTATCTTGAGCGCGTCATCCGGTAACGGTCGCTGGAGCGCTTTCGCCTCGTCCCATGGCGCGTTCATCCAAACGTCGCGCTCCTCGTCGGTCGTCAAGATCACGGGCATCGCCTTCGGATGGATCGGCTTTACCGCCGCGTTCGCCTCGGTGGTGAGAAAGCCGTAGACCTGATGCGGTCCCGCGATCGGCTTCGACTTGGTGCCTCGATCGCCAGTGAACGTCGTCCAGATGCCAGCGAACGCGAATAGCGGCCGGTCCTCATTGAGCGCGAACCACACCACGTCTTTCTTCTTCGTCTCTGGGTTGGACTCCGGCGCGTACTCAGCGAAGCTGTTGGCTGGGACCAAGCAGCGATTTTCGGGCTTGAGCCATCCGCGCCAGTGCGGCGATGAAGTGTTGCGGATGTTGGTGACCGGCGGGCCGCCCGTGCGGGGCGGTGGCGGCATGCCCCAGCGCATGGTCACCGTCTCGGTGCCTGCGTCTGAATTGCGGATCACCGGAGCCAGGTAGTCAGGGAACACGCCCGGCATCGGCGGCAGGTTGCCGACATAGCGGTTGATGACCCGGAACAGGGCGATGATCGCGGCTTGGTTGGTCGTGATGCTGTATAGGTTACAGATGTTCACCTCCTACGGATGAGCCTGCGCGTCGTCCGAGCAGTTAGCTGGGGTCCCGCCTGCACGGATGCACACCCTGAACAGCCACGGCTCGACGTAGCTGCCTTTCCATATCCCCCGGCCGGCTTGCTCAGCCTTGTTTTGGTCAGCACTGTATTTCCCCTTGGAGTATTCCGGCCAGTCCAGGGCGAGACCGTTCCGCACCAGCCAATCCCCGAGATCGGCCCCACCAACTGAGCACGTCGCGACCGTGCGCCCGTAACGGTCGAGACTCATCGGCGAGCAGTTCACCAATCGCCGAGCAATAAAGGTGTCAAGTTCGTTGGCGGCCCGTGCGCCACATCGGTATTGCTCGCTGTCATCGCCTCTGCACAGCTGCGTGCTCTCAGGGGCATCGATGCCCCAAAGACGGATGCGTATGCCGTGCATCTCTAAAGTATCGCCATCGATAATGTTGACCTGCCCGACGAAATCGTCTGCTGCGGCTGGGTTCACCAGGCCGAGCGCCAGAACCGCCGTGATTGTGCGCAGGTAATCGATTGAGCTGAGTTTCATGTCCAATCCGGGCAATCTCACCGCTCACCCGGCCACCAATACGACGGCGGTTCGCTCGCGGAAATCTTGGTGCGCCGAAGCGCGATCAAATGGCTGCGCTTATAGGGATAGCCGCGCACGTCCGAGCAATCCTTGCAGCGCATGTAGCGTT
>NZ_AWZU01000130.1 GCF_000472385.1 Bradyrhizobium sp. ARR65
GGGAGAGTCGAGTTCAGCGTCAGACCGCTAATCGCCTGTCCGGCAGTACCGGCGGTTATAGTGAAGGTGCGCGAGTCGCCCGCGCCGCGCGTGCCCTTCACCAATTGGTAGGTGACGGTATCGCCACTAGGCGCCTTTATGGATTCGAAAAGCGGAACGCCGCTGATAGTTACTGAGAGCTTATCGTCGGAATCGACCGGCGACGCTGTGATGCCCATTGGCGTCGACCCGCCTGCCGTCACGTTCAGAGAAGATGGCGCTGTCAGCGTCGGCGGTTCGGAGGATTCGGGGCTCGTGTCAGTTGTGTTCAGAAGAACCGATACAGCGGCGCCACTAACATCCGGTACGGCAATGTCTAATTTACCATCGCCATTAAGATCTCGTATCGTGCCGTTGCCGGGTTGTGCACTATTTGTAGGATAGTTTGACGCGGTCTGGAACGTCCCATCGCCGTTACCCAAAGCCACTGCTACCGTGTTGTTGGTATCGTTAGTCATTACTAGATCAAGCTTGCCGTCGCCATTAATGTCGGCGAGCCCGAGAGGCTGTCCTCCGCTTGAAGCCGGAGATGGAGAACCGAATGTACCGTTGCCATTGTTAAGTAGTATGACGGTCCCAGTGTCTACTCCGTCGACTATGTCGACACTGCCATCGCCATTTACGTCCGCAAGCCGTACGTGACCATTACTCGTAGTCGGCCCGACTGAATAATCCGCTGGAGCCTGGAATGTGCCGTCGCCATTGCCGATGAGCACGCTAACCAAAGTGCTGTTGGAATGCCCGATGACTAAGTCCAATTTGCCGTCACCATTGACGTCTCCGATCGCAAAATTGGTGGGAGTGGTTCCGGCCGCAAAATTTGCTTGTGAACCGAATGTGCCGTCGCCATTACCGAGGAACACCGAGACAGTATTGCCGTATTGATCAATTGCCGCAACGTCCAGCTTCCCATCGCCATTAAGGTCAGCCACTAGAGCTTCATTGTAACCAATTGCACTGCCAAACGAGACCGGCGCCTGAAAAGTGCCGTTACCGTTGCCAAGCGCTATCGCGACTTGGGAGGCACCGGTAGGGCCGCTGTTAGTTATCACGTCCAGTTTGCCGTCTGCATTTAGATCTGCAAGAACCACGGAGTGAGGGAAAGCGACTGAGACTGCCGTAGTCACGGGCGCAAATGTGCCGTTGCCATTGTTTAAGAGCTCGGAAATGGAATTGCTGCCCGTGTCCGCGGTAAAAAGGTCGGGAAATCCGTCGCCATTCACGTCACCGGCAGCCAGCCCTTCGGGCGCGTTTCCTGTTGGGTAAGTTGTGGTACTGAAGTTGGGATTGCTTTGCGATATCGCTGGCGGGTCCGTCACGGTGATGGTTTGCGCCGCCGAGGTCCCCGTCTCCCCGCTCGTGCTATTTGTTGCCGTCACTGTGAAGGTATTCACCGGGTGCCCGTTTCCGGGGAGAGTCGAGTTCAGTGTCAGACCGCTAATCGCCTGTCCGGCAGTACCGGCGGTTATAGTGAAGGTGCGCGAGTCGCCCGCGCCGCGCGTGCCTTTCACCAATTGGTAGGT
>NZ_AWZU01000131.1 GCF_000472385.1 Bradyrhizobium sp. ARR65
GCTCTGTCATCAGCGCAGATCGTCCAGCACGCGCGCCATCGCCGGATGCGTGCGGTTCTTGACCTTGACCCAATGCTTCGAGCGGGCAGCCTGATAGAGCCGGTCGCGGCGCTTCGATACCAAGCCCTCAAGCCCCATTCGGCAGGAGGCGCGGAATAGCTCCGAGCCGATCTCGCCCTGCTCAAACGGCCGGACGAAAATGCCATCGGGCCGGCGCGCGAGCAGGCGCGCGCCATGACGCCCAGGTCCTTCTCTTGGCCTAAGCGAGGTCACCCGTGAATTTTTTGATCAACGGCAGATGAACGAATTGAGGCGAGATCGGTTGGAGGCTGATGGAAGACGATCTGAAAAACCGGATGGAACGAGCGCTGGTCGCCACCACATTGAGCATGGCCACCGTTGTCGCGAGCATCGTTCTGCTTGTGATCCAGCATGGAGCGGACGCGGCTGTGACAATGACGGCGCCGCTGCAATAGCCATTCGGCGGACCAGAGGCTCCTGCTTCGGGCTGTTTCGGTTGCGGGGCCCCGGCCTCCTGGTCTAGGCCCGCAGGGGCCTCGCCTTTGTCGGCACAAGCGGTCATTGGTGATCCCCGATGAAGCGCATCAAGCCACGGCGAATACCGCTCCGCCCCGATGGCACGCCGATGACAGAGGACGACTTCCGGGCGATCCGAGATCAGATCACCGCTTTCGACGACATCGAATGGACCGACGACGCCACTCGGGACCTCGTTGAGAGGTTCATGCCCGATCTCGTAAGCCGGTTGCCGCAAAAACGGACCGAGACGTCCGAGCAGGTCTTTGGCCGGATGAAGGCCAAAGCCAAACGGAAGGTTGCGTGGATGATTGTCGGAATTGCCGCCCGTCTGAACTAATCAACGCTTGAGCTTTTCCGGTTCGGCCGATCTCTTGCCGTGAATCGAAGCCGCGAAAAAGAACCTCCCTTTCGGGAGGTTCATCAGTATCGCTCGGATTCAGAAGGAGCAGCCACAACGCCGCAGGAGATCATGTCGCGCCGGCGCTGGGGTCTGCTCCTCGTCGGCGACTGACGCTGCCGACTACGCACGTGAACGGCGCAGACGCGGAGGCGTTCCGCGGAACTGGTCGGAACACCCCGTAATCCGCACGGGGTGATCCTGCCGCTTCCCGCGATACCGTGCACGCAATGTCGGCCCTCGCTCCTGACGTGTGACAGGGCGATCGGAAGAGCTGATAGAGAACGGCTCGTTGATCTTCTTGATTTGGATGCGGCCGTCTTGCACCGGCTCGACGGCGTTGGCCAGCTCTATCAGCTCGCGCGCGGCGCCATCGGGATCGGCGAAGGGGCGATTGACAACGAATTTCATGCTCCGGCCGTATCTGCTTCGCCCACGCGCGCAATAGGGCGCACACCAGCTTGGCTTTCGCACGCAA
>NZ_AWZU01000132.1 GCF_000472385.1 Bradyrhizobium sp. ARR65
GTGCAGGCCCGTGTCGCCGTGGCCGTCGTGGTCGCCCCGGTCCTGTCCGACGTGCAGGCCCATGTCGCCATGGCCGTCGTGGTCGCCCTGGTCCTGTCCGATGTGCAGGCCCATGTCGCCGTGGCCGTCGTGGTCGCCCCGGTCCTGGCCAACATGAAGTCCCGTATCTCCATGATTGGCATCCTGCGCGCCCCCGGATTGAGGACCGGCGTTGTGATCGGCTGCCTGTGCTACGGCAACTTCATCGGTGCCGGCCGCGTTCGTGGTAGGCGTGTCCGGGTGGGGCGCTGTGTCGGTAGAGGCCGTCGACTCGACCGCATGCGAATCGCTGCCTGATACTGCGGAGACCGCTGTCTCCGCAGGCGTCGTCCTTGTGGACGTTGAGACGTCCGGGGCTGTCGTGTCCGGCGATGCGGCAGCCGTGTCCGCTACGTGCGCGGTTGATGCGCCGTCCTGCGTCATCGCGGATGTGGTTGCATCGTCCGTAGCGGCGGGTGCACTCGTACTGGCTGTCGCCGGTATCTCGCCTTCGATCGCGACCGATGCTGCTGCATCTGCCAGGGCTCCGGTCGCCGCTGCGCCATCGGTCATCGCCGCGTCGGTCGAAGCGCTGGCCGGACTGAGGGAAGCGGCAGTCATGCTCGCGGCTGCCGCCGGATCGAGGTCCTGGAACGAGAACGACAGGTCGCTCTGGTTGAAGCCAGTGTTCTGCACTTGAACGGTGAACTGGATGGTGTCTCCCGCGTGCAGTTCTGGCTGGTAGGCCTGCCCCTCATTGGTGAACGTGCCCGTCGATGGATCGAAGGTGACGGTACCATTGAATCCGTCGAGCCAGCCGGTCGAGATAGTCGCGCTCGGATTGTTGAGGCCGATCTGCAGGCTCCATCCATCGACGCTGCCGTCGTGCAGCATGTTGTCGGTCAGGGTCAGCTGGAAGGTGGCATTGTAGCCGCCGCCCCAGCTCGGATTGTACCAGTCACTCACGCTGATCAGCGTGATCTGTCCATCCGCGTTGACCGGTTCGCCGCCAGCGGGCGGCGCAACCTCACCGCCGGTGCCGCCACCTTGCGACGCGGTGCCAGATCCTGCCGTGCCGCCGTCGGCCGCACTACCAGAGCTTTGCGAGGTCGTGCCTGGACCGTCCGTTACCACGTCGCCGGTCGATGGCGACGTGCCGCCAGCGGTCGACGGTCCGCCATCCTGTGTCGTGGTGCCGGAGCCAGCGGTGCTGCCGTCGGTGGAAGGGCTGGAGCCCTGTGCAGTCGTGCCTGCGCCGTCGGTGGTCGGATCGCCTG
>NZ_AWZU01000133.1 GCF_000472385.1 Bradyrhizobium sp. ARR65
TGCTGGACGATCTGCGCTGATGACAGAGCGCCGACCGCAAAAGGTCACTTTCGGTGAGATGCGCAGCGCGGGCGTGCGTCATGTGCTGATCTATTGCGCGGACTTTCGCTGCGGCCGCTGCGTCAAGGTCGATGATTGCGCTGACCGCTGGCCTGACGATCTGCGACTTTCCGATGTCGAGGACAGGTTTGTCTGCAACGCCTGCGGCTACCGTGGCGCAGACATCCGCCCGGACTGGGCGACTGCGACTCGCGCCGCCATTGAGCGAGAGCAGTAGAGCCCTGTTCTCCGAAGCGCGACACGATGCATCGCGTGGGTGAGGAGAACAGGATGAACAGATATTCATTCATCACAAAGGCGTCGCAGGTCATGCTCCAAGACGCCCCAAACAGCTCGGTTCTATATCCGTTTGGACTGTCTTCGCGGGGTGCGATACTGCGTCCCACTTCATTTTCGAACCAAAGCGATCTGGATTGGTTTACCCACATCACCGGCCGGGGCTCTGTTCCGTAGGCGTCGGTGGCTGAGAGACCGATCGCGCTCCCGCCTGCATAGGAAGGGAGCACCGGCATGCCGCTATTCCGTCCCGATCCCCCGAAAGACGCCGAGCACCAGCGCACGATTCGTAACGCCTTGGCGCGCAGCCTCCAAATCTTGCAGAGCAGTGCACCGCCAGACACGTTCCTAGGACGCATGACTCAAGAGGCGTTTCCACTGGAGGACGACCCCCTTGAGCGCCACGACATTCAAAACCTGATCAACAGCGAATTGAAGCCGCCAGAGTAAGGCCGCCTCAGTTGGTGGCCTCCTTTTCCTCTCGCGGTTATGGTCAGCGTTGCTGGCCGGTCTCCTGTGCTTCTAATCGTCTCGTCGAGCCTCATAGGTTCGGATCAACGCCAGATTTTTGAGAATACGCTCGGCCAGCGAGGAACCTTCGGGGTCGGTGATGGCCTGTTCGTCGCCGCGATAAGACAGGCGACCGGCTTCAGCAATGTCCTCGCGGTCGCTGTCGACGACCCAACGAACCCGCCAACTGATTTTCACCAAATCGTCCCCCATGCCGCCGTCGAATATGCTCTTGCTTGGCGAAGCGTTCAACCCGCAATTGCACCGTCAAGAGCCCGCCGTTGACCGACGGGCCTTGTGTGCGGAAAACGTGTTTGGGACGAGCAAGGTAAGGCCGCCTCAGTTGGCGGCTTCTTTCATCGGGCCAAGCCTACGATGTCGCCCATTGGCCCACCCCGGAAGTAACGCTTATGTCCCTTTCCGGTGTGCAGGGGACATTGCGTGCGAAAGCCAAGCTGGTGTGCGCCCTATTGCGCGCGTG
>NZ_AWZU01000134.1 GCF_000472385.1 Bradyrhizobium sp. ARR65
TCTGCTTGGTGACCCGGTTATAGACGTCGCGCATCTTTGCCACTCCTTGCTGAGTGGCAATTCAGTTCTGGCTACGAGGAATTCATGGCCGCGTGTGAGCGGGGACACGGAAAAGCGACGGATTTATTTCGAGGCTTCAACGCGGGGACATCGATCGTCTAATATGCCGGGCATGAAATTGGCGAAGGCCGATGGGACCGGGAAGAGAAAAGCAGAACACAAAGAGCTTCTGAAGACGTTGCAAATATTGAAGCGTTTCTGAAACACGCTCAATCAAGGCGTAATTCGCCCGAGAAAAAGGTAGAAAGGGATAGCAGGTAGGCAGATGGTTGGGAGTACGTTGGGAGTACGTTGAACGTTGGTTACGATGGCCTACGTTCAACGCTGCTTTCCGAAAATAATGCTCTGTCAAGTCAGTAGCAACAGTCTTGATTGCCTAGACCTAGAGCGTTTTCACTAAAAAGCACGCTCCTTCAGGAGCGTGCCGATCGACGTTTTTTGAGTAGCTCGAGCAAGGCCTCGAATCCGCGATCGCCGTTGCGAATATCGGGATCAATCGTGATTGTGCCCCTATGCGGGTAATAATTTACGTCGTCAATTTTGACATGCCACTTGGTTTTGCGGGTCATATGGGGCTGCAGCTGCTTCAGCTGCGCCAGTTCCTTCTGGATTTGCGGCGAATCGTCGGGCCAAAACACCTTGTCCAATTCATGAGGTTTTGAACGCGAGGGCATGAGCGAGCTAACTCCTTTGCTGGATTAATTCAAGGCGGGGACCGCGCCCAACCGGATTGCGAGCGCGTTACCTTGTTCAAGGGCGATATAGAGCGATGTAGCTTGGGCGCAGACCGGCCGAAGCAACCCGGATCAATGTCAAGCGACGTCCGGATTTAACCCCGTAGCGACATGAAGAAGTGACCCCCTTGTGGTTTTGCTGAAGTGAGGCGCGCATTCTTGTCGACGCGCTCTTAGCCTTCTCAGTTCGGGAATCGTCCCATTCACAAGGAGGCGGTCATGGCGGTGGCATCACGTCGCCAGGGGGATCTGTTCGAGTACCCCAAGAGCGACTCGGACAAGCCCTGTACGATAACGCCCGACTGTCTACCCTCCTGACGGATTTCCAGGAGGATCAAATGTCGCTCGGAAGGCAGGCCAAAATTCTCAGCAAGAGGCAACTCGATGCCGCGCTCGGGTTACTATCCAACACGGGATACCCAGCACGAAACAGAGTGATATTCTTGCTGTCGGTTAACCACCTAGATCCAGAGCCTGCTTGAAGGTGATCCAGGTCGGATTGCTGTAGCCTTTGACGAAGGCCTCAGACCACAAGAGCAAGACATTTATGCC
>NZ_AWZU01000135.1 GCF_000472385.1 Bradyrhizobium sp. ARR65
CGTGTACCCATAAAATCGAGCCTATTGAGCAGGGCATGCTCAAGGTCCGCTTTGGCCCGACAGCGGCGCTAAAGCAGACGTGGCGCCGCTTCGCAGTTGGGCACAGAAGGCGACATCACGGGCTTGGCCACATCTAGACCGGCCGCCGTCAAACTGAGGCGGCGTTTACACTTTTTCCGACTGCACCTCTGCTATCGCCTGCTCCAACTCTTCTGCAAGCGCCTTGTAGTGAGTCGTCAGTCGCCAAAAGATGTCGCGCTTGATCCTATTTTTCGACTCTCGGTGAAGGCGCTCGCGTTGAGCGATGTTCGTGCGAAGGGTCTCTAGGTGCGTTTGCATAATCCTTCAGGAACGTGTCTGCCGATGAAGCTCTGAGCAGTTGCTCCGAGAGGCGGCAGAGGTCGCGGGTCCGTTCGATTTCTCTGATGAGACGTTGCGTCTCGGGCAGGCGAGTTAGCTGAGAGTGATCCGGCATAGCCGCTCTCCATTGTATGCAGGCGGGAACGCAATCGGTCTCTCGGGGCGGCCTTACTTTGGTGGTCGCAATCCGGGCGACATAAGCCACTCCGTTATGTGAGACGTGATTTCCTTCTGTCGGGCCTTCCTGAGGAGGCTATCCCGTTTATGCCCTGGCGGGCAGGATTTGGCTTCGTCGCGCAGCTGTTGGGCTTCTAGATCAAGCTGGGCCTTTAAGGAGGCTTTCCGCCGGAACCGGATACGTCTCATATGGAGCATCCACTTGCGTTCCTGCTCCACAGTCAAAACTCAGAGCCAGGTAGATGGCTCCTAATGAGACATAGTGCATAGTGCTTACGGCACGCGTTTGAACTCCGCGATCTTTCGACCTTGATGCCACAGCTCTATGTCGTGGCCGTCCAGAAACTGATGAGCCTTTTCCTTGGCCTCTTCGTCGTCGCGACACCAAAACTCGAAGCGATCAATTACATGACCGTCGGGGCCTATAACAAACACCCGGTAGTCTTGCATGACGCGAACCTCGGAAGTGACCGCACCTGCACCTCGCTTGTATCAACCGGGGGACCCGGATTGGCGCGGCTTTCACCCTAGACGAAGCGGGGCGATCGCCTCAGCCCGCCGGGGCAATCCTAGTCGCCTGGAACCGGCTAGGCTTTAACCTATGACACCTGCGAATCGAGACTCTGTGCTGTATCCTTAGTTGGTTACGTGGATCGCCGGGGCGGCAATCGTCCCAGATACGCTTGCTCCTGAATTTTGCCTAGGTCCGCAACGGGAGCGCTTTTCAGAGATACCGCACAACGCCCGAGAGCGTTAATGACGTTAGTTTCAAAGTCAGATTGCAGCCCCGGCCAGCAAGAAAGCGA
>NZ_AWZU01000136.1 GCF_000472385.1 Bradyrhizobium sp. ARR65
TGCGCCGGGGTAGTGGCGACAGCATGTACACAAGGAAAGCGTACGCAACACGGGAGGCCCTACGACGTGGTCAGGGATGACCAACCGGACGCCCGTGAGGGACAGGCCGGGCGCCGTGGGGATGCGGAGGGGTTCGTAGTACTGGTGAAGCCGGGTAACGCCGGTGGAGGGAAGGGACCTCAGTTCAAGACGAACGCAAGACGTGGTGAGGGACCTGGAGATTGGGCAATCTATCAACTCCGAAGAGTGTTCAGAAACTGCAGACGACGTTGCACGCGAAAGCGAAGGCAGAAGCTGGCTACCGCTTCTACGCCCTGTATGACAAGATCAGCCGGGAAGACATCTTGGCCCATGCCTATGCTCAATGCCGCTCTAACAAGGGCGCACCGGGCGTGGACGGGCAGGACTTCGCGGACATCGAAGTGTACGGGGTGCAGCGGTGGCTTGGCGAACTGGCGCTTGCGCTCAGGCAGGAGACGTACCGACCGGACCCTATCAGAAGAGTGTACATACCGAAGGCCAATGGCAAACTCAGGCCATTGGGCATCTCAACCGTGCGTGATCGAGTCTGCATGACGGCAGCGATGCTGGTGTTAGAACCGATCTTTGAGGCCGATCTTCCACCCGAGCAGTATGCGTACCGTCCCGGGCGAAATGCCCAACAGGCGGTGGTCGAGGTGGAAGCGCAGCTGTTTCGCGGCCACCCGGAAGTCGTTGATGCCGACCTCGCGGACTACTTCGGAAGCATTCCGCATGCCGAACTTCTCAAGTCGGTAGCGCGCCGAATTGTTGATCGGCGCGTGCTGCATCTGATCAAGATGTGGCTGGAATGTCCCGTGGAAGAAACCGACGATCGAGGAAGGAAGACACGCACGACCGAAGCCCGGGGCAACCGGCGCGGCATCCCGCAAGGTTCACCCATCTCCCCATTGCTGGCGAATCTCTACATGCGCCGGTTTGTGCTGGGATGGAAGATGCTCGGGCTGGAACAGAGCCTCGGCACTCGCATCGTGACCTATGCCGACGATCTCGTGATCCTGTGCCGGCGGGGCAAAGCCGAAAAGGCCTTGTCACGACTGCGCGAGATCATGGGGAAGCTGAAGCTGACGGTCAACGAGGACAAGACACGAATCTGCAAGGTGCCGGAAGGAGAGTTCGACTTCCTGGGCTACTCGTTCGGACGGATGTA
>NZ_AWZU01000137.1 GCF_000472385.1 Bradyrhizobium sp. ARR65
TGCGCCGGGGTAGTGGCGACAGCATGTACACAAGGAAAGCGTACGCAACACGGGAGGCCCTACGACGTGGTCAGGGATGACCAACCGGACGCCCGCGAGGGACAGGCCGGGCGCCGTGGGGATGCGGAGGGGTTCGTAGTTCTGGTGAAGCCGGGTAACGCCGGGGGGAGGGAAGGGACCTCAGTTCAAGACGAACGCAAGACGTGGTGAGGGACCTGGGGATTGGGCAACCTATCAACTCCGAAGAGTGTTCAGAAACTGCAGACGGCGTTGCACGCGAAAGCGAAGGCAGAAGCCAGCTACCGCTTCTACACCCTGTACGACAAGATCAGCCGGGAGGACATCTTGGCCCATGCCTACGCTCAATGCCGCTCCAACAAGGGCGCAGCGGGCGTGGACGGTCACGACTTTGCGGACATCGACGTGTACGGGGTGCAGCGGTGGCTTGGCGAACTGGCGCTTGCGCTCAGGCAGGAGACGTACCGACCGGACCCCATCAGAAGAGTGTACATACCGAAGACCAATGGCAAACTCAGGTCGAGTCTGCATGACGGCAGCGATGCTGGTACTGGAGCCGATCTTTGAAGCCGACCTTCCACCCGAGCAGTATGCCTACCGTCCAGGGCGAAATGCCCAACAGGCGGTAGTCGAGGTGGAAGCGCAGCTGTTTCGCGGCCAGCCGGAAGTCGTTGACGCCGACCTCGCGAATTACTTCGGGAGCATTCCGCATGCCGAGCTACTGAAATCGGTGGCGCGCCGGATTGTTGATCGGCGCGTGCTGCATCTGATCAAGATGTGGTTGGAATGTCCCGTGGAAGAAACCGACGATCGAGAACGGAAGACACGCACGACCGAAGCCCGGGACAACCGACGCGGCATCCCGCAAGGGTCACCCATCTCCCCATTGCTGGCGAATCTTTACATGCGCCGGTTTGTGCTGGGATGGAAGATGCTCGGGCTGGAGCGAAGCCTCGGCTCTCTCGCATCGTGACCTATGCCGACGACCTCGTGATCCTGTGCAGGCGGGGCAAGGCTGAAGAGGCCCTGCGACAATTGTGCGTGATCATGGGAAAGCTGAAGCTGACGGTCAACGAGGACAAGACACGAATCTGCAAGGTGCCGGAAGGAGAGTTCGACTTCCTGGG
>NZ_AWZU01000138.1 GCF_000472385.1 Bradyrhizobium sp. ARR65
TCACTTCCCGCGACTTCGTGCCTTGGCGCTTTTCGGCCGCCGGCGACCTCATCGTGTGGAGGCTCCCATGATCCCGGCGTCCGAAAACCAGCACAAGAACAGATGTCCGCCTCTCGCTGTTCTGGCCGCTGCGTTTCCACAGAGCACGATAAAACGGGTTATCCACGGTACGCGATTTGCGGAGTGATAATTCTCAGGCACCAAGGCCCCGCTCAACAACAGGAAGTCGACCGCAGGCCCTCAGTACGCCAAATCGGCGAGCAAGTGCTTTGCTTCATTCAGATCGCGCGTTTCTAACCCCTCGGTGAACCAGCCGTAAATGGGCGAGAGCAGATCGCGCGCCTCGGTTCGTTTGCCCTGGTCGCACCAAAGCCGCGCAAGATCGCGGGCCGCGCGCAGCTCCCAGAACTTGGCGCTTTGACGCCGCGCCACTTCGAGTGCGCGGCGATAGCTATCCTCGGCTGCGGCGTGCTCGTGCATGGACAGCAATAGCCTCCCACGGAGCCGATGTATCTCGGCCTCGGTCCAGCGCTCGTGCGTCGTCTCAACCAACTTGGCCGCTTCAGCGAGCTGATCAAGCCCTTGTTGCGGTTGCGCCGCCATTCCGTAAGCGTCCGCGAGCGTCAGCAAAAAAATGGAATCATCAACTTGCGATTCCCGGCGCGGCACGTTGCCAGCCCTCCAAGGAGTAGCGGGATGCCCTCGGCGGCTTGCCCCAGGCTGGCCAGACACCAGCCGCGCATGATGTTCCCGATTGCCAACGAGTCACGGAAGCCATGTTCGTCCGAGACGGTCACGACTTCTTTCGCCGACGCAAGCATCGACCGGCCTGCCTCAGTCCCCTCGACCGCCCAATCGCGATACCAAGCCTGACGCAGCACGAAAGCCCGCATGAAGGGCGAGAGCCGTTGCGATTCTGCAAGGGCCTCGTCCCGCCGCAAACGCGCCTCATCGAGATCACCAAGGCAGACCAACGTCCGGGAAAAATGGATCACGGCTCCAACGTATGGATCTTCTGCCGTCGGCGCGAAGGCTCGATAGGCCGGATCCCATAAGGAGAAAACACTCTCATGGTAAGCGCGGACGTCGGTGAACTTGCCAAGGTAGAAGCAGATGTTTCCGCTGATTTGCGCGCCGA
>NZ_AWZU01000139.1 GCF_000472385.1 Bradyrhizobium sp. ARR65
ATCGTGATCGAGTTCAAGGACTACGAAACCGCGCTCGCCTGCTACCGCTCACCCGAATACACCAAGGCGAGGGCACTGCGCGCGGGCGCCGTAGATATCGACATCATCGTAATCGAAGGCTACGACGGGCCGCAGCCGACGGACTGATCACCTCTCCCGCGCAACCTTTCGGCGCGCCGAGGGGCGCCACCCACCTCAGTGGAGGCCACCCTGCAAGCGGACTCGAATGCTCAGCCTGAGTTCTTCCGGGTGTGACCCAGCTCGGAAATTGCCTTCGATAAGCCGGATGGCCCCTTCGCGCCCGATTTGAGGGTGCCAACGCCTCGTACCGAGGCTTGGCATCTCATTGATTCTCAGTTCATGTTTCTTTCGGGCATGTCGAAGGTTACGGGGCGACGAGGTTGGCTAAATCCTCAAAATTGGTGGCCATAAAGCGTGGTTGGGTGCTTTTGGTCCGACGACGGCGCGACCAGCGCTGGATGTTTCCGGGCGGCCGGAAGCGGGCTAGAGAGAGCGACAAGCAATGTCTCCATCGCGAGATCAAGGAGGAACTGCCCAAGCTCAAACTGGGTCGGCTCAAACTGTGGAAAGAAGTCAAAAAGAGAAACCGCCTGTCCGGGCGTAAAATGAGCGACGCTATCTTCATGGCGAGCAAGGCTTCGGGCGAATTGAAGATCGGTGACAAGCGAGAGATCGACAGGGCGGTGTGGCGTAAGCCACGAGGCATCAGGCTGACGCCCACCTCGCGATACATACGCGACAAGCTGTTTCCGAAGTAGCCACGCTAACGATCGGGGCATCGCGCGCCAAATCAAGCGATGCCCCTAGACTTCGGTCGAGGATGACCTTTGCCCTCTCCAAAGCCCTTCTGTGAGACGATGTCTCTTTGTGTGCCATCGCGACGAAATCCGCCTGTCGCCTGCATGTCGGCTCCGAGGGGGGTAGACCGGACCTCATAGAGATGAGGCAAGACCGTCGCGATTGACCCTTAGCTGAAATCGTTACGGACCACCGTGCCCGGCTTTCCCCCTTGTGTTTGTGTTAATGTCACTGCGTTTCAGCAAATAGTCCAGGCCGCCGACGCGATACCAGCGATACCC